>JAXGNR010000006.1:0-219177 GCA_040767965.1 Atribacterota bacterium
GGGAGAGGGATTTGATAGTATTCGGACTCAATACCGTTTTTGTCATTGCGAACCAATTTTAATTGGTGTGGCAATCTCATACGATTATACCAGGAGTATTTTAATATAGTATATCCTTAAATTTATTATTCTAAAGAATCATAGAGTTCTTTCCATTCAGGATTCTCAGAATTAATTAAATCAATTTTATTCTTTCGGGAATCTGTCTTAATCTGCTTCTCCCTGGTGATTACATTTTCCAGATCATTGTATATTTCATAATAAAATAATTTAATGTAATTTATTGGTATTGTATCTAATTGTATGGTATATTTTTTATATAGAAATTACAATTCTAGTCTAAAAAGAATTTTTTAGTTGAAATTTCAATAGATTGTTTTACTGAAAATTAAACAATATCTTTAGACATATAATCGTTCAAGGCAAACTGCCTGAAAAGGCAGGACGCAAAGTGATGGACCTAAAGCAATACTTTGCTATGGTCGCCACACTGCCGATTTATTTTTTATTTCTTGATGCTTTTAACTATACTTCTTAAATGTAAATGAAAATCTTTATTAGGAGGTGGTACTTTAATAATATGCAAGTTGCTAACCTGTGCTAAGCAATTTCTTTTTATAAATAGCTAAATAAGAAAACACCTTTTATTTGTTATTATTTTAAACACCCACAACTAACCCATTTATAAATTTTTTAGGAGAACAATAATATGAAACAAAGCAAAAATAAAATCATCTTTCTTGTTTTTGGTTTACTTTTAATGATATCTCTGGCCTTTGCATTTTCCGGCTGCGTACCCCAGCTACCGGAAGTCATAGAGGTAACCGGAGTAGAGATCACCGAAGAAGACCAGTCAATGAAAGTTGATGAAAGTTTGCAATTGACTGTAATAATAACCCCGGAAGATGCCACTAATAAGGCTATCACCTGGGAATCAGATAACCCTGATGTAGCTATTGTTGATGAAAATGGTCTGGTAACAGCCTCATCAGCAGGAACAGCCAATATCACTGCCACAACAGAAGATGGTTCTTTTACCGATACCATAAAGATAACGGTAACAAAACCAACTCCTGTTCCCTCTCCTGACAAGTATACCCTGACAACAACTGTCTTGCCTGCTGATAGTGGTACTGTTACCAGAGATGGTGAATATGAACAAGGAGATGAAGTGTCAATTACTGCAACCTCAGCTGACGGATATCAGTTTGTCAACTGGACTGATGATGACGATAATAATAAAGTAGTATCCGAAGATGCCAGCTATACCTTTAATATGCCTGGGGCTGATGTAAACTACACTGCTAACTTTATATCTGTTTATGAGGTAAGCTTCCAAGTAATTGATGGTATACCAGCAGGAGCAAGCAGCAGACAAATTGATTCTATTAATTTATCCGGATTTAAAATAGAGATATTCTCAGATGAAGCAAGAACAGAAAAGGTAACAACTGTAACAACTGATGAAAATGGTATGGCTACAATAAAACTACCCAATGGCACATACTACTTTATCGCCAGCAAAGAAAGATACATCTGTACCCCAATGGATGAAAACTATGAAGTTATAACTTTAACCACACCTGTTGCTACTCTCACTGTTCAAGGATCTTTTACCATATCAGATGAAGATATATCAGATACAATCCTGATTATTGCCCAAGATACCTATCTAGTTACCTTTCTGGCAACAGAAAATAATACCCAACCATCTGGAGTAAACAGGGTAATAGATCCAGTTCCTCAACCTATTCCCTTAGAGGGTGTTACTATAGAAATATATAAAGGTTATAGGGGCACATCAATTCAGGAGAGAACTGCAAAAGAACCTGTTGAAGAACCAAATATTGTAAAATTAACCACTGATTCAGACGGCATGGTCCAGATCTACTTGCCTAATGGTTATTATCCCTTTACTGCCAGTAAAGATGGCTATACCTACTTTCCTCCTAGAACAACTAGATCCTCCACACAAAGAGCACTTCCGCTAGGTTATTTTGAAGTAATTGGTGCTGATGTTATAGATGATCCGGTTTCGGTGCCTATGAGAGCAGTTTATACAGTAACCTTTGATAAAAACAATGACAATGCAACTGATGCTAACCCAACCACAGCAGAAGTGACTTCTGGGGATTCCCTTGGTGTTTTACCTGAACCTCCAAGTTTGGATGATTATACCTTTCTTGGCTGGGCAATAACAGAAGATGCTTTAGAGCCAAATTTTGATAGTAATACAGTTATTGAAGATAATATTACTGTTTATGGGGTATGGTACCAGGAAATATGCCTTTATTCTTATGGATTAGAAGATTATAGTTTTATAGAAGGATACCAGAGTTCTTCTCAGACTCTGCGTTCCAAAGAAGATGATTTTCTTTACTTATACGCTAATGGCAATAATGTTGAAACAGGTTATGTAACAAAAGATTTAATTGATTTCACTGATATTAGCTTTATTGAAATAAGCTGGGAAAATTGTGGAACTGATGATATAGCCAATACATCTTATCTCACTTTAAAAGATGCTGATAACAAAGCAACCAGCAGAAGAGATACAAATTGCATCACTTACTTCAGCCAGGAAGGAAAATTCAATAAAACAAACAGATTTGATGTTAGAGCTTATAATGATTCATACCATATTAGCATTCATGCTCGCTCCACCATCTGGGATTATCCCAGTGAATTAAAGATCTATGAAATTAAACTGCTTTCAAAATAAATTTGCGCTAAAAAATCTATAATAACAATATAATAAAATTACATTTTTATTCTATTGCAAATAAAATAAAACAGAAAAAAAGAAGACTGTAATTTTTTTGTAAAATTTACAGTCTTCTTTTTTCTAATATAGAAAACTATTTTTGACTATCTACCCTTAACACGCCTGCTTTGGCAAAATCTTCTGTTTCCATCTCCCTGATGATAATGCTAACAGCTTCTTTTGGGCAATCTAATGTTTCAACAATTGCCTCTGTTACCTTCTTTACCATTGCTCTTTTTTGTTCGACAGTTCTTCCTTTTATAATTTCAACTTGCAGTATTGGCATAAATTCCTCCTTTTATTTTATAATATGAATTGCAAACTAATTTTATATTTTAAAAATATAGATTAAACAAATTATAACAAAACCTTAGTTTAATTAATACTCTTTCTTATTATTTGTTTTTTTGAATTATCCAAAACATTTTTTATATCTATCAAATATGAAAATATCATTAAAATTATTAATTATGCGGTAACCAAATACATCCATCTAGTTTAAAATCTGAAAAAATTGCAGTAAAGGATGATTGATTAGGACTGCAGGCATAAAACCCAAAGTTAATTAGCTCATTCTGTTTTATGGGTAAATGGAATATCCTCATTTGTTTGAATTCTATTTTATCTAAAGAATACTCAACCAAAAAATCTGAATCTCTTCTGTTTATCCTGTACCAAATACACTGAAAATTAGGAGAATCAGCAGTAGCCCAGTCAGAATAACCATTAACAGTCACTACACTTCCTAAGCGAGAAAAATATTTATTCTCATGTTCCAAAGAAGTTTTACACCAATTATCTTCATTTACAAAAACAATTAAACCACATTGATCGAATCTATTTTTGTACTTAAAATCAACTCTTGCTGTAAAAGTAAAATTTTTATCTTCTTCAAATAAAAGTGCATGACCATTGTTTCTTCTAAAACCATAATAAGTTCTTTGCCAGAAATCAGTTTCAGGATCTGTAGTTATCTCAATATAGTCATCCATAATTTTATTTTTTGTAGGGCAGTTTAACCATTTTGTTTTTTTTATATTTATTTTCATAAATTTATACCATCTTTTTGTTTTTTAAATAAATAAACAGTATAGATTTCATTTAAATAATTTATTGCCCAGAATACCGGAAATTGCCATTAAAATCAATGAAACAATAATAAATATTGCAAATTCCGTAAATACATCATATAAAACTGCTTTTAATATAAAAGACTGGGAAAAAAGCTGCCTTATATTAATAGAGTTTAGGAATATTTTTTTAATTATGATAAAAACAAATACAATTTTGTACATTGACCAGATAGATATTTTTCTCATTGTTTCTCCTGATAACAAAACAATATTCAATTTATTTTATATTCTACAGATTTGGCAGGAATAATATTCTATTTAAATATATTTTTATAGAAATATAATACTATCGATTATCTTCTCAGTAAAGATTAAAAGTTTTCTTCATTCTTTTTTAGAATGAATATTTATTCAGAATTATTTTCAGTTGGGGTTCGTTTTTTATTTTATGAATTATTTTTCTGATAAAATGCTTTCTTAAAATCTATAAAAAATAGCCTCTTTTTTATAAAAATAAAGAGGCTATTTTTTATTAATATAAATTTTCTTATATCTAATTAATTTTCCCCAGCTTTTCTTTCACATGCTCTATCATATATGGTATGGTAGGAGTTATTTTATTTTTAATCTCTGCAGATAAATATTCTATAACTGGTATCATTGAAAGTTGAGCCAACAAAATTGTATCTACGGAATCCAGTTGAGTATATTTCTTTTCAATATCATCTGCCAGGTTTTTATATAAATCAATTTCTGGATCCTTGTTTGCATCCATCGAACAGACAATTGTTTCAATTTTTGTATTTCTTTTTTCTATCATGTTTGCCTTTTCCAGACCTTGCTTTGATGCTTTTAAGGCTGATATAGCAGTACCGAAGATAACTAAATTATTACTCCTTTTTACTACTTCCCGAAAAAGCTTCTCATCAACAGGTAAAATTGGAACTGAGAAAAAAGGTTCTAATTTACATGCTATTGGAGAAATACTTGAGCAGCTGAATAATATTAATTCAGAATCAGACTCTGTTGCAGATTGGACCATCCTGTATACTTTTTGATAAGCCGCATTATTCAGACCTTCTGCGGCCTTAAATTCGGGTAACAGGCTTTCATCAAGTATATTAATTATATTAATTTCAGGTAAGCTGTTGGAAAATTCATTCATTAATCTATCAATTACACTATGAATACTATGAATTAAGGTAATTTTATGGGTCAATTTTACCTCCTACAAAACATTTTCCAGAGCAACTGCTCGAATTGGGAAAGAGTCTAATCCTACAATAGCAACCGGGATTCCAATAAAGAAAAATCTTTTTTCTTTCAAATCTGATAAATGATCCATCCGTTCAATAATCGGGATATCTTTAGCCATTAAATAGCGATGGGTAAACATTTGATCCAGTGGTTTAAACCATTCTTCAATTTTAAATGTCTGATCCATTCCTAACATTTTTATATCTGTGTCAGCCATAAATTTTACAGCTTCTGCTGCTAAATAATTCTGGTCATCACCTGTATGCTTTGAATTTCCCATTATAACAATATCATCTTTTTTTACACCTATTTCTTTCAAAAATTTACTGCTAACAGGTTCTTTTGGGCTCAGCCCTGAAAGATCGGCAAAAATAGCTTCTCCTAAAAAACTTTCAAGAGGCAGCTCACTGATATCTTTTGCTGGTTTGCCGAAACAGGGAGTTATATAATGACTGGGTGCTTCTACATGGGTAGAGATATGACTCATCATGTCTATATCATGCATAACTTCTCCAGCGTACACAGTATACTTTCTTATCTCTAATCGACGATCATATTGTCCAGGAACACATTTTTCTGAAAGATCAACTATACGCGCTTTTTTTAGCATATCTACCATATTCATATTACTAGATTCTCCTTTATATTTTTTATCTTATTAATATTAATTCATCTCTTATCCGCTATCCGCTTAAATAGGTTTGGTGCACTTGCGGATCTGCAGCTAATTCAGAAGACTTGCCGCTCATAACAATATTACCGGTCTGAAGCAGATAAGCCCGATCGGAAATCTCAAAAGCCATTTGAGCATTTTGTTCAACTAATAAAATAGTAGTTCCCTCTTCCTTGATTCTTTTTATAGCTTGAAATGTTTGTTCTACTAAAATAGGAGCAAGCCCCATTGAGGGTTCATCCATAAGAATAAGTTTTGGTCTGCTCATCATAGCCCTGGCCAGTGCCAGCATTTGCTGTTCTCCTCCACTGAGAGTTCCTCCCAATTGTTTTTGTCTTTCGAATAATACGGGAAATATTTCCCAAATTCTTTCCAGAATAGGCTTACTTCCCTCCGGATCTTTCCGATGTACATATGCTCCTAACTCTAGATTTTCTATGACAGTCATTTTGGGAAAAATACGCCTACCTTCAGGAACACATGATATACCAAGCTTAACAATTGTAGACATACTGCTTCCTCTGATGTTTTTTCCTAAAAAATTAATAGAACCTGAGCATGTTGTTAACATTCCGGTAATTGTTTTTATAGTAGTTGTTTTACCAGCCCCATTAGCCCCAATCAAACAGACAATTTCTCCTTCATTAACTTCTAGGTTTACTTTATGTAGAACCTGGATTTGATCATAAAAGGCACACACGTTCTCTAATTTTAACATTCCCCTTTTACTCCTTTCTAGGCCTCAGTGCTTATCTTTTCATGTCTTCTGCCAAGATAAGCTTCGATAACTTCAGGATTATTCTGTACATGTTCAGGAGTTCCTTCGGCTATTTTTTTACCATAATTCAATACAACAATTTTATCAGCAACAGTCATTACCAGCTTCATCCTGTGTTCAATTACCATTATGGTAAGTTTGTCTTCACAACAAAGAGATTTAATTAATTCAATTAGCTGGCCTATCTCATCGCTGGACATTCCTGCTGCTGGTTCATCGAGAAATAGTATCTTTGGTTTTAAGGCAAGCGCTCTGGCAATTTCCAGTAATCTTCTTTGTCCATAGGAAAGATTAATAGCCAAAGTATTAGCTTTATCGGCTAATTTGACCTTCTCAAGAAGTTCCATACTTTTTTTAATGGCTCTTTTTTCATCAGCTTTACCTGCTGGTAATCTGAAAACCGCATTAAAAAATCCAGCTTTACTCTGTGAATAATCACCTACTAATACATGCTCCAAAACTGTCAGGGTGCTGTAGATACGCAAATTTTGAAAAGTTCTGGTAAGTCCTATTCTGGCAATGTCCGATCTTTGCATTTGGGAAATATTTACATCGTTAAAAAGCACTTCACCCCATTGAGGCTGATAAACACCAGTAATCAAATTAAGAGTAGTAGTCTTACCTGAACCATTAGGGCCTATAAGGGCACAAATTTGTCCTTTTTCTATTGAAAAACTTAAACCATCGACAGCTTTTACTCCACCGAAATGAAGTCCTATATCCTTAACATCTAAGATTATTTCATTTGGCATATTCTTCTACTCCTTCTGCAAACTTCTACGGCTAAATAGCGGGCTGATATATTTATAAATTGCATGACGGATAAATACAATAAGACCGCCTGGTTGATAAATGAGAACTATTATAATTAGTAAAGCATAAAAAGTAAGATATTTTTCTCTTAAAAATCTTAACATTTCAGTAGCAATAGTTAGAAGAGTAGCACCCAGGACTGCTCCGGGAACAGATCCTAACCCACCTACAACTAACATACACATATAAGTAGAATTAAGATTAAAAGTATACATCTCCGGGCTAATAAATCCTTGTAAACTGGCAAACAGGCTACCTGCAAAACCAGAATATATGCCACACATTAAAAAAGCTAATAGTTTTACTCTATGAGATTGAATGCCTAACATTTCAGAGCTAAGCTGGTCATCACGAACAGCCTTGAAAGCTCTACCGAATCTTGAATCTTCGACCATTATAGCGAAAATAGCAAGTAATAAAGCTATTCCAATAGCAAGAAAATAAAAATGTAGATCTGATCTAATTGGTGCATTCCCTATATATGGTCTTGGAATACCCATTACGCCCCAAACACCACCGGTAAAAGACATCCAGTTAGTTAAAATACCAACTGTAATTGTTACAAACCCTAAAGACATTAAAGCCAGGTAAAAACCCTTTAACTTTAAAGTGGGAAGTCCTAATAATAAACTAAAGAAGCTGGTTATTAAAACTGAGCAGACAAGGGCTTGCCAGAAATTTAAACCATAATTAACTGTTAATAAAGCATTAGCATAGCCTCCAATGGCATAGAAACCTACTGTTCCTAAAAATACCTGGCCAGCAAAGCCTAAAATGAAATTTAAAGCCATTACTAAAATTATATTTATAGCAACCATGCATAAGACAAAAATATGATATGGCGCTTTATCAAAAATAGGTACACCAATTAAGATTGTAAATATTAAACCTAAAGCAATATTGCGTTCTTTTTTATACATATCCTTTGTATTTCCTCCTTTTTATCTACTTTATGTATATATTAAGTTATAAGCCACTTGCTTCTTCCTTTTTCCCAAGCAAACCTTGGGGACGAAATAGTAAGAACGCAATTATAAGCAGGTAAACAATGGCATCTTTGTATAATGATGAAATATAACTGGCACTGAAAACTTGAAAAACTCCAAGTATTAATCCACCAAGCAATGCACCGGGAACATGGCTGAATGATCCTATTATACAGGCACCAAAACCCATAAATCCCAAATTGGACAACACAGTACCAACTACAAAGATGGGCGCAATAAGCATTCCGGCAATACCTGCCAATATTGCACTATAGGCAAAAGTAAAGGAAACAGCCTGGTTTGATTCAATCCCCATCAGGGAAGCAGTATCTTTATCCTGGGCTACAGCTCGCAATACTTTTCCCAAAGTAGTCTTTTGAAAAATGTAGTACTGTATAAGTAGAAGAATTAAAGTTAAAACAATAATATAAATATTCTGATAGGGAATAGTAACTCCACCGACTGATAAAAGTTTTTGGCCAAAAGGACCATCTAGCCCCATATCATATGGACCCCAAATAATCAATGCCAGGTTTCCCAAAAGCATACTTAGGGCTAATAAAGCAACGAGTTTAGTTCGTACATGAGAATTTACTAAAGGACGATAAAATATCCTTTCACAAAGCATACCGAATAAAGCCATAACAACTATCATACCTGCAAAAGCAGGGAAAGCAGGCCAACCAAATGATCTAACAAAAGAAGCTCCATAAACAAAAGCTCCTACCATAACAAAGGCACCTTGGGCAAGATTAACAACTGCTACTGCATTCCAGATCAAGCTATATCCTAATGCTATTAACCCATAAACGCAACCAAGAGCCAATCCGGAAACTATTTGTTGAATTATAACTGCAATATCCATTTCCACTCCTCTTACTCTTGTAAGTTTATTCAAAAATATGGAGGAGCACATATATGCTCCTCCATATTTTCCTGGTTTTATTTAACCTTCAATAGTATCGATTACATTATGTCTACCGTCCTGGATTTCAATTAATAATAACATATTAATTGTTTCTCCATTAGGTTGAACATAATATGTTAAACCGGTTGCACCTTCGTAGCCTTGTACCTGATGGAGAGCATCTCTTACTGCTTCTCTATCGGTAGTACCAGCTATTTTGATAGCTTCTGCTAACATATAAACTGCATCATAGGCTAAAGGATCAAAGAAGTCATATGGTTTTGCACCATATTCAGCAACATGAGCTTCAATGAATTTCTGTACTTTTTCGTTGGGGTTGTCTTCTGTATAGGTAACAACAGCAAAAACACCATTAGCTGCATCTCCAGCTACATCCATAAATGGCTGGGTTGCACCAACACTACTACTAAAAATTTCTACTTCTGGAATTAATTGTCTAGCTTGTCTAACCATCATACCCATATCAGGCAGTCCTGAGAAAACTACCATAGCCTCAGCTCCAGACTGACGGATATTTAAAAGCTGACTGGAAAAATCTGTATCTTTACTATTGTGTGCCTCAATTGCAACTGGTACTACTCCATAGTTTGCAAGGGATGCCACCATATTGTCTTTTCCACCAACTCCATATTGCTCGCTCATATGGAAAATTGCAATTTTATCATGGCCTTTTTCGTTAACTATGAAATTCGCAAGAACCCTTGCAGTAAGGTTATCGTTTTCTCTTGCTCTAAAAACCCATGGATTTCCAATCTCGGTAACCTGGGCAGCACTTCCCATAGCCATTTCTATAACACCGTGCTGAGCTATCAATCCTTCAACTGCCAAAACAACTGTACTACCATGGCATCCGATTAAAGCATCAATTTGGCTGTCAAAAATAAGCTTTTGGGTTGCCATACGACCTGTTGCAGCACTGCCTTCTGTGTCCTGCCAGTCAATAGTAAAAGTAACTCCATTAACCCCGCCGGCTGCATTAATTTCTTTGATTGCTAATCCAGCTCCACTGGTCATTGATTGACCATAGCCAGTTTGCAAGCTTGCCAGTCCACCTAATTTAAAAACCTCTGCAGAAACCATGCTGGCAGTTAATATAAAAATTACTAGTGATATCAACATTATTTTTGTTAATTTTTTAAATAGCATAAAAATACCTCCTATTTTTAAATGTCTTTGGAAAAATTACTTTTTAGTGTAAGTAAAAAAAGTTAAGCAGCACATCACCTCCATTCCTGGATCAGAATAAGGCAAAAGTTACTTTTTTATTAATAAAAAGCTATTTGATGCCTTTACTAAGCCATTTTTATAATATATTTACAGTTAGATTATAGTATATAAATTATAATTTAATAATAATTTTCATTCAAATGTATTCAATTTTAAATTAAATAAATAAAATTTTTTGGGATTTTTTCTAAAGTTGGAATTGGAAATTATTGAAATTGAAATTTTTATTATATTTTTTAAATTTAAGATATAATATCAACTGATTTTGTTAGAAAGAAAATATGTTAGGTACTAAAATAAGTAAAGTTTGCAAACTTTAGAATTGGAAATGCTTTTTTTAGAAAACAATATTCTAAATAATTATTACGGCAAGAAGAGTATGCTAGTTTGCACTTTGATACGCTGTAACAATTACAGTTTTCAAAGATCAAACACATGTAGTTTTATTTGTTATTGGATATAAAAACTATATCATATTTGTAAATCTAGAGCAAGCAAAAAGGTTTTTACAGATAATTTGTAGTAAATAGCATATTCAGATGTCTATCCGGTTTTGTTGTTGAAAGATATAAATGATGTTATACTTTTTTAATATATATCTAAATATCTTTAGCTATATTTAACTGCTTCTAGAATAAACAATTAAAGATTTTCTATAAAAGGAGTTCTTCTTATGAAAACAAACATTAAAAGAAGGAAATTGGGCAAAACAGGATTGATGGTATCAGAACTTAGCCTTGGCGCAATGAATTTACGATTATTAAAAAGCTTTGCTGAAGCCGAAGAAATGGTGAGTTTTGTTCTTGATCAGGGGATAAACCTTATTGATACCGCAAGAGCATACAAGGGAGAAATCGCACCAGGAATAACCCTGGAAAGCGAAGATATAGTAGGAAAGGTAATTTCACAAAAAAATAATCTAGACGAGCCTATAGTCGTTATTACCAAAGGACATGCTTATACTATTCCTGAAATGGAAGAAGATCTAACTACAAGTCTAAAAACTTTACAAGTCACCGGAAAAGGCAATCTAAAAATTGGGGAAAACGATATCAAATTAATATACCTGATACATGGCCTCAGTGATGAAAGATGGACAACAATCAAAGAATCTGGTGTGCTTGATGAATTGCAAAAATTAAAAAAAGAAGGGGTTATTAATTACATTGGATTTTCCAGCCATTATCCATTTGTTAAAGAAGTAAAAGAAGCAGTTGATCTGGGAATTTTTGATGTCGTAGAGCTGCCTTACAATATCTTTAACCGTACTTTTGGAGAAAACGGTGAATTGAATCTCTTTAAATATATCTATGGAAAAAATATTGGCATAATCAATATGAAAGCCTTTAATGGTAATGGAATGATTCCTCTTTTCCCTATAATAAAAGAATATGTTTCGATTGATTATCAGGCCATGTTGCGGTTTTGTCTTTCAAATCCATACATTTCTACAGTAGATGCTGGTACAAAATATCCAAAAGAATTTTCTTCAGATATGCAGGTAGCAACCGGCAGCAGGTATACTGAACAGGAATTAATAGAAATGAGAAAAGAGGCTGACAAAGTAGCTCCACACCTGCAAAACATTTGTCGAAAATGTATGCATTGTCAGGAAAAATTTACCTGCCCTAATGAAATTGATTTTCCAGAAATACTTTCCTTATATAACCATTATACTTTTCTTACCAGGGAAAACAAAGATACAACTATGGTTATAAATAAATATAATCTACTTAGTAAAAATGGAGATGATTGTATAGAGTGCGGTGAATGCCTGCCGTGGTGTGAATACAAGTTAAACATCCCTGGTCTATTAAAAAAAGCACATGAAGTTTTAGGCAAATAATAAATTCTACTTAATTTTAATTTAATATTATTACAAAAATCATAAGCCTTAGATTATAGTTATATAAAATAATTACAATCTAAGGCCTAATCTTAAATTAGCTTTCTCTATTATAAATTAATTTACCATCCTTAAAAGTCATTATAGGGATTAGTTTCAGCTTCCCTTCTAATTTAACATTATCAGGATCGTAAAATTCATAATTTCCTTCTTTTAATTCAAAAATTGCAATATCAGCTTTGCTACCTGTTTTTAAATGGCCAATTTCTTTTTCTTCTCCAATCACTTCAGCAGATGCATAAGTGCTTGAATAAACTACTTTATCAAGAGGCATACCTAAATTTAAAAATTTAGACATGGTAGTTGGCAAATCAAAAGCCGCTTTCTTTATCGATAAAGCGTGTAAATCAGTACTGATAGTATCAGGATAAAAATTATTTTTAATCATTTCTGCAGCAACTTTAAAAGAAAAACTAGCCACACCATGACCAATATCTACTATAACTCCTCTTTTGCGGGCTTCGAGCAATTCTGACAGGACTTCTCCATTTTTATTAGTAAATTTATTTGTCCCCCCTTTAAAAGAATGGGTGATAATATCTTTACTACGGAGACAAGTTATTAATTCTTCCACAGTCGGAGGTGCTTCATCAATATGCACCATTACCGGTTTACCTGTAGTTTCAGCTGCCTTTAAAGCAAGTTTTAAAGGAATCAAAGAAAGGTTACCAGAAGTATTCATTCCCAGCCTAACTTTAATCCCTTTAATTATCAAGGGGTATTTTTCTACTATATTTATCGCTGATTGAACTTTTATCATTTCTAAAGCCTGGTTTTCACCATACATGTTAGGATTAGCAAAATCTTCACTGCTAAAATAAGGAATACCGGCATAAGATATATTTAAAAAAGCAAAAATATCGCAAATGCTTGTTTCGATGATATGTTCCTTAAAACCAAGAAAATTTCCCGGTCCACTGCTTCCGGCATCCACAAAAGTAGTTACTCCTGTTTTTGGACCAACATCATTTGGATTTATTCCAAGAGAGGTGCCTCCCCAATAAATATGGGTATGTAGGTCTATCAAACCAGGCATGATTAATTTACCTTTGACGCTTATAGTATCCCGGGCTTCGCTTTCATCTATTACTTCACTCATCAAGCAAACCTTACCATCCTTGATTGCTACATCCATTATTCCATCAATTTCTTGAGCTGGGTCAATCACCCTGCCATCTTTTAGCAAATAATCAAACATCAAATCCTCCTTGCTGTTAAATTAATTTCTGCTTTTTAAAATTAGAACCTAACCTATTATATATCTAATCTATCTAAAGGGAAAACCGGCCTTCTGATATTTTTTAATTTTATTACTTTCGTATTTACCGGTGCAACTCCAGGGGCATCTACTTCAATTATTTTCCGCGCAAGCTTTTCATAGGCAGCCCGGTAATGCATTGCCGATTTTAAAACTATAATTTGTTTTTCCAGAGGTTCAATCCCAACCCGTCTAAAGATTTCTGGATCTAGTGGTTGAAATCTGCGTTCATTAACAATCACTTCAATTCCATTAATCCCTAAAACAACAGTCCTGCCAACATCATTCATTAAACCATGACCCATAGGTCCTTTATTAATAAACTTTCCATCAGCTATAGTCTTGACGATAGCTTTAGTGGTAATTGGTTTTCCTAAATTATAAACTGACTTTCCTCCAATATTAAAATCAGCAGTATTTCTTATCCCAATTTTTATAGCTTTTTCTACTGTTTCAGGATCGAAAATGGTAGCAAAACCCACATTTTGTGCTTTTTTTTCAATTAGCTTTTTTAATATTTCCGTTCCATCTCCAGGGCTTCCTCCTCCCGGATTATCAGAAACATCAGCCAGGATAACCGGTTTAACATCTGATTCAATCCCCATCTTAATTGCTTCTTCAATAGAATATATTTCCTTATAAAAGTCCTGATGTTTTGCCATTATAGCATCTCCGATTTTATTGGCAATTTTAGCAGCTAATGGCAAATCATTATTAGTCTGGGCCAAAACTGACATTCCTGCTTCATAAATATCTGCATAATTAAATCCAGCTAAAATACTTACACTTATCACTCGGGGATCTTTTTCCCATTTGTGAGCCATATCCAGAAACTCTTTATGGGGAAGTCTTGCGGTATTTAAACAGGAGCTAAGCAAAGGAAGTTTATTCATTACCAATACCGGTTTAATTTCTTTTCGGATCATTTTAATTATATTAACCGCAGCCTCATATCCTCTTTCGTATAAATCAGTATGGGGGTTATTATCATAAGGGAATAATCCATTGGCATTTTTAATCATTTTTTCAGTTAAGTTAGCATGCATATCAAGAGAAGCCATTATAGGGAGATTATCTCCTACAAGGTTGCGAATTTCTTCTAACAACTCTCCCTCTCCATCTGGTGCATCTTCCAGCACCATAGCTCCGTGAAGAGACAGCAATATAGCATCTATATTTTTTTCTTCTCTTATTTTGTTAAGAAGGTTTTTTTTAACCAAATCAAACATTTCCCTGGTAACAGCACCACCAGGACAGGCATTGGCTGCTAACACTGGTAGAATTTCAGCTTCTTCTTGGCATGCATCAATAAATCCACCTATTTCACTTTTTGTACCTTTAAAAAATTTTATTAATTCTTCACCAAAAAGAAAATATTTTTCCTGAAATTCTTTTATACCTGTCTTATCATGGCAAAAGGTGTTTGATTCATGTTTAAATTCGGCAATTAAAACTCTTGGTTTTTTTTTCATAAATACATCCCCCTTATAAATAAGGTCAATTTCTACAGCAAATATTTGTAATTGATAAATGTATTAAAAAGTTTGCTTTTTCCTCTAATCTAAATGACAGGAAACATAATGCCCATCACCAATATTTTTCAACTCTGGCTCTTTTTCTTTACAAATATCTTTGGCTTTAGGACAACGAGGGTGAAACCTGCAGCCCGAAGGAACATTCAGTAAACTGGGAACATCCCCTTTTAGGAGATGTCTTTCTTTCTTATAGGTGGGATCAGGAACAGGAATAATTGATAATAATGATTGCGTATAAGGATGCATAGGGTTATCATAAATATCCTCTTTGTTATTTAGTTCTACAATTTTACCTAAATACATTATCCCTATGCGATCACTGATATATTTCACCACACTCAAATCATGGCTTATAAATAAATAAGTTAAATTATATTTAGATTGTAGATTATTCAATAAGTTAAGAACCTGGGCTTGAATTGATACATCCAGAGCTGAAACCGGCTCGTCAGCTATAATCAGACTGGGATTAACAGCTAAAGACCTGGCAATGCCAATTCTCTGTCTTTGCCCACCACTAAATTCATAAGGATAACGAAACATCTGCTCAGCAGTTATGCCAACATCTTCTAATAATTGCTTGATCTTGTCTGTTCTTTCTTTCTTATTTTTTACTAAATTAAATATATCAAGAGGTTCACCTACAATATCTGCAACTCGCATCTTGGGATCTAATGAGGAATATGGATCCTGGAATATCATTTGAATATCTTTCCGCATTTCCCTCATTTTATTCTGATTTAAAGTCACCAGATTAATATCATTAAATAGAACCTCTCCAGAAGTGGGTTCCTGTAACCTCAAAATACATTCAGCGGTGGTTGTCTTGCCACACCCTGATTCTCCAACCAAACCCAGTACTTCTCCTTTATTTATAAAAAAACTTACATCATCTACTGCTTTTAAATGACCCACAACTCTTTTTAATAAACCACTTTCCACCGGAAAATATTTTTTTAAATTTTTTACAATTAATATTTTTTTTCTTACTTCTGACAAGTCTGCCTCCATTACCATTTTTTCAACTGGCTTCTATTATCTATTAATAGATATTTACTTGCAGCAAACACTTTTTGTTAATATTTTTATCCCTTTACTACATTTGAGTGGAGCTTGTTTTCAGTATCTTTTTTGTTTGATCAAAGTGCCAACACCTTACAAAATGTCCTTTTTCTACTTCTTCTAATTCAGGCTCTTCTTCTTGACATTTATTATCAGAAAGCGGACATCTGTTATTGTATTTGCAGCCTTGGGGGAGATGAATTGCACTCGGAACTAGACCAGGAATAGAATACAGCTCAACATTTTCTTTTTGAGTTAATTTTGGGATTGATTCTAATAAACCTAAAGTATAAGGGTGTTTTGTTTTTTTAAAAAGAGATACAACATCGGTATACTCAACTACTTTCCCTGCATACATAACCAAAACCTTATCAGACATTTCTGCAATTACTCCCAAGTCATGAGTTATAAAAATAATACTCATATTAAAATCTTTTTTTAGTTTATTTAATAAATCTAAAATCTGCGCCTGGATAGACACATCTAAAGCAGTTGTTGGTTCATCAGCTATCAACAATTGAGGATTACAGGATAAAGCCATTGCTATCATGATCCTCTGACGCAAACCTCCACTCAACTGATGAGGAAACATATTTATAAATTTTTCCGGAGAAGATATTCCTACATTTTTTAAGGAATTAAGAATTAATGCTTTTAAATCCTTTTTATTCATTTTTTTATGAGACAGTATTGCTTCAGCAATTTGATAACCAACCGGATAAACCGGATTTAAAGAGGTCATTGGTTCCTGAAAAATCATGGTAATCCCATTTCCTCGAATATTTCTCATGTTTTCATCACTTATCTTTAGAATGTCCTGGCCTCCAAAAAAAACCTGACCATCAACAATTTCTCCAGGAGGGGTATCGATCAATCTCATAATCCCTAGAGAAGTAACACTTTTGCCACAACCGGATTCTCCCACTACTCCTAAGGTTTCTCCGGCTTTAACATCAAAACTAACTCCATCAACAGCTTTTGCAATACCTTCTTCGGTGTTGAAATAAACTTTTAAATTATTAACTTCTATTACTTTTTCTTTCAAATTCATTAATTCAACCCCTTATTTCAGCAAAAGATTGCAATGTCTTGCTTAATCATTATCAATAATTATAAAAATACAAATTCTTTTTTATCTTTTTTTAGAGCTTCTTCCAGTTTAAGTATTTTTTTCTCTTTAACATATTCTCTTAAAATATGAGGAAAAGCGCCAAAGTTTCTGGGGTGGGGATTTCCTCCAGACAAAGGCCCTTCAGTAGAAAGAGAGCTTCCATCAGAACCAGTCATAGTCCATGGATATTTTATAATATTTTCCACATCTTCAGGACTCATTGAATAACAAACCCAATTAGCATTATAATAATTACTAATCATCATCATAGCGACTTCAGCAGGGTCTTTTCCCGATTCATCACTTATATCCTGTAATGATCTTCCCTCAAAAGAATGATCAACAGGATACTCTGCAATAATCTGATTTTCAGCCCCTCCCCTTAGTTTTATATTGTATGCAACTTCATCTTTTAATTGTTCTATTACTGTTGGGATTTTTAACTCTTTTTGGACTTCCTCAATATTTTTACCTTTCAAGAAAGACAAAGGCAAAACATCAGCAGGAAGACCTCCTCCGCTGGCAACATAAGGGTATTGATCACAAGTTACATCAATTCCATTACTTCTTGCTTCTTCCATAATACTTAATACTTCTTCTGAGGAGCCCCACACATCAGGTCCAAATGCCTTGAGGTGAGAAATCTGAATAGACGCACCAGACTTTTTACCGATATCAATGATTTCTTTTACTGATGGAACAAAACCAACTGTATGGATTCCTTCATCTCGAATATGACTAGTGAAAGTTGATCCGTATTTAGCAACTATTTTCCCTAATTCAACCAATTCATCTTCTCTGGCAAATGAACCGGGTGCGAAATATAAACCTGTAGACATACCAAATGCACCAGCAGATAACCCATCCTCTAAAATCTTTTTCATTGCTGATAATTCTTCTTCTGTAGATTCCCGATCCTCAAATCCGACAGTATGGGCGCGGATTGTTCCATGTCCGACCAATGGGGCAATATTGACTGTTTTAGGCTGTTGAGATAGAGCATCAATATATTCTTCTATGGTATGCCAGTATGGGGTAAAATTAAATGCTTTAGGTGGCTTGGCTTTGACTTTTTCATCATAAGGGCCTCCACTTGTTCCACAATTACCGGTAATCTCCGTCGTTACCCCTTGTCTTACTTTGCTTTGTGCTGTAGGATCAACAAAAAAAACAATATCAGAATGAGTATGTGCATCAATAAACCCGGGACAAATAATATTGTTTTCAACATCTATTTTCTCCAGAGAAGACCCTGTAATACTGCTTCCTACTTTTTCTATTCTTCCATCCTTTATAGCAATTTCCCCTTTGTACCAGGGGTTGCCTTTCCCATCAACTATTCTTCCGTTTTTTAAAATAACATCATATTCCATCTAGACCTCCAAAATTATTAATTATAATTTTTTATCTTATAATACTTCTAAAACGTGGATCCAGTTCATCTCGTAAAAAATCACCAACAATATTAAAAGACAAAACAGTAAAAATAATACATAAACCAGGGAAAATGAGCAGCCATGGAGCTCGAGTGATATACATTTGACTTTCGCTAAGCATATTGCCCCAGCTGGGGATTTGAGGGTCAACTCCTAGTCCTAAAAAGTCTAAAGCAGCAATTTGCAAAAGACAAAATCCAAAGGTAAAAGTTGTTTGTACCGAGATTGGACTAACTAAATTTGGCAATATATGCCTGAATATTATTCTTGAATCTTTGGCTCCTACAGATCTGGCAGCTTTTATGAAGACTTCACTTTTTGTCTTTAGGGTAACCCCATATATTATCCTGGCAGTTCTAACCATAAATCCAATTCCGACTGCAAAAACAACATTAACAAAACCTCTGCCAAAAATAACTATAAAAACTAAAGCTAATATTAGAGAGGGAAAAGACATCACTACATCAACTAACCTCATAAAAATATTCCCAATCCTGGTATAATAGGCAGAAATTATTGCAATAATTGTTCCAAAAATTATTGACAAAATAACTACTCCTAACCCGCTTTTCAAGGTTAAGTTTGCGCCATGAATAACTCTGCTGTATATGTCTCTTCCAAACATATCAGTACCAAACCAGTGGCTGCTGCTTGGTCTGGACAATCTGTTTCTGACATCCATTTGCAAGGGATCTATTGGCGTAATTAGTTTTGGAAAAAGAGCCACAAATAATAATAAGAATAAAAATATAATACCGAATATCACTATTTTTCTTCGCAATATTTTTTTAAGAATAATTTTTTTCTCATATATTCCTGTATACCTCCTTCAGTTATACCTTATTCTTGGATCAAGGTATGCAAATGAAATATCAATTAACAGGTTTACAGCCATATAAGCAAGAACTACAAAAAGCACTATGCCTTGTATCACTGGATAATCTCTTCTTAGTATTGACTGTACAATTAATTGCCCTAATCCAGGTAGGGCAAAAACATTTTCTGTAACCACTGCACCAGACATGAGGCCTACAAAAGTAAAACCGAGTGCTGATAAGACGGGTATTAAGGCATTTCTTAAAATATGCTTAATATTAACCTTTGTGTTAGTTAATCCTTTTGCCTTTGCTGTTCTCACATAATCTTCTTTAGCTACATCCAGCATGGTAGATCTGGTTAAACGAATAATCAATGCCGCATTAGGTATTGCTAAGGCAACGCAAGGCATGACAAGATATCTAAAATTACTAAGGTTTCCGGTTTGTAGCACGCCCGGGAAACCAGAAGTTGGAAGCCATTTTAAATTCACTGCAAATAAAAGCATCAATATAAGTCCTGACCAAAAAGTCGGTATAGCGGCCCCGAACATGGCAATTCCCATAAAAAATTGATCTAAAAAACTATTGTACTTTAGAGCTGAAAGAACACCAATTGAAATTCCAATAAGAATAATAATAATCATAGAAAATAATGCAACAAATATACTTGTCTCAGCCCGTACTCTTATTACTTCGGCTACTGGGGTATGAGCAAAAATTGAATCACCTAAATCCCCCTGTAATGCATTTTTTATCCATCTGTAATACTGAACTGGATAAGATTCATTTAACCCCATTTTTTCTCGCAACAACTCTACTTGTGCTTCGGTAGCTGTATCTCCCAGCATGACGGCTGCAGGATCTCCAGGAATTAAGTGAATCATGGAAAATATCAATATAGTACTAATAAGTACAGTAGGGATCATTAAAAGAATTCTTCTAATAATATAAGATACCATTATCTCTGCATTACCTCCCCTTTGGCTTTATTATCAACAAAAATATAATTTTATTAATTCTTTGCTATCTTTTATAATTGATGTTTTATTGCTATAAAATTAGCACAATATTGAAATTTAGTGTGGTTCTAATATCTGGTATTTATCTATTGCTTACTTATTATTTATTTACTGGATTATTATTAAACTATTTTTCTAATTTATCTACCGCAACTAAGTTATCTATAATCAAATTTACTGCTTTTTTACTTTATTTAATTGATACTTAAAATAAAATTTCAATTTATAAAGAACATCTTAATCACTTAATTATGCATAAAAATCATATAATTGTTCAAATTAAAATATAAATTTATATCCTCTTTATTTACTAGTTACCTTTACCTCTGCCGGTTACTGGTATTACTCTTTCAAGAATCCCATTCCTAACCCCATATAATTTCTCATGGACATTGATAGTACAGGTACTGTTATTAGGAATAATCTCCAATCTATCTCCAAGATGGAGTCTTGGTTTGCCAGGGTTCATGTAGTAAATATGAGCACTTTCTGCACTTAAATTTGCTGCCCGCAAATCTGGTCTTCCTTTAACAATGCCGAAGCTGGGCAATAAAGTTCCTTTATAGTTCCAGTAATAGTCCGGTTCATTAATAGCAGCCATCAAGTAATCCGGACAAAAAGCTTTATATCCTGCATCAATCATAAACCAATCCGGATGGGTGGTACTCATTACTGTTACCAGCATACTTAAAGCGCAATCTTCAATTTTATTGCCACCATGTTTCCAATAAACTAAACTGCCGATAACAAAATTGCCGGGATGAAGTTCATTGACCTCAGGAAATTTACCTTCCTTTAGGTATTTACATGTATAAGGATATTGGGGTGAAGCGCCCACAGAAACATCATCTAAAATCATTCCTATCTCCTGAAATTTCTTTGCAAGATTAGACATAATCTCAAGAGTTTTATAAGCGCTGGTATCAAGGGCTTTTTCAGTAGGTTCAACTCCCATTTCATGGGCATAAATACCAGCTATTTTAATATTGGGAAGTTGGGAGGCTTTCTTCCCTAATTCTAAGGCTTCCTCGTCAGTAGTAACACCATGCCTTTGAGAACCACCTACTATTATACTGGTGTCTATTTTTATGTTTAAAGGGACTTCTCTATCCACTTGTGCTGCAATCCTGGAAATCTGTTCTGCCTGTTCGTACATATCTATTACAATACTTATTTTGACATCTTTATTTAAAAGTATCCTTCTGAGGGTTTCACCTTTATGGGCTCCATAGTAGCCCGGGTGGGCAATTTTAATATCTTTTATTCCTTCATTTACCATGCTTTCAGCCTGGGCAACTGGTCCTACTTCTACACCACAGGCACCTGCTGCAATTTGCATTCTGGCTATTTCAGCACTTTCATGAATTTTAATATGCGGTCTTAAGCGTACGCCTGCTTCTTTAGCAAGACTGGACATTCTGTTTATATTTGCCTCCAGTTTATTAAGGTCTAAAAGTAATGATGGGGTATCTATGGTCGGATAGGGGATTTTATTTTTTGACATTAGAATATTTTCCTCCTTATTAATTGAACGCATTTATCATTAATAGCATAATGAAATTCTAGCAATTTATTTTATAATTAATTTGGCTGCTAAAGAAACTATCTAAATAATTTGATTTATATATTATTATTTGTCTAGTTTGATAAGATACCTGGCTAAAAAGTATCTATATTTGTTATTTATACCATCAATATTTTCGTATAAAAATTCAGAAATAAGGAGCTATAAAGTAGATAGTGTAAGAATGTAAAATAAAATAGTATCTAATATACTAAAAATAAATAAAATACTATACGTAAGCAAAAAACAAAGTAGGAATTAAATCTTTTTGTAATTATAACATCAAATATTTTAAAAAGTCAATTTTCTAATTTTGCTTTATCTAACCTAAAAATACTCACAAATTAATTAATATTATTATATAAAAAAGCATTCAAAATAGCCCTGCTTTAATAATTAGAATATTCTGCGTCCTATACTAAAAACAAAGATTTAAAGATTTATTCAAAATAAAAGGAAAAAAGTAAAAGTAAAGAAAAAAGTAAAGAAATTTGTATAATAATATAAATCTTTAATAATTTTTCAGTAAATTTTCAGGACAGATATTTAATTATCCACTAAATTTTATTTTTAAATCCCTTATTCGCTTAGCTAACTAATCTTTTTTTAATTTTTCATGTAATATTTTTTTGATCTATACCAGAATATCTAGCATGAATTCCTAATTCCTGTTCAATCTGTAATAAACGATTATATTTTGCATTTCTTTCACTTCTAACAGGTGAGCCACATTTAATTTGGTAAGCCCCTAATGCCACAGCTAAATCAGCAATAAAGTTATCATTTGTGTCATTGGAACGCATAGAAACTGCTAATTTATAATTATTGTTTTTAGCCAATAATGCAGCGTCAAATGTTTCCATTAAAGTGCCAACCTGATTTATTTTTACTAACAGACTATTGCATGCTTTTCCCTTAATTCCTTGGTAAATTCGAGAGCTATTTGTTGTAAATAGATCATCACCAACAATTTGTATGTTGTGTAAGTTTGATGTTAGTAACGAAAATGATTCAAAATCATCTTCTTGAAATCCGTCTTCGATTAAAACCAAAGGATAATTTTTAGCTAATGAAATGTAATAATTAATCAATTCATCTCTATTAATATTCTTTCCTGAAATTGTGTAACAATCATCTTTTTCGTTATACAATTCGTTTGCTGCAACATCCAGTCCAAGCGAGACCATACCAGAGTAACCAGCCTTTTCTATAGCTTTCAACAAAATATCAAAAGCCTCTTCATTACTCCTAATAGGAGGAGCATAGGCACCTCCTACATCTTGTAGAGATGTATATTTGCTTTTCAAAATCAGTCCTAGGCAATAGTGAGTTTCTGAAAGGGCTTCTAGCGATTCCGAAAATTTTTCAAAACCATTCATTATAAGCATATAATCTTCAAAATCTAGTTCCGAAGGAGAATATTTCCCACCTGCCAAAACAGTAGCTATCGGCATAGGAAGTCTGTTCATGATGATGCCACCAAGATATCTATACAAAGGTATATCACAAGAGTTACATGCGGCTTTGCAAATAGCTAAGGATGTTGCCAGAATAGCATTGCTACCTAAGTTACTCTTATCTTTTGTACCATCAAGATCAATTAATAAATTATCAATATATCTTTTTGATTCAATATTTCTTTTCCTATTAATTCTGGAGCAATAATGTTATTAATATTTTCTACAGCTTTTTTTACACCAAACCCTCTGAATCTATTCTCACCATCAAAAATTTCTCTTGCTTCATATTTCCCTTTTGAAGTTCCACTTGGGACAGAAGCTATCCCGCTTATCCCACTATTAGTAATTACAGTTGCTTCAATTGTTGGAAGTCCATTACTATTCAATATTTCTCTAGCAAAAATATTTTTAATCATCAATTTTTATACACCGACTTTCTTTTTAATAATTTATGGAATTATAATTACCCTCAAATTCATAACATTTGTTCCAGTATGACCAGTTATAATTACGTCTTTTAATTTAAGCAAAGCTTCTGAACTATTATGTTCGATTAAATATTTTGAAATATCTATCCCTAATTTTTTTGTTCTTTCTATTGTTTCTCCATCCACAATTCCTCCTGCAAAATCAGTTGGGCCATCTGTACCATCAGTATCAACAGAAATGCAAGAATAATTTTTTTTATTGCCCATTTTCTCAGCAAAAGCAAGAGCAAATTCCTGATTAGGACCTCCATGACCTGAGATATTACCCACAGTAACCGTTGTCTCTCCTGCACTAATAATGGCAGCAGGATTAGAAAATGGCCTTTTGTATTTTATAATTTCTTTTGCAATACCTGCAAGACAAATCCCAACATCTTTAGCTTCTCCTTCGATATTTGTAGAAAGAATAATTGGTCTATATCCTAATTCATTAGCTTTTTGAGCTGCTGCCTCACAGGTACTAACAGGGCTACCAACAAAAATTATTTTTGAGTAAAATCCATCTAGGCTTTTTAATGTTTCTAGTTCTTTATCTTTTAAACTATTTACCAAGTACGACTTAATTGATAAAGGTATTGTTTTCCATAAATTATATTTTTTTAGTATATCAATAGCATCTTGAAATGTAGAAGGATCCGGTAAAACCATATCAGGCCATGGCATATCTTCAGGAGCAGTATCAAGAGTGAAGGTAATAACCTTTGCTGGGTGAGCATATTTCAATAAGCCACCCCCCTTTATTAAACAAAGATGTTTTCTTACAGCATTGATTTCACTAATAATTGCTCCACTCTTTAATAATAAATCTGTTACTATCTGTAAATCCTCTAAATTGATATTTTTTGGTGGAAGAGCTGTTAAAGCAGAAGAGCCACCTGTAATTGCAGCTAGTATAATATCATTACTATCAGCTTCCTTTAATAATTTTAGAATTTTTTCTGCTCCTACAATACTATTCCTATCAGGCAGAGGATGTCCAGCCTCTATTACTTCTATTTTTTTTAATCTACGTTTATCACCATTCTTTACTACAGTAACCCCTTTATAGATTAAATCTCCAAGCAATTCTTCTAACGCCTTTACTATAGAAAATGAACCCTTTCCAGTTCCCACTACAAAAATATTTCTTATTTTATTAATATCATATTCTATTTCTGCTATTTTAAGTTTGTTGCCATCAATTTTTACCAAGTTGCATGTACCTTTTTCAGGATCTGCTTTTTCAATGCCTGATTTTATAATTTCCAGAGCAACACTTCTTAGTTTTTTTTGTCCTTGGGTTAAAAGTGTTGAAGAATTTTTTATCACTTTATTTTTAACTCCCTGATTTTTTATTTTAGAAATCTCTAATTATATTAAAATTATACATAACTTTTTATTGTTATTGTTATAGAAAAGATGGTACTAAATTATTATTTTTATCAAAGTTTATTGAATTTAATTCATCAGCTATACTTAAGTTATTTCTTTTTTTTGCCTCATGATATAAAGCCACTGAAACACATATTTTTTCAAGAGAAAGAGTATTTTTAATCCAAACCAATTTTAATTTGCTTATATCTACCGGTCCAATAGTATTAAGACATGCCTCTATGGCCTCTTTATCATTAGGAAAATGCATTGGTATTGCTGCACTCTCCGGACCAGAGGCTGTGAGGGCATTTATATACATTTTTTTTAGATCCAATTTTTTTACCAATTTTTCTGTTGTGAAATCTGCCATTCCAATACCTAATCCATTCCCCATAGATTCTTTTGTAATATCTCTCACAAATAATCTCTTTACTTTTTGTTCAGAATGCCATCTGTTCATTATATCTCTATTTCTACCAATAACATTAAAATCCATTCCACCGCCACTAATTTCTTTACCAATTTCATCAATTATTAAAATATCAATATTTTTAAATGGTATCTTTGGTAAATTATCTTTTGCTATCAGTAAAAGTTCTTTCTCCTTATCTATTATATTAGTTGGTTCTATGGCTTCAATTATCGAGGTTTGGTCATATCCATCTTCTACTATTGCCAATCCAAACAAAATAGGAAGTTTTTCTATGACATTTTGGGCAACTATTTCAAGTAATTCTGGAAAACCGTAGTGAAGAGCATATTTATGATAATATTGAGCGCCAATATGTTTTCCCATACCGATAGCCATCATTTTACACAAACCACTCTCAATAGAACCCTTCCATTTAGTATGAGGCTTTATCCTGTTTACTACAATAATATGGTCTGCTTCTAAGGCAATTTTATCTATATATATTGACAGTCCTTCTTTGGTTTTAGCTATTTCTTTTACTTCCATTGTGGCCATAATAGGAACATCCATAGATTCTTCACTAATACCATAATCTTGGAGTATTTTTATTTGCCCTTCAGCAGTTGCACCTCCATGACTACCCATAGCAGGAAAAATAAAAGGATTGGCATTTAGAGATTTAATATATTTAATTAATATTTTTACTATCTTGTCTATATTATTAATCCCTCTACTTCCTGCTGTAATAGCAACTTTGTCACCAGGATTTATTTTTGTCTCAAGATTCAAATAGTCTAGTTCTGCCTTTATTTTGGAAGACAAATCTAAAATTGGTTTATTTACTAGCTCTTGATGTATCAATCCCATTTGTATATTTTTTAACATATTTAAATTCCTTTTTAATTAAATATTTAATTATTTTATATTTATTGTATTGCTTAGCAAGCAATAAATCACTTTTAAGTTAAAGTAATCTTTTTATATTTTTCCTTTGTTTGCTATTTTTGTGGAAGTAATTAATACTAAAATAGACAAAATTATAAGCATTACAGATATTGTTCTAGTAAAAAATATTGACCAATCTCCACCACTAATAATTAACGAACGTCTAATTTGACTTTCTAACATTGGGCCTAGAATTAATCCTAATACTATAGGAGCCATTGGGAATTTTCCTCTAACCAATACATAACCAAAAAGTCCTAAAATTAAAGTCACCCATATATCGAAAAAATTATTCCGTAATGCATATGAACCAATTATGGAAAGAATAACTAATAAAGGTGCTAAAAAATGTAAAGGTATTTTCAGTATTTGTACAAATACTCTAATTCCGAAATATTGAATTAACATCATGAAAATATTTGCCAATAAAATTAATGTAAATAAACCAACGGCAAGATTTGGGTTTTTTGTAAAAAATTGAGGTCCAGGTTGCAATCCATGAATCATTAAGGCACCTAAAAGAACCGCAGTCGGACTATCACCGGGAATACCTAAGGCTAGCAATGGAATTAAAGCTCCGCCGGTAACACCATTATTTGCTGCTTCAGAAGCAATAACTCCTTCTATATTTCCTTCACCAAATTCATTAGGATTTTTTGAAAATCTTTTTGCTTGATCATAAGCTAAAAATGAGCCAATATTTCCACCGGCTGCAGGTATCATACCAACGAATGTACCTATAATACTTGAACGAATTAAGTTGATTTTATTGTACCAAATTGAAGCTAACGTTGGTATTATTTTCATAGCATTTTCCCCTCTACCCACACTGAACATTTGAACTTCATTCTGAGTTAAATTTTGTAATATTTGAGGAATTGCAAAAAATCCAATAAGTGCAGGCATAATACCTATTCCCCCCATAAGGTTTACACTATTGAAAGTAAATCTAAGATTCCCAATTATTGGGTCAATGCCAATAACGGCTAGCCACAACCCAATCAATCCAGAAAATATGCCTTTAGCAATAGATTCTGCAGTAATTGAAGCAATAATTGTAAGCCCGAATAATGCTAAAGCTGCATACTCAGGTGGACCAAATCGTAAAGCAAATTTAGCAAGTTGCGGTGCAACTGTAACCAATATTAACCAACTTATAAATCCTCCAAAAAAAGAAGCAGTTATCGCCCAACCTAAAGCTTGACTAGCTTTCCCCTTTTTAGCCATCGGATAACCATCAAGGGTAGTAACAACAGAAGAAGGTGTTCCTGGAATATTTAAAAGAATTGCTGAAATTGCTCCTCCTGCTATCCCGCCAACGTAAACACCAATCATCATGCCAATCGCTTGCACTTCAGGTAATGTAAATGTGACAGGAAGCAAAAGAGCAACACCCATCGTTGCTGTTAACCCTGGCATAGCACCAAATATTAAACCCATAAATGTAGCTAAAAAAATACTCAATACATATATTGGGTTTAATAAAACATCAGTTACCATTTCTAAATAGGAAAATAATTGTATTTCCATCTTCTATATCCTTATTATTGTATTTATTTTTATAATTTTATATTTATTTTTTAATATTCAAGCTATATTAACAGTAAAATTTGAATTATTCTAGAGTTCATATGGTATGCAAATATGAATATATATCGATTTAGATTAGATCAAAATTATTACACTTAAATTGCCTTAATACTTAAATAAAATACAAGAAAATTATAGTTATCAATATCTTTTTTATAGTAATAAATAAACAATTTTAGTAACTTTTTAAAATAATCATTTTTATTATTATGGAAGTGGTACTGAAAAAATAGATTTAAATACGAAATTAATGCTTGAAATAATAATTAAAATCAAAATAAAGCTTTTAAATAAAAAAATTATTGTTAATTTGCTTTTAGGACATAACAATATAGAAGATCCCCACATGAAAAACAAAGAAGAAACAACAAAACTTAATCTTTTCCACAAGCCAACATAAAGAACAATCAAAACTATAAATTCTATAGTTAGCACAGGTGTTTTGGGGAAAACATTCCAAACTAATTTAGCTAATTTTGATTTATTTTCTAGTTTTTTATCTAATTGATTATCATCTTTATTATTTATTTTATTTTTATATTGAGAAAAAAACAGTACACTATTGACTATAAGGATAGTTATAAAAATAAACATAGGGAATAACCATGGCCCCACACTACTCCGCTCTCCTGGCACTCTATATGTTGTTGCATTAAAAGCTATTATAGTAAAATATATCGCAAATATTGAAGTAATTAAAATAATTAATCTGGTTGCTACTTTTTCACTCAAATTAATTTAGATCTCCTTTTTTATTTTTTAAAGGATACCATATTGTTAAAATGATGGTATCCTTTAAAATTATCTTTGTAAATTCAATTAAAAATTATAAAACTTCTTCAATTATAGTCTTTAAAGATTGTTCTAAATCTTGTATAAATATATCCAACTCTTCACCTATAATAGGTTCGCTAATGATTCCCATGCTTTTCGCAAAATCCTGAAATTCTTCGTTTAAAATAGCTTTTTGGAATATTTCCCCTAATTTTGTTTTAACTTCTTCATCTAATCCTGCTGGGGCGGCAACAAAAGTTGATTGTACAGGTTCTCCATATGGAAAAACATTGTAACCTTTTTCTTTAAATGTAGGTACATCCGGGAAAAGATTCGTTCTTTCTTCTCTAAAAGTTGCTAATGGTATTATTTCTCCTGACTCGAGCTGACTCCATGTTTCACCTGGTTTTAAAATTTGTGCTGCAATATGTCCACCTAATAAGCTGGCAAGGCATTTACTCCCCCCATCGAATGGGACATACCTTATTTCACTTTCTACACTTTTAGCCATACCAATTGCATCCATATGAGAAGTAGTTCCACTTCCAGAAGCACCAACTGTAAGAACTCCTGGGTTATTCTTAATATCTTCCATAAAATCTTCTATGTTTTTGTATTTTGAATCTGCCCTAACTGTAAGTAAATAAAAATCCTCAGACATTCTCGCTATATTGGTAAATTTATCAGTTCCCCAAGGAACCATTTTCTGTACTATCATACTTATTAGACTGCTTGAAGCAAGAGATACGGTGTAACCATCTGGTGCAGATAATGTCATTTCTGTATTACCAACTACACTGCTAGCTCCTTCCCTATTAACAATTACTGTATCAACACCTTGGCTTTTTAAAATTGGTTGGAGTTTTCTCGCCATAACATCCGTGGATCCCCCTGGGGACCATGGGACAATAATTGTAATTGGCTTGCTTGGAAAATCACTCGCTATTACATTAAAAGTTGTAATTATACTTAACAAAAATACTAGACAAAGAAACATTCTTAATAAATAAATTAGATTCTTTTTAAACATATTATACCTCCATATTAAATACTATTTTTCAATTTTTTATAAAAAACTGAAAAAGTTGAATTAGCTTCTATATTATAAACTTTTCACCTCCCTTTCTTTTGTTTTCCATTTAGAAGTGATTAATAATTAAAACATTTATTTTATTAAATTTAAATTTGAAGTATTACTTATTTTATTAAATTAATTTAAGATAATTAACATTGTTATTTAAAAAAATTTGTAACTGATGCTCAAAATTTTTAATACAAACAATAATTATGTAAATTAAATTATCGCAAAAAGATGTAATTTATTTTTAAAGAGTATATTCTTTTTTACCAGAAACAATCATTTTTTCTATAAGCTCTAAAATTGCTTTTTTAAAATTGTTAAGATGACTATGCATTGCTACATTTGCTTCACTAGGCTTTTTACTTAATAATCCATCAAAGATTTGAATAACTTCTTCTCTGCTAAGTTCAATTCTTCTTTTTGTAAAATGTGCGGTTAAAAGGCGAGCTCGGTCAATCTTGTTTCTATATGATTCAATGATAATTGATATCTCTTTGTTTCCACACAAATCCCATATTGTTTTATGAAGTATAAGATCAATCTCATATAACAAAGAAATTTTCTCTCTTTTTTCACCTTTAAAATTATCAAGTTTGTTGTAGCATTTTTTTAATAAAGACATTTCGCTTGATATTGGATTAATATTCATAGCTGCTTTTTCAGTGGCATAAGGTTCTAAAAGTAATCTTATTTCACATATATTTTAATATCCTCATAAGAAATAGGTTTTACAAAAGTTCCTATTTGTGGCTTAACAACTATAAGATTTTCACTTTCAAGTTTAGAAATTGCATGTTTAATTGGTGCTCCTGCTTACATTAAATTTTTTTGGAAATAATTGTTTCTGATAATTTTTCACCAGGCATAATCTTTAATGTTATTATTTCTTTTAAAAGCTTTTAAAGATATCATCAGCAATTGTATTTCTGCTCATTATTAAACACCAACAAAATATTTATTCTGATATAATTCTAATATACTAGTATATTAGAATACTACTTTATTTTCATTCTGTTGTCAATAATCCTAATAGCCTAGTAAAGAATTTATTGAAAAATACAATACTTTTAACCTCTATATAAGATTGATTTTTATTGCAAAATAACCTTAAAATTACTTGCAAATGTCAATAAATACCATTCCCTATTAATTCAAAAAGATTAAAAAATGTATTAATAAATGGATTTAAAAAGGGAGTGAATATTTAGCTATGATAAAAAATATACTCTATAAAAATAAAAAAACTATTTCAAGAAAGTAAATTTTATTTATTTAAATAATTTACTGTTAGAAATACATATAGTAGATAGAAGTTATATTACTATAATTAGAATTAATAACCTTTATTCTATTTCAAAATAAAAATCAATCCTAGCTTTCTTCCGGCATTCTTCGCTATTACAGTAGCTGAATTCCAGTTGGATCATTGGATGCAAAATATTAAATTCTTTCTCTAAAGTATTGTTAATTTTCTCTGATTTTTCAGCTTCACTTATTTTCATATCTTCTTTCAGCTTAATATGGCCTCAAAAAGAATTTTATCTTCATTTATCTGCCATATATGAATATGATGAAGATTATTTACATTTGGGATTAGTTCAATTTCGTTTTTTATTTTATTAATATCAATTTCTATTGGTACCCGTTCCATTAAAATCATAACACTTTGTTTTAATACCTCGATATCCTTACATAGAATATAAGATCCTATTATCACAGTTAAAATGGCATCAATGTAATATATTTTATAAAAATAGATTAAAATACCAGCAATTACAATTGTTAATGAACTCAGGGTATCACTTAATAAATGTAAGTAAGCTGACCGAATATTTAAACTGTGCTGTGACTCAGGATGGAGGAGAAAAACACAAATCAAATCAGCAATCAACCCAAAAAAACCAACTCCGATCATTAAAGAAATGCTAATCTGCTGTGGATTCATTAAACGGAAATAAGACTCCCTGAAAAGAAAAAAAGCTATCACTATAATGACAGAAGAATTAAATAAAGCAGCCAGTATCTCGGCTCTCTTATAGCCAAATGTCATTTTTAAATCAGGAGAACGCATACCAATTTTTCGTGCCAGATAACTGATAAAAATAGCCATCCCATCACTAAAATTATGAAAAGCATCCGCGATTAAAGATAGACTACCGGCTAATATCCCTCCGATTATTTCCACTATACAGATTAAAAAATTTAGAATAATGGCAAAAAATATTCTTCTATTATTAGAGTTATGCTGATGAATGTGATTATGCATTTCTTTTTCCTCAAGCATTTTAGAAATTATTTAGCCGATAGCGCTTTCTTTATTTTTGTTCCAGTTAAAACCTTCTTAAATTATAATAATTACTTTTTATTTATTTTTTCTTCACTGCGATCTGTTGCAACTGGCGGACTCACAGATAATGAAGATATTTCTTCATACATCGTAGGGTTCATTTCTACTTCCAAAGAAGCGAGCACCTGTTCTAACTGATCAAGATTTCTGGCTCCAATAATTGGAGCAGTAATTACAGGATTATACATTACCCATGCTACTGCCAGAGCAGCAGGATTAATATTTTTTTGCTCAGCATAATCTGCAAAATTCTCAGCAACTTTGTAATAGACAGAATCAGCATAACGATTAGCATACATTTTGTTTTCATTAATTCTGCCTTTGGCAGCTTCTTTCTCCTTATATTTTCCTGTTAACATGCCTGCACCTAAGGGGCTGTAACTAATAACCCCGATATTTTCTTCTTTAGCTAAAGGCAATATCTCAACCTCTACTTGTCTTTTTATAAGACTATACATAGGTTGAATGCACTCAAAGCGAGCAAGTCCTTTCCTTTCAGAAATTCCCAATGCTTTTGCAATTTGCCAGGCAGACCAGTTGCTGACACCTAAATAAAGTATTTTGCCCTGTCTTTGTAAATCATCCAGGACAGATAAGGTTTCTTCAATAGCTGTATCTGGATCATAGATATGTAAAAAATACAAATCAATATGATCAGTATTCAGTCTTTTTAAACTTTTTTCAATGGATTGTCTAATATGATATCTGGAAAGTCCTTTATCATTGATATTTTCACTCATCGGGCTTCCTGCTTTAGAAGTTAGCACAATTTCATCCCTGCAATTTGCGATGCACTTTCCCAATATTGTTTCTGATAAACCAAAGCTATACAAATCAGCTGTATCAAAAAAATTTATACCAGCTTCACGACACCTGTTAAACATTTTAATTGATGTTTCTTCATCTGCTTCTTTTCCAAAAGTCATTGTTCCGAAACAAAGCTTAGAAACTTTCAATCCGGTTTTACCTAATATTCTATAATCCATTTTCTAAATACCTCCTGAATGATATTAATTGTTTACGAATATAAGCAATACAATAAGTATTTTTATATATAATCTATAGGTAATCCTATACTTAAGTTGCACTTAGAATCTTAAAAAACTGTTGATAAATAAGTATATTCAAAGGATAAAAATAGCTGCTTATTGCAGCATATATTTTAGTAAACACTTAAGAAATATTTTTCTGTTTCTATTTAATGTAAACAATAACACGATGAACCTAAAAAGCTTATTAAATAAGACATATTGTCTTTTTAGAATTAAATTTAAATGTTTTAAAGATTGCTAAATTAATAAATTTATATTTCAAAGATCAAATTTAGTGCAACTATGGTTATGCATTACCTAATCTAATTATTATAATAGCAGGAAATTATCATTTTTTGTCTTTAGATTTTATAAAAATATTTTTCATAAAATAAATTTCTCTCTTAGTGTAGAAACTTTTTCTGATAAAAATTTTACCTCAACATAACATCCAGTATAGCCTGATCTGTAACAACCATTCCGGGATCACAGATATCACCTAAATTGTTAAATAATTGTTTAAAATCAGGGCTGACTATTCCATCATTTTTATTAATAATTGCACCATGATAAGATAACAGCGCACTTTGTACTGCCCACCCGGCTGACATGGCTAGCTTATAGGAACATCCCTCTTTGGCCCCATCGCAAATAATCCCTGAAACTGAACCAACCATATTGTAAAGAGAACCTAATATTTTATCTATTTTTCCACCTAAGAGATATACTACTCCTGCGCTTGCTCCGGTTCCTGCTGCTACCCCGCAACCACACATAGCAGATAGAGGTTTAGTATAGGATTTTATAAAAAATGTAATAAGATTAGTTAATGCTAATGCTCTTAATAATTTTTCTAAAGAAATATGTTGCAGGCGATATCCCCTCTTTTAAAAGAGCAAGTAATATTTCTTCATTTTTTATCATTACAAATCTCCTGTTAAGTTTTGTTTATGAGAAAAAATCTCTCTTGTCTTTATTGAATATAAATTATTATACATCTATAAAAATGTAGATAACAACTTCTAAAAAAATTTCTTTAAGGGCAAATTATTAAATTTATTTTGTGGAAATATTTCCTGAAGTAACAATAAATTTGGAATTCCTTCATAAATTAGATAAAAATGCTTGCAAATATTTTTTTTCCTAGTATTCTATTGAAGTATATGCATAAAACAAGGAAAAAATAATGTTTCGACGAAAAAAAGATTTTCAACTAAAAATGATTTTACTAGGGCATTCCTATAATGATATTTACCTTTTTATAATTCCATTACTGCTTCCTTTTTTTCGTATGGAATTTTCTTTCAGCTATTTTCAATCAGGGATTATCATGGCTATCCATGTTGCTCTTCGTTCAATTTTCTCTCTTATCTTTGGGTTTATAGGAGATAAATACAATCACAAAAGTATTTTTATTGCTACAGGGTTTGTGGTATCTTCAATTCTTTTAGGGGTGATTGTCTTAATAAACAGATTTTCATTGATAATAACTATCCTTTTGCTTATGGCAATTAGTGTTTCCACTTTTCATCCTTTAGCAACGGCTATATTGGGAGAAAAAACAAAACCCGGAAAACAGGGCAGGAATTTTAGCTTGTTTAATGCGGCAGGAACTTTCGGTCTGGTAATAATGAGCTTATTATTTGGCTGGCTTGTCCAATTCTGGGGATGGAAAATCGCCTGTTTGATTATCTCGATACCGGGCTTTTTACTGTCCTGGTTTTATTTTAAAGTAAAAAAAGAACCTGGAAAAAAAATTATTGCAGCAGAAAAAACTGATTTCACCAACAAAATCATGTATGCAAATTATTTTATAAGTCATGGCTTATGCAGTTTAGGTACCTGGGCTATATTATCTTTTCTTCCTATTTATGCAACAGAATATATAGGTATTAACCCTAATATATCAGCCTGGTTTTTAACTTTGTTTTGCCTGTTTGAACTTTCAGGAAGCTTGTTAATGAGCAAGATACTTGACAGAAATCAGCCTTTAAAATTTATTATATTTGCTACAATTACAATTTCTTTCTTACTGCTTGCGCTCACCTGGGTAACTGTACCGGTAATTTTAATTTTAATTGTTGCTGGCTTGGGTTTAATGCAATCTTTTTATTATCCATCACAACACACCTGGATAACCATGGCTACTCCCAACCATATTCACGGAAAAGTTTTTGGTTTCATATTTTTTGTGGAAGGCTTGTCAGCTACCATTGCACCTTTTCTATATGGATTAATAGCAGACAATTTTGGTATTGTCTTTGCTTACCGAATGGCTGCTGTACCTTTTTTTGCAGGTTTCCTGCTCTATTTATATTTACACACTTCTACAGAGAATGCCCAATCAACAAAAGTCAATACTGTACCAATCCAATAATTTTTTATTTCCTTATCCTCTATCCTCTGCTAAATAAATTATGTTTACTTGAAAAAGTATTGATACTTTTAATTGGAATTAATTTTTACCACTTCTTGGCATAAATATGACATTTTGCTATACTTTAATAAAAAGAAAAGGAGTATTTTTTATGATAAATGTATTAAAAGATATACCTTATAAAGACGAAGGCATGGGGAATAGAAAAGTAACTGATGAAAAATACGTACAAATTATGCAAATTGCTTTAAAGCCAAATCAGAATGTGCCTCAACATAAAGCAAACTCCAATGTTAATTTGCTTGTTTTAAAAGGAATTATTTCAATAAACCTTGATGGAATAGATCATCATATTGAAAAAGGAGATTTACTTCCTGTAAAATTTCAGACAACTATGAATATAAAGAATACCGGACAGGAAGACGCCACTTTTCTGGTAATAAAAACTCCCAATCCATCTGAAATGATTAAATAATCTCTGATTAATTAAAAATTTATGGTAATTCTATCCAACAATGGAGGATTTTAATTTGAAAATAACTGATATTAAAATGCATATCCTTTCTGTTCCCTTAACAAAGCCCCAAAACCTTTCATTTGCAAAAATGCAATCTCGCAATACTCTTATAATCGAAGTAATAACCAATAAAAATATAATCGGGATAGGAGAATCCTGGATTAATTTTCCACCATGGGGAGGAGTTGAAAGAAAAGCAACTTTGGAGCAGGGCTTATTTCCTCTACTTATCGGGGAAAATCCTTTAGAGATCAATCATATTCACCAAAACTTATTGAACAAACTAACAGGAGTAGGCAGACAATGGGGAGCATTGGGAATAATATACCAGGCAATAAGTGCAATTGATATTGCTCTTTGGGATATTTTGGGAAAAGAAACAAACTCTCCTATCTATAAAATTCTTGGAGGTGGCTCTGCCAAACCTGTGCCCATTTATGCAAGTGGAATTGAAACTTCAATGGGAGAAGAGATAATTTTAAAATGGCTAAAAAGAGGAGTGAAAGCCTTTAAGGTAAAAGTAGGAATAAAAAGCGCAAAAGAAGAAATTCATTATTTACAAAAAATAAGAGAAATAATTCCAAATGATTCAAAGTTAATGATTGATGCTAATCAAGGCTGGGATTTTAAAAAAGCATTGGATTTTCTAAAAAAAGCCAAAGATCTTAATCTTTTTTGGGTAGAAGAACCCCTTCCATGTCATGAATATAATGAAATGCATTTAATCCAGAAAAAAACCGGTATTCCTGTTGCAGCTGGTGAAAACCTTTATGGGCATAAGGAATTCAGAGAGCTATTAGAAAAAGACGCGGCAACTGTTATCCAGCCCGATCTGACTAAGGCGGGTGGAATAACTTCCGCTAAAGAAATTATTACTCTGGCTCGTGCCTGGAATAAAAGTTTTGCTCCACATGTCTATGGATCGGCAATAGGTTTGACTGCTGCACTTCACCTTACAAGTGCAATTCCTGGAGGGATAATATTAGAAGTAGACAGCACGGAAAATCCATTACAAAAAGATCTCCTTGAAGAAACCTTTGAAATAAAAGATGGCTGTATTATTCCTTCTGTAAATGCTGGTTTAGGAATTAATCTTAATTATGATTTTATTGAAAAATATTCTGTTTAAATTAGTTGATATTTGATAAATCTGAAAAGAATTGAACAATTTTGATATAAAAGGCTCACCCATATTAAAAGGTGAGCCTTAAAAAGAGATTTTAGTATATTATTTTTGTATGGGGTTGCCTGTTAACTCTTATTTTAACATATCAGAACAAAAAAACAATTGGAATTTTATTGAGAAACATTTTGCCTTAAAGGCAAACACTTTTCCAAACCTGATTATACGTAATCATCTGAAGAAAAATTCAAAATGGCTATGGCCCGGCAAGGGGAACCATCTCTTCCTTGTAACTTTAATGGTAAGGCGCTAACCCAGAAATCTTCTTTTTCGGGGAGAAGATGTAAGTTTTTTAAATTTTCCACGATAGGTATTCCTGCCCCCAATAATTGTTGATGCCTGGGATTACTTTTATCCTTATAAAGATCAACAGCAGTGGCATCAGTCATAAAAGATTTGACATTTTTACTAATCAACCAATCCACAAGCTCTTTAGAAGGGCTGGGGAATATTTCATTATACTGTTTGGTCTCTGCATATTTCCAGATACCGGTTTCCATTATAAAAATATGGTTTTCTTTCATTTCAAACCCAGAAGAAATTACCTCTTCTAAAGTGATTTCCTGACCATATAGTTTTTTGTTATATCTAAAGATGCAAGTCTTCCCAAATAATCTATTTAAAGAAACTTCATCAATACATTGAACATCATCCAAAAAATGTTTTGGTGCATCAACATGAGTACCGGTATGTGTAAACATACTAAATTTAGTTGCATTTATACCTTCTGAATTAATTCTTTTTATCCATTGGAAGACAGGTCTTTCATTTCCTGGAAAAACCAGCATATCGCTTTTGAAAGTATAGCTTAAATCTATAATTTTTACTTTTTCCATTTTATCCTCCTATTTTTCAACTATAAATAATATTGTCTTCTACTTAAAATTATTATTCTATATAAAAATTCTTTTCAAATTCGTAATGAATTTGTTTGATAGAAAAACCTGCAGACAATAATACCAAAAGTTTTATTCTGGCTTTTTGAGATGAGAGATCCTCTCCAAAGATAACACCTAATTTGCGCAGATGTGTTTCGCTTCCGATAAATCCATAGGTATTAGTCATAAATCTACCTATGGAAACCCTGGATGTAAGCACAACCGGTATTGAGGCTTCGATTGCCTCTTTTATGCCCGGGATCATATTTTCTGGTATATGCCCTGCCCCTAATCCCTGTAAAATAATACCATCTGCTCCTTCTTTAATGCTGTTTCGGAGCATACTTGAATCTGCCCCCAAATAACTTGGAATTATATCTACTTTGTTTCTTTTAAAATAATTAAAATTGTAATTATCATGAATTAAAGGAGTTCTGTGCCATAGGACATGGTTGTTGTCAACAGTACCAATTGGTCCATATTCTATACTTTTGAAAGTATCTACTCTTGTACGATGTATTTTAGTGGCCTCTCGAGCAGTTAAAATTTCTGAAGAAAATACAATTAAAACTCCCTTTTCTGATGCATAATCATCGGCTGCTGTCAGAACAGAATCTACAATATTCAGCTGAACATCAGAGCTTATAGCAGAAAGGTTTCTTTGAGCCCCTGTTAAAATTACTGGAATTTTTAATTTTACGGTTAAATCTAAAAAATAAGCAGTTTCTTCCAAAGTATCTGTACCATGGGTTATAACTATACCAGCATAATCTGAATTACTCAGCTTAATTACTTGGTTCTTTAATTCAGTTAAATTTTCTAAAGTCATGTGTGCACTTGGAATATTTTTAAATTCAATACCTTCCAGAAGGATATCTTTTCTGAAAGAACTGATTAATCCAATTAAACCATCAGCTCCGACTGCTGGTACCGCAACTCCATTTTTATTTTGCATGGCAATGGTTCCGCCAGTTGAAAGCAAAGCAATCTTTTTCAATTTTATTCCCCTTTCCTGGGTATTCATGTTTTGTATTCGAACAATATTATTTAAAACTAATCCTCTAAAGCAATTACTCTCAATGGGAATGAATCCAGCCCTTTAACCGCTAATGGGAATGCATATATTTGAATACGATTTCCTGATATACTATCCATGTTGCACATGTTTTCTATTAATGGAATACTATTTATAAAAAGGGTATAATGATTAACATGCTCTTCGCTTGCCGGCAATTCAACTCCTGAAGTATCTACTCCCATTAATTTCATGCCTTTCTCTATTAACCATTCAATTGATTCTGTAGAAAAATATGGATTATTTTCATATTCCGGTTTTCCGTAATATTTTGAAAAACCTAGATTGCATAATACTATATCTCCCTGCTTAATATCCCCTGCTTCTTTTGCAGCTTTTTGGATACACTCTATTGTGATACTGCTTCTGGGCAACACTTCTTTGAGATTCAATATTACTGCTTCACCACATAGCCTATCAAGGGAAATCTGAGATACGTCCTTGCCATTTTTCAATAGATGAAAAGGTGCTTCGATATGTGTTCCTATATGATTAACCATAGAAATATTATGCATAATGTACCATTGATTTTCTAATCTTATTACATTTGGGTTTATTTCGTCTGCACCAACCATCTCTATTTCAAACTTTCTTCCCGCACTGTTTGGAATAATAGTATGAGATAAATCTATTAATCTAGCCATTTTTATCCTCGCTTTTTATTCTTAATTATATTAAAAATGCTATATAAAAACATATTCCATAAATATTCTAACATAAATCCATATAGAAAATGTACAGAAAAAATTATCCTAGACTACAGTCTATTTTAATGTTGGCAATTAATTAATTTTTAATTCACAATCTGAAAATTTCTCTTGACAAATTAAAATAATATCAATAATATATCATATATAATACTATATGTATATTGCATATATATTATTTACACATAAAGGGGTGTTATATGAAAAAAGAACAAGATCAGTTCTGCAAAGGGAAACCACATAATATGGAAAGGTTTATGGAAATATGCCTGCTATTACTTTTATCTCAAGAAAATAGCCATGGTTATACTTTAGCAGAAAAATTAATCTACTTTGGATTTTCTAAAGAAGAGTTGAATCTTGGATCCTTATATAGGACATTAAGAAAAATGGAGAAAAGTAATTATGTTGCTTCTAATTGGCAAAAGGGAGGCCCTGGACCAAAAAAAAGGGTATATCAGATTACAGAAACAGGGAAGGATATGCTGGATCAATGGATTCAAATTCTAAAAAACAGAAAAAAAAGAATTGAAAAGTTAATTAGCAGCTATGATTTATTAAAAAATAAATTTACTGAAGAGGAAAAATAAAAATGAAAAAACTTTTTATAAATATATCAAGAATATTATTCTTGGGAATTTTTCTTTGGCTAATTTCTAAAGGAGCAATGATATTGTGGTTAGGAATATTCGGAGTTACTGTAATTTTAGCACTAATATTAGGCAGAGTATTCTGTGGATGGATATGCCCCATGAATACTGTAATGATACCGGCAGAATGGCTTTCCAAAAAGCTTAATATACAAGCAGAAAACAGTCCCAGCTGGTTAAAATCTAAAGTAATTCCCTGGTTAATGTTATTTATAATGCTAGGCACTATGATCTTCGCAAAAAGGTTTTTAGGTATCCAAATGCCAGTATTGCTATATTTAGTAATTCTGTCGTTTATTATTACTCTAAGATACAAGCCAGAAATTTTTCACAATTACATCTGCCCTTTTGGTCTTTTGCAAAGTTTGACAGGAAGATTTGCTCTATTCACTGAACAGGTAAACCATGATAAATGTATCGGGTGTAAATTGTGTGAAACTGTTTGCCCTTCTGAAGCTGTTAAGGTTTCAAAAGATACAAAAAAGGCTGATATCAAACCTGTGTTATGCCACCAATGCTTTAATTGTCAACTGGTATGTCCAAAAAATGCTATCAGTTATGGAAAAAAAATATGAGATAAAAACCCCTATAAATTTTTCAAAAATTACAAATAATCAATCGAGATGTATTTAAATTAAAACTGAATAAAGAGGAGTGATTATAGATGATTACTATTGTTGTAATATATAGTTTATTAATATTTTCTCTACTATTATCTTTCTGGAAAAACCGACAAAAAACTTTGAAATCTTTTTTAATTGCCGGAAGGGCTTTTCTCAAAACAGCACCCAGTTTGTTGACCATATTGGGAATTGTAGGTTTAATTTTAGGAATTTTAACCCCGGAAACCATTTCTAAACTAATAGGTTCTGAGGCTGGATACTGGGCTACAGGTATAGCTGCAATATTAGGTGCCATTACCTTGATTCCTTCGCTGATTGCTTTTCCTTTAGCTGGATCTTTGTTGCGTTCAGGTGCAACAATCATGACTATATCAGCATTTATTACAACACTGGTCATGGTCGGCGTGGTAACCGCCCCTATGGAGATAAAATCTCTGGGGAAAAAATTTACCATTTTACGTAATAGTTTAAGCTTTGTTGGAGCTTTGATTATTGCTGCGATAATGGGGGTAATTTTATAATGACTTCTTTAAATAAATTCAAATTTCCTATTTTTCTCGGAGTGGTTTATCTAATTTTAATCTTTTGGCTTCCAAATGCGGCTGAAAGATCAATTTCAGTAGCGATTGATTATGCTAAAGAAATGGCTCTTATTATGCCTGCAGTATTTGTATTAATGGGGCTGATGGAAGTGTGGATTCCTAAAGATAAGATCCAGAAATGGCTAGGGAAAAGCTCTGGAATAAAAGGTATCCTTATTTCCTTTTTTATGGGAACATTACCAACCGGACCATTATATGTTGCCTTTCCATTAACTGCCTCTTTGTTAAAAAAAGGTGCCAGTATTACTAATATGGTTGTATTCTTAGGTTCCTGGGCTGCTTTGAAAGTACCCCAATTATTATTGGAAATTAAATTTCTGGGAAGCTCTTTTACTCTGTTACGATTTATATTAACTTTTACAGCAATAGTATTGATTGGCATTGTAATGGAGTTATTTCTTAAAAAGAATACTGATAAAGTTTGGTTAAATTACGAATAAACTTCTTTCTTGCTGTTAAAACCAGAAAAAAACTTATTTTTACAAAAAAAAGTGAATGTTTAATTATTCCAAATTTTTAGTTGTTTAATGTCAGCTTTTTAAGTTTATGGTAATTATGTTAAACGAGTAAAAAGTAAGGTTGCAATTGCAAAATATATTGTTAAATTAATTACATCATTTATAGTTGTTATGAAAGGGCCAGCAGCGATGGCAGGATCAATCTTGAGGCGGGTAAAGATGATAGGTAAAAGAGTACCGGTAGTGGCTGCAAGTATTGCAGTAATAAAAGCAGATAATCCGATAGTGATCGATAGAATATAATTTCTCTGCCAGATGTAGGTAAATGAAAATATAATAATACTGGTTAGAAGACCTATAAAAAACCCAGTTCTGGTTTCTGCCCAAACGTTTCTCCACAGTTCATCCGTACTAAGCTGCCCGGTTGCCAGGCCTCTAACAGTAATTGTAGAAGATTGGGAGCCAATATTCCCTCCCATATCCATAATAATTGGGATAAAAAAAGCCAGGGCTATTACAAGTTGTAATATTGTAGTATTAATTTCGATAACCTTTCCGGAAATTATTTGTCCAGCTACACAAACAAGTAGCCATGGCAAGCGGGCTTTTGCCCTTTGCAGAGAGGTTGCTTTGATTAGTCTATCTTCATAAAACTCATTTGAACCAACCATCTTGTGAATATCTTCAGTTACCTCTTCTTCCAAAACATCGATAATATCATCTACAGTAATTATTCCAACCATTTTCCCCTGTTTATCAACAACAGGTATAGCCAGCAAGTCATAATCAGAAATAACTTTTGCAACTATCTCCTGATCTTCTTTATCTGTTACGCTTATAACATTTTCTTCCATAATTTCTGTAATATTTTTTTCAGGGTCAGCTACAATCAAATCTCTTAGAGACAATACTCCTATCAAGCGCTTTCTTTTGTCCAAAACATAAACATAATAAATCATTTCGGCTTCTAAGCTCATTTCCCGAATAAGTTTAATTGATTGTTCTGCAGTAAAGCTTTCCGGAATGGCTACAAATTCATTATTCATGATACTCCCGGCAGTATTTTCTTCATAATGCATTAGCTGTTCAATTTCGCTAGCCTCTTCTTCAGGCATTAATTCCAGTAACTGTCTCGATTCTTCAGGAGTAATCTCAGTCAACAAATCAACAGCTTCATCTGTATCCATCTCTTCCAGGATTGCAGAAGCTTGTTTTTGATCCATTAATTTCAGCAAGTCAGATTGTAATTCAGGAGAAAATTCAGCAATATATTCAGCTATTATCTCTGAATCTTCTATAATCTGGAATATTCTGATAATTTTTTCAGCAGAAAATTCTTCAACAATTTCCCTGAAATCATTAGGGTGAAGATCTCCAATTAATTCTTTTATTTCTTCAGATTTTTGTTTTTCCAATAATTCTTTTATTTTTTGAATATAAAACTGTTTTTCCATTTTTATCATCCTGGATAATGTCAAATAAATTTAATTATAACATCAATAATATTATAAACAAAATTCTAACTCTTGTATGTTAACTGGATAATCTTTATTGTTCAATGATGCTTGGTAGTTTAAAAGTAAAATATTTTTTTGTTTTTCATGATCGATTTGTGGAGAATTTTTCTATGAATAATAAGTATAATGAATAGTTAAGAAAATACTATTGATATGTTAAGATTGGAAACCGCTTTTCCTCAAGTCAGGTAAAAATTATTGCAGATAAACTTAAAGCTTCTAAGTTCTTAGATTGACTAATAAATAGAATGTTTTTAAATTTATCCAGCCAATTCCTGCTATTAGTAGGGATTGGCTGGATAATATCTCATGGTAATAATCCTAATTTCAGTTGATTTTTTATAAAACTTTTTTGCTAATATCTCTTATTTTTTTCCTGTAAAAATTTTCCAATAATATTTTACATGCCATAGGGCGTGAAAGATACCAACGAGACCCATGGCAATAGAAAACTCAACATGCCAGAATTTCCTTTCCCTTGTCGGGCTGATTTTCAAATTACTTGCCAATAATTTTCCTCCAAGGTATAAAAAAACAATAGCAAGACTAATTTCGATTAAATAGTAATGATTGATAGTTTTTTTCTGTTCGGAATTAACATCTACTTCCTGTTGTTCAGAAGCATTGGCATTGATGAAAAATGTATTACTTATTGGCCCTGGATTATTCTGAGTTTGGTTATCTGCCCTCTCCACAGGTTTTGGTTGAGATAAATCACATATCCCGTCATTGTTTGTATCAGTATATCTACCACAATCACCTGGATAAAGGCAATCTTCTTCGCCAAACGGACACCTGTTCCAGGGTTGTGTGGTTGCCACAAAAGTAACTGAAAATAGAAAAATAAGCAAGGTAATAAAATAAAAATATAGCTTCTTCTTTTTAAATAATTTTATCGAAATCCCTTCCTTATAAAAATTATTGTTCTAACAATTCCAATAAATAATACGAAAAAATTATCATTTTTCTTTCATATTGGTAAGATTTTAAGGAATCTTGAAATTGGAATGGCTCGTACAGAGAAGCAAAGAAGAAAAATAATGATAAAATTTGACCCGGATGGCAATACTACATTCAAATCTTTTATAAAGAGATCTTATAGTAATTTCAACAGCAATAAAATAAGCAAAAAGTATTATTAATATCAACGCAATCACAACTGCTGGCAACTTCACAAATTCAAAATATTGTTTGCCAAAAGAAGTATTAATAAGAAATACTACAATGACAGCTATAAATAAGAATATTGGAAATAACAGCTTGCTTGGCCTACTTTTGACAAAAAATAATCTTGTCCGTATGGAAAAGGTAATAAATATCTCAGATAAAACTGTTTCACAAAACCATGCTGTTCAGAATATATGCGGCTCAACCCTTAAAATTAAAATCGATGGAATGATCAACGCCAATCAAAAAATATATATTATCATATCTCAAAATACAGAATAAATTATGATATGAACCTTATATTCCAATATCCTGGTTTTATTAGAAATTTCTCATCCAATAATCTATCAATAAAAAACAGAAGATATCCAAACCCCGGCATAATGTGTTAGAATTATCACTATTATAGCAACAACCAGATGCTCCAGAACTACATTCCAGGCATTTGAATCTTGCTTACGGGATAACAAATAGCTTAATATAGATAACAAAGAAAGGCCTAATATCACACTAACGATTACGGCTGTTGGAAGATCAAAATATAATACAGGCAGAATAAATAAAGAAGCAAAAATAAATTTAGCTAAAAAAGTGAAAATTGTTGATTGCCATATTTCTCTATCTGTATGCTTCCCCTCTGATTCTTCCGAGATATGAATTCCTAAAGCATCTGAAAAGGAATCTGCTATCGCTATAGTTAGTATGCCACCAATAACTGTAACCTTGGACTGTGTCCCAGAACTCAACCCCACTATAAGACCTAATGTGGTAATAATACCTGAGGTAATTCCAAAAGAAAAACCTACTTCAAATGAATGTTTATTGATCATACAAATCCTTTATATATTTTTAATACACAAGATATAAAATTAACATTATAGAAAATTTTTTGTAAACCAATTTTCTTTTATCTAACATCCTATTATATCTGCATTTTAATAATACACTATTTTTTTCAGCCTACAAAAATTAATTGTCTAATAAGTTTTTTATCTTCAAAGAAATTCATTACTGGATATAAGTCATTGTTAAAATAAACTGAACCTTAAATTTAAATTACACTTTATTTTTAACTTTTTAAAAATAAACCTTTTGTCTTCCTGCATACTGATACCAGCATCAGCATAACCGGAACTTCAATTAAAACACCAACCACTGTTGCTAATGCAGCACCGGAAGCCAAACCAAAGATCATAGTAGCAGTAGCAATCGCTACCTCAAAATGATTGCTGGCACCGATTAGTGCTGAAGGAGCAGCATCTTCATAATTAAGCTTTAGTAATCTGGCTAACCCATAAGTAAGGAAAAAGATTAGATTGGTCTGAATGAAAAGCGGAATAGCGATCCATAAAATCGTCAGAGGCTGAGTTAAAATCACATCTCCTTTAAAGGAAAATAATAATACCAGGGTAAAAAGCAAGGCAATGATCGATACAGGAGTAAGTGTATGTAAAAATTTCTCTTTGAACCATTGCTCCCCTTTTCTTCTGATTATCCATTTGCGGGAATAGTAACCTGCTACCAGGGGCAAGGCTACATAAATACTGATGGAAAGAAATAATACCTGCCAGGGTACCGGCATCTTTCCTACTCCAAGTAAGAAGCCACCTAACGGACCATATAAAAATAACATGGAAAGAGAATTAATGGCTACCATCACCAGGGTATGCCCGTCATTTCCTTTGGCCAGATAGCCCCATACCAGCACCATGGCTGTACAGGGAGCAATGCCCAGGAGGATACATCCGGCAAGATAACTTCTCCAGAGAGGGATTTCCAGCATCCTGATACTTTCACTTAAGACAACGGTTCCTGCCCCATGTACCGAACCGACTGTCCAATCTACTCCCGGAGGCAGTTTCACCAGATCTGTTGCATCAACTCCAATCAGGTTTCTAAAAAGAAAGCCTAAAAAGAAGTAGGCAATCAGATACATGGTAAAAGGCTTGATAGCCCAGTTGGCAAAAAGAGTCAAACCAACCGGCTTGGGGGATTTTCCTGCCCTCAGCACTTCTGCAAAGTCAATCTTGACCATAATCGGATACATCATAAAAAATAGGCAAATAGCAATGGGAATAGAGATGACCGGTGCACCGTTGATATATATCGCAATTCCATCCAGAAACTGAGCAGCCCCGGGAGCTACTTTACCAAAAATAATGCCTGCTACAATACACAACAAGACCCAAACTGTTAAATATTTTTCAAAGATATTCAATCCGCCTTGATTTTCTTTCACGATACAGTTCCTCCTTTAAACACTCCAGATTAAATAAATTCCACCTAAAACAACTAAAACACCGCATATTTTTTTCACTATGACCATACTCCGCGAATCCTTATTCCAATTAAGATATCTTTGAATTAACCTGGTAAAGGTTCCGGCAAAGACAATGACTGAACAGTGGCCAAACCCGTAAAATAGCAGCAGTAAAACTGCAAAAAGTAATTGCGTAGCTGATAAGGTAAAGACAATTCCTAACATAGGTGCCATATAGGCAAAAGTGCAAGGCCCCAGGGCAACACCAAAAATGAGTCCTAAAATAAAAGCAGCCAAGATTCCTTTTTTTTGGAACACCGGCTGATTGGTTTTCCCAATAAAGGGTATTTCAATAACTTCCAGCAAATGAAGACCTATTACAAAAAAGATTAATGCTACAAAATAATTCCCGTAAACACCAACATCTCCCAGCATACGACCCATCAAACCGGTTATAAGGCCGATAACACCAATAGTTATTAATATTCCTACCGAAAAGGAAGTTGACAGCCAAAAAGCCCTTCTGGTAGTCATACGCCCTTGCTCTCCTATAAAAGCTACAATTAGCGGAATACTGGCCAGATGGCAGGGACTAAGCAATATACTCAAAATCCCCCAGACAAAAGAGGCAATTAAAGCAAAAAGATAACTGGATTGGAGTAAATTATTTAGCCATTCAAAGATTATTACTGACATTATTTAACACCCTGCTGTTGCAAAACCTTAACTACTTCTTCTTTAGGAAAAAATCCAAGATGACGGAAATATTCATTGCCGTCTTGATCCAGAAATACCTGAGTAGGTATCGCCCTGACCTTGTATTCCTGGACATAGGGTTTGCCTTCAGGTGTTTTAACGTCATGGAATACCACCTCTACCTGTCCTTTGTATTCTTCGGCAATCTCTTCCAGAATAGGTTGCATTTTATCACAAGGAATACATCCAACAGAGCCTAATTCCAGAAAAGTTACTTTTACCTCGCTATCTGATGAAATTTTTTCTTTCTGACTAATTTCTTTTGTTTCGCTGGGGCTATTGTTAAAAATTGTTTTGAATCCAAATATTGCCAACGAAATTAAAACTATGGATAGTATTAAAATAAGTTTTTTATTTTTCATATATTACACCTTTATTACACCTTGAACAGAAATAATTAAGTCTTGTTTTTGATTTACTACAATAACCTTCTTCCATTTTAATCTCCTATTCATTTATTAATTAGTTTTTTTAATCCAATCCTTAATTTCTTCTTTGCCGGGAATTTTGCCTGTCACTTTTACTTCTCCATTAATCACCAAAGCCGGGGTCATCATTACCCCATATTCGGTAATCTTATCCAGGTCTTCTACTTTTATGATTTCTGCCTCTATTCCCAGCTCTTCAACTGCCTGCTGGGCATTTTGAAATGTTTTCTTGCATTTTGGGCAACCCATCCCTAAAATTTCTATCTTCATAATTTTTCTCCTTTAATCTTTATGAATTTATTGAATTATATTTCCATAGACCATGCCACTTATCGTGGCCATAATAACAACTAAAGCAACATAAACAATGGTTTTCTTTGTGCCAACTACGCTGCGGATAACCAACATATTAGGTAAACTTAATGCCGGTCCGGCAAGTAATAGTGCCAATGCGGGACCCTGCCCCATACCTGAACCAATTAACCCTTGCAGTATTGGAACTTCTGTACAGGAAGCAAAATACATAAGAGCTCCAACAAAAGAGGCATAGAAATTCGCACTAAGTGAATTGCCTCCTACTAAAGAAGCAACAAAACGGGAAGGTATCAACCCTTCCTCTCCCGGTCTGCCTAAGAAAAGTCCGGCAAAAAAGATACCTAAAAAGAGCAAAGGCAATATCTGCTGGGTAAAACTCCAGGAGGATTCCAGCCAGGGTGCAATCTCCTGTTTTTGAAACCAGTTCATCAGGATATAGATGAATAAGAGAACAAAGGTAACTGCAAGATACCACTTGTACTGGAATATCAGAGCCCATAAGCTCTGGTCTCCTGCCTGAGGCCTTGCCCAGTTGGCAAAGACCATAAAGCCAATCATGGATACAAAATAGAGAATATTCTGCAGACCCGTTCTTCCGTCAGTTTCACTTTTGCTCACACCAAACTTTAATTCTCCATTGGCTTGCCTTTCTTTTTCTTCGGAAAGAAAGATAAAATGCATACACAAGCCAATAATCACACTGAAAATAATAGCTCCGATCGCTCTGGCTAAACCTATCTGCCAGCCTAATACCCGGGCAGTTAGGATAATGGCCAGGACATTTATCGCCGGGCCTGAATAAAGAAAGGCTATGGCAGGGCCTAAACCTGCCCCTTTTTTATAGATGCCTGAGAACAAAGGTAATACTGTGCAGGAACATACTGTTAATATAGAACCTGAAAGAGATGCCACAAAATAAGCCAAAACTTTATTGGTTTTGGCACCCAGATATTTTAGAACTGCATTCTGATCCAGAAACTGATAGATGGCTCCGGCAATCAGGAATGCCGGAATCAGACTGAAAATCACATGTTCTCTCGCATACATGTTCAGCATTGCCAGTGCTTCGAAAATCGGATTGCGGAATCCAAAACTATTCAATGGTAAAAAGTAGAAAAGTAGGAATCCACCTATTATTAAAAAAATTTTTAATTGATTTTTCATTATTCTTTTACTCCTGTATCCCTTCTTACTGCTAATAAAAACATAATTAGAATAAAAATTGTTTATATTTATAGCCATCAAGCTATCTAACAATAAAAATTATCTTGTAAGTTTTTTGCAAAGAAACTCGCGGCAAGCTTGTTCAGCTTTTTCCCTATCTTCAATAATCACCGGATCTTCATTAATCCATCCGCTTAAAAGACCCATTAGTATTCTAGTATATTCATCCCCTTTGCGGTTAATAAAATATTCATTCCATAATCCATCCTGACGGCTGTCAATCAATCCTGTTTCTTTCATTTTTCTTAAATGCCTGGAAACGCTGGGCTGGCGAATACCAAGTACATAAGTTAATTCACAAACACACATAGGTTTGTATTCCAATAACTTCAGGATTCTGAGCCGGTTTTTATCGGATAACATATCATGAATCTGGGATAATTTTTCCATAAATATACTCCTTGAATGTATAGCATGTTGGCTATATAGTAGCACTAAAATATTTTTTGTCAATAGTAAATAGTAAATAAAATATTAGCAAAAAAAACAAAATCAAAAATAATTTCAATGATCTTCTGTTTTGTTACTTTATAAATAAAGGCAAAAATAAACTCAAAAATAATTTTTCTTATTATTTTAGTTGATTCTTATTCTGTTCAATAAACCTATTGTTATTGCATATTGCAGCAACTCAGGAAGAATAAATATGGGTTAAAACAGTTTAAGAGGAAATCTTTATTTTCAATCTGCCGATAACATATTAATCCTGAAGAATAATTATCACCTAAATTGAATAAAATCGATACAGGCAATACTCCCTATTTACAAAATTAAATAGGGAGTATTATTTTTTGATAATTTCTCTGTGTTGTTGGGCTAAAAAATTCCTTCTACTTTTTTAATTAACAGCACTGATTAGAATCACAACCACAACTGCAATTTGATTGGGTCTTTGGTTTATTATTTTCGATACCCAGAATTTTATATACTGCTTCCTGATTGCTTTTGCCGGTACTTCCTCATACTCCTGACCATCATAAATCACAGTACGACAGTAGGTTTCTGCCTCCAGGCAAGTTGAACATGATTCACAGTAATTTTCTGAAATCTCAATATTTAAAATATCTTCAATAGGAATTCCATTGAATAAAATTGTATTTGACTGTGGGATCTGAGTATCATCAAGTTTGGTTTCAAACCACTCTATATTAATACCTTTAGGTTGCAGTATTCTGTTTAATCTTTTAACTTCCTGATTAAGGTTCTCCCCTGTATCATAACAACGATTGCAGGTCTCTCCTTCTATATCAAGATGTTTCCATTCAATTTTAAGTGTTTTCAATTTTTTTCTCCTTATATTTATATTAATCTCTTTTGTTTGTAAATCTCCCATAGAAAGTATTGAAAGGTTACAACTTTTTTCAATTAAAAACTTATTAACAACAAGATTTTCCTTTATCTTTTGGTGAATCTTTTTCATTTTTATTATCACTTTGATTTTCAGTTATCTCTTCAATTTCTAAATTACAGCAACATGATTTTTTTTCTTTGCTGCTAAAAATACGACCAAACAGTCCTTTCTTTTCTATATTTTTCATTTCACAACTCCTTATTTTAAATTTATTTTTTATCTTCAGATTGCATTAAAAATATAACCACCTGTTACAGCAGTCAAGAATATGACTATCACTATGGCAATTACTAACTTTTTCTTGAAAATGGCTGCCAGCATACTCATCTCCGGGATAGCCATTCCCGCGCCACCGATAACCAATGCTATGACTGTCCCAATATTCATCCCCTTCTGCATCAATGAAATGCCAATAGGCAAAACAGTTGATGCTCTAACATAAAAAGGTATTCCAATTATCGCAGCAACCGGAACAGCAAACAGATTATCAGGTCCAGCATATTTCAAGACAAACTCCTGAGGCAAGTAACCATAAATAATTGCTCCTACTCCTACCCCGATAAACAGATACGGCAATACTCTTCTAAAATCACCCCAGGCTTTTAGAAATGAAATCTTTAATTTTTCCTTAAAAAGCACTGGTATTACCTCATTTTGATACCTTTCTCCTTTTAAACGAACTCTTTTAATTAGTTTAGAACCACCTGTTTTTTCCAGAATAATCCCGAAGACAATAGCAGCCAGAAATACGATAATAAAATATAAAACTGCTGCTTTTGTTCCTAATAACAAGATCATCATTCCAATGATAATGGGATTCAGTAAGGGTGAGGAAATAACAAAGGACATCACAGCACCAAAAGGGATACCTGCTTCCAGAAAACCCAGGGTTAACGGAATGGTTGAACAGGCACAAAATGGGGTAACAGAACCAATGATAGCTCCAAAGATATTGCCAATGATTCCTTTCCCGTTCATCCAGGTTTTTATTTTTTCTTGGGGCAAATACATAAGGAGTAAGGCAACAAAAGTGCTAATACCTAAAAAAAGGATAGTAAGCTCCAATGTTATAATAATGAAATATTGTAAAGTATTGATTAAAGTATTCAACAGCATTCTCCTTTCAAGTCATCTTCTAATGCTGGTTTTGATTCCTTATTTTCCTGTAAAGCACTCACTAAAGTCTCTAAGGCAATTTTGATATCTTCTTTTTTTTCAGATGTCAAATGTTTTAATATATTTTCCAGTTGTATTGTCTGATTTTCAACAATTCTTGATATTATAGCTATTCCTTTATCTGTAATGGAAACACAACAGAAACGTCCATCTCGGGGAGAAATTTTCCGAATGACATATCCTTTCTTTTCCAGGCGATTGATAATCTTTGTGGCTCCGCTTTTAGTAAAGTTTAAAGCATAGCCAATAAACTGTATGGTCGACTGCTGGTTTTCATACACTGTTTTTAAAGCAGTATATTCTGCAAACGAAAGATCTTCACAGCATTTCTCACTGATTCCATGATTACCATAATGCCAGGCGGTTTGTTCAAGTAAACTGCAAATTGCCACGATTCTTTTATTCATGTTTTTTCTTACCCTTCTACCTCGGTCTATTTAGAAATTCTTAAATAAAATATGTAACAGAAATATATTAACAGCAATGGTTGACACTGTCAACTATTAGTATTTCAAAATAAAATTCTATAATTTTAAAAATATTTTAAAAATTTTTTATTTTTTTGAAAGAAACTTTCTCTTTATTGCGTATAAGTAGATGAAAGCAAAAAACAAAATTCATTTTTAATGAAAAGAAAGGAAGATAAAAGATGAATAATAAAAAGATACTCGTTATTTTATTAATCGCAGCACTTGCTTTGACAATGGTAAGCATCAGTTCATTTGCTTATGGTCCAAAACAGGGAAACTTTTCAGGTGGCACTGAAACCTCTAATCGATTTGCCGGTCAAGGACAAGGACCTGGAGGACAAAACATTAATCCACCTGCACAGAACAGCACCCCCAGAGGAATGTTTAACCTGGAACTAACAGCAGAACAGCAAGCCAAAATGAGAGAAATGATGTTTAGTTTTCAGAAGGAATCTTTAGAGCTTAGAAATCAGATCCAGGTAAAACAACTGGAGATGAGAGAGTTAAGGCTGCAAGACCCGGTAGACATTGAACAGATTAGAACCAAATTAGAGGAAATTTCTCAATTGCAGGTGGAAGTTAGAATGAAAGCTATTGAAAGACAGATTCAATTTAGAGAATTGCTAACTCCCGAACAATTGGAGAACTGTTCTGCAGGATTTCAGATGCAAAGATTCAACATGGGGAATATGGGTAATGTCAGCATGAACAAAGGTTTGAACCAGCAGTCTGATTGTGATACATGTGGTATGGCAAACCGCGGTAACCGTGGAAATCGCTGGTAACTTGTGACTTTTTGATTAAGGAAATCAGCAAAAAGGAGAAGGGGGAACCTTCTCCTTTTTATTTTTTCCGATTTATCTTTTTATCAATTCATTGTTTTGTTAAAAACCCTTCTTGGCTAAATATTTTTCAAGAAACAGAGATGTAATAATCATAGGAACTGGTATTATTTAAAACAATACAATAAATTCAAACCCAAGAAAGCTTTTCTCTGTTTTCTTATTAAAATAGAAAAACCCCTTATTTTCAAAATAAGATGGCTGTTTAGTTATTAATTTTTTAAATACAATACCCATAACAATCGTTTTCTTTTGTCTAAAACATAAATATAATAAACCATTTCGGATTCTAAACTTATTTCCAGAATTAGTTTAATTGATTGTTCTGCAGTAAAGCTTTCTGGAAGGGCTACAAATTCATTACCCCGGTTAACAGGTCCTGCTCTTTCTAATTTATTTATTTGTTTCATTACTATGCTTTGTAAACTGTCAGTTAGAAAACCGCAACAAAAGGAAAATCAAAAAAGAAAAAGACAAGTAAATTTCAAATTAAAACAATGAAGATTTGCACAATAAGTTATATTAAAATATTTGAAATTAGGAATACATCTAAAGGATATTAATCTATCTTTTCTAAAAGAAAATTAATATGTTCTCTATTAGCCCTATGAGCTATGGACATCAATCTGGCAATGTATTCAAAATGGACTTCTTTATCAGCATAAACTTGAATAGCTTCTGAAAATTCAACAGGATTTTCTTCCAAATAGACTGGTAGCTCGTCCCAGGAAATATATTTACCCTCAATTTGAATCATTCCGTTTTTATCAAGATATATAATAAATATATCTCTGTTTGTATTCCTGGTTTGTCCCGTATCCACTTGCGGTATTTGGATCGTTGCCTGAATCTCTTTGTCTGCATCCAGAGAAGAAGCAACCATAAAAAAAATTAACAATAGAAAGACCACATCGATAAGAGGTGCCAGATTCATCTCCAGATCCAGTTTTCTAATCCTGTACCGGTACATTTTTTTCACCTAATTTCTGAATATAATGAATAAGTTCTAATTCTCTTTTTTCAGTGTGTTTTACAACATATTCTGCCTTATTCATAAAATAGTAATAGGCTGCTAAAGCAGGGATAGATATTATCATCCCAAAGGCAGTTGTAATTAAAGCTTCTGATATACCCTGAGCTAATTGTTGTGATTCAACATTAAGTGATAAAAAATGAAAAGTCTTAATCATTCCAATAACCGTGCCTAATAAACCCAAAGATGGGCTCATTTTTCCAATAAAATGAAGCATAGCCAAATACTTTTCCATTCTTGGAAATTCAGCCATTTTTGCATCACTCATAACTCTCTCCATCTCTTCAAAACCTTCTTCCCAAACTAGAATACCTTCTAACAAGATTCCATACATGGGGTCGCTGGGCTTTTTTAGTAATTTTACAGCTTCCTTAGTCTTCCCTCTTTTTAGATTTTCTTTAACCAGATAGATTATTCTTTCTGGGATTTCCCTTCTGATTCTTATATAATAGTAAAATCTTTCCAGAATTATAGCTAACGATATAATTGAAGCAGCCAGAAGAGGGTAAACCACAACCCCTCCCTGTTCTATCAATGTATTGATCATAAAAATATACCTCTTTCCAGTATTATTTCAATTTAAAAATCACAGGGATATAAACCCAGCTGGATCTTTTAATGTTATTTAATTTAGCCGGTTCAAATTTCCACTGTAAAACTGATTTAACGGCAGCCTGATCAAAATCCTGATAACCTGAAGAATGATTAATGTGTGTTTCCACCACATTGCCTTCTATATCAATTAAAACTTTTAATTGAACTTTTCCTTCAATGTTTCTTCTCTGTAAACCGGGAGGATATTCGGGAGAATGAAAATGGATTATCGTTGGTTCAATAACCTGTTGATCTATAATCCCTGTTTCGGTAAAATCAAGAGGAAGACTCTCCAGTAGTTGCACTTCTTCTAACTCCTCTTTCTGTTTTAATGGTACTTTTTCTGTTATTTCAGATTCAGGCAACATATTTTCAATCTCTACAGGCAGATCCTTTTTCAATGAATGGTCATTGCCCGGAGTTACCTGCTGTTCTTTTTGATTATTCTCCACCACAACTTCTTTAACATCAGGCTGAACAGACATTTTTATTTTTTCCAATAAATCATCTGCTTCATTTTCTTTTTGTATATTCTCATCTTCCTTTTTTAGAATTTTTGTTTCTTTATTTTGTTCCATTTCTTTCGCATCTGTGACTTCAGCAGTTATCCCGATTAAGCTGTCCTGGATATCTGCAGGTTGTTCAATATATTCTTCAACGGTTTGAATAACAGAGGTAGAGATGAATTCAATTTTGGCTGATAAAATTGGTTTCTCTTTTATTTCCGGATAAGAAAAATCAAAAAAATCATCTAATATCTGCAGGACCCAAAAATGGAGCAACAATGAAATTATAATTGTGATAAAAAATATTTTATTCCTCATTATTTACTTCTCATGACTTATATAAAACGGGATGCAATTAATATTATCCATCCCGTTTAAAATTTATCTAAAAATTAGTACTGACTCCCAACAAAAAAGTTCTTCCCTGAATTGGAAATCCACTGGCTAATTCAGGTTTCTGATCAAACAGGTTTTTGATAGAAAGGCTTAATTTAATGATTTTGTTCTTTTCTTTATTAACAGTAAAATCTCTATTCATATTGGTATTGAAAAGATAATATTCAGCAAGACTATCAGGTCTACCTGATACTAAATAACCATCTAAACTTATTGTAAAATCATCTTTGTTTTTTCCAACCTGATTTAAATAAATTAAACCAAGTCCATACTTATGTTTTGGCTTTAATTGGCTACCCATATCCAGATCTATAGCATTCAGATAAGTGTAATTTATACATCCGGTAAAATTTTCATTCATTTCTTTCTTTAGAATTATTTCTGCTCCATCTATCTGTGCTGAGCCGATATTGGAAGGACGCCAGACTCCTTCTGAATCAGCTGCCCAATGAATTAAATCGCGGACATTGTTTCGAAAAATATTTAATTCAGCCTGCATATTTCCTTTTTTATTATTAAAACGTATTCCTGCTTCATAAGCCCAGGCAGTTTCCGGAACCAGATCAGGATTACCACCAACATAACCATCTTCCGGCCAATAAAGATCATCATAAGTAGGTGTGCGATAAGCTCGACTTATGGAGGTATGAAAACTAAGCCCATCCTGCAAACGATAGGAAATTCCTACACGAGGGTTAAACTGTCCACCAAAGATTTGGTGGTAATCATAGCGTAAACCTGCAGTCATGCTTAGCTTTACTAATTCTGCCGGCTGCCAGACATCCTGAATAAATACTGCACCGTTTAGATCTTGTTGTTTACCGATATCTGTACTGTCTAACCAATGGTATTTTATATCTCCACCCCAGGTTAAAGTATGGTCACTTTCTATATTGTCATCATCAAAACTGAAGTTATAACGAGTGCTATCAAAAGATAGCCCTGTAGTATGGATATTATGAATACTGGCCCCGGTATGTCCCCATTCATCCGGATTATCATAATAAAGACGATGAAAATCATACCAGGCTAATATATTAATATCTTTATCCTCTTCTTTCTTCTGCCATTTTAAATTCAAATTAAAATTCCGGTCATTTTGCAGGGCATTGAGAGTAGGATAATCAAGAGAACCAGGCAAACCTCTTTGATAATCATGGTAACGAATAGCTAAACCCAATTCTGTTTGCTGATCTATCTTTTTAGAAATCTTCCCCATGAAAGAAACTTTATCTAATTGGCTGTTTTCCCGATCTCCTTCTGTTTTGTAATATTCAGCTGTAAAAAAATATCCCATATCATTACTTTTATTTTGATAGGAAGCTACATATTTCTGAGTTGAATAATTTCCGTAATAAACTCCAACAACTGTCTTTTTCTCTTCTTCTCCACTTTTAGTTATTATGTTGATTGCTCCGCCTAATGCATTTGCTCCATATAGTGCTGAAGCAGGCCCCCGGTAGATTTCAATTTTCTCTATAATATTCGCCGGGATCAACCCTAAATCTATTTTGCCGGTCTGCGGGCTATTTACTACCTGGCCGTCTATCATGATTAAAACCTGTTCAGGAGAAGAACCACGAATACTGGCTGCTTTTATGTCTCCCTGACTTCCATAATCTACAATCTCGATACCAGCTATTGCTTTTAATATTCCGGCTAAATTTTCAGATTGATTATTGGTTATTTCTTCTTCAGATATCATTTCCACACTAGAAATTGAATCTATTAATATCTGAGGATATTTAGATCCTATGACGATGACTTCCTCTAAGGTAAAAAACTCTATGGGCTCCATCGCCCAGACAGAATTCCCAAATAGAGAAACACTGCTAAAAAGAAACAGCATAAAAAGAAACAAATAGAATTTTTTTGATAAAGATGACATTCTCTTCTCCTTCTATAGAGATTTAACTTTTTCTCTTATTACTCCTTACTGGTTATCAATATCCCCCTTCCCCGCCATTCAAACAAAAAAGCTGCCTCCTATAAATATAGAAGACAGCTTAATAAACTTACCAAAAAATTTATTCCTGCTCTTCCTCTATGTCGGAGGTTTTTAAGGCAGACAATTATGGCAAGTCTTCTGGCTCCCAGACCCTTTTTAATATTATCCTTCCCACCTATCGGGCAGTGGATAATATCGGGATTGCTCTGGTTACAGATGCGACAACAGCAACGGCCTTTACCGTTTTCCTTTTTAATCACATTGAACCACAATTGTTTGATTGCGTTATTTTATTTTCAAATATAGTATGACTGAAAAAATCATTTTCAATTAAAATTAGTTTATCTCTTATAAAGAAAAAAGCAATACTTCCAGGCTATTCTTCTTTTAGTTGTTGTTTCAATGTATAACTTTGTTGAACCATACAAACACTAGACACTACAGTGTATCTTTATTTAAGAAAATCCTTGCTTTTGTTTAAATACTTTTTTATGATACTTTTACTTTTTTTTCTTTAGGTTTTGCTTTTACAATTAAAGATCTTTTATTACCGGATTTTTTTTGGAATATCCCTAAAATTGTCTTAGCTTCCTTGAAAGGTACAGTTATAAAAGAAAATTCATTATAAACCTCTATTTGATCAATAACTGATTTATTTACTCCGGTATTCTCAAATACGAATTTCACCAGTTTTGCAGGTGTTATTTTATCTTTTTTACCCATTGCCACAAACAGCCTGGTTGTACCTGGTAATTCTATTTTCCTGTTTTTTTCAGATAGTTCCTGGATTTCATTATACAAACCCGGATTTAATTTATCATCAAAGCTATAACTAAGTATCTTAGCCAGTATTTCTGTGCCATTATCATTTTCTAAAAGTCTTTTTGCCCAATTAAAATAATTACTGTCAATGTTTTGGCTATTAATAGCAGCAAGATCATCATTTATTTTTTTAGTTTTGGCTTTAATAATCTCTCTCACATTAGGTATTTTTAGTCTCTTAATATCGGTTTTTGCTTTTCGTTGTATAAACATTAACTTATGATATTCACTAGGAGTTACAAATGTTATTGCTGTTCCTTCATTCCCTGCTCTTCCGGTACGACCAATCCTGTGTACATAAGATTCAGAATCATGAGGAAGAGAATAATTAATAACATGAGTCAGATTACTAATATCCAATCCGCGTGCTGCCACATCAGTTGCTACCAAAATGTTGCTATGTTTTTTCTTGAATTTGTTTAGTGTTTTTTCCCTTTGGCTTTGTGAAATATCTCCATGGATAAAATCTGCATCATAACCTCTTTCAATTAGATGACTGGTAACTTCATCAACATCATTTTTTGTCCTGCAGAAAACTAAACCATAAAAATTTTCTTCAATATCTATAATTCTACATAAAGCCTCAAATTTATCAGAAGGTCTTACTTCATAATAAATCTGTTCTGTAAGACTGACAGTAGGATTTTGTTTGTCAATAGTTATAAATTCATAATCGCCCATATAATTTTTTGCCAGCGCCTTTATCCTGGCTGGAATAGTGGCAGAAAATAATAGAATCCTCTTCTGGGGATTGGTATATTTCATGATTTCTTCTACATCATCAATAAAGCCCATGTTAAGCATTTCGTCAGCTTCATCAAGAATAAGATATTCTATATCTTTTAGATTAAGGGTTTTTCTTTTTAAATGATCGATCACTCTGCCAGGAGTGCCTACTACAATATGAACACCTTTTTTCAAACGTCTAAGCTGTTGATCAATTGATTGCCCTCCATAAACAGGAATAGTTTGAATTCCTGATTCCCCTTTTAAAGAATTTATTTCTTCAGAAACCTGTATAGCAAGTTCTCTGGTAGGGGTAATTATTATGGCGTGGACATTTCTTTCTTTTGTATCAATCATCTCAATTAATGGCAAACCAAAGGCAGCAGTTTTCCCCGTACCGGTTTGAGACTGTACAATTATATTACCATTATCGTTAAACATTTTTGGTATTGTTAAAATCTGAATAGGGGTTGGCTCTTCAAATCCTTTCTTGGAAATAGCAGCAATAGCTTCTTCCGAAAGACCTAATTTTTTAAATTTTTCAATATCTGTCATTTTTTCTCCTGATAATTTTTAAAATATCTATTTCCGCAATTGCTCTTGTGGACTGGAGACATTGTTGGTCATTGAAAAATGAACATATTATCCAGATGATGAAGGAGTTTGAACACATGAAAACTAAAAGCTATGTGATATCTTTTCCCCGTAATCAGACAAAAGCAGAATAAGCTTTACTATTATAACATAAATGTCAAGAAAATAATTTTATAATTCATAATAAACTACAATTTTTAATATTTTACTTTTTTATCCCGGCCAAAATAATAAAGTCTGCAGTTATTTTATTAATTTGACAATAATTATCTTCTGAGACTTTTTTTTCTTTTATCCTCCAGGAAAGAGGAGTCATTTCAATAAAAGGCAGAATATCATTATTATTTATTTCCTGCTGATAGGAAAAGTGCTGTTGATTGATAATTTTAAAGTTTTTTTGAAAAAGATTAATTATTTCCTTATTGGAAGAGGGTTTTCCCTCAGATTTGGGAGAAAGTATTTTTCTAATTTCCTGTAGATAAAAAACTCCGGGAATAACCTTTATTAAAAAACCATTATCCTTCAATATCCTGTTGAATTCAAAGTAGTTAGCTGGAGAAAGGATATTTATAATGAAATCAAACTGCTTGTCATTCAACGGGCTATTAGCCAGGTCAGCAACACTCCAGATGTGTCCCGGGAATTCCCTGGAAGCGATATGAATTCCTTCTCTGGGAAACATTACCAAGTCTTATTCTAACAGGAGTTCTTGCAATTTTGAATGTCGACGAATATATTCAACAAATTTACCAGATTTGTACCTTCTCCGCAGCCGGCATCTAATATTTTGGAATCTTTGATTTTGTATAATGCTTCTCTGTTTGCAACATAAAATTACCAATCTCAGTTATTAATTTTTCAAAAATCCATTCTGGAGAACAGTTTTATGGTGAATAAATCATTATCATATTTTGAATGAATAGTATTTTAACAGATTAATATAGCCATTTCTGGATAGATCAAAACAGTGGCCTGTTGTGCAAATTAGAGATTTTTCTTGCAATAGCATCTTCTGTCTACAGACTGGACATCTGAATAAATTCAAATTATCTTCAATTAATTTTTTGGTTATCTCTATCTTTTTTTTCATAAGATCCTGTTTAATTAAAGTTATACAATTTTAGCTTAATAGCAAATTTTTTGCTAATTTTTAAGCAGTAAAATAGTTAGAATCGGCATGCTCGGAGACTTTGGTAAAACACTAGCATCACAAACATAAAGATTTTCAATTCTGTCTGTAAATTATCAACAATTTTACCAATTAACGTTCCTCCAGTGATGAGCTCCTGAATTTTAGAAAATAATATTGGACCATTAAAATCTCTTTTGCAATAGCTGATCCTTTCTTTAATCTTTGCCGATCCTTTTCGGTAATTGGTTTAGAAATTGTACTATTTGGATAAACATGGCCATTAGCTTCGTCACTAGTTTTGTTCATTATTCCAATCAGCCGGTTTATAGGTAAAGTAAGTCCTTTGGCTCCCAGTCGATATGAGCCTGACCATCGGATTAACATTTATATATGTTGATAAAATAAAACCCTGTTTTTCATGAAATTCACTGCAAATTAAGGTCATAGCAGGTTCATCTTTTTGACTAATATTGGAAGTAACTCCATAAGTATTAATGAACAAATCGACAAAGAGCCCTGATCCCGCTTTTAGAATTCCAGAATTTTGCAGTATAATCGGCGAACCTAAACCGCCAGCGGTCAGAATAATTATATCGGCAAAATAATCTTTACTTCCGTTTTGCCCTATTGCCCTTACTCCTGTCGCTTTACCATTCTTTGAAAGAACCTGTTCTGCTGAAACATTATATTCAATTTTAGCCCCATGTTCTAATGCTTGATCCAGATAATTTAAAGCTGTCCATTTAGCATCTTTAGTACAACCAAAGAACATTGGCCACATTTTTTGCATTTTTCAGGATCAACAAATTTCAGCATTGGTTGCATCTTATAGCCTAAAGTTTTTGCTGCTTTCATTATACTATTTGAACCTGTTGTTAAATATTTTTCAGGAAAAGGATTGATATTCATTTCTTTTTCAGTTTCAATAAACTCATCTTCCAGATCTAATCCCATATCCAGAAGTTCTTTTGTAAACAACGAGTCCTATTTCCGCAAGAAAAACCAAAGTAGATCCTCCAGCCATAATAGTCCTCCAGATAATAACACCTTCTTTTGATTTTTTAGGAATTCTTGTTAATCTGTTTACATCATAGAATCGAAGGGAATCCTGAAATGAACCTAATTTTTTTCATAGTTACCTTTTTCCAGAATAAATACTGAATGACCTTTCCTGCTCAACTCTTTTGCTATAGTTGATCCTCCAGCACCAGAGCCAATAATTAAAAAATCCCACCTTTTCTTTGTCATAAAACAAAACCTCTTTTGTAAAAAATTTCAAGGAGTAGATCAAAATTTTCTAGTTTCTAGTAAGAATTATTTCTTTTTTTACCATAAGCATATACAACATTAAGAGTCAGTTTATTAACATTATTTTCCTTGTGTAACATTTTTTTTTATTTTTTCCATAATAACAGGCAAATCTTTAACTGGAATTGAGGCTGACCAAAAATTAGCAGATGAAGATGCTGTAAAATTAAACATTTCAGATCCATTCCTGTGGCAGTCTTCCCAGGTTGATTGTTTTGTTATTATTTCTGTCAACTCTTCGTTTTGATAAAATTCAATCATTTGTGAACAAGTTCTAGGCCAAAAAGCTACCCTATAACCGAGAATATATTTTTTTGGAACAATATCAACTATTGTTTTGATAAATTCCAGATAGTGTTTGGGACCATGAGTTGCTAAAGCAATAATACCTCCCGGCTTAACCAATCTGACTATTTCTCTAAGCATTCTCTCCTGGTTTGGCACTAGACCAAATACCATGCTGGACAAAATAATATCAAAAAAATTATCCTCAAAAGGAAGATTTTCAGCATCAGCCACTTTGTTTCAATTAAATTTAAAGGATAGCCATTAGTCTGAATTTTTTTCTTTTCAAATCTCTATCATAAATTCAGATATATCTACTGCTGCTATTTTTTAGCTCCACCTGCTATTAACATCATGGATAAGATCCTTTAAGGCAACCTAAATCTAAAATATATTTATCTTTAATGTTAATGTTTTCTAATAATTCTCTTGCTATTTTATTGTAATGATTAAAAGCATACAGATCATAATATTTGACATCTTCTGTTATTTTTCCATTATAAGAATCTTCTGTTCTTTCTTTCATTATTGAAGTATTTTTAATACTTCCATTGATAAAGGAAAAATATTACTTATGTTTAAAATAACTCTTTCCAGTAATGGCAATTCTCCAGTCCAAAAATATCCGGGGTTTTTCTTATATTTTTTCATTGCAATATATTTCCTTTTTGTATGTAATAATATTTTAATTTTCTGGCTTTGAATGTTTAAAATATAGTTTTTCTTTAATGGGTTATCTTAATCCTTGCTTAGGAATTTAATTAAAATAAATTAAGAAAAATCTTTTAAATATTACAAATATTACAAAGAACTATTTATTTTATTGGTGTAGAACATATTTTTAATTGTTAAGGTATTATATGTAGAAATTAGTGTAGTGGAAACATTCAGCCATTAATTCAAAATAGACAAAATTTATTTGAATATTTTTTATTAATTATACCATAATGCTAATAAGATTATGCAAATTTCTCATTAAAAACAAACAGAATATTTTGTTCAATACATTTTAAAATAGTAAAATAAAAAAAGAGGTCTAAATAAAAATATTAAAAACAGATAGGAGTTCATAAAATGAAAAATAGAAATTGGTTGGTTACCAGTTTATTTCTCTTCTTTTTTCTTTCATAGCACTAATATTTACCGTCTCATTAGCAGCACAGGAGTTTTCTTCCCAGATTAAGATTACTCAACCAAAGGAAACATATTTATATAATTATTTTGTAAAAGATCATCTATATCGGCTGGAGGGTGAAGACAGCAGTGGGGAACCTATGGTTATAATCGCTAACCGACAATAGGATTCTTATTTTGGCTTGCATCCGATTATGAAGTTTTATATGGGATTTACCAGAGAAGAAATTTTCTTATTCAATCCTATAATTGGATGGGAAATGATCACTGAGGGATATCATGAAGAAAAAGTTAGCTCAGAAATGCTAAATGGTTTGGAATGTGAAAAATATATCTATTCCAGGGAGGGAATGGAAGGGATTATTGAGTCCTGGTATTCACCTGAATTAAAACAACAGGTAAAAGTCATTATTCCTTTAATGCATTCTGAACAAAGCACTTTTGAATTACTCAACATACAAGTGGGAACTCAGGATGAAAAATATTTTATCATACCTGATGATTATATTGAATTATCATCTATGGAAGATGCAGAAAAACAAATTCAAACCGAAATAGGTATCGAGGAAAGTGCTTCATGAATTTGGATACATTTGAAGAAAAAGATTCTGATTCTGAATGAATACTATCTTTTTGTTAAATTATTAAAAAATAAATTGAACATTAGATTGATTTTGCATCACAACACTTTTGCCTTATAATATAATTATAAGAATTACATTGTAAATAAGATAATAATAATTTGTAAGAATTAACTTATTGAATTTATACTTGACTTTTAATTTTTTGCTTAATAAAATATAGCTATTAAATTTGAATTAATATATTTCTAGATATATTTGAAATTATACATAAACACCACACCAATGTAGCCCAATCAAAACAACTTGCAATTTTCTAAAATATTCATACGAAAAGAAAATAGGTAAAATTATAAAATGACAAATAAAAAAAAGAAGTTTGATATTTATCAGGAAGCTCCTTCAAATGAAAAATATTTTTATTTAAACAACAAGATACCATTAAAAAATCTGGCAGAGTTAATAGAGCAGCTTACAAAAATTGATCAAGAAACAATTAAATGCCATGTTAATAAAAAAAATAATGATTTTGCCAAATGGGTGCGTGATGTATTTGGAGAAAAAGAACTGGCAAGGAGAATGAAAATGTCTCGCTCTCCACAGGGAATGCTAAAATCTATTACAAAATTTTTAGAAGGTTAATTATTAATATAAAATAGAAGGGATTTTTCAAATAAATAATTTAAAAGACTTTAACGGGAAACAAAGAGTTGTAATTGAAAATGTGCAACCTGAAATTAATAACGGAAAATTCAATATAAAAAAAACTGTTGGTGAAAGTGTTATTGTTTCTGCAGATATTTACGCTGACGGACATGATCAACTTCTGGCAAATTTACTTTTTCGAAAAAATGGAGAAAAAAAATGGCAGAAAATAAGAATGGAACATCTGGTAAATGATCTCTGGCAGAGTGAATTCAAAGTTATACAACCGGGCCTTTATGAATATTCCCTGGAAGCAATGGTTGACCAACTCTCAACATGGTGGCATGATATTCAAAAAAAAGTTGCTACCGGGACTAATATCCTGGTTGACATAAAAAGCGGGCTTCCCATTCTGACTGAATCAATGAAAAAAATAAAGGAGTCTGACAAAAAAACAGCAATCCAGGAAATCTTAGCTCTTATTCAACTCGATAAAGAGCAAGATATTTTAATTAAAAAATTAGAAAATCTTTTAACTGTTGAATTTATACAAAAATATTCAGTCCCAAATGACATTACCTGTTATCATAACATACTAAAGGTAACTGTTGATCGCAAAAGGGCCGGGTTTAGTGCCTGGTATGAAATATTCCCTCGCTCCTGCTCAAACAAGACCGATCAACATGGCAATTTTGATGATTGTTTACAAAAAATACCGGAAATTTCCCAAATGGGTTTTAATGTATTATATTTTCCTCCGATACACCCTATTGGAATTACTCATCGCAAAGGAAAAAATAATTCTATTGTTGCAGAAAAAAATGATCCGGGCAGTCCATGGGCTATTGGAAATAAATCAGGAGGACATATGGCTTTACATCCGCAGCTGGGAAGTTTTTCTGATTTTCAAAAAGTTGTACAAAAAGCAGCCCAATTTGGAATGGAAATCGCTCTGGATTTAGCTTTTCAGTGTTCTCCCGATCATCCATACATCAAAGAACACCCTGAATGGTTTCGCTGGCGCGTAGATGGGACAATTCAGTACGCCGAAAACCCTCCCAAAAAATATGAAGATATAGTTCCCTTTAATTTTGAAACAGAAAACTGGCAGAGTCTATGGGAAGAATTAAAGAATATTGTTGTTTTTTGGATTAAGCAGGGAATTAAAATATTCAGAGTTGATAATCCTCACACTAAACCTTTTCTTTTTTGGGAATGGCTAATTAATTATATCAAAAAAGATTACCCGGAAGTAATATTCCTGGCTGAAGCATTTACTAGACCTAAAATTATGTACAGATTAGCTAAACTTGGATTCAGCCAGTCTTATACTTATTTTACCTGGCGAAACACCAAACAGGAGCTAATAGAATACCTTACTGAATTAACTCAGTCTCAGGTAAAAGATTTTTTCCGTCCTAATTTTTGGCCAAATACACCTGATATCCTTTCTGAGTATTTACAAGCTGATGGAAAACCTGCATTCATAATTAGATTTATCCTTGCAGCTACACTTTCATCAAACTATGGTATTTATGGACCACCTTATGAAAGATTTATCAATAAGGCTATCAGTGGCAAGGAAGAATATTATAACTCAGAAAAATATGAACTTAAAAACTGGCCATCAGAAGAAGTAAAAGAAAATGTTCATGATTTATTTGCCAAAATAAATAAAATCAGGGAGGAAAATCCTGAATTTCATAAAACGAATAATATTTTATTTTTACCAGTTGAAAACAATCAACTACTTTACTATGCAAAATTTAACGAGCAAAACACCGATGCTATTCTGGTTATTGTTAATCTTGACCCTAACTATACCCAGTCCGGTTGGATAAAAATACCGCTTGCTGAGCTGGGTATCTCAGCTGATCAGTCTTTTCTGGCTCATGATTTATTAGGCGGAGGACAATATATCTGGCAAGGTGAGTTCAATTATGTAGAATTAAATCCATATGTACTGCCTGCCCATATAATTAAAATTAAAAAATACTTAAAAAAAGAAAATCAATTTGATTATTTTAACTAGGAGGTATAGATGATCAGTCAGGACGATTTTGCTGAAAACCCTTTATGGTATAAAGATGCGATTATTTATGAACTGCATGTAAAAACGTTTTTTGACAAAAATGGTGATGGCATTGGTGATTTTAGAGGATTAACTGAAAAACTTGATTATCTGGAAAACCTGGGGATTAATACCATCTGGTTATTACCCTTTTTTCCTTCTCCCCTCAAAGATGACGGGTATGATATTTCAGATTATTACAGCATTCATCATCATTATGGCAATATGCGCCATTTTAAAAACTTCTTAAATGAAGCCCATAAAAGAGAAATGAAAGTCATTATTGAATTGGTCTTAAACCATACTTCTGACCAGCACCAATGGTTTCAGAAGGCTCGTAAAAAAGATGCTCCTAAGAAATGGCGGGATTTCTATGTCTGGAGTGATAACCCTAACAAATATCAGGATGCCCGTATAATCTTTCAGGATTTTGAAACTTCTAACTGGACCAGAGATCCGGAAAATAATAAATATTTTTGGCATCGTTTCTACTCTCATCAACCTGACCTTAATTATGACAATCCCGATGTTCAAAAAGCTATTTTAAAAGTAATTGATTTCTGGATGAAGATGGGTGTTGATGGAATGAGATTAGATGCAGTCCCTTATCTTTTTGAAAGAGAAGGTACTAATTGTGAAAATCTGCCTGAATCTTTAGAGTTTTTAAAAAAAATGCGTGCACATTTAGATAAAAATTATAAAAATAGAATGATTCTGGCAGAAGCTAACCAGTGGCCTGAAGATGCTATTCGCTATTTTGGAGATGGAGATGCTTGTAATATGGCTTTTCATTTTCCATTAATGCCTCGTATGTTTATGGCCTTAAGAATGGAAGATCGTTTTCCAATTGTCGATATTCTAGAACAAACGCCGGCTATTCCGGATAACTGCCAATGGTCATTGTTCCTCAGAAACCATGATGAATTGACTCTGGAAATGGTTACAGATGAAGAACGGGATTATATGTATCGAGTCTATGCCAGAGATACTTCTGCCCGTATTAATTTAGGTATCAGGAGACGTTTAGCTCCATTACTGGAAAATCATCGCCGAAAAATGGAGATAATGAAAATATTACTCTTTTCCCTGCCTGGCACACCTACAATTTATTATGGAGACGAAATTGGTATGGGAGACAATCATTTCTTAGGTGATCGTGATGGTGTCAGGACTCCAATGCAGTGGAGTCCTGACCGTAATGCTGGTTTTTCCCAGACTAATCCCCAAAGGCTTTATTTGCCGGTGATAATTGATCCAGCTTACCATTATGAAACAGTAAATGTGGAAAATCAGGAACAAAATCAAACTTCTTTTTTCTGGTGGATGAAAAGAGTTATCAATATGCGTAAAAATTACAAAGCATTTGGTAGAGGAAGTATCAAATTCTTACAACCTGATAACCCGAAAATACTTTCTTTTATCCGCAAATATGAAGACGAAATAATTTTAGTTGTTATAAACCTTTCTCGTTTTTCTCAAGTGGCTGAAATAGATTTATCTGAATATGCCGGATATCACCCAATAGAAATATTCAGCAAGAATCAATTTCCTACTATCCAGGAGAAGCCTTATGTAATGACCATGGGTTTTTATGATTATTTCTGGTTTACATTACAAAAAGAAGAATCCTCTTCCTCGGAAAAAACCGGAAGGCAAATTCCAGTAATTAAAACAAAAAAAGAATGGACAGAACTCTTTGACAATAGGGCAAAATCAAGAATTGAAAATCAAATTCTACCTAGATTCCTGAAAGAGCAAAGATGGTTTGCCAGCAAATCTCAGAAAATACTTAAAGTCAACATCACAGAAACCATTCCTATTAAAAATAGAAAAGGATCTTCTTTAGTACTGCTTGTTAGGGTTAGTTATACTTCGGGACCAGAAGAGTATTATCATTTACCACTATCTTTTTTAGGAATTGAACAAGCAGTAACATTATTACAGGAAAAGCCGAATTTTATCTTATTTCAATATCAATCTCCAAATGCTGATGGGGTAGTTTATGATGCAGTATTAGATGAAAATTTCCATCAAACAATCCTTCAGCTGGTGGCTAAACAAAGAATTATAAAAACTGCTGAAGGAAAACTAAATTCCTACCCGGGTAAATATTTTAGAAATATCCGGAAAATGATAAGCTCTTTTGAACGTTCCAATCTTTTAGGTGCAGATCAAAGCAATACTTCAATTTTATATGGACATGAGCTAATCTATAAGTTATTCCGAAAACTTGATGAAGGAATAAATCCGGATTTGGAAATAGTGAAATATATTACTGAAAAAACTGATTACCGAAATGTACCTTCTTTTGCAGGAGCAATAGAATATCAGAAAAAAGATGGTTCTCTGGTAACTTTAGGCATTCTCTATCCTTTTGTACAAAGTGAAGGCAACGCTTGGGATTATTCACAAGATTATCTTATCAGATACTATGAGAGAGTTCTATCAAAAATAACTCAAATTGAGAAAAATCCTTCTCTTCCATCATCTCTTTTTGAAAAATTGGACGAAGACGTACCGGAAATGATGCAGGAGCTTATTGGTGCTCCATTTCTGGAAATGTCTCATCAATTGGGGAAAAGAACTGCTGAATTACATCAGGCACTAGCACAACCTACTCAGAACTCTGCTTTTAAGCCTGAATCTTACTCATTGCTTTACCAGCGTTCAATTTATCAGTCAATTCAAAGTCTGGTAAAAAGGACTTTCTTAATCTTAAGAAAAAATAGCAATCAGTGCCCTGAGAATATTCAGGAAGACCTGAAAGAAGTACTATCTTTGGAGTCAACTATTATCAATCATTGCAGGAAGGTTTTATCTAAAAAGATTAAAACCAAAAAAATCAGAATACATGGTGATTACCACCTGGGCCAGGTTCTTTACACAGGAAACGATTTTTATATAATTGACTTTGAAGGTGAACCTGCCAGACCTCTGGGAGAAAGAAGATTAAAACGCTCACCACTGAAAGATGTAGCGGGAATGCTCCGTTCTTTTCATTATGCTGCCTTTGCACCGTTGATGCAAAATAAAATTGCTGGAGAATATGAAGATCTGGAATACTGGGCAAAATTATGGACATATTATGTTAGTAAAACTTTCCTCAATGCCTATCTGAAACATATTGAATCTTCAGAAATTATACCTGAAGAGAGAGAAGAAATAAGCAAACTGCTTACTATTTATTTGCTGGAAAAATCAGTTTATGAGGTAGGATATGAAATAAACAATCGACCTAACTGGCTGTCAATTCCTTTAAAAGGAATACTATATGAGATAGGGGCTATTAATAATGAAGAAAAAGAATAAAATATTTTATACAGATTCTATTCTAAGTAAAGATGATGTTTTTCTTTTTAATGAGGGAACACATTATCAATTATATAAGCACCTGGGAGCACATCCTGGTAATATAAATGGTAGAAATGGTTTTCATTTTGCGGTTTGGGCTCCTAATGCTGAATCTGTTTCGGTGATTGGCGATTTTAATAACTGGAAACCCGACATTCATAAATTACAGCAGCTGCATACTGGAAGCGGTATCTGGGAAGGTTTTGTCACCGATTTGGAGATTGGGGAAAAATATAAATATCATATCCAATCCAAACATCAGCAATATTGCGTAAATAAGAGAGATCCCTATGCTTTTTATGGTGAAAAACCACCCTTAACAGCATCCTTGTTATGGGAATTAAAGTATCAATGGCAGGACCAGATCTGGATGGATAATAGAAAAGAAATAAACAGATTAGATAAACCATTTTCAATATATGAAGTGCATATTGGTTCCTGGAGAAGAAAATTAAAACCGGAAAATGATTTTCTTAATTATCGGGAATTAGCTGTAGAACTATCCCAATACTGCAAAGAATGTGGTTTTACCCATATAGAGCTTTTGCCGATAATGGAACACCCTTTTTATGGATCCTGGGGGTATCAAACTGTTGGATACTTCTCCCCTACCAGCCGTTATGGCACACCACATGATTTCATGTATTTTGTTGATTATATGCATCAGCAGGGAATTGGCATTATCTTAGATTGGGTACCTTCCCATTTTCCAGGAGATGAGCATGGCCTGGTATATTTTGATGGCACCCATTTGTATGAACATGCTGATCCGAAACAGGGATTTCATCCTGACTGGAATAGTTATATATTCAATTATGGCAGAAAAGAAGTCCAATCATTTTTAATCAGCAATGCCCTCTTCTGGCTGGATAACTATCATATAGATGGATTAAGAGTTGATGCTGTGGCCTCAATGCTTTATCTGGATTATTCCCGGGAAGAAGGAGAATGGGTACCAAATCGTTTTGGTGGAAGAGAAAATTTAGAAGCTATTTCTTTTATTAAGAAATTAAATGAAAATTGTTATTCTTTTTTCCCTGGTATACAAATGATTGCTGAAGAATCCACTGCCTGGCCAATGGTTTCCAGACCTACCTATCTGGGGGGCCTTGGTTTTGGAATGAAATGGAATATGGGCTGGATGCATGACACTCTTTCTTATATTTCCAGAGATCCAATTTATCGAAAATATCATCATCAGGAGCTTACTTTCAGTTTAATATATTCATTTAATGAAAATTTTGTCCTTTCTTTATCTCATGATGAGGTAACCCATGGTAAAAAATCATTACTGGAAAAGATGCCTGGAGATGATTGGCAAAAATTTGCTAATTTACGTCTTCTATCAGGCTATATGTTTGCTCATCCAGGGAAAAAACTTCTGTTTATGGGAGATGAATTTGGACAGAGACAAGAATGGCAACATGACTATTCTCTGGACTGGCACTTGCTTGAAGACCAAAAGCACGCTGGATTATTAAAATGGATTCAAGACCTTAACCATCTTTACAAGGAAGAAAAATCCCTGTATGAAGTGGATTTTGAAAGTTCAGGTTTTCGATGGATAGAGAGTAATGACTGGAATAATAGCGTACTGGTTTTCTTGAGAAAAAGCAAATCCGATAAAGAAAAAATAATAGCCATCTGTAATTTTGTCCCTACCGTCTGGTACAATTATCGTATTGGAGTGCCTGAAAACGGAACCTGGAAGGAAATTCTCAATAGCGACGCCTTAATATATGGAGGAAGTGGCCAAGGGAATATGGGTGAAGTTTTAGCGACGCCTATACCTATGCATGGTTCTGATTTTTCTATCAATATAACTATACCACCTCTTGGTATTATATTTTTAAAAAAAGGAAAATAGAAGGCTTAATAATGATATAATTCTAAAAATCTATAATTTCTTTTGGAAGAAACTATAGAAAAAAGGAGAAAATAGCTTATAAATGAAAAAGAATAAATATATTTGCATTCACGGGCACTTTTATCAACCTCCAAGGGAAAATCCCTGGCTTGAAGATATCGAACTGCAGGACTCAGCTTACCCCTTCCATGACTGGAATGAAAGAATATCAGAGGAGTGTTACAAAACGAATACTGCCTCTCGTATTCTGGATAAGGAGGGCGATATAGTTAGAATCATCAATAATTATACCAGTATCAGTTTTAATTTTGGCCCAACTTTACTCTCCTGGATGAAAAAACATCAACCGGAAATATATCAGGCAATCCTGGATGCAGACAAAGCAAGTCAGGAAAAATTCAATGGACATGGATCAGCAATTGCCCAGGCTTATAATCATATGATTATGCCTCTGGCCAATGAAAAAGACAAATATACGCAGGTATACTGGGGAATAAAAGATTTTCAGCATCGTTTCGGACGTTATCCGGAAGGAATGTGGCTTCCTGAAACAGCAGTAAACTATAAAACCCTGGAAACCCTGGCTGAATTAAACATCAAATATACCATTCTGGCACCTCATCAGGCAGCAAAAGTGAAAAAAATAAATGAAGATACTCAATGGCAAGAAGTAAAAGAAGCCAATATAAATTTCAGACAACCATATTTATGTAATCTGTCATCAGGTAAATCAATTAATATTTTTTTTTATAACGGAGCTCTGGCTCATGAAGTAAGTTTCGGAGGTCTATTACGTGACGGCAAAAAATTTGCCGATAAACTGTTAAGTAATTTTTCCCATGATGAACAGAAACCTGAAATAGTGCATATAGCTACAGACGGAGAAACATTTGGGCATCATCATCGCTTTGGAGATATGGCCCTATCTTTCTGTTTAAATCATATTGAAGAAAATAAACTGGCCAAAATCACCAATTATGGAGAATTTCTGGAACTGCATCCGCCGGTTTACGAAGTACAAATTGCTGATAATACTTCCTGGAGCTGTGTCCATGGTATTGAGCGCTGGAGAAATGACTGTGGTTGTCACACTGGCATGAATACCAATTGGCATCAAAAATGGAGAAAACCATTGCGGGAAACCATGGACTGGTTAAGAGACAAATCAATCAGTATTTTCGAAAAAGGTGCTTCCGCCTACTTTCAAGATGTATGGCAGGCAAGAAATGAATACATAAAAATATTATTAAGCCGAACAGATGAAAATCTTGATAGTTTTTTCAACCAATTTACCAGTCACCCTCTTGAACATGAAGAAAAAATTAATGCATTAAAGTATCTGGAAATGCAAAGGAATGCTATGTTGATGTATACCAGCTGCGGCTGGTTTTTTGATGAAATTTCAGGAATTGAAACAACCCAGGTTATGCATTATTCAGCACGCTGCATGCAATTAGTTAAAGAATTGTATGCTCTTGATTTGGAACCAGAATATGTAGAAAGAATAAGTCAAGCTTCCAGCAATGTTCGTAAATATGAAAATGGGGCTAAAATATATGAAAAAATAATATACCCGGCAAAAATTGATTTATTAAGAGTTGGCGCTCATTATGCTGTTTCAACTTTATTTAACGGAAAACAAAAAAATATATATTCTTACCAGATCCTGGAAGCTGATATAAAGCGTTGTGAAAATGGACAATTAAAATTAGCCATAGGCCAAGCGATTATCAAATCTGACATTACTATGGAACAGGACAAAATCAGCTTTGCCGTTCTTCATTTAGGAGATCATAATGTAAACGGGGGAGTGAGGCGTTATCAGGATGAACAAACTTATCAAAGCATGGTTCAAGAAATAAAAACAGGGTTCAGCCAGGCTAATGTAGTAGATATTATTCGATTAATGGATAAATATTTTGAAACTAACAGTTATTCTTTATGGTATCTGTTCAAGGATGAACAAAGAAAAGTTATTCAGAAAATAATGCTTCCTAATAAAGAAAAAGCTGAAAGAAATATAAAACAAATATATATGGAAAATTATTCAATAATGAATTTTTTAAAGCAATTAAATATCCCTATTCCTCAATCATTGTTAATTATTACACAACAAGCCATCAACCTTGAATTAAATAATATTTTTCTTGAAACCTATATTGACCTGGAAAGATTGGAAAGCCTGATAGAAGAAATTCAAGGCTGGTCTATTAAATTAGATAAAAATACACTGGCATTTAATATTGAAAGATGGATTAATGATTCAATAGCAAATTTACAAGCTCAATATAGTAATGTTGAATATATCCAATCTATAACTGCTACTGTCAATATGCTGGAAAAATTAGAAATTGCCTTCTTCCCATGGAAAGCTCAAAATATTTACTTTCAGATGAAACAAGAATTAATCCCTGTGTTTCAGGAAAAAGTCAGTCAGAGAGATGAAAATGCCAGTTTATGGCTGGAAGAATTCAAAAAACTGGGAGTAATGCTCAATGTAGGAGTATACTGATGAAAATTCCTTTGCTGAGTTACTATTCTCAATTTAATTCTTTTATTAGATTTAAAAAAATAAAAAACTTAAAAAAACATTATTGCATTTTGGAATACAAAATTCAATATTAACAAAAGGGGCTTTAAATTGAACAATTATCGCAGTAGCGGGGTATTATTGCATATTTCCTCTTTGCCTTCCAGGTTTGGCATCGGAGATCTGGGGCCAACAGCATATTATTTTGCAGAACTTCTAAAGCAAAATAAACAACATTTCTGGCAAATATTGCCTTTAAATCCCACAGAATTAAAACATGGAAATTCACCTTATTACTCTTATTCAGCATTTGCAGGAAATCCGATTCTCATCAGCCCGGAGTTGCTCAATCAGGATGGGTTGCTCTCTAAAAATGATTTAGAAAACTTATATCTTCCAGAGAAAACCCATATCAATTTTCCCGACATCTACCCTTTAAAAGAAAAAATGCTTGTTAGGGCATGTGAAATATTCATAAGAGAAAACAAATTTCAAGATGAATTTGATAGTTTTTGCCGAAAACAAGCCTTTTGGCTGGATGACTACGCTCTTTTTAAGGTGATTTATAATCAGTTTCCTGCTTTAAAATGGAATGAATGGCCAGAAGAGATAAAGAATGGCAGAAAAAAAACCCTAAAATCATTAACTATAAAAATGGAAATAGGGATTAAAAAACAGAAGATTATTCAGTTCTTATTTTACCGGCAATGGGGTAATTTTAAAAAATATTGCAGAGTAAATAAAATTAAGATAATTGGAGATATGCCTATTTATATTACCCATCACAGTGCAGATGTCTGGTCTAATCCTGAACTATTCAAATTAGATAAAAACAGAAATCCCTCTTTTGTTGCTGGAGTGCCTCCTGATTATTTCAGCAAAACAGGACAGTTATGGGGAAACCCGGTTTATAAGTGGCCTGCGCATCGCAAGCAGGATTTTATCTGGTGGAAAAACAGAATTAACCATAACTTATCAATGGTAGATTTTTTACGAATTGATCATTTCCGAGGATTGACAGCATATTGGGAAATTCCGGCAGTTGAAAAAAATGCAATTAAAGGAAAATGGGTACCCGGAGGTGGAATTACCTTCTTTAAAATGTTAAAAAAGAATTACCCGAATTTGCCTTTTATTGCTGAAGATTTAGGAATAATTACCGAAGATGTAGTAAAAATCATTCAAAAATTAGGACTTCCAGGGATGCGGGTATTGCAGTTTGGTTTTGATGAAAATAATTTTCCCCATAATATCCACCTTCCTCATAATTACATAAAAAATTGTATAGTTTATACCGGGACTCATGATAATAACACTATTCAAGGATGGATACAAAATGAATTAACTGCGATACAACAAAATTTGCTTAAAAAATATTTGGGAATAGATTTTCAGTTGAAAAATGTTCATTGGGAATTGATTAGATTGGCTCTGGCATCTGTGGCACAATTAGCAATTATGCCTGTTCAAGATATTCTCGGGTTAGGATCTGAAACCAGGATGAACTTCCCTTCTCATACCGATTGCAACTGGCAATGGCGGTTAACAAATAAAAATATGCTAAATATCAAAGAAAATGCCCTTCCAAAACTAAATAAACTAGTAAAAACTTATGGAAGAGACAAAGTAGATTGAAAATTATCTTATACTTATTGTGTCAGACTCTTTAAATTATATTAATTAAACTATAATATTTGATTTACGATAATAGGTATCAAAGAGAAGATAGTAGTAGAAATATTTTAAGATATTTTGATATCATACATATTTATGGAATATTGAATAAAAAATACTTTAAAATGCCTTAGAAAGCTGTGGTAAAATGAAAAATTTATTAGAAATTAAAGACTTATCTCTATCTCTTAACGGGAAACTTATTTTAAAAAATATAAACATGGAAATCTGGCAAGGTTATGTTCATGCAATTGTAGGCCCAAATGGCGCTGGAAAATCAACTTTGGCCTCTACCATCATGGGCTTGGAAGGATATCGGCAGTATACAGGTAATATTTATTTTAAGGGACAGAATATTAGTAATCTTACTATCGATGAGCGCGCACGCCTGGGAATTACTTTTGGCTGGCAAGAACCAGCACGCTATGAAGGATTATTGATTAAAGATTTCTTGAAAGCAGCTGCGAGAGATAAAAATAGTAACTTTATATTTGAACAATTAGAAAAGTTGGGCTGAACTCCAAAGAATATGCCAATAGGGCAGTTGATAAAACTTTTAAGTGGCGGGGAAAGGAAAAAAGTTGAATTAGCTTCAATCCTGGTAATGGATCCTGATTTAGTATTGTTAGATGAACCGGATTCCGGAATAGACGTGGAAACTCTCGACAAGATGTTTGAAGTTATTAAGGAGCAGAAAAAAAAGAAAAAAACTATTGTTCTGATTACTCATAGTCTTGCAGTACTGAAACAAGCAGATCATGCTTTTATGCTTTGTAATGGAGTAATATTACAAAAAGATAAAGTGGCTAACATAATCCCTTATTTTAAAAATAAATGTATTCCCTGTGAACATAAAAATATTCCAAGTCCCAGTTATGAAGGAGTTACAGCTTGAATAATACAATTCTTACAAAACAACTTTCCCATGCAACAGATACCGAAGATATCTTTAGCAGATCTGATATTGCTCACATCTTTATTCATCATCATAAAGTAATCCAATCTCATTTATTACCTGGATTAAAAGTTGATGTTAAAGAACTTGGAGACCATATAGAAATAAAAACCATTGTAGAAAAAAATGTACAAATTGAAAAACCAGTCCATATGTGCTTTGGTATGATTCCGGAAAATGGAATCCAAAAAATGGTAATAAATACAGAAATACAGGAAAACGCTTCAGCCTCCTTCCTTGCACATTGCGCTTTCCCAAATGCAGTTGACATTCAACATATCATGGATGGCAATATCAGAATAGGCAAAAATGCCTCTTTTAAATATCTGGAAAAACATACTCACGGACTCCATGGAGGAGTGAAGGTTTACCCTCATGCTACTATTTTTCTTGATTATAATGCCCATTATTATTCCGAGTTTGAATTACTTAAAGGAGCGGGCAGGTGTTATTGATATTAATTACGAAGCAACATGTGAAGCAGGAAGTGTCTTAGAAATGATATCAAGAATTAGCGGTAAAGAAAACGATCTTATAAATATTAAAGAAATTGGCCACCTGATTGGTGAAAAAGCTCGTGGATTGCTAATTTCAAAAGTAGCAGCCACCGGAAATACAAAGGTAGAAGTTTATAATAAACTAACAGCTTCTGCTGCTTATGCCAGAGGACATGTAGACTGCACGGAAATAATTAAAGATAATGGTATAGTTAGTGCAATCCCTGTTGTTGAGGTAAGCCATCCAAAAGCACATATAACACATGAAGCAGCTTTGGGCAGTGTTGATTCCAAACAATTACAAACCTTAATGGCAAGAGGTTTAGATGAAAATATGGCTACTGATCTGATTATTCAAGGTTTATTAAGTTAACTTTATTAAATAGATTGTATTTTCGTTAGGAGTGTTTTAAATGAAAAATAAGAATACATTCCTGGGAATAGCATTAATAATCATTGGAATTGCCTGGACTTTGTCTAATTTATATATTATTAATGGACATTGGGTACTCCCTTTTATTGGTATTATACTCCTCATAATTTATCAATATCGAGGAGGAACACAACAAAAAGAGACAATAGGGTTTTTGATTGCCGGATGTATCATATTTATGATAGGTATTTTCGCAGCTATCAATGATCTTTTTTACCTGGGATTCCTGGAAGGTCCCCTCTTCTTCTTTTTTCTTGGAGCTGCTTTCTTACCGGTTTATGCCTTGCACACTCGTCATTTTCCCCAAAAAGAATCAGGAAAACATAATTGGCCTATTTATACCGGATTTATTCTAATAGCTTTTGGCTTGTTTATTCTTCTAGTTGAAACATTTAAAATACCGGAAGTACAAAATTTATCGCTACTCTGGCCTGTAGTCTTGATTCTGCTGGGTTTATATATTATATTTGGAAAAGTAAAGAAAAATAAAATTTGTTATTATTGTTGTCATAATCTAAACCACTACTTTGAATAAATAAATTTAATAATATAAGTTTGTAATTAGAGGGTAATAAGATGAAAAAAATCTATAGGTCAAGAAAAGACAGTAAAATTGCTGGAGTATGTGGTGGGATCGCTGAATATTTTAAAGTTGACCCCACCATCATAAGGCTTTTAGCTGTACTGACAGTTTTCTTTGGAGGCGGAGGAATCGTTGCCTATATAATTGCCTGGATTATCATTCCCCTGGAGCCTTTAGAAGAAAACACTTCTAGTTTTAAAAAAACTGAAAACACAGTTGATGCTGAAATTATTGATGATGAAGAACAAAAATAAACTTATTTATTTTTGTCTAGAACATATTGGGCCAATACTGCAATACCATACGGTAAGGCATCATCATCAAAATTAAATCTATTGCTATGACCAGGCATCACTTTATTTCCAGGAGCGGTAACACCCAGTCTCAACATAGCTGATTTAGAAACTTTTTCCATAAAGAAAGAAAAATCTTCTGAGCCCATTCTGGGAGTTGGCAATTCAACTATATAGCCCTCTCCTAAAGCTTTGTTAGCTGCATCAGTTAACTCTTTTATCGTATCAGGATGGTTTACGGTACTGGGAACACCGAAGATATAATCAAATTCATAATTACACCCAAAAGCTTTAGAAATATTTTTAATGATTTTTTCCATTTTTGCTCCTACTTCTTCTCTCACTTTGGGATTATGACATCTTACAGTACCTTGTAAGAGTTATTTCTTCTGGAATAATATTAAAAGCAGTTCCTCCATGTATAGTACACACAGAGATTACTATACTATCAAAAGCATTTATCTGTCTGCTAACTATTCCCTGTAAAGCAACTACTAACTGTGAGGCAGTTAAAACAACATCATTTGTTTGATGAGGTAGTGCACCATGACCTCCATTTCCGGTGATTTTAATATTGAATTTATCTCCAGAAGCATGAAATGTACCAATCCAGGTGCCTATTTTCCCTGTGTCCAAATAAGGATCTGCATGCAAAGAAACTATATTATCCACTTCCGGATTTTCTAACACTCCTGCTTCTACCATTACTTTTGCTCCAGTTAGTATTTCCTCAGCTGGTTGAAATACAAACTTTACAATACCAGAAAACTGATCCTTCATTGAACTTAACAGCTTGGCTATTCCCAACAATATGGCAGTATGTCCATCATGGCCACATGCATGCATAACACCTTTGTGAACAGATTTATAAGGAATGTCATTTATTTCCTCTATCGGGAGTGCATCTATATCTGCTCTAATTGCTGTTACCACAGGAGAACCTTTTTTATTTCCTTTTAGAACTCCTAAAACGCCAGTCTCCATATCAATAGGGACAATTTCTACTCCAAAACTTTCCAGTTCTTTTTTTATAAGTTCAGCAGTTTTATATTCTTTCATTCCAAGTTCTGGATGCTGATGAAGTTCTCTGCGTATTTTTGTCGAATAATCCTTTAATTCTATTGCTTTTTGAAAAATATCATTTCCCAATTGAAACTCCTCCAATCTTTTTTATAAATATTTTTTATTAAATAATATATTTTTTTATTATAGCTTAATTTAGTTATTATTAAAAGAATATCTTCTTTTTATGGTTTATATGCTTTTTAAAAAAATATATTCCCCTGTTAGTGTAAAATTTACTGGGGTACTTAAAGATACTTTAAACTTGCTTACTAACATAAAAAGGTGTAGACTTACCTAAATACCCATCAAGAAGTATCCTTTAAATAAAGGAGGTAAGACTACACCTATGGATATTGATATGATAACCATAACTTTTCCCCAAGTCCGAGTAGAAATTCCAATAAAGGATCTCACCTTTGACACTCTAGAAGACATGATCTTTGACATGATGCAAAAATTGCCCAGATGGTCTTTACCAAAGTGCTCTCTGATATTGATGACTACCTGCGCAAGAACAGAAGACGTGGAAAACTGAAAAATACCGGTAAAAGAAGCAAAACCTTCTTAACCCGTTTTGGTGATGTCTCCTTTTTCCCGCACCCGTTACCTTGAGAAGACCGGTAAAGCCCAATACCTGTTGGATGAGGCTCTTTCTACCATCAAAAACCAGCGGATCAGCCTTTCCCGTGCCATGACCGAGTGTTTACTTGCCAGCTTATCTTCCTACCCGCGGGAAGTGGTAGGCCAAACCAAGCTTTACTGGGTCATACCCGCAGCCATGAGTCTATACGCAAAAACGTACTATACAGGCTAGGCTGATCATCGAACATGAAAAAAGAGACTACAGCAGCTGGAGGAATCTGGATATTTCCGCAAAAGAAGCACCGGATGTTGTCTATACCGAAGCTGATGCCACCTATCTCAAACTACAGAAACCGGAAAAAGACAAAAAGCTGGAAGTCAAAATCGGGATCGGTTATTGTGGTAAGGAAAAATCGTTATTCCAGCGGTAATTCCCAAAGACTGAAAGAAAAGTTCCTCTACCTGGGTACCGGCAAGAATTTTATGTATAACTTTAGCCTAAGAGCAGAAGAACTAAACATCTCCCAATCTAAAAAGCAGTACTTCAGGGCAGACGGAGACAAGTGGATCACCTCGGAATCCGTGACTACTTCCCTTCTGCCACTTATCTGCTTTGCCGTTTTCACCTGAACAAACGCCTCGAGAGCTCTTCCGGGCAATAAGACCCAGCAGAAGCTGATCAAGAAGCTTACTTTTATCCGAGCCGGATTGATGAAGCCCTAGCCAGGATTGACAATCTCTTGGTAGTCTCTTCTGAGCCAAAACAGAAAAAGCTTTTGGCAGACTTTACTCCTATATAGCGAACAACCGCCAGGGGATCAATCAGGCAACTCTAAAGGACAAGGACATCGCCAAAACAGGAGCGATTGAGTCAATGTCAAACTGGCCATTGCTAACCGCTTTAAAAAGCGGGGCAGAAGCTGGAGCAAAAAGGAGCATTCTCTTTACTGAAGGTAAAAAAACCATTCAATGGCAAGTGGGGATTCCTGGTGGGGCAAAGAACCATCCTATCAAGATAACACCACTTAAACCACCCTTATCAGCATCTTCTTTTACCAAAGAAGTTTCTTCTTCCCAGTAATCCAGGCTAAGATCCCGGCCTTGGATGGACCGAATCGGGATAAACCCTGGGTAGGTGTTTAAAGTAATACCAATTAGAGCTTGTGTAATTAAATGAAAAAATTTAAAAAAGCATATTTCGTATTTATGACTGTAAATTAAATAAAAGAAGGGTATTTGATGTGTATTAAAACTAATATAGTCTTTTCAAATCTGTAGGTAGCTCTGCCTTAAACCATAAACATTTTGGCAGTGGAAAAAGTACCTACAAGAATTTGACACAGACTATTCCCCTGAAAGACTTGACATTATAATTAACAATGTTATAATACTATCTGGTTTGATGAAAATAAACCATTAAATATTCTTTTCATTTTTATACCTCCTTTCAAACCCGCTTTGTTTTAAAACAAAGCGGGTTTTTTAATTTCAATTAAAATCAAACGTATCTATGGAAAGTTTTTCTTAAATTGTTGGAAATAATTTGATGATAAAAAATAAAATTATTATATGAAGATATTTTATAGGATATTCTAAAGAAAATTATTTTTACTTTTTTCTTAAAATACTATTTATCCAGTTAAGAATAACATCAAAAACAGGGTGATCCGTTTTACCCAGATCATAATCAATTGAAACATGATTCTCTTCAGAGAAATAATGGATATTTACATTGTAATTATATTTATGTAGATTGTTATAAAAAGCCTTGTTGACATTTTTAGAAACTTCCCGATCGCCAGCTACCAATAAAAAAAATGAAGGCGGAGTTAGCCCTTCTTTGATGTAGTTTATAGGAGATGCGCTTTCCAAATCCTGTATTTTATCACCAAAAACCCATGAAAATAAAAACTGGTTTTCTGGCTCGGCTGCAAATAATGAAGGAAGATGATATGCTGCACTGTCCAGACCAATTACTCCAGCAATATCTGAGGGAATTAAATCAAATTCAGCAAGATATTTTTCATTTAAAGCAATTAAAGCGGCTAAATGCCCTCCCGCTGAATGTCCAAGAATAAATATCTGCTTTGGATTTCCACTATAATAATTGATATTTTTCTTAACCCAGTAAAATGCACGGGCAACATCAACAGCTTGGGCGGGAAATTGATTATCTGGAGAAAGTCTGTAGTTTATACTTACATAAATAAAATTATTGTCAGTAAAAGCCTTAGCCTTATGGCCTGGAATCCCTTTGTCACCCAATGCCCAGGATCCACCATGAACATAAATTACAACAGGGCAAGAGTGACAGTTTTCTGGTTGATACAAGTCTAATAAATGACTGCTATGCTGATATTTCTTGTGTTCTTCTTTATTATAAAATTCATCAAAATAGCTGATATCCTGATGAATTTTTATATTATTCCATACTATTTCTTGAGAAAATACAGGTAATGTAAAAATAAAGAAAAACAATATGCAGAATATTTGCAAAAAAACAAATAATTTACCACAGGCAGAATTAGTTTCCACCTGTGGTAAAAAAATATTATTCTTCATATTTCCATAATTTATGAATATTACAATATTCTCTAACCTTTTTTATCCCTTCAGCATCCTTAAATTCTGCTTCAGGAGGATCACCAGGTTTTAGGAATTTTTTACATGAACCCTTGTCGGTGATAACCTGTATCCACTCTATATAATGTTTTTCTTCCATTGGATGCAAGGTGGAACCTACAGTCACTTTAATACCTTTTTCTGTTTTTTGAACTACAGGAACATGCTTTTCAGTAGCCTGTTCAGCAGTTTGTTCTTTCATTAATTCCATGGGCTCACCACAACAAACCAGTTCACCCTTGCCACCGTGTAAAACTTCTATAATGTTTCCACAAATATCGCATTTATAAATTTCATATTTTTCAGCCATTTCCCTACTCTCCTTTTGATTTTTTCTACAGAACAATAAGTCAGAATATTTAAAATCTCGCTTAGCATATTTTTTTTAATGTATATCGTATATAGTTTCCATATCTTCAAATAAAGCTTCCAGATCATCTTCATGCTCTACTTCATCTTTTAAAATTTCCAAAACTATTTGGTAAGTTATAGGATCTTTGTCTTTAAGATGTTCTGATAGCTTTTGATATACATCTATTGCACATTGTTCACCTTTAATATTCTGTTCTAATAAAGTTTTCACATTTGGGTCACTGGGTGCTTCATATCCGCAATTAGTAACTTTATACCATTCCTCAGGGCTCAGAACAGGAGTTCCGCCTAATTGCAAAATTCTTTCTGCCAGCATATCAGCATGTCTTAATTCATCATTAGCATGTTCTATTAACTCAGCCACTACTGCACCTCTCATAGTACCTTTTGCAACTTTGGCACCTAACCAGTATTGATAATAAGCAAGCCATTCATCAGCTAGAGCTTTGTTGAGCTCTTTAACCAACTCGTTGACATCCATTCCTACTAATTTTTTTCCTTTTGTACCCATTTTAATCCTCCTTTTTTTTAAATAAATTAAAAATGTTATTTTTAATTGTCTTTATTTTTTTCTTTCTCTAAACATTCCAGGCATACACCCTCTAAGATAATTTTCTTCCTTAAAACATGAAACTTATCGCTTATATCTTCAGGTATATTAATATTATCATATTCTATGCATTCAAAATCAATTATTTTCTTACATTTCAGGCAGCGGAAATGATAGTGCTGTTTTAAATTAGCGTCAAAATGCCTGGCACCATGACCGCCTTCTACTATTTTAATCAATCCCTTTTCCAATAAAGATAAAAGTGTTCTATTTACGGTGTCGAAAGATATATTAGGAAACTCTTTTCTTACCCTTCTATAAATAATTTCAGCAGTCGGATGTGATTTTGAATCAACCAAACAACAAAAAACACTCAGACGCTGAGGGGTAATCCTAAAATTATTTTTTTCTAATTTTTCTTTACAATATAAAAAAGTATTTCTCATTTGAATCATCTGCTCTCATAATTTTAATATATTAAACAAAGTAAGAAGTATTGTATTTTTTACTATATAGTAATAAATACTATTTGTCAAGAATTACATCTAAATCTTATTTTTCTGACTTTCTTAAACTCCTTTATAAATCATTGTTTGGTCATAAAAAAACTGTTTTTAAATTTACTCAAATAAAAAAATATATTGCTAACCGAAATATTACCTAAAGCTGTTAAAATATAATATAATATAATAATATAGTATTTTAATTGCATTTTAAAAAATGGAGAATCCTATGAGCAATAAAACTTTTTTTATTAGCAATACTAAAAAAAGCATCTTACTACTACTTTTAATAATATCAATTTTTCTAAACTTTTCAACAATTATAGTTTATTCAAACAATCAATCAACTGAAGATCTTTATTTTCAAGGTATCAATTACTTAAAAAATGAAAATGATTATGATAAAGCGCTTGAAATATTCAGAGAAATATTGAATGTTAACCCAAATTACGCTGAAGCTCATTTTCAAATTGGTGAAATCTACAGGCTGACAGAAGAGTATAAAAAAGCAAAAATTTACTATCAAAATGCAATTAATTTAAAAGAAAATTACCTTTCCGCTTATTATAATTTGGGATTAGTTTCCTTAGAATTAAAGGAATACAATAATTCTTTAAATTTTTTTAAAGAAACAATCAGAATAGACCCAAATTTTTCTAATGCTCATTATGGTTTGGGACTGAGTTATTTAAAATTAGAAAATTACAACCAGGCTATCAATGCTTTTCAACTGGTAACATATTTAAATCCAAATGACTTTCAGGCATTTTACAGATTAGGTATAAGTTTCAAGAAAGTTGGTGACGATTTAAAGGCTGTTGAATTTTTTAAGAAAGCTTTGGAAATTAAACCCGACTTTGGAGAATCTTTCTATGAGTTGGGAATTATTTATTACTCACAAAAAAAATATGAAGAGGCTATTACCTATTTGGAAAATGCAGCTGATTTTCTTCCAGAACAGGCTGATCAGATCTATTTTCAAACAAGCATACTAATGCAGGAATTGGGTGATTATGATTCTGCAATTGAATTATTAGAAAAAACAATTCATATCAACCAACAATATACTGAAGCTCATTACTATCTTGGTTGGCTTTATAGCCAAACAAAAAAATTTGAGCAGTCAATTGAGGCATATCAAACAGTTATTTCCTTAAATCCAAACTATGATTCTGCTTATTATAATTTAGGCTGGGCTTTTATTGAAAAAAACCAATTACCTGAAGCTGTAGAAACTTTTGAACAGGCAATAGCAAAAAACCCTGATGACGCAGATTCTTATTATTCTCTGGGGTGGACTTATGGAAAATTAGAAGAATATATGTCAGCAAAAGATGCATTTCAAAAAACTATCCGGATTCAGCCTAAACATATCTATGCTCATTATGGATTAGGGGTTGCACATTTAGCTTTAGGAGAGAGGACTCTGGCATTAGAAGAATATGCAATATTAAAAGATCTTGATAGCACAATAGCAGAATTATTGTTTGAACAAATTTATCCATAAAAAAATTTCTCATATATAAATGTTTCTGCTCGTAATTTACTGATTTTTTTTATTCTATTTTAGTAACCTGTTTAACTTTTATATCAAACTTAATTAAAAAATATATTTATAGATAAATAAGAAAAAAGGAGGAGCATAATGATCAATAATTTTTTTCAAGAAGTTTATTTTCACAATCGAATTATTGATTATATTTCTGCAATTGCTATTTTTTTATTAGCAGTTTTAACTATAATCATTTTGAAAAACTTCCTTATTAAAGCCCTGCAGACTTTCGCCAGAAAAAAATCAACTACCATAGATAAACGCTTTGTAGATAATTTTCAAAACAAAATGAAACCTTTTGTCAACCTTCTCTATTTTGGAAGTTTTTATCTTGGTTTTTATCAACTAAATATACCTTCTTTTTTAGAAAAAATAGTAAATATATTTATTGTTGCTTTGTTGGTATTTTATAGTGTACGCTTCATCCTATCCATTATTTCTTACTTTCTGGAAAACTACTGGATTAAAAAAGAAACTGACTCAACACGTATAACTGCAATTCGAGGCGTAGAAACCTTCTTAAAGGTTATCTTATGGTCAATTGCTGTAATAATATTGTTAGATAATATGGGAGTACAAGTATCAGCATTGGTTGCAGGTCTTGGTATTGGAGGTATTGCAATTGCCCTGGCAGCCCAAAACATTTTAGGAGATCTGTTCAGCTATTTTATAATTTATTTCGATCACCCTTTTGAAATAGGAGACTTTATAACTATTGATAGCTTTTCTGGTACCATTGAAAATATTGGAATAAAAACAACTCGTATCAGAAGTTTAGGCGGAGAAGAAATCATCTTCTCTAATACTGATTTAGTAAATTCTCGCTTGCGTAATTATAAAAGAATGAGAAAAAGAAGAATTTTATTTAATTTTGGAGTTATTTATCAAACTTCAACTGAGCAGTTAAAAAATATTTCTGCTGTTATAAAAGAAATATTTAATAGAATAGATGGAGCAAGTTTGGATCGTGTTCATTTCTCTGCCTATGGTAGTTTTAGCCTTAATTTTGAAGTGGTTTATTATGTAAACAGCAGGGATTATAATAAATATATGGATATTCAACAGGAAATTAACTTTCAAATGAAAGAAGAGTTTGAAAAGTATAATGTTGAATTTGCCTATCCTACTCAAACTCTTTTTCTGTCTAAAGAAAATAACTAAATAGCCAATATTTTTATGGAGGTAACAATGAAAGGTTGGATTCTTTTTGACTATAAAGATGAAACTTTAAAAAGCGAACATAGGGAAATTGAAAGATTTTTAGAAACTGCAAAAAAAAGAAATATTGAGATTGAAGTATATGAACCTCAGCAGTTTGACTTAATGGTAAATAAGCAGGCCAGTGACAGCATAATGATAAATGATAAGCCAACCTCATTGCCTGACTTTATTTTACCCCGAACAGGAGCCAGTACAACATATTACTCATTGGCTATTATCCGCCAATTAGAACGAATGGGAATTCCTAGTTTTAATACTGCTCAAAGTATTGAAACAGTGAAAGATAAACTATTTACCCAGCAAATACTTGCCTCCAGCAATCTTCCGGTCCCAAGAACATTATTGGCAAAATACCCTATAAATGCTGATTTGGTAGAAGAAAAACTGGGTTTTCCGGTAATAGTTAAAACACTATCCGGATCTCAAGGTAGTGGTGTTTATTTAAGTAAAACCAAAGATGGATTTGCCGGGTTAATGCAATTGATTAATGCCGCAAAAACTTCCAGCAATATTATAGTGCAAGAATTCATACAGAGTAGCGAAGGAAGAGATCTTCGTGTTTTTGTTATTGGAGGAAGAGCAATTGCTGCTATGCAGCGCATTGCCCAGGAAGGGGAATTTCGTGCAAATATCTCCAAAGGCGGTCACGGAAAACTTTTCCCTCTCAATTCTGAGATTGAATGGCTGGCTATTGAAAGTGCAAAAATATTAGGACTGGATGTTACGGGAATTGATCTCCTTTTTGATGGTGATCATTTTAAGATTTGTGAAGCTAACTCTTCACCTGGATTTATTGGATTTGAAAAATATTGTAAAATAGACATACCTAATGAAATATTTAACTTCATATCAGTTCGTCTTGGGTTTTTTAAAAATCATTCTTAGCTAGCAAAGAATTTACATTATAATAATCTGGAGGAAATTGTGCAAATATATTTATTTACCGCAGCTCTTATAGCTATAATGGCAGTAATTTTCGCCTTACAAAATGCAATACCTATTACTGTTAGTTTTTTAATCTGGAAAGTAGAAAGTTCTCTGGCTTTGATTCTTATAATCGCATTTGTTGCAGGATTAATAACCAGTTTCCTTTTTAATGCTATTTCTCGGCTTCGAAAAACTACTACTATTCCTATTTTTAAAAAAAATGATGAAAACACAATAACAAAGAAATCTTCAAATGATAATGAAAAAGAGTAAAATAAAAAATAGAATAAGTCTAAATATTTTTTGAAAGGAGTATATCCAGATTGCCAAAATTGCTTAAAAAAAGAAGTAAATCTGCTGGTCTCACTCCAGGAACATTAATTCATATTGGCGAAAGATTGATGGATATTCCTAAGATTTCTATTATTGATTACACAGCTTCTGATTTAGAGGAAAAGATTATAAAAAATATTGAAGAATGTTGTGTGTACCAGGAAAAAAATTCAATAACCTGGATTAATATAGACGGTATCCATCAATCTAATATAATAGAACAAATTGGCAACTTATTCCATATACACCCTCTAACCCTTGAAAATATTATGAATACAGACCAGAGACCTAAAATAGAATATTTTCCAGGTTATATTTTTATTGTTTTAAAAATGATTTATTGGAATGAGATCAAACAAGAAATTGAGATTGAACATATCAGCCTTATTCTGAAAGATCGGATTGTTTTGTCATTTCAGGAAAAAGAAGGAGATATTTTTAATCCTATCAGAAAAAGAATAAAGACTAAAAGCGGTAAAATAAGGATGAAGGGTGCAGATTATCTGATATACGCTCTTTTAGATGCAATTGTGGATCAATATTTTTTAATTTTAGAAAAATTAGGGGATAAAACAGAATTACTGGAAGATTCTTTAATAAACCAACCTTCCCCTGAGAATCTACAAACTATTCATCAAAATAAAAGAAATTTAATTTTTATAAGAAATGCTGTCTGGCCTTTGAGAGAAGTTATTAATAAACTTGAAAAAGATGATTCTAAATTAATCCAAAAAAATACTAAAATCTTTTTAAGAGATGTCTATGACCATACAATACAGATAATTGAAACAGTAGAAACTTTAAGGGATATGGTTGCTGGCTTGCTTGAAATTTATCTGTCTAGCTTAAGCAATAAAATGAATGAGGTAATGAAGGTACTTACAATTATTGCAACAATTTTTATTCCATTAACTTTTATTGCAGGTATTTATGGGATGAATTTCCACTATATGCCTGAATTATCATGGAAGCTGGGATATCCTATGGCAATTGGGGGAATGTTTATTCTTGGTCTGATTATGCTTCTCTTTTTTAAAAAGAAAAAATGGTTATAATGATACATTAAATGTAATAATTTTTTATTAAGTTGTTTATTTGTCAGGATTTATTTTATTTCTTATCCTTTTTAGAGGTCTTTTTCTGACAATTTTTTGAATTTTTGCTCTTATCTTCTTCTGAAGATTTAAATTTTGTAATTAATTGATCAATTTTTTTGTTTTCTCCTACCAAAATAAGATTTTCATTTTCATTAACAGTATGTCTTTCAGTAGGCGAAAAAGTAAATTGGTTACCTCTGCGAATAGCTAATAAAGTTACTCCATATTTTCCTGGTAAATCAAGCTCTCCAAGAGTTTTTTCACAAAAAATGGGTAATGCTGCAATCTCGATAAGACTGTATTGCTGGGACAATTCCATATGGTTTTTAATATTTGGCATAATCAAACTTCTTGCAATTCTTATCCCTTCATCTCTTTCCGGATATACCACTCGATCTGCACCTATTTTTTCCAATACTTTCCCGTGTAATAAACTATTGGCTTTTGTGATAACCTGTTTTAACCCCATCTCTTTTAACATGATTGTAATTAATATGCTTGCCTCCAGATCAGTTCCCAGGCTGACAATAGCAGCATCAAAATTTTTAACTCCCAGTTCTTTTAAAACTTTTTCATCTGTTATATCGACTTTAACTGTTTTTGTTATAATATCTTTTAGCAAATCTACCTTTTCCATATCATTATCTACCCCTAAAACCTCATGACCCAGTTCAACTAATGTGGTAGCAACTGCTGAACCAAAACTGCCCAAACCAAAAATTACAAATTGCTTCATTTCTTTTTTCCTTCTTCTTTCTAAAAATCAGATTTACCCCACCATAATATGTCCTTCAGGGTATTGAATTGATTCCGGATGTCTATTTATGATTAATGATAAAGCCAATGAAAGAGGTCCCAGTCTACCTAAAAACATAGTTAAAATAATGATAATTTTCCCTGCTGGAGATAACTGGCTTGTTATTCCTGTGGAAAGTCCCACTGTACCAAAAGCAGAAATAATCTCAAAAAATAATTCAATAAAGTCAAACTTCTCATAATAAGAAATCAATAAAGTCATCATCAAAGTCCAACTCAGGGAAAGCATCAATATCGCCCAGGCTTTGTTCATTATTGTGCTTGATATCTGCCTGCAAAAAAGATAAAGATGCCTTCGGCCTTTTAAGGTATAGTACATCCATAAAAAAGCGATAGAAAATGTTGTTGTCTTGATACCACCTCCGGTAGAGGTAGGGGATGCACCAATAAACATCAATATTATTAAAAAAAACAAGGTGGAATTCCCTAATTGCTCAACAGAAATGGTATTAAATCCTGCTGTTCTGGCAGTAGTAGATTGAAATAAAGATGTAAGTATCCTGCCTTTCAATAACATTGGCTGTAAAGTAGCACTATTGTTTTTTTCTAAAAGATAAATTCCGACCGCCCCGGTAATCAGCAAAACTATGGTTACTACTAATACTAATTTACTGTGTAGCGAAAGCCTGTGCTTTTTAGGAAATTCAAAAAGTTCAACTAAAACTAAAAACCCAATTCCACCGAAAACAATCAAAATTAAAAAGATTAAATTTATTCCAATATTTAAATTAAATTGCTCCAAACTGTCGCTAAATAAAGAAAAACCTGCATTACAAAAAGCGGATACTGCATGAAAAAAAGAAAGAAAAAGATGGTTATGAACACTAGTCAGGTTACTCCAATTAATATATAAAAGCAATGTCCCCAATCCTTCAAAAAAAATAGTAAAAACTATAATATACTTAGCTAATCTTACTAATCCTCCAATTGAAAACTGATTTAGTGATTCCTGGATAAGAAGGCGCTGCCGTAAAGATATTTTTCTTCCCAGCAGAAAAGCAAACATGGTGGAAAAAGTCATAATTCCCAACCCGCCAATCTGGAAGAGAATCAATATTACCCATTGGCCAAAAAGAGAAAAATCTTTCCCGGTATCCAGCACAATTAATCCGGTTACACAAGTAGCTGAAGTGGCAGTAAAAAGAGCATCAAGTAATTCAATTGATATGCCACTACTGGAAGATATTGGATGTTGCAAAAGGTATGTCCCGATTGAAATAATACCTAAAAATCCCAGTACTAGTATCTGGTTTGGAGTTAACTCTTTTTTCTTTTTAAACAAGGGATGCCCTGATTTTGTTTTCAATTTATTACCACAATTATATAAATTTGGCTTTATATGTATTATTTTCAAGATGTGTTTACACATCCAAGTTCTTTCCTATAGAAATAGGATACTATTTATCCGGGCTCCGGTAAAGCCAATTTACGCTTACCATCAATAAATTTCTGGTAAGGTATCTTACCTTTTAGCCGGTAACCCTGATTCGTTCTTTTAAAATTGTAATAGTAGATAAACTTATCCAGATCATCCTGTAACTGGTTTAAACAGGTATAGACTTTCTTGATCATGGCAACCTGGTAGAATTCTTCTAACAGTGTTCTGTTAAAACGTTCTACTATCCCATTACTCTTGGGACACCTGGGCTTAATTCGGCTATGTCTGATACCACATCTGTCCAGGAATATCTCATAGTCATGTTTGCCGTTCTTCCAGTGAGTGGTATATTCTTTGCCATTATCAGTCAGGATGCGATCTAGCCGAATACCAAACATCTCATAGACCGGTATTACTTTGGTCTTCACAAAGTCAATGGCACTTTCTGCTTTCTTATCAATATAGACCTTGGCAAAGCCGAAATTACTGTAGGCATCAATACCGGTCTGTTGATAGATTCTACTAATCCCTTGATGGTACCCACATAGAAGGTATCCTGACAGAAGAGGTATCCGGGATAAAAGCCTTGATATGACTTTCATTCTTCTTTGCTGCCTCTCTGAGATAGCTCTCGGTGATGACTGGATTATCCGAGTGTTCCTGGGCATAAAAGAGCCTGTCCAGACGGTGATTTAATCTTTTCTCTTTAAGACATTATAGATACCGCTGGGGCTGATGATAATACCCTGTTCTTTAAGCTCATTGGCAATTCTGCCAGGTCCATGGGTCGGATAGTTCACTATGTAATTGTAAATGACCTGTTCCTTATCAGGTTTGATCTGATTAGGCATTTTCGGTTTGGATTTTTCTCTATAGAGCAAACCCGGATAACCGAATTGGCTGAATCTTTTAATCCACTTGTAATAGACGGTTCTGGAAAGATTAAAGATTCTACAGGTATCAGCAATATTCTTGTGTTTATATGCATGTTGCAGTACACTATACTTGTAACTGGCAATGAAATCATCTTTGGTCATGTGTGCTGTTCTCCTTCCTATTTAGAATTTGTTTTATCAACTACATTCTATAGGAAAGACAACATGCATGACCAATTTTTTTTAAGTTATTTTAAGTCAAAGTGTAAACAGTACTCGAAAATAATTGCTTTATATAATATATACCATATTGTTTTATTATAAATCAATTTCAAAATGTTTTTCTATGCTATTTTGGTTAATTGTTGCAAAACTAATTTACTGTAACTAAAATAATATTAAACCCTGTATTGATTATTATTTGAACTGTTCGAATATTTTTAATTGCTGATAAGGAGAATATTATAGATGATAAAACCTGTATTGTTAATTTATATTGTAAATCAAATATCCTTTATTATTATTATTGTATGAAGTTTAATATGTATAGAATTTGTAATTATTATATTTATTGATTTAATAAAATTAGAGATTAGGAGATTTAAAGGATTAAGACCATATTATGAACGTACTATTCTACGTCATCGTTTTGGCTCATATTTACTTCTAGGTTTAGAATTCTTAATTGCAGCTGATATTATTCTAACTATTAGCCAGCCAAGTCTGGAAGAAATTATTATCCTGGCCGTATAGTTGGAATTAGGACAGTTATCAGTTACTTCCTTGATAAAGAGATGTCCAGTTCAGACAAAAACAAAAAACTAAAAGAAAAATAATAAACATCTTCAATATTATTTAATATACAAAACGAGTAATTGTTGCCAATAAAAAAGCAATAAGAAAAGTGAAAATAATTGTAAATATGGTTCTTTTGCTTCCAATTTCTTTGATCAAAACAGCTATTGTTGCCACACAGGGGACATAAAAGTACAAAAATAGTAAATGTCATTATTTGAGTGGAACTCATTACAGTACTAACATCAGCAACTCCCAGGGCTTGAACTAACATAACCATAGACAATTCTTTTCTCAGTACGCCAAAAATGAGGGTTACACCTACTGCTACAGGCAATCCTAATAATAAAGTAACAGGTGATATTATTTTATTAATAAATGCCTCTAAATGCCAGTGTTTCAATAAACTTAAAATAATGCTGCCAATAATTAATAGGCCAGGCAACTACAATAAATTCTTTCATTCTTAACCAGACTTTGGATAATAATATTTTTATCGAAGGCAAGTGGTACGCAGGTATTTCCAGAATCATACCAGGAGTTATCTCTGGCATAATCTTAGAAAGAATTAATCCGGCAATTGCCACAACAATAATATTAAAGATAAAGACAAACATAGCTGCTTTCGGTCCGAGATAAAAAGCAACTAATCCAAAAATAATAGTTATACGGGCAGCACAGGGAATCATAGTTGTTAATACAGAGGTAATGAAACGATCTCTTTCTGATTCCAAAATTCTGGTAGCCATTACCGCCGGTACTGTACATCCATAACCTAGTATAAGAGGAATAATTGCTTTCCCATGCAATCCGATTTTATGAAGGAAAGCGTCCATTAAGTAAGCAACTCTGGGTAAATATCCAGTGTCTTCCAAAAATGCCAATCCAAATAGAAAGGGAAAAAGGAAAGGTAAGACAATCGCAATACCTCCAGCCAGACCCTGTACAACACCATTTACAATATGGTATAGCAAAGTATCAGCACCTAAAACATGTTCAGCATATGGTAAGAACTGATAAAAGAAATCAAGTAAAGGCTCTTCCAGTAATGCCCCTACATAAAATACAAAATTAAAAAAAAGATATAAAATAATTGCAAGTGAAATATAACCAAAAAAGGGATGCATTAAAATACTGTCCAGGTGATTCCTGAATTCTTTTTTTGGTTTAGAAAGCTTAACAACAGATTCATAAAACTGCATTGATAAATGATGCCGCTCTGAAGAAATTATCTCATCAGAACTTCTGTCACGGCATTTTTCTAATTGATTTTGATAATTTTGCACAATTTTAATAAAATTATCGTTACTAACTTTAATTTCATCAATAAAATGTTGATCATTTTCCAATAACTTTGTTGCTAAAAAACGATCGGTAACATTGAATTTTTCAGCATAATTAGATTTCTTTATATGTTCAGATAAATCTTTTATTACCTGTTCCACATCTCTGCTAAAAGATTGAAATTCACTTTTTATTGGTTTCTGACCCATTTTATAAACAGTTTCAAATAAACTATTTAATCCCCATCCTTTGTGGGCAATGGCAGTCACCACCGGTACACCTAATAAATTACGATAATTTATCAATATCAATAATAATGCCTTTTGCTTCAGCTTCATCAATCATATTAAGGCAAATAACAATTGGTAAATTCAATTCCAATAATTGCAGAGTTAGTTCTAAACCTCTACAAAAATAATGCCTTCTACTTCATCTACTTCTTTTCTTAATAAATACTTCCGGGCTTCCAGTTCAGCCAGATCAAAAGAAGTCATGGAATAAGTGCCAGGCAAATCAATAATTTCACTGGTTATCCCCTGGAAAGTCATTTTGCTGCTACTATATTTAACTGTTTTCCCTGGGAAATTAGAGGTAATTGCCTTATATCCGGCTACATGATTAAAAATAGTACTTTTCCCACAATTAGGTTGTCCCATTAAGGCAATTTTCATGACTCTACCTCCACTAATATTTTAGCAGCTATTCCCATACCCAAAGCTACTTGATTACCATGTATATTAACCAAAACAGGTCCTTGCATAAAACCACTTTTTTGTAATAACATAATATCCCCGGGGTGTATTCCTAAGCAACTTAATCTCTGTCTTATCCCCAAACCACCCTTAATCCTTACAACTTTAACTTTACTGCCTGATTTCACATCTGCTAAATTAACTACCATGGTTATTCTAACCTCTTTTAATTCTATTCAATTTTGAATAGCTTTTTTCATTTTTTCTGACATTTTTTACAGTAACCTTTAATTCCTAATCGATGTTCTGTAGCTACAAATTGATGTGCCTGACAAATCCTATTTTGCATTTTTTCCACATCTTCATCATAAAATTCGATGATCTCACCACAATTGACACAAATTAGATGATCATGGTGTTTTCTGTTGTAAATTTTTTCATAGAGCACTTTTTCTTTAAAATGCAATGTTTCCATTATGAGTCCACTATCAATTAATAATGGTATAGTTCGATAGACTGTAGCAAGAGAAACATTTGACTGGTGTTTTCTGAGCTGTTGATATATTTCATCTGCATCAAAATGATTTTGAAGTTTTATAATCACTTCAATTATTTCTTTTCTCTCTATTGTATATTTTAAATCTTTTTCTTTTAGGAATATTTTAAATTTTTCTTTATAAGTAGCCAAAACCATACCTCAAATGTGATTGATAATCATTCTCAATTATATTTTATTATATTATCTGCTTTTGTCAAGGTAAAAATTAATTTAAAATACTGAGGATTTAAATTACATTAAATCAGAAAATCGATGAAATACTTTATATATTAGTAAAAAAGGAAAGTATTTATACAAAAATAACAAAAAACTGAAAAATAATATTTGTGGTGCATTTTTACAGAAAATTAAAAATTTAATTTTTAGTTTTATTTAGATTATTTTTAATTGATTTTTTGGTCAATACTGCTGATAGACACTGTTTCTTTGTTTAAATTATTTCTAGGAGTAAAGTCTCTATCTGGCATCCTATATGTTTAGATATAATTTGGCATTTAGTAACCAATAAAAAAAACAAAGGGCTTGCTTTATTTGAAAGAGCCTCATAATTTCCCTGTCCTTTACTAATTATCATTTCTGCCTCATTAAATAAGCGCATAAATTCAGATGAACAATATTCTAAAACAACTCCTGGTGAATCAGCACCACAAGAAATAATTTTTGCATACCGATTAATACCGCAAAAAATAGCATCATCAACCAGAGCACCATTTAAAACCGGCTTCCCTTTTACCACATAGATAACAGTTTTCTTATATTTGTCTACAAGTAATTCTATTAATATTCTATCAAAGATTACCTCCCCGGCATTGTCTGCCAGATACAGTATCAGTTGAGAATTAGACAAATGATCCAGAAAAGCAAGATATTTAAAATGGTTACCGTTATTAAAATCATGAAGAAAATCATACTCAAGCAATGAATCCACTTTTTTCTCTATTGAATTGTCATAATCAAAGGTGTAGTCAATAATATTACCAATAATTGCTAATTTTAGAGCAGTTAGAAGCTTATTCTCAGAATTGTTAACTTTATCCTTTATTTTAGGATAAATCTTCAGTGCCATTTTGTTGCTGTCTTCTTTAATTTCCCGGTAAGGGTCTTTTTTACCGGTAATTTTGTTAACTAAGGCATAGACCTGCCTGCCCATCTCTGCTGGGGTAGTATCAAGTGAAAATTTTGGAACCAACTCAGAAAGGCTGTTTAGTACTTCTCTTTGCACCTCTGTACTTGCACCAGACATTTTTGCAGCATTCAATGCTTGATTATAAAAACAGGGAATACAATCTAAATATGATCTCATTTTTATCTCCTAAAAAACATGTCTTAATTTAATTTTATCTTGCTATAAGCTAGCATCAATCTATATATCTTTCAGAATGATATTTTTTATGTATTTCCCTTTTAAAAACAAGAATACTTCTAACAATAATTATTGAAATATCATAATCTCTAATTATTTTAATACTATAACTATCCTTTTTATAATAGCATTTTCAATAACCCAGATAAATTATCAATTAATCTTCACTTTTTAAAAAGCATACTTAGCCTTTTAATTGTGATAGAATAGACTCAATAATACTATTGAAGGATTGATGTGTTTCGCTTTTACTTTCACTGCATATAAAAGGAAAACCATGATCTCCAGCCTTTACTATCTGTATGTCAATAGGGATATCACCTAAAAATGGAATCTGATAGTCTTCTGCTGCTTTTTTACCACCACCTGTCATAAATAAATCGATTTTTTCACCACAGTTTGGACACTGAAAACCACTCATATTCTCGATTATACCTATAATCGGGATATTTATATCTTTTAAAAATTTAATACACTTCCGGGAATCGGTTAAGGCAATTTCCTGAGGAGTAGTAACAATAACACCACCATCTAAATCAGGGATAAGCTGACAAATTGATAAAGGTTCATCACCTGTTCCCGGTGGTGAATCAATGATTAAAAAATCCAATTTACCCCAATTAACTTCACCTATTAATTGTTTTAAGGCTACACCTTTCAAAGGTCCTCTCCAAACTAAAGGAGTATCTTCTCCTTCTATTAAAGAAGCCATAGAAACAGCTTTTAAATTTTTTCTAGCATTGATTGGTTCTATAAGACCATCATTACCCACTAATCTTTGTCCATCAAATCCTAACATTTTAGCAACAGAAGGCCCATGCAGGTCAGCATCCAGCAAACCAACCTGATATCCTCTTTCTGATAATGCACAGGACAAGTTTACTGAAACGGAGCTTTTCCCAACTCCACCTTTATTGGACAGGATCAATATTTTATGTTTTATGTTAGACATATTCTGCTTTAATCTTTCATTAAGGTCTTGATTAGCATGTTCTTGTGACAAATTGTTATTATTATTCAATATTTATTCCCTTTCTTCTCTTAATACTACTTTTAATTGTCTAAAGAAAAATTAATATTTATATTATTCTACTCTACTTTTATTTTACTTTTTTATCGCAATCAGCTGACTCTTTATGTTCTTCTTTTGCAATTCCATAACCTTTCCCGGCACCTGGCTGACAGAAAAATTCATTTCCCAGTAGTTCTCCATTTAAGTATTTCTCAATAACATCGTTTATTTCACCATTTACTCCACAGATAACCTCGATACCTTCTTCTGCAAAAAGATCTAAAGCCTTTTTACCCATACCTCCAGAAATAATTGTCTTTACTTCCTTTTGAGCAAGAAAGCCTGGTAAAAAACCTGTCCGATGTCCAGGATTGGAAATTTTTTCCTGGTTAATTATTTTTTTACCTGATATTTCAATTAACAGATAAAATGGACATCTGCCAAAATGTTCAGCTACTTTATTTTCATCAATAGCAATTGCTATTTTCTTCATAAATGACCTCTCTTTTTTATCTTTGCCCTGAATGCGGGGCAGCATTAGGATGGTTAGCTGGTGTTAAAGTTCCTTCTTTGTATTTTTGCACTATCTCTTCTATTGTTCCTGTTACGCCTGTAAATATCTCAATACTTGATGAATTCAGGGTACGGAAAGCATTAGGACCACAATGCCCTGTGATAACAGCTTTTACTTCTTTGTCAGCAATCATTTGAGCAGACTGTATACCCACACCCCCCATACCGTTTATATTACTATTTTCTAAAACTTCAAAATTATCATTTTCTATATCATACACAATAAAATAAGGGCATCTTCCAAATCTGGGATCTATCTCACTCTTTAAATCTGGACCTGAAGAAGTAATGGTAATTTTCATAATAAACTCCTTTTTTATTCTACCCTAATATTAATTATAAACCCTTATAGCAAATTTATAAAAATATTAGTCTTTTTCTTAATTGTTAAACAAAAAAATAAGATAAAGATTAAATTATTCTATCTATTTTTCTTGATAAAACTTAAATAAATCATCAATATTGTATTTAAATACAATATTGATGATTTATTTTTTCTAATCATGCAATTTTGCTTGTATTATGATTCTTTATCTTTCTTTAATTCAGCTATTCTTTTGTTCACTGCATCCAGTTCGGCCTTAATATCATCAGCTTCTGCTTGCAATATATCCATTTCCTGTTTAGGATCTATTGTGCTTTGGTAAGGGTAGTTTGAGCCATAACCAGGATAAAAAGGCTGCATTGGAGGGTAAACAGGATAAACGGAACTAAAACCGCATCTATATCCACGACCAACACCTCGTCCAAATCCGCGTCTATATCCCATACCTCCCCGAATACCTGCAGGGTTAGCATATCCTGGAAAAGTAGACCCAGCACAGTATCCTGCTGATCTTCCAGTCATTGATCCAAATCCTAATGGTCCAGTTCTATCACCACCTGGCATAAAAAACACCTCCTTTTCATGTTATTCTTTTTTTCTACAATCTTTGCATTCTCCATAAAAATGAAGGATGCAATTCTTTATTGAAAAACCATATTTTCGAGAAATTTTTTCTTTCATTTTTTTAATAATATCTTGTTCTTCTTCAGTTAATTCATTTGTATCAAAAAAACTTCGGCAATTAATACAAACTAAATGCTGGTGACAGTTCACACCTTCAATTTTACCAACTAATTCATATCTGGCTCTACCTTCGCCAGATTCAACTTTCATCACTAAACCATTTTTCATTAAAAAGTCTAGAGTCCTATAAACTGTTGTTAATCCAATAGCAGGATATAATTTGTATGATCGTAGATATATTTCTTCAGCGCTTAAATGTTTCTCTGCATTACTCAAAATTTGTAAAATAATTCTTCTGGGTATAGTAACCCGATGACCTCTTCCTCTAAAACGTCCTGGCCAGTTTTCAGGTAAATGATTGCTAAATTTTTCATTCATTTTACAATCTTCCTTATTGATAATGATTACCATTAACATAATAGTAATTTTTTGCTATCATGTCAAGTTTTTATAACAAAAAAAAGAGATGGTTTTTTACCACCTCTTTTTTTTTGTTTTCAGTATTCTTCTGAATCATTCTATCCAAGAAAATAATTCATGATTAATTTATTTTAAAATATTTTTTTCTGCTTATATTTTTTGTACTATCTTTTTCATTAGCAATTCTCGGAGGTCAGGTTTCCCGATTTCCTGTAATTCATATTTGATCCTGACCCATTTTTTATTAATTGTCATTACCCGACTTAAATCAATAGGTGTACCTATAATTACCAATTCAGCATCACAACTATTAATAGTAGCTTCCAGTTCTTTGATTTGCTCTTTTCCATAGCCCATCGCGGGTAGCAAATTACCAATATGAGGATATTTTTGGTAGGTTTTCTTAATGCTTCCCACTGCAAAAGGTCTTGGATCAACAATTTTTATTGCTCCGAATTTTTTTGCAGCAACTATACCGGCACCAAATGTCATTTCTCCATGGGTTAAAGTAGGGCCATCTTCAACCACAATCACTTTTTTTCCTCTAATACTTTCTGTTTGGTTAACGGTAACAGGTGAAGCTGCTTCAATTAAAAATGCTTTTGGTGCATTTGAAAAAATATTTTCTCTTAATAAAGAAATATTTTCCGGGTTAGCGGTATCGATTTTATTTATTATAACTATATCGGCCATTTTTAAATTTACAGCACCAGGGTAATATGATTTTTCATGACCAACTCGATGTGGATCTGTTACAACTATGTTTATATCTGGTTTATAAAAAGATAAATCATTATTTCCACCATCCCAGATTATTATGTCAGCTTCTTTTTCGGCTTGTTTTAAAATTTCTTTATAATCCACTCCTGCAAAAAGAATATTACCCATATCAATATGAGGCTCATATTCTTCTCTTTCTTCAATAGTACATTCATATTTATTTAAATCTTCATAACTCTCATAACGCTGACAAATTTGTTTTGTTAAATCGCCATAAGGCATAGGATGTCTGATAATAACTATTTTTTTACCCATTTCTTTCAAGATTTGGGCTACTTTCCTGGTAGTTTGACTCTTCCCGCAACCAGTACGGACTGCGCATACTGAGACAACTGGTACTTTTGCTTCCAGCATTGTGTTATCAGGACCCATCAGTCTAAAATCGGCACCAGCAGCTAAAATAGTTGATGCCTTCTCCATAACATATTGATGTGGCAGATCGCTGTAGGCAAGTATAACCTGATTAATCTGATATTCTTTAATTAATCCTTCCAATTCTTCTTCTGCAAAAATAGGAATCCCTGCCGGATATAATTCTCCGCTTAATTCAGCTGGGTACTTTCTATCAGCTATATCTGGAATTTGAGTTGCAGTAAAAGCCTGTACCTGATAATCCTTATTGTTTCGAAAGTATACATTAAAATTATGGAAATCTCTTCCTGCAGCTCCCATAATAATAACATTCTGTTTTTTCAAATCTATTCCTCCTGATTAAATTTAATTAAATTGTAATATGCATTTTTAATAAATCAATTCTATTTTTAATAAATTAAAATAATAAGCAATCTATCTGACAACAAAAAGAAAAATATTCAAAAATGATAGATTGCTTAAATTTCATTTATTAACTTTTTTCAATATTTATTTTATTTTCTTCTCCTGCGCTTCCTGCAAAGGAAATTTTATCCCCAGTTGTTTGGCAGATATGGAAGACAGCAAATATATAGCAATATATAATAAAACTACACCTATTACTAAATCTATGATAACCGGTACTCCAATACCTGCCAGAATATAACAAATAGCTGCTATCAATGCTACAGTAAACGCATAAGGAATTTGAGTTCTAACATGATCGATATGGTCAGACCCGGCAAAAGTTGAGGACATAACTGTAGTATCAGATATAGGACTACAATGATCACCCATAACCGCACCAGTTAATACACTTGAAATTACAATAGGTAAAGCAGCTCCAACGCTTACTCCTAAAGGGATGACAATTGGGGTAACAATTGCCATAGTGCCCCAGGAAGTACCAGTTGAGATTGCCACCAGAGCTGAAACTATAAATGTAATTATTGGTAGGATTACAGGAGATAAGAATCCTCCTAAGACTCCTACTATGTACGGAGCAGTCCCTAGCTCATCACATATACTGCCAATTGACCAGGCAGTAATTAATATTAAAGTTGCATATACCATCATCCTTGCTCCATTCATAAAAGAGTCCATAATTTCTGCTACCGAAGCAATTTTTTGAACAATATACATTATCATTGCAATTATAAAAGAGATCAAGGTTGCCAATAGTATTGAAAACATGGAATCTGCATCAGATATAGCCTGTGAGAAAGAACCAGCCTCACTGCCTCCTCCTGTAGACCACATAAAATAAAATGATAATAATACTAATAAAACAATAGGCAACCACAGGTTTATTGGCTTTAAAGAAGCCTTTTCTGCTACTTTTAATTCTGATGTTCCGGATAAAGGTCTAGAATCTTGCGCCCAGAGTTCCCCGGTAGTTCTTGCTCTTATTTCTGCTTTTAACATTGGACCATAATCTCTACCAGTATAAGCAATTATTCCCACCATTAGAATGGCAAAGATGGAATAAAAACTATAAGGAATACTGCTTAACCAGAGAAAATACGGGGAAACAGTGATAGTTTCCGGAAGAGCATCTCCTATTATCCCAACCTGATAGCCAATCCAGGTAGAAATAAGAAATATTGAAGAAACCGGAGCGGCAGTTGAATCTACAATATAAGCTAATTTTTCTCTAGAAACCTGATATTTATCAGAAAGAGGACGGAATAAATTTCCAATAAAAGCTGAGTTAGCATAATCATCAATAAAAATCACAATTCCTCCTAACCAGGAAAAAAGCTGTGCCATTTTAGAATTATGAGCCTTTTTACTAACTGATTCTAAAAATGCCTGTCCTCCTCCAGAAAAAAAGATCATACCCATCAATCCGCCAACTAAAAAGAAAAAGAGAATAATACTGGCATTCCAGGAATCGGCTACGGAAGAAACTAAAGTGCTGGCTGTAGTGTTGACTCCCGCCCAAAGATTTCCACCATTCAGGATAGTACCACCAACCCAAACAGCAATAAACAAAGATATCAAAGCTTCCTTTAATATCATGCACAATGTAATAGCCAAAATAGGAGGTACTAAAGACCAGATGCCGAAGTTACCCTCAGCCACATCTTCATTTGCTCCAACGGTTATAGATAAGAACAATAGAATAAAAAATATAAAACAAAATGTGAAAATACTTCTTTTACGAAACATTGCTAATTATTTCTCCTTCTTAATTTTATTAAAATTAATTATCGTCTTTACACTCAACTAGCAACCTTGAACCATTTTATTATCTATAATCAGCTCCTTTCTTTTTTATTTCGCTGTTTTACTGATAAAAGAAAAAGTTAGTAAACAAAAAGAGCAATCAATAAGCGCTGAGCTCATCGATTGCTCTTGATAAAAAGTAAATTAATTTGTACCTCCCTTTTGTCTCTCCTCGATGAGATAGCGCACCATCAAAGACCGGGAGCTGTCTTTGATGACAGTGCTATGATTGTTGATCATAGTCCCAGCCTGGATCCTAGAGCATCAGATGCCAGACTTCGGCGAAGATTCCTTTTCTGATAATTCATTGCTGCTCAGCTCATTATCAGTACTCTTAATCATTCGCGCCTCTACCCCACTTCAGAATAAAAGTGAGGTGATACTATATTCAATTTATTTCAAACTAACATAATAAAATTAAAAAGTCAATTCTTTTAATGGTTCGTTTTCTTCTTTTAAACAAACCTTTTAAAACACTTTGCAATCCTTAATATTTTATTAAAGTATTCATTAAGATCTTTCGCTTGGTATTATCACTTTTTAGAAACGAAACTGTCAATCTAATATGCTATTTTAAAATAAATTTTTTATTAATGTAAAATCTCCAGATTTAGCTGCTTGTAAAATTGGTGCCATATACTCATCAATCAGACTGGCATTAAGCGGTACCGGCATATTCTTCAATTTCATATCCAATTGAGGGTTTTTTGCTGCTTTTAGTGCTCTTGTAATATATTCATCATTAAAACCTGGTAATTCACTTAAAGTGGCTGGGGCATCTATACTTCTGTTGAAGTTAACTAACCCTTGGGCTACTGCTATCCCAAGCTCTTTTCCCGAGAGAATATCAGTATTTTCAGTTATAATATCATTTTTTTGTAATATTCTTCCAATAACTTTTAATTGCCTTTCAATTGCTGGAGCAAAAAATACAGTGTAATAAGGATTCATAATCCCACAAGCACGGCCATGACTGGTAAGATCTACCAGAGAAAAACTGGTTAAATGAGCACCATTTGTTCCGCCTACCATAATAGCATACCCGCCTAAATCAGTTGCCAATCCAAGAGCTTCTCTTGCTTCCAGGTTATTTGGTTCTTCAATTGCACCTCTAGTGTTTTTTATTACTAATTCTAACGCTGTAGCAGTTATCTCGCTGACTAATTCGAATTTATCTTCTCCGATACCATAAAATACTTCCAGGGTATGGGCAATACCATCCAAAGCCCCGTCTATGGTTAGATTTTTAGGCATACTGGAAGTTACAGAATAATCAAACATGGCTATCTCGGGAATAATAGCATCATCTACAATTAATTTTTTCTGTCCCTCTACTGGATCAGTTATATTGCTATATTTTGTTAAGTGAGCTGCAGAGCTTGCTGAGGTTTGCATGGCTATTAAAGGCCATAATTTTTTATCGCTTTCTTGCAATGCTTTCGTTACAAGGCCAGTTCCGAAGTAATCATCTATCTCAGGGCTTACTAAACCTACACTTGCTAAAGCATTAGCAGCCTTTACACAATCAATTACACTTCCGCCTCCTATTGCAATAAGGCAATCAGGCTGATAATGAAGTATATAACTTTCTACTCGATAAACATCCTCTCTAGGGGTATTGGGTTTTGCTCCTGGGGCAAAACGATTACCAGATAACTGAATATTATTTTTTTCAAGAGAGGAAAGAACTTTGGTCATATCTTCGCTTTCCCGAGATTTATTAGAAATTATCAATGCTTTTTCTCCATATCTCGCAGCAATACTCCCTATCTGATCCATTACATCTAAACCAAATATATAGTTGTCTTTTTTAAAATTTTTAATTAATTGATAAGCTTTTTCTTTTAACATAATTAAACTCCTTATTAAAAGTAAAATTTGTTTTTAATATTTTACTTTTATAAATTATTTTTAGCTTATTTTACGAAGTATTTCTCTTAATTTCTCACGTGCTTCATTTGTTAAAGGCTGAATAGGTTTTAATGTATTGCCTACATCTATTCCTTTGATCTTTAAGCTTTCTTTCATAATAACTGGAAAACTCCCAAGAGAGAAAGCTATTCTTAAAGGAGCCAACTTAAATTGGGCCTCTAAAGAAGCTTTGTAATCTCCTTTTTTAAATAATTCATAAATGGATACTACTAATTCTGGAACAATATTAGCAGTTGCTGCCACACTTCCATGACCACCATAAGCTAAGAATCCATAAATCAAAGTATCTCTTCCTGCTAATACAGCAAAATCTTCCCCTGAACGCCTGATTATTTCAGCAGCTTTACTCATATCTCCACTGCTATCTTTTATTCCCACTATATTATCAATACGACTGAGGCGAATAATTAAATCTGTACTCATATCAACTCCTGTTCGTCCAGGATTGTTGTACAAAATAATCGGCAAATCTGTATTAGAGGCTATTTCCTGAAAATACAAAAATAATTCTTCTTCACCAGGGCTGATAAAATAAGGAGTTATAACAGACAACGCATCTACTCCTATATCTGTGGCCATTTTAGTTAATTTTACCGCTTCTTTGGTAGTAATTGCGCCTGTACCGGCATATACCGGAACTCTTTTATCGGTAGCTTCCATGACTGTTTCAATTACTTTTTTCTTTTCCTCAAAATCAATACCATATCCTTCCCCGGTACTACCAAGCGGAAAAACTCCATGAACTCCTGCCTTAATAAGGTAATCAGTCATTTTTTTTAATACTTGACAATCCACTTTTTCTATATCATCAAAAGGTGTAATCATAGGAGGTATAATACCCCCGGGTATAAATTTCATTTTTTCTCCTTTAAGTTTGTTCTATCATATTCTTCATTAAATTTATCTCTTCAATAAATATATTTCATATTACTTAAATTACTATCAGAACAGAAGTATTCTATTTTGGTTTGTTGACTGGCCAGGTAGGATTTTCTCCTGACAAAACTTCATGAATACCTTGAGCTGCATGTAAAGACATTCTTATTATACATTCTTTGGTAAGCGCAGCATTATGGGGAGTCATTATAATATTATCTAACCCAAATAAAGGGTGATTATGCGGAGGTGGTTCCGGGTCAAAAACATCAATAGCTGCACCTCTAATTATCTTTTCCTGAAGAGCTTGCACTAAATCTTTTTCAATAACCAGGTCTCCCCTGGCAAGGTTAAGGAAAAATGCTGTGGGTTTCATGAGTTTAAATTCTCTTATCCCAACAGATTTCTTTGTATCTGAAGTAGAAGGGATGTGAATAGAAACAAAATCAGCTTCAGAAAATAATTTATCTTTATCCTCTACTTTGATAATTTCTGCAGGGAAATCTTTTTTATCTACAAAAGGATCAAAGCCAATGACTTTCATTGAAAGTCCATGGTATGCTTTTTGGGCTAGTTTTTTCCCTATCTTTCCAATTCCCAATACTCCTAATACTTTTCCCTCTAAATCCATTCCTATTTGGCGATTTCTAAATTCATAATCACCTCTTCTTGCTGCTTGATCGCTTGTGATTAAATTTCTTGCTAAGGCAATTATAAATCCTAGGGCTAGTTCAGCTACGGTATTTGAATTTGATTCAGGAGCATTAGTTACATAAATTCCTAATTCTGTTGCTTTTTTAATATCAATATTATCAACACCAACCCCATGACGTGAAATAACTTTCAATTTTTTTCCGGCATTTAGAACTTCTGCCGGGAAAGGAGCTGTTCGAGCTAGAATAGCATCGCAATCAACAACATCTTTTTTTATTTCTTCTACAGTCCAGCCGGAACCCATTTTTATTTCATAACCTTTTTCTAAAAGGTATTGTTTACCCTCTTCGGATATATCTTGAGGAATCAAAACTTTATATGCAACCATATTTTCTCCTTATTTATTATTGTAAAAATCTTCCACCTTACTTTTCCTGCAGGGAAATATTATTCATCTTCTCATAGAATAAGGCCAGTCCTCCATGATCCAGGTTCTCCTGTCCGTCATTGATCAGTGACTGCATCATCTCCATGACCTGGGATGTTAAGGGCATGGCATTGTGCAGGGCCTGGCTGGTGGCTAAGACATTATGCAGGTCTTTGACATGCAGGTTGATGCGGAAGCCGGGGTCATAGCTGGAGGAAAACATTCGGGGTGCCTTGTCTGTCAGACACTGGCTGCCGGCTAATCCTCCTTTTATTGCTTCAAAGATGGCTCTGGGATCTACTTTGGCTTTTTTGCCTAAGGCCAGGGCTTCTGCTATGATGGCGATATTGACTGCTACAATAGCCTGATTGACTAGTTTGGTAGTGCCTCCTGCTCCGATCTCTCCCACCAGTACCGGTTTACCTAAGACTTCCAGGATTGGAAGGACCTGCTTAAAGATCTCTTCTTTTCCTCCTACCATAATAGCCAGCGTTCCCTGGATGGCTTTTTCCTGTCCTCCGCTGACCGGGGCATCAAGCATGTCTACCTTTTTCTTGGATAGGGATTGAGCCAGGGACTGGGAAACTAAGGGGGCAATAGAGCTCATGTCTATTAGAATCTGGCCTGGAGAGGCCCCTTCCAGGATGCCGGAAGGACCAAGGACTACCTGTTCTACATCAGGGGAGTTGGGTAACATGGTGATAATGATATCACAGCTACTGGCCAGCTCGGTTGCAGAAGTGGCTTCTTTCGCTCCCTGAGTGAGCAGTTTCCGAAGATTGTCTTTGCTTCTGTTATAGGCGACCAGAGGGTATCCTGCCTTCAAGAGGTTTTGGGCCATGGGGAAACCCATGATGCCTGTTCCGATAAATCCGATTGTTTTGGTTTTCATATATATTCTCCTTTCATTTCTAAAAACAGTCCTTTTAATTAAAATTAATAGGACTACAAATTTTATATTTAATATTACAATTTCTTTCTAAAACTAAAAAAGATTGCCATTTTCATCAAATACAAGTTCATAAGGTGAAGAATCAATAATTTCTAAATTATTTATATTCTTCGCTATATTTAATAAATTCTCTGATATTTCTATTTCTTTCATGGCAATGGTATTTTTGATTCTGACCATTGTAACATCTTTTTTGTTTAAAATATTTGAAGTCTTAATACATGCTTGTATGGCTTGCTTATCACTTTTTAAAACCATTGGAATTTTTACACTTGCTGGTACTGTTGAAGTTAATGAATTAGGATAGGTTTGTTCAAAAATCATTTTTTTGAAAAAGCGTTGAGTTGTAAAATCAACAATACCGATACCATTTCCATTTCCGTGAGACTTTTCTGTCAAATCCAGCACTGCAACTCTAGTTATATCAGGCCCTCCGCTAATAAATTTGGTATGATATTTTCCTACAACATTAGTATCGAAACCTGTTCCGCTAATATCTTTTCCTATTTCGTCTATTATTAAAACATCTAATTTATCAAAATATAGTTTAGGAGCTAGTCTTTTTGCTTCTTTTTGCAGATAAGGTTCTCTTTTCTCAATCTCATCAGTTTTTAAAACTTCTATTTTGCATGTTTCGTGATATGCATTTTCTAAAATACCTATTCCAAAAATAATATTTCCTTTTTCTAAAGTAACTTTTGCAATATCCAGGATATTTTCAGCCATCCTGCCAAAACCAAGGTTATGGCAAATATCTGCTCCTTTTTGTTTTCCCAGGCCAATTGTAACCATTTTTATCAAACCACTTTCATAATCTCCCCGAAAAGCAACATGTGGTTTGATTCTATTGATAATAATAGTTGCATCAGCATTATAAGCAAATTTATCCATGTACACCGGGAGATTGTTCGATGAAATTCCTACCTGAACTGTTTCCATTGTAGCTTTTATTGGTGCTTCAATGTATTCTTCTGTAAAACCCATCCCTTCCAGCATACTCCTCTGTCCTGTAGCGGTTGCCCCCCCATGACTGCCCATTGCCGGAACTAGAAATGGCTTAGCGCCGAGATTTTTAATCTCTCTTACCAAAATTTTAACCATTAAAGGCAGATTGTTTATTCCTCTACTCCCAACAGCTATAGCTATCTCTTGCCCTTCTTTTATCTGTGCAGTTAATTTACTTGTGCGGATATTGTTGATTAGCTCTTCTTCAATATTATTAATTAGTGGCCTTTCAAATATCTGTTTACATTTTACCATTTTAGGAATTTCTATATTATCCAATAAATTATCAATTGTACTCAATTCTCCACCTGCTTTCTTAATTATTTGATTATGTATAAATACTATTTATTATTTTTGGTTTTAAAGTTTAATAAATGAAGTTATTTTGGCCTCACAAGATTAAAATATCTGTTCAAAATAAACTGATAGACTTTCTTAATGTTAAGACAATAAAAATTATTTTGCAAGTATTATCAATTTTTATATAGAACTAAATAGTATTATAATTTCTTTTAGTATTAGTGATTTTATTGTTTTTATGTTCAGGCAGAAAATCAGCTTTTAATTTTCAAAAGAAAATTTTAATATTTTATTTTCAAAAGTTAAATAAACTTTATAAAATATTTTTCTAATTTTAGTTATATAAGTCTGGTTCTATTATTTCTTTACGATATTCTTCTTTTGCTTTTTTAAGCCTATCAATTTGTGATTCTAGTTCAATTGAGAGTTTTTTGGGTAGGTCTATTTTCGCAAAAACTTGCTTCATTCTAGCCATTTTTTCGAGATATTTATCAATTTTTAAAGAAAACTGAGCAATATACTCTTGTTTGGTATATTCCTTCTTTAATTCTCTTTTAAATAAATTATGAAGGTCATCATAAAGAGGTATTTTACCAACAGGGGTTTCTATAGCCTCATATTCATTGTGTATTCTGCCTTCAGCCCAAATAACCCAAATAATTTTGTCCACTTTGCTGTTAAGAAATGAGCCCTGTTCGTCTTTTAAAAAATAATTAGTAGCAAATACTTTTGGAATTCTCCGTATTCCTTCTTGAAAATAAACATGACTGTTTAAATATGTAGAAAAAGGAACAGAAATAAAATCAAGGTTGGCCATGGGATTATGTTTACGGACACCTTGTTGTCCTAATGTAGCAGCTGTTGTTTCAGATTCCAGTGTTGCACCAATCAACACCCCGTGTATCCAATTCAATGCTTCTACTACTGGCATTGAAGTATCAGAATCTCTACCTCCATAGATAAAACCATCTATCGGCACTCCCATAGGATTTTCAGCTTCTTTATCAATGTTTTCTAATTCAGATAAACGGATAGTATAACGGGCATTTTTATGAGAAGGATCAATTGTATTCCCAATTGCGTCTTTTTTTCCATAATACCATTCCCCACTATAATTGATTCCCTCTTTAGGTAATTCTTTCCCCATTCCCATCCAATATGGAATGCTTTCCTTAACAAGTACATTGGAAAAAATTATTTCCCTTGGAGTGGTTAATGCTTTATAAATTTCCGGATCATCATCAGGATTGACATCTTCAATAATGCCAAAGATCCCTTTTTCCACATTTACTGCTTTTATTTCTCCATTAATTTTCCTTAAATAAGCTATATCGTCTCCAACAATAGTCTGTCCTGGCAGCATAGCTGTGCTGGTTTTGCCACAAGCACTGGGGAAAGCTCCTGTAAAATAAGTAACTCTATTTTTTGAACCGTGGACACCCATAATAAACATATGTTCTGCTAACCAGCCTTCATTTTGAGCTTTTTGGATTGCCAGTCTTAATGCTAACTTTTTTAATCCTACAGTATTTCCAGCATATTGGCAGTTAACTGAATAAACACAATTTTCTTCCAGGTCAATATAAACCCTTTTCTTGTCAACATCAATACTGATATTGTTCTCTAATCTCCCGGCTGAATGTAAGAAATAGAAATATTTGTCTGTCTCCTTTAAGGATTTAAATCCTTCATAATTACTGCGGTAAAGTAAATCTTCACTATGAGCAACATACGCAGAATCAGTAATCTGTAAAGCTGGAGCTGAAAAAACTGAACCTGCAGGACCCAAAGAAAAGAAACGCACTAACATTTCTTTATTTTTCATACTCCCTTTAAGGTATGATTTTATTTCCTCTAAACCTTTTTTCTTTTCTATTGAATTTACATCAATTCCCCAGTTCACTTTCTGAGAAACAAGATAACGAGTAATATCTTTATCTCTACCCTGGTCATTGTATCCATCAAAATGAATAGTATGTCCCGGTAATTTTAATTTCTTTTCTTCGCCATTTTTTAAAGATAATTCTCTGATATACTGTATATCTGCAGGGTCATCAGTAATTATTGTAACTTTTTCAGGTTGACAAAGTTTGATTGCCTCCAGAACACGTTGCTTAACAGAGGTATTACCCAAAGCCTCTAGTTTTTTTATATAGGTACTATCCATATGCTTACCTCTTTTCCTCTGTTTAAAATGAATAAAAGCTGTTAATGCTTTTGATTTTAAATATTTTACTATAATATAGTATCATTGAAGACAGGTCAAGATGCAGAATTTATTATATGGCGGTTTCTTCAATAAATGTTAGATGTGCAAAATGAATGGCTGGCTACCTTATTGAGGAAAACTAACTGATGCATTATAATTAGGTATTATAATTCTTAAAATACTAAGGAGACTATATGAACCTTCAATTTAAGATCTTGATTTTAATTGCATTAATGTTTTCTATACTATATGGAATTATTGCCGGTGTCGGGGCCTATCTGGGAGCTGGGAGTATTAACACTTATCTTATTATGGCAATTGGGATAACTTTTTTCCAGTATTTAATTGGACCATCACTGGTTTCCGCTATGATGAAAATAAAATGGGTTAATGAGACAGAGGAACCAGAACTCCATAAAATTGTAGAAGAATTAGCAGATAAAGCAGGCATCCCCAAGCCTAAAATAGGGATATCACAGATGGCAATCCCTAATGCTTTTGCTTTTGGTCGTACATTAAAAGATAGCAGAGTTTGTATTACCCTGGGAATAAGAAATCTATTAAATGAAGAAGAGTTAAAAGCAGTTTTAGGACATGAAATAGCACATGTTAAACATCGTGATATGATTTTAATTACTGTATTGTCAGTAATACCCTTAGTTTTATACTGGATAGCCTGGCGCATGATGTGGGGGAATATGTTTAGAAGAAGGGAAAATGGAGGGGCATCTGCTTTAATTGGCTTAGCTGCATTTGCAATGTATTTCATCACTAATTTGCTGGTATTATATGGTTCGAGAATTAGAGAATATTATGCTGATCAGGGAAGTGTACAGCTGGGAAATTCTCCACATCAACTTGCTTCCGCCCTGTACAAATTAGTTTACAGTTCAGCACATTTTAAAGGTAATAAAAAGGGAGTGCAAGAACTGCGAGAAGTTGAAGGCTTAAGGGCTTTTTTCCTGAATGATGTAGCTAAGGCTGATCAGGATATCAAGGAACTTAAAGAATTAGATAAAAATCTTAGCGGCTCAATAGAAGAAAAGGAATTAAATGAACTGAGAGATAAACAAATAGAAATTAGCCAGTCTGAAAAAATTATGGAACTCTTTACTACCCATCCTAATATGCTCAAGAGAATTAAAGCATTGTCTGCTTTATAGTAACTAAAAATAAAAAGGCTTTAAATAAAAATTTAACTTATTTAAAGCCTTTTCTTCAAATTTACTTTGATGAGAAAGATTTTTTAAATTTATTGACTATTTTCCCACCAATTCCAGTAGTAAATACTAAACTTAAAATTATAACTACAACTAAAACTAGAGATATAGGCCTATCTAAAATTGCTGCTAAATTACCCCTGGAAAGCAACATTGCTCGCCGGAATTGGACATCAGCCATATTGCCAAGGATAATACCCAATACCAGAGGTGCCAGAGGGTATTCCAGCCAGCGAAAAATAAATGCCAATATTCCAATTACAATCATAACTTTCATGTCAAAATAACGCAAGTTAGCAGAATAAGCACCTATAACACAAAGAGGTACAATAATAGGCATTAATATATCTCTTCGTATTTTTAGTAATGATATTAAAGGTCTTGCTAACAACAATCCAAAGACTAACATCGCTATTGAGGCAAATAACATTAAAATAAAAACATGATATGTAAAACCCGGGAACTCTTGTCTTAATAATGGCCCTGGTCTTACTCCATGAACCTGCATCGCTGCCATTATTAGAGCAGTACCCACACTTCCGGGAATACCAAGTGTTAAAATTGGTATTAAAGCTCCACCAATACAGGCATTATTTGCAGTTTCAGCAGCAACCACACCTTGATAATTTCCTTTTCCGAATGTTTCCGGTTCTTTAGAGGCACGTTTGGCCATATCATAGGCAATAAAAGAAGCAGTTGATTCACCCACTCCAGGAACAGCTCCAATAAATACCCCAATTATTCCTGAACGGATTCCATTCCCGATATACTTAGTTAATGTGCTTAATTTCGGTATTATTGGTCCAATTTTTTGTGGGATAGAATAAGGGACTTTTTCTTTTAATACACCTATGATTTCTGAAATCCCAAATACTCCGATAAGCGCAGGAATGCTAAAAATACCGCCTAATAATTGAGAATTACCAAAAGTAAAACGAGGAAAATTATAAATCGGGTCTAGCCCAATAGTTGAAATAAATAAACCTATAAAACCTGCAATCCATCCTTTTATAGGCTGATCACTACTGCTAAGATTGCCGCAAATGGTAATCCCAAACACTGCCAGAAAGAAATATTCCCAGGCACCAACTGCTAAGGCAATTTTGTAAACAAGAGGGGTAAAAACAATTAAGGCAATAATACCTATCATCATTCCGAAAAAAGATGTTATTGTGCCAACTCCAATTGCCAAACCTCCTTCTCCCTTTTTTGCTAAAGGGAAACCATCAAAAACAGTAGCAGCTGCCGAAGGAGTACCGGGAATGTTAATCATAATTGAGGCAATACAACCACCATAAATTGCCCCTACATAAATTCCAATTAAAAGAGCTATGGCAGTTGCAAAACCAAAATTGTAAGTGATTCCAATTAATAACGCCAAGGTCATAGTTGCTGTCATGCCTGGAATAGCACCCACTATGAGACCTATTAATGTTCCGCCCAATACAACTAAAATAATCCGAAAAGATATTTCTGCGGAAAACACCTGGACAAACAGAGCAATTTCTTCACCAATATTTTGAATTATAGATTCCATAAGAATTAAATCACCCCTTCCGTATTTATGGTAATGGAATATTAAATAATTTGTCGAAAATAAAAGAAATTGCAAATGAAGTACCGATAGAAATAATGAACAAATTTAAGATTTTTACTTTTAGATAAAACATAATTGCAAATAAAAATATAAAAGTTGCTAAAGTAAAATGCATATGCTGTACAAAAAGAAAACCATAGATAATTATCATACTGGTTATTATCAATATTCTTTTTAATATGGAAAAATCAACTATATCAGAAGCATGTTTAAAAAATTTTGAAATTTCCAGTATTGCCCCTCTTTTGATAGAATCAATTAAGAGAAGTATTCCGCATATGCCTATACTAGCTGTTACAACCATTGGAAATACGCCTGGTGCATCCAAAATATTATTATATACTCTCATATTTGAGGCAACTAAAAACAAAAAAGTGCAAACTCCTATTAAGAATATTGAAGAAATAAAATCTTTTGCGCTTATTTCCAATTCTCTATTTTTTTGATCTTCAGTAATTTTTTCTTCCAAGTTAAGTCCCTCCATAATCAATTCTTTTCGCTATCTAAAATATTTTAATACTTTAAAAAGGGACCTATTAAACAATAGGTCCCTTTGATTATGAAATCAGTTCAGGGCAATCCTATTTTATTTTTCACCCTTCATCGGATATTGACTTGTGTCCCATCCTTCTGGAGGCCAGGTCCAATCTTCAGGACGAGGAATTCCGTATTCTGCTGGTGATACATCAATTTCCCCTGCTTCATATAATAGCCATGCCCAGTTTGATCTGGCAATAGACTGTAATCTGTCAGCTTCTTCTCCAACAATGCCTGAAACCTGCAGTCCAACAGCTTCAGCTGCTTTCTGTACTGAAGGTTGTTCACAGGCATAAATGAATGCCTCTCTTATTTTATCTCTAATTTCTACAGGAATATCTCTTTTAACAAATATTGGCCAAGCTTTAATCAAATCATCTAAATAAGCTGCTTCAGAGCGAACTTGCCCTGCTGTTGGGGCAACATAAGGTTCGCCATTAGCAGGATGTACTTCAAGCCCTTCTTTTACTCCAAAGACTGTCAGTACTTTTAAATCACCTGATTCAATAAATTCCCAGCCAGCTGATAAAGTAATAGGGGCAAATTTTACTTCCCCTCTTAAGACCGCCACAGCTGTAGGATGACAGCCACCATGGGGAACCCAGGTTCTATCTTTTGCACCAACACGTTTTGCGAATTCTTCTAAGTATATTTGAGTAGAAGTACCTACACCGGTTACTCCTATAATTGTTTCTTCATTTTGCATATATTCAATAAGATCTTCAATATCTTCAAACTCTGAATCACTGCGGACTACAACTCCATCAGGTCCATTCATGGTAAAGAGAGTTTCCCATTCTTCCCAGGTTGTATCTACAAGTCCTAATAATTGATGGGTAACAGCAACAGAGCTATTACCAGTTGCAAACCACCAATAACCATCAGCAGGGCGTTCTAAAACATATTCACAGGCAACGGCACTTGAGGCGCCGTCCATGTTTACTACAGTTATTGGTCTTTCTAAATACTTTTCCATTTCTGCTATAAATGGTCTAACAGCAGTATCAGTACCTCCACCGGCAGCAAAGCCTACTACGCAGGTAGGTGAACGTTCTGGCCAATCAGCAGCCAGTACAACACTAGTAGCTAATAAAGATACAATTAATGTAATTATCATTATTAATGATAATTTTTTCATAAAAATTTACCTCCAAATTTAATATTGTTTTAAAATATTTTTTGTGCTAAATTATCACCTCCAATTATTTTATTTACCCAATAACCCTATCAACAAATATTTATATATAAAAACAAAGGGTTATTTAAGTACATTTAAAATTAATTAAGAATGTTTTATTTAACATCTTTATTTGGGAAATGAAAAATAATTTAATGATTTGCAGTTTATGAAGAATTATAAGCAAGTAGTTGTTTTTTGTTGTTATATTATTCAAGAAATTTTGATTTTTAAAATACATTTAGCTCTCAATACCCTTGTGTAATTATTTATTTGATAAATGAAAGACTATTCAAAAAGTATCATATTACAAAAATTTTGTCAACTTAAGTATTCAGAAAAGAAGCCATATATCTATCAGAAATTAAACACTTTCAATGCGGCAAAACTAACACTTGTCACAATAATTGTACCAATTATTCCTATTAGCAGTGGTTTAAATCCCAGTTTTTTAATGTAAGCAAAATCTGTTCCAAACCCTATACCTACCATACCCATCAAAATTAGAAATTTACCTATCTTCCCAAAGGCAGATATTCCTTCCGGAGTAAAAAAATCATTAGCTGCAAAAAAAGCCATTACTAAATAACCAAATAAAAACCAAGGGAAAGCACTTATAATAGCCTTTTTACTTATCTGGTTTCTACCTGTTTCTTTTGTTTGAAAATTAAAAGAAATTAAAGCAGCTAATACAATCATAAACATATTTCTGGTAAATTTTACTATGGTTGCAATTTGACCTGCCCTTTCGCCATATATGTAACCAGTGCCAATAGTTTGGGGTGTATTATGCACAGCAGTCCCTGCCCAAACTCCAAAGAAAGTTTCATTAAGTCCTAATAATCTCCCAAGAAGTGGCATTGTTATTAATAAAAGAAAGGCAGATATAACTATAACACTAACAGCATAGCAGGTCTCCTCTTCTTTTGCTCTTATTAATGGAGATGTAATAGCAATAGCACTTCCTCCACAGATTGTAGTGCCTACTGCTAGCAACGTACTTAGCTTATCAGATAAACCAGCTTTTTTCGCTAACAGATATATTGAAAAAAATCCTACTATCATAGTTATTATTATAACCAGCAAGCTTAAAGGGATTTCCTGGGCAATTGTTAATGAAAACCCTGCCCCTAAAAAAATAATACCCCACATTAAAGGTGTTTCAAATTTTTTTAATACAAATAACCAGCTTTGCGGAAAAAGACCGACATTTCTAATTATCGCACCCAGAATAATACCAATCATCATAGCTTCTACAGGATTAGTTCCTGCTATCACAATAATAGAAGATAGCCATCTTGAAATTATAGCTATTATGGCCATTACAATCCATCCAATTATTAACATAATTTCTCCTTTATTATTGTTTTATTTTATAAATATAAAAATAAATAAAAAATTTATTTGAGATATTTATAATTTTACTGTGTCAAAACTTTTCTTATATCAGATTCAATATGGGCTAAATCACTTGTAGTTGCTTTATAATTATAAGAAGTAGAAAAGACACTTAAATCTTTTAATCCGGTACCGGTTAAAAGTAAGACAACTGAGGCTTCTTTTTCAATCAATTGACTCTCTCTCAATTTTTTGACTGCATAGAGAGAGGTTGCTGTAGCAGGTTCAACAAAATAACCGCCTTCCCCAAATTTCTGTTGCGCTACTATAATTTCCTCTTCAGTTACACTTTCTGCTAACCATTTGTATTGTTTTGTTTTTTGGATAATTTCATCCCCACCCATAGGATTCCCGGAGGTAATTGCTTCAGCAATAGTATGGAAGTTTGAAAAAGGAATTATATGGCCTTTGTTTTGTTTAATTGCAGAAACTATGGGGCTGTTATTCTCTGCTTGTACTACAATCATTCTGGGTAATTTTTTTATTAATCCGGCTTCAAATAATTCTCTATAACCCTTAAAAATACCTCTGATATGACCGCAAGCAGAAGTAGGAACCGCAATGTAGTCCGGTACTTGGTTTTGCAGCTGCTCAAACATCTCAAAAGCAGTTACTTTATACCCTTCAGTCCTAATTGGACCATTACCGGAAACAATCCTCAACTTAACTTTTTTGGCCAGATTAAGTACAAATTTTTTCATTTCTGAATAATCATCAGCTCTGACCTTAAAAACATTTGCACCATGAAAAAGCATGGGATAGATTTTCTCATCAGGAGTAAATTCTGGAACAAACACAATAACCTTTATTCCTGCTTTTGCACCATATGCAGCTATAGAATGGCCCATATTGCCAGAAGAAATGGTAGCAGTAAATTTTTCTCCCATTTTTTTAGCCATATACAAAGTAGTTAGAGATCCTCTGTCTTTAAAACTCCAGGTAGGATTTTGGGTTTCATTTTTTAAGAATAAATTTTTTATTCCGGTAAATTCTTGTAATTTTTGATTGGCTATCAATAGGCTTGTATTTCCTTCACCCAAGTTCAATGTTTCATCTTTTTCTGAGAAAAGAAGAAAATCAGAAAATCTTTGCCAGATGGTTTCACCTTCTTTAATTTTAGCTTTTTTAATATCAGGTAATAATACTTCTAATGATTCTCCTTCATCTGTAAACTCTTCGATATAATCCAAGGGAAATATTTTGTTTGTTAAAGTAGAAATCAATACTGGTTGTTTCAAATAGATATCATCTTTATTGTTAAAATCCAATATGAGCCTTCTTTCTGTTTAATAACTGTTTATTGTACAAGCAATTCTGCAATCTGAACTGCATTTAAGGCTGCCCCTTTTCTTAAATTATCCGCAACAACCCATATTGCTAATCCTGGATTGAAAACAAGGTCTTTTCTTATTCTGCCAACAAATACTTCATCTCTTCCTTCTGCATATAAAGAAAGCGGATAGCAATTATGTTCAGGGTCATCTATAACCTCAATGCCTGGGAAATTATTTAATAAACCCCTTGCTTCGCTTGGTTCAATTTCCTTTTCTGTTTCAATATGTATATCTTCAGCATGTGCTCTAAAAACAGGCACTCTGGCAGTTGTAGCAGAAACGTTAATATGATCTGCATGAAGAATTTTTCTTGTTTCATTGAGCATCTTTAATTCTTCAGTTGTATATCCATTTTTTTCAAAAGAACCAATATGTGGCAATACATTAAAGGCTATCTGATGCGGATATTCTTTTATTACTAATTCTTTTCCTTGAGAAAAAGCTTCGGTTTGATTTTTTAATTCTAAAATAGCTTCTTTCCCAGTTCCAGAAACTGACTGATAAGTAGAACAGATTACTTTTTTAATACCTACTGCATCATAAATGGGTTTTAAAGCCACAACCATTTGAATGGTTGAACAGTTAGGATTAGCAATTATCCCCTGATGCTTAAATACATCTTCTGGATTTACTTCTGGCACAACCAAGGGCACATTTGGATCCATTCGATAATATTTTCCATTATCAATTACCACACAGCCTGCTTGCACAGCTAAAGGAGCGAAGTGTTTACTTACTTCATCCCCACCTGAGAAAAGTGCAATATCAATGCCTTGAAAAGAATTGTCTTTTAATTCTTTCACAACAATTTTTTCATCTTTAAAAAAATATTCTTTTCCAGCAGAGCGATAAGAAGCAAAAAGGTTAATTTCATTTATTGGGAAATTTCTTTCCTCTAAAATACTGGCCATTTCTTCTCCAACAGCACCAGTTGCTCCCACAACTGCTATATTAAATCTTTTCATCCTCTAACCCCTCCTTTTCTAAATTAAATTCTTTATGAACTGCATTTACAGCTTGAGCAATATTTCTTTGATGAATAAGACAGGATATTCTAGTTCCAGATGTACTTATCATATCTATATTAATATTATTACGGGCTAGAGCTTCAAACATACGGGCAGCAATCAAAGGGTCTGATGTAATTCCGGCACCAATAATAGATATTTTAGCTACTTCTTTATCTGATAATACTTCTGGAGATTTAAGTTCCTCTGCTACCTGTTTTGAGATGGTAATTGCTTTTTCCAAATCTTCAGAGGTTACTGTAAAAGCAATGTCATTAACTTTATTGTGTTCAGCACTCTGAATAATCATATCAACAACAATATTTTCACTAGCTAGAGCTTTAAACAGTTTAGCAGCAACTCCGGGAATATCCGGGACATTTTTTATAACTATTTTCCCCACATCTATTTCATGGGTAACTGCTCTAACATGTACTTTTTCTAACATTGGTATCTCCTCCCTTGTTTGTACTATAGTACCGTTACCATTATCAAAGCTTGATTTTACTAAAATGTCAACTCCATAATTTCTAGCAATATCAATTGCACGGTGATATAACACTTTGGCTCCCAAAATAGCCATTTCTGACATTTCATCATGGGATATTTTTTTAATTTTGCGAGCTTCAGGAACCAAAACAGGGTCAGCAGTAAAAACACCGTCGACATCTGTATAAATCTCACATCGAACAGCATGCATTCTGGCTGCCAGGGCAATAGCTGTAGTATCAGAACCTCCTCTTCCTAAAGTTGTAATATTGCCCTGTTCGTCAACTCCTTGAAACCCGGCAACGATAACTATTTTTCCTTGGTTTAAGGCTTCTTTTGTTCGATAGTGGTTAATACTGTTAATTCTTGCTTTGGTATATGAATTATTAGTAATAATTCCAGCCTGGCCACCTGTAAAAGAGATGGCTTGTTCCCCTAATGCCTGAATCGCCATTGCGACCAGGGCAATAGAAATTTGTTCCCCGGTAGAAAGCAGCATATCCATTTCTCTTTTTCCAGGATTAGCTAGAATTTCGTTAGATTTTTTAATTAAATCATCTGTAGTATCACCCATTGCTGAAACAACAACAATCATCTGATTACCTTTTCTAGCCTGCTCAACTACTTTTTGGGCAATCTTTTTTATTTTATCAGTATCAGAGATGGAACTACCGCCATATTTCTGGACAATAATTGAATTGATTTTACTACTATCTTCAATTTTAGCACCATCTGTATCCGGGTCCAATATTTTTATTTGACTTTTCACTTCAGCTTGAGAAAAAGTCTTGCGCATAATTTTTATAATTTCGTTTTCAGCACCTTCTTTTACTAATGATATAATTGTTGGTCCGGATCCACTTAAGGCAACTCCGGCAATACCGGTTTTTTGCACTTCAGAAAATATATTTTTTGCTCCCTTGATAAAAGGCATTCGAAAAGGCTGATGAAGGCGGTCCTGCATTGCCTCAGGAATAAGGTCCCATTTTGATTGCTGCAAGGCATTTACCAATAATGCAGATTTGCTTAAATTATCCACAGCATCTTGCAAAGATACCTGTTTAGGTAAAACTTTACGCATCTCTGCTGTACTCAATGTAAAAGAAGGTATACCAACAACTGCCCTCAAGTCATGAGGAATATCCAATTTTACCCATTTTATTTTATCATTACTATCTTTATAGGATATTGTAAATCCTCCAATTAAAGCTGGAACAATATTATCGAGATGGTTTTCCAGCAGATAAGCCAATTGCAGGATTTCTTCTTTGCTTAAATTAATATCAAATAATCTACTGGCACCTAATATCCCTCCAATAATGGCTGACGCACTACTTCCTAAACCTCTGGCAATGGGTATTTCGTTTTTGATTGAAATTTTAATACCATTTTCAGCAGGATTTAAGCCGGCTTTTTCCATTGCCAGACAAGCAGCTTTATATATTAGATTGTCCTTTCCTTTAGAAATTATATCTGATCCTTCACCTTCAGCTTTAAAAACAAGTCCTTTCTTAATTTTTTCCATTTTAATGTCCAGGTATAAAGATAAAGCCATACCTAAACAATCAAAACCTGACCCTAAATTAGCAGTAGTGGCAGGTACTCTTACTTTAATCATTTTAATGCTCCTTATCTGTAAAAAATGTCAGTAAAAATAATCCTTTTTTTCAAGACTGAGTTTATTTTATTGAATAATTATAAAAATAAAAGTTTAACAAGTTTTTATTTTGAATTGACTGACAGAACATCGTCTTCAAAAACAGGCATATAACTAATTTCTTTTACATTATTATCTTGTTTGGATAATTTTTCCAGTATCTTCTTTAGATTTTCTTCTTCAGAATAATTAATTAAAAATCCTAAATTAGAAGTGTTGTTTTCAGATACTTTTTGAGTAAATTCATTGACTGGTAATCCGTTTTCTATTAAAAATTCTTTATAATCTTTTTGGTTTATGCCTTCTAATTGCAGTCTGATAAAATATTTGTATTTTACTTGTTTAAATTTATTAATTTGTAATTTCTGATACTTTTGTAAAAGATAGCTGTATTCAAAATAATCAGGATTTCTGGTAATCCTGATTATATCGCTGACCACCATGCTTCCTCCAGCTATACTACCGGCTCCTGCTCCAGAGAAAAATAAATTCCCATAACTTTTACCATACAATAGAATTCCATTATCAGCTCCGTATATTTTTGAAAAAATATGATGCTGATCTATTAATTGTGGGCGAACGCTAATTTCCACTTCGTTTTTACTTTTTTGAGATGTTGCTAAAAGCTTTATTTTATAACCAAAATCTCTGGCTAATTGCATATCTGCGTGTTTCACTTTATCAATCCCTAAAGGATTAATTAATGAAAGATCTAAGCGGGTTCTGAATCCCAGTGATGATAAAATAAATATTTTATAGAGTGAATCAAATCCCATTACATCCTTGAAAGGATCAGCCTCAGCATAACCCATTTCTTGAGCTTTTTTTAAAGCATCCTCTTGAGAAATGTTTTCTTCAAACATTAAATCTAATATATAATTAGTCGTACCATTTAGTATTCCGGTTATGCTCTCCAGTGGACAAGAAGTCAACATATTAGATAAAGTACCCAGTATGGGAATAGCACTGGCAACTGATGTTTCAAACAAAAATAGAACTTTATTTTCAGATGCTATTTCCAACAATTCATACCCGTGCTTAGCTATCAGTTCTTTATTTGGTGTAACTACATGTTTCCCTGATTGTAACGCTTTCTTTATAAAATTATAGGCCGGATATTCTCCTCCAATAGTTTCGATAATAATATCTATCTCCGGATGTTCAATTACCTCCTGTGCTGAACTGGTAAAAAAAGGTTGGTAAATTTTTGATTCTGGTTTCCTGGTTATATCCAGATCTGCTAAACCAACAACCTTTAATTTTATTGGTGTTATTTCCTTTTCAATAAATTCATAATTTTCTTCCAAAATTTTATAAGCACCGCCGCCAATATTTCCTAAACCTAAGATACCTATTCCTATTTCTTTTTTTTGCATTATAAACATCCTTTTTTATTATTCTTTTTATTAGTTTTATTTGTTTGTAATTAAAAAAAGTCTTTCATCTCTTTAAAGACGAAAGACTTTTTCGCGGTTCCACTTTATTTTTTAAACAATAACAATATAGAAAAATAGAATATTATCAATTATATTTTTATTATTTAAACAACTCTTTATTTGAACAAATACCTCAGGGCTGGTCTTGGGATATTTAGTATAAAACGATCAACTAAAATCCTACTCTTCCCTTCATAGGTACATTAAATCAATAAATTTTCTGTAATTCTATCATTGAGATTTTGTTTTGTCAAAATATATTTTAGGCAAATAGTATAGTGTATTTCAAGTATCATTCAATCCATTCCAGATCCAGCTCTGCCAGCTTGGCTTTGGTTGGAACTCCATTTTCATCCCAGCCCTGCATGGCATAGTAGGTTTGAAGGGCCTGGTTGAATTCTTCTTTATCAATGGCCTTGTCTTTTAAAGGACCGCTGGTAAAGGCCTTGAAGATACGATCCGGTAATTTATCATCTTCTTTGGTGAATCCTTCTCTGTTGTTGAAGCAGCGGGCCATAGTCTGAGATTTTTCACCAATCTTGATCAGTTCAAATAAGCTGGTATTCCAGCCGGTTACTGCTTCTACCAAAGAAACCAGGTTTTTAAGGCTCAAAGCTCCACTTGGTGCACCGGTAAACATACATAAACAAATACAGTTGTACAGACTCCAGAGCCTCTCAGTATAAGTATTAAATCTTACTTTTTGATTACTTAGATCCAGAGGATTAACTGGTTCCAGTAATCCTAAAGGCATCACAGATTCCAGAGGATATCCGTAATCAGCAAACATCGGATCATGAGGCATTTCCATATGATCTGCTCCGGTTGGAGAGATGGCATACTGTAATCCTACGTTGACCTTTCCTCTTGGTTCATGCATGGGAAATTCCTGTCCCTTGACATGCATGGCATACTGTTCTGCCCCTTTGCCGAATTCCTGGGCAGCTTTGGCTACGCCTTTGGCTAAGGTGGCTCCTATTCCATCTAAGTTGTAGATCTTTTCGATCATCTCTAACATGGCATCAGCATTGCCGAATTTCAGCTGGATGCCGTCGGTGTCTTTTTCGGTGATGATGCCTTCTTCGAAGCATTCCATGGCAAAGGCGATGGTGGTGCCGGTGGAGATGGTATCAAGTCCGTATTTGTTGCACAGCTCATTACCTTTGGCAATGGCCTCAAGATCATCTATGCCCAAGAGAGAACCCAGGGAACCGATGGTCTCATATTCAGGTCCTCCGTAATAGGGATCCACATCATAGCGTCCTTCCACTTTGACTTCTCTTTTGCAGCGGACCGGACAGGCATAGCAGTGGCCGCGGCGGACTAAGATGGTCTCAGCCATGGTAGGTCCCGAGATGGCAGAGGCACCTTCAAACTGGCCTTCCCGGAAGTTGCGGGTAGGCAGGATACCGGCTGCGTTTAAGGATTCTACTCCTCTGGCGGTACCGTAATCGTGCATGCCCTGGGAGACTTGTTTCCAGTTGAGGGCAAACTCCTTGGTAATCTCTTTGATCTTGTCTGCATCATGGTAGGGGTTCTTGCCTGAGGCGCGTACAGCAATGGCCCGCAGTTTCTTGGAGCCCATGACTGCTCCCAGGCCTACTCGGCCGTTGTAATGTTTGGATTCATTGCTGATGCATGCATAGTTGATCAGCTTTTCTCCGGCCGGGCCGATCTGGGCTATTCTGATCTTATCATCTCCCAATTCTTCACGGATCATACGCTCGGCCTCTCCGGTGGTCTTGCCGGTTAAGGATGCGGCATCACGTAACTCTATCTTGTCATCCTTGATCCACAGGTAGACGGGCTTGGGGGAGATGCCTTTGATGATGATGGCATCATAGCCGGCCCATTTGAACTCAGGGGCCCACCAGCCTCCGGCTTCTGCTTCTCCGAAGCCTCCGGTTAGAGGGGATTTGGCTGCTACGGTGTAGCGGCTGGCTCCCGGGACGGTGGTACCGGTAATGGGACTGCAGGCAAAGACTAAGATGTTCTCAGGGCCTAAGGGATCTACGCCCTTGGGCATCTCTGAAAGTAAGAAGTAACTGGCCAGGGCGCTTCCTCCCAGGTACTTGCGGTAGATGAGCTCTGGTAAGACTTCTGTTTTGATTTCACCTTTGGAGAGGTCTACTCTGATGATCTTACCATTATAGGGTTTCTTTTCTGACATAATATATGCCTCCTTTAAATTAGAACTAGGTGTTTTTTTAATTTGTCTTAGACTTTTTATACATAATTTTTTCATTTGTTTATCTTTTAATTTTTATAAACAATTATTCATAATAATAAAAAGTATTAATTTATTGTTTATTGTTGATTAAATAAAACTCATCTAATGTGGGATTTGATTAGCAATTGCTATTATATATATTTATTCTATTTTTAATAATTCAGCAAAAAAATAAAAAAGCAGAATTTCAACATAAACATTTTTAAATATTTTCTTATTTTTATTAGAAAAATGTCATTATTAGAATACATTATTCATTTTTAATTTTGCACTAAAATATTAAAAATAGAATGTTGTTAAATAAACAATAATTTCATATTTTTCATTAACACACTAAGTTAAATTAATAACACTTTTCTATTTTTTTGTCAAATCAGACAACCCTCATAGTAAGGGGAAAAATTCATTCTGCTTTTTTATTTTTCAAATACCTGATATAAACAATCATCCTATATAATGCTCTGCTATATTACAAAAATAATATTGTGACAAATTAATGCATTAATATCATAATTATTGCAATACTGCACTATATTGTTAAATTTTATTTACTGGATACAATGGTTTACCATCTTTAAATGTTGAAATAATGTTTTCTGTAGCCGCTATTGACATATTACGGATACCTTCAACTGTATTGGCTCCAATGTGACTGGTTATAACTATATTATCCAATGAGAGCAAGGGCTCATCTTTTTTTGGTGGCTCGTCTACCAGGACATCCAGAGCAGCACCGGCTATTTTTTTATCTTTTAAACATTGATAGAGATCTTTGCTGTTTACTATTCCTCCGCGAGCAAGGTTAACCAGATAAGCAGTTGGCTTCATTAACGACAAAGTCCTTTTGTTTACCAGATTATCAGTCTGGGGAATCAAAGGAATGTGGAATGTTATAAAATCTGATTCTTTAAATAAAGTATCCAGGTCTACAAATTCAATATTATTTTCCCGGGCAAAATTTTCATCTTTATAAATATCATATCCTAAAATACGCATCGAAAACCCCTTCGCTCTAAAAGCAACTTTTTTACCAATCGCCCCCAGACCCACTATTCCCAATGTTTTTTCCCATAATTGCCGTCCTCTATATCTGACCCATTCTCCTTCTTTTAATAATTGGAATGTTTGTGGAATATAACGGGCAATTGAGAGCATCAGGCCAAAAGTTAAATCAGCAACTGCATCTGCATTGGCACCAGGTGTATTGGTTACCCAGATTCCTTTTTCAGAAGCAGCTGTAAGATCGATTTTATCCACACCTACCCCAACTTTAGAAATTACCTTTAATGACTTGCTGGCTTCCATCACTTTTCTTGTCACTGGGTATTCGCCTACAATTACACCTTCTACATCGCCCATTTTATTGATCAATCTCTTTTCTGTATAAGGAGCATCTAATATTTCTACCTGAAAACCACTGTTATAAAATAAATCCATAACTTCTTTTCCTTGAGAAGCTACTGATACTGCTGCAATCAATGCTTTCATATTAAAATACCTCTCTTTTTGTATTTTATAAATTTATAAATATATTGTTGCTATATTTAATATCCTTTTACTACATTACTACTATATTATTCCTGCTAACCTGGGTAAAAATAAAGCAAGTTCCGGTATGAATATTACCAATAATACAACTAAAATAAAGGCAAGAAAAAAAGGTAGCAGCTCTTTTACCAGACCAACCATATCAGTATCAGCAATGGCTAAAGCTACAAACAAACCTGTACCAAAAGGAGGTGTTGCTAATCCTATCATACAGCACACAACCATTATTATTCCAAAATGAACTGGATGAACTCCTGCCATTCTAACGATAGGAAAAAAAATTGGAGACATTATTAATATTGCAGGGGTAGTAGGTAGAAACATTCCCCAGAAAAGTAAAAGTGCACTAATTAATATTAAAAGAATTTGAGGATTACTAGTCATACTTAAAAGCGGTGCAGCAATTTTTTGTGGAATACCTTCAATACTTATTATCCAGCCAAAAATATTTGCTGTCCCTAATATAAAATATACTTTTCCAGTAGATAAAGCCACATTAAAAATAATTGGAATCAATTCTTTTAGAGGAGTTTTCTTAATTATAAAAACAATTATTAACGCATAAGCCCCGGCTACCGCTGCTGCTTCAGTAGGTGTAAAAAATCCAAATATTATTCCACCAACAACAATAATTGGGATTAATAAAGATAGAAAAGATATTCTTATTGCGTTAAAAAGGACTGAAACATTTAATTTCACAACATTTCTAGGGTAATTTCTTTGTCTGGCACGTATAAATGTTACTACAGCACAAGCCAAACCCATAAGTAATCCAGGGAAGGCGCCAGCCAGAAAAACTCCACCTACAGATATACCGGCAACTCCTGCCACAAGCACAGCGGGAATACTGGGAGGTATAATTGGTCCCTGCAGAGAAGATCCTACGGTAACGGCAGTACTAAATTCAGTATCATAACCTTGCTTTTCCATGGCAGGAATTAACATAGAACCAAGGGCAGCAATGTCAGAAAGAGCTGAACCAGTCATACCTGCAAACAAAGTACTTACAAATATATTCACATAAGCCAATCCACCACGAAAGCGGCCAACAAGTACATTTGCTAAATCAACCAGCTCATTTGTAACGTTTCCTTTATTCATAATTTCGCCCATAAACATAAAAAGCGGAATTGCTAACAAAATAAATTGGTCCATACCGGAAAAAAATCTCTCGGAAATAATTCTCAAAAAATTAACTTCTCCAGAAAGAAAAAAATAAACCAGGGAATTTACACCTAAGGCTACGGCAACTGGCATTCCTAAAAATAATAAAATTGTAAATACAATAAGGGCAACAATAAAAGGGTCAAACATTTAATTCTCCTTTCTCGCTTCTTGTTCAACTTTTTCATAATAAAACAGTTAAAAATTTTATTAATCAACCAATTTTTCAAGAGATATTTTGCTGTATTTATCCTCAATTATCCCACGATAGTTCAACATAATCTTTTTAATCACTAAAATTAAAACCTGGATAGCCATTAAGAAACTCCCCAGGGGAACCGCAAAATAAACATATCCCCAGGCGATTTTCATTCCTGCTGTATAAGTTGTTAAATTCCTCATTACTGTTCGCATACCATAGTAAACAAGATAAGAAAGAAAAATAATTGTTAAAATGTATCTGATATATTCCCAGATGTTGGCTATTTTAGGAGGCAGCATTCTCAATATGGTATCAACTTTTGGATGTTCGTCTCTACAAGCAATAATGGAGATAGTTAACATAGCCATATAGATCATTAAAAATCTAGCCATTTCTTCAGCCCAGAAAGTACTTCGCAAGAAAGGTATGTTTCGCAAAAAAACTTGTACCACCAAAGCTCCAAAAGATACTACAAAACAAATCCTGGCTAAAAATGATAATATATTATTTAAATTAGTATTTGTTTGCTCCAACCATAATTCAATCTTAAAAGGTTTTTTTTGCATTTAACTTCCCCTTTTTAAATATCTTTATAACAACTGTGGTTTTGATTATAAAGTCAAAACCACAGTTGTTATAAACTATTATTATTTAATCTCCAAATTCCTGTGCATAGGTGTGTATTTCATTTTTTGCCTGTTCTATTAGGACAAGTATTTCATCTAACCAGTACTCATATTCTTCCCCAAGCTCTTCCTTCCTGAATATCTCCATTAATTCATCTGGTTTAGAAGCTTCTTTAAAAGCTGCCTTTTCTTCAGGAGAAAGATCAATGTATTGTAAATTCATACTTCCTCTATAATTATAATTAGCCCATTCTGAGGCTCCTCTGCGAGCAATATCAACAATATCCATCATTTCTAAGAGATTCTGTCTATCAAGGTCAGATAAGCCTTGAAACCATTCTTCATTTGTAATGAATGATTCGTGGGACATAACATGTCCGGTGGTTGTACAGTAATCCTGAACTTCATCCAGATGGATATTTTTTATATTTTTGTAAGGATTTTCCTGCCCGTCAGCAACACCAGTTTGTAATGAGGTATAAGTTTCAGACCAGGATATCGGAACCGGGTCAGCACCCATATTTGTCCATAATTTAATATGTATTGGGGCAGGCATAGTTCTGATCTTTAAGCCTTTTAAATCTGCAACTGAGTGAACAGCTTTTTTAGCTGTAGTTAAATTCCTGAATCCGGTTGGATGCACAGCCAAAAGGCGAACCCCAGTTTTTTCTGCCATATCATCAGACATTTTGCGGATAAATTCACTTGTATGAATAGTACCCGTTACTGCATTTGCAGTATATTCATCGGGGTAAAGCCAGGGTATTCCGAAAATTGTTAAAGGTGGATACTCAATGGATCCTATAGTGGTAGGTTCTGCTGAAGAATATATATGAACAAGTCCTTCTTTTACCTGTTCATAAACAGCTCTTTTATCACCCAACTGCATGTCCGGGAAAAGCTGAACATTCCAGTTTCCTTTTCCTTCAAGATAAGTCTTACCTAAATTCATTATTATTGCTGTATCAGGAGCAATTAAAAAATCATTTGAGCCATCAGCTGCCCAACGTAATGTAATGTCTTTAGCAAAATTTATATTTACAAAGCACATAATTAAAAAAATAGTAATTAAAAAAATTTTAAATCCTTTATAATTCATTTTTATTTAGAACCCCCATATTTTTTACTATTTAATTTTTTAATTTCTTTTCCTGTTATTTGTTTGTAATTCTTATAAAAATCTAAAGAGAAAATATAAAATAATTCACCTCCTTCTGTTTTAATATAGAAAATTATTAACTTATGTAAATATGATAAGCTGTCAAATGATTTAGTTTGAAAATACCATTAATTTTTATTTAATTGAATTTAAAATGTTATCCACTTCTTTTTTAATTACCGGCTCTAGCTTTTCAACCTGTTGCTGGGCAGAACTTGACAATGGCTGTTTTGGTTTACCCATATCAATCCCACGGGCTTTCATTGCCAGTTTAAAACCAATAGAAAATGGAACTTGTTTTAATACTCTTTGCAATTTGATTATGTCAAACTGAATTTTAAGTGCTCTTTGCAAATTCCCTTCTTTGTAAGATTTTACTAATTCTGCTACAACTTCAGGTATATAGTTTGCATCTCCGGTCATACTTCCTTTACCGCCTGCTTGCAGAGCAGATAACACCATTGCTCCTTGTCCAGTAAAAAGGCTGAAATTTTCATTTTTTTCCTTGGCTATATCAAGAAAGTTCAAAAAGTCTACCATATTGCCGCCACTGTCCTTCATTCCGATAACATTTGGGTGACCTGCTAATTCTTTCACTACTTCATAACCAATAGGATTAGTAAATTGGGGTATATTATATAAAACCAATGGGATATTTATATTGTCTGCAATAGTCTTATAATGAGCAATAATTTCAGCTTGAGACATGGTAATATAATAAGGAGGGCAAACAACCACTGCCTCTCCACCAGTTTGCTCCACATAATTGGCAATAGCAATACTTTCATCAGCAGAGCCAGCACAGGCTCCCGGGACAACAGGCACTCTGCCATTGGCTTGTTCAAAGACTATTTTAATAAGTTTTTTCTTCTCTTCAGAGGACATCCTTATAAATTCACCCAGGCTGCTATTCGGGAAAAGGCCTTCTACTCCATTTTCAATTTGGAAATCGACTACTTTACGCATTTGCATTTCATCTACTTTTCCTTCATCATCAAAAGCAGTAAGCATTGCAGGATAGATTCCTTCTAATTTAAACATAAAAAACCCCCTTAATTATAATATTTATTCTGCTTTTTACTCTATATCAGATAAGCATATTTTGTCAATATGAATAATAACTCATATCTGTAGAGATAGTTTTCTTGTTAGACAAGGATAAACTTCAAATTTTTTGTACCTTTTAGTGTATCTTTCTTTTTAATTTAACGATAATTATAATAAAATTATTTTTAACTGCACTAATTACTTAAAAAGAATTAAATAAAATTTTCTGTTATAGATATTCTGATTTTTGTCATGTTTTATTTATCAGCAATACTTGTAATCAATAATTTTCTGCTATAAACTTAAATAAAATATAGTCTGAATTATTAGTACTTTTTAAAGTTTAATTACAATCTTTTCTTGCATCTTACAATTACAATTTTTTTAGGAGGAGAACATGGATATCAAAGGAAAGGTAGCAGTTGTAACTGGAGCCACTGGTGGATTAGGTTCCAGAATCTGCCTGGCTTTAGCAAAAGAGAAGGTAAATATTTGTCTTGTTTATGCAAAATCAAAAGAAAAAGCAGAGCATAATTTGCAGGAAATAAAAAATTATGGAGTTAATGCTGCTGCTGTACAGGCGGATATTACAACTGAAGACGGGATTGAAAAAATGTTTGCTTTTGCAGATGACATTTTCGGAGGATTTGATATACTCATTTTAGATGCTGCTTATAATGAATCAATTCCTTTTCAGGATCTTGACACTCTCGATGCAGATAAGTGGCGATTTATTTTAAATTACAACCTTACTTCTCCCTATTTAGCAGCAAGAAAAGCCGCACCCTACATGAGAAAAAGAGGAGGAGGCAGAATTGTTACCATATCCTCAGTAGCCGGCTTTAGACCCTCGGGTAGTTCTATGGCTTATTCCGTTTCCAAGGCTGGGTTAATACATTTGACTAAATGTTTGGCAGTAGCTTTGGCACCTGATATTCTTGTAAATGATATTGCCCCTGGTTTAATGGAAGGAACCAGAATGACTGATAATTTGACCAGAGAGCATGTAGCCAGATCATTAAACAGTGCAGTACTTAAAAAAGCAGCTGACAAAGATGATGTGGCTGATGCAGTATTATTGTTTACCAAAACTGATAGCATCACAGGTCAAACTCTCCTTGTTGATGCAGGAAGTTTTTTTCACTGACTCATTAAAATTAAACTTAAACTTAGAAATTAATAATAAAATCCGTGAATTCAAATTCACGGATTTTATTATTAAACAAATATCTTCAATATTTACCATATAAACAGAATAATAATATTTTTTTAAAAAATCAAAATTACCATTTTAATGGAAATGATGAAAATTCTGTCTCTTCTCTGGTCATTATTTCTAAGAAAGCAGCTTTGTTAGACTTTACTGAATCCTGTGCTTTTTTAAGTGCAGGGATAATACCTTCTGGTTCAGTAATCTTTTCTACATAACCAGCACCTAATCCTTCAGCAACCCTGGCATAATTGCCGGTAAGCTTGTTCAATCCATAACGATCAGAGGATAATGGGAATTCCTTGTAATAACCACCTAGTTTAAAGTTATTCATTACTATTGTTATAATAGGGATGTTTTCTCGTACTGCTGTTTCAAAATCCATACCTACCATACCAAATGCTGCATCACCCATCAGGTTTATCACTGTTTTGTCGGGACACGCTAATTTAGCTCCCATTGCCAATCCAAGCCCCTGTCCTAAAGTGGTAGATTTTCCCCATCCAATATAACTGCCTGGAGTATCAGAATTATAAAAAGGAACCAGCTGTTCACGCGGGCTGCCGGAATCATGAGTAATAATAGTATTTTTTTCTTCAAATACTTGCATTATGTCCCAAATTACGCGATAGGGATTTATAGGAGTCTCGGCTGAAGTTAATTTAGGCATCCACTTTTCCATCCACTCCTCTTTCACCGCTTTTATTTCATTTTTGACATTTCTGCTATTTTCAGTTTTATAATTATTATTTTTTATTTCTTCAATCAGTTGTCTTAATACTAATTTTGCATCACCAATTACAAAATTCTTTAAATCATAATCTTTATTGATATCACGTTCATCTATAGTTGATTGAATAATATCAACACCATCAGGTAATGGAGTGGTAAAAGGTTCATTTGTGCAGCTTGACCCAATGGCAAATATTAAGTCAGTTTTTCTTAAAAAATGCATGACCATATCAGGTCTTGCTCTTCCACCTGCTCCCAAAGACAGAGGATGGCTTTCAGGAAAACAACTTTTTCCGTTCATAGTTGTATAAACCGGTATTTCCAGTAGTTCTGCTAATTCTACCAGTTCTTTCCATGCTCCGGCATAAAGTATGCCCGCTCCTGCACGGATTACTGGATTATTAGCCTCAATTAAGGCTTTGACAATTTCTTTTATTTTTTCAGGATCACCCATTGTTTTAGCACTACTTACACTTTTATAGGTAAATTTACTGTCATCAAATTCTTCCAGCGCTACATCTTGAGGCAAAACCAGCAAAACTGGACCTGGACGGCCATTTCTTAAATAGGTAAAAGCCCTTCTCATTAATTCGGGTCCTCTGTCTGCAAAGTTTATTTCATCTACCCATTTAGTTACTTCCCCAAAGTTTTTTACTGAATCAAATGCTGGGAATACTTTTTGTCGACGAGGGTAACCCTGGGGCAAAACCAATATAGGTACTGAATCAGCAAATGCATGTGCAATTCCTCCAAACCCATTTTCAATTCCTGGACCATTCTGTACTGATGCTACTCCAATTTTTTTGCCAAAACTAGCTCTAGTAAAACCATCAGCTGCATTAATGGCAACTCTTTCAGTTCGAAATTTGATAAATCTGATTCCTTCTTCTGCAAGAGCTTCGTGAAGTAAATTTCTGGGAAATCCTGTTACAAATTCTACCCCTTCTTCCTTTAAGATTCTAGCTATAGCCGTTCTTCCTTGCATCTAAACACCTCCAAATGTTTTTTAAATATAAAATATTTCTCTAATGGCTTCTACTCTTAATCGGCTTAATTTAATTAAAGATTTTAAAAGTGCAAATTACTTCCAGATTCCAGATATTAAAATGACTCTTTGTTCATTATATTTCCAGATTAACAGAAAAAAAGTATATACAGATTTTCAATATTATTTTGAGAGTTTTTTTGATAGGTATTTATAAATATTGTTTATTTTATTATATATCAAATATATTAATATAGAATAAAATAATTGTAAAATATTTAAATAAAAATTTCTATTCACTTTTGATGTTCAATATTGTTAATTTTATTAGTAAGCCTTGACAAATAGAGCTATTCCTTTTAATATTAAAATAATTTTAAAAAGATTATTCTATAGATAAAAAGTAAAAATAAAAGAGTAAGCATAAAATCATTTTTAGAGATAGGTATGTAAGGTGCAAATTACCTTGTCGGTTTTATGTTGAAAAGATGTTTTTGATTTTCATGTTATCAGGATTGTTTCCTTTATAAACAAATAATAAGTGGGATTATATTTAATTATTACAATTGAAACTAATATTCATACTAAATATAATTCAAACAGGGTGGTACCACGGGAATTATCTCGCCCCTCTTTATGATTTTGAACTAAAGAGGAAGCGAGATTTTTTTATTTATACTGGAAACTTTATAAAATATAAAATAAACCAGAATAATGAGGAGCACTTATTAATAAATGAATCAATTAAATGTAATTTTGCAAGGACTTCCATCTCTTTTAACAGGCACAATCAATACTATCATTTTAACAATTTATTTTTTAAGCCTGGGTTTAGTCTTGGGAATTCTGCTGGCATTAGGAAGAGTATATGGATCTCGTCCTTTGCAAATTTTAATAATCCGTCCTTTTGAACGTTTTTTCAGAGCAATCCCGGCACTGGTTCTCTTGTTTTTATTTTATTTCGGATCTTCCTTTTTTAATATCAACATAAGCCCATTTTTTGCTGCAATTTTAGCAATGGGATTTCGTTCAGCTGCCTATCAATCGGAAATTTTCAGAGGGGCAATCCAGTCTATTGGAGAGGGACAATTAAAGGCAGCTCGCTCTCTGGGTATGAATATGTTGCAGTCAATCAGACATATTATCCTGCCACAAGCATTAAGGCTTTCTATTCCTTCCTGGGCTAATGAATTTGCTGTTGTTCTTAAAGATAGTTCTTTAGCTTATGCTGTTGGTGTTACGGAATTATTAAGACAAGGGCGTTACATTGTAGCTCGGACTTTTGGAAATGCTTTGTTGATTTATACTTTTTGTGCCTTAATTTATTTTGTACTGGTTTTTGCTGGCAACCAGTTTTTAAAATTACTGGAAAAAAAATATAAAATTCCTGGTTATGAAATTAAAGCAAGAAAAGACCAATCTGTTTTGGAAAGGATTTGAAATGCCAAAAATTATTTTGAAAGCTGAAAATATACATAAAAAATATGGAGAATTAGAGGTGCTTAAAGGAATTTCCTTTCAAGTAAAACAGGGCGAAACAACTGTTATTATAGGTTCTTCCGGAACCGGGAAAAGTACTTTGTTAACCTGTATTAATCAATTAACACCTCCAGACAAAGGCCGTATCTGGTTAGAAGATATTGAAATTACAAATCCTGATACCGATATCAATTTAATTCGATCTTCAATTGGTATGGTTTTTCAACATTTTAACCTATTTACCCATCTGACTGTTCTTGATAATGTGAGAATTGGTTTATTGGTAGTAAAAAAAATAGCCAAAAAAGAGGCAACTGAAATAAGTATGAAAAAACTCAATGAGGTTGGCCTTGGAAATAAGATTAACTCTTATCCTGCTGAATTATCAGGCGGACAACAGCAACGAGTTTCCATTGCCAGGGCATTAGCTATGGACCCTAAACTTATCCTTTTTGACGAACCTACCTCTGCTCTTGACCCTGAATTAATTGGAGAAGTTTTAGGTGTAATGACTAAACTTGCCGAAAAAGGCATGACTATGGTTGTTGTTTCTCATGAAATGGGGTTTGCCCGTGCTGTGGCTAATGATATCATTTTTATGGAAAATGGTATCATTGTAGAAGAAGGAAAACCAGACGAAATGTTCTTAAATTCTAAAAATCCTAGAACACAAGAATTTTTGCATAAAATCACTGAGCTCTATGGAGGCAAAATTATATGAACTTTTTTATGCTTGCCTGGGATATTTTTCCAAAATTATTACAAGGAACTGTCGTTACCATCCAACTAACTATAATTTCTATAATGATTGGTATTATTATTGGAATACCTACTGCAATGGGTAGAGTTTATGGGAATAAAGCTATTTATTTTGTTTGTAGTTTTTTTGTGGAAATTATTCGCGGTACACCATTGTTAACTCAATTGTTTATACTTTATTTTGGCCTTCCTTCTATCGGTATCATGCTATCACCTTTTACTGCTGCGATAATTGGAATGGGGTTAAATAGTGCAGCTTATCAAGCCGAATATTTCAGAGGAGCAATTCAATCTGTTAAAAAAGAACAATTAATAGCTGCTTATTCTATTGGGATGAATCAAATACAAACAATAGAACATGTAGTATTACCACAAATGTTTCGTTTGGTAGTCCCCTCTTGGTCTAATGAACTTATTTATCTTTTAAAATATTCTTCAATGGCTTATATGATTCAAACTCCAGAAATTATGTCTCAGGGCAGGTTAATTGCTTCCAGAAATTTCAGGACATTTGAAGTTTTTATAATAGTAGCTTTAATCTATCTTGTTTTGGTTTCAATTCTATCAAAATTACTTGATGCAATGGAAAATAAATTTCGTATTCCCGGCCTGTAATATCACAAAGCAATGTTTAACTTGAACAAGTAAAATTAAATAAAAATAAATAAGAACACAGGAGGTGAAATTTTTAACAAAAAGTAATATCGGACTGTATAATCAATAAAACTATGCCTAAAATAAGGAGGAAAAAATGTTCAATAAATTAGGTAAAAAAATTATTCTTGCTTTAGTTATTGTATTTTCATGTATCTCAATATGTGTTGTTTCTCTTTCAGCTGCACCAGAAAAAATTGTTGTAGGAACCTCTGCTGACTGGCCGCCTTTTGAATGGATTGATGCCAATAATAATTTTGTAGGATTTGACATGGATCTTATGAAAATAATTGCTCAGATACAGGGATATGAAGTAGAGATAAATGATATCGGGTTTGACTCTCTTATTCCTGCTCTACAATCAGGTAGAATTGACTTAATGGCTGCGGGAGCTACTTTAACCGAAGAACGTCTTCAGGTAGCCGATGCATCCAATACTTACTGGTCTGGCAGTCAAGGAGTAATGGTTAAAGGTGACTCTGAATTAAATATAGCAATTGCCTTAGCCGGAGGAAATAGTGTTGGGGCACAAAGAGGTACTACCCAGGCTGATTGGCTAGAAGACAATTTAGTCGGGAAAGGAATTGATATTAAGCTAGAGCTTTATGAAACTAATGATTTAGGTATAATGGACTTAGTCAATGGACGTATTGCTGTTTTTGTGGCTGATACCCCTGTTGCCGAAGCATTTACAAAAAATAATCCTATTAAGATTGTTGGAACAATCAATACTGAAGAAGAATATGTGTTTTATGTCCAGAAAGGCGATCCTAAAGGTATACTCCCGATAATAAATGAAGGATTAACAAAAATTCAGCAGACTCCAATCTGGGATAATTTAGTAAATGCCTATTTTATGGGAGATCTAAATAAAATCTCTGACTGTTATGCACAGGTGGTGGATTTATTAAATGAAAACTTAGAAGATTTTGCAAAAAATTTAGCTCAGTGCATGACATCTAACTGATAATCCAATTTACTTATAATCATTTATACAAAAATAAAAATCTCACCTTGGTCGATTGAAAAATTTCTAAGGTGAGATTTTTATAAGTATACCTTAAAAATTTATATTTTTACAACTTGCATTAAGGAGAATTTGCATGAAAATAAATACTTTTCAAGTAGAAAGATGGCTTAATCTCTATGAAGATAAAGCTAAATTCGAACTGGCTGAAACAGATGCTAAGCCTTTTACTATTGAAGAATTAAGTCAATTAAACCCGCAGGAGAATTTACTACAAAAATTAGCAAAAATAAAGATAGGCTATAATCCCACTAAAGGAAGTAAGTCTTTACGAAAAAAGATTGCTAATTTATATGGTAATAATACTTCTGAAGAAAATATTCTGGTTACAACTGGTGCTATAGAGGCAGATTTTTTACTGGCAAATGTATTATTGGAAAAAGGTGATAAGGTAATTGCTCTTTGGCCAGCATACCAGGCATTGTACTCCACTGCAGAGTCTTGTGGTGCAAAACTTGAGTTTTGGAAGTTATCTCCTGAAAATAATTTTCAACCTGATATAGAAGAATTAGCAAAAATTATTGATGAAAAAACAAAACTGGTTGTTTTAAACATTCCCAACAATCCAACAGGCGCAATTATTAATGAGTCTCAGTTAAAAACCATTTTAAAATGGTCTGAAGAGTATGACTTTTATGTTCTTTGTGATGAGGTTTATCATGAATTAATAACAGACAATAATATTGTTCCGCCTTATGGCCATTCATTAAGCAAAAAAGCAATCAGTGTTGGAAGCATGTCCAAAGCTTATGGATTATCAGGAATACGCCTTGGCTGGATTGCAGGTTCTGAAACAATCATTGATCAGTGCTGGCAGTTAAAAGATTATACTTCTATCAGCAACTCTCCTATTAGTGATTACTTAGCACAATTTGCCCTTGATAATTTTAAAAAAATATTTGAAAGAAATTCCAATATTCTTAAAAGTAACAGAGAGGTTATCAGTTTATGGTTTACAGAACATCAAAAATATTTTGACTTTTATTTGCCTGATGCTGGTGTATTATGTTTTCCTAAAATTAAAAATTTACCTATCAGCTCAGAGGAATTAGCGCTGGACCTTTTTCATAAAAAATCTCTTTTAGTTGTTCCTGGCGAATGTTTTGGGTTTCCCAATTTTCTTAGAATTGGATTTGGAGGAGATACGGCAAAACTTAAAAAAAGCTTATCTGTTTTCTCTTCTTATCTTAAAGAATTTTTTTAATAAATAACTTATAAACACAAAAATAATTTTGAAAAAGGGATTATTATGATAAATTTACAAGAAATAATTGAAGCTAAAAAAAATATTACAAATCTTATAAAAGAAACTGAATTACGTGAAAGTATTTACCTTAGTAATAAAATAAATGGTCAGGTTTTTTTAAAATTAGAAAATTTACAGACTACTAATGCATTCAAAATTAGAGGTGCTTTTAATAAACTTCTTATAATAAAAGAAGAGAATTGTGAAATTGTTACTGCTTCTTCTGGTAACCACGGACAAGCCATTGCTTTAGCCTGTCAAAAAATGGGATTAAAAACAACTATTTTCTTGCCGGAAAAAACTCCTGAAAAAAAAATAGAATTAATTAAAAAGTATGGAGCTCAAATTATAATAAAAGGTGATACCGTAGATCAAGCTGAAGAATATGGCCGACTGATGGCGGAAAAAGAAAATAAATTCTATATTTCTCCTTATAATGATCCTGCAATAATTGCAGGTCAGGGAACTATAGGCTTAGAGATAATCCAGCAGTACTCTAAACTGCAATCTATTTTAGTGCCTATTGGTGGTGGGGGATTGATTTCTGGAATTGCTATTGCTGTCAAAGAAAATTTCCCGGATATAAAAATAATAGGTATCCAGGCTGAAAACGATGCAGCAATGTACCATTCTTTTGGAAAGGGCAAATTATTAACTAATGATAACTATCCCCATTTCCCTACTATAGCCGATGGATTAGCTGGTGGCATTGAAAATAATTCCATGACTTTTCCTATTATCCAAAAATATGTTGATGATATTTTATTGATAAAAGAAGATTTAATTGAAAAAAGCATTTACAAATTATGGAAAAATGAAAATTTAATTGTAGAAGGAGCGGGAGCTGTTTCTACAGCCGCTGTTTTGGGTAATCCGGAAATATTTTATGATCAAAAAATTGCCCTTATTGTGAGTGGGGGAAATATCAACGAAAACACTTTCAAAAAAATATGTGCAAAATATTCTTTTTAATATTTTAAAAACAAGAAATAATTACAAAAATAAACATTTGGATTTTCCTTAAATTTTGTTATAATTGATAATCTAAATAAAGGTGAAATATGGATAATAAAGTTTTCTTTACAAGATGCCAGACATACCAAAAAGAAGAAGTACGAAAAGCCACCAATAAACTTTTTCAAGATTTAGGCGGTTTAAAGAAATATATAAAACCAGGTAATAAAGTTTTATTAAAAGTAAATTTGTTAATGAAAAAAACACCTCAAGAAGCAGTTACCACTCATCCGGTACTGGTGGAGGCTATTATTGAACAAATACAAGCCCTGGGAGCAAAAGTTTTGCTGGCTGATAGTCCGGGAGGTCCATTTACAAAAAATTGGTTAAAAGGAATCTACCGGGAAACTGGAATGGAAGAGATAGCTAATAATACAGGAGCAGAACTAAATTGGAATTTCCAGCAACAGGATATTCCTTTTGGTAATGGTAAAATCTTAAAGCAAATAACTTTAGCTAATTTTGTGAAAGAAGCAGATGTGATTATCTCTATTGCAAAACTTAAAACTCACGGTTTTACCATTTATACTGGTGCAGTAAAAAATTTATTCGGTACTATCCCGGGACTTTTAAAAGCTGAGTACCATCTGAGAATGAGTGATATTAAAGATTTTTCTAATATGCTGATAGATGTTGTCGAGTGTGTTAAACCGCAGATTTCAATTATGGATGCAGTTATTGGAATGGAAGGAGACGGCCCTTCGGCTGGAGATCCAAGACCCATCGGATTGTTAGCAGCTTCTGCCAATCCTCATGCACTTGATTTTGCTTGTGCACATCTTATTGGTCTTGCCCCCAACAGAATAGACACTCTGAATAATGCCATAGAAAGAAATCTTATTCCAGCAGATTTTAAAGATATAAATATACAGGGTATTGATAGGGAAGAATTACAACCCATACCGTTTAAAGTTCCTGCTTCTTCCAGAAGCCGCCATATTCCTTTACATCTACCTCCTGGTATTGATAATTTTTTTTATAACATGTTACGGCCACGACCTTTTTTTATTCATGAAAAATGTGTAGGCTGCGGTCTATGCGCACAAAACTGTCCGGCTAAATGTATCGAAATGATAAACAAAAAACCGCATGTTAATCTCAATAATTGTATCCGCTGTTTTTGCTGTCAGGAACTATGCCCCTATAAGGCTGTTGAGATAAAAAGAGGAAAATTATCAAAGGTTTTATTCCGATAAATATTTTCCACATTTTTTGTTTATAAATAATTATAATCCTCTGCCTGCAATTTTTTCTCCACAAGAAGGACACTTATTATTAACAAGAATATTTTGAATGTTGAAACAGTCTCTTTTTATCAATAATTCACCACAACCAGGACAATGAGTATTCTCTCCCCGGGATATATTTCCTTTGTACACAAACTGTAACCCTTGATCTTTTCCAATCTTATATGCCAAGTCCAATGTAGATAAAGGTGTTATAGGTAACTTATTGAGTTTATATGTGGGATAAAAAGCAGTAACATGCCAGGGTATCCCTGGATCTATCCCGGCAATAAATTCTGCTATCTTTTTTAATTCTAGAGGGTCATCATTATAACCAGGGATAATTAATGTCGTTATTTCAATCCATATTCCTAAATTATAATATAATTTAATGCTGTTTAGAACCGGCTGTAACTTTGCCCTGCATATATTATTATAAAATTCTTCATTCATGGCTTTCAAGTCCACATTCGCAGCATCCAGAAAAGGAGCTATTTTTTGTAATGCTTTTTGGCTTATATAACCGTTGGTAATAAAGATGTTTTTTAATCCTTTCTCATTGGCAAGTTGGGAAATTTCAAAAGCAGTTTCATAAAAAATCGTGGGCTCAGTATAAGTGTAAGAAATTGACAAGCAACCGTTTTTAAAAGCATTTTGAATAACTTTTTCTGGGGTAGTTTTGCTACCTACAATTGGATCTTTATCATCTTTTATCTGAGAAATAGACCAATTTTGACAGTGCATGCACTGAAAATTACATCCAAAAGCAGCAATAGAATAAGAATATGATCCGGGATAAAAATGGAATAAAGGTTTTTTTTCAATTGGATCTACCTGAGAGGCAATTAATTTTTGGTAATTTAAACTATACAAAATACCATCTTTGTTTTCTCTTACATGGCATATTCCTCTTTTACCTGGAGAAATGATACATTGATGCGAACAAAGCATACATTTTACATTATTACCTTCTAAAACATCATAAAACATTGCTTTTTGCATATTTTTCCCTTAAATGTAAAGTTGTTATCTAATTTATAATCTCATATCCCGATTGACAGCCTTTCAGCCAGAAAAGAAGGCAGGTTAGCTTTTGTTATTTTTTCTTGGGTTTTAGAAATTAAGTACTTTATCCTGCATATTTCCACACTTAACTGTTCTGTGTCAAATAATACATAACATGCCTGAGGGTTTCTATCTCTTGGCTGGCCAACACTACCACAATTAATCAAATAGCTATATGCTGGTTTTAGAGGGATTTTTATTCCCTCAATAGCACTGTAATAATTTATAGTCTTATCTTTATGCCGAAATGCAAAATAGCCTGCAATATGACTATGTCCGATAAAGTAAATTTTAAAATTGAAAGAGGTAAAAATTTCCTCTGCAACCTGCTTATCTAAAACATATTCCCATAAAGGTTGCCTTGGGCTTCCGTGTACACCTAAAATATCTTTAGCAAGGGTAGTTTTTAATTTAAGTCTGCTTAAATAATCAAGATCAAAATCTTTAAGTCTGTCTTTTGTCCATTGTAAAGAACTTTTCGCATCCTCACTGAAATAAGTTAAACTTAGTTCTCCAGTAATAGCGGCTTCATGATTACCTTTTAGACATAGTGCTTCCAGACTTCTTATTTTTTCAATACAAAAAGAAGGATCAGCTCCATATCCTACAATATCACCAAGGCAAACAATCTGGTCAACATCTTCTATTTTTTTTAGCACAACCCGTAGTGCTTCAGCATTTCCATGAATATCAGAGATAATTCCTATCTTCAAAATAGAAAACCTCTTTTCTCAATAGAAATTATTTACTTTACAAGCTGTAAAAATTTTTATAAATTATGGTAGCAAAAAAGTTATTTTTCAAATCCCTACAGGATTACTGAAAAAAATTCTTTAACTTTTTCTTTATGATGTCCTTTAAAGATAATCTGATTATTTGCAATAGCCTTTTCTAAAAAGTTATTGACAGGTTCTTCAAGAACGATCTTTAGCTGTATCTCACATTGTTGAGTGGCTTCTAAATATTCTATTATTTCTCCTTCTGCACAATAAAAGTTATCTGCATTGCTATTTAATTTAAAAATAGTTATCGGGCTTTTTGTTGCCTTGCCATAAATTGTACTGCCTAATCCAGATTCAAAATGGTTTTTTAACAAAAGCTCTTCATGGATATTCATAGGAATAATACAATTAGAGAATATAATTTCATTTTTTTCCTGGTCTATACAAACCGGCTTAACCATGAAAACAGTTTCACCGGTTAGCTTGTTAGCCACAAGCATAGAAACAGTAGAGGGAACATCTCCTTCACTCCCGGCTATTATTCCTTCCTTGTTCAAGAAGGAAAAAGCTAAACAGGCAGTGTTTTTATAAAAGCTTAATAAATCGTAAAGACTAACTGTCAGAGCATTGAATTTGTATTCCTGTGCTAAATTTTTTAAGCCCTGGTAAATTCTTAAAGATTGTTTTAGAACATCTGGTTCAAAGTTAAATTTCGATAAGTCTCTATCAAATTCAACATCACTATGCCCTATCAGGTCAATATGTCTGATCATTTCTTCTATTGGAATATCAAAAACTCTTATGCCAAGTTTTTTTCTGATTGCATTGTAATCAGCACCACTTGCAATAAGCCAGTCTGCAGGTTTTCCTAAAGCTCCTACCTGAAAACGACGACAATTTTTTTTGGTGTTAAATATCTGCTTCAAAGTTTTTAATCGTTGTGCAATTATTTTTGTTGAACCGTGCAATATTTCAACTTTTTCCCCTCTTTTTTTTAAATACTCCCTTATTTCCAGGGCAGCAGGTAAAGAATTATATTGATAACCTGCCATTAAAATATAAGGAGCAGGGAATTGCTGATAAATTCTTTTAAATTTTTCTTCCACTTCTCCAGATTGAATCATAATTATAGGTAAAATAGATTCTTTTTTGATATCAGCAGGATTAATGTTGACTAATGGTTCTTGTAAGTATTCTTCAATGGATTTTAAAAAAGAATCTGAAGTTTCACTGATTAGTTTTTTATCACCTACATCAGAAATTAAATTATAAATACCAATTTTCAAAAATATTCTCCTTGTTATTTATTTTGTTGGAAATTTCTATCAAAAGCAAATTAAAAGATTTAAACAAAATCAAGAACTACTCCCCTACAATTGCTATAGCTGTACCACCTTTGCCAATATGAACACTAAGAGCAGGGGATCCTTCCGCAATAAATATTTCTGCTTTTGGGAAAAGCAATTTTAATTCTTTTTGATACCATCTGGCTAATTCAACATCTTGAATATGGGCAATGCCAAAACTGGGGCTTTGGACACTTTTACCAAATTCACTGGATAGTTCTAATGTTTTTGCTAATAACTTTTTATGTCCAATTACCTTTGCTGCTTCCTCAAAAGCTCCTTTATTGTTAAGCGTGATAACCGGTTTTAAATGTATCATTGAACCTATAATTCCTTTGATTTTGTCCAAACGTCCGCTCTTTACCAGATATTTCAAGGTCGGAATACTAACAAATATCTTACTTCTCCTGATATGGAGTTGTAGTTTTGAGATGATTTGATTTGCTGTAAGTCCTTCTTCAATCATTTGAGCAGCTTTTATTACTAAAAGACCCAGGGCAACAGTACTTGTCTTGGCGTCTATAACTCGAATTTTGTCTTTATATTGGCTAGCGGTACTTGCCATACAGGCAGCCTGATATGTTCCGCTAAGTTTACCTGATATATGAATGGAAATTATTTCATCACTTTCTTGACCAACCTTTTTGTACATATTTTCAAAATACTGAAATGGTGGTTGAGATGTGGTAACATGGCAATCAGTTGTTTCTAAATAATCAATTACTTCTTTTGTAGATATATTAAAACGATCTAAGAAATTTTTTTGATTAACATGAACTGCAATAGGAATCAGTTTGATATTGTATTTTTCTATTAAATCATCTGGTAAATCACAAGTAGTATCTGTGACCAATGTGATTCTTTTTGAGGTAGTTTTTTTGCCAGCTCTTTCTGTTTGCTCCCACATATCATCAACTTTGGTTTCTATTACCTTCCCCAGGGCACTAACCTGAGAGATTATAAAATCGGGTTGATTGGTATGAATGTGAACTCTTATTTGTTCATTTGAGCCTGCGATTACTTGTGAATCACCCAAATCATGCAATCTTTGTTTTAATAAATTCTTATCTAAATAGCTACCTTCGATTAAGCATTCTGTACAATATCGATATTTGACTTTTTTATTAGAATATTGAAAGTTTATTTTTTTTGATTTAGACAGAAATTCATCTTTACTATTATTAAATGTCTTTAATTTACCATATTCAATAAAATCTACAATCCCTTCCAGTAAATTTACAAATCCTTCTGCCCCAGCATCTACTACGCCGGCTTGTCTTAATATTCTCAATTTACTGGGAGTTTCCAGTAAAGATGTTCTGGCTTTTTCAAGTGAATGTTTAAATAATTCAACAAAATCAGGAGTTTTATAAGAAAAATTATTTATAAAATATGCCCAATCTTTCATTACAGTTATGATAGTGCCTTCTCGCGGATTGGCGATTGCCATTCTGGCTTGCTCCACAGCCTTTACTGCAGCTTGAGAAAAAGTAACAGTTGTTAGACGATTCATTCCACGTGTTGCTTCAGCTAATCCCTGGAAAAACTGAGCAAGGATTGCACCTGAATTACCTCTGGCTCCTGATAATGCAGCTTTGGCAATTCGCTGTATCATTTCCTCAAATGAATTCTTGTGATAGCTCTGAACTTCTGTAACGATATTATTCATAGTGATTGCCAAATTAGTACCAGTATCTCCATCGGCTACCGGGAATACATTTATATCATTGAGGTGATTTTCAGTTTGATTAATTCTTTGAGCTGAAGTTATGATAAATCTTTTAAATCGTACCCCATTAATATATTTAATTTGTACTTTCATAATATATTAATCACCTATTTATAAATAAAATAGACAACTTGGACGATTTTAAATCAATTTTATATTAATGACTAATACTATTATATATCTTAATTATATTTTTGGCTATTTTCTTTAAAAATAAAAATATAAAGTAAACTATTCATATAGGATTCCTACTTTAATAGTAATTTATTGAAGTGTATTTTGCAACAAATAAACCTAACAAATTCGTTTTAAGAATTGGTAATATAAAAAATACTGAGGGGCAACGATGGATTATAAAGCTCATCATTTCCCCTCAGTACAGGTAAGTTTATTAGAATCTATTTTATTTATACAATTATTTTTTTGTTTTAAAATACCTAAAAAATCTTAAAAAACAGACAGATATTGTTCTAATTCCCAGGGATGAACGCTAATGCTGTAATTTTCCCATTCCTGGTATTTTGCCCTGAGATAATTTTGGAATATATGTTCTGTTAGACTGCCTTGTAATGCTTTATCTTTTTTTAACTCTTCTAATGATTCTTTAAGATTGCTGGGTAAATTTTCTATACCATATTTTTTTAGTTGTTTTTCATCCATTGCATAAATGTTTTCACTAACCGGGTCAGGTGGCATAATTTTTCTTTCAATGCCATCCATGCCGGCTGTAAGTATTGCAGCAAAAGATAAATAAGGATTACAAGAAGGATCAGGAGATCTCAGCTCAATTCGTGTACCATCTTTTCTGGCAATTGGTATACGAATCAACGGGCTGCGATTCCTGTGGGACCAGGCTATATATACAGGTGCTTCATATCCTGAGGTTAAACGTTTATAAGAATTTACCAGAGGATTAGTTATTGCTGTTAGTCCTTTTGCATGTTTCATTAATCCCCCGATAAAGTAAAGAGCTTCCTGACTTAACTGGTTTTTGCTATCCGGATCATAAAAGGCATTTGTACCGTTTCTAAATAAAGAAATGTTGGTATGCATCCCATTTCCGGCAATACCAAAAACCGGTTTCGGCATAAAAGTAACATGCAGATTATGCCACATTGCAATCGTCTTGCTGGTTAATTTTAACACCATGATCCGGTCGGCAGTAGTAATGCCATCTGAATATTTGAAATCTATTTCATGTTGCCCAGGACCAACTTCATGATGAGAGGCTTCTATTTCAAATCCTTGTTTTTCCAAAGTAATTACCATATCTCTTCTAATTTCTTCACCCAAATCTACCGGAGAAAGATCAAAATAACTGGCTTGATCATTAGTACTGGTGGTAGCTTTGCCTTGTTCGTCTCTGCCAAAAATATAAAATTCCATTTCAGGTCCAAAGTTGGCTGTAAAGCCTTTTTCTTTCAAATTAGCAAGAACTCTTTTTAGATTGGTTCTGGCACAACCAGCAAAAGGGGTTTTATCAGGATTGGTAATATCACAAATAATTCTTGCTACATCTCTTTCTTCCTCCCAGGGATTTACCATAAAAGTGTCATAATCAGGCTTTAAATACATATCAGACTCCTCTATTCGGCAAAATCCTTGCACAGATGAACCATCAAACATAATCTCCCCATCTAAAGCCTTATTTAAATCCCTAACTGGTACTTCTATATTTTTAGGAATACCCATAATATCAGTAAACTTTAATCTGATAAATCTAATTTTTAACTCATCTGCTTTTTTTAATATCATTTCTTTGGTTTTTTTTGACATAAACAGTCTCCTTAAAATTATAAACTGAAAAGTAAATTACTTTAAAATATTTATTATATTTGTACAAGTATAATAATTAGAAAATTGTAAACCAAAAAATAATATTTTTAATCTTTAATTTCATTCTAATAATTTATATTTCTCTATTATTTTTTTTCGCATTTTGGCAACCATGGTATGAGAAATCCCCATTTTTTTACCTATTTCCCTGATAGTTAGTCCTTTTATTCTTAAATCCAGCAAGATTTTTTCTCTTAAGGATAATCTTTTATTAAATTCCTCCTGATACAAATGCTCATCAAAGTTTTGATAAAAAACATCCTGGTTTTCTTCTTTATTTTTATTATTTTTATCTGGTGTACCATAAAAAGAATTAGTAGAATCAAGGCTGTTTATCTGTTTATAATTGTCTTTTATGTTGGTTCTAATATGGTTTTTTAGGTGATAATAACATCCCTGTAATATGTAGCTGTTATTTTTATTTTTAAGTTTCCCTATCTCATTTTGCTGCCACAAATACAGTAATGCTTCTTGATAAAGATCATCAATATCAATATATTGGTATTTAATATTTATTTTTCGGATTATAGCCTTTAATTGATGTCTTATCCTATTAATTATTTTATCTAATTCTCTTTTGTTAGATAATGCCATTTTTAAATTCCTTCATCTATATAATAGATATCATATTGCCATATTATTGATGTCGAACATCTGATAAAGCAATTGCTATTGAATAGCATGGCAATTATAATCACCATCGTTATTCAATAGCAATGGATAAGATAACATTTTCAAAATAATTCAGAAAATCAATTCAGAAAATAAAATATTTTCCAGTTTTTATTTTTAATCAACTTTCAATCAATTTAATACTAAAATACAATATTATTATTATTTTTTAAAAGCATCAAGCACTTTCAAATAGTTTGCTCTTTCAAAAACAGCCGGTTCTGCTACTGCTTTTTGGCTCATAACTCCCTGGATCTGTTGAAGGGAGTTAAAATTATGCTTATCTAACCATTTTTCTATATTCTCAAGCATAGTATCCAGATAATCTATTCCTTTTTCAAGCAGAGAAGAGGTCAGCATAGCAGCATTAGCTCCTACCATAATACTTTTAATAACATCTTCAGCGGTGTGCACTCCGCCTGTAATAGCAAAGTCAGTATTAATTTTTTTAAATAAAATAGCAATCCATCTGATACGTAATAATAATTCATCTGAACTGCTTAATTTTAATACTGGTTCTACACTCATTATTTCTAAATCAATATCTGGCTGATAAAAGCGGTTAAATAAAACTAATGCACTGGCTCCAGCCTCAACCAAAGACTTGCCCATATTAGGAATTGAACTAAGATAAGGGTGAATTTTTACAGCTACTGGTATCCCTACACTGCTGGTTACTTCATCAACCAGCTTTAAATAATTCTCTTCCACCTGTCTACCATCCATTTCTGGATTGGTTGGTAGAAAATAAATATTCAACTCAATTGCATCCGCTCCCGCTTCTTCCATTGAGATTGCATTATTAATCCATCCTCCAACTGACACTCCGTTCAAGCTTCCTATGACTGGAACCTTTATTTTTTTCTTTAAATCAGATATATATTTCATATATTTCTCTGGTGTTAATTTGTTTTTAAGGGCTTCCTGATAGTAGTCCAAATACTTCTGATATCCCTTTTTCTCGTATAATAGGAAATGACTTTTTTCTTCTACTTCTACCTGTTCCTCAAACAAGGAAGGCAAAACAATTGCAGCCATTCCTTTTTTTTCCAACTCTACCACAGTTTCAATTTTTTCTCCCAATGGCGAAGAAGCAATAACTATGGGGTTTTTTAGTTGTAATCCTAAATAATCCATAGATAAATCAATCATTTGTTTACCTCCTGAAAATATAATTTAATGGCAATTCATGAAAATTAATTACATATTACGATAGAAATTTTTTATAAAACTATCTTATTAGGTCTTCTGATCGCTCAATGGGAATACGATAGGTATCAATGATTTTTTGTTGGCTTTTTATTACTTCTTCCCTATTGAGAATTATTTTTTTATTCCATTTATCTTCAAAAATAATATAAGGATCATCACAATCTTCGATTTTTTCCACCAAATCAGCTATATTCCATATTTTTTGTCCATTAACTTTATCTATTACCCAGTTGTTTATATTCTGATAACCTTGGTTTACTTCTGCCGCTAAAACCTTTAATAGTAACACTATCTGCTGATCTTCTTTTTCTGGTATATTATTCAAAAGATAATATATCAGCTCTCTTGGGGCATTTTGTGCCCATTGAGAACCCCAAATATTCAATAAGTTTTTTGTTAGCGGACAAAAAACTAATCCTCCATAAATATAATATGCTGGAAATTCCTCATATTGTTCCATGGGAATTAACCGGTCTTTTGTTAAAGATCGGAAAAGATTTAAACTCATTTCCATTTCCAGGCCATCTCTTAATATTTTTAGATTGATATCTTCTCCAATTTGTTTTTGTTGTATCACATAATTGAGGTTAGTTCTTTCATTAGTACGAAATTCAACAGTTCCGTCATTGCCAATTTTATAATTTTCCAGAGCCATTAATACGTCACCATTTTGTAAATTTCCATCTGCTGGAGAACCTGGAACAATCTGATTAATCAATACTCCACTCATATCCTCATTCATCCGGTAAAATTGGCGTAAATCCTCATTTTCCATATCTTGAACACCTATGCCCAAACTAGGATAACCATCATATCTACCATCTTCCAGATCCTGAAAAAAATGCTTTATAACAGGCACTGGTACCATATAGCCAATATTTTGAGCAGAAGGGATCCCTGCCATAACAACACCTACAATTTTATTATCTACTATTACCGGGCCTCCACTATTACCTGGATTAATAGCTGCATCAATCTGCCCGGCTAAAAAAACAGTTGAACTGTGAACATAAGGCTGATGTTCGATTCTTGAAATAACGCCTTTGGTAATACTTAACATATCACCTCCCATGGGAAAACCATAAACTAAAACTTCCTGCTGGGTTTCCGGTAATTCTCCTAAGGAAAGCTCAGGTTCATTGAGAAAAAAGTCAGGATCATCAACAGTTAATAAAGCTAAATCTGTTAAATGGGATACTGCAACAACTTGAGCATTATATCTTTTGGTATCCCCATATTTTCTTACTTGTAAGAAAGTCTGATTACTGACAACATGGGCATTTGTTAGTATTAAATTGTTTTCAATAATACATCCTGATCCTGAGCTTGATCTTGGACCCTGCATACTCCAGGGATTATAATAATCTGGAGAATTGCTCACAGTGTATACTTTTACTATTGCTTCTCTTATATCTTCTCCTTCTGCAAGACTTAACAAAGAATTTGATAATAATACAAGCAGCATTACCATCATGATGAACATAAATTTAATTTTTGAAATTCTTAAAGGTAAAAAAAATTCTTTCTTTATCATTGATATCCTCCAATTGTTTATTAAAAAGACCACACTTACTATATCTGCTAAAAGATCATTTACAAAGAGTTTATTCAATTTTATTAATTTTTTTCTTTCTGAGCAAGAAAATAGATAAAATACCGCCATTTTTTATTTAAAATATTTAAATCAGGTGTTATAATCAAAAAGTTAATTAATATATTATCTAACTATCTAAAATATTTATAATAATTTTACCATAAATAGCTTGAGGATGTCTTTAAATGAGCCTATCTTTAATATTCAGTATGATCGGTGGATTAGGATTATTTCTATTCGGCATGCGTCATCTTAGTGGAAATCTGCAAAAAATTGCCGGCAATAAAATTCATCAAATCCTGGAAACCCTTTCAAAAAATCCACTGAAAGGGATTACCACTGGAATGATAATTACTGCTATTTTGCAAAGCAGTGGTGCAGTTAGTGTTATTACAATCGGTTTTGTTAATGCTGGTTTATTAACATTAAAACAGGCTATAAGTATAGTCTATGGCGCTAATATCGGCACAACTATCACAGCTCAAATAATCTCCTTTGATATCAGCAAATTTGTTTTACCCATAATCGGAATAGGATTTTTTACTACTGTTATTGCTAAAAAAAAGTTTTATCAATATTTTGGAGGCATCTTGATAGGTTTTGGCATATTGTTTTTAGGGCTTTCTTTAATGTCGCAGACTTTAAGCCCATTAAGGAATTACCCTCCTTTTGTCAATCTATTATTAAACGTAGCGGCAAAACCTGTTCTTGGCATTATTTTATCAGCAGCAATTACTGCTTTTTTGCATAGTAGCAGTACAGTTACAGCTCTTATAATTTCTCTTTCTATTCAAGGCTTAATTGGCCTTGATGCAGCAATGCCTCTGATTTTAGGTACAAATATTGGCTCTTGCTTTACCGGCCTTCTGGCAAGCTTTAACAGTACAATAACCGGTAAGAGAGTAGCTATTGGGCATTTAATGTTTAATGTTACTGGTGTAATTATTTTTTATTTTCTTTTAAAACCTTTCACCAGCCTAATTCTTTTGACTTCAGACACGATTCCCAGACAGATTGCCAATGCACACACTCTTTTTAACATAATCAATTCTATTATCTTGCTTCCATTTATCCCTTATGTTATAAAAACCCTCACCCGTATATTGCCTGGTGAAGATAAAATAATTAAAAAAGGAACTTTATACCTGGATAAAAATTTAATCAATACCCCTTCGCTTGCAATAGGGCAAGTTACAAAAGAACTTATTCGCATGGGAGAAATAGGTATTGATATGCTGGATAACAGTTTGTCAGCACTTTTGCAAAACAACGAGAGGCTTGTGCAGGATGTCTACTTGAAAGAAGAAGTTTTAAACACTGTTAATAGTGAAATAACAAAATATCTGGTTTTGGTATTTCAAAAAGAATTAAGCCCTAAACAATCGAAAGAACTTACAGATCTTATGAATATATCTGCCCATTTTGAAAGAGTGGGTGATCATATCGAAAACATCGCTGACTTAGCTGAAATAAAAATCAATGATAAGCTACCTTTCAGCCAAAAGGCCGAAAGAGATCTTGAATATATTTTTTCTAAAGTCAAAAAATCCCTGCAATATGTTATCAGATCATTAAAAGAACATAATAAAGAACTGGCAATACTGGTCACAAAGAGAGAAGATGATATTGATAAATTGGAAGAAGGATTACGCGATGAACACATTGACCGACTTACCAAACAGATTTGCAATCCTGAAGCTGGTGTAATATATATTGATATACTGAGTAATCTTGAGAGAATTGCGGACCATGCATATGATATAAGCTTAATGGTTATAGATGAATTGACAAAGCGTTCTGAATAGATGCAGTAAATTAATTTTATTTTTACTTTCATTTATCACTTGCTAATATCTGTACTTTCCCAATACATTTTATTTTCTATAAATTTAAAATCAAGCAACTGGTTCTCATTTAAATAACTTATATGGGCAGATATACTGGTATTGATCAAAACATATTGTATGGCTGATAACTGTAAACGAAAATCTTCAACCAAGTTTGCAATTATATCTTCCCTGGTTGCAGGTTTACTGCAATATTTTAATATTTTTTGATTGATTTCTTTTATTTGCCCTCTATTTACATCGATTAGATTATTCAAATTGTCTGTTGGCTCAGCATGTGAAGGAATAAATAATTGCGCTTTTTCTTTTTCCAAAAAAGTATAGGTTTTTAAACTTTTTTCAATATTAGTTCTAAAAGTTATCTTGTATTTACCAATAATTTCCTCTGAAAAAAGACTGTCAGCAATAAAAAATATATTGTCTGGTGTTTTTAGACCAATCATCTGTAAGAAATGCCCTTCTAAGGGAAAGCTCTTTAAAGGTGTACCTATAATTAATCCTTCTGGTTTAATAATTTTAGTAACATGAGATGGCTCGGCTTGTAAGAATTTGTTTTTTAAAGCTGGAAAAGGATATGCCCCCCATAACAGCAAAGGTTCTAAATAAGTAAACTGTATCCAATTAGCTTCTACAGAAGTAGCAAATATATCACACCCGGTCTTTTTTTGTAGATAAGCATTTCCTCCTATATGATCAGCATTGGAATGGGTGTTTATTATCTTAGATAATTTCCAGCTTTTCCCTTCAATTATTTTTAATATCTTTCTACCGGCAGAGCTATCGCTGCCACTGTCAATTAAAATAGCTTCATCTTTATCCACATATATTCCTATGTTGGTATGTCCAGACAGATAATAGCTGTTTTTGGCAATCTGTTTTATCTCCATTAAAATCCTTCCTTTTTAACCCTGAAGTGGTGTTTAAATAAATATTAGTTTATAATCTACAGCTTGTACAGTTTTGCTTTAAAAATTTAATTCATTCTTATTTTGTAAGTTTTGCAAATATTTTAATAAAAATAAAGTAAATTAATATAATTGTATTTTTATAACCCTTAGTGGAAAGAATTTTAAACAAACTTGACTAATCTGGTATTATAAAAATGAATTAATCTAATTGAGGTTTATTATGAATAAATTATCTAAACGCTTATTTTTTAGTCTTGCTGCAACTTTTTCTTTATCTCTTTCGATCTTATTTAAAAAAATGGCTTTATTGGCCGATGTTCAACCTTTGGAATTATTATTACAATTCACAATTATAACTGCCCTTCTTTTATCTATTAATCTGCTTTTTATTCAAAAAAAGGATGTAACAAAATTAAATAAAATCAAAATTTTTCAATGGATTTCTTTATTTCTTGCCGGCTCATCTTTGTTAGCAGCGTTTTTATTTACAACTTTTGGTTTAAATTTTACTACCTCAATTAATTACAGTTTTATTACTAGAAGTAATTTGATTTTTACCAGTATTTTTGCCTTTTTTTTCTTAAAAGAAAAAATGGGTTTTAAAAAAATACTATTGATAATTAGCTTCTTTGTTGGTATTTATCTTGTTACTACCAAAGGAAAAACTATTATTCCTCAATTTGGTGACTTATTAATACTAATTGGTGCAACCTTCTTTTCTTCATGTTCTGTAATTCAGAAAAAAATTAGCTTTTCTCTTCCTCCAGAGGTGATCAGCTGGGGCGTAACTTTGTCTGCCGCAATGCTGGCAATTTTAGTTGCAATCTTGTTAAAAATAAACTTGTTTCCTTCCAATAGCTTTATTTTCATATTTCTTGTGGGTTTAGCAGAAGCCTCGATTATTTTTTTCATGAATAAAACCATCCAAATAGCTAATGTAACATATTATGCCATGATGACTATGCTTGTTCCTATAATCAATGGAATTTTAGGTATCTTTTTCTTAAATGAACAATTAACAACTATTCAAATTATTGGTGGTACTATTATAATTCTATGTGGAATATTTGTACAGAAACTAAAATATTAAACACCTTTTTGCTTTTTATTTTTTGTTCCCTCTTAAATCAATTTTTAACTGTTCCAGGTAAAAATCTAATATTAATTTATAAGCAATCTTGGGATCATCAATACCGTTAGTTAATTTTTCCATTGGGCATTTATCACTGTTATCTCTATTTTTTATATATGGCACACATTTATTGTAGTTACATTCAATATTATGGGATAGCAAAAGATCTTTGGCTCTTTCGCTAATGACACCAGCATAAATCGCTTTAATTTGGTTATCAAATGCCAGTAAAGCCGCAGCATTACCTATTACTTTATCCGCAATAACTGCTCCTTTCATTAAACCTTGATTATCACGAATCATTTCCATGAAAGGAATAACTCCCCTTTTAAATGATTTTTTTATAATTTCACCATTTTTAATTAGAACAAACGAATAACCATTTTTTAATAAAGCGGTTTTTGCTTTCTCTAAATCATTTATATAGTCTTCCATGTCACCTTAATATCCTTTTTATATATACTTTTCTATTAAAACAGTTCAATTTACTATTAATAATGCTAATAAGCAATATTTTATTCTTTTATTTAGTTTAATTATCAAATAATAATATCCAGTTAAATTTAAAACATTTGGTATAATATCATTTTATTTATATAATATTAAAGGTGTAATTTAAATCAAAGTGCAAGCATGACTCGAAATTAGTACAAATTATACCTATTATAAATTATTTTATCAAATTAAAATTATCATTTAATTCTCTCAACTTTAGTTAAAACAATAAATAATCATATGCTATAATTATTGAGAAAATTTATAAAACAGTTGTTTTATATTATTAGTTTTAATTGATTCTGCATAAACTTTGAGAAAGCAAATAGGTGACATTCTTGGCAAAAGTTAAAAGAAAAAATAAATTTATCTTTGTTTTATCTATTACAGCAATTATTTTAATTGTATCAGCTTTAAGCACTTTTTTAATTTACATAAACAGCAGTGCTTTTCGTGAAAATGCTAAAAATATCATTACAGCACAGATTGAAAATAGTTTTGGTAATAAAATTGAAATTGGCGCTATTGAGTATATTTCCTTTAGAACAATCAGATTAAATGACTTTAAAATATTTGAAGAGGATGCTACAGAAAAAGAATCTATTTTATTCCAGGCCAGAAATGTAAAAGCTGAATTCACTTTATTATTGCCAATTTTAAGGTGGCAGGGATGGCAACTTTCTATTAAAAATATTACTTTTGATAATGCAACTACTACCTTCACCCGATTATTGAATGGTGATTTTGATATAGTAGAAAAGTTACATATAAATCCAGAACTGCTTCAAGAAAATATTCAGATTGGCAGAATATATTTTCAGGATAGCAAATTAACATATCATGATGAATTAATTTACAATTACAAATCAGACTATCTAACTACAAAAGCTGAAAAGATTAATGGTTATTTTGATTTATCACAACTACCAAAAATAAACATAGAATTTGCAGGGTACCAGGAAGAAGATAATGCTTATTTGTCTTTACAGGGATATTTTTCAGTACTGCAACCCGAATATTCTTTAGACTTTTATCTGGAAAATGCAGAAATAACTCATTTCCAATATTATCTTGAAATAGCAGAGATCTTCAATGTTAACAGAGGTAAGTTCAATATAAATTTTAATTTAAGCAATCTTGAAAGTGATCCTTCTGCAGAGATTGACTGGAAAGGAGAGGCAACATTTCAGGAGGCTGAATTGAGTCCACATTTTATGCATCAAATTCCTTTTCAAAAAGTTAACGGTTCCATCAGATTTGTAAAACCTCAAATTAATATCGACAGATTAGATGGCTTATATCGTGATGAGAGCATCCAGCTAACAGGTTTTGTTCTTACAGAACCAGAAGTATTTTTTGACCTTCGTGTTGACGGTAAGGAAATTGATGCTACTTTATTAAAAAATGATTTAACTCCATTCTTGCCTGAGTATAACGATTTTTCATTGAAAGGAAAAATAGATATATCAGCTAACTTAAAGGGAAATCCTGAAGATTTCCAGATAAAAGGACAGGCAAACTCGGATGATATTATTTTTGAAAAAATCCTTCTCCCAAATATTGATTGTTCTTTTTTATTACACCAGGATAAATTGCTTATAGATTATCTAAAAATTACCGAAAAAGAATCCTCATTAACCCTAGAAGGTGAAATTAATGAACTTAATAGTATTCCCTTATATGAACTATCTTTAAATACAAAGAATTTTTCTTTGCAAAATTCAATCTTCAGCCAATTATCTTTTTTAGATCTAAAAAAAATTACAGGCAAAATCGACAGTTTGTTACAAATTAAAAATTATAGCCAGGATAATTCTGATACATACATTTCTGGTTCTTTTACTATTAATTCTTTTCAGAATAAAGATTTTTTTTCTTTTAATAAATTACAAGGCAATATTAACACAGTTTTGAATTCAACTAAAAAAATACTTGCAATTCAACAAGGTGAGATAGTAGAAGATGATAATAAACTTAAATTTGAAGGCGAAATAAATTTTCAGAATTCAGAGTCAATGAGTTATTCGCTTGATTTTTATGGATATTTACCAGAGCTAAATGATTTTTCCAAATATCTGGGATTTGAAACAAATATTAAGGGGAATGCTAACATAAATGGGGTTTTACAAAGTGTTAATAATGAACCTGAATTAAAAGCCACCTTTGATGTAGAAAATTTTTCTATTCAGGAATTAACATTTAATATCTTTTCTGGGAAGATCTTCTATCAAGAAAATGCTTTCATATTTGATTCTTTATTTTTAGAAAATCAAAAAATTCAACTTAATGCAGATGGGCAAATCCTTTTAAGTGACTCAAAAAACCCAGAATTTAAATTCACTTATAATTTTCCGTCTATGAATATCACTTCCATAACAGAGCAAATCTCTAGTGAACTGCCTTTGTCTGGAGAAATAGAAGGTAACGGCAGCATATCAGGAATTTGGCCGCAATTATCATTGGAAGGATATTTGCAATTAAGCAATATTGCCCTACAAGAATATAAATTGGGACAGGGAAATTTAAATTTCACTTTACAACCTGAAGATAATTTACAAGTCAACAAGGAAAGTGTTGATAATTATTACCTCTTGTTGGTTAAAGATTTAAAATTACAAAATGATTTATTACAACTAAATGCAAAAGGACAATCAAAAGTCACTGAAGAATTTCCCTTTTCTTTGGAAATAGATTTTATTCATGGTCATTTATATGATGCAGCTGATTATTTTTATCTTAATAATCAATACTATAAATCATTTTTACCCTCAAAAACAGTTGGAAAAATTATTTTGAATGGAGATATTGACAGTCAGCAAATAGATTTATCGGCAAAGCTTACTCCGCAAGAAATGGAAAATAATCCTCCTTCTCAGCTAGAATTAACAATCACAAACATGGATGACGAATTGCTAATTTCAAATTTTAAGTTAACACAAAGCGAAGGAATTCTAGAAGCAAAAGGCAGTATCCAGTTAGAACAAAAATTGCTTGATATTAATTTTCAGACGCAAAAATTAGATATTAGTACTTTATCTGCTCTGCTAAATATTGATGAAAAAATAGAAGGCATTATGAATATCAAAGGATCCTGCTCAGGAGCTATTAGTGATCCTGATATTTCCTTATATGCCCAGATCAATCAAGGTTTTTTCAGAAATTTTCAATTTGATAACCTGCAAAGTGAAATGTATTGGGATGGTAATACTAATGAACTGAAGATAAAAGATTTCCTGATCTTTCTGGAAAAAGACTACAAAATTACGGCAAAAGGCAATTTGCCATTAGACACTTTTCTTTCTGAGAGTTTACCGGAAAAACAACCAGACTTATCTTACCAGCAAATTCCTTTAGATTTTCAGATTAATATGGAAAAAACAAATCTTAATTTATTAAGCCTTTTTTTCGTAGACTGCTTTTCTGCTATTGGCGGCAATGTAGATGTTGAATTAAAATTATCTGGAACTAATGCCAATCCTATTATTAACGGAAATATTGATGTTCTGGAAGGTAGTTTTGACCTGATTCATTTCCCAATCCAGGCAAAAAATATAAATTCTCATCTTGAAATAAAAAATAATAAGATTGAAATTCCCAGTACACCCTTTATAGCTTATGATAACCAGTTTACTATATTTGGTAAATTGGAATTAATTAACTTTTTACCGGAAAATATTGATTTAACCATGCAAAATCAAAATGATACCTTGTTTTATCAAGATATCCTAGAAAGTAAAATTGATTTTTCAGCAGCGTTAAATGGTAATTTTTTGCAACCATGCATTATTGGAAATATAAAAATTTCCGATGGAGAAATAAATTTGACTCCACTGATGCAGCTTTATGAAAATGACAATAGAATTCCTTCGCCTCTCCCAAACTATTATGATGATTCACAAAAATATCTAGACATGAACATAGAAATCTCTGACCATTTTTCTTTAAAATTGCCAAACGCTGATATAAATGCTGCTGGTAATATTAATTTAAGCGGGTCTTTGAAAGAACCGACAATACAGGGTAGTTTAATTTTAAAAGAAGGACATCTTTATTATTTTGAGAATAAATTCACTATTTCTGGAGGAAGAATAATTTTAAACGGCTCAGCAATTGACGATATTAATATTGACGCTAGAGCTCAAACCACTGTACAGGATTATTCTATTACAATCAATATTTCAGGAAACCTGACTAACCCTCAAGTTATGTTATCATCGCAACCAGCTTTAAAGGAAACTGAAATATTATCCCTGCTTGCTTTTAACAGAAACATAGAAGGACTTTCAGAAGGTGAGATAAATCAAATATTGTCACAAGAAATAGTTGATATTATCTTTCAAAGTTTACAAATTAATCTATTTAAAAGGATGGAACGTGGATTGGCTGAAGGTCTGGGTTTAGAATTTTTTAGGCTCTCATATGATTTGCCAGAAAACACTAATGGCAGTTTGTTTTTCCTGGATGATTTAAGCCTTGGTGATTTAAAGCTAGAAGTAGGAAAAAACATCAATGAAGATCTTTTGATTACTTATTCTACTCCATTAGATTTTCATGGTGAAACTAGTTTTGGTATTAATTATGAAATTTCTCCTAAATTCACTTTTAATTCACAATTAGATACTTTTTCTTTTAAAGAAAATGATTATCGGTTTAAATTTGGATTAGAGGTAAAATTTTAACTATCACGGATTTCAAATTAATAATATTATACCATTAAAATGAAAAGAGCTAATTTATGTTTGATGTACAGCATTCCTTAAGCAAAAATATTTTATTTAAAGAATTTACCAAAATAGAAATCAACCAATTTCTGGTTTATTCTAACTATAAAACTATTGATTATCAGAAAAATCAAGTTGTTGCCTTAGAAGGAGATCCTCTAACAATGATTGGCCTGGTGCTTGCTGGAACATTAGAAATTCAAAAGCATTACTCTTCAGGAAAAAAAGTTATTATAGATAAAATTTCTACAGGAGATATCTTTGGGGAAGTTTCTATATTTTCCTCTAAAAATATTTTTCCTTCAACAATCACTTCAATAACTGATTCCAGGATAATGTTTGTTAAAAAAAATTATTTTGTGAAAATGTGTTACAAAAATAAAAAATTTTTACAAAATTTATTACAATCTTTATCTGAAAAAATATTATTATTAGATAATCGTTTACGTTTTTTAGCAAGTGAAAGCATCAGACAAAAAATAAGTCTTTATCTTTTGGAAGAATATAGGAAAAATAATACTTTAAGAATCAGAATTGATATTTCAAGAGAAAAAATGGCAGAACAATTTGGCATAACCAGACCTTCTTTATCAAGGGAGATAAGCAGAATGAAAAAAGAGGGAATTATTCAAGTTGACAAAAATGTTATTCTAATTAAAAATCTATCTTGTCTTGAAATAAACTTATAAACAATAAAATCCAGCAAACTGTTTAAAAAATTACTGGATTTTATTGTTTATTTTTTTATTTATGCCTGTGTCAATAGGTAGTTGTAATTTTATTCAAGGAACATTTTTAAATCTTCCTCTACATCTCCAATGCCACCAATATTGAATTTTTCAACCAAAACATTTGTTACATTGGGAGATAAAAATCCTGGTAATGTGGGACCTAAATGAATATTTTTTACCCCTAAGTACAGTAAAGCCAATAGTACAATTACTGCTTTTTGTTCATACCAGGCAATGTTATAAGAAATTGGCAACTGATTAATGTCTTCCAATCCTAAAACTTCTTTTAATTTTAAGGCAATAACCGCTAATGAATAAGAGTCATTGCATTGTCCTGCGTCTAAGACCCTTGGAATACCTCCAATATCACCTAAACCTAATTTATTATAACGATATTTTGCACAACCAGCAGTAAGAATTACTGTATCGGCTGGTAATTTTTCTGCGAATTCAGTATAATAATTTCGGCTTTTCATTCTACCATCACAACCAGCCATCACAAAAAATCTTTTAATTGCACCATTTTGTACTGCCTCAATTACTTTGTCAGCCAAAGAAATAATTTGATTATGGGCAAAGCCACCAATAATTTCACCTTTTTCAATTTCTTCAGGTGGAGGGCATTGTTTAGCCATCTCTATTATTTCAGAGAAGTCTTTTTGCTGTCCATCTTTTCGTTCAGCAATGTAAGTCATTCCAGGATAACCAACAGTTCCAGTATTAAATACACGATTCTTGTAACTATCTCTAGGTGGAATGATACAATTAGAAGTCATAAGTATAGGACCATTGAACTTTTCAAATTCTTCGTTCTGCTTCCACCAGGCATTCCCATAATTTCCTATAAAATGACTATATTTCTTAAAAGCAGGATAATAGTTTGCCGGTAACATTTCCCCATGTGTGTAAACATCAACTCCCGTATCTTTGGTCTGTTCTAAAAGTTCCTCCATATCTTTTAAATCATGTCCACTTATTAATATTCCAGGATTATTCCGGACTCCAATATTAACCTTGCTTATCTCAGGATGTCCATATGTTTCAGTATTTGCTTTATCAAGCAAGGCCATGGCTTCAACACCATATTGTCCACATTCCATTACCAGACTAACCAAATCATCTGCAGTAAGTGAATCATCCAGAGTTGCAGCTAATCCTTTTTGCATAAAAGCATATATTTCTTTATTTTCATAACCTAAATTAAAGGCATGTTCTGTATATGCAGCCATTCCTTTTATTCCATAGATCACTAATTCTCTTAAAGAACGAACATCTTCATTCTCGGTTGCTAATACCCCAACTTCTGATGACTCTGCCTTTCTTTTAAAATCTTCCACTTGATTTGCTTTCCAGGTAGCACAATCTGGCAAATTTTCAGGAATATTGCCCCCGGCATTCAGTAGTTGTTTTTTGATGCTGTCTCTAACCTGAAAGCCTTCTTCTATTTTTTTAATAAAATCATCTTCATCAAAATTGGCATTGGTAATAGTCATAAATAATGAATCAATTATAAATTTGTTAGTATGTTTATCCTCAATTCCTGATTTACGTGCCCTATTGCTGTAAATTGAAATGCCTTTACAAATGTATATTAATAGATCTTGCATATTTGCAACATTAGCTTCTTTGCCACAAACACCTCTTTTTGTACATCCACTTCCTTTTGCTGTTTCTTGACACTGAAAACAAAACATATCCATTTTCTTTACCTCCGTGAAAAGTATTTTTATATTAATCTCATTCTAGAATAAGATTCTGTTTATCTACTTTTTATTTCTTTATTATATATTAACTAAAAACTAAAATTATGTAACTCAAGTTACATAATTTTAACATAAATGTATTTAATTTCCTCAAAGATTTAAATGACCATCTTTTTATTTTAGTATTATTTTAACAAAATTATCTATTATTAACTATTGTTTTTGCAAAACATATCTTAATTATGTATACTATTTTTAAAATAACTTTTTAATGCCATTAAGGTATCATAAATTCAATAGTTGTCTAAATTAATTTAAAGAGGTGATTTATTTTGGAAACTGTTTTGCTGAATAATGATAAAAACATTCCAGTCCTTGGATTAGGAACATGGAAACTATCTGGCCCTGAAACAATTGATATTATAAAAGAAGCCTTAAAAATAGGTTATAATCATATTGATACTGCCGAAATGTATGGAAATGAAAAAGAAATTGGCCTTGCTATCCAAAATACACCAAGAGAAAAACTTTTTATCACCTCAAAGGTATGGCATACCAATCTTCATTATGAAGATACTCTCAAAGCCTGCAAACAATCTTTAGAAAAATTGAAAACAGAATACCTGGACCTTTATCTTATTCACTGGCCTAATCCGGGTATCGATATGGAAGAAACTTTCAGTGCCTTTAAAGAACTCTACCTGAATAGAAAAGTAATGGCGGTTGGTGTAAGTAATTTTACCATTAGACATCTTCAGCATGCTCTATCTGTTTGCGAAAAATTATCATTACCAATAACAATAAATCAGGTAGAATTTCATCCCTTATTCTATCAAGAATCATTGTTAAGATATTGTCACTCTAATAATATAAATATAACTGCCTTTTGCCCTCTTGCCAGAGGCTTGACTCTTACCGATCCTGTTATACAGGAACTTGCTTTAAAATATAAGAAAACTCCTGCCCAAATTACCTTAAAATGGCTTACTCAACAAAAAATCATTGCAATTCCCAAAGCAAGCTCAAAAAATCACCTGATTGAAAATATTGATATTTTCAATTTTAAACTTGAAGAAACTGATCTGAATAGGATAAAAAAAGAAGTAAATCAAAACAAAAGAACTGTCAGAATTGATATAGCAGATTTTGATGATTGATAATTCTCAAAACCATACTATCAGATTTGAAATCAGGATAGATATAAACCAAGCCTGATTTTTATATAATCAAAAATTGCATCAGGTATGCTGATATTGCAGCAACTTTCTATCCCTTTAAATCCCGGTGATGAATTTGCCTCACATACCTTGAAGTTTTCTCCATCAAACAATAAATCTATTCCAGCAATATCTAAATTTAACACCCTCGAACTTTCAGTGGCAAGCCATTCGATTTCCTTATTCATAGGAAATTCTCTTACTTCTCCTCCTCTGGAAAAATTGGCCTTAAAACTACCGTCACTGGAGATTCTTTCCATACAGGCTATAGCAATTCCTCCAACAATAAAGACTCTTAAATCTCTTCCTTTGCTTGTCTTAATAAATTCCTGAATAATAAAATTGGCTTGCGTTTTAGCAGTATCGATTAATTGCATTAAATCCTCCAAATGAGTCTTATTTTCACATAAGAAAACTCCGCTACCCTGTGAGCCGGAAATAGTCTTTACAACTATTGGAAAACCTAATGTTTTTTCAATCAACTCTATGTTTAATGGGTATCTTGCCAACATCGTTCTGGGGACCGGAAAGTTATTAGCAGCTAAAATCTGCTGAGTATAGAGTTTGTCTTTTACTATTTCTATGCTCTCAGCTGAATTAAAAGTATGCACTCCTAATCTTTCTAAATGCCTGATAACTGCCAGAGAAAAATAAGGCGTACTGGCTCCCTGTCTGGGCAATAAAAAATTCGGCAATCTGGTGTAACTATTATCAACAATAACACTTTTATTGTCTTCCCGGTTTACCAATAAGTCAAACTGTTCAGGACAAAGAATTTTTAATCCAATATCTCTTTTTTCTGCTACCTCTAAAAAACGATTCATCTCGTATTTTTCAATTGATATTTCGCTTTGCCTCTGTTTATAAAGAATCCAACCTTCCATTTTTTTCTCCTGTTCGAAAAATTATTTTAATCTAATCTAAAAAGTAAATTTTTATTCTATTCTACTATCTTTTTCCTTTTTTATCATCAATAAAATAATATTAATCAAAATTTTGCTAAACCTGTTTTATCTGTTAAAATACTTAATATTAATTTATATTTTCAGTAAAAGTAAATAAACATACTATCTTTATTTTTTGTTTAGTATAACCAGTTAAAAAATATATTTTTATTTGGAGAATAAAATGGAACAAACAATAATGGATATTCAACAATTTTGGATTCATCTGATTAACCCTCAAAAATTACAAGAACTGCTTTCAATTATTATTACTATTTTTATAGTTTTGGTGATAGCTAAAATTAGCCTAAATACAATTAAAAATGTTATACAAAAAATATTATTACCCAAAAAAGGTTCATCTAATTACAGAAAAAAATTATCTCGAGCAGAAACTCTTACTCCGTTTTTGAATTCAATTTTTACTTTTTTTATTTATTTTATAGTTATCACAATTATTTTAAAAAAAATTGGAATTGACACCACCCCAATCATCGCTAGCGCTGGAGTACTGGGCTTAGCAATCGGTTTTGGGGCTCAGGCTATTGTCAAAGATTTTATATCAGGTATATTTATACTACTTGATGGTACAATTTCTGTTGGAGATGTAATTTCCATTGACTCTCACACCGGTACAGTAGAATCTATGAATTTAAGACATATCCAGTTAAGAAAATTCAATGGTGAGCTATGGACTATTCCTAATGGCCAAATAGCTAATTTTGGCAATTACAATAAAGAATGGTCTAGAGCAGTTGTTCAGGTCGATTTAGCTTATGAGCAGGATATTGAAAAAGGGATGAAAGAGTTGGAAAACATAGGTAATGAATGGGCACAAAAGAATGCTGAAATTATTTTAGAACCTCCAACTGTTCAGGGAGTATTGTCGTTAGGATCTTCGGGTATAAGTATCAGGCTAGTTATCAAAGTTAAACCAATGGCACATTGGGGAGCTGAAAGAGAATTAAGAAGACTTATTAAAAATCATTTTGATTCTCAAGGTGTTGAAATTCCCTTCAATAGACAGGTAGTTTATATTAGAAATGAGGATGCTTAAATAAGAAACAAATCAAGATAGGTTTGTTTCTTTATATTGCAAAATTATTTTAATACTACTTTAGAAAAATAGAATACATGGAGCCATAAAAATGACCAAAGCAGTCCTGTTTGATCTTGATAATACTCTTATTCTTTTTGATGAGACAAAATTTTTTAAAGAATATATTAAGAAAGTTGCGCCTCTTATGTCGGATATTGCTCCTCCCCATATCTTATGGAAAGTGATTCTATCTGCTACAAAGTCAGTTTTGAATAATAAAGGGAAGATAACCAATCAAGAAGTATTCAAGCAAACTTTTATAAAAATTTTTGGAAATCAAACTGAGGAAATATGGCAACGCTTTCTCAGATTCTATAAAAATGAATTTGATCAGCTAAAAACTTTTATAAGTGTGAACAAAGGGGTATCAGAGATATTCTCTTTCCTTTCTAATAATAATATCAAGGTTGTTATTGCTTCCAACCCGTTCTGGCCTTTTATTGCAATGGAAAAAAGAATGGAATGGGCTGGTATTAAAAAAGAGCAGGTTGACCTTATTACCCATATGGAAAATATGCATTTTTGTAAACCCCGATTGAAATATTATCAGGAAATATGTCAGACAATAAAGGAAAGACCTGAAAATTGCTTAATGGTTGGAGATGACCTTGTGAATGATATTATTGCAGGCAAACTAGGAATGAAAACTTTTTTAATTACTGATAATATTCAAAACAAAAGTCAATTGCAGGCAATTAGCAGAAAAATAAGATTTGGCTTTACCTTAAAGAAAAATAACATTAATCCGGATTTTAGAGGCTCCTTAATCCAGTTAAAAGAGGTATTGGAGTCGTTAATTTAATATTTTAATTTACTTTTTATTCAGATAAATAATTTTAAAAGAAAATGATCATAGCATCATATATAAACTTGCCACTAAAGAATAAAAGAAATAATCCACAGAAAATAAAAATAATTTTTTGCAATCTCTCTCCAAAAAACTGACCACCCTTAAAAGACAAATTAGAAAGAAAATATAACCATATAAAATCACAACTCCAGTGAACCATAAAAAAAGTAATCAGCCCCAATAAACCAAACCGATACGCACCGGTTATTAGCATAGCACCAACAGTTACCCACCAAATTAAGAAATAAGGATTGGCAATAGTTAAAACTACCCCAGCCTGTAATGGAGTATACTTCTGATGCACCTGATTAATCCGGGTATTAGAGATGCTTTTTAATAACCCAAATCCCATTTTAAATAGGAATAATCCGCCAATAACACCTATAACTACCTTTACCCAGGTAATTTCCAGGAACTGCCCAAAACCAATTAGTATCAATAGCATTAATGGCAGTTCAACAATACCATGCCCAAGAGCAATCATTGCACCGGAATATGGCTGTTGGGTTCCTTTACTTATGGTTACCGCAGTTATGGGGCCTGGAGCAATCACTCCAGAAAGAGAAATAATAACTGTTTTTAATAAAAAAGATAAAAACATTGTTAACCTTAAAGCCTTCTTAGATTATAATTTAGGCTAATTATAATGAATTTTCAAAAATCTCAAGAAAGTATAAAACTATTCTTTGCCGCACTCGGAGGCTTCTCCTTTTAGGATAGCAATACCATGAGGAAGTGCTTCCAGAATAATACTTAAAGATTCCCGGGCACCTTTGGGGCTTCCAGGAAGATTGATTATTAAACTCTTTTTTCGAATACCTGCAATTGCACGTGATAATACTGCCATTGGTGTTTTCTTAAAACTTTCCATTCTGATTATTTCGCTAAGACCAGGCACTAATTTTTCAACGATTGACCTGGTTGCCTCTGGAGTGACATCTCTGGCTGATAAGCCGGTTCCTCCGGTGGTTAGAACTAGATCTGCTTTTACATTATCTACTGCATCAACAATGGCTTTTTGAATCAAATCAATTTCATCAGGAACAATTTCATAACCGATAACCTGTGCTTCAATTTTTTCCAGTGTCAGCCTGATAGCTTCACTGCTGAGGTCTTCCCGTTGACCCCTGGATCCTTTATCACTTACAGTAATTATCACAGTTTTAATCATCTTTTATTAACACCTCTATTCTGTCTCCTGGTTTAACAATACCTCCTTTTACAACTCTGGTAAAAATGCCCTCAATTGGCATTATAGAATTAATCTTTTGTCCCCGAACTACAATATTCACATCATGTTCTTTCCCAATCTGAGTAATACTTAACAATACTTCATCTCCAATTTTCAATAAGGTTCCTATTGGAAATTCAAATAAATTATCAATCCCCTGAAAATCAATATTTTCAAAAAGATCACCATAATCAAGTTCATATCCCTGTTTTCTATTTTTTTCCAAACTTGTTAAATTCAACATACTAACCTGCTTATGATCTCTTCCTGCATGGATATCACCTTTTATCCCAAAATCTTTAATAAATTCTGCACTGGAAATCGGTTTTTTTGGCTCTTTGCGACTTTCTCCAATACAGACAGCTAAAACCATGCCTTTTTGATCTTCTATTTTTTTATATTTTTCTATCAGTTGAAATTTTTCATTTTTTTCTAAACTAAGATAGGATTCACCTTGAAAGTGTCCGCTTTGTCCTCCATCTTTTTCCACTAAATGAATATGATTTATTTCAATCCCTCGATCTACTGCTTTACAAATATCGTAAATAGTCAAAGCAGCCACTGAAACAGCATGCAATGCTTCCATCTCTACTCCTGTTTTTCCGGTAGTCATAACAATAGAACGAATTAATATGCTATTTCTATCTTCCATAATATAAAAATCCATATCTACATTATTCAGAATTAGTGGATGGCATAAAGGAATCATGCGACTAGTTTCTTTAGCTCCCATTATGCCAGCGACTTGTGCTATACCTAAAACATCTCCTTTGGCAATTTTTTTATCTTTTATTAAAGCAAGAGTTTCGGGTTTCATAAGCACTTCTGCTTCAGCAATGGCAATTCGATGAGTATCTTTTTTGTTGCCTACATCAACCATTCTGGCTCTCCCTTTTTCGTTTAGATGGGTAAACTCTTTTCCTTTCATTATTAACCTCCTATCTTTGACATATCAAATTCAGTAGTGTTTTTGCTTTCTATATGATGCCGGAATGGTTTTATTTGGATTGCTTTTTTAAAACACTGCCTGATTATCTCTTCTCTTTTTTCCGGTTGGTTTTGAGGAATTTCTCTTAATTTCTCCTTTAGCTTTATTTCTTTAGAACTAAACAGACACGGTCTTAAACTGCCTTCGGCAGTTAATCTCAAACGATTACAACTAGCACAAAAATGTTGACTAACTGCATTTATAAAACCAAACTTTCCTTTAGCATTTGGTAATTGAAAATAATTTGCCGGACCAAATCCTTTTTCCATTTCTACTGGTTGCATATCAGGAAATTTATTTATTATAGTATTTTTTACTGTTTGAGCAGAAATATAATTTTCTTCATTAATTTGAGTTAAAGAATGGTTTGTAGGCATTAGTTCAATAAATCTTACATTTAATGGTTTATCTATAGTTAAGTTAATAAAATCCTCAATCTCATCATCATTAATTCCTTTTAACAACACAACATTTATTTTAACAGGAGTTAACCGTTCCTGTAAGGCTGAATCTATTCCCTGTAAAACTTTTTCCATACTATCAAATCCGGTTATGGCTTTAAATTTCTCTTTTTGGAGGGAATCGATACTGATGTTCACCCTGTTTAAACCTGCTTGCTTCAGAAGCTTTGCCATTTCTGGCAAATAAAATCCATTTGTAGTAAGAGAAATATCCTCAAGTCTTTCAATGGTTTTTAACTTTTTTATAAAATCAATAACCCCTTTTCTTACTAAAGGCTCTCCTCCAGTTAATCTTATTTTATTCATTCCCATTTGAACAGCGACTTTAGAAATTTCCAGTATTTCTTCAAATCGTAAAATGTTTTCATGTTTTATGAAGCAAAAATTGCAATCAGAAGGGGAACAATACAGACACCTAAAATTACATCGGTCAGTTAGGGAAATTCTAAAATATACAATTTTTCTACCGTAAGAATCAACTAGTTTTTCCATTTACTAATACTTCGCCACATTGATTCAAGTCATATCCTCCAAGATTAGTGGCTTGCTCCTTAAAGTTTTTTGTTTTGATGATTTCTAATAATCTTTTTATTTTTTTATCTGCAAAATGATTTTCAGGAATTATCAGATCGTAACGTTCCTTAATGAGAGGTACAAAATCCAGATCAAACGCCTTAGCAGCTGAAAATATTCCCAAACCCACATCTACTCTTTTATTGGCAACTGCAGAAGCCACCATAAGATGAGTAAATTCTTCCTGAGTATATCCTTGGATATCAGCCGGATTGATATTTTTTTGCTTAAGCAGATAATCTAAAAGAACTCTGGTTCCTGAACCTTTTTGTCTGTTTATATAGCGAATATCACCTCTCGCTAAGTCTTGTATTTCCATAATATTTTTAGGATTACCTTTTGGTACCATAAAACCTTGCTGTCTGTAAGCCATATTTACTACTACAAGTTTATGGCCTTCTAAAATACGATCAAGATAAGGGAAATTATACTCTCCGCTATCCACATCCAGAAGATGAGAAGTGGCCAGGTGGGTTATTCCCTGTTTTATTGCTAATAATCCTCCCATGCTTCCTGTATGAAAGGATGCCAGACGAAATTCTGGTGATTTTGTATGTAATTCATTCCTCAAAACATCCAGTATCAAATCATGGCTTCCAATTATTATTATTGTATTATCTAAATTAGAATTATTTACTAACAATTCTGCTTCAGTTTCTTCTTTTAAATTCAAACCTTCACTAAGTGACGGTATTCTAATAATTCCATCAGCCTCTGACAGTGATGAAATAACACCTGCTCCTCGGCTTAAAGGGTATGCCATTATATCTTCACCAATTTTAGCCATTTTTACCCGCAGAAATTCTTCATTTCCTAATCTGGATACCACTTTCTTAGCTGTCAGTACCCTGGTTTTTTTTCTTTCAGGTAAAGATAATCTTAAATTTTTATAAACCAGGGGTAAAACAAATTCCCAGGCTGCTATTAAATAAGAAACCGGATACCCAGGTAATCCTATAACCGGAATACCTTCTACGATACCTGCTAAAGTTGGCTTACCTGGCATAATGGCTATGCCATGAAATAATATATTCCCGATATCTGAAAGTGCTTTTGCAGTAAAATCCTTACTGCCTGCCGAGGTTCCTGCAATTACAGTAACTATGTCATTTTCTTTGGCTGCTGACTGCAGTGTTTTTTTTAAATCTTCTTTAATATCCCGAATAATTGGATATATGATAGGCTCTCCTCCCCATTGAATCACCGAACTGGATAACATTCGGGAATTAAAATCAAGTATGTCCCCTGCCTTTATTTCTTTTTCATCAAGTCCGATCAATTCTTCTCCGGTAGGAATAATTGCAACTCGTGGTTTCTTCCAAACCTGTATTTCCGTTATTCCTCCTGCCATTAAGGCACCAATATCTACTGGTCTGATTTTATGATTCGCTGTCAATATTATCTGGTGAGTTACAATATCTTCCCCGATACTGCGGACATTCATGCCTGGGGATATTGCTTGAAATATTTTTAATTGAGTGAATTCCTCTTTCTGGTTTTGCAGATTATTGCTTTTTTGAACTGGAATCACGTCTTCTATCTTAATTACTGCATCAAATTCCTCTGGTAGAGGATTTCCTGTATTGATATATAAAAAATCTTCTTTATAAGTTAAAATTACAGGATTTTTCTCCGAGGCATTCTCAGTCCTGCGGGAATGCACAGCTATTCCATCCATAGCTGATGCAGTATAGTGCAAAGAAGATCTTCTAGCAAAAACAGCACTAGAAGTAACTCTATCAAGTGAATTTTCTACCGGAAGCTTTTCTTGTTTTGTATTTAACCCAAATAATCCTTCCGTAAAAGCTTTTTCAATTTTCTGCTTTGCTTCCTCTAAAGATATTTTGTTTAAATAAATATTTCGTTCCATTATTTTTTAATCAATCCTCTTATTTTTGAGATAATTCTATACTATTCAAACAAGGTCACACTAACCTTTTCGCCTTGATACAAACCTTCCTGGTTAAGTCTGACAGTTATATAGCCATCAGCTTTGGACAGAGAAGAGATCATTCCGGATTTACCCAAGACTGGAACAGCCCATAATTGTCCATTCTCATTTCTTAACATTACTCTGATATATTCTTCTCTGCCAGGATCAGAAAATATATTGCTCTCCAACAAAGCATCAACTCTTTTTCTGCTTTCAAAGGAAACTTTTTCACCTTTTAAATCAAATATTATTCTCCTTACAACATTCTCAAAAACCATCATCGCTGAAACTGGATGACCAGGTAAGCCAATAAACAGTTTCTGATTATTTAAAGAAATAATTGTAGGCTTTCCTGGTTTTAAAGCCAATCCATGTACCAGAATCCCTGGAGAACCAAGATTATCCAACACTTCTAAAGTGTAATCCCTAGTGCCAACAGAGCTACCACCAGAAATCAAGACTAAATCTATTTCCGGATTTGCCAAACATTGCTGAAGTTCTTTTTTTAAGAATTTTGCATTATCTTTAATAATGTTCGTATAATAAGGGACACAACCAACTTGCTCTACTGCTGCACCAAGAGTAAAAGTGTTAATATCACGCACCTGTCCCGGTTTCGGAATGTTATTTATTGGAATAATTTCATCACCGGTAGAAATAATCGCAATTACCGGCCTTTTAAAAACCTTTATTTTCCCCCATCCCAATGCTGCCAGCAAACCAATATTCTGTGGCTTCAGACAATATCCTTTATTTAAAACTTTTTCATTTTCCTTAATATCTTCATCTTCTCTTAAAACATTCTCCCAGGGGGCTACAGAACGGCTTATTTCAACCATTGTTGAACTGATTCTTTCTGTATATTCCAGCATAACTACTGAATCGGCCCCTAATGGCAACATTCCTCCTGTAGAAATCTTTACTGCCTGACCTGCTTGTAATCCAAAAAAAGGTTTTTCTGACATTTTTATCTCACCAATTAAATCAAGATAAGCCGGTAAACTATCACTGGCCCCGTAGGTATCACTGGCTTTAACCGCATATCCATCCATGGTTGAGCGATTAAAACCTGGTATATTCTCAATTGATACAATATCTTCTGCCAACACTCTTCCGTAAGCATGGATAAGTTCTATTTGCTCGTAACGACTTTTAAAAAAGGAAGCAAAATCAAAGGATTTACGAAAGATTTCCAGGCTTTCTTCAATTGTTCTGACTTTAAATAATGGTTGAACCATAGGACTCCTTTATATGCAAAAACATCCTGTACGTTTATCCCGTACAGGATGTCTGTTTTTTTCTTCTTTCCGATACGGGAGGCTCATAAATTTCTCAATGAACCTGGCGGGTAACTATCATAGGAAAACCGTTAGAATAATTACCTCGAAGAAATGATTTGTATAAAAATAACTTCTCAATTATACACAAATAAAGTATTTTTTTCAAAGGAAGTAAATTTTATATTAATATCCACTTTTTAATGTTTAAAAGAACGATAACCGGTGAAAACCATTATAAGATTAAACAAATTAGCAGTTTCAATTACTTCTTGATCTCTTTTAGAACCACCTGGTTGTATAATTGCTTTAATCCCGGCTTTAGCTGCCTCTTCAACACCATCAGCAAAAGGGAAAAAAGCATCAGAAGCAAGATAACTGTCTTTTGCCCGTATATCTGCCTTTTTTACTGCAATCTGCACAGAATCAACCCGGCTCATTTGTCCCGCACCAGCTCCAATCAGCTGTTTATTTTTAGCCAGAACAATCGCATTTGATTTTACGTGTTTAACCATTTTCCATGCCAATAGTAATTCTTTTATATCTTCAATGTCAGGTTCTCTTTTAGTTACTATCTTAATATCAGCAGGAGTAATATTTTTCAGATCCCGGTCTTGTACCAAAAACCCTCCAGCTATTTTTTTTATATCCTTAAGATATCTGTCCTGGGAGCGTAAATCTCCAGCCTCTATCAATCTTCTATTTTTCTTTTTACATATTATCTCCAGAGCTTTTTTACTATATGAAGGAGCTACAATAGCTTCTATAAAAGGTGTTTCATCTATTAATCTGGCTATTTTATCCTCTACCCTTCTATTAATACCTACAATACTACCATAAGCAGAAAGAGGGTCTCCCTCATACGCTTTCTGATAAGCTTCTTCAATGGTTTCTGCAGTAGCAAGACCACAGGGGTTAGTATGTTTAATAAAAGTAACTGTTGGCTCATCAAAATCTTTAATAATATTTAAGGCAGCTTCCAAATCAATTAAATTATTATAAGATAACTCTTTCCCGCTTAATAATTTTCCAGCTCCTAAGTTGGCCTCCTCAGTTAGTAATTCTTGATAGAAAGCAGCATTTTGGTGAGGATTTTCCCCATATCTTAAATTCTCAATCTTTTTTGCTCCAACAACCAGATATTTTCCAAAACAATCTTCATTTGGAGTAAATTGTTTTGTCAAATATTTTGTTATAAGAGAATCATAATAGGAAGTATGCTGAAAAACTTTTACTGCTAATCTTTTTCTGGTTGACAATTTAGTGTTGCATTGGTTACTTTTTAATTCTTCTAATACAAGTTTATAATCATCAGGGTCAACTATTACTGTAACATCCTGAAAATTCTTCGCTGCTGCTCTTAATAAAGAAGGTCCGCCAATATCTATATTTTCAATAGCCTCTTCCAGAAGTACATTCTCTTTAGAAACAGTCTCTTCAAAAGGGTAGAGATTAACAATAACTATTTGGATGGGATCAATGTTTTGTTCTTTCATTTGTTTTTGATGTTCTCTATTATCACTTTTTGCCAGTAATCCTCCGAATATCAAAGGATGTAATGTTTTTACCCGTCCGTCTAATATTTCAGGAAAGTTAGTTATTTCAGAAATTGAAGTAACTTCTATTCCGTTATCACCAAGTGTTTTAGCTGTTCCTCCGGTAGAGATAATTTGATATCCCATATCTTTTAAGTTTTTTGCCAATTCTACAATACCAGTTTTATCAGAAACACTAATTAATGCTTTTTTTAAATTGTTCAATTTTAAAAAACCTTCCCTTTCTGTTCTTAGTAACTACCTGTAGGTAAATTTTATTCCTTTTTCCCCAATATCTTTTCGGTAATACTGATTTTCAAAATATATTTTATCAACGCCTTTATAAGCATTATCAATCGCATCTTTTAGGTTATCAGCCCAGGCTGTAACTCCCAGAACTCTTCCTCCGTTAGTAATTATCTTACCTTCTTTGTTAGCCGTCCCGGCATGAAAAACCATCATATTTTTTTGACCATCTAATTCATCCAGTCCATTAATTATTTTCCCTTTTTCATAATCAGCAGGATATCCTGCTGAGCTCATAACAACACAGACAGAGGATTTTTCTTCCCACTCCACTTCTACATTCTTTAGGTTTCCTTCTACAGAGGCAATTACAATATCAAGCAAGTCTGTCTTCAAGATTGGAAGAATTGATTGGGTTTCAGGATCTCCAAGTCTAGCATTAAACTCTAAAACTTTTGGTCCTTCCTTAGTTAAGATTAATCCAGCATAAAGGACACCTTTAAAAATTCTTTCTTCTTTTTTCATTCCTGCAATAACTGGTTGAAAAATATTGTTTAAAATCCATTTTTTATCATTATCTTTTAAAAAAGGTACCGGGGCATAAGAGCCCATTCCTCCTGTATTCGATCCTTTATCTCCATCATTTATTTTTTTGTGATCCTGTGAAGGCAACATAGGAAGAAAATTCTCTCCATCAGAAAATGCAAGAATTGATACTTCTTCACCTAAAAGAAATTCCTCTATCACAAGACGATTACCAGCCTTGCCAAATCTTTTTCCCTTCATAACTTCAGAAATTATATCTTTTGCTTCTTTCAAACTATCTATAACAAAGACACCTTTACCGCCAGCTAGCCCATCAACTTTTAAAACTAATGGGAATGTTTGTTTCTCCACATAAAACAAAGACTTTGAGTAATCATCAAAAACTTGATATTTTGCAGTTGGTATTTTATACTTATCCATAAAATACTTAGCAAAAACTTTGCTTGACTCTATTTCAGCGGCTTCTTTTGTGGGACCAAAGATAGGTAATTTGTATTTCTCAAACAGGTTAACGATTCCTAAAGAAAGAGGGTTTTCAGGCCCTACTATAGTTAAATCTATTTTTTTGGACTTAACTAAATCCAATAAACCATTTATATCTTCAGCTAGGATGTTAAAACATTCAGCATGTTTAGCAATACCAGCATTTCCTGGGGTGCAATATATTTTGTTTCTCTTCTTGCTTTGCAGCAATTTCCAGATAAGGGCATGCTCTCTACCACCATTACCGATTACTAATATTCTCAAGCTAATCCTCACAATCTGTTTAAACGCCTTTAAGTTATTCTTATCAACAAGACATAATATAAATAAAATTTGTTTAATTTTCTATGTAAATTAAACAATATGGTTTTATTCAAACATATTTTAAAAAGTTATCTAAAATACCTCATAATTTAAATAGCGTAATAAGCTATTCAGGGAGCCTGTTGGAAACAGATAAAGGTTTTCAGGAATTCTTATTCTTTCCAGAAAAACTGCTCCGGTATTTTTTAATTCTTGAACAGTTTTTTCTTTTTTGAACATCTGAACAAGAACAGGTTCTTTAGCTAACATTAAAGCACTGCTTTTTAAAGGTTTTGGTTCGTTTATTGTATTACCTAAATAATTAAAAATAACAATATTGGAATTTAAAGAATACTTATTCTTTTGCATAATTGTAATTATTTGAGGGAATAACTCTCCTTTTACAAAATTTAAAGGAATTTTTTTTAGCCGATGATGGTAGTCAATATATGTTTGAGAACTACTTTCCAGTTCAATATTAGATCCTGTTTCTTTTAGACAAATATCCTTCAGAAATCGATCAATCTTATTATCACTCTCTATTTTCCCACCAAAAGCAGAGATCGGAGACTTTCGCTCCCCTTTTTCCTCAGTCCAATCTTTGCTATCTTTTACACTGAAAACATATTGATTTTTATATTTTAGATATACTGAAATATATATTTCAAAACGTCCCTCTGCATTGGACAATTTTTCCATAAAGTCATCCATCCAGGAACCATTCAAGATAATGCTCCTTTCTTTTTACATATTGTTATAAAAAATTTTTAAAACAAATATGCATTGGAAACATATTGTAAAACCATTCTATGAGTATTAAAAAAAGATGCATTGATGGCAATACAGTGCCTCATCATGTTAATCCATTGATTTTTATTATTATAATATAATGGAATAATATTATCTTCCAATTTTTGATAAAGCGAATTTGCTTCTTCCTGATCAATACTTTCTGTATCAGCAGCAGACCCGATAGACCAGCCAGTCAACCCTTCTATACAACCTTCAACCCACCAACCATCTAAGATACTAAAACTGGGTATGCCATTATGAGCAGCTTTCATGCCTGAAGTTCCTGAAGCTTCTTTTGGTTTTCTGGGTGTATTTAGCCATAAATCAACCCCTGATACTAAAACCTTTCCCAGTTCCATATTGTAATTTTCCAAATAGACAATTTTTATATAGTCTTTTAGTTGTGCAGATTCATTGATAATTTTTTGAATAAGTTCCTTGCCCATCTGATCTTTTGGATGTGCTTTCCCGGCAAATACAAGCTGAATTGTGCCTTTTTTCTTGGTAATATCTATAAGTCTATTTAAATCATGAAAAACTAAATCCGCTCTTTTGTAAGCAGTAGCCCTTCTGGCAAAACCTATCGTCAGAGAATTCTTATCAAAATTACTGTCAGTTTTATCATTGATATAATCAATAAGCTTGTCTTTGGATTTTTGATGTGCATCCCAAATTTCATTATTTGGAATATTAAGAGCATAGCGTAAACTAAAAGGGTCAGTCCTCCATCCAGGTATATAAAGATCATACAGATCAGCAAAGCACTGGTTAGTCCAGGTTGCCGAATGAATACCATTGGTAATTGAGTCTATATGATACCCGGGGAACATTTCTCTGGAAACTGTGCCATGCCGTTTGGCTACACCATTGATATAATGGCTCAGGTTCAAGGCCAATTGTGTCATATTCAGCTTATCTTCTCCAGCTAGATTCTTTAAAATATTAAATGGTATTACTTCTCCAAGCACATTACCTACTAAGTCATACGAAAATTGATCCGTACCTGCAGGCACTGGTGTGTGAGTAGTAAAAACACATTTTTTCTTAACCTGTTCGATATCCCACTGTTTCTCTGCAGTAGCATTATCTCGACTGAGTAATTCTAAAGCTAACAAACTGGCATGCCCTTCGTTCATATGATATCTTGAAATATCCTGAAATCCTAGCTCGTTAAGCATTTTAACTCCACCAATCCCTAAAACAATTTCCTGAGCAAGCCGATAGCGGTCATCGCCACCATACAAATAATTAGAAAGACTTCTGTCATAATCATCATTTTCAGGCAGGTCAGTATCTAAGAAATAAACAGGAACATACTCTCCGTCTATCCCTTTCACCATATACATCCAGGCCTGAATAGCAACCTTCCTGTTTTCAATATTTACCTGAATTCTTTCTGTTAATTTTAATAAAGTATCTTCCGGATTCCATTCTTCGGGAAATTCTTGTTGGTAACCCTGCTCATTGAATTTTTGTTTCAAATAACCTTTTTTGTATAGTAAAGTTACCCCGACCATAGGAACACCTAGATCAGCAGCAGAACGAATGGTATCGCCAGCCAAAACACCCAATCCACCACTATAAGTAGGAATTCCTGAACCAACACAAATCTCCATAGAAAAATAGGCAATTTTATTTTCTTTTTCAACACATTTTTGATGTTCGTATAGCAAACCCTTTTGTGCTTCCATTTTTTTCCCTCGCATTATTTTTTAGAATTTATATTATTCTATTCATCAGATCATCAGAAATTTATTTTAACTTATTAGATTTTATCATATATATTCAACTTCTTATAATGTCTTTTTCTATTTTAATAAAATAGATTTTTTATAGATTTTTTATAAATTTTTTATCTGTACTTTAAAATGATATCATATAATATTAATTGAAGAAAATATTGCATTTAAAATGAGTTATCAAATTTTGAATTTACACTTTTTTGCTGTAATCATTATAAAAATACTTTGGAAAATATAAAAAACGATGACAATCCAAAGACGTTTATGGATAGCTAATATAATATTGATTTTTATAACAATTTTATTACTAATGGGAGTAAGTATTATTATCACTGAAAACTTGTTCAACTTTATTGGCTTTACTCCCCAAACCGGTCATATAGACCCTTTAAGCAGAAATCTATTTAGAGTAGAAAGAACTGTTAATACTGCAAAAGAAAAAAACCCAGACCAGTTTTTGGACAATACCTACCTTGATCAAATAAATGATTTCTTGGTTACATCAAACATAGGATTGATAGTAGAGAAGGAAGAACAAATTATTTTTTTATCTCCTTTTTTAGAAGAAATCGGTTTTGATAAAAATAAATTTTCTCCTCAGCAGCTTATTCAAGAGGAAGAAAAAAGGAATATTGTTAAACTTTCAGAAAACCTGTTTATGGTAATGATCCCGATACAGTTTGGTGATAATACTGATGGAAATTTATTGTTAATTAACGATTCCTCTTCTTTATCTCAAGAACTGAATAGATTTAAGAATTCAATTATTTATACTTTAATTCTTTTTTTGATTATTATAATAAGTATAAATACTTTAATAACTTACTTTTTATCAAAACAAATTGTAAATCCACTTATAAAATTAAAAAATGCAGCATTACAAATAAAAAATGGTAATTATAATTTTAGTTTACAAGCTCCATCAAAAGATGAGATAGGTGCCTTGTTCACCAGTTTTGAATCAGCCAGGGAAAGATTAAAAAAATCCGAAGATATAAAAAATAAATATGAACAAAGCCGTAATGAATTAATTACAAATATTTCACACGATTTAAAAACACCTATTACTACTATTAAGGGCTATGTAGAAGGTATTCTTGATGGAGTCCCTAAAACCAAAGAAAAAGAAAATAAATACTTACAAACTATACGACAAAATGTTGCTCATATGGAAAATTTAATCGAAGATTTATTTTTACTTTCAAAATTCGATCTGGAGCAACCTTTTTATAATTTTGAAAATATCAACATTAAAGATTATTTAACAGATTCTTTTGAAGAATTGAAATTCTACTTGCAGGAAAAAGGAATTCAGCTGGAATTTACTGTTGATTATGATGAAAAAGAACTGGTAAAAGCTGATCGGCAACAATTAAAAAGGGTTATTTTAAATATAATAAATAACGCAGTTAATTTTAAAAATGATACAAATTCTATCATAAAAATGTTTCTTAACAAAAATGAAGATAATGCTGTAGTAGTGATAAATGATAATGGAAAAGGAGTTTCTGAAGAAATCCTTAATAAAATTTTTAATCGTTTTTATAAGGCAGATGAATCACGTTCAGATCGCTCTTCTGGTACCGGACTCGGTTTGTATATAGCCAAAAAAATTATCCTGGATCATGGAGGAAATATTTGGGCAAAAAGCCAACCGGGGATAGGTACAAGTATTTTCTTTACCTTAAAAATAGCCAATAATAAAAAAGGGCAATAATATGAGTAAAATCTTAATAATTGAAGATCAGCAGAGTATTGCTGAACTGGAAAAAGATTATTTAGAAATAAATAACTTTCAAGTCGATATAATAACTAATGGTCAAGAAGGCTTAAAAAAAGCATTAGAACTGGATTATGACCTGATTTTACTGGACTTAATGCTCCCGGACATAAATGGTTTTGAAGTATGTAAAAAAATACGTGAAGAAAAAAATATTCCCATTTTGATTATCTCTGCAAGAGGACAGGATATAGACAAAATAAGAGGCCTGGGATTAGGAGCAGATGATTATATAAGTAAACCTTTTAGCCCCAATGAGCTTGTAGCCAGAGTAAAAGCCCACTTGAATCGTTTCAACAGACTTACCGGTAAAACTGAAAACACAAAACATGAAATACACATCAAAAATCTCACTATAAACCAAATTTCTCATCGGGTATTTCTCGATAATAAAGAAATCTATCTAACAACTAAGGAATTTGAAATATTAAATTTTTTAGCTTCTCACCCAAATATTGTTTTCAGCAAAAAACAGCTATACGAACAGATCTGGGGAGATAATTCTTATGGAGATATTGCCACTATCGCTGTTCATATTAAAAAAATCAGAGATAAAATAGAAAATGACCCCCAAAATCCACTTTTTATTGATACTTTATGGGGTTCTGGGTATCGGTTTAACAAATGATTTGATTTTTCCATCAAAATACTATAGTGTAAAAATGTAAATTTAATTAGATAAGGGGTAATATATGGAAATTCCAAAAGACATTCAAACAATTATCAATGATGATAAAGCATTTGCTTTCGCAACTGTGAGTAGTTCTGGCATTCCTAACATTAATATGATAGGAATAAAAAAAATTGAAGATAATGAAACAATTTTAATAGCAGATAATTATTTTTATAAAACCTTTGATAATTTACAGGAAAATTGTAATGCTTCAATCCTCACCAAAAGAATTGAAGATAAACTATGGTATCAATTAAAAGGTACCTGTCAATATATAAATGAAGGTCCAAAGTATGAAGAGTTTAAAAAATGGGTAAAATTAAAAAAAGAGACATTGCCAGCAAAAGGAATGGTTATTTTCAAAGTTAAACAAATATATCATACCTCTGCAGGCCCAGATGCTGGTAAGCCTATTGCTTAATATTTTGATTTTTTAATAAGTTAATTTCAGTTTTTTTAATATCTCCACAAAGGGAATTGCAGTTAAAGATATTAATATAATGACTAACCATTGAAAAGCAGTAAGAGGCACTACTTTGAAGATGTTTTGCAAATAGGGAATAAACATTACAGATAATTGCAAAAAACCTGAAAACAGAATTGCTATCAGGAGGTATCCGTTACTCATAATCCCTAACTTTGATATAGAGTAACGATCTGAACGAGAATTTAATGATTGCCATAATTGCGAAAAACTTAATGTACCGAAAGCCATAGTTTCTGCCACTTCCAAAGAATATTGCGAATATCCAAAATAAAATGCAATCAAGGTGCTTATTCCGATAAAAATGCCTTGGGAAAAGATGTTAAAACCCATTTTACCAGCAAAAATGCTCTCATTTGGATCCCGGGGATCGTATTTCATTACATCATCAATTGCAGGATCTACCCCCAGAGCTAATGCAGGAAAACCATCAGTAACCAGATTAATCCATAAAATCTGCACTGGTAACAAAGGGCGAGGAAGACCAATTAAAATAGCTATAAAAATTGTAATTATTTCTCCAAGATTGCATGATAATAAATAACGGATAAACTTTCGGATGTTCTGATAAATTTTTCTACCTTCTTCTACTGCAGCTACAATTGAGGAAAAATTATCATCAGTTAAAATCATATCAGCTGCTTCTTTGGAGACATCAGTTCCTGTAATACCCATTGCAATCCCAATATCTGCCTCCTTTAATGCTGGAGCATCATTCACTCCATCACCAGTCATTGCAACCACCTGTTTATTTTTCTGATAGGCATTTACTATTCTTTGCTTATGCTTGGGAGAGACTCTGGCAAAAATTGAAGTTTGAAGAACAATTTTTTCCAATTCTTCCTGAGAAATATTTTCTAATTCTGAGCCAATTACAATTCTATCGTCTGTTCTAAATATATCAAGCTGGCTGGCAATAGCTTTGGCTGTAACAGAGTAATCTCCGGTAATCATCACTGGTTTAATTCCGGCTTTTCGACATATTTGAACTGCTTTTCGAGCCTCTTTGCGAGGAGGGTCCATCATGGCCATTAAACCTAAATAAGTCAATTTATCTTCTGTTTTTTCAATATCGAGTTTTGCATTATTTTTCAATTTATCCTTCTCTGAAGCAGTTATTTCTCGAAAAGCAATTGCCAAAACACGCAATGCGGCAGAGGCAAGTTGCTTGTTTTGACTTAAAATATGTTCTTTGGTAACTTCTGTAAACCGGGCAATTTCTCCATTATCAGCATAATAATTTATACACTTTTCAATAATTTGATCTGGAGCTCCTTTTACAAAAAGAAATACTTCACCATCTGATATTTGATTAAATGTAGCCATTCTCTTACGTTCAGAATCAAAAGGCAATTCTCTTAATCGGGGATAGTTATTTTCTAAGCTTTCTCTCTGGTAACCGGCTTTGGCTGCTGCGACAATCAATGCTCCTTCCGTTGGATCACCGATAATATCCCATTTCTGATTAGTATCATTATACTTTAAAAAAGAATTATTACAGAGCACTGCAGCTTTTAGTAAAAGAGACAAATCTTTGTCATCACTGGGTTGAATTGGTTTTTCTTTTTCTATAAATTTACCATAAGGTTCATATCCTGAACCATCTATATTTATTTCCCGGCTAACCAGAACTATTTTTTGCACAGTCATTTGGTTTTGAGTTAAAGTGCCTGTTTTGTCTGAGCATATTACGGTAGTAGCACCCAATGTTTCTACTGCCGGTAAACGTCTGATAATAGCATTCTTTTTACTCATCTGCTGAACTCCCAGAGCAAGAACAATAGTTACCACCGCCGGCAACCCTTCTGGAACAGCTGCAACCGCAAGAGAAATACCAGTCATAAACATATCAAAAAAATTAATTCCTCTCAAGCATCCTAATAAAACTACAATTGCTATTACAAATAAAATGATGATTCCAAGATTTTTGCCTACCTGATTTAATTTTTTTTGTAGAGGAGTCAATTCCTGTTTTTGTTCCTGAAGCATACCAGCAATCTGTCCCATTTCAGTATTCATGCCAGTTGCTACTACTATTCCTTTTCCTCTACCGGCAATAACTGAAGTTCCCATATATGCCATATTGAATCGGTCACCCAAGGAGACTTCTTGTTTTGCAATAGGAATGATATCTTTTTCAACTGCTTCAGATTCACCAGTTAATACAGATTCCTGGATACGCAAATCTGAAACTTCTGTTAAGCGGATATCTGCTGCAATCCGATCTCCAGACTCTATTATTACTAAATCACCTGGAACCAGCTGATATGATGGAATCTTTTTTTGCTCTCCCTCTCTAATTACGACTGTTTCCGGAACAGTCATCTTTTTCAATGCTTCTAATGATTTTTCAGCTTTGGATTCTTGTAAAACACTCATAATCGCATTCAATAAAACGATAATCCCGATGACAAAAGCATCAGTAAATTCATTTAAAAAAATAGATATGATCGCAGATGCCAGTAATATTATAATCAGAACATCTTTAAACTGGTCCAGGAACATTTCCCAAACTTTTCTTTTTTCTCCTTCTTGTAATGTATTGGAGCCAACCTTTTCTATTCGTTGAAGTGCTTCTGCATGAGATAACCCTTTTTGCAAAGAAGTATTCAATTCTTTTGTTATTTCCTGTATGGTTTTTTGGAAAAAATTATCTGAGGAATTATTTTTTATCTTACTCATTTTTTATTATCCAGGTCTTCTTTCATAATATAAATTTTTATGTTTTAAGAAAATTGGTTAACTGAAATCCCTTAAAAAAAGATAAGAAGCACATAATACAAAATATTATTTATTCAAGATTATTCCTTATTAGATTAATATTTCGTTTAATATCAATTAAATCTTGTCTGAATTTTTTTCCTTTATCCGGCAATTTAGACAAAAGAAGAGAATAATTTTCTGTAGACTTCTGCTGATGGTAAGAGTAAAATATTTTACCCTTTTCTGATAGGGTTACCAGGACTTTTCTTCTATCTTGCTGGGCACGACGTCTATCTAAAAATCCTTTTTTTATCAGACGGTCTACGATACTGGTCATAGTTGTAGGTGCAACATGAAAGAAATTAGAAAGTTTGCTCATAGAAGCAAAAGACTCTTTTCCTAAAAATTCAATTAATAAATGTTCTATAAAACTAAAAGATGTTTTTTTTTCATAAAAAAGATCACTTTCAGCAATATGTTCCCACAACATTTCAGATAATTGGAAAAATAAATCATTAATTTCTGATGCAAATCTTTTTTCTTCCTTTGTCATAATTTACCAGACCAGTCTTATCTATTATATTATTGCGAATATCGTATTATTAATAATACAAACTGTAAATTATAAAGTCAAACTATTTTTCATGTCTATTAAAGAAAAAGATATAGTAACATTCTTACCATAAAAGCTACTATCAACATAGCTAAAAGAGTTGGTAAAATTCCTTGTTTTTTCATTTCATTAGCTAATAATCCAGGAATAATATAACCGATACTCTGCATTTCAATGTTTATTATCGGTAACTGAAATACAAAAGTTTCTATCAGCCACTTGATTAGAAAACTAATTAAAATCACACTTAAAAAACGCCTCTTACCGTAAAGAATAAAATAATTTGATAACAACAAGATAAGGTAATAGGTAATTATGGCAATTCCAATGGTTAAAATAATACGCAATGGCTGATCAAAAAATAAAGCAATGTATCCGGGTACTACAATTCCTCCTGGAGATAAACCCACAAATTCATAAAATAAAAATCCTATAATTATTCCAATTCCGATTGCCTGATACAGCATATTTCTTCCCCATTTTCTTGAAAATATTCAATTATCTGCATCCCAGCTCCTTTGGTATTGCACAACCCATAAACTATACCGTAGTCTTCAATAAACTGAAAAACTGTCTCTATGATCTGATCAGGATTTTTTCTCTTTTTTATCCGATAAATATTTTCAGAAGGATACCCAAAATCAGTTAATTTTTTCTGGCTTAGTGAACTAGTTGGACCAATAAGAATAATTTTTGAAAAGAAAAGATTATTGGCCAAAATTTGGTCAAACTGAATAGTTCGAGTAATACGGTCTTCCCGATGATTAACAATTGCTATTTTTTTCGCATGGATCGTTTTTTTGCCAGAAAATAATTTATTAACTTTTTCCCACACAAGCAAAAGAGATTCTTTGTCATTAACGGCAAAAGAATTAATAAACCAGAGTATCTTTTTATTTTTAACTAATTTATAAATACTCAAAGCTCCTGGATCAGGAGTAGCCTTGAGTATACCTTGAAGAGCTGTGTCAGTATCAATTTTTAATAATCTGCTTACCTCTAAAGCGATAGCGATATTATCTTTAAAATATAAATGAGGTGTTTCTTCATAAGAAATTCCAGATAGCTTATCATAATCGGCTAAAATGGATTTGGTGTTTAATAAACTTGCGTATCCCTCGAAATAAGAAAAATATTTTTTTTCAGCTGTTACCGGCAAGCCATTCTCAGGAATTGTTGACTTTAAAGCATCAGCTATGTCTTGTAATTTAAAACCATAAATATCCTGATGATCAGCTCGAACATTTGTGATTATCCCAATTGTTGATTTAATAAGTTGGTGTTCACTTACCCATTGAGTTTCAGGATTAACAGCCATACACTCTACTACAATAGCATCAACTCCTTTTTTAGCTGCCCTTCTTACAAAATATTTTTGTTCAATGATATTTGCACCAAACTTTCTCCTAATTTCTTTTTCTGTACCATTTTCCAAAATAATTCTGGGGGCTGTCCCCGTTGTTTTAGCTAGTACAGAATAGCCAGCTTCTCTTAGGCAGGCTGCAATCAATCTTACAGTAGTTGATTTCCCTCTGATACCATTAACATGAATACGAATGGGTATTTTTTTTATTATTATTTTATGTAAGAAATATTCCAGGAATCCAAAAATAGTTATTAAAACTATAAGAAAAATTAGTATATACAAGATAAGTTACCTTTTTTTTATTTTTAATGCTTATTTAATGTTTAATGGTTTTCTTTAATTTAATTTTTACTATTAACTATTTTCTTGTATCTTTATCTCTTATTTTCCGATAAGTATAACAATAGCATGTAAATTTCTCTAAAATATTTTGGTAAACAAATCATGGTTAGCCTTTTTATTATTTAAAATAAAACTCCTTCCATTGTTTTCAATAAAATGATATATTAAATTGAAATAACCTACTTAAAAAACTGCTTAGCATAATAAATTGTTCTTTTATTTTATCATATTTCCAAAGGATAGAGCCTAATTTCTTTTGTTGATTTTTTCATTTTGTTACTTTATTATTTAAATTCAATTACATAAATTTTGGTTTACAATATGAAAAACTGGATAAAACCTTTCATTCCAATGAAATATATCATAATTGCTTTTTTGATAATCATTGTTGGCATGTTTTTCGTTGAAACTACAAAAAAAACTGTTAATAGACCCTATTATCAGATCCAGGCAGAAGCAGCCCGAATAATGCTTCAATCTGCAAATTCTCTTCAGAAGGAAAAAACATTAAAAAATATCCCGACTTCCAATGAATTAGATCCAAATCAGACTGGTCTGATAGGTATGGAATTTACTCCTCTTACAACTACTCTGGGTAATCTGACTGCAAAACGTACTTCTACTAATCCTGATTTTGCAGCATTAATGGTAAAATTTATGAAAGAGGCAAGATTAACATCCGGTGATTATATCGCAATAGGTGCCAGTGGCTCTTTTCCTGCCTTAGTAGTAGCAATTTTGTCTGCCTGTAAAGCCATGGAAATTAACCCTCTCATTATATATTCTATTGGATCTTCAGAATACGGCGCAAACATCCCTGGTTTTACATTTATAGAAATGTTGAATATTTTAAATAAAGAAAACATTTTACCTTATAAATTGTTAGCAGTGTCTCTAGGTGGAGAAAATGATCAGGCAGAATCAATGCTTTACCCTGAATCAAAAGAATTAATTAACAGCATAGCCAGAGAATCAGGAATTTTTTTTATTAATACAAGTAATCTGGAAGAAAATATCCAGAAGAGAATTGATTTATATCAGGAAAGTACTGGTAAACAACCAATCAAATTGTTTGTAAATATTGGAGGAAATGTAGCTAATTATGGCACTACATCTTCTTCCATCACCTTTCCAAATGGTCTTATATTACAACATTCAGAAATTCCCAATCATCCCACAAGAGGTTTAATCTTTGAATTTCAATCAAAAGATATTCCTGTTATAAATTTGTTAAATATAGTAGATTTAGCAATAAAAAACCAGCTAGCCATTGACCCTATTCCATTACCATCTGTTGGAAAGAGTAATTTATATAAAGAAGTTCAATATTCAAAATGGTTGATTATTTTAATAATAATTATAGAAATTTTTTATCTCTGCTGGATATCCTCTTATAGAAAGATTTTAGCTCGTGATAGTGCTGAAATATAAAACCCTGATGTTAATACTACTTAAAAGCTTTTCTATTCAAGAATTTTTATTATTTAACTTTACATGTATTTATTCAGCAATATAGAAAAGAGAACCATTCCGAAAAGTGCAAATGGATATACTGCTCCATACCCTGCTGCAGGGTCATCACTGCCGACAGAATCAATTGCAGCACCTAATCCGGGGGTAGAAGTCATTCCTCCACAAATCGCTCCGGATAGCATCACCCAATTTATTTTAAATAAATATCTCCCTACAAAAAATCCAGCCAATAAAGGAATGGAACCAATGAAAATACCGGCAATTGCCAGAGAAAGCCCGGGTCCAGTCAAAGAATCGATAACCTGGTAGCCATATCTTATTCCAATAACTGCAAAGAAATAAGCAAGGGTTATTGACCTTAAGACTCCTAGAACCTTATTATCCATTCGAAAGCAAAAAGGACCAATATTACCAATATGACCTAGAAACAAGGCTGCAATAAGCACTCCACCTGTTGATCCCAGGCTTAATTCACCAAGGAATCCTAAAGGTATTTTGATAATCCCAATAAAATATCCAACCATACACACAAGAGCATATGCGCTTAAATCAAAGAAAACTTCTCTGACACTCTTATCTTCACTATTTTCCTGTATATCTTTTTTTGAACCAATACCTAATTCTTCTGCTAATAATAATTTTTCTTTACTGGTATCTATTTTAAAAAGGACCGGAAAAAAATTCATAGCAAAAATAACAATAATAACACCGAATGGATAACTGACTGCATATCCGGTACCCACTGCGGCTTCTACATTTCTTACAAAATTACTCTTCTGTTCTTCTGTTAGCTCTTCTAAAATATTACTATTACTAGCCTCTGCATTTTTTTTATTGTTTATTATATTAACTATTCTTTGTTTTTCAGATAAGCTTAAATGGGAATAATTCTCTAATAATTCACTGGAATGAGATCTTGCCGTCTCAATTGAAGCAGCTAATCCGGGTGAGCTGGTCAATGCACCAGTATAAGCTCCAGTATATAAATAAGGATTATCAGTTGAACTTAATACACCTACCCCATAAGTTGCCATTGCTCCAACAGAGGTAATTAAAAATCCAAGTATAATAAATTTGGCACCATATTTTTTTACTACTTTTCCTACCTCTTTTGCAGCCAATAATCCAACTGAAGCAATGAATAAAATTAAAAATAAATCAAAAAATCCTTTATCAACAATTCCTTTGGCCAGGATATTCTGTCCGGTTTTATAAAATTCACTGGCTGTTTCAATTTCATTAATAAATTTTGTTATCAGCCATCCTACAGCTATTCCCACAAACATGGATCCAGAGGTTCCAAAACTAAATTTTCCAAATTTAATATTACCAAAAAACATTCCTAAAAAAACACAAAAACTCATTAATAAAAAAGGATTTGTCCAGATTGACATATTTTTTATTTACACCTGCTTCTAATTTTTACATTAATCAATTGTATTTTTTAATATTTATTTGAAATGCAATATCTTATTTCAAATTTGTATATTTATCCTGTTGATAAACACTAGATAAAACATTATTTTTAATATTTATAGTAGTATAACACACAAAACATTATTCATACTTTAAAATATAAACAATAACTAACGCCTTTTAATAATATTGATTAGTTGTATCGCAATAATTTCTTCCCATATTTTTTAATAAAACATATGGGAAGAAATTATTTATAAATAGAATTTACAAAAAACAATCCAATTTAATTTGCTACTTTAAGTTAAACATAATATTTATATTATTCTTATTTGGTAATTTTGTTCTACGGTTTTAACAGATAATATCCAAGACCATTTTCAATAATATCAGCTTTTTTTGGTAAATTTCTTATCTCAATCAAGTTTTCAGGGTATAGCTCTGAATAAGCTGCTATTAAATGACTTATACCAGAAGCATGACGACCTACTCTCCTATCCAGTGGCATACCTATTCCTTCAGGATAGGGAACATAAATAAGTCCTCCGTGTTTTGCGGCTCTTTCATAAAAAACATCTTTCCCTTCAACCAGCAGCTTTTCATTGGTTGGCCCTCTTAAGTTATCCATTGCTGGATTAGGTGTCTCCATAATTAAAGCAATTGCGTCAGTATGATCAGAAAATTCTCGATGAGTGAGACCTCGCAAATTCTCTGGAGAAGGTTCTATGCGCATTGCAATTCCTTCATCTAACCCTAGTGTCATAGAAGCAGTAGCAGCTATATACATTGCCTTTTCAGGAGCAATAATACAATTAACAATAGGATTCATGGGACGAGCTTCATGACAATCAATTACCAGATCAATTCCTTCTTGCTTGACAAGAGTTGTAATGCCATAAGCAATCTTTTCTGTAAGCATTCCATCTGGTCTGCCCGGGAAAACTCTGTTCAGATTTCTAACTTCGGAACCAGAAACAAATTGCCCAGAAGGATAATGAGCATAAGCATCAGGATCTGGGTATTGATGGATGGGATTAGTCACACGACTTCCATAACGAAAAGTCCTTTTACCCCATTCTGTTTGAATATTAAAATAATTAGGAGCCCCCTGCCCTGGATCCTGATGAGTAAAACCACTTGCATTTGAATGAGGAATGACAATCGCTTTACCTTTTTCAATTGATACATTTTCAATAAAAAGTACAGCAGCTAGTAATCCTGATGATTCATTGGGGTGAATGCCTCCCAGCAGCAACATAGTTCCCCCAGGTTCTTTTCCTTCCATATAATAAATAGCAGTATCTCCTGGGGTGTCTTTCAGTTCAGAAAAATAGTCAGACAGCCGTCCCACACTTGTTATACCTGGACCTTTAATAATTTCTTCTACCTTATGTTTAGCAGCAAAAATGACAGAACTGTAGACAATTAAAGCTATCATTATTGCGACTACTATCAGAGATTGGGTCAGGTTTGATTTATTGTTTTCCTTTTTAATTTCTGATTTGGTTGTTTTTTTTGCTTTATTATTTTTGACCATTTTAACACTTCTTCCTTTCCCATTATATTATTTAAGAAGTAGCGCTCTCATAATGAAAGGTATAGCTACTACAGCATAAGCCATTTTCTGGTAAATACTTTTACTATCAAATAAAGTAATCACAAGCATAATAGCTATATATAAATAAACAATTCGAATTATTGTAAATATCATTGCTTATATCTCCTTTATTATCTTTTAAAACAAATTTAAGATGCTAGCCATTTAAGCTGGCTGGAATATAAAATTATCAATACACCGATTATAGAAATTGTAATTGCAGGAACAATTAACATTTTGTAAAATCTTATCAATGGCTCGTCGTATTTAGTTACAATTATTGCAGCATTACCAACAATAGCTGATGGCGGACACAAGGTAGCCAAAGAACAGATAAAAGCAATTCCTGCTGTTTCCACAATCGGATTAGTACCTAACAATGCCAGCATCAACGGAACTCCAAAAGCAGCTGCAGAACCATAAGTTCCTAAAACGCTTCCAGATAATGGAAGACCAATCATTAAAGCAATATAAACCAGAACCCTTGGTGCAGTTAGCGCTGAGATAACAAAAAGACCCCTTACTCCAGTTAAAGTCATAATTTGAACCAATGCTCCAACAGAAATTAAAATAGCACAAACAGGCAAAACTTCCTTTAAGGATAATTTTGTATTTCCGATAATGTCTATTTTTTTGGAAACAATCAAGGCAGGTATAGATCCTATTACAAAGATAAGGGGATTACCAAGAATGGGCAGTATTCCAGGGAAAGTACTCTGAAAGATAAATATTGTCATAACTAAAATAATAGGGAAATACGCACCGAACCTACCTAGCCTTATTGATCCTTCTGGTATTTTATCAAGAATAGGTTGAGGATCAATACTTCTTTCCACATACTTTGCTCCGTAAAATAATGCAAATATTATCCCTAAAGGAATAGTTAGTATGATTAGAGGTAGAAAAAATCCCATATATGGCATATTAATACCATTAGAAATTATCATTGCTGGTATATTGATAGGAGGAGCACTGAGGCCAAGAATCCCGCCTATGGATATAAATGCCGTCACATTACGTTTAGGAAGACCAAGATGAGTAAGTATGGTCCCAATGGTTCCACCTACTGCCATAACAGCAGCAGTTCCTGAGCCGGTAAATGCGCCTGGCAGCATGACAAAAAACATTAAAATAATAAGCATTAAAGGGGTAGAACGGGAAAAACCACTGATTATATCTCTTACAATAATGTTCATTGCCCCAGATTCTCTTTGAATAACAATAAAGATGGAGGCAGTGATTATAATAGCTACAATATCTAAAAAGGTGAACAACCCTTCAACTAGATGGGTAATCGGAACACCTTCTCCCGCAACCAAGGCTCCTACAAGAGCAGCAAAGATAATATATAAACCAATGGGGATTTTCCTCTTATTACCCCACCAGTATGTCACAAAAAAACTCGCAATCATGACTATAAATATCAAAAAAGTATAAGCTGTTTGAGACATATGAAACCTCCGTAAAACTAGGCATTTTAAAAAATAACAATTTCTTTCTTTTTTTGGTATTAAAATAAAGTTTCCAGGTAGAATATTTCAAAATAATCAGAGAATAAATTTCAGGAAAAACAGGTTAATATCTTTTTTACCTAATAAATAGTTAATTTTTCAAAAAATTTAAATTTAATTAAGTTGATTATATTTAAAATTATCTCCAACTTATTCTACATCTGCCTGGAATACCTTTTGCAATACTCCACCTACTTCAGGAGTAGTAGTTACCACTACCAAAGGAATATTCTTATCCTTTGAAAGATTACTGAAATAACCATCCTTGTTTCCTTCTTCAGTGACTATAAGTCCCTTTGTTCTGGGAGCTACCAGATCAATAAACTGCTGGGAAAGAGGTCCTCTTCTGCCTTCTCCTCCAATATGGATCCCCAAAACTAATATACCCTGCTTTATTGCTTCATCTATTATTTTTGTTGATCTTTCCAGTTCAAATTTTTCATCAATTCCTGCTGCTCCTAATCCTTTAGTACTTCCACCCATAACTATGATTAGGGTCTTAATATCTTTAATCTCATCAACATTAACAAGTCCATTATAGGAAGATTCTATTTTTGCCCTATCCAGTAAAACCTTAACAACAAAGGCATCAGGGCTTTGTCCGCTGGAAGTTAATAAAATTGGCAATTCACCTTTCGGAAGCTCCTGGGCACAAGAAAAGCTAGTTATAATGCCAAAAAAAAGTAAAGTAAAAACAATAACTTTAAAATATTTATTGATAAATTTTCTCATAATTTCTTTCTCCTTCTTTAGAATATCTGCTGGAGATCAAAATGATTTTGGTCTCCAGCAGCAAAATATGTTTAACAGTATCAGTATAGTTGAATATCTACCAGCCTATGGCATAGCCTCCCCCTCTAGGATCAGAACCGGCTTCCCAGGTTTTATGTTCTGGATGTATTAAAATACCATGCGCCATATTTCCTCCACCAAATTCAGGAAGTATTGAAACTTTATGTCCTTTTTCCTCTAATTCTTTAGCTATTTCTTCAGGTATTCTAGATTCCAATCTAAGAGTAGTATCAGCCCCAGGCAGGTAAAAATTCGGTTGAGCAGTAACTTCACAACGAGCAGCATCAATAGCTTCCTGGATTCCCATACCAAAATCAATTACATTAAGCAGAATCTGGAAAGTCACCTGGCCAATTGTTTCTCCTCCTGCAACACCATAGAGCATAAATAATTCTCCATCTTTCATAATCATGGTTGGGGCATTGCCTAAAAGAGATATTTTTCCACCTTTAATAACATTAACATTATCTTCATATGGTGCAACAGAACCTACTCTTGTTCCATTATTAAATAACAAACCTGTATTACCTACGATCACTTTTGTACCATGAAGATCTCCATGTGTAGGAGTAGATGAAACTGCATTTCCAAACCTGTCCACAACATTGAAATTAGTTGTAAAGCAGACTTCCTCAACATCTTCTTCTGTAAAATCATTATTATAAGCCGTTGTAAAGCTTTGTATAGAAGTTTTCATCTGGGCAACTGCCTTTAGCTCTTCCGGAATCCCGGGACCAGGATAAGTCATTGCTTTTTCCATGTCAATCAATTCTCTTCTTACATCTGCATATTCCTTGGAAAGCATGGCTTCAGTTGGTATGTCAACAAAAGCTTCATCGGCAACATATTGATAGATATCAGCTTTAGCTAATTTAATACACTCTGCTACCAGGTGCCAATAATCAGAGGTATTATATCCAATTTCCTGTAAATCAAATCCTTCAATCAGGTTAGCCTGCATCGTAAGCTCATAGCCAGATCGTGAAGTTGATGGTGTAGTATAAATATCATACCCACGGTAATTAATATGCAATGGCTCTTTCCAGATAGGCTCATAATCTGCAAAATCCTTTAGAGTAAAAAGGCCATCATTTTCCTGATAGAACTGTACAACATCCTGTGCAATATCCCCTTTATAGAAACGGTCATAGGCTGCCTGCAAAGCCTCATTTCTGGATTTGCCCTGGGCTAAAGCCATTTGTTCGGCAGCTACCAGTTTTTTAAAGGTGTTAGCCAAATCTTTCATGTAAATCATTTCACCTATTTCCGGCAATCTTCCATTAGGCATAAAAACTCGGGCTGAAGTAGGAAAAATAGCGATAATGCTTTCACTATTTTTAAACCAGGCATACATAACCTCACTAACCGGCTGACCATTTTCGGCATAGTCTATAGCTCTTTCTAAAACTTCAGCTAAACTCATGGTACCAAATTTCTGCATGGCCTGGATCCATCCACCAAAAACTCCCGGTACACAGCCTGCCTTATAGCCCATAGCTAAATCTTCAGGAGTGTGTATTTTTGGATCAACAGCATAGGGAACAGCACCAGTCATATTAATATTATAAACTTTATTTTCAGGCGCCCAATATATTGTAGCAAATCCATTCCCATCTAAACCAGTCATAGCCGGATCTACTACCTGTAAAACAGCATTTACGGCTACAGCTGCATCAATAGCATTGCCTCCTTTCATGAGTATCTGAACACCTGCTTGAGAGGAAAAAGCATTGACCGAGCTGACCAACCCATATTTTCCTATAACACCAGGCCTGGTATTCAACTCTCCTAGATACGATGTTTTAATTGCTCTAGCACTTACAGTTAAAACAGGGAGAGCAGCCACAAGTACAAAAATAGTAGATAAGATAAAAATATATACTATTTTATTTAATTTTCTTTCATTCATTTTTATTATCCCCCTTTATTATTAAATTAACTTTCACAAATCAGATGTCTTAACTTATGATTTGTACTTAAGTGCTATTAATTTTTATTAAAACTCCTAAATCACTCCTTCTGTGTTTTATATTTATCAAAATAAATATTTTTTATAAATAGTTTATTTTAATACAACATTTTATAATTATTAATATTTATAAAAACAAAATAAAAATAAAGATTGAGTTATGAAAAAGTTTCTTCTTAAAAAGAAATTATCTCCAACTTATTCTACATCTTGCCTGGAATACCTTTTGCAATACTCCACCTACTTCAGGAGTAGTAGTTACCACTACCAAAGGAATATTCTTATCCTTTGAAAGATTACTGAAATAACCATCCTTGTTTCCTTCTTCAGTGACTATAAGTCCCTTTGTTCTGGGAGCTACCAGATCAATAAATGCTGGGAAAAGAGGTCCTCTTCTGCCTTCTCCTCCAATATGGATCCCCAAAACTAATATACCCTGCTTTATTGCTTCATCTATTATTTTTGTTGATCTTTCCAGTTCAAATTTTTCATCAATTCCTGCTGCTCCTAATCCTTTAGTACTTCCACCCATAACTATGATTAGGGTCTTAATATCTTTAATCTCATCAACATTAACAAGTCCATTATAGGAAGATTCTATTTTTGCCTATCCAGTAAAACCTTAACAACAAAGGCATCAGGGCTTTGTCCGCTGGAAGTTAATAAAATTGGCAATTCACCTTTCGGAAGCTCCTAAGGCACAAGAAAAGCTAGTTATAATGCCAAAAAAAAGTAAAAGTAAAAACAATAACTTTAAAATATTTATTGATAAATTTTCTCATAATTTCTTTCTCCTTCTTTAGAATATCTGCTGGAGATCAAAATGATTTTGGTCTCCAGCAGCAAAATATGTTTAACAGTATCAGTATAGTTGAATATCTACCAGCTATGGCATAACCTTCTCTTCTAGGATCAGCACCGGCAGTCCATGTTCCGAACTCAGGATGAATTATAATCCCCTGCATACCGCCAACACTACTGGTAAATTCCGGGTATAGTCTGATTGTATGACCTTTGGCTTCAAATTCTTTAATCACTTCTTCAGGTATTCTGGACTCTAATCCTACAGTAATTGCTGCTCCAGGAGTATAAAAATCAGGATTTGCACTGAGAGTTCCTCTTGGAGCTTCTATAGCATCCTGGATTCCCATACCAAAATCAACAACATTGAGTAATACCTGGAAGGTAGTTTGGCCAATTCCTTCTCCGCCCGGAGTTCCGTAAATCATAAAAGGCTTTCCATCTTTCATGACAACAGCAGGGCCATTACCCAGTAAGGATATTTTTCCTCCCTCAAGATAATTGACATTGTCTTCATACGGGGCAATAGAACCATATCTAGTGCCATTATTGAATAATAATCCTGTATTTCCAACTACTACCCTGGTACCAAAGAAACTACCATGAGTAGGAGTAACTCCAACTGCATTGCCAAAACTGTCAATAACTTCGAAGTTGGTTGTTTCTCCATCATCAATTATTTGTTCCCGGTAGGCAATAGCATTAGATAGTTGAGCTACTGCTTTTAATTCTTCTGGAACACCTGCTTCAGGAAATTCCATTGCTTTATCCATGTCAATCAATTCTCTTCTTACGTCTGCATATTCCTTTGAAAGCATGGCTTCAGTGGGTATGTCAACAAAAGCTTCATCGGCAACATATTGATAGATATCAGATTTAGCCAATTTAATTGACTCAAAAACAAGATGTAGATAGTCAGCACTGTTGTGACCAAGAGCCTGTAGATCAAAACCTTCTATCAGATTTAGCTGCATACAAACCTCGTAGCCTGTTCTGGAAGTGGAAGGACTGATAAAGACATCATATCCTCTATAATTGGTGTGTAATGGTTCTTTCCAGACTGGCTTGTAATCAGCAAGGTCTTCAGCTGTGAAAAACCCACCATTTTCTTGGTAAAATCTTACAATCTCCTGGGCAATATCACCAGTGTAGAAACGGTCATAGGCTGCCTGTAAAGCCTCATTTCTGGATTTTCCCTGTGCTAAAGCCATTTGTTCGGCAGCTACCAGTTTTCTATAAGTATTAGCCAGGTCTTTCATGTAAAACATTTCTCCCACTGCAGGTACTTTGCCTCCCGGCAGGAAAACTCTAGCACTAGTTGGATATAATTCAAAATTAATTTTATTTGATTCTATGTTGCTTTGAAAAACCGGTGTTACCGGGAACCCGTTTTCTGCATAGTTAATGGCACTTTCCATAACTTCTGCCAGGCTCATGGTGCCAAACTTCTGCATAGTTTCAATCCATCCACCAAAAACTCCTGGTACACAGCCTGCTTTATAGCCTATATCCACTTCCTCTTTGGTAAGATTTTTCAAATCAGCAGCATAAGGAACTGCTCCAGTCATTCCCACTGAATAAACTTTATTTTCAGGAGCCCAGTAAATTGTGGCAAATCCATTTCCATCTAAGCCTGATGCATGAAACTCTACCACATGTAAAGTTGCTGCTACTGCTACTGCTGCGTCAATGGCATTACCTCCTTTTTTAAGGATATCTAATCCAGCCTGAGAAGCTAGTGAATTGGCTGAAGTAACTAACCCTTCCACGCCCACAACGGCTGGTCTATAAGCAGCAATTGAAGTAGCTGCAAATAAAGAAAAACAAACTACTATTATCAGTAAGCAAAAAATATTTAGGTTTTTTTTAGAGAACTTACTTTTATACATAACCTGTTACTCCTTAAATCTTTTAATTAATTAATTTTTTTATAATCTCTAAATTTATACTTTTTTATTTGTTAATAATCACCTCCAATTTTACCGGCTAAAATTTATTATTTGTTTCAAAAATGCAAATTCCAAGAATTTTCTTTATCTATGAGCTACCAGCCAATAGCGTATGCTTCACCTCTTGGATCTGCACCAGCTGTCCAGGTACCATGTTCTTGATCTATTAAAATTGCTTGAACCATATTTCCGCCTCCTAATTCACCAACAACTGATACTGAGTGACCTTTAGAGGCAAGTTCTTTTATTACCTCTTCTGGCACTCTTGACTCGACAGCTATGGTAACTTCTGACCCGTGGGTATAAAAATCTACTTTAGACAATACTCTTGTTCTGGGGTCTTCAATTGCTTCCTGAATACTCATACCAAAATCAATAACATTGAGTAATGTTTTAAACATTGCCATACTAATGGATTCTCCTCCCGGACTACCAAAAGCCATAAACAGTTTTCCATCTTTTATGACAATAGCAGGAGCATTTCCCAACAGAGAAATCTTTCCTCCTTCCAGATAATTAACATTATCCGGATAAGGGGCGATAGAACCATACCTGGTGCCGTTATTGAATATTAACCCGGTTTTACCAATCACGACTCCAGTTCCATAAATATTTCCATGGGTAACTGTAGCAGATAATGCATTCCCAAATCTATCGATAATATCAAAATTGGTAGTACATTCACTCTCATAAACTTCACTGTTACTTTTGTCACTTACTTGACCAGCAATACTATATTCCGGGGTAAAACCATAAGCAACTGCCTTTAGCTCTTCCGGAATCCCGGGACCAGGATAAATCATTGCTTTTTCCATGTCAATCAATTCTCTTCTTATGTCTGCATATTCCTTGGAAAGCATGGCTTCAGTGGGTATATCAACAAAAGCTTCATCAGCAACATATTGATAAACATCAGCCTTCGCTAGCTTGATACACTCAGCAAATACATGTAGATAATCAGCACTATTATTACCAAGAGCCTGCAGGTCAAATCCTTCTATTAAATTCAAGTACATAATTACTTCATAACCACTTCGTGAAGTGGAGGGGCTTATGAAAAGATCGTAACCGCGATAGTTAGTATGTAACGGCTCTTTCCAGATCGGTTTGTAATCTGCTAAATCTTCTTTTGTAAACAGACCGTCATTTTCCTGGTAAAATCTTACAATCTCCTGTGCAATGTCCCCGGTATAAAAACGGTCATAGGCTGCCTGTAAAGCTTCATTTCTGGATTTTCCCTGGTCTAAAGCCATTTGTTCAGCAGATCCATTTTCTTGAAGGTGTTAGCCAGGTCTTTCATGTAAAACATTTCTCCAACTGCAGGTACTTTGCCTTTAGGCAGAAAAACTCGGGAAGTTGTTGGAAATAGTTCTAGAGTAGTTTTAAATCTTTCTGTCCAGTCATACCAAGCAGAGGTAATCGGGAAGCCTTTTTCCGCATAATTGATGGCACTTTCCATAACATCTGCCAAACTCATAGTACCAAATTTTTGCATAGCTTGAATCCATGCCCCAAAAAGTCCCGGGACACATCCTGACTTATAGCCTCTGTCAAGCTCTTCTTTTGATAGTTTACTAAAGTCTACAGCATAAGGAACTGCTCCAGTACCAGCTATGGAATATACTTTATTTTCAGGAGCCCAGTAAAGAGAAATAAAACCATTCCCATCTAAACCGGACATATAATATTCAACAACATTTAATGTAGCAGCTGTAGCTACCGCAGCATCAACAGCATTGCCACCTTTCTGTAAAATATCTAATCCAGCTTGACTGGCAAGGGAATGAGCAGAAGTAGTTAAGCCATAAACACCAACTATATTAGGTCTATATTGAGCATTAACTGTCAAAGTAAGAATAGATAAAAGTAAGATGAATAAAATGAGATTAAACATTTTAGTGCTTAACTTGTTTTTAAACATTACGATTTACTCCTTGATTTATTTTAAATTTAATTAATAACCAAGGTGCATCTCTTTTTTGTAATGATTACTTATTTTGTAGTTTGGTAGTTAGTTATTTTATAATATGAACTTTAGTTCATAAACAGTATTCTTAACCCGGGACATCACCACCTTAGAAATATGACTGCATTCTGAAAAATGTGAAATGAGGAATTGTATTTTATGAATAAATATTCATTTTGAGTAAATTTTGAGTAAAATAAATTATTACGTAATACACGTAATAACCAAAATAACCAAATATATTATTTATTATATTATAAATAATATATTATAAAAAAACAACTATAAATACTTTAAATCTCAAGCGCTTTTGTAGTTTTAAAACTACTTTGTTATTTAATAATATCTTTTCTTCAGGAAATAGATTGTTATTTTATAGAAAATTAAATAAAAATTTACACTTGAAGTGTAAGCACTAATAGAAAATAGTACATTTTATAGTAAATTATAGAAACATCAGAAGTTAAAACAAATGTAAAAGTATTTTAGAGATTCAATTTATCTTAATTTATATATATTCTAATGTTTTTTCTGCTTCCTTGATGCTCTCTTTTACTTTTTCTATAGAAGTACCTCCATAGGAATTTTTGGAGTTTACAACATCTGCAGGACTTAAAATACTTAATACATCATCCTGGAAAGTAGAATGGAAATTTTTAAATTCTTCCAGGTTAAGATGTTCTATATTCTTTTTTTTGTCAATACAATAAAGAACGATCTCTCCTACTATCCTATGTGCTTCCCTGAAAGCTATCCCTTTTTTTACCAGATAATCAGCAAGTTCAGTAGTATTAGAAAAATCTCCTTTAAGACTATCTGTCATATTTTCTTGCTTAATATGGACAGTGGAAATCATCCCGGTCATAACAGTAAGAGATTTTTTTATTACTTCTACTGTATCAAACATTGGCTCCTTGTCTTCTTGCATATCATGATTATAGGTAAGAGGCAAAGCTTTCATAACATTAAGCAAAGCCATAAGATGGCCGTAAACTCTTCCTGTTTTTCCTCTTATTAATTCAGCTGCATCAGGGTTTTTCTTTTGAGGCATAATACTGCTTCCAGTGCAAAAAGAATCATCTAATTCAATAAAGTCAAACTCATTGGAAGACCATAAAATTATCTCTTCGCTTAGACAGCTTAAATGTAACATTATCATAGCTGCATCAGAAAGAAATTCTATAATAAAATCTCTATCACTGACCGCATCAATGCTATTTGGAGATACTTTGCTAAAGTTTAGTTCTATTGCTACAAACTGGCGATCAATTGGATATGATGTTCCACCTAAAGCAGCAGATCCCAGAGGTAGAACATCTACCCTTTTAAATAAGTCTTGTAATCTTTCCAGATCCCGGTTAAATTTAAAAAAATACGCCAGTAAGTGATGAGAAAAAAGTATCGGCTGAGCATGTTGCAAGTGGGTATAGCCTGGCATAATTATCCCCAGGTACTTTTTGGAGACCATCAAAAGTATCTCCATTAGATCTTTTAATTTTTGCTGAATTATATTAATTTCTTCTTTTAAATATAGTCTTTCATCCAGCGTTATCTGATCATTACGGCTGCGGGCAGTGTGTAGCTTGCCGGCAACATTGCCAATTTTTGCCATTAATTGGCTTTCAACCCAGGTATGAACATCTTCAGACTGGTCGTCAACTGTTAAATTACCGGAATTAATCTCCTCCAAAATATTGCTTAATCCATTTATAATTTTATTAGCCTCATCTTCAGCAATAATCTGACATTTTTTCAGCATTTTGGCATGAGCAATACTGCCCTGGATATCATACTTTACTAATTTTTTATCAAATCCGATAGAAGCTACAAAATCCAGCATAATACTGCTTATTTCTTTTTTAAATCGACCACCCCAGAGTTTGTCCATCTTTCTCCTCTAAATTTTCTTCTCTAATTTATTTATTTTCTTTATTCACAGAAGCAAATACCTTATGAGGTAAACTCCAAAGTTGTATAAAACCTTTGGCATATTCCTGATTAAAAGTATCTCCTTCATCATAAGTAGCTAAATTAAAATCATAGAGTGAATTCTTTGATTTTCTTCCAACTACTACACTTTTGCCCTTATACAATTTTATTCTTACAGTCCCATTGATTTTATTATTAGCAATTGCTATAAATCCATCCAAGGATTCCTTTAACAGAGAAAACCATAATCCATTGTATGTTAGCTCAGCATATTTTTGAGAAATAATTTGTTTAAAATGAGACATGTCTTTTGGGAATACCAACCCTTCCAAAGCATTAATCGCCTGTAATAAAATAACTGCTCCTGGACATTCATAAATTTCTCTGGACTTAATCCCCACCAACCTGTTTTCCACCAGATCTATTCTGCCAACACCATTCTGACCTCCAATGTTATTTAGCTTAACTATTAATTCAGTTAATGGCATTGCTTCATCATCGATCCTGACAGGAATACCTTTTTCGAAATAGATTTCCAAATAAGTTGGCTTATCCGGGGCTTTTTCTGGACTTATTGTCCATTCATAGGCTTCTTCTGGCGATTCTATCCAGGGATCTTCCAGTACACCACATTCACATGACCTACCCCAAAGATTTTGGTCTACGCTATAAGGATTTTGAACATCTACGGGGACAGGAATATTGTATTTTTTTGCGTAATCAATTTCTTCTTCCCTGGTAAAACCCCATTCTCGGGCTGGTGCTATTACCTGTAATGCAGGATTAAGGGCTGCTATTGCTGCTTCAAACCTTACTTGATCATTTCCTTTGCCTGTACATCCATGGGCAATAGCTTCCGCTTTTTCTTCCTCTGCTAAATCAACAAGTATTTTGGAAATTAGAGGTCTCGAGTAAGCAGTTGCTAAAGGGTACTGTCCCTCATATATCGCCCCTGCCTGCAAACCTTTTAAAACATATTCCCGGGCAAATTCTTCTTTCGCATCAACAACCACTGATTTGTTTGCTCCAACCTGCAGTGCTTTTTCTTTCACAAATTTTAAATCAATATTTTGCCCAACATCAACTGCTAATGTAACTACCTCTTCGCAATAATTATCTTTTAGCCACCTAATAGCTATGGAGGTATCTAATCCTCCTGAATAAGCTAATACAATTTTTTTTATTTTACTCATACTATCTCCTTGTAAAGCAATATTATCTAAGCCATTCTTTAAAAATATTCTTAAAATAATCCTGTTATCCTGTTACATCATACTTTGAAACACTTTTTCCAACACTTCAACCAGATGGTCTATTTCCATCTCTTGGACTATCAATGGAGGTAAAAATCGTAATACATTATCAGCAGTGCAATTCATTAATATTCCTTCTTTGACCATTTTTTGGACTATCTCTGGACCATTTTTAACGACCTCTATTCCTACCATTAAACCTATTACTCTAATTTCTTTCACAAAATCTGGATATTTTTCTTTCAATATTGATAGTTTATCCTGGAAATAATTTCCTCTGTTCTGGCAAGCTTCTAGTAAATTGTCTTCTTCTAAGGTATTTAAAAATGCTAGCGCAGCTGCGCAAGCTACAGGGTTTCCTCCAAAGGTTGTTCCATGATCACCAGGTTTAAAGACTGAAGCAATATTATCTTTTGCTACTAATGCTCCAATTGGCAATCCTCCTCCAAGTGGTTTTGCTAAAGTAAACATATCTGGTTCAATATTGTAATTTTGATAAGCAAACATCTTGCCAGTCCTACCTAAACCACACTGTATTTCATCAAAAATTAATAAGATATTATTTTTATTACAAAAACCCCGTAAGCCTTCCATAAATTCCTCAGTTGCTATATGTATTCCACCCTCTCCCTGTACAGGTTCAACCAAAACAGCAGCGACTTCTTCATCATAAGCTTCTTTTACAGAATCAATATTATTAAAAATTGCTTGCTTAAAGGCAGGCAAGACAGACTTGTAGTCTTTTTGATACTTTTCTTTTCCGGTAGCAGCTAAAGTAGCTATAGTTCTTCCATGAAAAGAATCCTTCATGTAGATTATCTTATATTTATTTTCATTTTTTTCCTTAAAATATTTTATAGCTAATTTTATAGCTGCCTCATTTGCCTCTGCTCCACTATTACTAAAAAATACTTTATCTCCACAGGATAACTCTACTAATTTTTTTGCTAATAAGATTTGAGGGGCATTATAGAAAAGATTAGAACAATGTATCATTTTTTGTGCTTGCTTGTGAATTGCATCCACAATTTTTGGATGACTATACCCTAAACTATTAACAGCAATACCTCCAATAAAATCATAATACAAATTCCCATCTAAATCCCAAACCTTTAAACCTTCACCTTTATCCAGTACCATTGCCGGTTGTTTGTAAGTTTGGAATAAATATTTTTCCTCATCCTTTATAAGTTGTTCGGTTTTCATTGTTTTTCCTCCTCCTATTATTTAATATTATTCATATTTTATATTATAAATATCTTATCTTAGTTCTTAGTTTTTAAGAAACAAATTCAGTTCCAATTCCATTGTGTGTAAATAATTCTAAAAGTATGGAATGGGTAATCTTGCCATTAAGAAAATGCACTTTTTTAACCTCATTTTCTAATGCTTTTATAGCTGATGTAACCTTAGGAATCATTCCTTTTTGAATTTGCCCTGATTTAAACATGCTTTTTGCTTCATCGACTGTGATGCTACTGATAACAGAATCGGCATCTTCCACATTTTTTAATATTCCATCTACATCAGTTAAATAGATTAACTTTTCCGCATGCAGGGCAACAGCCAATTCACCGGCTACTGTATCAGCATTAATATTATATCTGTCTCCATTATCATCAACTCCAACTGTTGCAATAACCGGAATATAATTTTTTTCCAATAAGATATACAAGATCGCTGGATTTATTTTTTTAATCTCTCCTACAAAGCCTATGTCAGCTGAACTATACTTGTCAACTTGAATTAATTGTGCATCTTCTCCACTAAGACCGATTCCCAGAACTCCATTACCATGGTCTTCAGAAATACAAAGATTAATTTCTGCCACCAGACGGGTATTAATTTTACCGGTCAAAACCATTTCAGTAATATCCATGGTATCACGATCAGTAACCCGAAGACCATTAACAAACTGTGGAACTTTATTTTGTTTTTTCATTTCCAATGATATCTCTGGACCACCACCGTGAACAATAACCGGCTTCATTCCAATATACCTTAATAGAATTATATCTTTTATTATTGATTTTTCTAATGTTGTATTCTCCATTGCGCTTCCGCCATATTTTATGACCACAATTTTATTCCAGAATCTTTTTATATAAGGAAGTGCTTCAACTAAAATATCAGCACGATAATTATTTTTTTCTAACATTTCCCACCTACCAAATTCTTATTTTAATTATAATCAGTATTGATTTTTACATATTCATAGCTCAGATCACAACCCCAGGCAGTGGCATTACAGTTACCTATTTTTAAATCTACAATTATCTTTATTTCATCTGATTTTTGTAGATAATCCTTAATAATATCTCTTGAATATACCAGAGGCTGACCATTTTCAACAATCTTTTCCTTCAAATAAAGATCTGTTTTTGCCGGATCAATCTTTGCTCCTGAATAACCAACTGCAGCCAGTATTCTCCCCCAATTCGGATCTCTTCCAAAAATAGCAGTTTTTACCAGTAGGGAATCGATTACTGCTTTTGCCGCTTTTTCAGCATCTTTTTCTGTTAAAGCATTTAATATTTTTGTTTCAATTAGCTTTGTAGCACCTTCACCATCCTGAGCAATAGATTTAGCCAAATATTCAGCAATATGATAAAGTGCTTCTAAAAATAATTTGTAATTTTTATTTTTTTCAGTTATTACAGAATTCTTTGCCAGCCCATTAGCCATTAACAGCACCATGTCATTGGTACTTGTATCACGATCAACACTTACCATATTAAAAGTCTTTTTAATAACCTCTTGTAATGCTTCATACAGTAAATTTTCATCAATTGCCAGATCAGTAGTAATAAAACCAAGCATAGTAGCCATATTGGGATGGATCATCCCGGATCCTTTAGCCATACCGCCGATTCTTATTTCCTGACCATCAATTTGGAAACTGAAGGCAATCTCTTTTTTTCTGGTATCAGTAGTTAAAATTGCTTCTGCAGCTGAAGTACCTCCTGAATCTGTTAAAAGAGGAATAGCCTTTTTAATGCCATCTTTTATTTTCGTTAAAGGCAAGAATTCCCCAATTTTACCAGTAGAGGTTACTGCAACTAAATTTCTTGCAATCTGTAACCCTTCTGCTACATAATCAACTGTTACCCAGGCATCCTGTATACCTTTTTCTCCAGTACAGGCATTTGCTATTCCGCTATTTACTAAAACAGCTTGTAATTTTCCTTTTGATTGGCATAAGTTTTCTGCTGTTACTAATAAAGGTGCAGCTTTAAACTGATTTGTTGTATATACTCCACAGGCATTGGCAATTTTTTCTGAAAAAATTAGTGCTAAATCATTTCTTTGCACTCTAATACCGCAATTTACACCAATTGCCTTATATCCCTTTGGATAAGTTATGGCATTATCTTTAATCAATTGATATTTATCTTTATTATTATTTATTTCCATTATTTATCCCTCCTTTTTTCTAAATATCAAATATATTCTCAATTAAACAGTATAAAAATATCTATACTAAACCAGATTCTTCTGGAAAACCAAACATTAAATTCATATTTTGTACAGCTTGTCCAGAGGCTCCTTTAACCAGGTTATCTATGGCAGAAATAATCTTTATTTTGTTAACTCTGCTGTCAACTGCAAATCCGATGTCGCAATAGTTTGTTTCATTAACAAATTTAATTTCTGGCAAAATAGAAGGATTAAAAATTCTTACAAAGGGAGCATCCTGATAAAACTCTTTATATATTTCCCATAAATCATTTTCATTGACATTTTTTTCCATTTCCAGGTAACTGGTAGATAGTATCCCTCTGTTTATGGGCAACAAATGTGGGGTAAAAGATATTTTAATATCCTCACTCATTCCGTACAGATAGAATAATTCTTGTTCTATTTCAGAAATATGATTATGCATAGTACATTTATAGGCCTTAAAATTTTCATTGCATTCAGTAAAATGCAAACCCAGAGCAAGTTTTCTGCCAGCACCACTGGTGCCAGATTTAGAGTCAACAATGATTCCCTTTGGACTTACTAACTTATTTTTAAGCAAAGGAGCTATCCCTAATATAACGCTGGTAGGATAACATCCCGGGTTAGCAACCAGGGAAGATTTTATAATTATGTCTTTATAAAGCTCAGGTAGACCATATACTGCTTTTTTAAGTACACTTTTACTCTTTTCAGTATGCTCCTTTTTATACCAGAATGCGTAATTGTCTGGATCTTTAATCCGAAAATCTGCACTTAAGTCAATTATTTTCAGTTCTTTTCTATTTGATAAATCAGTAACAATATCCAACGAGACAGTATGCGGTAATGCAGTAAATACTACATCTGAATCAGCAGAAATTTTATCAATATCAAGTTCGATCAGATTTTTATCCAACTGATGTAAAAATTCTGGAAATATTTCATTTATATTCTTACCAGCATAACTTGCTGAAACTAAATTGGTTAATTCAACCTGGGGATTCTTTAATAATATTTTGATCAACTCTCTGCCAGAATAACCAGTTGCTCCTATAATACTGACTTTAATTTTTTTCATATCTTTTCTCCTGTCCTGTACTATATTAAATGAAATATAGTATAAATATAGATCATTAATATTTATCCCAGCTATTCGCTTTTAAATCTTCGACCTTAACATCATTAATAGCTTCAACAAATCTTTTTGCAAAGGTAATATTGGTAATTAAAGGAATATCAAAATCAACTGCTTTTCTTCTAATGGTGTAATCATTGTCTAATTCTTTGCTTTCAGTATTTTTTGGTATATTGATTACTAAATCAATTTTTTTACTTGTAATATAAGTAACAATATTGGGTTCCAGTTTTTCATCTGGCCAATGTAACACTTCTGCATCTATACCATTTTCTTTCATAAAATTAGCTGTCCCTCTGGTTGCATAAAACTTAAAATTCATTTTTTTTAGTATTTTTGTACTTTCTAAAAAATCAACCTTACTTTCCAGTGGACCAGTAGAAAGAAGGATAGTCTTCTTCGGCAACCTAAAACCTACAGAAAGTAAGCTTTTCAGAAGTGCTTCATTAAAGTTATCACCTAAACAGGCAACTTCTCCGGTAGAAACCATTTCTACTCCTAAAACTGGATCAGAACCTTTTAACCTGGAAAAAGAAAATTGAGGAGCTTTTATCCCGACATAATCCAGATCCAGAAAAGATGAATTAACTTCAGCCACTTCTTTTTCCATAATTACTTTAGTTGCCAAATCAATAAAATTGTATTTGGTAACTTTAGAAACAAAAGGAAAACTTCTGGAAGATCTAAGGTTGCATTCGATTACTTTAATCTTATTATCTTTGGCAATAAATTGTATATTGAATGGGCCACTAATCTGTAGTGAATCAGCAATTTGTTTAGTGACTACCTTTATCTGACGTAATGTTTCTAAAAATGTCCTTTGTGGAGGTAAAACTATGGAAGCATCACCTGAATGAACACCAGCATTTTCAATATGTTCTGAAACAGCATAACATATCAGCTTCCCTTTATCAGCAACAGCATCAACTTCAATTTCTTTGGCATTAACAATAAATTTACTTACTACTACAGGATGATCTTTACTGATCTTAGAAGCCTTTTTCAGATATTTATTCAGCTCTCTTTTATTTAAAGCAATACTCATGGCTGCTCCGCTAAGAATATAGCTTGAACGGATCATTACTGGATAGCCTACTCTATTAGCAAAATTTTCTGCCTCTTCCAAACTTGTTAATTCTTCCCATTCTGGTTGGTCGATTCCCAGTTTATCCAGTAAACTTGAAAATTTATGACGGTCTTCAGCCATATCAATTTTAGACGGATGTGTTCCCAAAACATTAATCCCGGCCTCCTGAAATTTAATTGCCAGGTTATTGGGAATTTGCCCTCCCATTGAAATTATTACCCCTAAAGGGTTTTCTTTTTCATAGATATCAGCTATCCTTTCAAAGGTAAGTTCATCGAAATAAAGCTTATCACAAATATCATAATCAGTACTGACAGTTTCTGGGTTGTAATTAATCATTATTGTATTGTATTTTAACTCTTTTAGCGTTCTCACCGCATTAACACAACACCAGTCAAATTCAACTGAAGAACCTACCCGATAAGGTCCTCCTCCTAACACTATTACCTGTGAACTACTCTCAAAGCTCAGATCATCTTCCTCACCGTGATAGGTAAGATAAAGATAATTAGCTTTGGCAGGATATTCTGCTGCTAAGGTATCAATTTTTTTCACAAAAGGAAGTATTCCCAATTTTTTTCGTTTATCTCTGACTTTCAATTCATTAGTATTGGTAACCAGTGCGATTTGTTGGTCAGAAAAGCCATCTCTTTTGGCTTCTTTGAAAAGATTGACTGGCAACTCTGCAAATCGATAGTTAGACATTTCTTTTTTTATATCAATAATATTCTTCATTTTATACAAAAACCAGGGATTAACCTGAGTAAGCTGGTGAATTTTTTCAATGGTATACCCCTGCTCTATAGCTGCTGATATGGCAAACATTCTTTTGTCTGTAGGTTTTTTCATTTCCTTTTCTAAATTTTCAAACTTTATATTATTACAAACAAGTCCATTCATTCCAATATCCAGCATGCGGATTGCTTTTTGTAAAACTTCTTCATAGTTTCTGCCAATTGCCATCACTTCACCCACTGATTTCATTTCTGATCCAATATTAGTACTAACTTTCTTGAATTTTTCTAAATCCCATCTGGGGTATTTTAAAACAACATAGTCTATCGCAGGTTCAAAACAGGCTGAGGTTACCTGGGTGATAATGTTCTTTAGCTCGGTCAACCCATATCCTAAAGAAAGTTTTGCTGCAATAAAGGCTAAAGGATAACCAGTTGCCTTGGAGGCAAGGGCAGAGCTTCTGCTTAAACGGGCATTCATTTCTATCACTCTATAATCTTCAGAATAAGGATCAAGAGCAAATTGCACATTGCATTCTCCAACAATTCCTAAATGTCTTACCAGTTTAATGGCCAAAGACCTTAACTTGAAATTTTCTGCAGAGCTTAAAGTTTGCACCGGGGCAACTACAATACTTTCTCCGGTATGAATCCCCATTGGATCAACATTTTCCATTGAACAAACTGTTATACAATTATCATGACAATCCCTAACTACTTCATATTCAATTTCTTTCCAGCCAGAAAGACATTCTTCAATAAGTATTTGTTTAGTATAAGAAAATGCCTTTTCTGCAATATTTTTTAATTGATTGCTATTATAAGCAACTCCTGAACCCAGGCCACCTAAGGCATATGCAATTCTACACATAACCGGAAAACCCAATTTTTTTGCAGAATCAAGAGCCTCTCCAACGCTGGTAACGGCAAAACTTCTAGGTATTTTTAGATTAATTTCCTGTAATCTTTTACTGAAAAGCTTCCGGTCTTCTGTGTCTTGTATTGCCTCTACTGAAGTTCCCAAAACATCAACTTGATACTTTGATAAAATACCTTTTTTATAAAGCTCTACTCCTACATTCAAAGCAGTTTGTCCGCCAAATCCCAGCAGAATACCCTCGGGCTTTTCTATAGCAATAACTTTTTCTACAAAATATGCATCTACAGGCAAAAAATATATCTTATCTGCCATATATTCTGATGTTTGAACAGTAGCTATGTTCGGATTAACCAAGATTACCTGGATTTTTTCTTCTTTTAAGGCTTTTATAGCCTGACTTCCACAATAATCAAATTCTCCTGCTTCGCCAATTTTTATCGCACCAGAGCCTAGGATTAATACTTTTTTAAATTTCCTTCTTTTTATAATCATAATTCCACCTATATTACCCTTAAAAACATATCAAATATATATTCTGAATCATCAGGACCAGGGGAAGCTTCTGGATGAAATTGAGCTCCGAAAAAAGGCCTGGACATATGAACAATTCCCTCATTTGTCTGGTCATTCAAATTATAAAACCATTCTCTCCAATCTTGCTTTAAACTATCTGCATCAATGGCATAACCATGATTTTGAGATGTAATATAACAACGATTTGTACCAACTTCCATACAGGGTTGATTTTGGCTTCTATGTCCGTACTTCAACTTATACGTATCAGCTCCAGCTGCTAAACCCAGAATTTGACAGCCAAGACATACACCTAAAATAGGAATATTTCTTGCAAAAGTCCTTTCAATATTTTTTATAGTTTCTGTATATTTCTTAGGATCACCTGGACCATTGGATACCAATACCCCATCTATTTTTTCCTGTAAAAAATCATAATTCCAGGGAACTCTAATGACTGTTATATCTCTTTTTAAAAAAGCTTGAATAATACTGTTTTTTGCTCCACAATCAATTATAGCAATTCTTTTTTTGCCTTTCTCATATACAATAGGTTCTTTTATACTCACTTGTTCCATTAAATCGATTTCTGCAGATTTTTTGAATTCTATATTTTCCACTTTGTCATCATAAACAATTTTCCCTAAAATAGTACCTTTACTTCTCAATTTTTTAGTTAATTTTCGGGTATCTATACCAGAAATACCCGGAATTTCATTTTCAAAAAGCCAGGTAGATAATGATTTTTCTGCATTCCAGTGGCAATAATCTTTTGAATAATCTGTTACCACTAATCCTTGTATTTGTATTTTTTCTGATTCAAAATTTTTCAAAAGCTTATTTTCCCTTTGCTTAGAAGGAACACCATAATTTCCGATTAAAGGAAAAGTCATAACCAATATTTGTCCACAATAAGAAGGGTCAGTTAAACTTTCTGGATAACCAACCATTCCCGTATTAAATACTACCTCCCCAGCTGCTTCTTTACGAGCACCAAATATTTTTCCTTCAAAAACAGAATTATCTTCTAAAACCAATTTAACATTATCTGTTTTTTCACTCATTTAAAGATCCTCCAAATGTTAAAATAAAAAATCTCGTCCCTTAACCTTAAAATATCTTAAAGTTTTTAGGGACGAGATTGACAATAAACATCCTCGCGGTGCCACCCACTTTGAATATATTACTTATCATCTTATTCTGGTTGACCTCTAAAAAAAACTCGTCCTCATGGCTGTTATATTGAGCCATCAAAGGACGAGAATTATCTCGCGGTACCACCTGAAATTGGATAAATAATTATCCCACTCATATTGGCTATTAAAGCAGACCATGCTTTCTGTTAAACGGGTTTCTTTTCAGTTATCAATAATTAAGATATTTTCACCTTGACATATCTTTCTCTTTTTAAAAAGATAACTTAATTTCCCCACTTATTCATACTAAAATTATTAATTTTAAAAGATATAATAAACAAATATTTAGAAGATGTCAAATGTTTTTTATTTTTATTTATGTCATCCAAATCATAAACATAATATTATTTAAAATATGATACTAATTTATCTTACAAAATTATTCAGAGGAAAGAAAAGATTCCAGCTTTGTTCTGATTTCACCAAAATCAATCCCATTAGAAATGGCATAATCTCTGATTGGAATGTTTTTGTCATCAGGGAACTCTAATCCAGTTAATTCCTTAAATAAATCTTCATCAATTCCCATAGCTGACAATTCGGCAATAGTGGTTTTACCAACAATGGATATTGCTTTATCTATTAACTCTTCATCTACATTCAAATCAGTTGTTTTCTCGATGTCTAAATTACTCTGGATATTATCAACAGTAGCTTGTGTTTCGTTTTCATCATTCTTAATCTGTATCAAATCAAAAGTATGACTCTCCCAATATTGTTTTTGTTCAGCTGTTAATTTATCTTCATTTACAAGTAAAGCTACAGCCTGCTTAGGTAAGTGGTTGGTCTCCTCAGACACATAATCAATATCAGAATAAAGAGATACAAAAACCTTAACTGTATCTGTTTCTACTTGATACATTTCTCCTTCAATCTCCACCGGAGGATAGATTTCCTTAAGATCCTTTAATTGAAATGATTCTGGAGAAATGTCCTTCTGAAGACTAAAAGCCTCGATGATTGCCAATGGAGGAACTTTATAATATTGTTCAATTTCGTCTAAAGAAAAAGAACCTCTAATATCAGATATATTATAAGAACCAGTATCGTCACTTAATATTCTTGGTTGTACTGTGCGACTGGTATCAAAAAATCCTAAATAGCTTGTTCCTAGTATGCCACCCCCTATAATGGTTAGAACAATTAGCAATATATGGATATACCTTATTTTCATTTTTTTTCCTCCTGCAGATTATTAATATTTTTCTCGTGATGTTTTTTTAAAAATGAAAAATTCAATGTATCTTCAACAGGGCAAGCTGCTTCATCAGTACAGAGTAAACAGGAAATACACTGATGGTTGCGAACAATTTTTTTATCTGAAATCTTAATGTTCATAGGACAAATCAGATCACATTTCTTGCAATTAATACAGGTATCTGGATTTCTTTTTAAAGGAATAAGTCGAAATAAATTAAAAATACCTAATAATGCGCCTAATGGACAAAGATATTTACACCATGGTCGTTCAATAAATATAGAAAAAATTAAAACTAATATTAGTACTACAAGGGCAGACCTAGTAACTTCGTCTGACCAAAAATTAAACAATGCAAAATAAGGATCATAGTCCAAAAAAACTAAAGTAAGTTCCCTGGCAGTCAAAATTATTACTGCAATTAACACAAAATAACGAATATATCTTAGTAAATTATCAATACCAGAAGGTACAAACTTATTATAGTTTTTGGGAAATAATTTTCTTCCCAATTTTTCCAGAAACTCTTGTACGGTACCTAAAGGACAAACCCATCCACATAAAACCGGACCCAAAAAAAGTGTCAAAAAGAGAACTAACCACATTAAAGTAAAAGAAGATTGGTGAATTTTTTTGACAAAAATCCCTTGCGTGAAATAAGTATAAGTAGTTACTACTCCTCCAAAAGGGCAAATTGCATGTAAAGAAGGTGAACCAATTAAAATTGGAGCTAATCCTTGTTCAGATCTGAAGTGATTATAACTTATTAATATAATTAGAAATAAAAATAATAATTGAACCAGTGTCCTTAACCAATTTTTTTTATTTTTTTTGGAGGCATAATAATCGATTCCTTTCTATTTTTAACACAAGAATATAAGGATATAATCTGATTACATCATACGCTTATTCTGAGTTATTGCATATAGAATATTTTTATTGCCTAATTTTGAAATTCCTCTAATATCAGCGATATTTTGCCATAAATAATTCAATAAAAATAATTTTACATTAGTGAAACTAAAAGGTGGGAATGTTTTTCTAAAAAAATACTGTCAGTATAACTGATAAAGTATCAATTACTATTACCAGTAAATGCTAAAACCAATACCGTTAGGGATTTGCCAGTCAATTGATAGCCTTTTATTTACTTTATATATTATTTCTTTTTTATTTTCCTTCCAATTCTTCAAATCAAAAAGATGACTCTGTATACCATAATTAAATCTTATCTTATCAAAGTCCATCTGCAAGCGTGTATGAAGGTAAGGTTCATAATCTCTTTCTTGATATTCTAAACCAGCACCTATCCATAATCTGATTACATAGGAGCTGTAAAAATCATATTCTAATTTGCCATTATAGATTTCATTTTCATATTGAAGGATAACATTCCAACGATAAGCTGGAGAGAGAGACAATTCAAATCCGGGATATTGATATCCATCTGCCAGATAACCCCAAAAGGACAATGAATTTTTTTCTCTGTCGGGCTTGTTGCCATTCAAATCAAGAGATGGTATCCGGTTGAACAAGTCATGCAGCCAAAGTGATTCTGTTTCATAAAGATGTTCCAGCTCTTTACCTTTTAGTAAAATAGGAATTAGCAGATCAGTTTTGGTTAACCCGGCATGATTGGCGGGATAGCGTAAATTAAAAATAGGAATCTTAGGAGGGTTTATCACTATTACAATATCTCCTGCCTTCTCATTCATAAGAAGATTATATATGTTTGGAGGAACACCAGGATAATTACTTTTTTTAGTTAGAGATAACCATTCATCAGCATCAAGCCATTCTCCCTGATAGCCTACACTATAATAATCAAAAACATCTTCTCCTTCATAAAGATATCTAATTTTATTATAGTCATTTGCCTGGAAAATTATTTTTCCATAATCTGTATAACCAATTACTTCATCATCTTTTTCTTTTAAAAAAGCAAAATCGATTTCGCTTTCCAGGGTAATCTTCTGTGCCCAATAATTTTTTTCAGCAGGATCATCTAAATATACATTAGGGTGAATATATATTTTAAGACTGTCTCTGATAATCCTTTTAATCTCTTTTTCCTGAGGATTATCAATAAATCTTCCAAAAGACATTCCATGATCACTGTAAATTATCAGATTTACTTCATCCAAATCAAGTCTTTTAATAAGTCTACCCATATAACTGTCAAATCTTTTGTAACTGGCTAAATATGGCTTTTCGCCAAAATAGTGACCTAAAGAATCAGTGGCAAACCAGAAAAATTGCACAACATTATAAGTATCCAGCAATTCGGGTATATTCATTAAAGGATAAAAATTAAAGAAATCCAGAAATGGTACCCCGTATATAAAACCAGCCTTTGCCCTTCTTGGTATATGGGAAAACATGTCAAAGAAAGTGATGTGTTTTCCCATGACCTTTTCTTTCCCCCGATCATAATAACCCCATCCAACTCCTCCGGTAGAATTATCTACACCTTTTCTTAGATGAGGTACTGTGGTTTCAGTTCCTCCAGGAAATAAGGCCAGACCATATGGAATGATATGTCCATCTCCGTCCTGAAAAATGGCTTTTAGATTGGGGAAATGACCTTCTTCCATATATTGGAAAAAATTAGGTGAAGATAAGGCATCAAGGTGGACAATTAAAAATTTTGGTTTTGATTCAGATAAACCAATAAAGGATATTGATAATAATAAAGATAAAATACAAACAAAAAAGCAAGAACGACTCAAATATTCTTTATTGAAA
>JAXGNR010000007.1:0-186109 GCA_040767965.1 Atribacterota bacterium
TCCGGTAGAAGCAATAAAAGCAATCACCTCATCAACTACCTGGTACAATTTTTCTTCAGAAACATAAGGCAGTACCTGTAACCCTAAATTTATTTTAGCCATAAATACCTCCATGATATATAAAAAAATGCCATTACCTGAACTGGTAATGGCATATGAATTAACCAAAATTAATATGTGGTTACTTCCCTACGCTAGAATTATCTAGTTCAGGTTAAGGGGTCAAAGCAGAATGCTTTTTCTCAGCACGTAGCTCCCCCAGTAACGTTTTTCCTTGATTTTATTATAACATTATTTTTTCCTTTGTAAAGCTGAAAAGTCACCGGCTTATTTGTATATTAAAAATATAACTCATTCCAGTTTTAATTCCAGTAATTTATCTTTTGTAGGAATTCCTTGTTGGTCCCATTGCCTTATCTGGTAATACTCTGTCAGCATATGATCCAAATCTGGTAATACTCCTGCTGCTAAACCATCATTTCTGGCTAATTCTAACAACCTCGGCGGTATAGTATCATCCTTCCTGCTAATACCTAACTTGATATTATACATCCGCTTAAGATTATGCAATCTTTCACCTATCTTTAACAGTTCTTCTTTGCTCAAATTCCAACCTGTTACCATATTTACCCAGTCAGCAACTGTTTCAGGTCCAACTCTGCCAGCAAGCAAAAACTTACATAACCCTAAAGCATTGAAAACATTCATAAAATTCTGTAGTTTCACTACCAGTTCTGCTTTCTGTGTGCTGGTATGAGGGTCTATTTTATTTTTTTCATCATACCCTAATTCTTTCATCGGTAAACCGGATTCAACCATATAGCTTAAAGACTCTAAATGACAAGCTCCCCTATTGGCAGTTGCATAGCTTAAAGCCATACCGGTATAAGCTCGAGGATCATGCATGGGATATTCCAGTCCTTTTGTATGAATTGCATACTCCTTGCTCTCATCACCTAATAATTCTGACATGTATTTTACCCCTTGTCCTATCAATTTCCCCAGCTGAGTATTACTGGCTATTTGATTAATAATTGCAATATAGGCTTCTGGCTTACCCCAGGTTAAATCTATCCCAAAAAGATTTTCATTCTTTAAAATATTTTTTTCAGATGCTTCGATAGCAAAGGCAATTGCAACTCCTAAAGAAATTGTATCTATACCATAACGATTGCATAAATCATTCATCATTACTATGCTATCCAGATCTTCATTTAACAGGAGTGAACCAAAGGCGCTTAAAGTTTCATACTCGGGACCATGGACTACTTTTTTATTAAAAAATACTTCTTTCCCGCAGGAAATAGGACATGCATAGCAAGCATAATGTTTTTTGAAAATTGTATCAGCAATCACCTGCCCGGTTGTTTTCCCTGCAGCAGACCAACGGCTTTGTGCGAAATTTTTTATTGGTAAATCACCTGTTAATTCCCTTGCTTCAACTGATCCACCTGTACCATAATCATGCAGAACCTTCTGGTAAATTTTTTGATTAAAGGGTTAAGTTCACGAAGATTGTTTTTCAAAGCAATTTGATTTGAAATCGGAATTGATTGCTGACTTATCTGTACAGCAATAGCTTTAAGGTTTTTAGAGCCCATTACGGCCCCTAGTCCTCCTCTTCCAGCTAGTCGATAATGAGGGGCATCAAAGACAATAGCAGCCATAGGAATCAAATTCTCACCTGCCTGTCCAATTGAAGCTATTTGCACTTGCGGATAAATATTTTTTATTAATTCAGATGTATCGTAAGTATCCAATCCCCAAATATGTTCAGCGTTTTGAAATTCTATTTTCTGAGAATTAATATATAAATATTCTGGTTTATTTGCTTTACCTTTAATTATAATTCCTTCCCAGCCATTCTTTTTTAACATGGCTCCCCATTTGCCGCCTACAGTAGCCTCATTCCAGATTCCAGTCAAGGGAGAACGGCCACAGACTGAAGTTTTGCTGGCAGTAGGAATTGATGTTCCTGTCAATAAGCCAGGAATTAATAAAAGAGGGTTATCTGGATGTAAAGGAGAAACAGAAGGATTCAAGATATCATAAAGATATTTGATGGCTATACCGCTTCCCCCTAAATATTCTTTAAATTCATCATCAGGCACCATTATTTCTCTGTACTGATGATTTGTAAGGTTTATTTCTAAAAATTTCCTCTTTATGGTCATTTTTATACTCCTTCACTTTTTTGTATTTTTAAAAATACAATTGATTAAAGAGATCTTTTATAAATATCAATAATATCTTCTTTTGTTGGTTTTCTAAATGTATTATTAGGACTACCACTTTTCATGGCATCAGAGGCCATTTTTTCCAATTTATCTAGAAAATCTTCTTTTTTTATCCCTAATCCGGCAATAGTGGGAATTTTTACTTCCTGGCATAATTTTTTAATCAGGAAAACGGCTTGCCGGGCAGCTGCGATAGGAGATAAATTATTTGTATTTGCTCCCATAGTTTCTGCAACCTTTGCAAATCTATCAGGAACCCCTGATATAGCAAATTCCATGCAGGCAGGTAAAAGAACAGCATTTGAAATACCATGAGGTATATGAAATAAAGCACCAACAGGCCTGGACATTCCATGAACTATGGTTACAGACGAATTGCTAAACGCAAGCCCTGCCTCTAAGGCAGCTAACATCATTTCGCTTCTTGCTTCTTTATCATCTCCATCCAGCCAGGCCCTTTTCAGGTACTGGTTAATTCTTTTTATAGCCGATAAAGCAAAAATATCAGTTATTGGCTGATTCTTAATTGAAGTATAAGCCTCCACAGCATGGGTTAATGCATCAACACCTGTCGCGGCAGTTATTTGAGGTGGGAGAGAAACAGTAAAAATGGAATCATCAATAGCAACATCCGGCACCAGATATTCACTACCAATTAGCATTTTCACCTGATTTTCTGTATCAGTAATAATGGTAAATTGAGTTGCTTCTGAACCAGTTCCGGCAGTTGTGGGGATAGCAATCAATGGAGAGCCTTTTTTTATTATTTTCCCTATTCCCATGTAATCGTTAATATTCCCGGGATTATTTATCATTACGCTGATGGCTTTCGCAGTATCTATCGGGCTTCCACCTCCTAAAGCAATTAAAAAATCACAATCGTAATTATTAAATGATTGAATTCCTTTTTGCACATGAATATCTGTTGGTTCTGAATCTATCTCGTTAAAAATATACTGATTAATGTTCTGCTTCTTTAAAATATTTAATAATTTGTCTACATAACCTTTTTCCACCATCACATTATCTGTCACTATCAATGCTTTTTTGCCAATATTGAATGCCTTATTGAAATATACTTCCAAAGAACCTAATCCATAGTAAATGGACTTGGGTGATAAAAATTTATAGTTATTAAACATCCAGACCTCCATTCTAAATTATAATATTAAATCTTTATTTAAAATTACTTTACTTTCTTTTTTCAAAATGTTCCAATTTAAGGATATGCATCTTATTTCCATAATTAATATATTATAAATTATTGCATATTAAGGCCATAAATTCTATTTTTAAATTAACATAATTTTTTAGTAATCATTTCTTTCATTTATAATAGAGATAATCTGTTTAATTTTCTGCAAAAACTTTATTGTATAAAATGTTTTTATTATTTGAAAAAGATTATTTTATAGACTATTATTTATATACAAAATAAGATTGAAGGATTTTTATGGATAGCTTAATAAAAACAATTATAATTATTGGCAACGGTAATGATTGGGATGCTAAAAAATTTGTCAGTTATTGCCAGCAAGCTGATTATATTATAGCTGCTGATAATGGGCTATCTCTGCTTGATCGATTTCAATTCATTCCTGATTTAATAGTAGGAGATTTGGATAGTGCACCCAAAGCTCTTTTGGACAAGTACAAACATATTCCTGCTGAAAAACACCCCGTCAAAAAAGATTTTAGTGATTCAGAGCTAAGCATAAAAAAAGCAATCAGTATTCAGCCAGAAGAAATAATCCTCCTGGCTATGACCGGAAATTATTTTGATCATAGTTATGCTAATATATTAAACCTCTTTAGAAATTATCAAAAAGGCATTCTCATGAAAATAATTACCTCAAATTCAATGATTTTTCCTATTGTAGAAAAAACAATTTTATACAACTTGAAAGGACGAAGATTTTCTTTATTCCCGATTGAATCAATTAGAAACATCTCTTTAAAAGGCTCTTTATATCAATTTATGAAAAAAGATTTGCAGATTACTGATTACAGTATCAGCAATGTAATAGTTGATAAAAAATTGGAAATAGAATTTGATAAGGGAAAACTTTTCTGTGTACTATTTGATGATGGCTTTCAATAGAAAAACAAAGGCAAATACAAATAAAGCCACAGCAGCTTGGAAAAACCACTATGGCTTTATTATTTCTTCTTTTATTAATTAATATTAATTATTTTTCAACGGCTTTTTTAATTCTTTTTACACCTTCAATTATGTTCTCTCTTGATGTGGCATATGACAATCTTACATATTCCTGATTTTCTTCCTGGTTCTTTTTACCAAAACAGGTTCTTCCCAGCACTGCTACTCCTGCTTCATATAATAAATATTGCTGCAACTCCTTGGAATCTTTTAAGTTAAGCTTTTTACAGGCTTGAGTAACATTTGGAAATACATAAAATGCACCACCCGGATTTTTGCAGGAGATACCATCAATATCATTTAAAGCCTGGACTATAATTTCTCTTCTAGAATTAAATTCCTGAATCATTTTTAATGAATCATCTTGCGGTCCTTCCAAGGCTTCAATTCCAGCCATCTGGGCAAAAGTTGCAGTACAAGAAACTGAATTGGTTTCCAGCCTGGTAAAATGAGTAGCTAGTTCTTTATTCATTACGCCAAACCCCAGTCTCCATCCGGTCATGGCATATGTTTTAGAAAATCCGTCTAATAATATTGTTCTTTCTTTCATTCCCGGTAATGACGTGATACTTTTAAATTCTCCGTCATAAACCATATTGCAGTATATTTCATCGGAAAAAACCCAGATATTGTTTTCAACTGCTATATCGGCAATAGCTTGTAAATCTTCTTGAGTTAAAACGCCTCCAGTTGGATTTTGAGGAGAATTAATTATAATCATTTTTGTTTTATTGGATATTTTTTTCTTCAAGTCATTGATATCAAATCGAAAATCTTTTTCTTCCAGCAAAGGTAAAGGCACTGCCTTTGCTCCTACAAAATTGATAACAGATTCATAGATAGGGAAACCTGGATTAGGATATATTACTTCATCGCCCTCGTTGGCACAAGCTAAAATACCAAAAAATATAATTGGTTTTGCACCTGGAGTTACTACTACTTCTTCAGGGTTCACTTCTATATTTCGTGTTTTGGAAATATAACGGGAAATACTTTCCCTTAAGGGCAATATTCCTGCTGATGGTCCATAATGCGTGTATCCATCCTGTAATGCTTTGATCCCTGCTTTTGTAATGTTTGAGGGAGTATCAAAATCTGGTTCTCCAATTGCAAAGCTTATTATGTCCTTTCCTTTTGCCTTTAATTTATTGACCTCAGCCAATACTTCAAAGGCTGTTTCTGTTCCCAAATTATTCATTCGATTGGCAATCTGCATTTAAAAGCACCTCCTAAATTATTTTTATTTTTGTAATATCAAAGAAATATCCTTAAATAACTTATCTTGATATTTTTCTGGATTTTTTGGTAGCTTTCTCGATGGCCCTAATGAGGGATGCTCTAAATTTTCCATCTTCCAGCTCCATTAAGCCATCAACTGTAACTCCAGCCGGTGTTGTAATTTCATCTTTTAATACAGCAGGGTGCATTCCAGTATGCAAAATCATTTTTGCCCCTCCTAATACTGATTGGGCTGCAAGAATTCTTGCTAATTTTCTGGGCAATCCCATTCTTACTCCACCATCTGTCAAAGATTCAATCATTGTATAGCTATAAGCAGGTCCACCACCTGCGAGAGCTGTTACTACATCCATAAGATTTTCTTTATAGATAATTTCAACCCTGCCTATAGCCTGGAATATTTTTGAAATTAATTCCAATTGCTCTTTTTCCACAAAGCTGCCAGAGCACAATACAGTCATTCCTTCATTTATTAAAGATGCAGTGTTGGTCATAGCTCTGATTACCGGTACAGGTTCTTTTAACTGATCTTCTATAAAACTGGTACTGATTGCTGCTATTACAGATACTATTATTTTATTTTTATTTAATGCTGGTTTTAATTGTTCCAAGACTTTTTCTATTAATTGCGGTTCAACTGTTAAAATAATTATTTCGCTTTTTTTCACAGCCATAAGATTATCAGTTCCTGTTTCTATTTGATATTTTTCTTTAACCCTGGATGAGGTTTCTTTGCAGGATGTTGTTCCGAAAATATCCTCTCTATCCATAACAGCATTATTAATCAAGCTGCTTACTATAGCTCCCCCCATTTTACCTACACCAATAACCGAAATCTTTTTATTTATTTTCATTGATAAAAAACCTTTTTCTTTTATAATTTCATTTGCTAAAAAATTCTAAATTAGTTTATGCAATAATAATTTAAAGATTACAATATTGTCAAGTTAAACAATATTAAACCCATCCTCTTTTTTTCTTTTCAACAGCGATAAATTTGTCCAGAATTTCTGCACCTTTTAAAATAACATCATAACATTTTTTTTCTTCAGTGCGATATTCATCTTTTAATGGTTTGCAATCAAAGTTACCTAATTCTTCCTGGAAAATTTTAAATAATTCTTTACACATTTCTTTTATTTCCGGGTTTTGATGGGCAACATTCTCAACAAATAAATGGCTTATTACCATCAGAGACCCGGTTACAACTCCGCACACATTCTCTGTTCCCATTCCTCCACCAAAAGCAGCAGCCAGTCTCAAACAGTCTTTCGATAAACCCAATTTATAAACTTTATTAGAACCATATAAAATAGTTTCTGCACAATTTAAATCTTCTTCTTTTCCAAACCCCTGTTCAATCAAGTCTTTTAACAAAATACCCTCCTGAAATTATAATTTAAAAAGTATAAGTATATATTACAAATATTCCTTATAAGTTATCTTTTCCTTTTTGTTGTATTACTGTGTTAAAATTTTTAAATCTCCTGAGTATTCTATATATTGAATACCGTTCACTATTTCTTATTTTTATAGTCAATCTTTTTTAATATCTTTTAATTCATATAATAATTGTGCCGAAGAATGAATCCCTTTCATATAATCATCCAGAGTGATATTTTCATTAGGAGAATGATTTGCTTCATCTGCATTGGCATATGGCACAATTAAGGAAGGAATTTTTAAAATATTTGTCCAAACATAATCTGGTACACTTCCTCCCATTGCCGGTATTAATATGGGTTTTAGTTCATGAGTTTTGCTTAAAGCCTGGATAACCGGTTTGCAGATTGGCAAGTCAGCAGCAGTGCGGGAAGGAGACATGTAACCATGATGAATAACTTTAATATTGGGATTATAGTTGAGTGCAAATTGTTTTATTTTGTTAAAAATATCAACAGGGTCTTGATTATAGACAAGTCTGACATCTAATTTAACAGAAGCATGTCCGGGAATTATTGTTTTTGGGCCAACTCCGGTATACCCGCTAAACAGACCATTAATGCTCATTACAGGTTCAAAAGATAATTTTTTATAAAAATCTCTCCTGTTGTAATTAATATTATTTACCCCGAATATTTTAGCTAATTCTTCAGGATTATAAGGAATGCTATCAAGTAAATTAAGTTCGTACTTGCTTGGAGGTGTTATATTATCATAAAAACCATCTATTATTATTTTTCCTTCTTTGTTCATTATTCCTGACAACAGGTTTACTAATTCCCAGGCAGCATTAGGTATAACTCCTCCTTTGTTTCCTGAATGGTTATCAAATTTGGCAGTCTCAAGATGCATTTCTATGTTTAAAAGACCTCGCACTCCAAAATAAACAACTGGAGCTCCGCTATCATGTTTTCCTCCATCCGAGGTGTAAGCTAGATCAGCTGAAAGCATTTCTCTGTAGTTTTCTACAAATTCAGATAATGATTTGCTGCCACTTTCCTCTTCTCCCTCAAGCACAATCTTAACATTAACCGGCACTTCTTTTTCTATTTCTAAAAAAGATTTTATTGCCAGGATATGTGCCAGGAACTGACCTTTGTTATCCCCGCTTCCTCTCCCATAAAGACGGTTATTTAAAATTGTAGGTTCAAAAGGAGGTGTATTCCATTCTTCCAGGGAACCTTCTGGCTGAACATCATAGTGACCATAAAAAAGTATTGTTATTGCATTTGTATTCTTGGTTAGTAATTCTCCAAAAATTACAGGATTGGTTTTTGTTTCAATTATTCTGGTATTGATGCCAACTTTTTTCATAATATTGCTTACCATCTGGGAACATTCCCTGATACCTGTATTCTGAGCGCTGATACTTGGTTGAGCTACCAGTTCTTTTAATAAAACAATACTTTCTTCTTTATTCTTTTCTATATTGGAATGAATACTCTCAATATTCACAATATTACCTCCTTTTATTCTTTTTTACATTCAAAAGTTAAATATTTAACTTTAAATGTTAATCCATAAAAATTAATCCCTTGTAATCTTTCTATACAAGGGATTAATTAAGTATTTATTGATATAAACAATATATATAATTAGTATTTACTTTTCTGTTTAACAAATCATTCAGAAATAACTTCTGCTATATTGTTAATATCAACATTTAATTTACCAGCAATTTCAACAATATCTTGCCAGGTTTTTTCTTCAATAGCTATTCCCTCTTCTAGATTCTTTATCTTTCTCTTGTATTCTATTTCTCCCGGCATAAGCACTTCTTCAAAACCTTCGGCTGGTGGAGTATCTTTAATATGTACAAAAAGATGTTCCATTTCTTCTTTAAAGTTTTCTATGGTGGTAAATCTTTCAATATCCATAGCTAGTAAAAATAAACCCTGTCCTTTTTCGTGTATACCTTTCTGCATGGGTCTGTTACCACTTAAAACTCCTCCTAATATTTCTACTATCAAACCTAAGGCAAAACCTTTATGCGCTCCTTGGGACCCTCCGAAAGGCAACAAAACTCCTCCATTGTAAAGATCTTCTGGATTAGTAGTAGCTTTTCCTTCTTTATCTAAAATCCAACCTTCTGGAATCTGTTTATTTCTGTTTTTAGCTACTCTAACTTTTCCTTCAGCAACCACACTGGTAGCCATGTCCATTAAAAACGGAAATTCTCTTTTACTAGGGCAGGCAAAGGTGATAGGATTTGTAGAAATTCTCCCTTTTGTCCCTCCGAAAGGAGCAACTGCCATAGCTGCTTCCTTAGCCCAGTTAACACAGGCTATTCCTATAGTATTATTTTCAGCTGCTAAAGTAGTATAAGCACCTAGCCTTCCGGTATGGTTAACATTTTTTACTGTAACACTACCAATGCCATATTTTTTTGCAAGCTGGACAGCTTTTTGCATGCCTTTGACTCCGGCAACTGAACCTAAACCAAGATTAGCATCGATTAATACTACTCCATCCTGCTCCTTTAATATTGTATGCTCGGCATTTAAATTTAAAAGATCGCCTTGCTTGGAAGTCTTAAAATATTCTATTACCCTGATTACTCCATGGGAATCATGTCCAGCCAGATTGTTTTCTACTAAATGGTCAGACACAATTGCCGCTTCTTCCTCATTGGACCCCATTGCTAAAAATAATTTATCAACTAGTATTTTTAATGAATCTGCTTTGAATTTTTGCATTAATTTCTCCTTTCTCATGCTATAAATGCTAATTTATTGTAATTTTTTATAAAATAGTCTGAATCCTCCTCTAATAAATTATAAGGAACTAAGCGTGCTTTTTCAACATGAATATTTGTTTAATTTTAATTTTGGTTGTTTTAATCTTGTTAAATATTCAATTAGAAAAAAATGTTCATATTAAAGCTTTCTTAACTTCAAAAAGATAGATTAACTTTCTGAATAATTAATCAGTATAAAATATAGATAATTGGAAAAATTTTTTCTAATTATTTTTATATCAAGCTCAGAATTTTGTTAATTTGGTTATTTTTATATTTTAAAATGTTATAATTAATACTCAAATGTTTTTCAATTATAATCCTATTTTTATAAAAAAGGAAATATTTTGAATACTTATTGATATAATGATAAAATATTATCTAATTTAAAGAATTTTATTTAATTAAGCAGGAATTTTTTATGAAATATATTAGCACCAGGGGTAATATAGCTCCAAAAAGTTCATTAGAAGCAATCAGAATGGGGATGGTTTCAAAAGGAGGGCTATTTGTACCGGAAAAAATACCATTTATCCCCATGGTAAAGATAAATAGCTGGAAATTGTTATCATATTCCCAGCTAGCCAGTAATATTTTTAATTTTTTCCTAAATGATAATTTCACAAAAAATGAAGTAAATAACTTAGTTAAAAAAGTATATAATAAAAATATTTTTCAAACAGAGGAAATTACTCCCCTAAAAAAACTTACTGAAAAATTATATATTCTGGAATTATTTCATGGACCAACTGGTGCTTTTAAAGACATTGCTTTGCAAGCATTGCCCTTGCTTCTATCTGAATCTATAAAAAAACTTAACATAAAAAATAAATTACTAATATTAGTAGCTACTTCTGGAGATACTGGCAAAGCAGCCCTGGAGGGATTTAAAAATATTCCAGGTATCGAAATTATCGTCTATTATCCTTTCCAAAAAGTAAGTAAAATTCAAGAATTGCAAATGCTTACTACTGATGGAAATAACACACACGTTGTAGCATTAAAAGGCAATTTTGATGATTGCCAAAATGCTGTCAAGGAAATATTTGCAGATTACCAATTTTGCCGTTATTTAGAGAAAAATAGCTTTGAGTTTTCTTCGGCAAACTCCATTAATTGGGGACGCTTGTTCCCACAGATTGTTTATTATTTTTATGCTTATGCTTCCCTGTTGAAAAATAATGAAATAAAATGTGGAGAAAAAATAAATATATCTGTACCTACTGGCAATTTTGGTAATATACTTGCCGCCTGGTATGCAAATCAAATGGGATTACCTGTTAATAAGCTTATTTGTGCTTCTAATATAAATAATGTTCTGACTGATTTTTTTCAAACTGGCACTTACAACCGGAACCGTCCTTTAATATCCACTTCCAGTCCATCGATGGATATTTTAATATCAAGTAATTTAGAACGTTTTTTATTTGAAATTACTGGACATGACCACAAACAGATTACTTTTTGGATGAATGAATTGCAGGATAAAGGTCAATTTGAGTTAACAAAAAATATAAAAGAAAAAATTAAGCAAAAAATATTTGCTGGTTTTGCTGATGAAAAACAAACTCTAAATACCATCAAAAAAGTATTTGAAGATTATAATTACCTTGTTGATCCTCACACTGCAGTTGGCATAAAAGTTTTTTTTGATTTCCAAAAATCCTGTGAAACCACAGGAAAAACTATTGTTGCAGCAACAGCCAGTCCTTTTAAATTTAACCAAAGCGTTTTGTTGGCATTGAATAAACAGGAAAATGACTTAAATAAAAATGAATTTAATTTATTACAAGAGCTGGGTAAATTATCCGGACTAACAATACCTATAAATCTAAGTAATTTGGAAAATAAAAAAATAATCCATAATTTAATCTATGAAAAGACAGATGCTAAAAAAAGCTTATTAGATATCTTAAATATCAGGCAATAAAAAAATAAATAAGATCTTTCAGAATTTTATTTTTTTATCTTTTTCTTTATCATCTTTATGCTTGATAACTTCTCCTTCTACCATAAAAACCACATCTTCACAGATATTCGTAGAGTGATCACCAATACGTTCTAAATCTAAAGCCAGAGATATTAAATGAAAAGAACGTTCAATAGTGGAAGGGTCAGAGCTCATAAATGTTAGAAGCTCTCTGATAATCTGATCTCTTAAATCATTAACCATTTTATCTCTTTGAAAAACTTCCCGTGCTAATTCAGAATTGCCTTCAATAAAAGCAATTACACTATCTTTAATCATCCCCTGCACTATACCAGACATTCTGGGAATATCAATATAAGGTTTTACTTGTGGCCTGCTGATTAAAAAAAGAATACTGCGGGACATGCTTGCTGATAAATCGCCAATTCTTTCCAGGTCTCTATTGATCTCAAGCATCATTAATATAGTCCTTAAATCTACTGCCATTGGTTGGAATTGGGCAAGTATCCAAACGCATTTTTCATCTAATTCTACCTCATAACGATCAGTGCGTGGTTCATCTTTTTCTATTACTTCCAAAAGACATTCTTCATCTTTGTCTACCAGACCTTTGATTACCTTTTCCACCATATTTTCTGTTAAGGTTGCATATTCAATTAATTCTTTTTTTAAAGGTAAAATACGCTCTTCTAACATAATTTTCCTCTTTCTTTGCTTTTAACCAAATTTTCCTGTTAAATATGCTTCTGTCATCTTGTTTTTGGGAACAGTAAACAGTTTTTCTGTTTCTCCAAATTCAATCAAATCACCCATATATAAAAAAGCTGTAAAATCAGATACTCTGGCAGCCTGTTGCATATTATGAGTTACAATAACAATAGTATATTCTTTTTTTAATTCCAGTATTAGTTCTTCAATTTTTTGAGTAGAAATCGGGTCCAGGCTAGCACAAGGCTCATCAAATAATAATACTTCCGGCTCTACCGCCAAACAACGAGCGATACAGATCCTTTGTTGTTGACCACCTGATAATCCTAATGCACTTTCATTTAAACGATCTTTTACTTCATCCCATAAGGCTGCTTTTTTTAAAGATGATATCACGATTTCCTCTTTTTTTCTCCTGTCCTTTACTCCATTAATCTCCAATCCATAACTAACATTGTCAAAGATGCTTTTTGGAAAAGGGTTGGGCTTTTGGAAAACCATCCCCACCATACGCCTTATTTGTACAACATCAATTTTGGGATTATTAATATCCTGACCATCTAGTAGAATTAATCCTTCCAAACTGGCTTTTGGGATAAGGTCATTCATTCTGTTAAACATACGGATTAGCGTGGATTTTCCACAGCCGGAAGGACCTATTATTGCAGTCACTTTTTTCTCGTAAATATCTAAATTAATACCTTTTAAAACCTGAGTTTTTCCGTAATTAAAACGAATGTTCTGAACTTGTATTTTTGTCTTAACTCCCATAATAACTATGGCTCCTTTGTCTTTGTCTAAAAAAAATTGCCAGTACCGACATTGACAATACTAAAATCAATAAAATAAAGGCACAACCATAAGCAATACTGGTTTGCTCTTCAGGATGTACTCCTTCAGTCATTAAAGCATATATATGATATGGCAAAGCCATCACTTCAGAAAAAATAGAATTTGGGTATCTCCTGGTATAAAATGTTGCTGCTGTAAACATGATTGGTGCTGTTTCTCCAGCCACTCTTCCAATGCTTAAAATAACACCAGTTAAAATTCCAGGTAACGCGCTGGGTAAAACCACCTTACGGACAGTTCCCCATAAAGTAGCTCCTAAAGCCAGTGACGCTTCACGATAAGATTGTGGGACTGCTATTAAGGCTTCCTGTGCTGAAGAAATAATACTTGGTAACACCATGATGCCTAGAGTCAGTGAGCCAGACAGAATGGATACGCCAAAGCCTAAATACTTTACAAAAAAAGCTAACCCAAACAAGCCAAAGACAACCGAAGGAACTCCCGCCAAATTATTGATACTAATACGTATTATATTAACCACATAACTATTTGGACTATATTCAGTAAGATAAATAGCACAGGCTAGACCTAGAGGAATGGAAAAAAGCATCGCTCCTAATGTCAGATAAAAGGTTCCTACAATAGCCGGCGCAACTCCACCTGAAGTCATAGCTTTTCTGGGGACTTGTGTAAAAAATTCCCAGGACAGCACTCCTGCACCTCTTGCAACTATAAAGTAAACAATTATCCCTAAAAAAAATATAGTTGTTAGGATACAAAAAAGTAATATTAAAAATCCTATATTCTGTTCTATTTTTTTATTCATAACTACACCTGTCTATTATCTTCCCAATCCCAGTTTCAACCTATAGCGACGGCTTATTATTTCTGCAATAACATTAAAAATTAAAGTAATCAGAAACAAAACTAAGCCTATAGCAAATAATGAGTGGTAATGGGTGCTTCCAACTACAGTTTCTCCCATCTCTGCTGCAATTGTTGATGTCATAGGTCGAACTGGTTTAAAAAAAGAAGTAGGAATAACAGCTGCCCCTCCGGTAACCATCAGTACTGTCATGGTTTCTCCTACAGCCCTGCTCATACCCAATATGATTCCGGTAGATATTCCTGATCCTGCTGAGGGGATAACAACCCTTGTAAGGGTTTGCCAACGGTTTCCTCCTAAGGCAAGAGATGCTTCCCTAAAACTGTTTGGAACAAAACTTAAGGCATCTTCAGAAATGCTGCAAACAGTAGGAGTGGCCATAATTCCCAGCATTAAACTTCCGGTAAAAGCAGTTTGCCCGATCGGTATGTTTAAGATTTTTTGCAAATAAGGAGCTACTATTACCATACCAAAAAATCCGTAAACTATAGAAGGCACTCCTGCCAGTATTTCTATAAGAGGCTTTAAGATTGCTTTTTGCCTATGATTGGCTAATTCATTTATAAAAAGAGCACTGCCAACACCTAATGGCACACAAATCAAAACTGCCCCGAAAGTAACCATTAATGATGCCAGTATCAAAGGAAGAATACCAAAATCAGGTGGAATATAAGTTGGATACCATTCTTTTCCAAAGATAAATTGAAATAGCCTTATTTCCTGGAATAGAGGGATCCCTGTTGAAAACAATGTTATGGTTATCCCTACCAGAAATAGTAAAGAGGCAAAAGCTAAGATCGCGAAAGTCCAACTTATAATCTTTTCTTTATTCTTGTTCATATTTCTTATCCTTATCTATGCAGTTCAGTGTATAACCGGGCATAGTTTTTATTTAACCATGCCCGGGAGATTAGAAAATTAGAATTAATATTAACTTCTACTTCACTGCAATGTAGCCATTCTCTTCTACTAATTTTTGTCCTTCTTCACTCATTATGAAATCAAGAAAATCTTTTACAACACCAGTTGCTTCTCCATTTGTATACATGAACAAAGGTCTCGCCAGAGGATAAATATCAGAATTAACAGTCTCTTTACTGGGAATGATTCCATCTACTTCAATAACTTTGTTTTTTGATGTTATATAACCCAGGCCGATATAACCAATTGCCCCTGGAGTGTTAGCTACGCTGGTGGCCACAGCTGCGTTAGAAGCTTGCAACAATGCATCTGGTCTTAATCTCTCTTTTTGTAAGGCCAACTCATTAAATGCTTCAAAAGTACCACTAGCTGAATCTCTGGAAATTACCACTATTGGTTGATCAGGACCACCAATTTCTGACCAATTAGAAATTTCTCCGATATAGATTGCTTTAATTTGTTCAATACTTAATCCATCTATAATATTAGCCGGATTTACAATTACAGCAATTGCATCTCTAGCTACCACATTTCCTACCGGGTTTATATCTTTCTCTTGAGCACTGGTAATTTCAGCGTCTTTTATAGCCCTGGAGGAATTACCAATATCACAAGTCCCATCAATTATAGAAGCAATGCCTACACCAGAGCCACCACCCTGAACAGAAATATTCACCTGTTGATTTTGATCCATAAAAACTTCAGCACATGCTTGTGAAATAGGCAATACTGTGGTTGAACCTTTTGCAACAATTTCATTCTCAGCAGCATGCAAACTTACTGGAAAAATTAACATCAAGACAATAAATGTTGTAAAAATTAAATTTTTTGATTTTTTTAAATTTTTCATTTTTTTCTCCTTTTTTTTTGATGCACAGCATCTTTTTTTTAATTAATTACAATATAAAGGAGTTTTGTAAATAATATATAAATATAATGTTAATTTTTGGTTAATTTTTTATTTTTTATAAATTCTAAAATATTATCTTTAATATCATCCCTAATTTTGCGAAAGATAATCAATTTTTCTTCTTTATTTCCTTTGGCATTTGCCGGATCTTCAATGTTCCAGTGTAGTTTTTGATGCTTACCTGGAAACAAGGGGCAGATTTGCCGTGCATGGTCACATACTGTAATAACATAGGCAAATTGTTCATTTAGAAATTCCTGTACTGACTTTGATTTGTGGTTGGATATATCAATTCCTATTTCTGCCATTACCATTACTGCCAAAGGGTTAATGGTTGATGGTTCAACACCAGCGCTGTATACTTGAAATTCATTCCCTGCCAGATAACGTAAAAATCCTTCAGCCATCTGGCTACGACAAGAGTTTCCAGTACAAAGAAAAAGAATCTTTTCCATGCCCTTACCACCTCTAAACTAGTTTTACTTTATTCAAAAAAAGTATTAAACAAAATACATCAGATCTTAAAAAGTTAAGATTGTTTTACAGGTAAAATAATACTCATCCTGGTTCCTACACCAGGCTGACTGTCAACTTTGATCTCCCCTTTATGTAATAATACAATATGCTTAACAATAGCAAGTCCTAGCCCTGTTCCTCCCTGCTGGCGGGAACGAGATTTATTAACCACATAAAACCTCTCAAATATTCTACTGAGCTCCTCTTTCTTAATCCCAATTCCTGTGTCTTCTATTTCAATCAAAACTCTATTTTCTGAACCTGACCGGGCAGATATTTTTATCTCTCCCCTATCTGTATAATGGATAGCATTGTCCAGTATATTAATTAACAACTGCTCAATTTGAAATGCGTCTGCTTCAACATCTGGCAGATTTTTTTCAATGTTAACTTTTAATAATAAATTTTTTTCTTTCATCACTGGTTCAAATATTTTATGTAAATTCTCAATAATTTCTTTTAAATTAACCATTTCTCTTTCTATTTCTTTTCCTGTCTTACCGGCTTGCTCTTCTATCTTTGATAACAAAAGAAGATCGTTTACTAAGTTTGTTAAACGATCTGTGTTTCTGCTGATTATTTTAATATATTTTGTTTTACTTTCTTCATCAACTTCTGATAAAGTTTCGAGGTAGCCTTTTATGGAAGTCAGCGGGGTTCGTAATTCATGTGAGATATTAGCAATCAATTCTTTTTTCTCTTTATCCAGCCTCTTGGAACGGGTAATGTCCTGAAAAACCATAATTAGTTGCTGATTCTTATCAATATACTTTCCTTTGCATAAAAGATCTTTATTCAAAACAGAAGTTTCTTTAATGAAATTGCCTTGTTTCCTGTTCAGTAAAAGATTGATTTTCTCATTTAAAGCATTATCCCTGATTACTTCCCAATAATATTTTTCTTTTTCTTTTGATAATGCAAAATATTCTTTGAAATATTCATTACTTAAAACAATCTGTCCTTTTCTATCCAGTAATGCAATACCATTGGGAATTGTTGACAAAATACTATGCAATTCTGCGGTTTCAGATAAAATGGTTTTTCTGCTTTCTTTTATTTTCTCCATCATCTGGTTAAAAAGTTCAGTAATTTCATTAAATTCATATTTCCCCTTGGTTAACATTATTCTTGCATTCATATCACCTTGAATTACCCGATCAAAAACCTCTTTCAGCTCTAAAAAAGGTAAGTTTATTTTCCTGGAGACATAGTAAGCTGCCATAAATCCTAAAAAAAGCAGTATAATGGTAATTAAAATAATAATATTTCTCCAAATGGTTTGCAGATCATTCATTTCTTCTAAAAATATTCCTAACCTTGAAACCAATAAAACCTGTTCATTATTATAAATTGGATAAGCGAAAAAAAGCATATCCTCTCTTGTAGTGCTGCTATATCGGATAGTATGACTTTCTTCTCCGGTAAATGCATTTCTGATTTCAGGGCGGTTTTGATGGCTTTCCATATCTTGAAAACCTTTCAATGTTTCGGCTATTACTCTTCCATCAGGTAATATTAGAGAAATCCTGATCCCTGTACTTTCATAAAGTTCATTCACAATCAGATCTATTTGCGACCAGTTTTCTTCCAGAACTAGCGGTGATATGGTCTGTTCAAGAAATGACGATACATTTTTCATATTCTTCAAGGTAATATCCAGATAACTTTGTTTTAGATAATTATTTGAGTAAATCAATATGATTATAGAAAAAATTATAATAAGTAAAAAATATCCAAATAAAATCCTTGAAAAGCGTGAATTTATCATGGTTCTATTTTATAACCCAAACCTCTAACATTTTTAATTAAATTCCCCTTTTTCCCCATTTTACTACGGAGATTTTTGATGTGCACATCAATAGTGCGGTCTAAAATGGCTTTTTCGTTGCCCCACAAATAATCCAGGATCTGTTCACGATTAAAAACCCATCCCGCTTTTGAAGATAATAATTGTAATATTTTGAATTCTGTAGCAGTAAGCGGAATTTCTTTCTTATTGATTAATAATTGATATTTGTCTAAGTCTAACAAGAAATCTTCTTCAATAAAAATTTTGTTTCCCTTGGAATCAGTGTTACTTCTTCTTAGAACCGTTCTTACTCTGGCTACCAATTCTTTAGGAGAAAACGGTTTAGTAATATAATCATCTGCTCCCAACTCTAACCCTAATACTTTATCAGTTTCATCTATTCTTGCAGAAAGTATAATAATAGGTATATTCACATATTTTTCTTCTTTTTTAAGATATTTACATATCTCAAATCCTCCTTCATCAGGCAACATTAAATCCAAAACAATTAATGAAGGTCTTTTTTGTTCAAGCTGATGGTAGAGAGATGCAGCATCCGAAAATCCCTGGACTTTAAAATTAGATTTTTCTAAATGAAGAGTGACTAAATCTACAATATCCTGCTCATCATCAACGATATAAATCAGCTGTGCCATAGCAATTTAACCTACTCTTTTTTTTATATATATTTTAATTATAAATATTATTTATGAATTTACTATTAATTTTTTTTGTTTTTCCTTCTTAAAAAGGTTTTTTTCTACAAAAATATTATTACCGGTAAAAGGATCAATTTTTGAATAATACATCACACTGGAATAAGTAGAAGGAGTAGGAATAAATATTTGTACCTGTTCAGCGGTTAATTTTAGTTCTTTTTGAATAAATTGTTTTAGGACAAACATATCTTTTTCTCTGCAACCCGGGTGAGCTGCTATAAAATAATAGGTAAGAAACTGTTTTTTCCCGGTTTTTTCATTAATATGGTCAAATAATTTTTTAAAATCACTTACATTGAATTGGCTTGCTTTACCCATTAGAGACAAAATACTTTTTTTAATATGCTCTGGAGCAATCTTCATCTGCCCGGAAATATGGTTCTGGATTATTTCTTTAAGATACCCTTTGCCGTATTGTCTATCAGCTAAAATCAAATCATAACGGATCCCTGAGGCAACAAATACTTTTTTTATTTCTGGTATTTTCCTTATTTTTTGCAGTAATTTTATCTGCGGTTGATGGCTATGGTTAAGATTAGGACATATCACCGGAAAAAGACATCTTTTGCCGGAACAATGCTGCTTTTTTTGTTTCAGGCAACTCATCTGATACATATTGGCCGTAGGTCCTCCTACATCTAAAATGTAACCTTTAAAATCTTTTTCCTGAGTTAGCCTTTTAGCTTCTTTTAAGATAGACTTTTCACTTCGGGATTGGATTATCCTGCCCTGATGTACAGTAATAGCACAAAAGTTACATTCTCCAAAACATCCTCTATGAGAGGTAATAGAAAACCTGATAGTATCTAAAGCTCGAACAGCTCCTTGTTTCTTATAATAAGGATGAACATCTCGTTGAAAATCCATTTCATATACTTTATCCAGTTCTTTTTCTCTCAATGGAATTGCCGGAGGATTATGGGTAAGATATCTGTTATCTTGTTTCTGAACCAGTATTTTCCCCTGAAAAGGGTCCTGATTTTGGTAGAACAAATCGAACATCTTGATAAATTTCTTTTTATCTTTTTTTACCTCTGCAAATGATGGCAAAACAAGACTGTTTGCAACTGGAGAGTCTGCAATATAACAGATTCCTTTAATATTGGTGTGATCTTTTTCCTTCTCTAAACAATCAGCAAGCTGAATAATGCTTGTTTCTGCCATTCCATAAACTAAAAAATCAGCCTTGCTATCAAATAATATTGATCTTCTAATCTGATTACTCCAAAAATCATAATGAGCCAGTCTACGCAAACTGGCTTCTATACCACCCAAAACAATTGGTTTAGTATTTTTAAAATATTGTTTAATCAGATTTGCATAGACAATAGTGGCACGATCAGGACGCTGATTATTTACTCCTCCGGGTGTATAATCATCTTTTTTTCTTTTTTTCCCACTTGCAGTGTAATTGGCAATCATAGAATCAACTGACCCTGCTGAAACCCCCCAAAAAAGTCGTGGCTCTCCCAGGCGGCAAATGTCATCAGGTTTTCTGATGTCAGGTTGAGCTATTATCCCTACTTTATAACCAGCTTCTGTTAGCAATTGCCCTATAACAGACACTCCGATAAACGAACTGTCAATATAAGTATCTCCGCTTACCAGAATAATATCCAGATAAGTCCAATTCAATTTTTTAATTTCTTCTTGTGTTGTTGGTAGGAACATCTTTTCTTCCTTTAGGCAATAGACAGTAAAATAATCAATTTGAATATATTTATTTTATCATAATAAAGTATTGAATAGTTTTACTATATTTCATACAAAACCATACTCAATATCACCCCAGATACCTATCTTGTCATCTTTTATAATAACAATACCGAAAACACCGGTTATTGCTCTGGCAAGGTTCAGTCCTTTTTCAATGTCTTCTTTGTTTTGTATAATATTACAGATAGCTGTTGCTGCTGCATCTGCCAGAGATGCACATGGTGACAAAACAGTAACTGAATCGGCTTTACCCATGCTAAAAGATGGTCCAACAGTTCCGGAAGATGTACAGACACCAATTCCTTTTTCCCTGCAGTCGATCTTGAGATAAATTTGATTACTGAGAGGAGATGAACCGGCATAGATGATAACTTTTCTTGGGTAGGAACTTTTAATATAAAGATCTCCACCATTTTCAATTATTAAATCAGTTGCATGTTTTAAAAGGCTTTCTCCTACATGTTGGGCAATACAGCCAGCAACAGCAGCCATTGGTCCTACCTGACAAATCCGGCTTGTTTCAATCATTTTCTGGATCATACTATGTGCTGAAATATCTTTTGGATAAGGCTTTAAAGTGGTGGCAAAGATAGGATTATAAGAAATATATGCCTGAAGAATGCTTCTAAAATAACGGAGATAAAATAAAGCTAATCCCGAAAGATCCTTATCAGATTGAACTAATAAGTCACTTTCATTCTCCTTCACCTGAAAAGAAATAAGGTCTGGACATTTTATTTTTTCCCTATATCCACGATCAGAATGATCAGGATCAAAGTAGCTTTTAAAATCAGGATTAAAACTGTTCATTGCTTCTTTCAGATACAAATATTGTTTTATATATTTTTAAAATATTATTTCAATAGCCTGAACGGGGCAGGCATCTACACAATAACCACATACTACACATTCTTGATAGTTAAATTCAATTTGAAAATTATCTTTATTCATTTTTATCGCGCCTACCGGGCATATTGACACACAGGCTCCACAATTGTTACATTTTTTGTGATCCCAGGATACTTCTTTATCCAGGAAATCTACTTTCACATTATGTTTATGCAGGTAGGAAAAAGCTTCATCCAGTTTCTTTTTATCTCCACGTAATTCAATGACCAGTTTTCCTCCAATTCCTGGCTCGAATTTTGCCTGCAATATATTAATCCATAAATCATATTTCTTTATTAATTTATAAGTAATTGGTTCTTCTACTGTAGAAGAATCAAAACGCAATACTGCCTTTTTTTTAATCATAGTGCCTCCAAATTATTTACTGCTACGCTGTTTTTATATTTATTGTATTCTGGTTGTTTTTAAAGGTTTAAAATCCTGTTTGGCAGGAAAATGCTCTATAGGTTCCTGTAAGAAAAATGAACCTGCCAAAATTGACTCCTTCAATTTTCCGGCAATTATTCTAGCCTTTGCATAACTGGACATTGAAGATGTTGGTATTTTTTTCCCGTTTAATTCTATTTGGCCAGTTCTCAATTGAGCATAATTTATTTTCCCCAAAGATGGCTTATCTCTATGCGGAAAACTATAATCAATAATCTCAGTCCATATCTCTTCATCTTTTATACTGACGGCTCTTAACATATCTTCATCTAAAACAGGGATCGGGATTCCAATACCCATAAACAGGGAAACTCCATAGCCTGCAAAATAAGCGGCTTGAACAAAGTTTGGATCCATTTTTTTCAAATCTCCAACCAGGGCTAAAGTACATCCTTTTCTTATAATTTCATTTTCTTTATTACCCTGGATGAATTGCGGGCTAAACTGAGTCCCTTCCCACGCAACATAACCTTCAGTTCCGCCCATAAATATTCTTGTTCCTAGCCCTATAGTTCTTAAATCAGGATCGTTCAATAAAGGACTTAACTGTCCGCTAGTACTATAACTTGCATTTCCTAAATCAGGTAACAAAATCCCCATATAGGTATAAATCTTTTTATCAGACTGGTTAACTGCTACATTATAATTTTGGTAAGAATTCCTCGGATTTAACATAAATGCCTGGTTAACAGTTTCTTTTGATATCCAGGCTTCAACTTGCTGGGCAGGATAACAGTCAGTCCCTGAAGATAAAGCTTTTAACTTTATCTTCTTTCCTTTTATAAAAGCCTCAATAACATGGGCACCACCATAGCTTTTTTCTAATTCTGATTCTTGGGTAGCCCCTAAATACATATCCACAGCAGCAAGACCCGCATAAGCCATCACTCCATTTAGCCAAACTTTTTGCATTCTGATTGGAGGATCACTATGGCCAACATTTAAAAATGCCCCGGAAGAACACATAGGTCCGAAAGTTCCGGTAGTTACCACATCTACAATTTCAGCGGCTTTTTTAACCCCTTGTTCTTCTTTTAAAGCAATAACTTCTTCAGCTGTAAGAACAACAGCTTCCTTACGAGCAATTTTTTCATTTATTTCTTGAAATGTTTTTTTTATTTTCCCCATCCAGAATACTCCTTTTGCTACTACACAAGAATATATTGCGTAAATATTTCCATAAATACTAAAACTAATCAAAAAAAAAGTCAAATTTTTCTAAACTGACAATTTTCAGCCTGACATATTTTGCAGGAATGACCTTCTTCCTGAAAAGGTATAACCAGATTATCTCCCAACCCGATTAACCAGGATAATGATTTTTGCGGAATCATCATAAAAGAATCAGTCAGCCTCACACCTATTTTTTGAGCGGGAATTAATTGAAAGATAATTTCTTGCTGACTAATATCCCAATCAGGAGAGCCTGGACTGAAAAATTTAGTTGTAGATAGATTTTGTTTTCTAGCTTCCTGACAGACAGTACTATTGAGATAGTTGCGCAAATATTTTGCTGCTACTGTTCCTGCAGCATCAAGGGCTATTGCCCGCGAATATTCACCTTTATTAAACAATTCAGCAACCTTATCTTCCAGGACACCTCCAATAGTTACTATTCCTATGATCAAAAACTTAACTCCTTTTAATAATTCCACTATTGAACTGTTAAACTCTAAATGCTGCTTTTTGTTGAGAAAAGATATTCTTCCTTCTGGTGATACTTTTTGAACTTCTAATTTATCATAAATCCCCTGAGTATTAAAATATAAAAATGCATTTTTGATTTCTTCTCTGGTTATATGTAAAATACTTTGCTTTACTTTCTTTTGTTCGGTAACTGGATAACCTTGATACCTTAAAACTTCTTTTTCATCTATTTGTATCTCAATATTTTGAAGTATCTTCATAGCAATAGACCTTTTTGCTAAAATATTAGTTTAAATAAGTATTATTTAACATTAATCGGGTAAATTCCATATTTCTTAACTGTTTCAATCATGGCAATATAATTTTCAATCTGCGCCCATTCTGGTACAGAATTTCCGCTCCCAATGCAATAACCCCCTCCAGGAGCAATTATTTTCAGTCTCTGCTTTGTCAATTTTACTATTTCTTCAGTAGTTCCGTTTTGCAATAACTCATTGGAAATATTCCCAAACAAAGATATCTTATCTCCTATTTTTCTTTTTACCTCTTCTATATCCATACAAGTTGGGTCAATAGGATGAAGAGCATCAATCTTTAAATCAAGAAGATCATCCATCAGGTCCCACAAGTACCCGTCTGAATGAAAAAAGAAGAATTTATTATTATCATGACAGATTTTACTAAATTTTTTATACCAAGGAAATATATAATCCCTAAAAGCTTGAGGTTGAATCATTGGCCCGGTACCAAAAGCCAGATCATCAACTGCCCATATTGCTGCTATGTCAGGTATTTTTATAATTTCTTTTAAAATTCCATACTGTAATTCAGCTACTCTTTCAATTAACTGCTGAATGAATTTTGGTTTTAACATTAGATTAATACAAAAATTCTCATAACCCATCAAAAGCCAACTCAAGGTAAATATTTTACCGCTAAGGGCAACTATCTTCATTCCAGAGGGAAGCTGCCTCTGGACTTCATAAAAATCTTTGTTAGTGTCTATTTTCCCTATTTCTTCCCAGGGAAATAGCTTAAAATCATCTTCATTTTTAATGAAAATCCGTTCTTCAATATTCCAGTTTTGATCTTTTTCATCTTTTCCGGTAAGGCTTTTTTTTATTACTTTGGAGATTTCTGAATCTTCAGTAACCTTCCCTGGCTGCAAAACTCCAGCAGTTAAAGCGATGTAATCATAACCTGCTTTAATCCAAAACTCTATTTGAGATGAAAGATCATCTGCTGTCACTTTTTTACCTAAAAATTTACTCATTGTCTGATAGGCTACAGCTGCTTCAGCCAAAGGAACTCTGTCTGGTTCTTTATGCTGAAGAGTTATTGCAACTCTCTCGAAATTTGGATTGTTATTTAGCATTAAAACCTCCAGAAAAGTAAAATATTTGAAAAAGAAAGCATAAATCAATATTGACTGGTTATAACTTATGTCAATTTTTACTAGAAATTATAATTTTAAAAAGTAAGCTTTCCTTGTCTGAAAGCATTTATATATTCACTGCAAAAGTTATCTTTTCCTAAAAGTGTCTCAGTAGCCTTAACCAATGCCATTATTTTTTTATCTGTTGAATCAACTATAGCTGCATTCATTCCATTTCCCATTGCTAAAACCATAAAAGCCTGGTTCAGCAGTTTTCTCTCTGGAAGGCCATATGAAATGTTGCTTAATCCTGTAACAATACCAATCTCCGGATATGATTTTTTAATGTTGCTGATTGTGTTTATAGTTATACATCCATTTTTAATGCTAGTACTGATAGGTACTACCAAGGGATCGATATATATTTCAGATAAAGATATTCCGATACCTATTAACTTTGCTATTAATTTTTCAGCAACTTCTACTCTGATCTTAAAAGTATCTGAAATTCCCCTATCATCCATAGCAAGGGCTATTACTGAACATTTATATTCTTTTATAACTGGCAATAATTGCTCTATTTTTTCCTTTTCTCCGGTAATAGAGTTGATAATAGGTTTTCCTTTATCCCAATTATAAACTGCAAGCCCTTTTTCTATTTCTACAGGGTTAGGACTATCAATGCATAAAGGGACGTTTACTGCCTCCTGCACTGTTCTTATAAGCCATTCCATATTTTCCAGCTTATCACCATTTGCTGCAGAAGAATTTATATCCAAGACATCAGCCCCTCCTGCTACTTGTTTTTTAGCTAATTCCTGAATGTTTTTCACATCCTTGTTTTCTATCATCTCTTTGACTTTTTTACGGGTTGAATTTATTTTCTCTCCAATAATTAACATTACAAGATCTCCTTTCTACAGTAATAGTTTTCTTAATTCTTAATTCAAGTTAAAAATCCTTTTGCAGTATCTACTGCAGAAGCAGCATCAGGAGCATATCCATCAGCACCAATTTCATCAGCATATTTTTTAGTTATAGGTGCACCTCCAATCATGACACGTACCTTCTCCCTTAAACCCGCATTTTCTAGAGATTTTATAACTTCAGCCATATTTATCATGGTAGTAGTTAACAGGGCAGACATACCGACTATATCGGGCTGATATTTCTCCACAGCGTCGATAAATTTTTCTGAAGAAACATCTACTCCTAAATCAATAACTTCAAACCCTGCTCCTTCTAACATCATGCTTACTAAATTTTTCCCAATGTCATGCAAGTCGCCTTTTACAGTTCCAATTGTCACTTTACCAACATTTTTTACTCCATCTTCTATTAATTTTGGTTTTAATATATCCATTCCTAAATGCATTGCCCGAGCAGCAATTAATACTTCAGGAACATAGATTTCATTTTTTTTAAACTTATCTCCAATTACACTCATACCGTCAATCAAACCTTTTTCCAATATTTCTTTTGGAGTGATACTTTCTATTAGGGCTTTTTTTATTAAGTCTTCAACTTTTTCAGCATCCCCTGTCTGTAAAGCTTCAGAAATTAGCTTTAAATCTATCATACAATTCCCTCCTGGTAACAATGGTCTATTTAATTCTATTATCTGTTATATCCAATTTGTAAAAAACATGCAAAATTATTAATTATTTTAAAAATACTCTTTATACAAAAAAGAGTGGTATTTATCAATAATAACACTTCAAGAGAAAAAATCAATTGACAAAAAATATTACAAATGATAGGATTTTATAAATTTGCACCTTAAATAAGCATTTTGATTATTTTAATTTAGATTGGTTTAAACAATGAATTTACAGGAAAAATTAAAAAATGGTAAATTTGTTTATACATTAGAACTTGATCCTCCTTTGAATTTAGATATTGAACATTTGCTAATAAAAATAAAAACTTATTTAAATAACGCTGATGCTGTAAATATTACAGACTGCCCTTTGGCTTCATTAAGAATGAGTCCAATTGCCCTTTCTCATATAATTCAGGAGCAACTCAATCTGGAAACCATCTTTCATATTACCTGTAGAGATCGTAATCTATTGGCTTTAAAGGCAGAATTGTTAGGAGCTCATGCTTTGGGAGTAAAAAACATCCTTGCCCTTTCTGGCGATCATCCTAAAATGGGAGACCATCCAGAAGCTACTGCTGTTTTCGATGTTGACTCAACAGGATTAGTAAAATTAATCAGAGATCTCAATATGGGTATTTTTTCCAAAGATAAAACTTCTGATTATAAAACAAATTTCTTTATTGGCGTTGCTGGCAATCCTGGCACAAAAAACATAGAGAAAGAAATGTTGCGGTTAGAAGAAAAGATAGCAGCTGGCGCTAATTTCATTCAAACTCAACCTGTATTTGACATAGATATTCTGCATGAATACTTAAAAGCAACAAAGCATTTAAAAATCCCGAAAATAATTGGAATAATGCCCTTAAGAAGTAAGAAAATGGTAGATTATATTGATAATAATTTATCACATATACCTATTCCCAAAAAAATCAGAATTAGGATGGAAAATAGCGGAATTGAAGAAGGAATAAAAATTGCTCAGGAATTAACCCGTGAAATTGCCTCCAGCACAGAAGTAGCTGGAATTCATTTATTTCCTATGAACCAATTGCAAATTATCCCTAAACTAATTACAATTAATGCGTAAATTGACTTCTAAAACTGCAAAAAAAATATCAGAATTACCTTTTTTTACTTAATGGTTAAGATAATTCTGATATTTTTGTAATTAAATTAATAATAACAATTATCTTTACTATACTTCTTTGATTTAAATTATCCACCCAGATAGGCAGATTGTACTTTGGGATTTTTCATTAACTCTTTTGCATCTCCTTCAAGTTGAACAATACCTGTTTCAAGAACATATGCCCTGTGAGATATTTCTAAAGCTTTACGGGCATTCTGTTCAATCAGTAAAACAGTGGTTCCTTCTTTGTTTATTTTTACTATAGATTCAAATACATCCTGTATAAGTATTGGAGCAAGGCCCAAAGAAGGTTCATCCAACATCAAGAGCTTTGGATGAGCCATAAGCCCTCTGCCTATGGCTAACATTTGCTGTTCACCACCACTTAAACTCCATCCCTGTTGTTTTATTCTTTCCTGTAAACGAGGGAATAATTTAAAAATATATTCCATATCCTTTTCCATTCGCTCACGTTCTTCAGCAGTTTTTAAGCTTAAAGAACAGGTGCCAACTTCTAAGTTTTCCTGTACAGTAAAATAGGGAAATATTCTTCTTCCTTCTGGAACCAATGAAACTCCTGCTTCAACTACTAAGTTAGCATCTATACCACTTATTTTTTTACCTAAGAATTCAATTTGTCCATTTCTAGGTGTTAATAAACCAGCAATTGTTTTTAAAGTAGTACTTTTCCCTGCTCCATTAGAACCAACAATACTGACAATCTCTCCTTCGTTAACATGAAAATTAACACCATGTAAAGCTTGGATTTGACCGTAAAATACATCAATATTTTCTACTTTAAGCATTTATTGTTGCCTCCTCACCCAGGTAGGCTTCTATTACTTTTTTATTGCTTTTTATTTCATCAGGAGTACCTTCTGCTATTTTTTCTCCAAAATTTAAAGCACTTATTTTATCACATAAACCCATAACCACTTTCATATCATGCTCTATTATAAACACGGTTATACCTTCTTCCCGTATCTTTCTGGCAACTCCAACCATTCTTTCCTTTTCAGTAGGATTCATGCCGGCTACCGGTTCGTCCAGCATAATAATTTTTGGTTGAGTGGCAAGTGCCCGTGCTATCTCTATAAGTCTTTGCCCACCATGATCAAGTCCACCAGCTAAAATATCTGGCTTCCCTTTGAAACCAACAAAATCTATCCATTTTCTCGCTTCAGACTCCATCCTTTTTTCTTCTTCGAGTACTGGGGGAACACAGGTAAGAGCACCTAATAAACCTGATTTTGTCCTGCAATGCATTCCCAGCATTACATTTTGCAATATAGACATTTGACCAAAAAGTCTGGATTTTTGAAAAGTTCTAGCAATTCCTAAATCGGCCAGCACATGAGGCCTTGCATTTTTGTTAATTGGTTTTCCTTCCAAATAGATTTCACCTTCAGTTGGATAATAAATACCAGTTACAAGATTAACAAATGTAGTCTTACCAGAACCATTTGGCCCTATAAGACCTCTTATTTCACCTTTCTCAATAACCATGTCAACTTTGTTGACCGCCGTAAGGCCACCAAATTTTTTTGTAAGCTGTTTAGTTTCTAGCAAGGTTGCCATTTTTTGCCTATACCCTCCTTTAAATTGTTTTTTAATTATTATTTCTTAGCAGAGCTCCGAGAAAAATTGGAAAATTTACTCTTAAATAATCCAACTATTCCCGTAGGCATCTTAATAGCAATTATTACAACTGCTAAACCATAAATTGCTATATAATAATTTTTCAGAAATCTTAGCCATTCCGGTAAAACCACCAATAAAGACGCTCCGATAACAGGTCCCCAGGTCGTGCCAGAACCTCCAAGAATTAACATACAAATTGTAGTAAATGATTGCTGACTTAAAAAATTATCAGGACTAATATACCCAACAAAATGAGCCAATGCACTTCCGGCAAGTGCAGCTACAAATGAGCTTAAGGCAAATGAAAGCACTTTGTAATATCTTGTATTGACCCCCATAGCTTCGGCAGCAAGTTCATTGTCCCGAATTGCCTGAATAGCTCTTCCAACTCGTGAATTCTTTATTTTTTCAAACATATATAAAACAATTAAAAAGATAACCATTATTACATAATATTTACTTAAATTTGAACTAAAAACCCATGGGCCGATACTAGGAGCAGGTATACCAGGCAAACCATCTGCACCTCTGGTTACCGGAATCCAGTTATTCAATACCAGGTTCACAATCTGTCCAAAACCCAGAGTAGTAATAGCCAGATAAAAGCCTTTCAGCTTTAAACTTGGTATCCCCAGTAAAACTCCTATAATCAAACCAAAAATTCCTGCCCCAAGAACTGCTAATGGGAAAGGCACATTAAGGCGTATCACAAGCAAGGATGATACATAGGCTCCTATTCCCCAGAAAGCTGCATGGGCTAAAGAGATTTGGCCACACAGCCCCATTAAAAAGTTTAAGCCAATTGCCAGTATTGAAAATATACCAGCCATGGTAAGAACATATCTATGATAAGGGCTTTGTATTAAAAGTGGTAATACTATTATCACAACTATAACTATAAGCCAGTGTTTTAAACGCATAATATAAACTCCTTCTTCCTTATTCTTTAAGCTTTCTCGCCAACTTCTCTAGTACCCATAAGTCCAAATGGTCTTATAACAAGAATTACAATAAGAAATATAAATGCCCATGCATCACGATATGAAGATGATATAAAAAATGCAGCATAAATCTCTACTAATCCGACCAATAGACCACCCACTACTACTCCGTAAACCCTGGAGCCAAATCCACCTATAACTCCAGCAGCAACTGATTTCAGCATTATATTAGACATTCCTGTTGATACAAAAAAGATAGGGCTACATAGGATACCAGCGAATGTTCCTAGAATAGTACTAACAGCAAAGGTAATTCTGATAGTATTACGAACTCTAATTCCCATTAAGGTTGAGGTTTCCTTGTCCTGACCAACAGCTCTCATCATTAATCCTAATCTCGTTCTGGTAAGTAGCATATGAAGAAGGAAAAGGACAATCATGACTCCACCAATTATAACAAGATTTTGAGTATCAAGTATTATTGAACCTCTTCTAATCATTGCAGTTTTGATAAATCTGGGTACCATGTATGGAAGTTTACCCCAAATAAACTGCACAAATTCTACCATGAAAATACTGGTGCCTATAGCAGCAATAAGAAAGAATCTTGGATTAGCAAATCTAAGAGGTTCATATACTAGAAAACCAAAAATTGCTCCAACTATTCCCATGACTATTATTGCAATCGTATAACCAATTACACTAGGAAAATTTATCATCGAGGTAAAGGTAACTCCAAAATAGGCACCTAACATAACTAATCCGCCTTGGGCAAAGTTTAAACCGCCCGTTGCGTTGTAAATTAAGTTAATACCTAATGCAACCAGGCCGTATATACAGCCCATTGCTAAGCCAGTAACGGTAAGTTGAACTAAGGTTCCTACATTCACTTCTTTTTCGCCTCCTGTTATTTAAAAATATTATTAAAATTATACAGAATATATTATATATTAAATATAGTAAAATGAATACAAAAAAGTTGTTTTTTGAAGATAAGGAAATTCCTTATAAAATATTTATCCCTTATCTTCAAAAAATTATGTTAATTGCTTAATTTTCCATAAGATCAATTTTGGTAATAATTTTATGGGCACCATTTTCAATCTGAACTATCGTCATGGAATGAGCAAGGTCATTTACTTCGTCACAAGTATATGTCTTGGCAGTTCCTTCAGAAAAGTTTTTAGTATCCTTTAAAGCAGTCCTAATGGCTTCACGGGCTTCTTCAAGAGGCATAATCATTTTTTTGCCATCTATTTCCTGAATTATACCAGCTCTTTTCATAGCATCAGCTAATATCATCATATCGTCATACATGAAAGTATTTCCAAATCTATAATTATATCTTTCATTTAACATCTGGTCTATTTCTTGAACTACAGGAGAAGGATCGCTTGAAGAAATATCCATTATTGAATAAACACCTTCAGCATCATCACCTGCGATTTTAACGGTTACATCAAGGCTGCCGTAAGAGGTGCTACCAACAAAATCAACGTCTAAACCCAATTGTTTGACCTGTCTTAAGATAATACCATCATCATTAGTATTAGCACTCCAGGAGAAGATGCATTCAGCGCCAGTCTGCTGTATTGACAGTAGTTGAGCAGTGTAATCGAGTGTATTTCTTTGGAATCTCTGAACTGTAAGGGGTTTGATATCATATTCTGCCAACGCAGCTACAGTTTCTTCATTTCCACCCTGACCGAATGCTTCATCGCTATAAAGAGCAGCAACTTTAGTATGTCCAAGATCTTCGGCTATAAATTGAGCCATAATTTTAGCAACATTTCTATCGTTGGTCCTCACACCGAACATCCATGGATTACCAAGTTCTCTTACCGACCAGGCAGAACCACCATAAAGTGTAGGTATTTTTGCTTCTGCTACTAAAGGGTTAAGAGCATGGGCAATTGTACTTCGGGTTGTGATAAAAGCAGCATAAACTTCACGATCATAAGCTAAAATATTATATGCAGAAATTGAACCTGGATTAGTTCCTTGATTATCTTCGTAAACCATCCTTACCGGTATACCATCAATCCCACCATTATCATTTATTTTTTCAACAGCAAGCTCCCATTTTTTTAATTCCTGATCTCCCTGCAAAGCTGTCGGACCAGTTAATTCTAAAGTAGCTCCAATATCAATAAATTCAGGTGCTGGCTGCCAGTTTGATTGGGCAAATACCCCAAATGTATTCAATAAAGCAAAAAGTAAAACTAACCCTACAATAGAACAATTTCTCAAAAAATTCTTCATTTACTATTTCTCCTTTTTTTCTATTACTACAAATGCGTAAAAATACTACAAATGTTACTGTAAATAATCTTCTTAAAATTATAAAAACAACACAATTAACAAGACTTTTTTCTAGTTTCTTATTATTTTTTTAAACATTTAAATATTTCTGAACATCACCTCCTATTCTATAAGAATCAGGTGTAAATATTTTATGAATATTAGTTCATATTTTTATTTTAACACCTTTTTTAGGTAATTCATTTGGAAATATAAAGAAATACTTCTTTGAATTTATGTTTGATAAGTATTGTTGTTTTCCGATTATTCTTTTAAGCAATTTATAAAGGTAGCCTCAATTAAGATATTGAAAAAATAAAGATAAAGTACTGTAAACTAAGAAAATAATTTTGGTCATTTAATTACCAAAGAACTTATCCGCAACATTTTATTATTTAGTAACATGTTTTTATGATACAGATTTAAAAATATTATGTCAATCTTGTTTTTTTACTATTCAACCTGTTTTGTACCACTTAAAATACAAAAATATAAGCCAAAAATACTAAGAATTTATTTAAAATTACCATGAAAAAATCAAATATTTTCTTGCAGGATATCTGTTAATGCTTTTATGAAAATTTTATTTTGTGTTTCTGTTCCAATAGTGACCCTGATAAAGGTGTCTTTTCCCCAGACTTTTCCGGAGCGGACAATAATCCCTTTTTCGGCCAGCTTTTCACAGACCATATCAGCATCTTTTTGAGTATCAGCAAAAATAAAATTTGTCTGAGTTTGATGATAAAAGAGGTTTAAGGCAGTAAGCTCCTTATATAAATAATCTTTTCCTTCTCTGTTATTTTGCAGTAATTGATCTCGATAATCATTATCATTTATACATGCTCTTGCAGCTGTTTGTGCTAGTCTGTTCACTGAGTAAGGCTGTTGTACTTTTCTTAAGCAATTTACAAATTCAGGCTGTGCAATACCAAAACCAATCCGTAATCCGGCAATACCGCCAATTTTTGAGAAGGTACGCAAACTGACGATAGGGTTATTTTTTTCTTTAATCAAATTAATGCTATTTGGAAAATCTTTGGATTCCACAAAATCAATATAGGCTTCATCCATAACAATTATAATCTTGTCTGATATATTCTCTAAAAATTTTTCCAACTCTTGTTGAGTAAAAATGGTTCCATCGGGATTATATGGATTACAGAGAAAAATCATTTTTGTTTTTGCATTTGTCTGCCGGGCTATTGTTGGCAAATCTAAAAAACCTTTTTTTAAAGGAATTTTTATTATTTTTGCTCCATACATGGTACTGGCAATTTCATAAGTCGAAAAACCATATTCACCTAATATAACCTCATCACCTGAAGAAATAAAACAACCAGTCAGCAAGTATAGTAGTTCATCTCCACCGTTTGTAACAATAACCATATCAGAACTGACTTTATATTTCTGTGCTATTTCTTTTCGTAACTCTAAACTGCCTCCATCCGGATATTGGTTTATAGTAGTGAGTTCTTTTTTTAAAGCATCTCGAACCTTGGAAGAAGGTTCTAAGACACTTTCATTAGTAGATAAATTAAACACTTCCAGAAGTTTATATTTTTTTTGCACATCTGCAATTGTTTGACCGGGAGCATATGGTTTTAGTGGTATAATTTCTTTTCTTATTAACTTTTCTATAGACATATTTATCCTCTTAAGATTGAATATTATTTTCTACGCCGTTTCAATTCTTCCAAAATGGCCTGATATGGGATATCATAATATGATAATGCGACTAAAGTGTGAAACCACAAATCTGCTGTTTCATAGATTATCTGACTTTTATCATTATCTTTTAAGGCAATAATAACTTCCGCTGCTTCTTCTCCTATTTTTTTAGGCATCTTTTCGCCAGGACTGGACATTAAGCGACATACATAAGAGTCTTGGTTAGGATTTTTTTTACGATCATCAAATATTCTTGATAATTCATCCAATATATTCTCCTGTTTATTATTATCTTTTTTCTTGTCCTTAAAAACAGAAGAGTTTTTAATTTCTTCACCGCTTAAATTTCGATAAAAACAAGTATAATTACCGGTATGACAGGCAACTCCCTTTTGTTCTACCTTAATCAATAAAGTATCATTATCACAATCAATGAGAATTTGCTTTACTTTTTGAATATTGCCAGAATTTTCTCCTTTTATCCAGAGCTTTTTCCTGCTCCGGCTATAAAAACAGGTTTGTTTGGTTTGTAAAGTTTTTTTTAATGACAATTCATTCATATAAGCAAGCATAAGAACCTCTCCAGAAGATTCATCCTGAACAATTGCTGGGATTAAACCTTCTTGATTATATTTTAATTGATCTATTAAATCTTTTTTTCTATCCATAGTTATTTCTCCATACGTACGGCAATACCTCTTTTTTTAAGATATTCCTTGACCTGTAAAATGGTGATTTCTTTACGGTGAAATAATGAGGCTGCCAGAGCAGCATCAGCCTTTCCTTCTACAAACACCTGATAAAAATGTTCTAAACTTCCTGCTCCCCCAGAGGCAATAATAGGGCATTTTGTATTTTCCACGACCAATCGGGTCAGCTCATTGTCATATCCTTTTTTGGTACCATCACAATCCATGCTGGTCAATAAAATCTCTCCCGCTCCCAATTTTTCTACTTCTTTAGCCCATTCAATTGCATCTTTGCCGGTAGCCGTTCTACCGCCATGGGTAACAACCTCCCAATGATTATTTTTTTTTACTGCATCAATAGCAACTACAATAGTTGAACTTCCAAACTTTAAAGAAGCTTGCCTGATTATTGCTGGGTTTTGTACTGCTGCAGTATTGATAGAAATTTTATCTGCTCCAGCTCTTAGCAGTTGATAGATGTCATCAAGCTGGCGTACTCCGCCTCCTACGGTAAAAGGTATAAATATTTTTTCTGCAGTTTTACGCACAACATCAATTAATATATTTCTTTCTTCCCATGATGCCGTAATATCTAAAAAAACCAGCTCATCTGCTTTTTCCTGTTCATAATAAGCAGCTAATTCAACCGGGTCCCCTTCATCAGTTAAATTAACGAACCGTATTCCTTTTACCACTCGACCAGCTTTTACGTCCAAACAGGGAATAATCCTTTTGGCTAAAGACATTATCAAGCACCTTCCTTTTTTTGAAATATATTTATAGCTTCCTCCAGCACAATTTCATTTCTATAGAGCGCTTTACCTATTATTACTCCTTCTAGATTAGAAATACCCAGGCTCTGTAATTGAAACAAATCTTCCATAGAAGAGACTCCTCCAGAGGAAATAATTTTCATTTTGCTGGCTAAAGCGACTTTTTTAATCATATCAATATTAAGACCACTCATCATTCCATCACGATGAATATCGGTATAAATTATTCTTTGCAGTCCCATCATATTAAGATTATGAATAAATTGCTCTACTGGTTTTTCAATCTTTTGAACCCAGCCATGAATTGCAATATTATCATTCTTTACATCAATCCCGGCAATTAAATGTTTTCCAAACTTTTTAAGCAGATATTCTATTTCTTTTTCTCCTTTTTCCAGCAAAGCTGACCCCAACACAATACGCTTTACTCCAATATCAAGATATTGTTCAATTGTTTTTTCTTGCCGGATCCCTCCTCCCACCTGGATTGGAATAGATAACTCCCGGGCTATTTTTTTGATAATTTTAAAATGAACCGGTTTTCCCTGAAAGGCACCATCTAAATCTACTACATGTATCAATCCGGCACCTTTTTCTTCCCATTTTTTAGCAACAACCAATGGGTCATCGAAAAATACTTCTACATTCTCTATTTTCCCCTGTGATAAACGTACACATTTATTGTCTTTTATATCAATTGCTGGAATTATAATCAAAACAAATCTCTCCAAAATTTTTTAATAGTTTTAAACCCTGTTTACTACTTTTTTCAGGGTGAAACTGAACACCAAATATATTTTCTTTTGCAATAACAGATGTGAATTTTTGATGATATTCAGTCTTTGCCTTTACAATAGTACCAATTTCCGGAACACAGTAGTACGAGTGTACAAAATAAAAGTAGCTGTTATCAGAGATTCCACGAAATATTAAATCATCGGTGGTATTAGTCGTATTTTCCCCTTCAAGAGTACAGTATTTTACCTGATTCCATCCCAAGTGAGGAACTCTTAATGTCTGCGGAAAACGGGTTACCCGACCTGGTATAATCCCTAATCCCTGATAAAGACCATGTTCTTCACCATATTCAAATAAAAGCTGCATTCCAAGACATATCCCTAAAAAAGGTTTTCCTTCTTTAATTATTTCCTTTAATAATAAATCTAATTTTTTCTTTCTCAATACCTCTATCCCATCCTGGAAAGCTCCAACTCCTGGCAGGATAACACCTATAGATTCTCTTATCTCATCCAAATCTGCACTTATTTTTACTGAAAAACCTAAATGATTTAAAGCATGCAATACACTTTTTGTATTACCTAAATAATAATCAATTATTATAATTTTTTTATCTTTTTTCATATTATGCCAGCATACCTTTAGAAGAAGGGATTCCCCCTTCTAATCTTCTTTCTTCTCTAACAGCCTGGTCTAAAGCCCTGGCAAATCCTTTAAAAATGGCTTCTAGAATATGATGGGTATTTTCTCCTGAGAGTAAATCAATATGCAAAGTAATCCCACTTTCATAAGCAAGTGCAAGGAAAAATTCTTGCCAAACTTCTCCATCGATATTACCAATTCTGTTAATTTTTTCTTTTGGTATTCTATAAAAAAGTCTTCCCCTGCCACTGATGTCAAGGGAAATTCTAACCAGGGATTCATCCATTGGCAATAGGAAATATCCATATCTCTTGATCCCTTTTTTATTTCCCAGAGCTTCCCTAATAGCCCTTCCCAGGCATATTCCAAGATCTTCCAGAGAATGATGAGCATCAATTTCCAGATCTCCTTGTAAACTGACTTCCAAATCGAAAAAGCCGTGTTTGCAGAACAAGGTTAACATATGATTTAAGAAGGGGATTTCACTTTTGATTTTATCTTTTCCATTCCCATCCAGGTTTATTTTAACCATAATTTCCGTTTCCGTAGTTTTTCTTTTAATAATGGCAATTCTTTCTTTAAACATTATTCACACCCCCATGCTTACTGGTTTATTATCCAATTTTCCCGGCTTAGCATTATATAAATTCTATTATTTTATTAACATTTCCTGCTATTATATCAACATTTTTTTTCATAAATATTTTCTTCTTTTCCGTAAAAGATTCTAAGGTGCTATCTCCAATTACAATTGCTGATAAAAATTTTTGTTTTTTTAAAAAACTATTTAAATTTATTACTGTTAACAGGTCATCCATGGTATCTCCAATAAAAAGACCGGTTTTTGTTGCAAATTTATCAACGAAATATTTTAATCCTTCAGGAGAAGGCTTGTTCATACCATCATCAGAAGTTACCGTCATTGAAGGATCTAACCAGGAATCCCATCCTATCTTTTTTATAATATAATTTGCCTCAGTTCGGTTGCGTCCGGATAATATTCCTATTTTATAATTTACTAGTTTGTTTTTTGCACTTGAAGCAATTATTATTTTTTCTTTTGCAATATTGCCACTTTTTTTAAAGGCAATGCTTGGTTGAAATCCATATAATTCAAAGCAATCTGCTTCTCCTGCATAATATTCTCTGGCAATTTGGAATATCTTCTCTTTATCCCATTTTTGAAGAATTCCTGCATAATTCTGTGTATTGTTTCTTAGCCAATCAAGCATGCTGGTAATTCCTCTACCATCAGCTAAATTATCTCTTGCAAAATTATTTATATAAGGTTTTTTTTCTATCAAATCTTTCGCATTTTTCAGCTTATATTTTTCCATTTTCCATAAGTAGAATAAAATAATCGTTGCAGTTAGCTCCCAATCATCATTAAAACCACCAATCAGTTTAAAAGATGCTACAGTTTCTTTATTAACAATTTTTTCTTCCGCGGGGATATTTAATATTCTTTGAAAATAGTGCTGAACAGTTTCTATTATTGTTTGATGAAAAGATTGAGAAACATCCACCAGCACACCATCTACATCAAAAATAATTGTATCTATTTCTGAAACCAAAGAACAGATTTCTTCTCTGATAAGTAATTTTTCTTTTTGTATATAATTTTCCATTTAATGCCTTTTCGTTTCTGATTAATTCTGATTAATAATGATTATTTTCTTATTCTGGCAGCATATGCATGAGCAGACAAACCCTCAAGTTCGGCAAAAAGAGCAATTTTCTCTTTTTCCTGAATAAATCTGTCTTTACAGCAATAAAGAAGGCTACTTCTTTTTAAAAAATCCTGTACTGATAATACTGAGAACTGACGGGCTCCTCCCATGGTTGGTAAAATATGATTAGGGCCTGCCCAGTAATCTCCCAAAGATTCGGGACAATATGAGCCTAAAAAAATAGCTCCAAAATTTTTTATCTCCCCTAAATAAGACCATGGATCTTTTAATTGTAATTCTAAATGCTCAGGAGCAATTTCATTAATTAAGTCTATTACAAGTTTTCTATTTTTTGCTACAAATATTTTACCATTCTTTTTTAGTGAATCAGAAATAATATTACTTCTATTAAAATTCACTATCTGTTCATCAGCTATTCTGGATACTGTTTGCGCTAGCTGTTCAGATGTAGTAACAAGAATTGCTCTTGCCTCCTGGTCATGTTCAGCCTGGGAAAATAAATCGGCTACTATATAATCGGGATTGGCTTCTTCGTCTGCCCAAATTAATATTTCACTTGGACCAGCCAGCATATCTATGTCAACTTGTCCAAAGACCAGTTTTTTGGCAATAGTTACATAAATATTTCCAGGACCAACAATTTTATCTACCGGGCTAATAGACTTGGTACCATAAGCAAGAGCAGCAATAGCCTGTGCACCTCCAATTTTATAGACACTGGAAATCCCCAAGGCACGTGCTGTCATTAACAAGTAAGGAGATATCTGAGGTCTTTTCCCAACAGGAGTGACTACACTTATTTCTTTAACCCCAGCTACAATTGCAGGAACTGCCCCCATGATAAGCGAAGAAGGGTATTCTGCTTTTCCTCCAGGCACATAAACTCCAACTTTTTCCAATGGACGAATTATCTGCCCTAAAATAATACCTTCTTCCTGGGGTGAAATCCATGATTTTTCCAGTTGTGCCTGGTGGTATTTTTTTATCTTGTCTATTGCTTCTTCAATAATAAGAAAAAGATTTTTGTCGATCTGCTTTTCAGCTTGCTTAAATTCATCTTCTGTCACAGCCAATTGATTTATCTGTAGTTTGTTTTTATCCAGGAGTCTGGTAATTTCAACAAGCCCTTTGTCACCCTCAGTTTTAATTTTTTCAATAATTTCTTTTACTTTTTTTTCTATCTCCGGTAAAAAAAAGGAATGATTTTTATTTTTGATTTCATTTAAAATATTTAGTTTATTATCATTGTTATAGTCAATTATTTTTAACAATTCCATTCTATATCCTCTTGCCTTCACACTTATTATTTTTTCTAGCAATCGCTTCCTTTAAAGCTTCTATGAGATGTTGAATTTCTTTATGTTTTGTCTTATAGCTTATCCGATTTGTAATTAACCTTGCACTAATGGTTGTAATTTCATCTAAAATATTTAAATTATTTTCTTTTAATGTTTTTCCGGTAGATACCAGATCAACGATAAAATCTGCCAGTCCTACCTGAGGCGCCAGTTCTATGGAACCGCAAAGTGGTACAATTTCTCCGTGCAAACCTTTTTTTCTGCAATAATAATTGCTGATATTTGGATATTTGGTAGCAATCTTAACCGGGAAGTATTGTTTTAATTCATTCAAAAATATTTCTTTGGATTTAGTGCCAGCTAAAACTATTTTACATCTGCCTAATTCCAAATCTAGCAATTCATATACATCTTTCTTTTCTTCTAAAAGAATATCTTTTCCAACCACTCCTACATCGGCAACTCCACATTCTACATAAGTAGAATTATCTTTAGGTTTTGTAATGATGAACCGATAGTTCTTTTTTTCATTATAAAAAACTAAATGTCTATCTTTTTTAAGATTGTAGCTTATTGAACCAAAATAGCCTGATTCTTCAAATAAATTTATGATTGATTGAAATAATCTTCCACTTGGCAATGCTATGGTCATTATGTGAGAATTATTTATTATCTCATTCATGAAATATCCCTTTCTGCTGTATTTTCTTGCAAATCATTTTTAGTAACCTTATCAGGGTTTTGAGCTTCTATTTCAATTAGATAACGGATTTTCTTACGGTAAGCATATTGTATGGAATCCTCTTTTGACCGATCAAAATCCAACTCGAATTCTACCAAACATCCTTTTCTTCTTAAATTTTCTGCCAAGCTAAAAGCTGATTTTATTAGACATTCCGGAAATCTAATAAAATACTTTTTAGCATCTAATTGATGATTCAGCAAACTCTCTTTCTGCCTTAAAACTGTTAATAACCTTTCTATACCTATAGCAATCCCGGTAGAAGGTATATTTTTACCAAAATTTTGGCATAAAGAATCATAACGACCACCACCGCAAATAGCAGACCCTGACTGACTTGTATATCCTTCAAAAATTATTCCAGTGTAATAATCAAAATCACGGATAATTCCTAAATCAATTAAAATATATTTATCTAATCCGAATATTTTTAAATAGTTATAAACTTCTTTTATTTCCTGCAAAGCAGCTAATGCTATTTTGTTTTTTTTGACAAATGTTTTTTCTGCATCAAAAATAACACTATCATCCCCTCGCCAATGCGGCAGACACAGGATTATTTTTTGCTCATCCCGAGTAAGTCCGCAGCCGGATAATAGATTTTCCAGTAAAACAAAATCTTTATTCATAACTGTTTTTCTTAATTTGTATTTTTGATCAATGGTTAGAGGCAATTGATTTGTAACAGCGTTAAAAAACTTTGCACTTCCAATATCAATAAAAAATTCATCCAGGCCACTGTTTAATATAGACTGAATAGCTACTGCTATAATTTCAGCATCCGCCAATCTGCTATCCAATCCTAATAATTCGATTCCAGCCTGGTGAAATTCTTGTTGCTCGTCTGTTTGGGTGTTAATTTTACGGAATACATTGTTCAGATAATAAAACTTTTTAAACCCTTCCCTTTTTATATTCAATTTAGTGGCTGCAACTCGAGCAATCGGAGTAGTCATGTCAGGGCGTAATACAACTATTTCTCCATCAACATTAAGGAATTTAAACATTTTATCCTTTAAACCAGGGCCGATACCTTTTGTTAAAATATCATAATACTCTAATGTTGGAGTATCAATCTCCTGATATCCCCATTGTCGAAACACCTGTGTTAATTTATTTTCACATGCCCTTCTGCTTTCCATCTCTTCAGGCAAGGTATCCTGGAAGCCTTTTATTATATTCATAGCAATCCTTTTTATCATCTTATTTTTCTATTTTCCATTTTCATTTAATATTTTATTTATTTAAATCTTTACCTTATTAAATACCTAAATATAAATTAAAGAAAGTATATCATCTATCATTTAAAAGGTCAACAATAAAATTGATATTTGGATTGAATAAAATATTTCAATAATGTTTGTAGTTTTAACAATGATTGGTGTCTATTATTGAATGAGGATAGATTAGATGGGAATCCTAAAAATTATATTTTTATATTTATGTTGTCTTTGTATTGGCATTATTTAATATTTTTAAGCATTATTCCGGCCGCAAATCGTCCGGTCACACCACGGTCTTTTCTGCTGGAAAAAAAGAGATTAGAATCGCAATAAGTACAAATCTCTGCTATTTCTATATTATCAGCAGGAATTTGACACTTCAATAATTGTATTTTATTAGCCTTCCACAAATCGAAGTATACTTTATCTTTATTTGTTGAATTAGTAAAAATCATTGTATCTGATTCATCATATACTTCCTTTATTTTTTCCCGGACCTCGGCACCTACTTCATAACAACAACTGCCTATAGATGGGCCAATCCCGCATAGTATATTTTTAGGTGCACAATTCCAATGTGATTTCATAGTTTTTATTACTTTTTCCGTTATCGATCCTGCTGTTCCTTTCCAGCCGGCATGAATTAAACCTATTACTTTTTTTTTAAAATCATATACTATTATCGGCACGCAGTCTGCTACAAAAATAAGCAGGCAAATATTCAGTTGATCAGTCAGCAAGGCATCAGTTCCTGTTAGTGCTGAAGTTAAATCTTTACTTCCCAAACCCTTCATTTTATCATCAACTATAGTGATATTCGTGCCATGTACCTGATTAGCTGTGGTAAAATTGTTTAAGGGTATATTTAAATAATTTGCCAACCTGGTACGATTTTTTAAAACACTATCAAAATCATCACCTACATGAAAAGCAAGGTTAAGTTCATTAAAAGGCTTTTTGCTATAACCTCCTTTCCTGTTAGTAATAAAGTGAATAATTTCCTGATGTTTTGCTAAGTTAGCAAAAGAAAAAAGAAACATATCATTATTTGATAAATTCTTTTTATGGGCATTACTGAAGGATAAAAAGCTTTTTTCGGTTGATTGTTTATCCATTAATCTGTTTCCTGAATATTTTTATTAATTATTTTTATTGTATTTTTACTCTTTTTTGAATTTTTTTACTCTTCCCCAAAATGAACATGTTTGTATAACCAGTTCTCCAAGGGTGCAAAATCTTTAAAAATATTAAATACAAATTTTAAAATATTTTGACTATAAAGCTCTGGTGGAATCTGAATCTCCGTACTGGCTAACAATCCGTTAAAACGGATTAAATCCTCAAATTTATCACTTACCTTATACCCTTCAGGAATTCTTTTATAAAATGGTTTGCTAATTTTATAGTCATTTTTACTTTTCAGCTTTTCCATAATACCAAGCAATTGATCACCAATTTCTTGTTTAGAAACAGCTTGCCGAAAGGCGGTAAGATTCTTCCGGGAGAAAATTTTATTCCCGGCGGCTAAATATAGCGCCTCTGGCCTTAGTTCAAAATAATAACCTGGAGAATCATGTGTTTTCCTTTTTCCTTGCCAGAAGCATATGCCTAGAAATGTCTTATAAGGGTCCTGATCACTCATATTTCTAGTATCCTGATATATTCTGCGAATAGAACGGTTTATTTTTGGTTCAGCATTAATTTCTGAGGATATCTTTTCGAGCATTTTGCCCATTTCAACCACAAATTCCATGGCTGGTTTTATAACTTTCTTGTTGTAATCTTTTTTTCTGGCTAAAAACCATTCTTGATTATTGTTTTCTTTCAAGTTTTTCAGAAAAAAAACGGTTTCCGCTGAAAATCCTTCAAATTGACTTTCTTTAGTTAACATTACTATCCTCCTATCGGACAATATTTAATTAAGCTTGTAGATTATAATAGGATTAATTTTTAGAATCTAACTCAAGTTCATTTATCTTTTTAAATAAAAGGCTGGCTAGTTTAAAATGATTTTTTTCATTAAGATGAATTCCATCTATTTTACTTACTTTTATTTTATTTGTTATATCCAAAAAATGACAATGCATTATTCTGGATATATTTTGATATTCCCGGGTAAGGCTGATAGATTTTTCTCTAGAATCCCTGAAAGAGGAATTTATCATGACATTATCAAAGGTGTGAGGCACGGGAAGTAAAATTATGTCAGGGATCTTATCATGGTAACCATATTGGCCATTTTTTATTGATTGAATCATTTTTTGCATATTAGTGCTAATACGTTGAATTGAATTAGAAAAATAATATTTTAGATCATTAGTCCCTAAAAATATTATAATAATATCAAAAGGCTTATGTGATTCCATACAAGGTAATAAATATTTTAAACCATTTCTACCTGGATGCAAAGGGTCATCATCAGCAATAGTTCTGCCATTTAATCCTTCTTCTAAAATAGAATACTTCCCCTCTAAAGAATTAGCAAGAATCCCAGTCCAGCGCTTACTATATTCAAATCTTTCGCCAGTACCTGGTATATAACCCCAGGTATTTGAATCTCCAAAACAAAGTACTCTTTTAATCATCAGATGTAGGATTTCCTCTAAGCCCTAATTCGTCAGCAATTTCCTGCATACCTTTTATGGTATCATCAATTAATTCAGATAATTCCATACCAAGCATTTCTGCTCCTCGCGTTATTATGTTTCTATCAACACCAGCTGCAAATCTTTTATCTTTCCATTTTTTTTTCACAGACTTCACTTTTACATCAAAAATACTTTTTGATGGTCTGACCAGAGCAGTCGTGACAACTAATCCTGTTAACTCATCAATAGCATAAAGCGTTTTTTCTAAATCTGTTTCAGGTTTCACTTCTGAACAAATACCCCAACCATGGCTTATAACTGCCCTAATATATTCTGCTGGCCAATTGTGTTCTTCTAAAATATCCTTACTCTTACTACAATGCTGTTGAGGATATTTTTCATAGTCCAAATCATGCACTAAGCCAATAACACCCCACTTTTCCACATCTTCACCTTTTTTGCTTGCCATGTAGCGCATTACTCCTTCAACGGCCAGGGCATGTTTAATCAAGCTGTCTTCTTGATTATATTCTTTCAGTAAGTCTAAAGCATCTTCTCTTGTTGGCACATAATTATTATCCATGAATACCTCCCATGTTCTGCATTGAACGCTATCTGATTGCTATACATTATAACATCACGTTATAAGAATTGAAAGTAATTGAAATTTTTACAATTATTATCTCTTTATAACGCGTAAAGCTCCTCTTCATACTTTATTTTCCGGACTTCATTCTTAAGGAAAAACCAGGTTATAATTGCTGAAAAGATATCTGCAGCAGGGTATGATATCCATATCCCCATTAAACCTAATTTAAAATAACCTGGAAGAATAATTATTAAAGGTATAAACAATAACACTCTTCTTAATAACGAAAAAGTTATCGCAGGTAAGGCCTTGCCTAATGATTGAAACAATGCAGCACCTGTCATTTGTATGCTTAAAAATGGAATGCTAAATACCATAAGTCTCATAATAGGGACTCCTGCTTCAATAATATGCAATTCATTAGTAAAAATACAAAAAACTTTAGAAGGCCAGAATATTATTATTAAACAAAGAGAGGTTGACAATAAAAATAAAACCTTAATTGTTAAATTTAATACCTGGTAAACCCTTTTAAATTTTTTGGCACCATAATTATATCCAGCTATTGGCTGCATTCCCTGCACCACTCCAAACATAGGCATAAACAAAAAACGAGTTATTTTAATAATTATACCTAAAATAATGATTGGAACATCCCCACCGTAGAAACGTAAAGATTGATTTACTAATAAAGTGGATACACTGCCTGAAGATAATCGAGCAAAAGAAGGTAAGCCAACCGTGATAATTTCTTTGATAATAGACCAATCAGGTGTTAAATGTTTTATTTTGATTCCTAAGGAAGTCTCTTTACTATAAATGTATTTGAGAACATATAAAAAAGAAAAAAACTGAGCACATATTGTTGCTAATGCTGCGCCTTGTATTCCTAGCTGGAATTTAAAGATAAAAATCGGATCAAATACAATATTTAATATTGCACCAATTGACATAGATATCATTGCTACTCTGGCATTGCCTTCAGCCCTGATAAGGTTGTTTGAAGAAACCGCAAAAGAAAAGAAGGGCAATCCCAACAATATAGTTCTAACATAATCTTTGGAATAGGGCAGGATATTTGCAGTTGCCCCGAAGAAAAGAAGGATTTGTTCAATATAATTTAAACAAATTAAAGATACACTAATAGATAGCAACATGATGCAAAAAAATGAATTTCCCACTACAAACTTAGCGCGTTCAGCATTACCAGCACCTAAGCTTCTTGAAACAGCAGAACCTGCCCCTATTCCAATAGTTTGAGCAATTGCCAAAAGCAGCATTTGTAACGGAAAAGCTATTGCAAGGGCCCCTATTGCTAATGAGCCTACTCCTCTTCCAACAAAGATTGTATCTATTAGATTATAAAGAGCATTTGCTATCATTCCTACTACTGCCGGAAAAGATAACCTTAAGAGTAGTTTGTTTATTTCTTCCTGACCAAGAAGTAAGACTTTTTTCTTAATTGTCTCTTACCCTCTTTCACTATTTGTTGTTTGGATTGTCATCACAAAACAATTAAGAATTATATCCAAAGAAGTAGAAAAAGTAAAGCATCTTGTTCTATTTGGAAAGTAGTAATTAAAATTAACCAAAAAATAAAAACAATTTTTTCATGAATATTTATCATAAGGAAATTAATTTTTCTTGATACTCATTTCTTGATACTCATTTAATAAATCATTTATTAATTCTTTTACAGTTATTATTTTATCTATTCGATATGCATTGGCACCGGCAAATGCGAATCCTTCTTCAAAAAGTCCCTTCTGAGCATGTGTTAAGGCTGAAGCAATACAATAAGGTGCAGTTTTAAAATCACAAGTTTTCAGACATTTCCAATAACATCTGAAAGGTTTTTGTCTACCATCAGAAACTTCCTGTAAAAATCCATTTTTAATAGCTCTGCCTGGCAGCCCAACCGGGCTATTTATAATTGTTAAATCTTCCTTTCTGCAATTAATATAAGCCTGTTTGAATTTAGTTGAAGCATCACATTCTTCTGTTGCCACAAAGCGAGTAGCCATTTGAACACCTTGTGCACCTAACTGAAAATAGCGAAATATGTCAGAGCCAGAAAAAATACCACCAGCAACAATTACAGGAATATTTTTGTTGAATTCTGTTCCAAATTTTTTTAATTCTGAAATAACCTCAGGGAGAATTTTTTCAAGTGCAAATTCTGGGCTGTCTATTTGTTCAGGATTATATCCTAAATGCCCTCCTGCCAAAGGACCTTCTAATACTACCGCATCAGGTATGTAGTTATAGTGTTTTTGCCAGTGCTTAAAGATAATTTTTGCAGCTCTGGCAGATGATATAATAGGTATAATTTTAGGTTTTTTGTCACCAGGGAAACGAGGAATTAATTTTTCCATCCCTTTTAAAGGCAACCCTGCTCCCAGCATAACTAAATCAGCTTTTTCTTCAATGGCTATTTGAAGCATGCTATCAAAATCAGATAGAGCTACCATTATGTTTACTCCGATAACCCCTGCTGTAGCAGATCTGGCTTTTCGAATTTCTTTACGCAATGCTCTTTGATTTGCTTTTCTAAAATCGGTGTTAAAATCCGGCTCCATCATCCCAATTCCAGCTGTGCCTATTACCCCAGCACCTCCTGCATTAGCCACTGCTGAAGCTAATCCGGATAAAGATATGCCTACCGCCATCCCACCTTGTATAATAGGAATCTTGATTGTTAAATCTCCGATATTTAGACTAGGCATATTTTTTTTGTTCATTTTCAACCTCTGTTTCTATTCTTCTTTAATTAATTATTTTATTTTCTATGGCAAAAATAAGTTCTGCTTCTACTGCCAGTTCTCCTTCTACCAAAGCAATGCCCTTCCCAATCCCGAAAGAACCTCTTTTTTTAATGATTTCAGTTTCCAACTGAAGACAGTCTCCTGGTATAACCTTTTTTTTAAAGCGAGCCTTATTGATCCCTCCAAAAAAAACTAACTTTCCTTCATTTTCCTTATTAGATAAAATAGCCACTGCTCCAACTTGGGCCAGGGCTTCTATCATTAATACTCCAGGCATAATCATTTCTTGAGGAAAGTGTCCTTGGAAAAAAGATTCATTTGCAGTTATATTTTTAAAACCAGCAGCTCTTACACCTGGAACAATTTCTTTTATTCTATCAACAAGTAAAAATGGAGGTCTGTGTGGAATTATTTTTTGTATTTCATCACTATTTAACAATTTTATATTCTCCTCTTAGTACCATTTCTTTAGAAGGAGGCTTACATTGTGACCTCCAAAACCGAAGGAATTGGATAATGTATATTTTAAATCTTTTACTCTTCCTTTTCCCGGCACATAATCTAAGTCGCATTCAGGGTCAGGATTCTCTAATCCAATAGTTGCGGGTATATAACTGTCATTTATTGATTTAATACAAATGATGGCTTCTATTGAGCCGGCTGCACCTAACATGTGAGCAGTCATTGATTTAGTTGAACTAATAGGAATCGAATAAGCATCTTCACCAAACACATTTTTTATAGCTTTTGTTTCACACAAATCATTGAGAGGAGTGCTGGTTCCATGAGCATTTATGTAAGATACCTCTGTTGGAGATATTCCTCCCTCTTTAATGGCCAATCTCATAGCATTGGCACCACCCCTGCCTTCCGGGTCAGGTGCTGTAATGTGATAAGCATCACAGGTAATTCCGCAACCAACTATTTCAGCATAAATTTTGGCATTTCTTTTTTGTGCATTTTCTAATGTTTCCATAACTACAATACCAGAGCCTTCTCCCATAACAAAACCGCTTCTGTCTGCATCAAAAGGAATGGATGCTCTTTGAGGTTGATTATCTGAATATAGTGCCCCCATTGAACTAAACCCAGCTACTGATAAAGGGGTAACTGCCGCCTCTGTCCCTCCGCTAATAATAACCGAAGCCATTCCCTGCTGCAAAAGGCGATATGAATAATTAATTGCAGAAGCACCTGAGGCACATGCGGTTACGACACATTCGCATATTCCTTTTAATCCATATCGAATGGCAATATTAGCAGAAGCAATATTTGAAATAGCCATTGGAATAAAGAAAGGAGAAACTCTTTTAGGACCTTTTTTAATTATTTTTTCATTTTCCTTTTCGACTGTAGAAAAACCACCTATTCCTGTCCCGAGAATAACACCCCAATCATTAGCTGAGCTGGGTTTTATTTCTAATCCAGAATCTTTTATAGCCTCATCAGCAGCAATAATTGCCATTTGAGAAAATCTATCCATTCTTTTGGCTTCTTTGAAGTCAAGAACACCAAGATCATCTATATTTTTTACTTCAGCAGCGATTTTCACCTTAAATTCTGAAGTATCAAAAGCCTCAATAAAATCAATTCCACAAACACCTTTTTTAATATTAGACCAAAATGATTGAACATTATTCCCAATTGGCGTCACTGCACCTAAACCTGTAATAACAACTCTATGTTTCAATTTTCATCACCTCTTATATTTCCATACCACCGTCAATCCGAAATACTTGACCGGTAATATAATCTGCTTCATTTGATACTAAAAAGTTAACTATATTAGCAACTTCTTTTGGTAATCCAAATCTCCCTAAAGAGATTCTTGTTAATATCTTTTCTTTTTGTTCTTCTGTAAGAGAATCAGTCATATCAGTTTTGATAAAACCAGGTGCAATAGCATTTACGGTAATATTTCTTGCCCCTAACTCTTTAGCGGCGGATTTGGTAAAACCAATAATTCCTGCTTTTGCTGCAGCATAATTAGCTTGACCAAAATTACCTGCTATTCCCACTACAGAAGATAAATTAATAATTTTCCCATAATGGGCTTTCATCATAAACTTACTGGCATATTTAGTACAATAAAATGTTCCCAAAAGATTTGTAGATATTACCTGGCTAAAATCCTTTTCTTTCATTCTAATCAATAGGTTATCCCTGGTTATCCCAGCATTATTTACTAAAATATCTAAAGTTTTATATACATCCAATGAGGCCTGTATAATTCTTTGCGCTTCTTCTGGAATACTTACATCACCTTGTACTGTTATACAATTTCTTCCTAAGTCAGAAATTTCTTTTGCTGTTAACCGAGCTGCTTCTTCATTTTTAATATAATTCACAACTATATTGGCTCCTGATTCAGCTAAGCGCAAAGCTATTGCCTTGCCAATTCCACGGACACCACCTGTAATCAGGGCAGTTTTTCCTTTTAAATCAATAGACATGGTTTTGCTCCAGTATCTTAATAGTATTATTTAAAGATTGTATATCTTCCACATTGCAAACAAGTAAATTTTTATCAATTTTTTTTAAAAAACCGCTTAACACCTTCCCGGGTCCAATTTCTATAAAAATATCAACCCCTCCTTGTATCATCTTATAAATACACTTACTCCAGAGAATAGGGAACATTACCTGTTTTTTTAAAAGCTCTTTTACTAAATTTTTTCCCTCTATATAATCCCCAATGACATTGCTTATTACGGGAATTTTTAGATCATAAACATCTATCTTTTCTAATTCTTTTGCTAGCCTGACTGCTGCCGCCTGAAGCATAGAAGTGTGAAACGGAGCACTCACCTGTAAAGGAATAACTCTTTTTGCTCCTTCTTCTTTTGCATAAACTGCAGCTAAATCAACCGCTTCCACTTCTCCTCCAATAACCACCTGTCCAGGGTAATTATAGTTGGCAGGTTCAACAATTCCAGTTGACCTTGCTTTTTCACAGATATTTTCAACTGCTTCATCTGATAATCCTAATATCGCTGTCATTTTACCTTTTCCCAAAGGAACAGCCTCCTGCATATATTGACCTCTTTTTCTCACCAATTGAACTGCAGTAACAAAATCTAAAGCTCTAGAACAGACTAAAGAAGAGTATTCTCCTAAGCTTAAACCAGCGGTTACAGCAGGTACAATTCCTCTTTCCTGTAAAATTGACAAAGCGGCTATACTGGTAGTTAAAATAGCTGGTTGCGTATTTTCTGTTTTGTTAAGTTTTTCTGTATTTCCTTCAAAACAAATTTCCTCAATATCCATATCCAGAGCATCTTTAGCTTTTTTAAATATTTTTCTACATGAAGAGTAGTTATCAAAAAGTTCTTTGCCCATTCCCACATACTGAGCACCCTGCCCTGAAAATAAAAAAGCAATTTTTTTCATAATACTTTCCCTTCAAACTATTGATCTAGAACAATTATTAATAGTCATATTTTTTTCAATATCTCGTGCTTTTTGTAATATTATTTCTTCAGCCTGTTCAAACATTTCTTTAATAATTTCCTGACAAGACTGTTCTTTTTGGATCAACCCACAAATCTGACCTGCCATCACAGAACCTTTTTCTACATCACCTTTTTTAACAGCATTAAAAAGAGAACCTTTTCCTAATTCTTCATATTCTTCCAGTGAAGCATTTCTTTTTTCTAACTGCTGAAATTCACGAGCTAATTGGTTTTTAATAACCCTAACCGGATGACCAGTAGCCCTACCGGTAACAATAGTGCTAGTATCTTTGGCTTGTAATATTTTTTCTTTGTATGTTTGGGCAATATTACATTCATAAGCAACTAAAAACCGAGTTCCTACTTGAACTCCTGAAGAGCCTAACATTAAAGCTGCAGCAAGTCCCCTTCCATCCCCTACTCCGCCAGCAGCAATTACTGGAATTTTTACAGAATCAACAACTTGAGGAATAAGGCTCATAGTAGTCAAATCACCAATATGCCCTCCGGCTTCACCACCCTCAGCAATAATTGCATCAGCTCCTGATTTTTCCATTCTTTTAGCAATAGAAGCTGAAGGAACAACAGGAAGGACTTTAATCCCTTTTTCTTTCCATGCAGGGATATACTTCCCGGGATTACCTGCTCCTGTAATAATAACTGATACATTTTCTTCCATCGCTATCTTACCAATCTCTTCAGCCATTGGGTTAAGCAGCATAATATTAAGAGCGAAAGGTTTTTTGGTTAATAATTGCGCCTTTCTTATTTCATTTCTTATCCATTCTGCAGGAGCATAACCAGAAGCAATAACTCCTAATCCTCCCGCGTTTGACACAGCTGCTGCCAAATCAGCATCAGCAACCCAGGCCATCCCTCCTTGAATAATCGGATAATCAATTTCTAATAGTTCATTAATAGCAGTTCGTATCATCTTTTACTCTCCTTAAATAGTCCAGTTTAATAAAATTGATCCCCAGGTTAAACCTCCTCCAAAACCTACCATTATAATCTTGTTATTTTTCTCTAAAATATTTTCTCTCCTCATCTCATCCAAGGCTAAAGGAATGCTCGCTGCTGAAGTGTTTCCATAGTGCTGCAGGTTCTTATAAAATTTGGAACAGGGCACTTTTAATTTTTTGGCTACATAATCAATAATTCTATAATTTGCCTGATGTGGTACGACATAATCAATATCCTGGATTTGTAAATTATTCTTTTCTAAAACCCTAGTAATACTCTCCAGCATGATATTCGTAGCAAACTTAAATATTTCTTTTCCATCCATATACATCTGACTATTATTTTGACAATCCTCTTCTGGATATTCCCCAAGTAAAAAAGGATTACTGAGAGGTACAGCTGGTATATTTAAATACCCTTTCAAATCTCCTTGTGAAGCGGTATAAGTAGAAATAACGCCAGGATATTTGCTTTTCTTTAGTACTGCCGCACCAGCACCATCCCCAAATAAAACGCAAGTATTTCTATCATTCCAGTTAAGTATTTTTGATAGCACTTCAGCCCCGATCACCAGGGCACACCTACTCTCTCCGGTTTTAATGAACTGATCTGCTATCTGTATTCCATAAATAAATCCGGTACAACCAGCAGAAAGATCAAAACTTGTTACATTTTTTAACTCCAATTCTGCCTGCACTAAACAGGCAGTTGCAGGGGTGAAAAAATCGGGGGTTATTGTGGCCAAAATAACCAAGTCTATCTCTTGAGGATTTATATTTGCATCTTTAATTGCCCGTTGAGCTGCTTTTACGGCAATATGGGTAGTTGTGTCTCCAGTAGATATTCTTCTTTCAGATATGCCTGTTCTAGTTTTTATCCATTGGTCTGAAGTTTCCATTATATTTTCAAGTTCAGTATTTTTTACTATTCTTTCTGGAACATATCCACCTGTTCCAATAATTTCGCTATAAAACATTCTTTATTCCTTTATTTATTAATATAAAATAAATGATAGTTGTATATATGATAATATAATAAAACTTACTATTAGTAGTAGGTGCTATCATTAGTTTCCAGTATAACAATCCTATTTTATGTTGTCAAGAATCAGTTTTACAAATCAAATATCCTAAAGCAGAATCAAGATAAAGAAACTGTTTTAAGCAAGAAAGCTCAAAACAGTTTCGAGTATATTTCTACTTGAGTACTTGAGGCAACCTATCAGCTTTCGATTAGATTTTTATGTGAGGCAGCAGACATTAATAAAATGCACTATGACAAAAATTTAGTTGAGAAGTGCAATTACTATATATTTTATTGATAAGATAAATGAAATCACTAATTATTGGAAAGTTATTTATATTTTTTGGTTTTGAGAGGTATTTTGTATTTTTCAGATATTTTTTCGAGATCAGAAAATATTTCTTCAGAAATTGTAATTCCTTTTTCTTTTCTTATTTCTTCTTTCTCATGTTCAAGTTCTCCTGGAATATATATTTTTGAAAAATTAGCTGCTAACGGTGCTTCTTTTAGTATGTGAACCATATGATTTAATCTTTTTTGAAACAAGTCATATTCAATAAAATTTTCTATATTAATAGCTATAAATAAATGGCCGATATTAAGAGGTTTATCAAATTCTTTAATCCAGGTAGGTATTTCTCCCAGTAAACCACCACCTGTTAAGACAGAAGCCAAAATTTCAATCATTACTGCTAATCCATATCCTTTATGCTCTCCAAAAGGTAGCAATGCTCCGCCATCAGCTAATGCATCTGGATCATCAGTAAACTTTCCATCCTTGTCTACAACCCAGTTTTTAGGAATTTTTTCTTTATTTTTTGCTGCAAGCCTTACCTTTCCTCCTGCCACTGTGCTCATTGATATATCCAAAACAATAGGCAGGTTATTCTGATATGGTACTGCAATAGATATTGGATTATTCCCGATAACAGATTTAGAGCTACCCCATGCTGCCATATTTTGAGAAACACCAGTCATAGAAATTCCAATCATCTTACCTTCAGCAATTAATGTTGAATAATAGGAAGCTGCTCCAAAGTGAGAGCTATTTCTAACCGCAGAAACAGATATTCCGTTAGATTCTGCTTTTTTTTGGGCTATTTTAGATGCATAAACTCCAATTACCTGCCCCATACCATTGTCACCATTAATCAAAACAGAAGATGTGCTCTCTTTAATGATTTCAATAAGAGGAGTTGAATTGGTTCCGCCAATTTCTAACCTTTTTAAATAAAAAGGGAACCGCATTATACCATGGGAATCTATTCCTCTCAAATTGGCAAAAACGAGAGAATTGGCAACTGTAAATGCATCTTGTTTAGAAAGTCCTGCTTTCTCAAGAACATCACTGCAAAATTTCAATAAATTGTCATGCTTTATTATAATTCCCATATTGTCTTCAATCTTTATTTTATTAGATAATTTTAAAATACAAAAGTTACTTTTTAAAAGGTTTAAATAATTTAAAATTTAATTTACCTTGCATCAGTTAATAAAAAGCATTCTTTCTGATGCAAGGTAATATTTTGATTAATATTTTTTATTTTCTTCTACTATTATTTATGTCATTCTTAAAGAAATTGGCAGCCGTTTTCTTTTAACTTTTTATCAATCCAACTGCGATCACCAAAAATACCTTTACTAATATTTTCAATTATTCCATGTTCTTTTTCAGAAACTTTTTTTGCTTCCTCATAGATTTTTTCAGCATCACCTGGAGGGATAACAATTACTCCGTCTTTATCCCCTACAATAATATCTCCAGGATTTACAACTACACCACCACAGGCTACCGGGAAATTAACCTCACCAGGCCCATCTTTATAAGGTCCCTTGGGACTTGTTCCAATAGCATAAACTGGAAAATCCATTTCTTGTATTGATTCATAATCACGAATGCAGCCATCAATTAAATATCCTGCAGCGCCTCTTTTTTCAGCCATAAGGACCATAATTTCACCCAGAATAGCGCTATGCATATCGCCCTCAGCAGCTATTACCAGCACATCACCAGGCTGAACCATGTCTAATGCCTTATGAACCAGCAGATTATCAATGGTTCTTGTCTTGACAGTCAAAGCGCTTCCAATCATCTGCAAGCCTTTTTTATTATTAATCATTTTTATTTTTGAATCTACACAAAAACTTCTATTCATGCAATCACCGATATTGGCAACAGGAATTCCTTTAAATTTCTGCATAAGATCCTGAGAAGGTCTTTCAATATTCTCACGTACCCGTAATCCTAAAGTAGACATTAATATAGCTCCTCCAATTTGATTTTTCTTATTATTAATACTATCATCATCATCTAATATAGACGTACCCTATTCACTATCAATTATATTACTTTCTTCTGCTTCTAGCTTTCTTAACTGGTTTGTTTTTTTTATCCTTTTGGCATCTTTGTATATTGCTGAAGTTAGGGAAATAAAAGCTATTACCAATAAACCTAAAGACAATGGTTTATTCAAAAATATCATCCAATTTCCAGATGATATCAATAAAGATTGTTGTAATCCTGTTTCTGCCAGGGGGCCTAATATCAATCCCAGTACCATAGGAGCTCTAGGAATGTTGTATTTTACCATAACATATCCTAATAGCCCAAAGACAAACATCAGACCAACATCAAACATGCTATTATTAATCGCATAAGATCCGATAATGCTTAAAGTAATAATAACCGGGGCTAAATAGTCATCTCTAATCTTTGTAATCAACACTCCCATTTTTCCAAAAAACAAACCACTACCTAGCATAATTAAATTTATTATAAATAAAGATAATATAATGGTAAAACTTAAATCACCATATTCAGTCATAAATTTTGGACCGGGTCTTAATCCATGAACCAAAAACCCGCCTAGCAAAACAGCAGTTACTGAACTGCCTGGTATTCCCAAAACCATTAAAGGTATGAGAGAACCTCCTGTAACTGCATTATTTGCAGCTTCAGAAGCTACAACTCCTTCTGGTATGCCTGTTCCGAAAAGTTCAGGGTTTTTCGAACTTCTTTTTGCTTCATTGTAGCCTACCCATGTAGCCAAATCTCCACCGGTGCCAGGAACCATACCAACCCAAGTTCCAATTATTGAAGATCGTATAATGGTAAACCAGAGAGGCTTTAATTCTTTAAAAGTAGGAAATATTTTTCCAGAAACTTTTTTAGCCTCTAATGCTCCTTCTATTTTTTTTTCAATTAGTAATAAAGCCTGTGAAATAGAAAACATCCCAATTAAGGCAATTACCAATGGTATTCCGCTTAATAATTCCACTTGTCCAAAAGCAAAACGGGACTGACCGGTAACTATATCCAACCCTACCATAGCTACCAATAAACCCAAAAAACCCGCCAGAAGTCCTTTTATCCAATCTCCTTGTGTTAATGTTGCGATCAATGTTAATCCTAAAATAGCTAATGAAAAATACTCCGGAGGGCCAAATAACAGACTTACTTTTGATAAAGCAGGTGCGATAAATAATAAGGCAAATGCACTAAAAATACCTCCGATAAAAGAAGCCACCAAAGAAAAACCTATTGCTTTCCCGGCCTGACCTTTTTGGGCCATCGGGTAACCATCCAGACAGGTTGCTGCAGCTGCTGGTGTCCCTGGAGTATGCAGTAAAATTGCTGAAATAGATCCTCCATACATCGCCCCACAATAAAGAGCAACTAACATTGGAAGACCTATACCAGGATCCATTCCGAAGGTTAAAGGGAGTAAAAGTGCCACTCCCATGGTTGCAGAAAGGCCAGGTAATGCTCCAATTATAATACCTATTATTACCCCTGCCAACATAGCTAATAGGCTAATTGGATTCAATACATGCCCAAAAGCCGTAATTAAATTATTTATTATCATTGTATATCCCCCTATTAAGTTTGAAAAAACCTTGTTTACTACACAATACTTCCTGCTTTTAAATTGTATTATTTTTTAGATTATTAATCCATCTGGAGTAGGAACTCTTAACCAGACACTAAAAATGAAATACAATACTACTATAATTAAAAGAGGAACCACAAAACAATGAGTTTTTTTCATACCCAGATATAAGAACAATAAAAGTAAAAATAAGTAAGTGCTGACAAAAAATCCCAGAATATTTGTAAAGTATATATACAAAACTGTAATAACAATAGTAATAAAAACTCTTTGTATCGAAACACCTTCGAAAGCATTCTTTTCAGGCACACCTTTCCTGAGAAAGCTGCGAATAAATAAAAGTACGCTTAATACAATAATGGAAATTAGAATTACTTTTGGTAACATAGCTGGAGCAGTCGGCCATTTAATTGTCATCTGGAATAAAAAAATTGACAAGATAATTAAAATAATTGCAATAAATCTATTTGCTTTAACCAATGCCTTACTCCTTTCTTATTAAATCCTAAATAAATATTATTAGTGAGGGAACTTATCTTTCCCTCACTAATTTTTACCATACAAAAATTAATAAATAATAGTAAAACTTACTGTACCATTATATATTATTGACCTACTTCAGCCCAGACTGCTTCAAAGTCTTCAGTTAATTTATTGAGAAAATCAGAATAATTTTCAGGCCCTCTTGGGTCTAAAGGTAAACCGATCTTTTCAGCATTCGCCAGGAATTCTTCATCTTCCATTACTTTCCAAAATGCTTCTTCTAATTTATCGATTGCTTCCTGGGGAGTTCCTTTTAATACTGAATAACCACGACTGGAACCACTTATAATATCATAGCCCAATTCTCTGGCAGTTGGTACATCGGGGATGAGGGGTGATCTCTCTTCAGTGTAAATTGCCAGTGCTCTTAAAGCTCCATCTTTAATTTGAGGATAGGTAATCCCTAAGTTGTTTGAAGTAGCTGTAATATGTCCACCTAAAGCTGCCTGCCAGGAAGGTCCATCTCCAGCAAACGGAACTGCTATAATTTCAATATCTGCTTGTTTGTTCAAAAGATTTACTGCAATCCAATCATCTCCACCAATTCCTGAATTTCCAACAGTTGCCATTCTGGGATTATCTTTTGCAAATTGAACAAATTCTTCAAAAGTCTGGAATGGGCTATCAGCTCTTACCAATAATACTCCAGGATCTGTTACTACATTAAAGACCGGTTCGATTTGATCCATTGAATAAGTAACTTCTTCAGGGTTCATAATTGGGTTTCCGTATACTGATGGGGTGCAGGTAATGTTCATATTATAACCATCAGGTTGCATAGTTTCAACCCAATAGGTTAATCCAACCGCTGCATTTGCTCCAGGCTTATAAACATTTATCAAACTAACTCCCAAATATTTCGCAAGCCAAGGTTGAACTGCCTGTGCCAGAGTATCACTTCCTCCTCCTGGTGAATAGTCAATTACTATTGTAATATCTCTCTCAGGATATTTTGACCAGTCCTGAGCCATTGCCCCATTGAATAATGCTGTTATTGCAAAAACAGCCAAAATACTTATCAATAATATTTTTTTTGTTCTTAACATTGCTTACTCTCCTTTTTATTTATAGTTATTTTAGATACATTCTAATTTTTATCAATCTATTGTAATTATAGCACCTCCTTTTATTTTTTTCTTTTTAAGTAAATAACAATTATTTATCTATTTTAATAAATTATTGTTATGGAATCAAACCTATTCTTATACATTCTGGGGGAGCAGATAAAAACAACTCCATCGCCTCTTGTGTTTTTTCCAGGGGAAATACATGAGTAATCATTTTCTCAATAGGATATTTTCGGGAATTAATAATTTTTACAGCATCTTCAACATCCCAGGATTGGCCATGACCACCTTTTATTATTAATTCATTATTGACAACATGATCAGTGCAAATATTAACCTTCTTTCCTCCCGTTAATCCGGCAAAAACAATTGTGCCTCCTGGTTTTATTATATCAAGAGTTGAATTTATAGTTACTTCCACACCTGCACCTTCGATTACCACATCAGCCATTTTCCCTGCAGTTATTTTTTCTATTTCTTTTACAATATCATTTTTCTGCATATCAACAATATAATCAGCACCAAACTCTATGGCTAATTTAAATTTATTAATATCTTTGCTAATTCCAGCTACTATAATTGGTTTCGCCCCAGCTTCTTTAGCGGCAATAACAGATGCCAATCCCTGGGCTCCTGCTCCAAGAATAGCCACTGAATCCCCTGGAGTTACATTTCCTTTTGTTCTGATCCATCTAAGTCCATTTCCTATAACTGATGAAAGACAGGCCGCTTCTGCTGGTACATTTTTATCTATTTTATGCATTTTTGTTATCGGTAAAATAATCATATACTCTGCATAACCTCCCAAAAGAAAAGGAGGGTGATCACAGGTTAAGCTAACACCATAATTATTCCTGGGGGTATGGAATTGATATTCTCCAGTTAAGCAATATTCACAATTATTACATAATATATATGGTTCTACAGTAACCCTGTCTCCTTTGCTAATATTATATTCCTCTTTTGCTTTTAGCCCAATTTTTTCCACATAACCAACAATTTCATGGCCTAATATCTTTGGAAAAGAAGATGCTTTATGAGAACCATCAAATAAATGTCTGTCACTACCACAGATAGAAACCATCTCCACTTTTAGCAACAGTTCATCATTTTTAATTTCTGGTATTTCAAATGTTTTTTTGATGAATTTTTTTGGTGAAACAAGCACCATTGCATAACAGTTATTCAACATTTTCCCCTCCTGAACTTTTACTATTAGGCTGTACAATTATATTAAGCAATCTGTCAACATTATCTTTTTGATAATATTCCTCAATTTCTTGGAGAGAATATTTTTTGTAAGGTATTTTTTCTAAAGGCATTTTATAATTTTCAATCATCTGTAATGCTTTTTCAAATTCCCAGGAGTAATTAGAAATGCCCAATAAATCAAGTTCTTTTTTTGCAAATTGGGACTGAGAAATAGATAACATTTTGTCGGGAAAACTGAAAGGTATTATATACTTACCTTCTGGGGCTATCTGGTTGTAAATTTCTTCGTTATTAACTCCCAGATTGTTTTTTGAGTAGTCGGATTGAATAACTATATTAAATTCTTTATTAGTAGCATTAGTATTTATAATATCTATCTCAAGGCTATCAGTTATTTCTTTTTCTGCTGGGCTTATTTTTTCTTGAACAATTACTACAGGGTCCAATCCTGCTATTTTAGCAACCAAAGCACAAGCTATGCTAAAATTATTTAACCCAAGGATAGAAATACTTTTACCAATTCCTCCTTCTCCTTTTTTAAGGATGCATTTTATAGCTTTGGCAACAAGCCCTGCTAAAGCATATTTTTCAAGCGGTAAATCTTTTTTTAGCTTATGCACTCTTGAACCTTTTAACAATATCATATATTGACTGTAACTTCCCAGCAAGTATGGTTCTTTATCTGCAGGTAAATGTCCGTAATATTTTTTTTGTACACATAAAGCATAATTCCCCTTTAAGCAAAATTGACATTTTTTACATAAAATAACCGGCTCCACAAAAACCAGATCACCTGCATCAACATTATATTCAATTTGAGCTTTTCCCCCTATTTTTACAACTTCTCCGATAGCCTCCGATCCAGGGATAAACGGGAAATTCCTCTCGGTATCATCATTAAGAAAACTTAATGGAATAAAAGGAGATCCTGATACTTTTACCAGTACTTGAGTTTCATCAATTTCTGGAACTATATAAGTATATAATTCCATTTCTAAGTCTTTATTGATACGGATACTGTTAGCTTTTAACATACCTTTTCCTATTATCTTTCTTATTTAGATATTTTTTTGATTTAAAACTAAGCTATAATAACTCATTTATTAATAATTTTGCTGGATTTTCTAACCAGACATTCACTTCCTTTGCAAATTTAGCAATTTGGGCACCATCAATTACCTGGTGATCATATGAAATACATAAATTCATTATTTTTCTTATTTTAATTTGATCATTATCATCCACTATTGGCTTTTTAGACATTTTACCCATCCAAAGTAAAACACTTTGGTCTCCCTGGATTATCGGGGTAGATAAAATAGAGCCAAAGCTGCCAGCATTAGAAATAGTAATTGTGCCATTGCCAATATATTCAGGAGTCAATGTTCCCGTTCTAGCATTTTTAATTAAAGCGTCAATCTTTTTAGTTAATTGCCAGAAAGACAGCTTTTCGGTATTATGAATAACTGGTACTATCAATCCACTTTCACTTTCAACAGCTATTCCAAAATTAATATATTTTTTGATTATTATCCGGTCCCCTGATAAAGTCGAGTTAATAATCGGAAATTTTTTAATTGCTTCAATGGCAGCCTTCACAACAAATGCAAGCAATGTCAAATTGATACCATGTTCTTCTTTCAGGTCAGTTTTTAACATATTTCGAATAATTTCTGTATTAGTGACATCAACTTCCAGGGTAGTTGTCACCTGTACTTTATTATTTTTGCTTGCTGTTAATCTTTTTGCAATCTCTTTCCTGATTCCTTCAAAAGCTATAACTTCTTCATCTTTATTGTCTTCTATTGCGGTTTTCCCTTCAAGATATTTTAAGACATCTTTTTTTGTAACTGAGTTATCTGGTCCCGTTCCGGCTATTTTGCTTATATCCAAATTGTTTTGTTTAGCAATGTGTTTTGCTGCAGGAGTGGATTTATTGTTTTTATTATTTTCCAAATCCAGGTCAACTTGTTTTTTTATAGTGTTTTTTTCAAAAACTTTTTGTTCTTGCTCCTGGCTGATTTGTGGTTTTTGTTTTTCTGAAATAAAATCCATTTCTTTGGTCTCACTCACTAAAGCTAACGCTTCATTTACTTTTACCAGCTCACCTGCATTATATAATTTCTTCATTAAAAACCCATTTATAGGAGATACGACTTCAAAGGTTACCTTGTCTGTTTCGACTTCTGCAATTGGTTCATCTTTTTTAATTTCGCTTCCTTCTTCTTTTAACCAATTAACAATTTTAGCATCAAGAATAGCTACCCCTAAACTGGGTAATGTTACTTCAATCATTATTTTCCTCCTTTAATTATACTTCCCTACAAGCTTGCATGATATCCTCGACAGAGGGAACAATATACTTTTCACCATAACGACTGCCGGGAATAGGGACATTATGAGCTCCTACTCTCTTAATTGGTGCATCAATTTCAGTTATCAATTCTTCTGCAACAATTCCAGCAATTTCGCTGCCTACTCCACCAGCTTTAACTCCATCTTCAACAATAATCAACTTATTGGTTTTTTTTATTGAATTAAATAAAGTTTCTTTATCAAAAGGAACTAAAGTTCGAGGATCGATTACTTCAATATCTATACCTTCTTGACTTAGTTTTTCAGCAGCCTCAAGGACTTTATGACAAGCATAACTCCAGGCTAATACTGTAACATCATTCCCTTCTTTTCTAATAACAGCTTCTCCAAAAGGAATGGTATATTCCTCTGAGGGAACCTGCCCTCTTTTCCCATATAAAAGTTTATGCTCAAAAAATATCACCGGATTATCTTCCCTGATAGCAGTTTTGAGAAGTCCTTTAGCATCATAAGGAGTTGAAGGTATCGCTATCTTTAAACCTGGATAATGAAGAAAAGTTGCTTCAACAGTTTGTGAATGATGTAATCCAGATCCTGTGCCAACTCCTGCACCTGCAGCTCTTATAGTCAATGGTACTTTAAACTTTCCTCCATTACACATATAACGATATTTAGCAACCTCATTAATTACTGCGTCTCCAGCTAGCAACAAAAAGTCACTATACATTAATTCTACAATTGGCCTCATCCCTACCAGGGATGCCCCTAAAGCAGCACTAACAAAACCATTTTCCGAAATGGGAGTATGGAGAACTCTTTCATTACCAAATTCCTCATGTAATCCCCCAGTAACTCCCCACACGCTATACCTTATATCTTCACCCATTAAAAAGACTTTTTCATTCTTTTTCATTTCTTCATAGATTGCTTCTTTTAAAGCAATAGCATAAGTTATTTCTCTATCCATTTTCCCCACCCTCTCATTTATTTAACAAAAAACATTTGATAAATAATCATCTTTGGTTGGATATTCACTATTTACAGCAAATTCCTCAGCAATATCCATCTCTTGTTCGGAATCATGTTTTATCTTGTTGATTATTTCAGTGCTCAATATTTTTTCCTGTAATAATTCATTTTCTAATCTGTTTATGGGGCATTTTTCCTTCCAGGAATCAACTTCTTCCTTTGGACGATATCCGCCATAATGTATTTTATCAATCGGGTTATGTCCATCCCATCTGTAAGTCTTAGTTTCAATTAAAGTAGGGCCTTCACCATTACGTGCTCTTTCAACTGCCTTAGAAGTAGCATAATAGATAGATAAAATATCATTTCCATCAATAACATAATTTTCCATGTCATAACCTAATGATCTACTACCTATATTTTGGGCTGAGGTAGTATCTTTAGCAGAAGAAAATATGGCATAAGAATTGTTTTCACAGAAATAAATTACCGGAACTTTCCAGACGCTTGCCATATTTAAAGCTTCATGGAAGTTACCATTATTTGAGGAACCATCTCCAAAAAATACAACACAGACTTTTTTTTCACCAGAATATTTAATTCCAAGGCCAACCCCAGTACCAATTGGGATATGAGCTGATTGCACTCCGGATCTTCCCAGAATACCCAATTCATAACAACCAAGATGAGGGCCGGCTTTTCCCTGGCAATAACCGGTTTTTTTCCCTAGTAATTCAGCAAGAAGATATTTGGGATCCATTCCTTTGCCAATAGCCCAGGCCCATCCCCTATGATAAGGAAGTATATAATCATCCTGGTTTAAAGCGGTGCAAGCTCCTATTGGGCCTGCTTCCTGCCCTAATGTGGAATGCTCTGAAATGGAATGTCCTTTATTTAGCATGGATTTTATTTTTTCATCAAACTGCCTTGTTCTTAACATATTTTGATACATCAGAACAAGTTTATCTTGTGGAATTTCTTTTAACAATTCCTGTCTACTTATTTTCTTTTTTTCAATCTTTTCTTTTATTCTATATATTTCAACCTGATTTTCGTCATGAAAAGATACTTTCATTTAACTTCACCCCTTAAGATTTTTAAATATAATTCCTTAAACCGTTTATTGGTTACAATTAATTTTTTATCTTTTTTGTTTTTAATACTTTTTCAATATTTTGCAGATGATAATTTGTTTTTTCACGGGCAAGAAAAATATCTCGCTTCTTTATAGCATTTAAAATATCTTCATGTTCCTTTATTATCTCTGCTTTTCTTCCGGGAACCACAGAAGATTTCTGCCTAATAATTTCATACATGTATATTAACAACTCTTCAATTGCTGCAAAAAAAGTATTGTGACAAGCCTTGGATAAATTTATATGAAATTGAAAATCGGCTTTTTTATCATTGGGATCTTCTCTAAGGCATTCGATATTTTCTTCGAGGCTAGAAATATCTTTTTCTGTTGCACGCTCACAAGCTAAACTGACTATAGCTATATCCATAATTCGTCTAAACTCCAGCAAATCACTGATTATATCTTGCTTATAAGATAGTTTTATGAGGTTGAGGAGTTTTTTTATTTTATTAGCATCCCTGGCAAGGGTTTTTTTCCGACCCTGGGAGACTATTACTCCTAAAAATTCTAATATTGCCAGCCCTTCTCTCAAAGAACCTCTGCTAACACCAAGCATTTCAGCCATTTTTATTTCTGCAGGTAACTCTTGGCCAATCTTAATATTGCCACAGGTAATTTCTCGAGACAAAGAATCTATTATTTTTTCAGGAATTTTAGGGTTATCTTCTATTTTTTTTAAAATTTTAGATTCTACCTTTCTCATTGTCAGATTGTTTGATTGTCTAACAATCTGATTACATTTTTAATATAATACACAATTCTTTATTTTGCAAATTTTTTACTATTATAAGTTTTATTGCTTTTGGTAAGATATAAGAATAATTGTATTATTTAAAAACTGCCCCAGTACTGGCTGAGCTAACCTGTTTAGAATAAGTATTCAAAAAACTATTTTTTGACACTTTTAACTCTTTAGGTATCCATCTCTTTTTTCTTCTACTTAGTTCTTCTGCAGATACTTTTAACTCTAAAGTCCTATTTGGAATATTTATCTCAACAATGTCTCCTTCTTCTATTAGAGCAATAGTACCGCCCGCTGCGGCTTCTGGTGAAACATGTCCAATACAAGGTCCTCTGGTAGCACCGGAATAACGTCCATCAGTAATCATAGCTACCGAATCACCTAATCCTGAGCCTACTAAAATAGCAGCAGGTATAGAGAGCTCCCTCATTCCTGGTCCTCCCTTTGGTCCTTCATATCTTATTATCAGCACATCACCTGGCTGCACTTTTCCAGCAAGCAGCAAATCTTTTACTTCCTCCTCGGAATTGGCTATTTTGGCAGGACCCGAATGTATCTGCATTTTTGGTACAACTCCACTTTGTTTTACTACAGCGCCCTCAGGTGCTAAATTACCAAACAGGACCGCTATTCCGCCTTGTGGTGCTAAAGGGTTTTCTAATGAATTAATAACATCTCCTGTTTCTAGTTTTATTTTAGCTAAATTTTCTGCTAAGCTTTTCCCCGTAATAGTTATTCCTTCAGTATACAATAGCGGCTCCATGGCTTTTAGAAGCATTTGAACCCCACCAGCATCATCAAAATCAGAAATGTTGTATTGGGAGGCTGGTTTAAATTTTGCCAGCAAAGGTGTTTCTTTACTGATTTTATCAAATAATTCAAGAGATAAATTATAATCTATCTGATCAGCAATTGCCAACAAATGCAAAATGGCATTAGTAGAGCCTCCTAAGGCCATTGTTACTTTAATTGCGTTATTAATTGCATCTCTGGAGATAATATCTGCTGCATTAATATTATCTCTTATTAATTGCACTATTTTTTCACCCGTTTCCTGGGCAACCTGAAACCTTCTGGAATCAACAGTTAGCATGGTAGCACTTCCAGGCAAAGAAAGGCCTATTGCTTCAACAATAGAACTCATAGTAAAGGCAGTTCCCATCATAGAACATGTGCCTCTTGTTGCACAGGTTGTTGCTTCTATTTCATAAAATTCATCTTCTGATATAAAGCCAGCCTTGTATCTGCCCATGGCTTCTTTGATATCACATGTAACCAGATTATCATTGCCAATTTTTCTTGGAAGCATAGCACCGCCTGTCATAAAAATAGCAGGTAATTTCAAACGGGCTGCAGCCATTAGCATCCCGGGTACAATTTTGTCACAAGAACAAAGCATAACCATCCCATCGAATTGATGAGCTTCGATCATCAGCTCCACAGAGGCTGCAATAATATCCCTGGAAGGCAGAATATAATGCATGCCTTCCCCTTGAGCTATTGCATCGCAAGGAGCAATAGTATTAAACTCAACCGGCATTCCTCCCCCAATATAGACACCTTCTCTTACATATCTGGCCAATTCTCTTAAAGGGTAATGAGCCGGATTTGTTTCACTAAAGGAATTAACAATAGCTACTTTTGGTTTAGACAAGCTTTTTTCACTGTAACCTACTGCCCTGTACATCGCCCTGGGGTAAGCACCGGTAAGCCCTTCCATTAAATTTTCACTTCTTAATTTAGTCATAATTCCTTTTCTCTCTTTTCTTGATATGTCTTTAATTTTTTAATAACATACAATCATAATTTCACACAAAACAAAAACAGACAACAGTAATCTAACAATTGTTTTCTCTAAATTTTACATCAAGCAATTCTTCGAATATTTTTATCATGGAACTTTTATCTGCATTCTCATAACCTTTTAATAGTGCCATTTGATAGGTAGATGTTGCCGCATGCAGGATCGGGAGAGGAATACAGTGTTCAGCAGATATTTCTGCTCCGCTCACTAAATCTTTATAGGCATTTCCCATTGTATATGCTCCTTTAAACTCATTGCCAAGAATCCGTGAAATAAAAAATTCTGATGCGTAACTCCTTCCTGATCCGTTATTAACCACCTTGCCCACTTTTGCAGGTTCAAGTCCTAACTTGATTGCCATTGGTAGAATTTCTGCTAATGCAGCTACATTTATATCATATAATAATTGATTAATAAGCTTTGTTAGCTGCCCCTTACCTGATTCTCCCATATATAATATTTCATTTCCTATATCTTTAAGAAGAGGATTGATTTTTTCAAATACATTCTTATCTCCTCCTCCCATTATTGTCAAGGTAGCATTAATAGCCCCTGCCTCTCCTCCAGATACCGGGGCATCAATAAATGATATACCCTCTTTTCCTAACCTTTCAGCAATTTCTATGGTACCGTTATAAGTAATTGTACTCAAATCTACAATTATCTTTGCTTTTATAGAGCATTCTAAAAGACCTTTGTTTCCAAAAATTACTTCTTTTACTATTTTAGTATTTGGTAAACTTAAAAAAATGATATCAACTTGCGCAATATCAAAAAAATTGGTAGTAGTTTGTATTCCCTTTTTAGAAAATTCATTAAAGTTATCAGTGCACACATCACAAACTATTAATTTTTCATTTCTTTTTGAAAGATTCATCGCTATATGTTTTCCCATTTGGCCTAATCCAATGAATCCTATTTTCATATATAAACCCTCCCTTTATTTAAAAATATTGTTTATTTACAATTATTTACAATTATTTACAAAAAAGTTATTTTTTCTATAAAACTATAATTTTAAATTTTTAATTTTTTCAATTTATTTATAATAAAATCTAATCAGAATTATCCAGGCGAACTGAAATATTTATAATGAAAAAACAAATTATTTTTATTATAGGCTAATCTTTTTTAGATTGGAAGAAAAGAAATGCTCTTTTTATTTTTTATTTATAATCATTTTTATAAAAATACCTAAAAAATAGAATTAAAAATTTGCTAATGTGATTCTATTTATTATAATAAGTAGAGAGACTGTATGTATTTTAGTAAAATAAGCTTTTATAAAAATAGGAGGAATTAATTTTGCAGAAAATAAAATTAAATGGTATTTACCCACCAATAGTTACCCCTTTTATAAACGAAAAAGTGGAGTATAACTATTTATCTGAAAATATGGATAAACTAAACAAAAGTGGGATTTCCGGGGTAGTCGTACTTGGCTCTAATGGAGAAAATGTTTATCTTTCAGAAAAGGAAAAAATTGAGGTTGTAAAAAAAGTCATTGAAAAAGCAGCAAAAAATATGAAAATAATTGTTGGCTCCGGCTGTGAATCAACTCAGGAGACAATTAGCCTGACAAATAATCTGGCAGAATTAGGCGCTCATGCAGCTTTAATAGTAACTCCTTTTTACTACAAGAACAAAATGAATGATGAAGCATTAATTAATTATTATACTACAGTAGCAGATAAATCTATTATTCCAATTATGCTTTATAATGTACCGAAGTTTACAGGAGTTAATATAAGTGAAAAAGTTGTATCCGTTTTATCAAAACATCCTAATGTTGTCGGGATAAAAGATAGTACTGGAAATGTAAATCAGCTTGGGCAATATCTAAATCAGGTTGATGATGATTTCAACGTTTTGGTAGGAACTGCCGGTTCTTTGCTAGGAGCATTGGTTCTGGGATGTCAGGGTGGTATATTGGCTCTGGCTAATATTGTCCCTGAAATATGCGTTCAGATTGAAAAGCTTGTTCGGGAAGGTAATATTAACGAGGCTAAAGAATTACAATTACGAATGATTCCTGTTAATGGAGCTGTAACTGCAAAATATGGCATAAGCGGATTAAAATATGCAATGGATTTATTGGGATACAAAGGTGGAGATGTTAGATCACCATTGCTTCCATTAAAAGAAGATGAAAAACAAGGCCTTATAAATATTCTGAAAAAAGCAAATTTAAAAATCGGATAATTACTAATTAGGATAATTATTAAATAATTATTTTATGATAAAAAATTAAATTTAAAAGAGGAAATAATCAATACTTAATAAAATCTGTATTTTTTATTTCCTCTTTTCTTATAGTCAGCTCTTCCCATTTTTCAACCAGATTGTCTAGTTTATTAGTTATCTTGTGTAATTCTATTTTAGATTGCTTTATTTTTTCAGGATTTTTAAATATTTCTATTTGGCACAATTTTTTTTCAAGATTAATTTTCTTCTCTTCTAGTGAAGTTATCTGTTCTTCAATAGGGGTTAGCTCTTTTTCTATAACTGTCATAAGTTGATATTTTTTATTTCTCTGTTCAGCTTCAAATTTTCTTTGTTTTTTATCCAATATGCTCTTTTTTGTATCAGTATTCTTTTTAGAGTCCCTGTCAATCATTTGATGGGATTCAGCTAGAAAAGACTTTCTTTTTTGAACAAAATAAGAATAATTACCATGATAAATATTTATTTTTCCTTCTTTTATTTCTACCACTTTATCGGCAAGCTGATCGAGAAAAAATCGATCATGAGAAACAATTAAAATAGTACCATTGTATTTTTTTAAAGCTTGATGGAAAATATTTTTTGTATTAATGTCAAGATGATTTCCAGGCTCATCCAAAATAAGCAAGTTTGACTCTTCTAATAATAGTTTAGCTAATGATAATCTGGATTTTTCTCCCCCGGACAATTGCTTTACTAGCTTGTATATTTCATCACCTGAAAATAAAAAAGACCCTAAAAGATCTCTTTTTTCTTGATCTGTTAATTTATGGCCATTGTTACTGATTTCATCCCAAACGGTATTTTCATAATTAAGATTTTGGGAACTCTCCTGAGAAAAATAGGCTATTTTAACATTATGTCCCCATTTTATCTTTCCTTTCAATGGAGCTTCTGTTCCACTGATAATTCTTAACAAGGTTGATTTGCCTGCCCCATTAACCCCGGTTAAGGCTACTTTCTCTCCTCTGTTAATTACCAAATCAATATTTTTCAAAACAGTAATATTTTCATATCCGTGATTAATATTCTCTAAATTAACTACTTCTCTTCCACTTCTAGGAATATTAATAAATCTTATATTAATATTTTTTGAAATATTTTTTAAATCCTGTGTATTTTGAGGACTTAATTTCTCCAAAGTTTTTACCCTACTTTGTACCTGTGTTGCCTTAGTTGCTTTATATCGAAAACGTTCAATAAATTTTTCTAAATGCTCTTTTTCTTCAATTAAATGCTTTTGCTGTTTTAGTTTAATTTCCTTTTGTTTTTCCCTTTCAGTTAAATAAAAACTATAATTACCTTTGTAAATTGTAATATTTTGCCCGGCTACCTCAACAGTTTCTTCAACTACTTTGTCTAGAAAATAATGGTCATGAGAAATCACTATCAAATTTCCTTTATAATTTAATAGCCAATCCTCCAGCCATTCCAGACTTTCGCTATCCAGATGATTTGTTGGCTCATCAAGTAACAATATATCAGGTAAACTTAGCAATAAGCCTGCCAAAACCACCCTCATTTTCCAGCCACCAGAAAAAGATGAGCATGGCTGTAGCCAATCTTTTTCTTTGAATCCTAACCCTAGAATAATACTTTTTGCTCTTGACTCAAAACTGTATCCGCCTTTAATTTCAAATTCGTGAAAATATTTTTCATATTTTTCGGCAATTTTATGGAAATGGGCATTTTCAACATTTGTTTTGGTTAACATTTCCTGGTATTTTTCTATTTTCTTTTTTAGCTGGACAATTCCTGATTTTTCTTCAAGATATTCTTTTAAAAGATAATCAGAAAGATCTGTTAGGTCTTGAGAAAGATATCCAAAGCTGTGTTTTTTCGGTAAAATAACATGACCTTCGTCTGGTTCATGCTGTCCTATGATAATTTTTAATAAAGTAGTTTTGCCTACTCCATTATAACCAACCAGCCCAATTCTTTTACCTAAGGGAATTTCCCAGTTTAAATCCTGAAATAATGTTTTTTCAGGAAAGGAAACTTTAATATTTTCTAATTTAATCATAATTTAATAACAATCTATATATTTGTCTCGTATTTTTCTTTGCAGGTTACTGTTTGAAATTTCTTTTTTTATGGTTATTCCAATATATAATTAGTGATTAATAGTTTTTATATTCATTAATAATATATTAATGACTGGTAAAAATCTAATAAAACTAAAATGAATTCATTAATTATTTAAATATTTTTTGACTTTTTAATATTAAAATTAAATTTGTCAACAATAAAACAAACTGAGAAGAAAATTTCTAATTAGAAAATATTTCTCAGTTTGTTTTATCTATTGCTATAATGTCTAGATATATATAACAATTTAAGTTATTTACTTTTTTTTCTTACAGTGAAGTCCTTATAAAGAGCAGAACCAATCGATAAAAGAGCTATTAAAAAAAGAATTACAGAAAGAGGATTTTTAAAAAACCCCAATACATTACCTCTATTTATTAATAATGTCTGCCTCATTCCCAACTCTGCCATCTTTGCTAGTATTAATGCTATAACCATAGGCGCAACCGGAAATTTATATCTAATCATTAAATATCCAATCAATCCAAAAACAAACATCAACATAACATCGAACATGCTTTGGTCAATTGCATATGCACCAATCGTGCTTAATACAACTATAAATGGTGCAATAATTTGTCTTTTTATTCTTGTAATATAAACTCCCGCTTTGGAAAAAAGATAACCGAAAAATAACATGAATACATTTGCAACAAATATAGAAAATATTATTGTGTAAGTAAGACCACCAAACTCAGTAATAAATCTAGGACCAGGCCTTAATCCATGAAAAATCAACCCACTTAACAGTATTGCAGTAACCGAACTACCGGGAATTCCTAATACTAATGTCGGAATTAAAGCTGAGCCTGTAACTGCATTATTTGCAGCTTCTGCAGCAATAACTCCTTCGGGTATGCCAGTTCCAAACAACTCAGGCGTTTTAGAAGCTCTCTTGGCCTCATTATACCCTACCCAACAGGCAATACCACCACCTGTTCCAGGAATTGCTCCTATTATCGAGCCAATTATTGAAGATCTGATTAAAGTAGTTTTATATTTTAACAATTCAGATATTTTAGGGAATAACCTTCCTGAAATTATTGAGCTAGAAGTAGAATTATCCTCTTCATTCTGCTCTAATAGTTTTAAAGCTTGCGATATAGAAAAAACACCAATCAGAATTACTACTAACGGGATCCCGTCCAGTAAGCTCATACTGCCAAAAGTAAACCTAGAAATACCTGTCATAAAATCCATCCCCACTGTGGCTAGAAAAAGTCCAATACTGCCTGAAATTAAACCTTTGACCCATTCATCTGAGGCAAGAGTTGCAATGAGCGTTAATCCTAATAAAGCCAGAATAAAATATTCTGCAGGCCCAAAAAGGTAGCTAATATTTGCCAAAAGAGGAGCAACAAAAAGTAAAACAATTGCACTAAATATTCCTCCAACAAAAGAAGAGGTAACAGAATATCCCAGGGCTATCCCTGCTTCACCTTTCAAAGTCATCGGATATCCGTCTTCACAAGTGGCAGCTGCTGCTGGAGTTCCTGGGGTATGAATTAAAATTGCCGATATTGACCCTCCATACATTCCGCCACAATAAAGAGCTATTAGCATCGGAATCCCAACACCTGGATCCATACCGAAAGTCAAGGGGAGCAATAGGGCAACCCCCATCGTTGCAGACAAGCCAGGTAGAGCACCGATAAATATACCAATAACCATACCAAATGCAATGGTTAGCAAGCTCATTAAGTCAAATACATTTCTAATTCCTTCCAACATTAATTCAAAGTTCATCAGATTATCTCCTTATATATTAGCTAAAAAAAATACCCATAGGAACCTTTAACCTTAAAAATACACTAAATGTAAAATACAAAAAAACAACAAAAAGAATCGGGACTCCTAATATAACTACCTTATCCTTTACTCCAATATATAGTAATACTACTATTATAAATAATAAGCTACTTACATATAGTCCCAGGAAATTGATTGACAATATATAACCAGTTATCATTAAAATAAAAATAATAACTCTCAATAAAGATTCTTTGGATAAGGACTGAATACTAACACTCTTCTTTTCTTTGGTAAACCTGTCCTTTATAACCATAAAAATACTAAAAATTATTATCAGACTTAGTGAAAATCTTGGTAATGCAGCTGGGCTGGGATCCCATCTTAATGTTTGGTTATAGAAAAAAATGGACAATAATATAAAACAAGTTGCAAATATCAAATTTGCCTTTTTCAAAATTATTTTCTCCTTTTCCTAACCAGGGCAGTAAAGGGGTTTAAACCCTTTACTGCCCTGGTTATTTATATATTTAATTCACTAAAATCATTATAAAATTCAAGTTATGATTAAAATTAAATATTAAAATTTATAAAATTTCGTCTAATAATACTCCCTTTATATCTTCAAAAGAAGAATTCCAGTATTCTGTATACTTTTCTCTGTTCATAGGTACTACATTTATTCCAAGCTCTTTTGCTTTTTCTAAAAACTCAGGATCGTGAACTGCTTGGTCTATTGCCTTTTCCATAGTATCTATTATTTCTTCTGGGGTTCCTTTTAAGAAGGACCATCCTCTTGAAGAACCACCAACAACATTATATCCAAGTTCAACTGTGGTAGGTACATCGGGAACAAAAGGACATCTTTCATCAGATAGAACAGCTAAAGCCTTTAATCTTCCATCCTGCAGCTGAGTCATAACTCCCCCAACATTTAATATTGAAGATTCTATATGTTTACCAATAAGGGATTGAATTACAAATCCATCTGACTCAAAAGCTACTAAAATATTGTCAATTCCAGTTGCTTTCTGCAGTAATTTAGCAGCAATCCAATCATCTCCGCCTACGCCGGTACTACTTAAAGTTACCATTCCGGGGTTTTCTTTGCAATATTCGATATACTCTTCAAGGGTATTGATGGGGCTGTCTCCTCTTACAAGAAGAATATTAGGGTCTACAACTATATTGTATACAGGAACAATATCTTCCCATTCGTGTTTTTTTTCATCTTTCCTCATAATTTCTGTTGCCGCTAAATGTGGAACTTTTGATAAACCTAAAGTGTATCCATCAGGCTTAGTACTATTTGCAATATAAGCCCAAGCTACGGTCATTCCAGCTCCAATCTTATAATCACAAACTGTCCTCACACCTAAATACTTTTCCAGGTAAGGCTTGAACGTTTGAGCAATTAAATCGTCTCCGCCTCCAGCAGATGAGGCCATTAGAAGTGTTACTTCTCTTTCTGGATATGCAGCTAAGCTAAAATTACAAATTGATATAAGTAACAAAATAGTAATAGAAATTAATATAACCATTCTTTCTTTTCTAAACATTTAAATACCTCCAAATAAATTATGTTTCTTCTCATTTTTATATTTTATTTAAAACAAAAAATTAATATAATAAAATAATTTATTATATTAATTCACATCCCTTTTTATTCAAGGTTTCATCAACCCAGGATCTATCCTGGGTACCTTCTTCAATATCTTTAGTGCTTTTTTCCTCTTTTATAAATATAGTTTGCAGTTTTTCTAAAACAGATTCAGCTTCTGCTAAAGGAATTACAGCAACACCATCTCTATCTCCAACGATAATATCCCCAGGCATTATTACGACCCCACCACACGAAATGGGAACATTGATTTCTCCTGGACCATCTTTGTATGGACCTCTAGGGTTAGCTCCGATTGCAAAAACAGGAAATTTTGACTTTTCAATGTCTTCGGCATCTCTAATACATCCATCTACAACATAACCAGCACATTTTCTGTTTATAGCCATATGTACCATGTGATCACCAAAAATAGCAGCATTTGTACTTCCTTCTGCATCAATAACAATTACATCTCCTGGCTTTACCATATCCAATGCCTTATGAACCATTAAATTATCTGCAATTCTTGTTTTAACGGTAAAAGCACTCCCAACCATTTTGATGCTGCTGTCTTTATTGATCATTTTAATCTTGGAATCTAGACAATAAAACCTATTAACGCAATCTCCAATGAAGGCAGTTTGTGTATTTTTAAATTTTTCTAATAATTCATTTCCTGGTCTTTGTATATCCCTAATAATTCTAAATCCTAAATTTGACATTTTTTATCTCCTATTGCAGTTGTTATTTTTATAAAATATAGCAATTAAAATTATTTACCTCCTTCCTTTTTATATATTTATATAGCTTATCTTTTTCTGAAATTATTTTTTATCCAACAACTCGTATAAGATTAGCTATAAAGAACAAAGTATAATTTAATTTTTTAAATAATTAAACTCTGCGAGATTAATTATTTATAGGGTTTTACACAGATAAAACTCTAGATTGCTTGGAAAGTGTATGCAAAAAAATTGTTACAATAGGCTAGATGTAATTAAAGATATTTTCATTTAAAAATATTATAGTTTTATTCTAAGATAAAACCGTATTGATATAAAAACTGCTGGTTAAATTTAATATATTAATACTTTTGTAATACCTTTAATATTTGATAGGATTAAAATTATATTTTTTCAATAACAATTTTTATATAAATGTTTTAACATTATAAAATATACATATTTTTTTTGCAATATTTGTGTTAAATAAATATTTGAAAATATATAATATTAATTTTCAGTTGTAAAAACTTGTAAATATTATACTAAAAAATATTTTTTACAAAAGCAGGTAGCATAAAAGCAGCTTCATGGATTCCTGAGTGGTAATACTTTAGATCGATTAAGCTTTCTGCCCTTTCAGAAATAAAATTATTAATAGGATGATATTTTTTAGAACAGAAACTAAATCCTATCATGCCACTGGGATAAGTTGGCACCATAGTATAATAATAATAAGGTATGGGAAAAATATTTTTGATGAATTGAAAAATATTTTTGATGAAATTTGCATGCCAAAAAAGAGATTCCATTTGGGTCACAGCAATTCCATCATCTTTTAGTGAATTATAAAGTGATTGATAAAATTTTTCAGTAAACAGGGTAGTGCCTGGCCCAATAGGGTCAGATGAATCTACTATTATTACATCATACTGCTTTTCTTTTCTTTCTAAAAATTTAGAGCCATCTTCATAGTAGACTTCAACTTTTGGATTATTAAAACTGCTGGCTAATGCCGGGAAGAATTCCTGACATATATCAATAACCTTTTTGTCTATCTCGCAAACATCAATTTTTTTAACAGACTTATGTTTTAATATTTCTCTAACAGTTCCGCCATCTCCTCCACCAATAACCAATACTTTTTCAGGAGATGAGTGAACACATAGGGGGACATGTGCAATCATTTCATGATAGTTCATTTCATCTGCTTCAGTTAGCATAATAATACCATCATTTATCAGCACTTTACCAAAAGCTGGTGTTTCAACTACAGATATTTCCTGAAAAGGAGATGTTATTTTTTTAAGGACGTTATCGCCTTTTATTTGCAAATAACGTCCTTTTTCTCTCTCATATTGATCGCCAAACCATAATTCTAATCTATTCAAGACACTTACTTCCTTAATATATAATGAATATTTACATCTTTTGCTTGAAAATATTTTTGGGTAAAATCTGCAGCAATTTGAGGATCATAATATTTGCAGCTAAAAATATCAATATAAGCACTGTTTGTTAAATTAGCAAAATGACCTGATATTAAAGATGTTTCTATTAATTGAGTCATTGAAAAACCAGCAACTCTTTCATCTTCACCAAAATTAACAACCAGAGTTTCGCCGAACTTTTTCATTTCTATAAGCTCGCATAGCTGATTTACATATTCTTTTATTGCTTGGGCATCCCTAATCATTTCCCCATTACAATGGTGCAAGTCAAGACTTGTTAATAATCCCCAAACATCTTCTTTAAAATATTTTTCTTTTAATTCAGATAAATTTTTCATTTTAATATACCCCCACTTTTGGAGATGATTTTTTATTTATTTTTATTGGAAAACGAATATTTCCTCTTCTCATTTCTGTGACTGAGATAGTTTTAACATCTAACTCTTTTTCAATAAAATCTAAAGCTTTCTGGCTGTCAACATCTTTCCCGCAAGTAAATATATCTAGTGCAGCATAACCATACTCAGGCCAAGTATGTATGGTAAAGTGAGACTCTGCAATAATCACCACTCCACTGACACCTTGAGGTGCAAATTGATGAAAAGACGATTTTAAAGCGGTAGCACCAGACACGTAAACTGCTTCTTCTAGTACTGCTTCCAGCCTATTAAGATCATTCAGTTTTTCTGCATCACATTCATATAATTCTACTAACAAATGATTTCCCAAATAATCCATTTTTTAGACCCTCTTATTTACATTAAAATTATCTGTGACCTAGACTAGAATAAAATAACAGAAATATTTCTAAAAATCAATCTTTTTTTAAAATAATTCTAATTATTTTTATTTTTTGCCTTTAAATCCTTTTTTAAATACTTAAAATCATTTTTTCTAATATTTAAGCAGTTTCAATTGCCAATTCAGCCATTTCAGTAAAGGTTTTTTCTCTCTCTTCTGCAGTTGTTTTTTCACCCGTTACAAGGCTATCACTGACTGTTAAAATAGAGAGGGCATTGACTTTAAACTTTGCAGCAATAGTATATAGTGCAGCTGTTTCCATTTCTATTGCCAATGAACCATAATCAGCCCATATTTTCCAATGATTTTCATTATCATGATAAAACATGTCTGTAGTGAATACGCTTCCTATTTTTACCTGAATTCTCTTTTGCAGTGCCAGAAGTTCTGTTTTTTTCAATAGATAATAAGAAGCTGTAGGGGCATAATCCATGTTATTAAACTGAAGCTTATTAAAGCTGGAATCAGTAGAAGCACTTATAGCCAGGATTATATCCCTTACTTTTATATCTGACTGCAAAGAACCACAGCTGCCTATCCTGATTAAATTTTCTACATTATACCGGTTGATTAACTCATAAGCATAAATTGAAATTGAAGGTATTCCAATTCCGGTTCCCTGGACCGAAATAAGTTTGCCTTTATACCTGCCGGTATAACCATACATTCCTCTTGTATTATTGTAACAATAAGATTCTTCTAAATAAGTCTCTGCAATAAATTTAGCCCTTAAAGGATCTCCAGGCAATAATACAGTAGAGGCAATATCTCCTTTTTCAGCATCAATATGTAAACTCATATTACCGCCTCCTTTTACTGTTTTATTTTTATTTAATATATATTTGTGTTTATACCATTTGTTAACATTTTTAGAATACAGTTTTTAAGCTAATAAATATAGTAGTTAGTAGTAGTTTAAAATTATTATTTTCATTATTATATTTCAATATAGTTATTAAGTTATTATTTTTTGTTTTTTATTTTCCTCTATTTGCATTATATAATGTTAGTGTAAAATTTACTGGGGTACTTAAAGATACTTTAAACTTGCTTACTAACATAAAAAAGGTGTAGACTTACCTAAAAATACCCATCAAAGTATCCTTTAAATAAAGGAGGTAAGACTACACCTATGGATATTGATATGATAACCATAACTTTTCCCCAGGTCAAGGTAGAAATTCCAATAAAGGATCTCACCTTTGACACTCTGGAGAACCTGATCTTTGACATGATGCAAAAAATTGCCCAGATGGTCTTTACCAAAGTGCTCTCTGATATTGATGACTACCTGCGCAAGAACAGAAGACGTGGAAAACTGAAAAATACCGGTAAAAGAAGCAAAACCTTCTTAACCCGTTTTGGTGATGTCTCCTTTTCCCGCACCCGTTACCTTGAGAAGACCGGTAAAGCCCAATACCTGTTGGATGAGGCTCTTTCTACCATCAAAAACCAGCGGATCAGCCTTTCCCGTGCCATGACCGAGTGTTTACTTGCCAGCTTATCTTCCTACCGGGAAGTGGTAGGCCAAACCAAGCTTTTACTGGGTCATACCCGCAGCCATGAGTCTATACGCAAAAACGTACTATCTGAGGCTAGGCTGATCATCGAACATGAAAAAAAGAGACTACAGCAGCTGGAGAATCTGGATATTTCCGCAAAAGAAGCACCGGATGTTGTCTATACCGAAGCTGATGCCACCTATCTCAAACTACAGAAACCGGAAAAAGACAAAAAGCTGGAAGTCAAAATCGGGATCGGTTATTGTGGTAAGGAAAATCGTTATTCCAGCGGTAATTCCCAAAGACTGAAAGAAAAGTTCCTCTACCTGGGTACCGGCAAGAATTTTATGTATAACTTTAGCCTAAGAGCAGAAGAAGAACTAAACATCTCCCAATCTAAAAAGCAGTACTTCGGGGCAGACGGAGACAAGTGGATCACCTCCGGAATCCGTGACTACTTCCCTTCTGCCACTTATCTACTTTGCCGTTTTCACCTGAACAAACGCCTCAAGGAAGCTCTTCCGGGCAATAAGACCCAGCAGAAGCTGATCAGAAGCTTACTTTTATCCGACCGGATTGATGAAGCCCTAGCCAGGATTGACAATCTCTTGGTAGTCTCTTCTGAGCCAAAACAGAAAAAGCTTTTGGCAGACTTTTACTCCTATATAGCGAACAACCGCCAGGGGATCAGTAATCAGGCAACTCTAAAGGACAAGGACATCGCCAAAACAGGAGCGATTGAGTCCAATGTCAAACTGGCCATTGCTAACCGCTTTAAAAAGCAGGGCAGAAGCTGGAGCAAAAAAGGAGCATTCTCTTTACTGAAGGTAAAAGAAACCATTCTAAATGGCAAGTGGGATTCCTGGTGGGGCAAAGAAAGGAACCATCCTATCAAGATAACACCACTTAAACCACCCTTATCAGCATCTTCTTTTACCAAAGAAGTTTCTTCTTCCCCGGTAATCCAGGCTAAGATCCCGGCCTTGGATGGACCGAATCAGGATAAACCCTGGGTAGGTGTTTTAAGAAAATTATCTCAATTAGAGCTTGTGTAATTAAATAGAAAAAATTTAAAAAAGCATATTTCGTATTTATGACTGTAAATTAAATAAAAGAAGGGTATTTGATGTGTATTAAAACTAATATAGTCTTTTCAAATCTGTAAGGTAGCTCTGCCTTAAACCATAAACATTTTGGCAGTGGAAAAAAGTACCTACAAAAATTTGACACAGACTTATATAATATATTTCTTTAAATACCATCAAAATTAAGCTATAATTAAAAATAAATAAAATATTTCCTTAAACTATTCAAATTGTGTAACAAAAGAAAGGTTTTTAGAATGGCTGATAATATTATTTTAATAGCTGCTGGATTTTTACTTGCAACTATTTCTTTTATAATTTTGTGGTGGTTTTTTTTCAGAACAAAAAAACCTGTTAAGCAAATAAAAATATATTCCTCTATCGAACAACTCCGTTCTGTCGGTGAATTGGTAGCCTTTAAAATGGTTACAAAAGAAATAGTAACTGCCTCTCAACACTGGTTTGGAGAATCTGGTAAGAAATATTTTCAATGGTTAATCTCAACAAAGAAAATGGCTATGATCTTTGAATTTGATATAGACTTTAGATATGATTTACGCAGCCCTGATTTTAAAATCGAGCAGCAAAGCGAAGGTCAATATACACTTAAAATGCCCCCATGCATATATCAGGTTCATATAAGAGATATTAGTTTCTATGATGAACAAAGCTCGAAATTTTTACCATGGCTGCTCCCTGATTTATTAAACAGGGCATTTGGTTCTGTTTTTAGCGAAGAAGATAAAAACCAATTAAAGGAAGAGGCAAAAAACCAGGCTGCCCAGCTAGCCGAAGGAGTTGTCAATAAATTACAATCTGAAGTAGAGAATTCTGCAAGACAAACTTTACAAACTTTAACAAAAGGTTTTGATATAAAACAGGTCAGAATTGATTTTAGCCAATCGAAAATAATACCCAGCAAGATTAATGCTACTGAATTAGAAGTTAATATGGAGAAAACTAATATTAACAGGAATCAATTAATTAATAAAAAATAAAGTTAATTATAATTTATCTTTTTCTGCCTTGCTGGAAACCTCGCCCAATTCTGATTTCAGCTGCTGAAAATTTTTCTTCGGAAACTTTGTTACCAATTATTTTTATATTCAATCCTTCTGTCAAAGAAATATTTCCTCTAATTCTAGCTTTACTATAGTCTATATACCACTCATTTTCAAAATAATCTTTTAGCCAGATTGATTTATTTTGCACATCCATTTTGGCAATCATGCCTGTAATCAATCCTTTTTCAGGATGCATCCATTGGTTTTCTCCAGTAAAGACTAGTCTGTGGTAACCAGGAATTCTGCTTTTAATATGTTTTTCTACCACTTCTGTCAAACCATATTGATAGAAAATAACTCCCAGGAAAATACTGATGCTCAAACTGATGACAAATATCAATATGAAGCGATATCGGTACCCAGTCCGGGTATGTACAAAATTATAGTATGTCACAAAAATAAAGAACAACAAAATTATAATCCAAAGGTATGGTATGCTTGTAATTAAAGCTTTTGGCAGGCTCATTCCCAGGTAGTTAAATATATCCCAATCCAGGTTAGTAATTGTTAATAAAATCATACCAAAAGCAATACCACCGAAAATAGTATTAATAATAAACATTATCCAAAAAAAATAATTTCTAGTTAGAAAATACCATTTTGGTTTAGGTGATACTTTTTCATTTTTTATTTTTTCTAATATTTCCTTACTAATATCATTCATAAATTAATACCTGACCTATTTTCATCTATTTTTGCAAGTAGAATTTTTTTAGCTCGATTAATTAATGTTCCGATGGTTCCAACCGGCTTTTTTAAAATATCACCAATTTCCTGATAATCCATTCCTTCAACAAATTTTAACAGTAAAACCTCTTTATACTTTAAAGGAAGTAAGTCAATAACACTGAGCAAGTTATTATAATCTATTTTATTAAAAATGCCTTGTTCTAAATCAAAATCTGATTTTACAATTTGATCCAGGTCGTGCTCATCCCAGGATAAGTCTTGAATATTTTTTGTTCTTTTTCTTAACATGCTTATGGTTTGATTATGGGCAATCCTGTAAACCCAGCTTGAAAATTTAAATCTTTGATCATAATCATTAAGGTTTTTATAAGCAAGAATAAACACTTCCTGTAATATATCTTCAACTGTAGCCTGATCTACGCCTGACAATTTTCGTATATATTTCATTAAAGGAACTTCATATCTTTTCATCAGACAATAGTAATATTCCTGGCTTTTCAGGCTTAGAATTACTAATTGAAGATCAGTTTTTAGCTCACATTCAATAATATTGATCATAATCTTTGCTTTCTTTTTTATACTACACTATTTTATTACATTGTTACTAAAAATAAAACCAAAACATCTCTGTAATAAAAAATACAACAGACATATTTAAAATATCAGAATAATAAAATCTAATCTTTTTTTGTCTTTTAAATGATATTGTAAATTAGGAAATAGTTTATTTTACAGAACAGCTGAAGTTCAATAAACTATTATTTTAATTTATTTTATCTATAAAAATGGCTTAAACTGATAATAAAACAGGAATTAAATCTTTGAAATGTTAACAGGCGATATTATGTATTTAAAGAATTGGATTTTTTAAATAATTCAATATTAAAGGCAATTTTCAGGAAATAAAAATATTATTAAAAACTTAAAAATAAATTATAATAAAAAAATAATACCATATTTATTAAGCAACATGGTATTATTTTTATGTCAGTATAATTTTTATATTTATGCCACTGCCATTTTTCTTCTTTTCAAATAATCAGAAATGTAAGGCCAGATTACCAGAATTACAGAAAAGATTACAATAGCCAGTGCTACCGGTCTTCCTGTTATTGCCATCACATTGCCTCTGGCGGTATACATAGCCGTCCGGAAGTTTTTCTCAATCATCGGACCCAGGATATAACCCAGTACAATAGGAGGTACCGGTACATCACATTCAATCAGGAAATATCCGATTACACCGATTGCTACCAGCATCCATACATCAAAGACCCGGTTATTGGTACTGAAGGTACCGAAGATACAGCTAAGCAGGATTACCGGGAACAGTAAAGATAATGGTACCCGGGATATTTTAACAAAAATGCGCATAAAGCCCAGCTCCATGATCATCATAAAGACATTGGCTAAAAAATAAGCTACCATAACTGCTCCTACCATTCTGGGGTAAGCAGTGAAAAACATGGGGCCAGGCTGAATGCCCTGGATCATCAGCCCACCGATTAAGACAGCTGTAACGGTATCTCCAGGAACTCCAAGAGTTAAAAGAGGAATCAAAGCTCCACCGCAAACAGCATTATTGGATGTCTCAGAAGCTACTAAACCTTCTGGAGCTCCTGTGCCAAATTTTTCAGGCTGCTTGGATAACTGTCTGGCTCCATTGTAGGCTAACATAGTAGCTGTTCCCTGCCCTACTCCTGGCAGTATTCCCATTAAAGTTCCGTATAAGCATCCCAGAATAAAAGCAGGACCGGTCCCTTTTAAGACTTCTTTCGGTGGAATAAGTCTAATTTTATCCTTAATCTCCGTTGTCTCTCCGGTAGATCCGCTTTGCAGTCCGGAGTTAACCTGGGCAAGGATTTCTCTTACTGCAAAGATACCCATGGTTAAAGCAATGATGTGAATTCCTCCCTGCAGCTGCCAGGCACCAAAGGTCAGTCTGGTAACACCGGAAACTACATCAAAACCAACTGTCCCCAATATGATACCAATACAGGAGGCAGCAAGTCCTTTTACCGGGTTATTGCTGGTCATCATAACCACAACGCTCATACCCAGGATCATGATGGCAAAATATTCCCAGCTGCCGAACTTCAGAGCTACCTTGGATAACTGAGGAGCAATAAAGATCAGGGCAAAGGCTGAAAACATTCCTCCTACTCCTGAAGAGAACACTCCCAGTGATAAAGCAGTGCCGGGTAAACCCTTTTTAGTCATGGGATATCCGTCCCAGCAGGTTACAAAGGAAGAAGGTGTTCCGGGGATATTTAATAGCATGGCTGTAATAAGCCCTCCGCTGATACCTCCTACATAAATACCAATCAGAATAGAAATACCCAGCTCCGGGGCCATTCCAAAAGTGAAGGGAATAATTAAAATTACTCCCAGTGTTGCTGTCAGCCCGGGAATACAGCCAAAGATGATGCCGAAAAGGACACCACTGGCTAATCCTATTAAAGGAATGGGGTCTGAAAAAAACTTCAAACCAAGAAGTATAATATCCATATCTAGTACTTTCCTCCAATTTTAATTAAAAATATTTAGCATAATTACTCTTCAAACCAATAAGCATGTCATTACAGTACAGGCAAATCAGAAGCCGAAAAAGCCCATGGGTAAAGTCACATTCAGTAAATTTACAAATACCACGTTGAGGAATATCAAAGAAGAAATGGAGATGATAAAGGCTTTTAAGAGAATATTGTTAAATTTCTTCTTATCTTTGGTGGTGACTCTTTCTTCGTGCATTTGTAAATAAGTGATAAAGAACATCAGTAGCAGGAAACTGCTGACATTAAATCCTACTGTTCTTAAAATTGCTATGTAGATGAGCAAGGCTACCATCAAAAAGAATACTTCTTTTGAGATGAGCTTATGCGGAACAGCTTGTTCTTCTGCCTTCTTTTTTGCCGGCCTAAAAGAGCTGATGAGAAGTAAAACAGAAAAGAACAATAAGGCATAAATAAAGATTGTTATAAAGCCTCTCGGGCTGGCGGCTCCCCCGACCATCCTGTCAAGAGGGCCGTCTGGAATTCTGTTGGTTTCAAATAATAATATGACACTGGAAACTAATAGGATAATACCTAATATTAAATCACGTCTTTTAATCTTCACTCAGTTCATCCTCCCTATATTGGAAACTGCCTTTTGTGTTGGTAATAGAGATAGTATCAGATACCTGGCAACTTTTTATTGTCAGGTATCTGATACTAAGTTAATTCTTAATTTGATGATTAACAAGTTTGTTTACATTACAGCATTTTTCTTATAATATCTTTATAAAATATTATTTTATTCAAAATATTTTTTATATGCTGCTTCTAGTCTACTGGCAACTTCTTTTGCCTGAGCAGTTGCTTCTTCAGGACCCATAAAATCAACACCATAGTTGACAGCAGCCATATCAGCGATGAAATCTTCGTTATTGGCTACTTCTTCAAATTTGGATGCCAGATAATCAACTATTTCTTTGGGGGTTCCTGGGGGAGCAAAGTATGCTCTTTGAGCTCCTGGAGTAATACCAAATTCTGGAATTCCTGCTTCAGTAGGAGTTAATACGCCTTCCTGAATAAATGGAGATTTTCTATCACTTGTATATAAAACTGGAATTGCATCTCCGGAACGCAGCAGTTCGCGCATGTCAGAAACACTGCCGCTGGCTAATTCAATATGTCCTCCTAATAAAGATACACGGGCATTGGCTCCACCGTCATAAGGAACAATCTGGAAATCAAAGCCATACAGGTCATTTAAGGTCATAATAGCAGCTACAGATGGTGTTCTTAATCCTTCAGTACCCCAGGATACTTTACCAGGATTTGCTTTGGCAAATTCTGCTACATCTTCCCAGTTTTTCCAGCCGGTTCCTGGATGGGTAATTACTACTGCATTGTCCAGTACCATATTGCAAATTATTTCAAATTCTTCCCATAATCTTATATTTGTTCCACCAGATAAGAATTGACCGATTAAGTTATCGGTGTTGTGGCCTAAGATGGTATATCCGTCTGGTGTTTCTCTATATGTTTCCATTGCTCCGATTTGACCGGAGGCACCAGGAATGTAGACAGGAACAAGAGGTTGGCCGTCAAGATCTAGATATTTTTCTATAGTTCTGGTCAATAAGTCAGTTCCGCCGCCTGGATTAAAGGGAACAACAGATCTGATAGGGCGTTCCGGGTATGCTGCCATAGATGTTGCGGCAAAAGAAAACACCATTATCATTATTAAACTTAAAACAATTAAATATTTCTTCATTTTATTCTGCTCTCCTTAATACCTTTTATAAATTATTGTGACTTAAATTACTTATTTGACAAATTATGAAAATTAAAATTAGTATTAACTAACAATATTTTATAATTTACTTTCACCCCCCCTCTTGCATCTATTATTACCAGCTGCAATCTGCAGGCAGAATATCTTTTAAGTCTTTGTTATTTCTTAGCTCCATATGATTTACCGCCAAAGATAGCTCTTATTTCAGCAGCTGTTTTGGCTTTGGAGAGGGCGGACATGCGTTCTGTTTCTTCTTTCTGGAGTAATTCCAGGTTTTTGACCACCTGCTCTAATTTGTCTGCAGGGAATTTGCAGGCACCGTTTTCATCCATGTGGATGATTTCTCCCGGGGCTACATCCATACCGCCTACAGAAACCGGAACATTAACAGCATGAACTGCCATATCACCATGGCCTGCAGTTACTCCTGTTAACATGTACTGGAAGCCCATGGGACGGATTTCATCGATATCACGGGATGGGCCATCAGAGACTACTCCCAAACAACCGATAGATTTTAAGGCAGTGGTCATGTTTCCGCCAGAGAGACCTACTTTACCGGCTATTTCAGGCGGGAAGGCTTGTTTGAGTATTAAAATGGTTGGTTGGGGGGATTGTTCTAAGGCATCAATGACATCCATGAAGGACAATTTGGAGTAGTTGGGATCTGGCAGACCAAAGACACAGGTGACTGCATAACCGGCCAGGCGTCCTAATTCAGGGTACATGCAGCGGATGGTCTGATCAGTGTACCAGTTCTGGTTCCAGGGATTGTACAGACCCAGGCATAAGGGGTTTTTCGGGTAAGTGGCAACTACGTTAGTGACTGAAGGGGTGTCATGATTTTTCAGCTTTTCCAATAATTCTCTTTCTTTTGACATTTCTTTTTTCTCTCCTTTTGTTTTTGTTGGTTTTAGGTGAAATCAGACTAATATTTTTTGATATGGATATTAGTCTGATTTTTATTTTTATAATTATCTCTTATTTTTTATACTATCAGCTATAATGCTGCATCAAACTCTACATCAAATTCTTCAGAAAGCTCTTCCAGAGATTCAATAACAGCTACATCTAAAGGAATACCGTTTGCTGTTCTTTCTTTTTCAATTTCTTCTTCGAAACCACCGGCAGCATATACTTTTTTGTTGCCTGGTAGTGGTTCTAAGTTTTCTATAGAATCAATCAGTTCATCCATTTGTTGTTTAAATTCAGCAACCGGGCGGAAACCATTTATATCGATAGCTGCAAAGAAATGATTTGCAGTGGAGTTAATAGGAGCACCAGAAATTAATGTACACAAAATATCAGTGAAAACTGATAACCCAAAGCCCTTAAATCCACCGGTATGAGGTAATCCACCAAGAGGAAGTATACCTCCTTTAAAATTGCTATCTTTAGGATTAATTTTTGCAGTATCGGTAATTGGCTTGCCATTTTCATCTACAACCCAACCTTCTGGAATGGACTTTCCCTGTCTTTTGGCAATTTCGATTTTACCAAAGGCAACAACACTGGTGGACATATCAAGGACAAAAGGATGTCTTTCATTGGCAGGAACAGCTATAGATACCGGGTTTAAGCCACCTGCTCTTCCCTTACTGCCAGGTGCCATCATTATTCTTCCTCCGGCGGTCATTGAAATACCAATCATATCGTGCTCAAGGGCCATCATGGCATAATAAGCTGCTGCTCCAAAATGAGAACTATTGTTAACTGAAACAAATCCTGCACCTGATTCTTTTGCTCTTTTTATAGCTTCTTCCATAGCATTATAGCCTGCAACAAAACCAAGACCAGAACCACCATCAAGAATAGCTGATGTTGCTGAATTGCTAGACCATTTCAACTCTGGTTTAGGAGTAACTTTTCCTTCTTTAATCCAGGTGACATAAAATGGATTTAAGTGAGCTACACCGTGGGATTCAACTCCTCTTATATCAGTATGAACTAGTATTTTTGCAGTAATATCAGCATCTTTTTGGGGAACACCTAATTTTTGCAGGACTTCTGATGAAAATACTTCCAATTTTTTCGGATCAAAACGCTTTCTATTATCCATATGTAACAAATCTCCTTATATTATTGTTTTTTATATTTACTATATTTTTGTATTATAATATAGTATATTGATTAACACTTTAAAACAAAATTGGAATAAATTTTTCTTAGTTTTTATTGCTTTTTAGATCATGGGTTATCGCATATCTTACTATAAATTGTTTTATAAAATGATAAATTTTTTATTGAAATATTTTGGAATATATCAAGCTTTATAGCCAGGATTAATTAGGAGCTATTGCAGATATTTCAAAAATTTCTATTTCCAAATACATCCAAAAGCATAGTATCATAACTAAAAAAAGTAGTCAAATTAATTGGGCTAGACCAGTTAAAAATTATGAACTACAACTACAATAAAAACAATTTATTATTTTTCTTTTTTTCTTGAAATTATTAATCCATAGACAGTCCACCATTAATACTGATGCTTTCTCCGGTGATATAATCAGATAGATTAGAGGCTAAAAATAATGCAAGATGAGCAACCTCTTCTGGCTTCCCAAAACGTCCCAAAGGAATTCTTTCGATGGATTTTTGTCTTCGTTCTACAGGCCATTCTTCTGTTAAATCAGTTTCAATCGGGCCTGGACAAATTGCATTAACATTAATTCCATAAGATCCTAGCTCTGTTGCTAAATGCCTTGTTAAATACACTACTCCAGCCTTTGAGGCTCCATAGCTGGGAGAAGCTCCCAGATGAGCATTTTTAGCCGCCCCTGAAGCAATGCTTATTATCTTACCAGACTGTTGTTTTTTTAATATAGGCATGGCTAGCTTACATAAATATAATGTACCATTCAAGTTAACATCAAGCACTCTTTGCCAATCCTGTAAACTCATTACTTCAGTTGTTTCTCTTCTTACTATTCCTGCATTGTTCACTATTATGTCAATTTTGTTATTCAAATTTAAAGCGGCTTCTATCAATTTTTCAGCTGTTTCTGGAATAGAGATATCTCCAATCACTACTGAATGTTTTACATTTGCATAGCTTAAGTCTTCTTTTACTTTATTCAACAATTCGCTTTTGGTTCCTCCTAAAACTAATGAAGCACCATTTTTTGCAAATTCTTCTGCTATAGCCTTTCCTATTCCTTTTGTTGCTCCTGTAATTATAGCAACCTTGTCTCTTAATAGCATATTTTAACTCCTTTTGATTATATTATTTTTATTAGATTTAGAATAATATTCAATTCATATCACAAAATTTTTTTAATTTAAAAAAATTGTAACAATGTTTATTCTGGAAGTCAATTTACAAAACAAACAGCAATAAAGCTATTCTATTAATTTGACAATTTAAGGTTTTAAGTTGTATAAATTATTATAAAATTTCAATTATAATTAATTATTACTTTATTCTGAAAATATAAAAAATTTAGAGCGTTTTTTATATTTTATGTAAAATTAAATATAGTAATTTAAAATAATAACTTGAGGTTCTGATATTTAAATATAATTAAATTAAAGGCAGGTAATAAAATGACCAATAAGAATAGTATTTATCAGTGGATCGATAAGCAGGAAAGTTTTTTGGTTGATATGGCTAAAAGAATTTGGGAAAAACCAGAGGCAGGATTAGAAGAAAAATTTGCTACCACATTACAGGTCAATGTTTTAAAAGAAGCAGGATTTAAAATAAAAGAAAATATCGGTGGTATGCCAACTGCTTTTGTAGCTGAATATGGAAATGGCAATCCAATTTTAGGCATATTGGGAGAATATGACGCTTTACCTGGATTATCACAAAAAATTATCAGCAAACAAGAACCTGTTCATGAAGGAGATCCGGGACATGGGTGTGGACATAATTTATTGGGAACTGCTGGAATCGGAGCTGTTCTGGCAATAAAGAAATTAATTGATGAAAATAAAATAAAAGGCACTATTCGTTATTACGGATGTCCGGCAGAAGAAACCTTAGTTGGTAAAGTATTTATGGCTAGAGATGGTGTTTTTGATGACCTGGATTCTTGTTTAACATGGCATCCTGGTCGATTAAACCAGGTTTGGGCTTCCAGCTCTCTGGCTATGAATTCCATAAGCTTCATTTTTAGGGGAAAAGCCGCTCATGCAGCAGCCCAGCCAGATATGGGTAGAAGCGCATTAGATGCAGTGGAATTGATGGATATCGGAGCAAATTATCTTAGAGAACATATAAGTGATTCAGCAAGAATACATTATTCAATAACTAATGGCGGGGGAGAGCCCAATATAGTTCCTGATAAGGCCTCAGTTTGGTACTATATAAGAGCACCAAAAAGAGCTGAAGTTGAAGAAATCACGGAACGGATAAAAAAGATTGCTGAAGGGGCAACTCTGATGACAGAAACTACTGTGGATTGGACTTTTTTATCTGCCTGTTATGAAGTTTTACCAAATGATATATTAGGAGATGTTATATTTAAAAATATGAAAGCAATTCAACCTCCTAAATTTTCAAAAGAAGACCATGATCTTGCTCAGCAATTAGAAAAAACCTTTCTGAAAGGTCAAAAAGAGAAAATTAACCAAAAAGTCCCTTCTGCTATTCTAAAGCATGTTTTACATGAAGATGTTGTAGAAACATATGATAATGATTCTGTTTTAGCAGGATCTACTGATGTAGGAGATGTAAGTCAAATAACCCCAACTGCCCAATTTAATACAGCAACCTGGCCTATAGGCACTGCAGGACATTCGTGGCAGGCAACTGTAGCAAGTGGATCAGAAATAGGCTATAAAGCTATGTTATATGCCACAAAAATTCTTGCAGGCTCTATGGTAGATCTCTATTTAAATGAAAAAATAATTCAAGACGCTAAAAAAGAATTTATCCAGAAAACTGAAGGTAATAAATATATTTTCCCATTGCCTGAAGATGCAAAACCACCATTTGATCAATTCAAACATTAATATACAGGTAAAATTATAAAAAAAGACGGTCTCCTCAATAAGGAGCCGTCTTTTTTTATAAAATAATCCTGATAAATGAAACGATTTAGTTAATTAACTTATTGCCTTTTTCCCAAAAAATCTATTTTTTATAATAGAAATATATGGCATTAAGGTTAAAAAAACTGCTAGCAATAAAATTGCAATTGCTACCGGGCGATTAAAGATATCTTTTATATCTCCATAAGAGGCATACATAGCTGTTCTAAACGTTCTTTCAATCATTTGACCTAATACATATCCTAAAATCAAAGGAGGCATAGGGACATTAACTTCAGTTAGCAAATATCCTATTATACCAAATATTGCTAATATCCAGAGATCAAAAACTCTATTATTAAGAGCATATACCCCCAAGACACATGTAATTAAGATTATTGGGAAAAGGATTGATAAAGGCGCTTTGGATATTTTTACAAATATTCTCATAAAACCAAGTTCTAAAATAAACATTATTATATTTGATAATAAATATGCAACCATGATAGTGCCAACTACTCCCGGGTTATCCCGAAAGAGTAATGGACCAGGCTTTATGCCCTGGATCATCAAACCGCCAATTAAGACTGCTGTTACCATATCCCCAGGAATACCCAGAGTTAGCAATGGTATCAGGGCACCGCCATTTACAGCATTATTAGCAGTCTCAGAGGCAACAATTCCTTCCGATATTCCTGTCCCATATTTTTCCGGGTGTTTTGAAAACTGTCTCGAACTGTTATAAGCCAGCATACCTGCTGTAGTCTGGCCAACCCCGGGTAGCATACCGATAATTGTGCCATAAATTGATCCAAGGATAAAAGCAATACTGGTACCTTTTAGTGCTTCAAGTGGTGGGAAAATAGGTATTTTATCTTTAACATCTCCTTTTTTCATGACAGGATCACTTTTACCAAAACCTTTTACTTGGGTGAAAATTTCCCTAACTGCAAAAAAGGCCATGGAAATTGCCACTACATTCATTCCTGCCTGAAGCTGCCAAAAACCAAAAGTTAATCTGGACACTCCGGAAATAACATCTATCCCTATTGCTCCAATCCCAATGCCAATTAAGGCAGCTATTAATCCTTTTAAAGGATTATCACTGGTCATCATCACAACTACACTCATTCCCAGTACCATAATAGCTAAATATTCCCAGCTGCCAAAACTTAGAGCAATTTTTGATAGAGGCGGTGCAATAAATATCAGTGCAAGTGCTGAAAAACTACCTCCTAGAGCTGAAGAAAAAACACCTATAGATAATGCCTGGCCAGGCAATCCTCGTTTAGAAGCCATTGGATAACCATCCCAGCAGGTAACCATTGAAGAGGGAGTACCTGGTATATTCAGTAAAATAGCGGTAATCAACCCTCCGCTTATTCCTCCTACATATATTCCGATTAAGAGAGCTAATCCCAATTCTGCCGCCATGACATAAGTAAAGGGAATTAGCAAAACTATGCCAAGAGTAGCTGTAAGACCCGGAATACAACCAAATATTATGCCAAACAATACTCCAAAAACCAGGAGTGGCAAAGTTGCCGGCTCTGTAATAAAAAATCTAAATCCTTGTATTAAAACTTCCAAAAATATCACCATCCCTTACAAAATATTAAAATCCAAATATGCCCTTAGGAAGACTTACTCCTAGTAGTCTTACAAATATTTGCTGTAATACAAATAAACTGATTACAGAGATAATAATCATATTTAAAACTATTTTTCGGACTTTTTCTTTATCTTTGATATTTATACTTTTTTCTTTAGCATAATACATGGTCATAAATGTGACTAATAAAATAAAACTATTAATAAAAAAGCCAAATGTCTCCATAGTAGCCACATATGCAACAAATACCACCATAGATATCAAAACTTCTTTAGGCAGCATAACTTTTTCTTTATCAATCTGCTCTTTTTCTTCACTGATTTCACTTTTAAGAGGTCTGAAAAATCTTACAATAGATTGTATTATGAGCATTCCAGACAAAATCATAAGACCAGATCCAATAATAGTAATAAAGCCTTTGGGACTTGCAATAAACCCTATTTGCTGGTCCAGTATGCCTACCTGGATATTTCTAGTATCAAACATTATAAAAATACTTATAATTAATACTATAATGCCTAATATTAAATCATATAGGTTATTCCTTTTTAACACTTCGGCCTCCAATGTCTTTAACGATATATTTAACAATTCAAATTTAAATTTATATTACCTGTTAATTCCTTAACTAGATTGTTTATATTATTTTGAATAAAATATTATTTTATAAAAACTATCAATCACAAAAATAAGAGCGTTACTTTAAAAAGTAACGCTCTTATTTTTTTCATTTTTTATTGGAAATATTCATCAAATATTGGTTTCCAATCTTCATACATTTTTTCAGCAGTATTAAATGATTCTTCCGGCCCTCTGAAATTAACAACTAAATACAACTCTTTCATTTCCTGGATAAATTCTTCATTGTTGGCTACTTCTTCGAATTTAGAAGCCAGATAATCAACTATTTCTTTGGGGGTTCCAGGAGGAGCATAATAAGATCTGGGCTGGAAAGCAATAACATCTACTCCAACCTCTCTTAAAGTCGGAACATCTGGTAAATAAGGAGATCTGGTGTCATCAAGAACTGCCAAAGGAATAGCATCACCGCTCTCAATAACTCCTCGAGCATCAGAAACAGAAGTTGTTTCAACATCTATATGTCCACCCAGCAAAGCAGCACGGGTTGCAGCACCACCATCATATGGAACCATTTGATATTGAGCACCAGTTGCTTCCTGAACCATTAACATATTTACAGCTGATAAACCTCTTGCACCAGTTACTCCCCATCTTAACTGTCTGGGGTTCGCTTTAGCGTATTCCAGCACTTCTTCAAATGAAGTCCAGCCGGTTCCTGGATGAGTAGTAAGAACAGTATGATCCTGGACTAAGTCACAGATTGTTTCCATTTCTCTCCACAACATAACATCTGTGGCTTTTGATAAATATTGAGAAACAACATTATTAGCATTATGGGCTAAAATAATATACCCATCAGGTTTTTCTCTGTAAAGTTCCATTGCACCTATTAAACCAGATGCACCAGGGACATATATCAAAACCAGAGGTTGTTCTATTTGCATATGTTTTGCAACTGCTCTTGTTAATATGTCAGATCCACCACCAGGATTAAATGGAATAATAACTCTGATTGGTTCTTCCGGATATGCCGCTAAACCACTGATAGAAACTATCATTAACAATACAGCAATCATTAAAATAGTAAATATTTTTTTCATTATTACTTATTAAACTCCTTTTTCAATTTTATTTTGTAATTTTTTGTATTTTATATTTAATTTCTTATTTTTAGTATTTAACACCTCCCTATTTTTTTGTTAGAAACATTTTCTCATTAATAATTCTATTATTATTTTAATAAAATATCATAAAGTATGCAAAGTTGTCTAATGTTAAAATTAACAATCAGGAAGATAAAAATACTTAAAAATCAGCTTTTAATAATTTTACCTTCCTGATATATTTTTAATTGTTTAAAATAATCGACTCATCATCCTCTATTAAAGATAATATTAAATTTATTTAATATCTTTTTATATTCAAGTGATTTTAATGTCTATTCAAAATATTTTGCATAAGCAGCTTCTAATCTGCTGGCAACTCCATCAGCCCATTCTTTAGCTTCTTCAGGACCCATAAAGTCAACACCATAGTTGACAGCAGCCATATCAGCAATAAAGTCTTCATTCTTAGCTACTGCTTCGAATCTGGAAGCCAGATAATCAATTACTTCTTTAGGAGTTCCTGGAGGGGCAAAATATGCTCTTAATGATCCTGGAGTAATACCAAATTCAGGAATGCCCATTTCTGTGGGGGTTGGAACTCCTTCTTTTACAAAAGGAGACTTTCTGTCACTGCTGTACAGAACCGGGATTGCATCTCCGGAACGCAGCAGTTCACGCATGTCAGAAACACTACCACTGGCTAATTCAATATGTCCTCCTAATAAAGATACACGGGCATTGGCTCCACCGTCATAAGGAACGATCTGAAAATCAAAACCATAAACATCATTTAAGGTCATGATGGCTGCTACTGCTGCTGTCCTCAATCCTTCAGTACCCCAGGAAACTTTACCAGGATTTGCTTTGGCAAATTCTGCCACATCTTCCCAGGAAGTCCAGCCGGTACCAGGATGGGTAATAACCACATTGTTATCTAATACCATATTACAGATAAATTCAAATTCTTCCCATAATTTAATATCTGTTCCGCCTGATAAATATTGACCAATTAAGTTATCAGTGTTGTGACCTAAAATAGTGTAACCATCTGGTGTTTCTCTATATAATTCCATTGCCCCGATTTGGCCGGAGGCACCAGGAATGTAGACAGGAACTAATGGCTGGCCGTCTAAATCTAAATATTTTTCTATAGTTCTGGTCAATAAGTCAGTTCCGCCGCCTGGATTAAAAGGAACAATAGACCTGATAGGGCGTTCTGGGTATGCTGCCATAGACATTGAGGCAAAAGAAAAAACCATTATCATTATTAAACTTAAAATAACTAAATATTTTTTCATTTTAAAATTCCTTTCTTATCTTATATTTTTTCTTTTAAAAAAACTATTTTTATTTTTTAATCACCCCTTTTTTTAAACATTTATGGCAGAATGTAATATGGTAAGTTAATTAATATTATATACAATCCTATTCATTATGTAAAATATATCCATCGATTGATATCTGCTTACTTTATGATAATTTTTTATCTGTGAAATCAATTGTCAGTATTATAAATAACTTATCTTAGTCAATGTTAACTTTTCTTGAAAACAAGAAGCTTTGTTGACCTAGATTTAATAAATTACATATAGACATTTTTTATATTAATGGATATTAATATAAAAAATGACGAAAAATTCATTCTATAATTCTGAATTTTTCGTCATTTTTGCTTTCTTTTTATTAATCTATAAAGTTGTTTTTAACTATATTATTAACTTATATTATTGGTTTTTATTCAAAATATTTCTCGTAAGCTGCCTGTAATTTTTCAGCTAATTCCATGGCTTGAGCTTTTGCTTCTTCTGGACCTATAAAGTCAACACCATAGTTGACAGCAGCCATGTCAGCAATAAAGTCTTCATTGTTAGCAACTTCTTCGAATTTAGAAGCCAGATAATCAACTACTTCTTTAGGAGTCCCTGGAGGGGCAAAATATGCTCTTTGAGCTCCTGGAGCTAAACCAAATTCTGGAATGCCAGCTTCTTCTGGAGTCAGGACTCCTTCAACAAAAGGTGACTTTCTATTACTATAAAATAATAAAGGTATTGCATCTCCTGAACGCAGCAGTTCACGCATGTCAGAAACACTGCCGCTGGTTAATTCAATATGCCCACCCAATAAAGATATACGGGCATTTGCTCCGCCGTCATAAGGAACGATCTGGAAGTCAAAACCGTAAACATCATTAAGAGTCATGATAGCTGCAGCCTGTGGAGTTCTTAATCCTTCAGTACCCCATGCTATTTTCCCAGGATTCGCTTTGGCATATTCAACTACATCTTCCCATGAAGTCCAGCCGGTCCCGGGATGAGTAATTACTACTCCATTATCTAATACCATATTACAGATAAATTCAAATTCTTCCCATAATTTTACATCAGTTCCACCTGACAGATACTGGCCAATTAAGTTGTCAGTATTATGGCCTAAAATTGTGTAACCGTCTGGTGTTTCTCTATATACTTCCATTGCTCCAATTTGACCGGATGCCCCTGGAATATAGACCGGGACCAATGGTTGACCATCCAAGTCAATATAGCTCTGAATGGTTCTGGTCAACAAGTCAGTTCCGCCACCTGGATTAAAAGGAACAATAGACCTGATAGGACGTTCTGGGTATGCTGCCATAGACATTGAGGCAAAAGACATTAGCAGTACAGCTATTAAAGTTAAAGTGATTATATTTTTTTCATTTTGTTACTCCTTCTCTTGTATAATTTTTTTCTTCTTCGTTGATGCTAATTTGCTTTTTCTATTTATAAACAATTTACGATATTTTTTATCACCTCCATTACTTATTTAATAGATATGTTTACTATTATAAATGATTATGCTTTTTATATCAAATGCTCTGTCTTTCAATAGTTTACTCGTATCTTAAAGCATCTACCGGATTCATCCTGGCAGCTTTCATAGCCGGATATAAACCAAAAAATATTCCAATAAAAAGAGCAAAGCCAAAGGCCAGGTATATTGATAGATGTGAAACAACCAAAGGCCATTTTCCGTATTGAGCTAAAAAATAAGCCACAGTCCAACCAAAACCAATTCCTATCAAACCACCAGCGCTGCTCAAGCTTAAAGATTCCATTAAAAACTGAAATAATATATTCTTATTCTTGGCTCCTAATGCTTTACGAATACCAATTTCTCTTGTTCTTTCGGTAACCGATACCAGCATGATATTCATAATACCAATGCCTCCTACTAATAAAGAAATTGCCGCTATTCCACCCAACATAAGACTCATTGTATTGGTAACCGAGCTAACTGTGTCCAATATTTCATCCTGACTCATAATACGAAATCGCTCTTTATTCTCATCTTCTAAATACTTAACCATAAAAAATTCCATTTCTTTTACAGCACTTGCTGCTTTTTCAGAGGAAACAGCCTGGGCAATAAATGAATCTGCATATCTTTGTGCCAGTATTCTGTCCATGGCTACAGATAAGGGTATGTAAACCCTTTCATCTAGATTTCCAGCCATTGATCCTCCTTTTTCCTGCATAATTCCAATGACTGTAAAAGTAAATGTTCTTCCGTTATAATTTATCTTAATATCTTTTCCAAGAGGATCTTCAGTTTCAAAAAGGTCTGCTGCTAAAGCGGATCCAATTACAATTACTGGATTTCTTTCAGTATTATCTCTGGCACTTATAAAAACTCCTTTTGCGACTTCATAATTATTTACATTCATATAATCATATTCAGTTCCAATAACAGTTGTGTTTATGTTGACATCACTGGAAATAACCCTGGCACTAAACTGCTTAACAGGGGTAACTGAAAGAAGAGAAGGGCAAAATTCTACCAGGTAATCGGCCAATTCTATTGTAAATTTCTCTTGAGAATTACCAGTGCTGATTGTTCCCCACTGACCCCTTGGTGTTCTTGGATATAAAGTAATCATATTTGAGCCAAGATTAGCAATTCGAGAGGTAACCTGCTCAGTGGAGCCGGTCCCCACTGACACAATAGCAATAACCGCACCAACCCCAATAACAATCCCGAGCATAGACAGGAAACTGCGCATTTTATTAGACCATAAACTCTCCAAGGCAATTTTTATACTTTGTAAAATCATTCTAATACCTCATCTTTTTCAATTAACCCATCTTTTAAGCGAATAATTCGCTTAGCATAGTTAGCTATGTCAATCTCATGTGTAACCAGAATAATTGTATTACCTGCCTGATTTAAATCTTTAAATATTTCCATAATATCCAAACCGGTTTTAGAGTCTAAATTACCAGTTGGTTCATCAGCCAGAATAATTGATGGATTGTTGATTAAAGCTCTGGCAATAGCAACTCTCTGTTTTTGTCCTCCGGAAATTTCATTGGGGCGATGGTTAATCCTATCACCTAATCCTACTTTTTCTAAAGCTGCAATCGCTAGCTTTCTTCTTTCCTTTGGATGAACACATGAATATATCAAAGGCAATTCCACATTTCTCAGATTGGTGATCTTGGGCAGCAGATTAAATTGCTGAAACACAAAACCTATTTTTTTGCTTCTGAATACCGCTAACTGATTATCATTTAATTGAGAAACATCCTGCTCTGATAGGATATATTCACCACTGGTAGCATAATCCAGACAACCAATTATATGCATCAAAGTGGATTTTCCTGAACCTGAAGGTCCCATAATAGATACAAACTCTCCTTCTCTGACCCCAAATGTAATACCTCGCAATGCTTCGACTAAAACTTTTTCAAGTTTATAAGTTTTAATTATCTTCTCCATTTTAATTACAAATTCCATCAATTAACTCCTTAAGGCCTTATTCTGGGCATAGGTATTCCTCCAAGAGGATTTCTGGAATTTTGAGGTGGATTGTTTCTTTGATAATTGTTAACAATAATTTTATCCCCTGTGTTCAATCCAGCTGTCACTTCCTGATAAAAACTGTCACTTATTCCTACTTTCACAGGGGTAGGAAGAATTTGGTTTTGTTCTACTTTTAGGACTACAATATCCGAATCTGTTTGTGAGATTGCTGTAATAGGTATTATCATTACATCTTCAGCTGAATCTATAATAATTTCTGCAGTAGCAGAAAAACCCGGTTTAAAATAATGAGAAACTTCATCAATCAGCAAAGTTACTGGAACAGTGACTACCCCGCTTTCTATTTTCGCATATTCAGCAACCTCTGCTACCGTACCGGTAAATTTTTGCCCTTTTAAAATATCCAATTCAATTTCTACTTTTTGTCCAACTGCAACGCTAAGGCAATCTACTTCACTAACCGATACCTTTACCTCATAAGATGAATCATCAATAATATAAACTACATCACTGCTGCCTTCAATAAAATCTCCTTCTTCTATAAAAATATCAACAATTTTCCCAGAAAAAGGAGCTTTTAATGTTTTTGATTCATATTTATCTAATGCTACTTCCATTGTCAGTTTTGCTTCTTCAATCTGGCTGGGAGATCCGGTTATCTTTGCTAATTCATAATCATTTTTAGCTTTCAGATAATTGAGATGTTCCTGTTTGTCTTCCAGTTTAACCAATTGCTGCCCTCTTTCTACCAGCTCTCCTCTTTGTGAAAATATTCTCTCTACTGTACCGCCAGTAGTTCCAGTAGTAGCAAAGCTTAAATAGGCCTCATTCTCTGGTTTTATGTAGCCGCTTGTCGATACAGTTTTTTTTATATTGCCAGTTTTTACCTCAATAATTGCCCCTGGATCTATTTTTTCAGCATAAGCATTTTCTCTTAATCTGGATGAATTATAAATAGGTAAAACATCTAATATTTTATCTTTATAAAAATAAATACCAGTAATTATTAATATTATTGTAAAAATAAAAATAACAGTTTTTTTTCTCATTTTTCGTTCTTCTTCTCCTCTTCTGAAAGATTAGCAATTTTGTCAATTAGTTATTTGTTTAAATAAATCGTTTCTTAAAAATAAAATAAAATGATAACAAAATAATAAATATCAGCTGTTAATTTTTTTATATATTATTTATAAGCGTTTTGCTCTTTTTTTTAAAAGTTAATTCAGTCTATTATTAAACATTTACTCACAAATAATTATAGACACAAAATATTAAAACTACTTAAAAATAATCTTAAATTTTTATAAAATTAAGATATTTTTCATTATCTCATATTGACAGATGAAAATTCTCTTCTATAATTTATTTAGTTAGCTAAATATCAGGTATTAGTATGAGAAAAAACACAAAAAATATCCCTCGGCTTATTATGCAAATCGGACATCATTTAAAGATGCGTTTAAACTATAATCTAAGTGAAAATAATCTTACAATTTCCCAGTTTAAAGTATTGGCTTATTTATGGGAACATGATCAACAAAAAATAAACCAAAAACAGATTTACGATTTTATAGAAATTAAACCTTCATCTATGACTAAATTAATTAAACTATTAGAAACAAAAAATTTAATCAAAAAAGATATTGATCCGGATGATTCTAGAAATACTGTTATCAGTTTAACAAAAAAAGGAATGGAAATTAAGCAAATCTGTTTAGAAAACATTAAGGAATCAGAGAAAAATTTGCTAAAAGATTTTTCTCAACAGGAAATATATACCCTTCTTTCTTTATTATTAAAGATAAAAGATAAAATAGTAATTTTCTAGATATTTATTTAGTGAAAATTTATAGAAGAACAGGAATAATCAAATGGATGATAAAAGAATCAAAATTTTACGTGATGAACCACCTGTCAAGGCTATTATTTATTTAGCCTTTCCGACAATACTGGGTATGATTGTACAGGTCTTTTACAATCTCACAGATACTTTTTTTATTGGGAAACTTAATGATCCACTTCAGGTAGCAGCTATTTCTATAGCCTTTCCTATTTTTATGATGTTGATGTCTGTCAGCGGAATGTTTGGTTTCGGAGCATCATCCTATATTTCAAGATTATTGGGTAATAAAGACTATGTTATGGCTAAAAAGACCAGCTCTACGGCCTTTTATTCTTGTTTATTTGCCAGTGTGTTCACAGCAATAATAGGTTTATTTTTTATATCTCCTATTCTAGTTTTTATCGGAGTTACCAGGGAAACATACAATTATGCTTACGATTACCTGTTTGTTATATTCATCAGCAGCAGCGTATTGATGCTAAAATTCTTTTTTGGTAATTTGCTGAGATCCGAGGGTGCTGCAAAAATATCCATGTTTGGAATGTTTATTGGTACCGGACTTAATATTATTTTAGATCCAATTTTTATATTTGTTTTTAATTATGGAGTTACTGGTGCCGCTATTGCCACAGTAATCGGGCAATTAGTATCCCTCATTTATTATCTTTCTTTTTATTGGCAGAAAAAAAGCATAGTTTCAATTAAATGGAAATATTTTACTCCTAAAAAGGATTTGTATCTGGAAATATTCAGAATAGGCATACCAGCATCCTTAAATAATTTTATGATAAGCATTGCTCAAACTTTAGGAAATTATGTAGCAGCAGGATATAATGATATGGTAGTAGCTGCTTTTGGAATTAACCATCGAGTTTTTTCTATGGCTATAATGATACTTATAGGACTTTCTGAAGGCACACAACCTTTGATTGGATATAGCTATGGTGCTAAAAAAATTCCAAGACTTAATAGTATCATTAAAACAGCAGGTATTATGGCTACCTCCATTTCAATTTTCTTTTTAATTTTCTTTTATTTTTTTGCAGGAGAAATGATAAAAATTTTCATTAATAATGAACAGGTTGTTGATTACGGGATAAGAATTATGAGAGCCTTGATGATATCATTGCCTTTTGCAGGTATTCAATTTCTTATACGGGTCAGCTTTCAATCATTAGGAAAAGGAAGACCAGCTTTGATACTGGCATTATCAAGACAGGGTCTTTTTTACATTCCTATTTTATTTCTCTTAAATTATTTCTTCGGATTTTCTGGATTCATTTATGCTCAGCCAATTGCAAATATTTTAACATTTATTCTAGCAACAGTTCTGTTTAAACAAATTAAACTGCAAATAGAAAATGAACATCAGAACTCAACTGTTGAAGCAGTTTCCCCCAAATTGGATGAATCTTTTTCTGAAGCTTAATATTCTTTTTCTTCTATGAATAAATACATAAACAAATAAAGCACTTACATTATAAATGTAAGTGCTTTATTTGTTTTTTATGTCTGTATTTCAGTTTAGTAGTTTTTATCTTTAAGGCCAAATCCCTCTAAATCTCATTGCTTCGGCAACTTTTCCGACAGCACTAATATATGCAGCAGTACGGTTATCAATATTTTCCTTTTGTGCAATATTTAAAACTTCATTAAAAGCTCTTTCTATTCTTTTTTTCAACCTGCGGGCAACCTTTTCTTCACTCCAGAAATAACCATTAAGATTCTGAACCCACTCAAAATATGAAACTACAACACCACCTGAGTTGGCCAAAATATCTGGTATTACAAAAGTTCCTTTTTCTTTTAATATTTCATCTGCTTCAGGAGTTGTGGGCCCATTTGCTGCTTCAGCAATAATTCTTGCCTTAACATCATGAGCATTATTCTCATCAATAACTTCCTCCAGTGCTGCAGGAACAAGAATATCACACTCCAATTTCAATAGTTCTTCATTTGTTATCTGCTCAGTACCGTTACTGGAAAAGTCACTTACGGTCCCTGTTTCTTGTTTATGTTTAAGCAGGGCTACTGGATCCAATCCTTTTTCATTATAAACTCCACCTTTTGAATCACTGACAGCAATTACCTTTAATCCTTTTTCATGCAAAAATTTACCGACAAAAGATCCTGCATTGCCAAAACCCTGGATTACCACTGTGGCTTTTTCAGGAGAAATGCTTAACCGATCCAGAGATAATAGTATAGTTTGAACTACACTGGAAGCTGTGGCAGTTACCCTACCTTGAGAACCCCATAACTGGATAGGTTTACCGGTAACTACTGAGAAAGTCGCTTCTCCGCTTAACATATTATAGGTATCAACATACCAACTCATAACTTTTGAGTTAGTGTAAACGTCGGGAGCAGGCACATCTTTATTAGGACCAATTATAGGGGATATTTCATAAATATATCTTCTGGATAATCTTTCTAATTCCCCCTCTGACATTTCTTTAGGATTGCAGATAATTCCACCTTTTGCACCACCATAAGGTAAATCTACCACAGCACATTTCCAGGTCATCCAGGCTGATAAAGCCTTTATTTCATCAAAGCAAACCTGGGGATGATATCTTACTCCACCTTTAGCAGGACCTCGAGCAGTATTATATTGTGCTCTAAATCCCGTAAAAACCTCTATTTCTCCATTATCCATTTTAACTGGAATTGAGACAGTAAGTACTTTTTCAGTTTTACGCAATTGTTTTTTAAGGTTCTCATCGATATTCATTCTGGATAAAGCTTTTTCTAACTGTAAATTAGCTACATCTAATGCACTTTTCTTTTTTTCCATACTATTCTCCTTTCTTCTGAGTGACAATAAATTATTAATTATCATTAAGTTTATTTACAACTATCATTTTTGTAGTAGTAATTTTGTATTACTTATTACACATACAAAAAGCCCGAGAGATAAATTCTTTAACAGAACCTATCTCTCGGGCTTTTATCCCAAAAGTGTAGCAATTAGTTATTTTGCTTGCACCGCTCGGTCCAGACTTAAACTTTTCCTTATAAGTTGTTCTATTATTATGATAAATCAAACACTAAAACGGAACCCTAGGTGCACTCCTGCTTAAAAACTATATTATCATATCAAAATAGTATATAAAACTAAATGTTTTTTGTCAATATTACTTCTTTAACTGCAAAATAGCTTTTTTAGGTTTTTATTTTACACATCATAATAATAATGAATTATTATTGATATTTCTAAAATAGAAAAACACCATTTTTATAGATCAACTGATTGTCTGCATATATTTCGCCACCATTTTTCATATCAGAAATCAGGTCCCAATGAATGGCAGACAAATTTTTCCCCCCTGCTTCAGGAAGAGACCTGCCTAAAGCGATATGAACAGTTCCACCTATTTTTTCATCAAAAAGGATATTTTTAGTAAATTTTTGAATGTTATAATTAGTTCCAACGGCTATTTCACCAAGAAAACTTGACCCCTCATCTGTAGTTAGTATTTCTTTTAAAAATTCTTCTCCCTTCACCGCAGAAACTTCTACCACTTTCCCTTTCTTTAAAGTTAATCTTATATCTTCAACTTCTCTTCCATCATAAATAGCAGGAAAGTTAAAACGAATATTGCCTTCTGCTGAGTCTTCAATCGGGCTGGTGAAAACTTCTCCATCAGGAAAATTTTCTTTTCCTGAACAATTTATCCATTTTCTACCTTTGATAGATACCTTTAAGTCAGTACTATGAGATATAATTCTAAGTTCTTTTTTTTGGTTAAGAAAATTACAAATACTCTCCTGTTTTCGGTTAATTTCCTGCCAGGCAGTAATTGGATCTATGTCATTTAAAAGGCAGGCATTGTAAACAAATTCTTCATATTCAGAGAAAGACATATTGGCCTCTTGCGCCACTGCCGGAGTAGGTGAAAGAGTCCCACACCAACGGGCTTCACCTTTAGCTAAACGCTGAAAAAGTAAATCAATAATTGGTCTTCTCCCCTGTGAATAAGTTTTCATTTTTACAGGCTCAATATTTGCAAAAATCCTGGTATTGGAGCTTCCCCAAATAGTTAATATAGTATCTGCAGTTTCATAGCTCTTCTTTAGACTGGCCGGTAAATATTTAATCTGCTCTTCATTTCCAGTTTTTAATGTTATTTCCTGCAGTTCCTCTTCCAGAAAATGACATTCTGGAAAAGCTTCCATTTTAACAGCTTGCCTGAATATTTCTTTCATTAGTGGATAAGTAGCTGATTGGCCAAGTATTGTTAATTTATCTCCTCTTTTTAATTCTACTGAATAATTAAGTAAAATATGAGCATGTTTTTCTATAAATTTATCCATTTTGCCCCTCTACAGTAAATATTTTTATGGTATTTTATATTTTTTTCAACATACCATAAATTTGCTCTGCCCTGGCAGGACAACCGTTAATATTTTCTACTGCATAGTCCTGCACAATTTTGCATCCACATTGTCCTATACCCACAATGGGAATCCCTTGATTTTTCGCATTTAGCAATTTTTCATTTTCACCTGCCAATAGTTGTCCCATGGCAATCACGCATTCAGGTGAATATCCTTCACTGGAAAGACGGCGCATAGCAGCTACCATTGCCCCTTTGCAGGAACTGCAAGTACCCTTTTCAATAATCTGCATATTGGGTAAATTATATTTGGGTATCCTTGAATTGGATGCATCAATTACCATTTTCTTAATATTTCCTTCAATTGGATTAAGAATTTCAATCTCTTCCATATCCGAAGGACCTATTCCTGTTTTACTGGCTATTTCAATATGTTTTACCTCTTTAATGCTATAGCCCAATAGAGAAGCGGAAACCATGTCAGCGGCTAAAACATTTTCCCCGATTATGATGGTGTCTAGCTGTAGAGGATTTCCTCCAAGCTCCCATTGTAAAGAGCAAATGGTAGCATCAACTATGGTTAAATCAGGAATAATTAATGTATTTAAATCAACTATACACTGATGTAAATTTAAACGATGAAAGCGATGTTTTTCCTGATCATGAATACATCCTTTAAGGTTTTTCATCCCAATCGTTACAGTGGTTTCACCGTGAATTTTTAAAATAGGGACATTTATAAAATAATCATACTCAAATATTGGCTGGTATATTTTTACATTTTTTATCTCTTTGCCCATAGGAATATTCTTATTTACAGTAGGTGTTTTTTTAAAATCAATAATTTTTACTCCATATTTTTGCGCTATTTTATCCATTCCGGTAACCTGGAAAGCTATCATGGTATTATCACCTGCAGTTGAACTTTCTCCAAGGGCAATTTCAGAGGGGTTAGTTTTTAACACCTGTTTTATTATTTCTTCAATGACCTGGGGATTAGTTGTTGCACCCGTATCGTTTGTTTTAGCAATCACTAAATTAGGTTTTATTAAAACTTTTTTATTTGGCGGAATAAGATACTTAATCCCGCCTAAGTCATCTAATGCAGTTTGAATCATTTCACTTACAGTTTTGTCATGCTGGATAGACACCTTATAGGACTTCATATCTAAAATATCTCCTGTCTCTTTTTTTAAAAAGTATTTTTTAGTATTAATTCATTCTTATTTAACCAAAAACTGAGCGTGAACAGTTACTTTAATTTCTTTCTTTCTAGATGATGTATTATACATGCCATAGCTTTGCACCTCTGTAGAATATGGTTCAATAATTTGGAAGACTCCAGCCTGAGACCAGATCATTTTTCCGGGCTCATGGCCACTTTCCTGTAATATCTTTCCTGCTCTTTCCCGAGCATTCTGAGTTGCAAAGGCGAGCAGGTCTTTTTTTAAATTATCTATTTCTGAATAAAAATATTCTAAAGATGAAATCTGGAAAAAAATCTCCTGATCTAAAAGCTCATCAGGGTTAAGAGCCATGTTTTCTATTTCTTCTATCTTTGATGAGATGATAAAAAGTGATTGGTTTAAAGAATAACCAACCACCTCGCCATTTCTATCCCATCTCTTCTGAATGTTAATCGGGTTGATATTTATATCATCTTCTGAAACCCCATTATCTTTTAAAATATAGATTAAACGATCTCTTTTTTCTTGTATATTACGATAACCTTCTCGTATATTAATCAAATCAGTATTTTCTTCAAAGGTAATATTCCATTTAACAATATCAGACTCAAATCCTCTGGTTGCCGCCCCCACAACTTGCACATAATCACGGGTAGCCCTAGACTGATAAAAAAAGTATCCAAAGATAAAAGAGGCAACTATTATTGAGAGGCCTAAAAGCAAAAAAGGTATTTTAAAATCCCTGTTTGCCAATTCTTCTTTACTGTTCATTATCTTTCTCTCCTTTCGCTGTCTTTCTTTATGCAGTACTGGAATTTATTTTTAAATTTATCAATTTTAGGCAATACTACAAACTGGCAATAATTATTTGCAGGGTTATTCTGGAAATAATTCATATGATATTCTTCAGCTGGATAGAATTGACCAGAAGGGACAATCTCTGTTACAACAGGCCGGGTCCAGATATTAGAATTTTGTAAATCCTGCTTTGATTTTTCTGCAATTCTTCTTTGTTCTTCGTTATGATAAAAAATAACTGAACGGTATTGAGAACCTATATCATGCCCCTGTCGATCCAGGGTTGTAGGGTTATGAATCTCCCAGAATATTTTTAATATTTCAGCATAAGAAATACTATCAGGATCAAAGGTAATCTGGACTACCTCAGCATGTCCGGTAGTACCCGAACAAACTTGTTCATAAGTGGGATTATTTAATTTACCTCCCATATAACCTGGGACTACTTCATTCACTCCAATAACTTTTTTATAAATGGCTTCTAAACACCAAAAACATCCTCCTGCCAATGTTGCGGTTTCTTTTTTCAGTGTATTCATAAAACCTCCTTTGTTGAAAAAATAATCGGGGTTAAATTTTAATTTTAGAATTATTTATCGATTTTGCCTGCTAAAAATCAGCAGATTATTTTTCTAATTTTGATTTACAATTACACGCCAATAAGTGTTCAATAAAGACAGCCAGGCCATCTTTACTATTACTTTCAGTAATAAAGTTAGCAATATTTTTTACCTTTTGAGGGGCATTCCCCATAGCAACACCCAGTCCAGCCAACTGCAGCATTTCTAGATCATTTTCATAATCCCCAACTGCAATAATATTCTTTAAAGAAATATTCATAATATCAGCTAATTCAATTAAAGCAGTGCCTTTAGAGATATTCGGAGCAGCAATTTCTAAAAGGTTAGGATGGCTAAATTGTATGGAAACAGATTCTTTAAAGTATTCTTTTACCATATCTCTTAAAATCAAGACATCTTCATTATTACCCAAAAACGCAAACTGATAAATTTCTTTTTCTAAATTCTTCAAGATATCTTCAACACAAAACACTTTTGGATTGCCTGGAGAATATTTAACATATTGATGATGCCAAAAAGTTATTTCTTCAACAAGTAATGAATCTTTCAGGTATAATTGAAAAGTTGTCTTTTTTTTATGGGCAAAATTAATCAATTCCCTTATAATTTCATGTGATAAGGGAATTCCTCTGATAACTTTACCATCTGGAGACTGAATGATTGCGCCATGTAACAATATCATAGGTTGAAATATCTTCAGGATATCAGCATAATAACGAGCATCAGGGAAAAGCCGACCTGTTGCAAAGGTCGGTTCAATCCCGTGTTCTTTTACTTTTTTTATTGAATTAGTAGTATTGATAGAAATTTTACTATCATTGTCCAACAATGTGCCATCAATATCAAGAACGATTAATTTAAACTTCTTCACCATTTTGTCTCAATTTTTACCCTCCGCCTATGGGCGGATACAACTTAACAGTATCCCCGTCATTGAGCTTTTGATCCAGTTCTTGAAAAGGAACCAGTTTATCATTCAAAAGTAAAGTATTGGTAGCATTTACAGCTTGTTTGTGTTCAATATGTTTTGTTAAGAATTCTCTTATGGTTGCTGGTTCATTTACCTCTATAACAACTCCGTTTTTATCATCATAGTTCTTAACATTATTTTTCAGATTGGAGTATATTAATAATTTTACTTTCATAAAATAATTCTCCCATACAGTTTTATTTTATTAGATTATACATCAGTAATTCTTTATATTAAGAAAAAACATCAGTTATTTCGTTTAATTTTTTATAAATTCCACCTTTGTTTAAATGATAATATATTGCATTGTGCAGCTCAAATAATTCCTGATACTTTTTTGTATTATTAATATTTGGCTTTTTTCTACTTTCCTGATCGATTTTCACCATTTTCTTTACAGCAAAATTTAAATCAGGGTAAGTATTTACTGCTACCGAAGCTAAAATTGCTGCGCCTAATGATGAGGCCTCATTACAGATAGTTTTGACAACTTCTTTTCCGTAAATATCTGCTTGTATTTGATTGAATATATTAGAATTAGAAGCACCACCACTTATTCTAACTTCGTTAATCTCAGCAGTATTTTTTTCAATTAACAGAATATTTTTTTGTACCTCAAAAGAAATTCCTTCTAAAATAGCTCTGGCAACTGAAGCCTTGGAATGGCTCAGGGTAAGACCAAACAAAACTCCTCTTGCTTCAGGATTCCAATACGGTGCTGCAGAAGCAGCAAAATGAGGTATTAACAGTAAACCATTGGCACCTGGGGGTTCTTTTTCAGCTTCCAAATCTAAAATTTGATAGGCATCCTGGCCGGTTTGTTGCTCAATTTTTAATTCCTCTTTACCGAAATTATTCCTGAACCATCGATATATGCCACCAGTGGTAAAAATACCTGCCTCTAAAACCCAGCTTCCTGGAATAGCCGAAGCACTGCAAAGTATTCTTTTCTTTTTATCTTTTACAAACCTGCTGCTATTGGCAAGAACAAAAGAACCTGATCCGGTATTTACCTCAATCAGGCCTTCTTCTACCACACCTAATCCTACTGCAGCACACTGCTGATCTCCTCCGGCTACAATTACCGGTATGCCTTCAATAAGTCCAAAATGTTTTTTTGCCAGTTTATTAGTTTTTCCAACAATAGTACCAGGTTTTAAAGCCGGGGGTATTTTATGATAATCAATATCAAATTTCTCAATAATAGTTTCATCCCATGAAAAATTTTCAATATTGAAAAACATTGTTCTGGATGCTTGAGTCCAATCTGTGGCAAATTTCCCGGTCAAATGATAGATAATAAAATCCTGGACCATTAAAAAGCAATATGTTTTTTGGTATATTTCTGGTTTATTCTTTTTTAGCCAAATTAGTTTTGGCAAAGTAAAATAAGGATCAACCCTGAGTCCGGTCCTGTCGTATATATCATCCTGCCCAAACTTCTCTATTATTTCATTACTTTCTGTTATAGCTCTTTTGTCCTGCCATAGAATGGCATTTTCCAGGGCTTGACCATTTTTATCTACAGAAATAAAGGTAGCCCGTTGGCTGGTTATAGAGATAGCTGCAAGCTGTTCTTGGGGATATTCCCCGGTAGAAATGATTTCCATGACTGTTTTTTGAGCAGCCTGTAGCCAGGTGGAAGGGTCATGATCAATCCATCTGGCGGAAAGATAGATGCTTTGATATTCCCGGTATGTCTTTTTTAATAATTGACCCTCTTTATTAAAAAGAATAGCCTTGCACCCGGTTGTTCCAATATCTATGCTTAAAAATATTTTTTCCATTTTTATTTTAACCAGAATTTTTATTCCATTAATAGTAAGATTTATTGAATAATTATTTTTTATTTATATTATTTTAGTATTTAGAGGAGTATTATTATTTATTTTGGTTTAAATTACTCCTTCTCTAATTTCTTCCAGCCATTTTAAGGTATCTGTGTTTTTCAACACTTCCAGGTTGACAATAAATTGAGGATTATTATCATTAAGCAATTTATTAATATCCTCAATTAAAAGATGAGGAGATTTTGTTAAAGCTTCCCGGGTAGTTCCTGCAATATGGGGAGTTAGTGTAACATTATCGAGAGTGAGCCAACGGCTATTATCTCCAATAGGCTCTTGCCAAAAAACATCAAGAGCAGCACCGGCAATTTTTTTATTTTTTAAAGCTTCAAACAAACTGTTTTCATCAATTAATCCAGCCCTGGCAGTATTGATAATGTAGGCAGAATCTTTCATTAAAGATAGTTCCTTTGTGCCAATCAAATTTTCAGTTTCTCTGCTTAATCTGGCATGTAAAGAAATAAAATCAGATTCTTTCATTAAAGCAGGCAAATCCACTTGCTTGGCATTATATTTTTTAATAATTTCTTCTGATACAAAAGGATCGTATGTAAGAATGTTCACCTGGAAACCTGTTAATTTTCGAGCTACCAGCTGCCCTATGTAACCAAAACCGATTAAACCAATTGTTTTCCCTTGTAATTCGGGTATCATTTCAGAGTTAACATATTTTTTTTGCCAGATACCGTCTTTCATTGCCTTAAAACCACGAGCTATATTTCTAGCTTCAGAAAGCATTAAACCTACAGCAAAATCGGAAACAGCATGAGCATTTCTTCCTTTAATATTATGGACAATTATACCTTTTCGGGTAGCAAAATCAACATTGATATTTTCTAAACCTGCCCTACAGGCACCGATTAATTTAAGGTTTGGCAATTCTCTTATAGCATTTTCAGACACTGGACAAAACAAAACCAGCAACATCTCTGTATCTTTATTGGCTTTCAATATTTGGGGTACAACTGCTTCTGCTGCAGGCCCTTCTTTTTCAATAATAAGACGACGGTCCTGGAGTTTGGTCCAGTCAGTTTCCCAATCGTCAACATTAATATTGTTATTCTTAATATTTAAATCTTGTGCAGCTTTAGCAATATCTTTACCTGGTATCATTACATCACCGATACATAGAATCTCCATATAAAACCTCTTTTATTCTAATAATTATTTTTATAATAATTTATTTAAATAGATATTACTTTTTACTTATTAATTCTTTTGCCTTGGCAGCTATATTCTCTGCAGTCAGATTAAATACTTTTAATAATTCCCATGGGGCCCCAGATAACCCAAACTCATCATTAACTCCTATCATGTCAAACAAGAAAGATGTTTTGTATTCTTTTTCAGTAGCAATCACTCCGGCAACAATGTTTCCAAATCCACCTTTTTGATGTTCTTCCACAGTTAGCAAAACACTGACTTCCAGAACAGATTTCTTAATCGCATCCCTATCTATTGGTTTTACTGTATGTATATTAATAACTCTGGTTTCTAATCCATATTCTGTTTTCAGGATATAAGCAGCCCTCATCGCTTCTGGAACCATAGGGCCACAGGCAATAATTGCAATATCTTCATTCTCTGAAATATATTCTGTACTAAGAGATGTTTCAAAAGCATCTACAAAATTATCTTTTTCACCTCTAAATCGAATAATATTTGCTATGCCATATTTAAAAGGAGTATTTTCTCTGGAAATAACAGGCGTAGCTTCTCTGGCGTATCGTATCACCACAGGACCATTTATTTTGGTACTTTGCTTTGTTGCTTTTTCAGTCTCCATAGAATCACTGGGTACAAAAATATGCATATTAGGCAAATAATACATATTACTTATCTCTTCTAATGCTTGATGGGTTGCCCCGTCTGGTCCAACAGACAAACCACCATGGGCACTGGCAATTTTTACATTGTAATTGTTGTAGCATACGGTCGTTCTGATTTGATCCCAGTTTCTGCCAGTGACAAAAACTCCATATGACCCAATAAAAGCAGATTTTCCTTCTTTGGCCATTCCAGCAGCTGCTAAGGTCATATTCTGTTCAGCTACTCCCATTTGGAAAAAACGATTTAATCTCTCCGGATGATTTTTAAAAAATTGATCCATTTTTATAGAGCTGGTAATATCAGCACCAAAAGCAACAACTTTTTCAGATGATCCTAAATCTTCAAGGGCATTACCAAAACCGCTTCTAGTAGGAACCATTTTGACTTTCATTTTTTCTCCACTATTCCACCAATAATCTTTGCTGAACTTTGGAACTATTTCCTCTACTTTTTTATCTACTTCTGCCTGATAATCGCAAGCCTTTTTATATAAACTATTAACTTTTATTTCATTAAATTCAGTAGATTTAATATCACTTAACGCTTTTTCCAGAGATTCATCACCCACCAGACCATCCTTTGGGCATATACCATGATATTCAACAACATTTTCAGCAAAAGATACATCTTTGCCTTTAACAGTGTGGGCAATAATAACTGTTGGCTTTCCCTGGATCTGGTTGGACTTACCCAGAGCATCCAGTATTTCCTGCATATCATGCCCGTCTATTTCCAAAACATGCCACCCAAAGGCTTTCCATTTTTCAGGTAAATTCTCTAATCGCATAATTTTTTCAGTTGGTCCATCAATTTGTAAGTTATTCCTGTCAACTATGGCAATTAGATTATCAAGATTATAATGAGCTGCTGACATTATGGCTTCCCAAACTGATCCCTCGTTAAGCTCTCCGTCTCCTAAAATACAATAAGTTTTGTAGCTTTTATTTTCTAGTTTTGCATTCAAGGCACAGCCAACTGCAACTCCCAAACCCTGTCCCAAAGATCCGCTAGACAGTTCAACACCGGGAACTTTTAAACGGTTTGGATGGCCTTCAAATCCAGACCACAATTTTCTCAATTTTACTATTTCTTCAGGTGGATAATATCCTGCTACCCCTAAAACAGAATAGATAGCAGGAGCTTTATGGCCAGCAGACCAGAAAACGCGATCACGTTCTTCCCATTCCGGATTTTTTGGATCATGTTTAATGTGTTTTAAATATAAGGCAGCATTGACATCCATTATTGATAGACTTCCTCCGGTATGCCCGGAGCCAGCGGCTGTTATTGCTATCATACAGTAAGATCTTATTTCTTTTGCTTTTTCTGTTAGTTCAGATAAGGAATAATCTTTTTCAATTTTTCCTGTTTTTGAATTGATAATTGGCATGATTTCTCCCTCATTTCTTTACAATTATTTATACTTACTATTTTTATTAAACTTTATCAGCTGTAAGATATAATCTTTTTCTCAATAATTTGTAATCTTTTCATGACACCAGTTTTTTATTGATACCAAACAGCTATTTTCATTATGTTAATTTAAATGAGCAGATTAAATTTATTATATTTATTATAAACAGAATATTTTATACTTATTTTTTTGCAATAGTGTTATTTTAAATATCTTCAGGTATTATTTGCTCATTATAATAATAGCATAGCTTGAACATTTTAAGCAATAAATATAATATTCTGTTTTATTTTAATATACTGTCTTTTAATTTAAATTTGATAAAATATTCTAAAATAGCTCTACTACATGTAAAATTATTGGCAATACCAATAAAACTGAAAATGTGGTGATGATCCAGCAGGAATTAACCAGATCTACATTTAAATCATAAACATTTGCTGCAACTACAGAATTAAAAGCTACTGGCATAGCTGATAAGATCAAAGCCACTTTTAATGGTAAACCCTGGTTTAATGATTGGTAACCCAACAATACCACAATTGCAAGAGTTAATGCTGGTACAATAAAAAATTTTATAATTGAAATATAGATTATTTCTTTTGTATATTTAAAAACCTGGCCTAATTTTAAAGTAAGACCTATAGAGAATAAAGAAATAAAAGTAGATAAAGGAATTAGTATTTCATTTACCTTTCCATAAACAGGGGGTCTTTTAAAAGGGCTTAGGTTTAATAATAAACCAATTAAAACAGTAGTTATCCCCATGTAAAAAAAAGGATCTTTTATTACTTCCAACAATCTTTTTTTAAGTTCTTTTTCTTGTGCAAATTCATCATTATACATATGCGCTACAGGATAACCGACACCATAATACATAAAATGCATAAATAACGAAAAAATTGGTACTAAGGCATAACCTGGTTCTCCCAGAAAGAAAAAACAAATTAAGGCTCCCAAATTTGCACGGTTAGAAAAATATCCACAGCTAAACATGGAACCGGTATCTTTATGGGTATAATTTAAATATTTTGAAAGAAATACAGCCAAAATCCCACCTGTAACAGTAAAGAATATTCCTACAAAAGGCATTGTTATGGCTTTCATAATATTTTCTATGTTAAATATCCATAAACTGCCAATATAAGTTATCGATATAAGTCCGATCATGGAAATTTTCTGCAATGTGATGCTTATTTTTTTCCTTTTTTCATAAGTGAAGGCCTGATTTTTTGCTAAAATTTTTTGCAGGAAATATCCACTAAATGTACCGGCTACTAAAATAAAAAATGTTTTCATTAATCCAACTATCATAAATCTTAACCTCAAATTTTTTTTATTTTGAAACACAATTATAACATTTTAACAACAAAAACCTAATAAAGTAAATAAGTATTTATGAAATTTGCATCATACTCTTATAATTGATAATATAATACACAACTATAGGAGGTTATCAATTGAGTCAACTGATTATTAGAAAAAATCCAAAATTAAAAGATGTCCAGATGATAACAAGTTTCAGTGGATGGATGAATGGAGGAGAGGTTTCAACCGGAACTGTTGATTATATTAAAAACAAGCTAAAAGCAAAAAAATTTGCTGAAATAGCACCAGATCCATTTTATATTTTTAATTTCCCCGGATCCATGGAACTGGTAGATGTGTTTCGGCCTTTTGTTAAAGTAGAAAATGGTATATTGCAGGATTTTTCTTTCCCAAAAAATGATTTTTTCTTCCATGAAAATAGTAATTTGATTCTTTTTAAAGGTAAAGAGCCAAATATGCATTGGAAAGATTATGCTGATTGCATTTTTGAGTTGGGCAAAAAATATAATTTAAAGAGAATATATTTTATAGGAAGTGTAGCTGCTGCTACTCCCCATACCAGAGGGATTAGATTATCATGCTCCTGTTCTGAGGAAAAATTAAAGAAGGAAGTAAAAAATCACGGAATCAAATTTTCTTTTTATGAAGGTCCAGCCAGTATTACTACCTATCTGACTTATTTAGCCAAACAAAAAGGAATTGAAATGATTAATTTTGTAGCTGAAATCCCGATCTATATTCAATCTGAAAACCCCAAAGCTATTAAGACAATAGTCGAAAAGTTAGCTAAACTACTAAACTTAGATATAGATACCACCGATTTAACCAGGAAAAATTTAGCTTTTGAGAAAAAAATTAACCAATTATTAGAAACCCAGCCACAACTTTCAGAAGAAATTAAAAAATTAGAAGAAAATTACGATCAGGAATTTTTCGATGGCAAGGGAGGTTTTGAAGAGTGGTTAAAAAGAAAAGGGATTGATAAATTATAAAATACCAACCCCTCCTTTATTATATCCAGCTAAGACAGTAATTATTTTTTGTTTAAACGAGAATACTCCTGTAGTATTTTTATTAATATATCTACAGCCTTCTGCATATCTACTAATTTGATATGTTCATCCTTACTGTGTGGCAGTTTTACACCAGTTCCAAGAATAGCTGCTGTAATTCCATTTTTCACTAAGTTACTTGCGTCAGTCCCTCCACAAATTATTTTAGTTTTCGGTAACAGACCAACCGACTTAATCGCTCCTTCAGCTATTTTAACAGGCTCAGAGTTTTCGGGAATTTGAAAAGATTTTAATTCAAGACTTCTGGTAATTTCTACCCTGGCTCCTTTTGCTTTTGCTACTGTCTTAAATGTATCTTCTATTATCTTACTTTGTGTTAAGCATTTTTTATGTTTTTGACTGCGGCATTCTATTTGTATGAAGGTATTTTCAGGAACTGCATTTAATACCTGCCCTCCTTCAATCAATCCAATATTGACAGTTGTTTCATTATCAATCCAGCCGGTTTTTAATAAGGATATTCCATGTGCAGCAATTTCAATTGCAGAAATACCGTTTTCCGGTTCAACTGCATGAGCAGCTTTCCCGATTATTTTTATTTTTATCTCAGCCCGGGAAGGTCCACCAATGATGATCTCATCTAATAATTCAGAATCAAGAACATAACCATTTTTTGATTTTATTAAATTAAAATCTAAAAAAGCAGAACCGGATAATCCCACCTCTTCCTGGCGTGTAATTATAATTTCAACAGGCGGATAAGAAGGTGCTTCTTCAAGTGCAACTAATATCTCAGCAATACCTGCTTTATCATCAGCCCCCAAAATAGTATCACTTTTTGAGCGGATTATTCCTTTTTCTAAAACAGGTTCTATTCCCTTGCCTGGTTTAACTGTGTCTCCATGACAACAAAATAATAAAGGGTTTTTGCTATTACAATTTTTTGAGTTTACTTTTATTATCAAATTTCCAAAATCATCAAATTTATTTTCACTATTCAGTTTGTTTTTAAATAATTCAGAAAGAAAATTTAAAAACTCCTTTTCTTCGCCTGATTCACTATCAATTTTCACCATTTCATAAAAGTATTTACAAAGATCAGTCTTCATCCTCTACTCCTTATTAACGACTTATTTGTTTTAAATTTTTCATTTTATAAATTTTATTATTTTATTAATACATTTATTCTCCAGAATATAAAAAAATTCTTTCCATTTTTACACTACAGTATCCTCTTTTTCTTTATCAAAAATATGTGTTTTTATCATCTCTATTACCAGTTCAATTTCTTCTCCCACCTTGACTGTTGTTCGGCTATCCAGTTTAGCTACCAGCTGATTCTGCCCGACAATTACATAAAATAAAACTTCATCCCCAAGAGGTTCAATTACCTCCACCTTTGCTTTAATAGTATTTTCAGGTGAAGTTCCAGAGTAATATTTTTTATCATGAAAATCTTCTGGTCGGATTCCAAACAATATTTCTTTTTCCAGATAATTAATAATCTTTTCTTGAAATTCTACAGGTATTTTTAATTGAAAGTTATCTCCGGCAATCAGAAATGAAGATTCTTCTTTGACTATTTTAGCGCGCATAAAATTCATTGCAGGTGAACCTATAAAACCAGCCACAAATTGATTGGATGGAGTTTTATATACTTCTAAGGGAGGACCAGACTGCTGCAATTTTCCTTCATTCATAATAAAAATACGAGTAGCCATAGTCATAGCTTCAATTTGGTCATGAGTAACATAAATAATAGTTGCTTCTAATCGTTGATGAAGTTTGGATATTTCTGCTCTCATCGCAACTCGCAATTTGGCATCTAAATTAGAGAGAGGTTCATCAAACAGAAATACTTTTGGCTTACGAACAATAGCCCTTCCCAGGGCAACGCGCTGCCTTTGTCCCCCAGAAAGCTCTTTCGGTTTACGTTTAAGTAGCTTTCTGATATCTAATATATCAGCTGCTTCGTGAACACGTTTCTCTATTTCCTCTCTGGTAAATTTGCGTAATTTTAAACCAAAAGCCATATTATTATAAACATCCATATGTGGATACAGGGCATAACTTTGAAAAACCATAGCAATATCGCGATCTTTTGGAGGGATATCGTTAACCAGCTTCTCTCCGATATATATCTCACCAGAGGTAACCTCCTCCAATCCTGCTATTGCACGCAGGGTTGTGCTTTTGCCACAACCGGAAGGACCTACCAAAACTGCAAATTCCTTATCTTTAATATCTAAAGATACATTATCAACAGCCATGACCTCTTTAAATTTTTTAGTAACATTTTTCAAGACAACTCTGGCCATAAAAGACCTCCTCAATAAATAATAATATTTTAGAATGAAATAATTTTTGTTATTATTTTTCAGCATCCCAAAATAAAGCAGCCGATCCTATAACTCCAGCAAAATCACCTAAACTACCCAAAACAAGCTTGAAATCTTCTAAATGAGAGCTCATTGCTCTTTGAAAAACAATTTTTTTTATTGGTTTCAATAAATTATCACCTTCATTGGCAATTCCGCCTGCCAAAACAATCATTTCTGGATTTAACAAATTTACCAGACTGGTAATCCCCATTCCCAGATATTCAATTGCTTCATTCACTATCTCATGAAAGACAGGATGCCCTTCTCTGGCTTGTTGGAATATTTTTGCTAACCCTATATTAAAATCAATTTCTGCAATTGCTCTTGAAATGGTTTCATTTTTTTTGCTTTCCTCTATCTTAAGAAATATCCGATTTCTTATACCGGTTGCCGAAGAGTAAACTTCTAAACAGCCATATCCTCCACAATTACATTGAGGACCTTCTTTGTTTACTACCATATGTCCTATCTCTCCTGCATAAAAGTTTTTGCCATGATAAATTTTTCCATCCAGAATCAATCCTCCGCCAACTCCCGTACCTAGTGTGATACAAATTAAATCATTCACACCTTGTGCAACTCCATAAATTTTTTCTCCCCAGGCGGCGGCATTAGCATCATTTTCTATTTTAACCGGGATATTTAATTCTTTTTCTAGAATATTTTTAATGGGCACATTGTCCCATCCGGGTAAATTGGGGGCGAAATTAACAATTCCCAACTTTGAATTAACAGGACCTGGTATACCTATTCCTATTCCCGATATTTCATTATCATTTTCTCTGGATTTATTAATCATATGGCAAATATTTTGTAGCAATCTACCAACTACTTTTTCTCTCCCCTGCTCTGCCAAAGTAGATGTTTTTAAATAATCTTTTATTTGGCCATTTCTATTTACTAAAGCTATGCCAATTTTTGTTCCACCCAAATCTATGCCAATTATTAATTTATCTTTCTCTGGCTTGGGAATATCATTATGTTTCATCTTTTTCTCTTTTCATTTTTGATCCCTGTAAACAATAATTAGGACTATCCTTTTACTGATCCTGCTAGAATCCCTCTGACAAAATAACGCTGCAGACTTAAAAAGATTACTAGAGGTAAGGCCATTGAAACAAAAGCGGCAGCAGTTAATAATTCCCAATTTTGCCCGTATGAACCTACCAGAGCGCTTATTCTAACAGTCAAAGGTGCCACATCAGGGGTTCCGCCCAAATATACAAGTGCTACCAAGAGATCATTCCAGACCCAGATGAATTGAAAAATGGTAATAGAAGCAATAGCTGGAATAGATAGTGGTATAACGATATTTTTAAATATCTGGAAAGTTGTCGCTCCATCAATGGTAGCTGATTCAAAGATTTCACTTGGTAAACCGGAAATGTAGTTATACATTAAATATATAACTAAAGGAAGTCCGTATCCTGCATGGGCAAACCAGATCCCAACAAATGAACCAGATAGTCCCAGCTGATTAAAAATTCTTAAGATAGGGATTAGGGTCATTTGCAATGGAACAACCAATAAACCCACAAATAAAATAAAGAAAAATCTTCTTCCCCAAAATTCCATCCATGCAAAAGCATATGCTGCAAAAGAAGCAATAATAATTGGTAATGTGCAAGCAGGAATTGTAATAATCAGCGTGTTAACAAAAGCTCTTCCTATACCAATATTATTTATTACATCTCTATAGTTTGCCAGAGTATACTGGGTAAAATTAAATGGGTGTGCAAAAACCGTCCACCATCCGGAAGAGGCAACAGCTGCGGATGGACGAAAAGATGTGATTAATAGCCCTACTGTTGGGAAAATCCAGATTATTGCCACAATAATTACAAACATGTGCATGGGGGCATTTAATAAAAAACTGTTGTGTTTTAGTTTCATCTAATTGCCTCCTGTTCTCTGAATCTTTGAACATTTATCACAATCATCGGTATAATAAATAAAAGAAGCAAAATTGCAATAGAGCTTGCTCTTCCGTAATTTCGGAAGATAAACATCTCCTTGTACATTCTGTTAGCAATAACTTCAGTTGAAAATGAACCATTTGTCATGACATAGACAATATCAAATACCTTGAGCACATTAATGAACATGGTGGTAGATACTACTGCAATCGTAGGCTTCATTAAAGGCAAAATTATTTTCCAAAAAATTCGCAACTCACCAGCACCATCAACTCGTGCTGCTTCTAGTAATTCTTTTGGAATTCCTTTATAGCTTGCAGATAGAATTACCAGACAAAAGCCAGTCCATATCCAGATTCCTACTATAATTAGGCAAACATTATTTATCCAGGGTCTTTCTATCAACCAGGGAATCGGCTGTGCACCTAAAAAAGACAAAAAGGCATTTAAAATACCAATCTGTTCACTTCCAACTGGCCTATAGGAATAAACAAACTTCCAGATAACACCAGCACCAACAAACGAGATTGCCATAGGCATAAATATGATCGATTTTATTATTGGTTCATAGCGAACTCTATCAAGAATTACTGCCATAATTAAGCCCAGGAATACAGTTACAGGAACAAAGAGAGCCACCCAAAGCAAATTATTACGAAAAGCAGTCAGCATAATGTCATTTGATAAAGAGTATATATAATTGGAAAAACCGACAAATTCCTTAGATTGAGGCCCAAAAAAGGAAATAATAAATGTATTTATAGAAGGATATACCAAAAAGAACATTAATACAAAAAGAGCAGGAATTACATATAGCCATGGGGTGTACCATTTTGTTCGCATAATAGTTTAACTCCTTAATAATTTCGTTTCAATAAAAGACAGTAGATAGCTGAATACAAAAATCAGCTATCTACCAGTTTTGCTATTAATACAAAGCTATATAATTAAATTAATCTCTATAAGCATCCAATGCACTTGCCTCTATCTGCATTAATACATTTGCCAAATTCTCTCCGCTGACATAATCCAAAATTCCGGTCCAGAAAGATCCGGATCCAACAGCGGCTGGCATAAGGTCAGAGCCGTCAAAGCGGAAAACAGAGGCTTCACCCAGAAAATCGGCAGCTTTGCGGGTAATGTCATCAGGATAAACACCGGGATCAACATTCTGGTTAGGCGCTAATTTCCCTAATTCTCCAACCCAAATTTCCTGAGCCTGAGCAGAAGCAATGTATTCCATAAAAGCTCTTGCTTCCGGGGTATCATTGAACATGGCAAGCATATCAGCAGCACCCAAAGCTGGGGTACCATATTCTTCTTTTATTGATGGGAATGGGAAAAAATCAAAGTCCTCTCCGGGAATTAAATCAGGAAAATGCTCAAGCATAAAACCTTTAATAAAGGTAGCCTGTCGATGCATGTAAGCATTTGGAGGATCTGTAAATAAAGCATCAGCAGAATCTCCAAATGGGATAGTCAGAACTGCATTGGGTCCACCATAGACGTAATTGTTACTGCGGGCAATTTCACCAAATATTTCAAAAGCTTCCATCACAACTTCATTAGTCCAGGCAATCTCATGGTTAACCCAGGCATCATATGTTTCAGGAGAAGCAATTCTTAGCATAATATCTTCAATCCAGTCAGTTCCAGGCCAACCACTGGCTGCTCCTGATTCCAGGCCAATAGCCCATGGTGTATTTCCATCAGCGACCATTTGATCCGACAAGGCTATTAGCTCATCCCAGGTGCCAGGTACTTCATATCCGGCAGCAGCAAATTTTTTCGGACTGTACCAGACCATACTTTTTAAGTCTGCCGAAATAAATATTGAATAAAGTTGCCCATCATATGAACCAAGCTCAAGCCAGGCATTCGAATAATTATCCAATAATGTTCCTCTATCCATAAAAGTAGCTAAAGGAACCAGCCTGCCTTCTTTGGCAAATTCAACCATCTGCCCGGGATTAGGCATTGCAGAAACATCCGGAGGATTACCGGCTTCTACTCTTGTAGTTAGTATTGCAGGCAAATCTCTGGTCCCGGTAAACTCTACTTTGATACCGGTTTCTTCTTCAAACGGTGCTACCATCTTTTCAAATGCATCAGCCTCAGCTCCAGTCCAAACCCCCATTACGGTAACGCTTCCTTGGGCATTTACAGAAATAATAAGCAAACAAAACATTCCAGTAATAGCAAACAATAAACCTAATTTCTTTAACATAAAGAACCTCCTATTTTTTATTGTTACCAAAATTGAGTTAACAATAATTAAAATTGAATTGAGCTATTTAACACCTCCTAATATTAAATATTTCTTAGTAAATTAAATTTAAAATTAAATAACAAATAAGTGATATTTAAAATAGATATCTAATTGATAATTATTTATATATATTATAAAATGTTTCCCTATTTAAATGCAAATTTTAATCTTAATAATAACCTTCCTTTTTTAACAATTTCTAATTTCTTTCTACCCTTAATAATAGATGCAAATAGAATTATTTTTTTACATCTATTATTAAAGTATTAAAGCTATAAATTTTAATCAACAAAAAAATATGTTAATATATAATTAAGTAAAAATTTTTCTTATTTTGTTTTTTTACTGACGATACTTCCTTTTTGTCAATAAAGCTTTAATAAAATTGTTAAGGAGGTTTTGCATGTCACGTATAGTTGTTGTTTCAAATCGACTCCCGGTAACTGTAAAAAAAACGGGCAATAAGTTTTCATTTCAGCAAAGTGTTGGTGGCTTAGCTACTGGAATGTCTTCTTTTCAAGAAGACTACCAATGCTTATGGGTGGGATGGCCGGGATTATCGACAGAACTGATTAATAATAATGAGAAACAGGAATTAATTGAAAAAATGGATCAATTGGGAAGTTATCCTGTTTTTTTATCCCAATCACATATAGAAGATTATTATAATGGTTTTTGCAATAGGACTATCTGGCCTCTTTTTCATTGCTTTAATCAGCTTACTGAATATGATAACCATCTTTGGGAATCATATAAAAAAGTAAACAATATTTTCTGTCAAACAATTCTGGATGTAGCACAGCCTGGGGATTTAATCTGGGTTCATGATTATCACCTTCTATTACTTCCTCAATTGTTACGCAAAAGAAGACCTGACTTAACAATAGGATTTTTCCTGCATATTCCTTTTCCTCCAACTGAAATCTTTCGCCTTATCCCATGGAGAAGAGAGATATTAGAAGGTTTGATGGGTTCTGATTTAATTGGTTTTCATACCTATGACTATGTTCGCAATTTCCTTGATTCTATTTTAAGATTAAGAGGATATGAAAATAGTCTGGGAAATATTAATTATCAAAACCGAATGATAAAAGTTGATTCTTTCCCTATGGGGATAGATTTTGATCTATTCCATAATTCATCTGAACAAAAACAAACTAAACAAGAAATAGAAAAAATTAAAAATAATGTTAATACTGATAAAATAATTATCTCGGTTGATAGGCTAGATTATTCAAAAGGCATACTTGAAAGATTAGAAGCCTTTGCTACTTTTTTAGAAGAAAACCCTGAGTACTGGGAAAAAGTTACTATGATACTGGTTGCGGTCCCTTCCCGCACCGGTGTTCCCCAGTATCAAAAATTAAAACATCAGGTTGATGAAAAGATTGGTCATATCAATGGTAAATTCGGAAAATTAGGGTGGACCCCTATTTCATATCTTTATCGTGCTTTACCTTTCCACGAATTAACTGCTTTATACTATTTAGCAGATGTTGCTTTAATAACTCCTTTAAAAGATGGCATGAATCTTATTGCAAAAGAGTATATTGCTACAAAAAAAGATAATACAGGAGTATTGATTTTAAGCGAAATGGCAGGAGCAGGCAATGAGATGGGAGAGGCTTTAATCGTAAATCCTAATAACCGTACTCAAATTTCATGGGCAATAAAGTACGCTTTAAATATGAATAAAAATGAGCAGGAAAAAAGAATTACAGTTTTACAGAAAAGATTAAAAGAATATGATGTAAAAAAATGGGCTGAAGATTTTAAAGAGAACCTGTTAAAAATAAAAAACCTGCAAAGAAAGCTATCAGCAAGGTTCTTATCTCCTCAAAGCAGATTAAATATAATAAAAAAATACAAACAAAGCAAACAAAGATTATTTTTAATTGATTATGACGGCACACTTGTTCCAGGCCATTTTCGATTCAAGCAAATAAACCCTTCACAGGATGTTATTAATACTGTGAAAATGTTGAATAAAGATCCAAAAAATAAAATTGTTATTGTAAGTGGAAGAGAAAAGCATTTTTTGGAAGAATGGTTTCAAAATGTAAATGTAGATTTTATAGCTGAACATGGAGCCTGGCTAAAAAAAGATAATTCAAGCTGGCAAACAGCTGAGCCTTTAAGAAAAGAATGGAAAGAGGAAATTAAACCAATTTTAGAACTATACACTAATCGTACTCCTAATTCTTTCGTGCAAGAAAAAGAATTTTCTTTAGTCTGGCACTATATCAATACAGATCCGGCTTTTGGAAGAATTCGAGCAATGGAGCTGATGGATTCATTAACATATCTTACCTCAAATCTCAGTTTAGAAATATATCATGGCGAAAAAGTAATAGAAATTAAACCAACAGGAATTAACAAAGGACTTAGTGCTTGTAGATGGGTTTCAGAAAAAAAATGGGATTTTATTTTAGCAATTGGTGATGACTGGTCTGATGAAATTACTTTTTCATGTTTACCTAATTCTGCATACTCAATAAAAGTAGGTTCAGGAATATCCGGATCAAAATATAATATACATTCCTCAACCGAAGTTCGTGCCTTATTAAAAGAACTGGCCAAGAAATCCTAAAAGATATTGAAAGTTAAAATTATTAAAGGGAGAGTTTTAATCTTCTATCTCTCCCTTTAATAATAATATTTCTTCTTAATTTCGCTACTTTTCTATTTATTTAGGCTATCTCTATTTCCTTACACAGGTATACATCCTGAATAGCATGGAATATTTTAATACCTTCATCCATTGGCTTTTGGAAGGTTTTCCTGCCGGAAATAACTCCCATTCCCCCCGCTCTTTTATTGATAATAGATGTTTTTACAGCTTGCTGCAAATCGTTTTTTCCTGATGACCCACCAGAATTTATTAATCCAATTCTGCCCATAAAACAATTAACTACCTGAAAACGGGTAAGGTCTATGGGGTTGTCTGTGGTTAATTTTTCATATACCAGAGGGCTTGTTTGGCCAAAATTAAGAGCATTGTAACCACCATTATTAGTGGGTTGTTTTTGTTTTATTAAATCTGCTTCAATGGTTGCTCCCAGATAATTTGCCTGTCCGGTCAGATCTGCTGAAGAATGATAATCTATACCGTCTTTTTTGAAAGCAGAATTTCTTAAATAACACCATAATACAGTAAACATTCCCAGTTGATGGGCATGCATGAAAGCTGAAGAAACTTCTTCAATCTGTTCTCGGGATTCATCTGAACCAAAATAAATGGTTGCACCTACTCCGCGTGCCCCCATATCATAAGCCTGTTCTACTGAAGCAAACATTCTTTGATCATAATAGTTAGGATAAGATAATAATTCATTATGGTTCAATTTTACAATAAAAGGAATTTTGTCTGCATATTTCTTTGACACCATACCAAGCACCCCTAAAGTGGAGGCTACTGCATTACACCCTCCTTCAATAGCTAGTTTAACTATATTTTCCGGATCAAAATAAATAGGGTTCGGTGCAAAAGATGCACCTGCAGAATGCTCTACTCCCTGGTCTACAGGCAGTATAGACAGATAACCTGTTCCTTTTAATCTACCGGTATTAAAAAGAGCTTCCAGGTTTTGCTTTACTTGAGAAGATCGATCAGAAATTCCAAAAATACGATCTACAAAATCAGGACCAGGCAGATTTAAATTATTCTTTGGAATTGTGTTACATTTATGCTCTAGTAATAAATTATTATCTTCTCCCAAAATGTTCTTTATTTCATTATAATTCATATTTGGCCTCCATTATAATTAAATTATTTTATTTATATAAACACACATAAAAATAATTCATTCCAATTTCTTAAACTAAGATTATTATTTTTTATAGAAATTGAAAGAATCTTATCAGCTGAGCAATATTGGTAATTTCCACAACTTGCCAGTAATTTCCCATATTTACCATATTGATCTCAACCAAAAAATTAACATCATTTTTTTCATCATAATAGGTCAACCCAACTTCTGCCTGGTCATTCTTTATATTTGTATAATTAATGGTTTGATGATCCCATTTTCCCGGGTCTATTCTTTCTTTAATAATTTTTATGATAAAAGAGGAAATAGAGTTTTCTTCCTCAGAAGAAGCGTTTTGCCAGTTTCCAGTGGAAACATAATTAATAATTTCGCCTTTTATTATTTCTTTAATATTTGGTTTTATTACTGAAAGCAAACTTCCGGTAATTTCATTTCGTATTTTATCCCATGTATTATCATTTTTTTCCTCTGGAGAGGTGTAATATTGCCATGCTTGAACTATAATACCATCTACAAAATTATCTAAATCAAGATATTTTTGAAAAGACCTTACATCCTGTTCTGAAATAGATTTATCTAGTTGCTGCAAAGAGTATTGGGGAGAAGAGATTATTCTCCAAAATATAAAAACAGAAATAACCAGTATAAGTAATAAAACAAAAATATAAGGCCATTTTTTCATTTAGTACTCCTATACACCTTTCTTAAGAAAGAATATTATAAATTTTTAGAATAAACAGTTAAGAATTTTTCTCTATGCGGGCTGCACAAATTTTAAGTTCCGGTATTTTAGCAATTGGATCCAGGGCAGCGTTGGTAAGTATGTTGGCAGCTGCTTCTTCAAAATGAAATGGTACAAATATTAAACCTGGACTAACTTTATGTGTTATATGTGCTTTAATACTTATTTCTCCCCTTCTGGTAATAATCTTAACCATTTCTTTATCTTCTATGTTTAGCATTTCTGCATCTTCTTTTGATATTTCCACATATCCTTCTGGGACACGCTGGTTTAAAGTTTTTGATCTTCTACTCATAGTGCCAGTATGAAAATGCCATAAATTTCTTCCTGTAGAAAGGGCAAAAGGATAATCCTGATCTGGCAACTCTGCCGGTCCTTTAAAAGTTATTGGAAAAAAGAAACCTTTACCTCTAGAAAATTTGCCATCTTTGTGCAAGTATATGGTGCCGGGATGATCTTCATCAAGACATGGCCATTGCAGGCCTTCTTCGTTTTTTTGCAATCTTTCCCATGTTATTCCTGCATAAATAGGTGTAACACGGTTAACTTCTGATAATATCTCACCAACATTTTGATAATTTAATCCTGAATAACCCATTTTTTCAGCTATCAACCCAATTATTTGCCAGTCTGTTTTACTATTTCCAACAGGATCTATAGCCTTTCTAACCATCTGCACCCTTCTTTCAGTGCTGGTAAAAGTACCTTCTTTTTCTGCAAAAGATGCTGCCGGCAAAACAACATCTGCCAGCTTAGCTGTTGGAGTCATAAATATATCTTGTACTACTAAAAATGCTTTTTGCAATGCTTCTCTAACATGGTTGCTGTCAGGATCGCTCATTAATGGGTTTTCTCCCATAATAAATAGTGCTTTTAGATTACCATTTCTTGCCTCATGCATCATTTCCACAAGAGTTAAACCTATTTCGTCATCCATATCATTCTGATCAATTTTCCATTCTGTAGCAAATTTTTGTTGAATTTCTTTATTGTTTACAGGCTGATATCCGGTAAATACATTAGGCAAAGCACCCATATCACATGCACCTTGAACATTGTTTTGTCCGCGCAAAGGATTTACACCAGTAGCCCATCTACCAACGTTTCCGCAAAGCATTTGCAGATTAGCAGTACTTTTAACATTATCAACTCCATTGGTATGCTGAGTAATACCCATTGAATAAACAAGATAAGTGGTTTTGCCCTTTCCAATAGCACGAGCTGTCTCAACTATTTTTTCTTCAGGAACACCCGTAATCAAAGAAGCTTTTTCAGGAGTCATTTTTAATACTTCTTCTTTAAACTCTTCAAAATTTTCACAGTATTTATTTATAAATTCAACATTATGTAAATTTTCTTGAATAATGACATTCATTATACCATTCAATAAGGCTACATCAGTCCCGGGTCGATGATGCATAGCAATTCCATTATTATCTTCTGCGAGCTCTGCTAGGGGTATCACCCGGGGATCAGCCACAATAAGTTTAGATCCTTTTTTAATTGCCTCGAGAATTCGTGCTCCTATCAAAGGATGCTGTTCATTGGTATTTGAGCCAATTACAAAAATTACTTCAGCATCTACAATTTCATCAATAGAATTTGTCATAGCCCCGGAACCAAAAGAAGCTCCTAATCCAGCAACAGTAGAAGAATGACATAATCTGGCACAATGATCAATATTGTTTGTTTTCAGAACTGCCCGGGCAAATTTTTGCATTACATAATTTTCTTCATTGGTGCATTTTGCTGAACTTAAACATCCAATTGCCTTTTTATTATCTTTATTTTCTTCTTTAATCTTTTTAATTTTTTCAACAATATATTCTATAGCAGTATTCCAGCTGACAATTTTCCATTGTCCTTCATTATTTTTTATCATTGGTTCGGTTAATCGATCAGGATGATTGATAAATTCATGTACATTCCAACCTTTTATGCATAGCTTACCTCTTCCCGGGTTGAATGCAGGAGGCATAACTGGTTTTGTATCAACAACTTTTCCATTAATTGACTTAAGCAATAATTGACATCCTGTTCCGCAATATACACATGTTGTTTTGGTTTTGTTCATTTTTTATCCTCCTTTTACTTATATCTTTAACTCAAGTGAGGTTTTGATTCTATGAAGATTATATCCAATATCCTCAAAAGACCTTCCCATTGCCAATGCCAGCAATTCGATTGCGTATAATACTGGTATCGGGTTTTCTTTTAGTTCCGGAAAATCTCTGGCAGCAATAAATTGACCAGTATCAAATTGGGTAAAACAAGAAGGGCAAGAAGTGCTTAAAATTTGAGCTCCAGATATCTGTGCATCTTCAAGCTTACTTTTAATACAGTTATTGGAAGCTTCTTTTTCTCCTGCCAGACTCAGGGAAACGCCACAGCAATCATTTTTGGTGAGGTAATCTATTGGTATAGCCCCTAGTGTTTCTATAAACATATCATAAAACTCAGGGTCTACAGGATTATCAAATTTAAGTATTTCATTAGGCATTAGAATATGGCAGCCTGCATGGCCAGCCACTTTTAATCCTGTTAAAGGAGTTTTTATCATTTTTCTTAGATTCTCCAAACCAACATCTTCTTTTAAAACTTGTAAAAAATGTTTTATTTTTACTGTTCCTTTAAATTCTTTCCCAATTTCTTGTAAAATTTCATTTACTTTATCTTTTAAGTTTGAATTATTTTTTAGTTTATGATTAGCAATTGCCAAAGTATTTTCGCAGCCATTACAAAGGGTCATTATATTCATTTGTTTTTCTTCTGCAATTACAATATTACGGGCTGCAGTAACAAGCCAAAATAATTGATTGGCTCCTTGTATCCTAATGGGGTCAGGGCAGCAGGTAAATTCATCCGTTTCAGTTAAGTTTATCCCTATCTCCGGCAATATCTCTAAAGATAATTTTTCTATATTTGGCAAGCTGGCTGGAATTGTGCAACCTTTAAAAAACAAATAATTTAACATTTTGTTTTACCTTCCTCTTGCAATAAGCCGGTTTTCTTTGCAATAACTTTTAATTCTTCACTGGCTTTTTCATTCTGTGTAAGCTCTTTCAGACCTGCTCTTTTTCTAGCCATATTTGCAAATTTTATACCATAAACAGTAGTTTCCAGCAAAAGTTGTTCAATTAAACGATATACAATAGCTGGAGCCAATCCTTCCTGATAGGCCTTTTCTTTTAAATTAGTGAAAGCTTCAGTAGGATTAGTATCTTGCGGGCAGATAATCACACATTTTTCACAAGCACAACACATCCAGACATCATGCAAGGCTTCTGGTTTTTCCGCCTCAAATAGCTGGGTAACAAAAGAATCCTCTATGTTATAACGTTTTACAAATTGCGTGATAGGACAGAATTTCGAGCAAGCTGAACATTTAAAGCATACTTCAATTGATTTGTCTTTTTTTATCAGATCATTCTTCTCATATTTCAACCTTAATACTTCCATAGGTTTACTCCTGTTCTAATCAGTTGGAAATTACATATCTTTTTGACTTATAGTTTTTAGTAACAGTATTTATTCTAACAAATTCAAGTACATTTTTTATCAAGAAAATAAATACTTTATTTTCTCAAATATTTTTTAAATTGTGAATATTTAATAGTCAAAAGCAGATTAGTTATTGATATACTAATCTGCTTTTGACTTCTTATAATAATTATTAACATCACAAACTAAAACTATTACATACATTCGTCCAGTAAATTAACATATATAAATAGTTTAATTGCTAATTATTTATATTAAGAGTTTTATTTAACCCCTAGATCGTCAAGTAAAGGTAGCAACTCGGTTGCTGTATAGGCTACAGCTGGACCTCCGCCCATGAATACTGCTACACTGGCAGCTTCTAATATCTCAGCTCGGGAAGCGCCAGCTTTTGCACATTCAGCACCATGAAATTGAATACATGGTTTACATCTGATTGCTATTCCGATTGCTAAAGCCATTAATTCTTTAGCTTTATGACTAAGAACGCCATCTTTTACACATTCTTGATCTAATTTCATAAAAGAACTCATTATATTAGGCATTTCTTTACCCATCTGACCCATTTGAGATTCTAATTTTTTTAATTCTTCACTCATTTGTATTCCTCCTATTTTTAGAAATATAATTTCTTAATTATATAATTTAACCACTTTATTTTCAATTAATTGCTAACTCTAACCAAATTAACATAAACAGAGGTAGCCTGGTTTGGGTAAACACTAATCTCATCCAACCATGTTCTGAAGCCATCTTTTATAACTGCTATTTCATAAATTCCCTGTTCTAAATCATCAATAATTCTGGTTTGATTAATAGAGGTGGTTGTTTTATAGACACCATTGATAAATATCCTGGCATTGTTTTCATTACAACTAATAGCTATTGAGCCGTTTCTCTGTTCTTGCTGCATTCTGATGTTGATGCTATTCGTTTGACCAGCATTTATCCTGATAGATGAACTGAAATCTTGATACCCTTCTTTTGTTAATGTCAGTTTATAAGATCCCTCTTCAAGATCATTAATAATAATCCTCCTGTTGCTAGCTGTTCTCCCGTAGTAAATATCATCCAGATAAACCATAGCATTGTCCACATTACTAATTACTTCCAAATTGCCGGTTCTTAAAGCCCTTTCAAGATTTACATTTAATTGTACTCTCTGGTTAGGTCTTAATTGTATTGATTGTGACCATTCAATATATCCATCCAGGGTAATTCTAATATCATGGTACCCTTCCGGTATATTCTCCAATAGAATATTTTTATTTCTTTCTGTTTGCCCTTTGTACTGTCCATCAAGATAAATTCTGGCATTATCTACATTTGAACGAATTACAATACTGCCTGTCTGAACAATCCTGTCCATGTTTATATTTAGCTGTAATCTTTGGTTAGGCCTTACCTGGATCCTTTGGTTCCAATCCTGATAACCGTCTAATGTAACCATCAGGTCATGAAAACCGTCAGTTATATTATCCAGAATAACATTTGCATTTCTTTCAGTGCGCCCTTTGTATTGTCCATCAAGATAAATTCTGGCATTTTCTACATTTGAACGAATTACAATACTGCCAAATTGCTGTATCATTTCTAGATCAGCATGCATAGTTGTAGCTCTATTAGGATTAATCCGAACTGTTCTGCTCCATGGTTGATAACCTGGAATCTCAACTCTCATCAGATATTCTCCAGCCCGGACCTGGTCTAAAGATAATGGAGTCTTCCCGGCATAACGATCACTTAGGTAAACATCAGCTCCTGATGGACTTGAACTTATTCTTAATTGACCATTTTCACTTCTTCTGTCAATTACCTGATAATGAATTGTTTCACTGCTGACCCATTCGTTTGAAGATAATCCTAATAAAATTCCCCTTATTCTTAATGTAAATCTGCTTATTCCTTGCTCTACTATTGGATTATTCTCACTGGAAAGCCTTCTTTCCAGTTCTCGGGTTAAAATAATTTGTTCAGTTGTTGCAAATCCCTGTATATATTCAATTCCTGGAAGAGAAGCTCTGTCAATAACACCATCAATAGAATACTCCTGGTTAGCTCTTACATAATTATCTCTTTGAAATTGGTTTGGGAATAACATCCGAATATTACCACTGGCATCATAGCCGAAAATAGTTACATAAGAATTTTTTGTTGATCTAAAATAGACGCTAATTCTTTCCCCGGCAGAATAAGTAGCTCCGGCACCTTTATCCAGTCTCAAGGATAAAGTAAAATCTGGTCTGGGATTAATAATTTGAATGCTTCTTTTTAACTCTTCCTGGGCATTTCCTGCCAGCACTATTGAACTACTTATTAAAATAATCAATAGAAATATATAGAAATATTTAAAAAACGAAACACTATTGTGTTCACTGTTATTTATTAGTTTCATTACTTTCCTCCTTATAAAATATTCTTTACTTACAGAACAATCACTATTCTTTTAGTATAAATTATATCATAGATTTATATCCATTCCTAATTCCTAATTCCTTTTTTTCTTTATTATTTATTAAAATATAATAAACTGTTATCAGGTACTTATTTTTACAAATCCTATATTGTAAATATCTATAAATTTACAAAAATTATTTAATTTTTTTGTTTTTCAATAAGAGTATATGAAGAATATAGAGTAATGAATTTTCTGAAAGCCTTATTATTTAAGTAAAAACAGGCATTTTAAAAGATAAAATTATTGACAAAGTCTTTTATTTTTACTATTCTGAATGTAATGTTATTTATGAATAACTTGATTATTTATAATTGCTTAAGTGATCTTTATTTTTCATTTAAGAAAGGAGGTGTTATTTTTGAATAAAAGCGAATTAATTGATAAAGTTGCATGCGACCGAGGTGTTACAAAAGCACATGCAAAAGCTGCAGTAGAATGTGTATTTGAAAGTATTGCTGAGGCATTAGCCAAAAAAGATTCTGTAAGGTTAGTTGGTTTTGGTACTTTTGGAGTAAGAGAAAGAGCTGCTAGGACTGCCCGTAATCCCAGGACAGGAGAAAACATTTCTTTACCAGAAGCAAGCGTCCCATTTTTTAAACCTGGTAAGGAGTTAAAGGAAAGAATTAACCAATAAATAAGCAGATAATAATTTATAATATTTTAAAAAACAGGTTTGCCAAATTTTAACAAACCTGTTTTTTTTTATTGATATCAATTTTTAATTTTTATTATTTTTTTTGGATATCTGAATACCCATTACATTCACATCTACAGACTGGACAGCAATTCCAGTATTTTTTTCTATCTCTTTTTTTAATAAAGATTGAATATTTTTTGCAACTTCAATGATAGTTGAACCATACTCAATTACCACGGAAATATAAGTTGACATAGTTTTATTATTAATCAAATCAACTTTTATTCCTTCTTCTGTTTCTTTCACACCAAGCAATGTCCCGATTCCGCTTTTGGAACCAGATACCAGGCCTACTACTCCTTTTGTATTTATAACAATTCGGCTTACGATATTTGCTAAAACTTCAGGTGCAATTTTTATTTCTCCCAGATCTTCCGTATTATCCTTAATAACAATATCTTTTTTTAATTGAGATTTGCCGGTATTTTTATTTTTTTCTTCCTTAATTACAGTCTTTTCTTTTTCTTCTTTATAAGAAGAACTTTTCTCTTCTTGCATAGCACTTTCTCCTTCATTTGCAACTTGCTAATTTAATGTATGTCTATAAATAATTATTTAAATATCAACTGGGGGTGACCAAGAATTTTATAGCTGTTCTTTCATCACCATCAATTTCAACATCCACAAATGCCGGGACACACACCAAATCGATACCACTAGTTGCAGTATAGCCCCTAGCAATAGCAATCGCTTTAACTGCTTGATTAACCGCCCCTGCTCCAATAGCTTGCAACTCCACTTTCCCTTCTTCTCTAATAACCCCAGCTAAAGCACCTGCAACAGCTTTTGGGCTGGATTTTGAAGAAACCTTCAATAATTCCATTAAAACCTCCTAAACTATATCTCAACCGCTATACAGCTATCAAATTATTTCTTTATTGTTATATTTATTCTAAGTTTATAATTTTACTTTATTTTTGTCTTTTAATTATAATTTGTGTTAGTTTTTTTCACCTCCTTTTTGTTAGGGCAAAATAGAAGGAAAATATGGCAAGAAACAATATTTTTATTTTTTAAATGTTATAAAATAAAATAACAATTGACTTTAAGAGTTTGATTATTAGTATACTTTAAGTATGCTTTATGCTTAGATTATAACAAATTTATAATATAAAGAATAGAGATTAAATAAATTTATAATATAATAATGATATTTTCTAAGCCATACCCAATATCCTGATATTTTGAATCTCCTAAATTTTATAATTTTTAATTATTTTTTTTAATTCATAATATTGTTGTTCATTGATGTTTGGCGAAAAATAAGGCATCAAGGCATCATTATGCAAAACAGGATCAACTGGTTCTTCCCACCCATATTCTAAAAGTGCTTCCCCCCAGATTTTAGTGCCTGGTATAGGAGAATATTTTGCCAAATATGGCTTTATGCCTGTTTTAAATACAAAATTAATAGAATCTAATACACTATTATATCTTTGACCCGGTAATCCTACCAACACATAAGCATTAACTTGCCTGCTGGAGAAACCTGCATTTAATAAATTTTTTATTGCTTTTTCAAAATCAGCATTATTAATCTTACCACCTGTGTTTTCCTGAAAAACACAATCTGAACTTTCAAATCCAAGCCAGATGCTTTTAAAATTATTTGCATACATTAATTCTGCTGTATCCTTATCAATCAAAGCAGCATGTAAGGCATTAGGAGTGTGGAAGGATATTTTCAGGTTTAACTGCAGTAATTTTTGCATAATAGGAATGAAGTGCTTGCTGGAGTTAATCAATAACGCATCATCATAAAATACAAAATCTTTTACACCTCTTATATCAAACCAATATTTTATCTCTGCTACTATTTTAGAAGGTTCGCGAAAATTTAAAACAGGATTAATCAAGTTTGATGCGCAATAACTACAGCTATAAGGACAGCCTATCCCGCTTACCAGACATATATAGTCTAAATTATGGTAGAGATCCCATGCTGGAAATGGATAACTATTAAAATTCTTTGCAATGTTTTTATCTGAGCAATTTTTTGAGTGTTTATGCAGAATATCTTCTAACAATTTTAATAATCTAATTATTGAAGATCCTTTTAAAGTATAATCAGCACCGGAATAATGTTGAGCATGCTCATTACAGAGAGTAGCATAAATTCCACCTAAAATTATTGGACTGCCAGGGAAAATGTCTTTTGCTAATTTAATAACTTCAAAAACTCCCGGATACCAGTAAGTCATTACAGATGTAATTAAAATTGCATCAGGCTTATTTAGCTTTTTTAATTTGTTATAAAATATATTTTTTGTAATACCATATTGGTAATAATTACGGGGAATAGACTTTAGAATTTTCGGCTTTTCTACTTTTTCTTTTTGAAAAGCTCCTGTTCCAAACCGTTTATTCCTAGAGGGTGTTTTTCCTTGCCACCTTAATAGATCAGCATCATAACGATCCATGCAATCAATGAAATTAATCTGATAGCCTAGCTCTCTCAATATTGAAGCAATATACAGTAAACCCAAAGGTTTTGACCAAAAATCAAAAGCAGTAAAATCATATATCCAGGGATTGATAAGAAGAAGTCGGGGCTTTTTCCGAGATAAAAACAAATAAATCACCTTCTTTTGCTCTCTAAAATATATCCATGATAGCATTTTTTATAAAATTTTAAATAAGAAAACAAGATATTTTGTTAGTGTAAAATTTACTGGGGTACTTAAAGATACTTTAAACTTGCTTACTAACATAAAAAAGGTGTAGACTTACCTAAAAATACCCATCAAAGTATCCTTTAAATAAAGGAGGTAAGACTACACCTATGGATATTGATATGATAACCATAACTTTTCCCCAGGTCAAGGTAGAAATTCCAATAAAGGATCTCACCTTTGACACTCTGGAGAACCTGATCTTTGACATGATGCAAAAAATTGCCCAGATGGTCTTTACCAAAGTGCTCTCTGATATTGATGACTACCTGCGCAAGAACAGAAGACGTGGAAAACTGAAAAATACCGGTAAAAGAAGCAAAACCTTCTTAACCCGTTTTGGTGATGTCTCCTTTTCCCGCACCCGTTACCTTGAGAAGACCGGTAAAGCCCAATACCTGTTGGATGAGGCTCTTTCTACCATCAAAAACCAGCGGATCAGCCTTTCCCGTGCCATGACCGAGTGTTTACTTGCCAGCTTATCTTCCTACCGGGAAGTGGTAGGCCAAACCAAGCTTTTACTGGGTCATACCCGCAGCCATGAGTCTATACGCAAAAACGTACTATCTGAGGCTAGGCTGATCATCGAACATGAAAAAAAGAGACTACAGCAGCTGGAGAATCTGGATATTTCCGCAAAAGAAGCACCGGATGTTGTCTATACCGAAGCTGATGCCACCTATCTCAAACTACAGAAACCGGAAAAAGACAAAAAGCTGGAAGTCAAAATCGGGATCGGTTATTGTGGTAAGGAAAATCGTTATTCCAGCGGTAATTCCCAAAGACTGAAAGAAAAGTTCCTCTACCTGGGTACCGGCAAGAATTTTATGTATAACTTTAGCCTAAGAGCAGAAGAAGAACTAAACATCTCCCAATCTAAAAAGCAGTACTTCGGGGCAGACGGAGACAAGTGGATCACCTCCGGAATCCGTGACTACTTCCCTTCTGCCACTTATCTACTTTGCCGTTTTCACCTGAACAAACGCCTCAAGGAAGCTCTTCCGGGCAATAAGACCCAGCAGAAGCTGATCAGAAGCTTACTTTTATCCGACCGGATTGATGAAGCCCTAGCCAGGATTGACAATCTCTTGGTAGTCTCTTCTGAGCCAAAACAGAAAAAGCTTTTGGCAGACTTTTACTCCTATATAGCGAACAACCGCCAGGGGATCAGTAATCAGGCAACTCTAAAGGACAAGGACATCGCCAAAACAGGAGCGATTGAGTCCAATGTCAAACTGGCCATTGCTAACCGCTTTAAAAAGCAGGGCAGAAGCTGGAGCAAAAAAGGAGCATTCTCTTTACTGAAGGTAAAAGAAACCATTCTAAATGGCAAGTGGGATTCCTGGTGGGGCAAAGAAAGGAACCATCCTATCAAGATAACACCACTTAAACCACCCTTATCAGCATCTTCTTTTACCAAAGAAGTTTCTTCTTCCCCGGTAATCCAGGCTAAGATCCCGGCCTTGGATGGACCGAATCAGGATAAACCCTGGGTAGGTGTTTTAAGAAAATTATCTCAATTAGAGCTTGTGTAATTAAATAGAAAAAATTTAAAAAAGCATATTTCGTATTTATGACTGTAAATTAAATAAAAGAAGGGTATTTGATGTGTATTAAAACTAATATAGTCTTTTCAAATCTGTAAGGTAGCTCTGCCTTAAACCATAAACATTTTGGCAGTGGAAAAAAGTACCTACAAAAATTTGACACAGACAGATAATTTCCATCAGTTGACAAAAGTTGAAAAAGGGTATAAAATGCCCTCGAATAGTAAAACAAGATATCAAGAAAACATATTAAAATATTTTAAGAGGATCGTAGTGGTTAAAAAGTTCCATTTTTATCTTGTTATAAAACTAAACATTGGAATAATTTTTAACAATCTGATTGAAATTAAAGAGAATTTAATGATTGAGAAACCATTTATTAATGGTTTCTTTTTTAGCTTTAATAGGTAAAATAATTCTGGCATTTATATTATAAAATTCTTTAATTATCAAATTAAAGACAAGGGGAATTTATATGAAAATTATTATTATAGGCGCTGGCAAGGTAGGCAGTCAAATAGCTCAAACTCTTTCAGCAGAAAACCATGATGTAACAATTATTGATAAAAGAGAAGATATTAGACAGGAATTAGATAACAACTTAGACATTATGACTGTCATTGGAAATGGTGCAAATGTAAGAATATTAGAAGAAGCTGGTATAAAAGAAGCTGATATGGTTATTGCTGTTACCCGTTCTGATGAAGTAAACATGATAGCTTGTATGACAGCTCAACAGTTTAATGTTGCCAAAAAAATTGCCAGAATCAGGAACACAGAATACATGTTTAGTAATTCCCTTTCTAAAGAAAAACTGGGAATAGATTTTGTAATAAATCCTGAAAAAGCTACCGCCAAAGAAATTGTTAAATTACTAAAAACTCCCATAAATGTCAGTGAAGCACAGGATTTTGCCGGTGGTCGTATTTCTCTTTTTGGTTTAAAGATTGAAGAAAACTGGCATTTTGCAAACATGCAAATAAAAAATATTCGTTTTGGCCCAAATACATTGATAGTTGCAATTTATAGGGATAGTAAACTAATAATTCCTTCAGGAGATACTGCTATTTTGCCTGGTGATAAAATTTATATCTTAATTAAGAAAGAAGATTATGGTGACCTGGAGTTCATCTGTAATAAAAAATCCTGTTCTATGCAAAGTGTCCTTATCCTTGGCGGAAGCAAGATTGGCATTCAAACAGCATCAATTTTAAATAAATTGGGTATAAAAACAAAACTTATAGAAATAAATAAGACAAAATGTGAGAAAATAGCAGAAATGCTTCCTCAAACTCTTGTTATTAATGGAGACGGCACTAATATTGACCTGCTAAAAGAGGAAGGAATTGAAACAATAGATGGGTTTGTGGCTGTAACCGGATATGATGAAGAAAATTTGTTGGTTTCATTGCTGGCAGAACATCTTGGAACTAAGAAAGTGGTAGCAAAAATAAGCAGAACTAATTATATTCCAATTCTAGAAAAAATTGGAATACATGCAGTTGTAAATCCAAGAATAACTACCGCCTCAGCTATATTAAAGTTTCTCAGACACGGAGAAGTCTTATCTTTAACGCTTATCAAAGAAGGAGAAGCTGAAATAGCAGAGCTGGTGGCTCAAAAAAATAGTAGAATTCTTGATAAACCTTTGAAGACTATTAGCCTACCCGATAACACTATTCTTGGAGCTATTACAAGAGAGGGCAATGTAATCATTCCTCATGGTGAAGATTTTGTTTCAGAAGGAGATAAAGTCATAATATTTACTAAAACTGCTGATATAAAAAAATTAGAAAAACTATTTGATGGCAGGGAGGAAATCTAACTAATTGAAATATAAAGTTGTTCTTAATACTTTAGGCAGTTTAATTTTCTTTTTAGGGATAAGTATGGTCTTTCCTCTATTTTATGCTTTTTACTATAAAGAGGAACATGCCATTTATGCTTTTATTTCTTCAATAATTATCACATCTCTCTCTGGTTTGTTTTTACAGCAATCTTTTATACCTGAGAATGGTATTGGACGAAAAGAGGGATTTGCAATTGCAGGTTTAGGCTGGATCTTGGCAGCAGCCTTTGGTTCTTTTCCTTTTCTCTTTAGTGGTGTATTTACCAATTTTATTGATGCCTATTTTGAGTCTATGTCTGGCTTTACTACTACAGGTGCTTCTGTTATGACTGCAATCGAAGGCAATCCTCTATCTGTACTTTTTTGGCGTGGTCAAATTCAATGGATGGGAGGCATGGGTATTATTGTGCTGGTGGTTGCAATTTTACCTGCCCTTGGTGTAGGAGGTATGCAGTTGTTTAAATCTGAAGTACCAGGCCCCGAACCAGATAAATTAAAGCCACGCATCAAAGAGACTGCAAAATTACTTTATCTTGTTTATGTACTTATTTCGGTACTACAGGTTGCTTGTCTTTATCTTACCGGAATGTCGTTATATGATGCTATTACTCATATGTTTGCAACTATGTGTACCGGTGGATTTTCACCAAAAAATCTGAGTGTAGGTTTTTACAATAACCCTACTTATGACATTATCATAATGATTTTCATGTTTATAGCCGGAGCGAATTTTACCCTTCATTATAAAGTATTGCATGGAGATCTTAAAAGCCTGTTTAAAGACAAAGAATTCCTATTTTATAGCGCTATTATTCTTCTATCCACTTTGGCTATTACAACTCAATTACGGCTTTACATATACAACTCAATTGCTTCTGCTATTCGCTATGCTTCTTTTCAGGTTATCTCTATTACCACTACCACTGGTTTTGTTACAGCAGATTACGACCAATGGCCTGCCCTTTCGAAAAATATTTTGCTAATATTGATGTTTGTAGGAGGCTGTGCCGGATCTACAGGCGGAGCAATAAAAAATATTCGAATTTTAATTCTTTTAAAAAAAGCAGGCCGGGAATTACAGAGAATATTACATCCTCGAGCTATTACCCCTATCCATATTGGTGATAAGAGAATTTCTGATGAAGTAGTAAATAATGTCAGTTCTTTTTTCCTTTTATATATGATTATATTTGTTATTTGTACCTTTATTATGACCGCCTTAGGCCTAGACATGATTAGCGCATTATCTTCAGTTGCAGCAACATTAGGCAATGTCGGCCCCGGGTTAGGCTTGGTCGGCCCATCTCAAAACTATGCTTTTATCCATCCTATCGGAAAAATAGTTTTGTCTATTTGTATGCTTTTAGGTCGATTGGAAATATATACAGTCCTGGTTTTAGTGGTCCCTGAATTCTGGAAAAAATAATTCTGCATCTGTAAGATCATATATATTTTAAAATATATAAAATAAAAAGGTGGAAAATGTTGATAATTTTCCACCTTTTTATTTTTCTGAAAATTTGAAAAGTCAATATCTGATAATATAAATATTAGTTAAATTTTATCTTTAAATATTTCTTTTTTATTCTCTTCTAAAAATTCAAAAATTGTTTCCATTAAACGTCTTTCTTTTTCTGATTTTGGAGAATCTATATCCATAGTAGGCGTAGGTTTAATAACATAATCAATTCCGTGTTCTTTCACTATCATTCCCGACTTATCTATCAACGCACTTACTGAAATCACCGGTAAATTATATTTTTTAGCTACTTTAGCCACACCTATAGGAGTTTTCCCATAAATAGTAGAGGCACTTATTTCTCCTTCTCCTGTGATTACCAAATCAGCATCACTGACCATTTCCTGCATTTTAACAGTTTCAATGACAATATCGATACCTGGCTTTAATTCTGCATCCAGAAAAGCTATTAATCCTGCTCCAAGTCCTCCAGCTGCACCAGCACCTGGTAAATCTTTTATGTCTTTATTTAAATCTCGCTTTATAATATCTGCAAAATGAGACAATGCTTTATCAAGGACAAGAATCATTTCTTCAGTTGCCCCTTTCTGAGGTCCATAAATTCGCGATGCACCGGTATCTCCGCACAAAGGATTTTGAACATCTGATGCAACTAATATTTCAGTTTCTTGAATACGCGGATCTAATCCGGAAATATCAATTTTTGCAATTTCAGCTAATTGTGCACCACCAAATTCTATTTCTTTTCCATCTTCGTTTAGCAGGCGAACTCCTAATGCTTGCACCATTCCGGCACCACCGTCATTAGTGGCACTACCACCTATACCTATAATCATTTTTCGGCAACCATAATCCAGGGCAGCCTTTATAAGTTCACCTGTGCCATAAGTTGTTGTGATAAGAGGGTTTTTCTTCTCAATAGGAACCAATGGTAATCCAGAGGCAGAAGCCATTTCAAGTGCAGCAGTTTTCCCATCCCCCAGAATACCAAACATAGCTTTTACCTTTGTTCCAAGGGGGCCGGTGACTTCTTTTTCTATAATTTTACCATTGGTATTGTTAACCAAACATTGCACTGTTCCTTCTCCGCCATCAGCCATAGGAACCTTCTCTACCTGAGAGTCAGGCAGGGATTTTTTAACACCTTTTTCCAGCGCATCTGCAATTTCAATAGCTGTCAAGCTGCCCTTAAATGAGTCTGGAGCTATTACTACTTTCATTTTTACTTCCTTTCTAATCTTTGTTTTTTTTCTTTGTTTTTCTTTTCTTTTATAATCAATTATTTCATAAAATATTACTTTTCATTATAATAGATTTTTTAATATTTTTCTTTATATAATACAATTTTTTTTCTTATAAAACAAAAGCTACACCTTCATGAAATTTATTTAACCTATTCTTATCTCCTGATCCAACTATTATCCCATTTTTATTCATTATATTTATATTTATACCAAGAATTTTGATAGCATGCTCTACAATTTGCTGAGCTAATTGATAAGTAATCTTCAATTATTTCTCCAAAGATTTTATTGATATGTAATATATGTTTTTTTGTTCTGAATTGTGATTTTATTTTGAGCAAATAGCTGGATTGCTTGTGGTAAAATTTGGTGTTCATATCTTGAAATTCTTCTGGACAGGGTTTCTTCAGTGTCACCCTGCTTTATCTTTACTGCTTTTTGTAAAATTATTGAACCTGAATCAATACCTTCATCGACAAAATGTACTGTGCAACCACTAATTTTAACCCCATAATTTAAAGCTTGCCTTTGAGCATGTAACCCTGGAAAAGCAGGCAATAATGCAGGATGAACATTAATAATCCGATAATGGTACTGCTTGATAATATCTGGACCTAATAAACGCATGTATCCAGCCAGGACAATGAGGTCCAACTGAAACTTTTTTAAATTATTTAAAAGTTCGTTTTCATAAATCTCTTTATTATTATATTGTTTAAAAGGAACAACTATAGCAGGAATATTTTCACATAATGCTCTCTTTAAGGCTCTTGCTTTTGGATTATCACTAATAACAACCTGAATCTCCCCATCAATTCTTCCTTTTTTTATTGCATTTATGATGGCTTGTAAATTAGTTCCTCTGCCAGAAACTAATACCGCTATTTTTATCATTAAAACTTCCTTTTGTTTAATATTATTATTTTATCAAATATTCTTATTATATTTTATATTTCTCCTGTTTAGTTTTAATAGCCTTAAAGTAACAGCATTTTATCTAGTAATAATAACCTTTTTTTTATTTTCTGTTTTAGCTATTACTTCACCAATTTCATAAGAGGTTTCTCCTGTTTCTTTCAAGAATTCAATTAATCCGTTTTTATCTTCTGGTTTTATTACAATAATAATACCAATACCCATATTAAAAGTAGTGAACATCTCTCTGTCGCTAATTTTTGCCTTTTCTTGAATAAGCTTAAAAATTGGTAATATTGGCCAGCTATTAGAGTTAATTCTAACTGCTAAATCCTCAGGAATAATGCGAGGAATATTTTCGCAAAAACCTCCGCCGGTGATGTGAACTAAACCATTTATTTGGTATTTATTTAATAAATTCAGAACAGATTTCACATATATTCTGGTTGGTTTAATTAATTCCTCTCCAAGGGTAACCGTAAAACCTGGTACTACCTTATTTAAAACCATTTTTTCTTTATCTAAAAATATTTTACGGACCAGTGAAAATCCATTGCTATGCAAACCAGAAGATGGCAGACCAATTAAAATATTACCAGATTCAATTTTTTTTCCATCAATAATTTTATTTCTTTCTACCACGCCCACTGCAAACCCTGATAAATCATATTCTCCTTCAGGATAAAAACCAGGCATTTCAGCAGTTTCCCCACCTAATAATGCACAACCTGCCTGTTTGCATCCTTCAGTAATGCCAGTTATTATTTTTATCATTTTTTGTTCTTCTAGCTTCCCGGTGGCCAAATAATCCAGAAAAAAAAGTGGCTTTGCGCCACAGGTTAATATATCATTCACGCACATGGCTACTAAATCTATACCAATGGTATCATGTTTATTAATTAGATTAGCTATCATGAGTTTAGTTCCAACACCATCAGTACCTGATACCAAAATAGGATCTGTCAATTTTTCCTGAGACAGAGAAAATAAACCGGCAAAATTACCTATTTCACTAACAACACCAGGTATGTTGGTTGAATGGATTAACGGCTTTACTTTATTGATAATTGAATTGGCCAATTCAATATCTACTCCGGCTTTTTTATAGGTGTCATTCATAATTACTTCCTTTCGACCCTTATTATCAGCTTCTTTAGATTGGAATGGGTAAATAACTAAAAATAAGTGCTATCTTGAAAATTACTGATAAAAATTAATTTGTAAATATTTTTATTAAATCGGGTATTCTCCACTAAAACAGGCTGCACAAAAATCTTCTGGTTTATTTTTCCGAAAAACACCTTTTAATCCATTTAAGCTAATATAGCCCAGACTATCAGCTTCAATCCATTGTCTTATTTCCTCTACTGAAAAACGAGTTGCCCATAACTCTTCTTTACTGGGAGTATCAATACCATAATGACAAGGACAATTTACAGGAGGGGAGCTGATACGAACATGAACTTCTTTTGCACCAGCTGTTTTTAACAATTTTACAAGTTTTCTACTGGTAGTACCTCTTACAATTGAATCATCAACCATAACAATCTTCTTATTTTTTACAATTTCTGCAATTGGCGATAATTTAACACGAACAGAGTATTCTCTTAACATCTGGTTAGGTTGAATAAAAGTCCTGCCAACATAAGTATTTTTCAAAAGTCCTTCCTGATAAAGAATCCCTGATTCCATGGCATATCCTAAAGCAGCAAAACGTCCTGAATCAGGAACCGGGATAACCATATCAGCTTCAGCAGGTTGTTCCTGGGCCAGTTTTCTTCCAATCCTTTCCCTGATAATAGCAACATTTTCTCTAAAAACCTTACTATCCGGACGGGCAATATAGATATGTTCAAAAATACATAAGGCTTTTTTGCTATTTTTGATAATCTGTTTGCTTGAATAATAATCTTTATTAACTACTATCATTTCACCCGGGTTTATTTCTCTTATATATTTCGCATTGATCAAAGGAAAGGCGCAATCCTCAGAAGCAATTACATACCCGCCCTTTTCTTTGTCCAATTTCCCTAATACCAAAGGATGAAAACCTTGTCCATCTCTAACGCCTATCAGTTTGTCCTGGGTTAAAATAACTAAACAATATGCCCCTTTTATTTGAGAGACAATTTTTGCAATAGCTTCTTCCATTTCTTTCTCTTTGGTAGCAGCAATCAGCTGGCAAATTAAATAACTGTCTGTCACATCTTCCTTGAATGTTATTGATTTTGATTTTAAATAATCTTTTATCTCATCCTGATTTGTTAAATTCCCATTATGAGCAAGGGCAAAGGTACCTCCAGCATATTGAAATAAAATTGGTTGGCTGTTTTCCCAACCATTTGTTCCTGCAGTAGGATAACGCACATGACCAATAGCAGCTTTCCCCTGTAATGTGCTTAAAATACCTTCATTAAAAACTTCTGTGACCAGACCCATGTCTCTATAAATCAAAATATTTTTATCATCACAAACCGCAATCCCTGCACTTTCCTGCCCTCTATGTTGTAGCGCAAAAATGCCCAAGTAGGTTAATTTAGCAATATCTTTATTGTTGTTCTGATCAAAAACGCCAAAAACGCCACATTCATCGCGCATTAAATTGTCCTCCGCCAAACCTTTTCAAGTTGGGATATTTCTAAATCAATTAAATCATTGATTCTAAATCTAGTACCTTTTACTTTCCCTAAAATAAGCATAGGCACTTTATATTTGTTGGTAATTTCCTGTAATAAGCTTAGGTGTTTCTCTGGAAGAGACACTACAATCCTGGATTGTGTTTCACCAAATAAAAGAGCATCTGTTCTAATATCAGGTTTAATTTCCAGATTAATTCCTTTTTTACCAGCAATGCAGCTTTCAGCTAAAGCAATAGCCAGCCCACCATCTGAGCAATCATGAGCTGAGGAAAGGATTCCGGACTGAATACTTTCTCTGCAGGCATTCTGAACTGATTTTTCCATTGCTAAATCAATCATAGGAGGAACTCCTTTTTCAATGCCATGGATTACTTGCAGATATTCACTTCCGCCTATTTCTTCTTTGTTTTCCCCAATAAGCACTATAACATCACCATCATTTTTAAACTCCATAGTGCAAATTTTTTGTGAATCTTCAATTAAGCCAACCATCCCAATAATAGGCGTTGGATATATGGCTAACCCGTTACTCTCGTTATTTAAACTGACATTACCGCTAATAACGGGTATGCCCAGCATTTTACATGACTCACTAATCCCTTTCACTGATTGCTCTAATTGCCAGAATATTTCTTCTTTTTCAGGATTGCCAAAATTAAGATTATCAGTTATAGCCATCGGTACAGCTCCTTTGCAAGAAAGGTTGCGGGCTGCTTCAGCAACAGCAATCTTTCCACCTGCAAAAGGATCGAGATAACAATATCTTCCATTTCCATCAACTGTAAAGGCTAGAGATTTTTTGCTTCCTTTTATCTTTATTATACCAGCATCATCACCCGGGAATAATATTACTTCTGTTCCCTGGGCACTAATTTTCTTATTATCTTTATAAATCCATTCTTTATTGCAGATATTTGGTGCAGACAATATTTTCAATATGGTTTCATTATAATCTTCAGGCAGTGAAACATTATCTAAAGTTAACTGTTGAATTGTCTTTAATTCAACAGGTTCTCTGCCCTGGTAATTGCGAATAGGTGCACCTTCTGCCAGAGATTTTGCAGGCACCTCACCTACAATTTTGCCTCCCTTTTTCAGGCTAAGCATTCCATCAGTAGTAACTCTACCTACAGTTGTACATTCTATGTCCCATTTGTCGAATATTGCTTTGATATCTTTTTCCTTTTCTTTGTCTGCAATTATCAACATTCTTTCTTGTGTTTCTGAGAGCATAATTTCTCTCGGAGTAATATTTTCCTCCTGTAAGGGTACTAATGAGAGGTCTAGCTCAATTCCCTGACCTCCTTTGCTGGCCATTTCACAAGAAGAACTAACTAACCCTGCGGCACCTAAATCCTGCATTCCTAAAATAAGTTTCTTTTCTGCCAATTCCAAACAGGCTTCAATGATTTTCTTTTCCAAAAATGGGTTTCCTTGAGGAATAGGAGGATGTTCAACCTGCTCTTCCCCTTCTAATTCGCGAGAGGCAAAACTGGCGCTTCCAACCCCATCCCTGCCCGTCTTTTCTCCTGCTAAAATTACAATACTGTCAATCTTATTGGCTACAGCAACTACAATATCTTCTTTTTTTACCAAACCAACACACATAGCATTAACTAATGGATTTCCCTGATAACTATCTAAAAAATTTATTTCTCCACCAATAGTCGGAACCTCAATATTGTTACCATAAAAAGATAATCCCCTGGCTGCTTCTTGCACTAAATATTTCACATGAGAATCTTCGAATTTTCCGAAACGTAAAGAACCTAATAAGGCAACAGGGCGTGCACCCATTGCCAGGATATCTCTTACTACTCCTCCTGATCCAGTAGCTGCACCATAAAAAGGTTCAACTGCTGACGGGTGGTTATGACTTTCTATCTTCATGGTCATTGCCAGTCCTTCTCCTATATCAATAGCTCCTGCATTTTCTCCTGGACCGAACAACACCCATTCTGCTTTTGTTGGAAAAAGTTTTAAAACGGGCTTTGAACTTTTATAGCTACAATGCTCAGACCACATAGCTGAATACAAACTTAATTCAACATTGTTAGGTTTTCTTTTTAAAGTTTTTTCAATTTCCTGATACTCTTCCTTGGTGAGATCATTTTCTTCTAAAATTTTTCCTAAATTTTTATCTTCCTGGTATATTTTATCCATCTTATCCATTTTTAGCTCCTTATAATAAAACTAAAATTCAACTTTCAAACATATTTAAGAAATTAACAGGCTCTAAAGAAATTTACCTTGTTTCATCCTGTTTATTCCATATTTTTTCCAATTTGGTTAGAGGAATGTTAATCAATTTGTTAATTTTCAATGAGTCGCCCCCAACCATTCCTATTTGCTGAAAAGGAATTTTTTCTTCCTGGGCGATATTAATTATCTCTTGCACTTTTTCAGGTTTAGCACTAACAATAATCCGGGACTGGCTTTCTCCAAAAAGTAAGCAATCAGGGCGAAAATCGGTATTTATATCTATTGTAGCACCTTTTCCACCAGTTATGCATGATTCAGCCAGGGCAATTGCTAATCCGCCTATAGCGCAATCATGTGCAGATGTCAGCAATCCTTTGGAAATCAATCTTCTACAGGCAGATTGTACTTTTTTTTCTATTTGTAAATCAAGAAAAGGAGGTATTCCTTTTCTTATACCGTGGATAAATGCCAAATATTCACTTCCGCCCATTTCGTTCTTATTTTCCCCTAATAGAAAAATAATATCGTTCTCTGACTTGAAATCAAGAGTACAAATGTTCTTATAATTATCTAAGACACCAACCATTCCTACTACTGGGGTGGGGTCAATAGGTTTTCCATTATTCTCATTATAAAGACTTACATTCCCGCTAATTACTGGAGTATTAAAGAATTTACAAGCCTTTGCCAATCCTTTAATCGCCTGTACCAGCTGCCAGTAGCTATCACTATTTTCCGGGGCTCCAAAATTAAGGCAATTTGTCACTGCCTTTGGAAAAGCACCTTTGCAGGAAATATTGCGGGCTGCTTCTGCAACAGCTATTTGAGCTCCTATAAAAGGATCGAGCAGACAATATCTTCCGTTCCCTTCAGTAGTTAAAGCAATGGCTTTCCTGGAGCCTTTTATTCTTAAAACTGCTGCATCATCTCCTGGCGGAATTAAAGTATTGATTTGCACTGTGTGGTCATATTGTTGAAAAATATTTTTTTTACAGAAAATATTAGGAGAAGCGAGCATTTGTAGCAAAATATCATTATATTCTTCAGCTTCTTTTATCTCACCTATATCAAACCGGTTTAAGTTTTTTTGCCATACTGGCTCTTTTATCGTCCTTTGAATTACAGGGACTCCTTCTGTTAATGCCTTTACAGGAATATTTGCCAGTATTTTTTTATCATCTTTTATAATGAACTTTTTTTCTTTAATTACTTTACCTATTAAAGCAGAATCCAAATCCCATTTCTCCAGGATATTAAAAACAGATTCTTCTTTACCTTTTTCCACAACAACTATCATTCTTTCTTGTGATTCAGATAGCATAATCTCAAAAGGATTCATTCCCGCTTCTCTTTGAGGAACTTGCGATAAATCTATTTCTAAGCCACAATTACCCCTTGAAGCCATTTCGCTTAAAGAGCTTGTTAGCCCAGCTGCGCCACAGTCTTGCATGCCAATTATCTCTTTCAATTTAACTAATTCCAGGCAAGCTTCTATTAATAACTTTTCTGAAAAAGGATCGCCTATTTGAACAGCCGGACGGTCTTCTTCTGATTTATTACTGAGTTCAACAGAAGCAAAAGCTGCTCCTCCTATACCGTCTCGGCCAGTTTTAGCTCCAATTAAAATAACAGAATTTCCAGCCCCTTTCGCAATTGCATTAATAATATGTCCTTTCTTTACCAGCCCTACACTCATCACGTTAACTAAAATATTACCCTGATAGCTTTCAGAAAAAATGGTTTCTCCTCCAACTGTCGGCACTCCAACGCAATTACCATAAAAAGAAATACCTCCAACTACACCAGCGCATAAATATCTGGTACGATTATCATCGTAATTGCCAAAAAACAAAGAATCTAAAAGCGCTATAGGGCGAGCACCCATAGTAAAAATATCTCTTAAAATTCCTCCTACTCCCGTAGCTGCACCCTGAAAAGGCTCTATTGCAGAAGGGTGGTTATGACTTTCCATCTTCATTACTACAAATTCTTCTTCGCCTATATCAATAATACCGGCATTCTCGCCCGGTCCCTGGATAACAAAATCAGCCTTTGTAGGCAGTATTTTTAATAAATGCCGGGTATTTTTATAACTGCAATGTTCACTCCACATAACAGCAAACATACTTAACTCTAACTCATTCGGTTCTCGTTTTAATAGTTGCAGGATTTGCTGATATTCTCCAGCGGTTAGTTGCCATTTTTCCCAAAACTTTTTTGTTTTAAATTTATTGCCCTTCATGTTTTGCTCCTTTTTAAATCTGGCAATTAGAAATGTTTTCTTTTAATGTCAAAATTATGGATTCAAATAATAAAAGACCATCCTTGGAACCTAGACAGCTTTCAGCACTTCTTTCGGGATGTGGCATTAAACCCAATACATTTTTTTCTTTATTGCATACTCCAGCTATATTCAGCAAAGAGCCATTTGGGTTTGCCTGATTATTTATATTTCCGATTGAATCACAATAACGAAATATAATTTGTCTATTTTTTATTAATTCATCAAGGGTGTTCTTATCAGCATAGTAGCATCCCTCTCCATGGGCAATAGGAATTTTTAAAACTTGATTTGGATGGTATTTAGTGGTAAAAGGGGTATTAATATTTTCAATTTTAATAGTTTGTTGCTGACAGATAAAATGCAAGCATCTATTTTTAATTAAAGTTCCAGGCAAAAGCCCTGCTTCGGTTAACATTTGAAAGCCATTACAAATACCCATCACCAATCCTCCTTTTTGAGCAAATTCTATTATTGCTTTCATTACAGGAGAGTATCTGGCAATAGCTCCTACCCTTAAATAGTCACCATAAGTAAATCCTCCTGGTAAAATCAAACAGTCAAAACCAGCCAATTCCACATCTTTATGCCATACCCATACAACCTGAACTTTCAGAACATTCTGCAAAACATAATAACAATCATAATCACAATTTGTGCCGGGAAATTGAACGACTCCAAATTTCATTTATTGTTCCTCTATTTCATATTCAAAATCTTCAATGATTGGGTTAACAAGAATTTTTTGACACATATCTGTTACTCTTTTCGCAATTTCTTCTTTGCTTTCTCCCTTAACCTGCAGTTCAATCAACTTACCAATCCTTACGCTACTTATCTCATCAAATCCCAGGGACAACAAAGCTTGTTGTGTTGCTTTTCCCTGGGCATCAAGAATACCTTTTTTTAATATTATATTTATTTTTACAACCCACATTTTAAATCGTTCACTCCTTCCAAGAGTCTCTATTCCCTTTGTCCATTTTTTATTTAACCAAATCTTCCTCTTAATTTCTAAATAAACTCAGGAATTGCCTGTAAAAGTTCCTTTAACTCAGGAATCCCTTTAAACCATTCTCTGCCAGTTATTTCATTTGCAAATGCGCAATAGATATTAGAAATCAGGTTTTTTAAAGGTACAGGCAAGCTTTCTGGTTGAATAGTTACTAATTTTTTCCAATTCTGAAAATCTTTCCCTTTAGCAGCAGATAAATCCTTATACCAATGACTTTTTCGATAATACAATCTGGCAATCTCTTTACTGATAGGTATACCCTTGAAAGTAAATCGGCATTCATCCAAGGTGCCTAAAACATCTACCAGTACAATATTCTGCTTATCATCCAGAGCAAATTCAAATTTGCCATCTTCATTTTTCAAACCAAGCTTTTCCACTTCCTGAGTTATTATTTGGTTTATTGTTAGTGCTAATTTTTTTATTTCGTCAGCTTTTTCAACAGATAAACCGGCTATTTCTCTTGCATCTTCCCAGGTAATATATCTATCAGTAGGTTCTAATTTTGTTGAAACATCAAGATAAGCTTGTTTTAAATCAATATCATTTTCAGGAATCGTTGTTAAGCCAAAATCAGCAGGATGCAGGCTACCATTTTGTAATCTTTTATAGGCACTGGATTCTTTGGTAAGAGAATTGCGGTATATAACTTCTAAAGGAATCAGATAATTTCCCTTTAGCTGTTTATAAAAATCATACTCATATTTATTATTAGAACTTAAGTTGGGATGTAATACTCTAAAAAGTTTTGTCTCCAGGATTGGAAGAGGTTTTTTAATTTCAGAAAGTTTTTTAACTTTATCTTCTTCTATCAATCCTAAATAATGTGTTGATATATTTTTTTCTTGTAATTTTTCAAAAAAATACGCCGCAGCTATACAAAGAGCTAAACCTTTATTGTCAATATGGTCAGGCATTTCCCCCCAATCAAAAACAGAATAGCGATCAGAAAACACAAATCTTCCTCTGCCTGCTTTTTCTTTGGTGGGACTTTCTAATATTATTAAGTCTTTTACACTTCCCATTTATTTTTTTCCTTTTTTTCTGATTTTTTTATATTCCCTTATTAATTTCCTGATTTTTTACTGTTTCAGCCATTTTACTTATATAATTTTCCAGCTTTTCTTTTATCCGAGAGCTTCCTAGAGCCAATATCCTGGCAGCTAACAAAGCAGCATTAGCTGCATTATTTATGCCGACAGTTGCCACAGGTACCCCCTTTGGCATCTGTACAATGGAAAGAAGTGAGTCCATACCTTCTAATGTTTGAGTTTTAATAGGAACACCAATTACAGGTAAAGCAGTCTTGGCAGCAATTACCCCCGGTAAATGTGCCGCTCCTCCTGCCCCGGAAATAATAACTTTAAATTCTCGATCAGAAAACTGACTTATATACTTAAAAAGAAAATCCGGAGTGCGATGAGCTGAAATAGCTCTCATCTCATAACCTATTCCCAGTTCTTCTAAGATTTCAGAAGCTTTGTCCATAATATTCATATCAGAAATACTTCCCATTATGATACTTACATCCATATTATAGCTCCTTTCTATTTTATTAGAAAATATGTCTTTCTAAAAATAAAAAATCCCAAGACAAGAGGTCTTCCAAATAAGAGTGGAACCTCTCCGTCTGGGATTTTAACCCTACGGTGTAGTATATAACATACACTTTGCACCACTTGGTTCAAACCCTGTTATAGCAATAGATATAACAGATGGATCCCTAAGATGCACTTCCACTCGTAGCCATTTGTGATTTACGGTCACTTGGTAGAAACGTTTTCGCCATATTCGAAAACTTATACGAGTATTTTTATTCTTTTTATTAAATATCTGAAAAGAATATAGCACCATACCTAATAATTGTCAAATAGGAAACAACTGAAATGGTATGGCATGAAGGTCAATAAAATCTATATTTTATTTTTATTAAAATAAAAACGAAATATTATTAAGAGGCCAACACTGAAACTTAAAACAAGCATATAAACCATTGAAAAAAAATTATAATTAAGAGATTTTAGGGTGATTCCGAATGATGTTAAAATTAAAAAAATAGAGTATAATTTTTTTAATTTTTCTCCGCCAATATTACAAGTAGAACATACCCCAAAATTTACTCCAACAAAACTTCCCAAACCCAATAATAAGGATACAGGCAATAGCACCATTCCAGAACGATAATATAGAAAAGCAGCGAAAATACTAGAGACCACTATAGTAACTAAACTTGTACCTACAGCATGATGTGTTTTCAAATTTAGAAATACTATCAATATGGGTACCAAGATAAAACCACCACCAACCCCTAAAAACCCCTGCAGGAAACCTACTAATAAAGCTATGATAATTATTGGCCAAATGGAAGAGGGTGCATTCTCTTCTTCTAATTTTATTTTTGGTGGTAAGTTTTTAATTGCAGTAAATATTGGAGTTAATTTTCTTTTTTTATTGTTATCCAGTTGCTGACTTCTAGTTTTTTTTCTAATCGTTAGCAAACCTAAAGTTAAAAGTAATACTATGTATAGTGAACGTATATAAATATCAGCTAATTGTAATCTATCCAGATATATCACCAACGGTTGAGAAATTCTGATACCAATAAAACTTACCAAGCCAATAATAACAGATAATCTGATTAAAGTATTACCTGCTAAATAATGTTTAACTCCTCCCAATGAAGAAACTAGTACTGCAAAAAAAAGCCCAGTGCCAACTGCAGTTGGCATGGGAAGACCCATAATATTTAATAATGGGGTAAGAATAAAACATCCTCCTACTCCAAAAAATCCGCTCAAAATACCTATATTGAATCCTATTAAAAGCAATATTACAGCAGTAAAAATAGTTATTTGATTAAATATATCCATTTTCTCCCTTTTTTATTGTAGTTTGATTTAAATTATATCCTCTTAAAAATTATTATACTTGGTTAAAAAATTATAGGTGTATCAATATATTCAGAATGTTTTAATTTTATTTAATTAAAAAATAGTTTTTCAGTAAATATTTCTTGAAAATTTTCATAGCAAGATAATTCAATATATTTTGTTTTTTCTCTGATTTCTTGAGCTAAATTCCTTATTTTTTCTGATAACAAAAGCTTTATTGCTCCTCTTCCTGCCGCATTTCCTATTGATTTAATTTTGCACAAAGTAACTTTTGGAATGACGTTTAATGTAACCAGGTTTTTTGCATCTAAAACATTGCCAAATGACCCAGCTAATAAAACTATATCAATATCATTTTCATTTATATTTGCCAACTCTAATAATATTTTAATCCCTGCACCAATAGCAGCTTTTGCTAATTGGAACTCCCTGATGTCTTTTTGGGTTAAAAATATAGATATTCCATTAATAGTCTCTTTTTTATCAACAACCAAGAATTTATTTTCATTTTTTTCTTCTATTATTTTTTCAGCCAGGTATTTTTTACTAATCTTATTATTTTTATATTCTTCTGATGTTAGCAACCTGCCATCTGGCTTTATCACTTTATAATTAACTAATCCTGCTATTAAATCTATCAGACCGGAACCGCAGATTCCCTTTGCTTTTGTTTTACCAATAACTCTATATTCTATTTTTTCATCTCTCATCCTAACTGAATCGATAGCCCCATAATCAGCTCTCATTCCGTGACTGATTCTTGCACCTTCAAAAGCTGGTCCGGCAGCTGCTGAGCAAGTATATATTTTACCAGCTACACTTAAAACTATCTCTCCATTTGTACCTAAATCTACCAGCAGAATATTATCTTTCTTCTGCCAGATAGAAATATCAATCATATCAGCTATAGTATCCCCTCCAATATAAGCAGATACATTTGGTGCTGTATAAACTCCGGCATGGGGAATTAAACAAAAACCGGGTAAATCTCTTGCTTCTTTGTAGATACTGTCAGTAATAACAGGAATGTATGGAGAAACAGCTATGTTTTCTACAGGTAACGCCCATAGAAAATGCTGCATGCTAGGATTCCCAACCACAGAAGCCAGATAAATCTGTTGATAATCAATCCCTGCTTTCTTTGACAGGGAAATTATAATTCTATTTAATTCTGTAATTAGTTTTTGCTGGAGTTCTTGCAAACCTGCCTTATTCTGTTTACTGAAGTCAATGCGGGAAATAACATCATCTCCATAAACATGCTGAGGATTTGCAGATGCTTCCGTAGCAATTGTCTTAAATGTTGACAGATTAAGCAAATATCCTGCAATTGTAGTAGTGCCAATATCAAATGCAACCCCATATATATTCTTTCTGGTATCTCCTGGTTCAATAGCTATGATTTTATTCTCATATAAAACAAGTGTTATCTGGAAGTTATTATCTCTGAGCAGAACAGGAATTTTTGCAAGAATACTTATGGGAATATCATATTTAAAATTATTGTCTTTTATATTATTTTCCAGTTCACTTTTTACCCTTGACCAATCAGATCTTTGATCCTGTAAATCTGGTGGCATTAATTTGATAAATACTTTTTTTATTTGAGTTGATGGTTGAAAATCATCGGTTAAATAATTGGAATTTACCTTATTTTTAGCAGCAAAATAAGCTTTATTTTTTTCTACATCATCAGGAATAAATAAAGTACTATCCTGGGTAAGATAAGTCTGGCAAGCCAGGCATACTCCTTTTTCTATTTCTTCTTCTGTTAGTAATTCTTTTTGATTATCATCTAAATCAAGAATTTTTGGAAAAACTCTAATTTTGCATTTTCCGCAAATTCCTTTTCCTCCACAGGGAGTCACCAGCACTATATCTGTTTTTTTTAATACATCTAAGGCTAAAGAATTAATTGGAACAATTAATGTTTTTTGCCCGGGATTGATTGTTACTTTTATCATCAATTATTCAATCTCATCTATTCTATTGGTTTAGTTTATATTTATTTGTTTATTCTTTCTGAAATCGCTTTAATATGTTCAGGAGTTGTTCCACAACATCCTCCAATAATATTAACTTTTAATTTTACAAATTTTTCGGCATAATCAGCCATTTCTTGTGGTGAGGCTGGATAAATAACCTTCTTGTTTTCTATATAAGGCACTCCTGCATTTGGTTCTACCAGCAAAGGAGCATCAGTCATTTCACGCATTTTATATAATACTTTATAAAGAACTTCTGGTCCACTTCCACAGTTTGCCCCTACTCCATCAGATCCTTCTTCAAAAAGGCTTTCTACTGCTTTTTCTGGACTAATCCCATAAATCGTTTTTAAGTTATCATCAAAAGTCATTGAACTGAATACAACTAAATCACTATGATCTTTTACCGCTTTTAAAGCTATTTTAATCTCATCCAGATTATAAAAAGTTTCCAAAATAAATAAATCTACTCCAGCAGATACCAGTTCTTGAACTTGTTTGCTATAACCTTCATAGGCATCTTTATTTGTTAAATCACCACACGGCTCCAGAATCTCTCCTGTGGGACCAATAGAACCAGCAATAAAAACTGATTTATTATTTTTTGAAATGTAATCATCAGCAGCTTCTTTTGCCAGGATTGCAGCCTGCTGGTTAATCTCAACTAATCTATGATCCTGTTTAACTTTTTTCAGCTTGACTCCATTTGCTCCAAAAGTATTAGTTAAAATAATGTCTGCACCTGCTTCTAAATAGGATGTATGAATTTTTTTAATTATATCGGGGTGTTCAATGTTCCATGCTTCCGGACAATCTCCGGATTTTAACCCATTTTTCTGTAACATGGTACCCATAGCTCCATCAATAATAAGTATCTTTTCTTTTAGAATTTCCAGAATGCTCTTTTCTTTAACTAATTTCCTTTCATCTATCATTAATACCTCCTGGGTTAATTAAATATTTCCTGAAATATTTAATTTATAAATATACTAATATCATATCATGATTATTTTCTTTTTAAAGTTTATTTCGAAAAATAAGCAAGATTCTAATGTTTATATTTTTACAAAACAATTTTTTTAATATAAAAACACAATTAACCAGAAATTAACAATTAATTAATGAAATATTCATAAATATTTTTTATAATTTGATTAAAAATAAAAAAGATGAAAGGAGTTTAAAATTGATAACATTTAATAAAACTATTGCTGTGCCTACAAAAAAATATCAAAAAAAAGAAAAGGATATATGTATTGCTTTAATTGCACATGATGGTAAAAAAGCAGATATGGTTTCTTTTGTAAAGGAAAATGAAGGTTTTTTAAAAAATTATCAACTAATTGCAACCCATTCTACCGGACAATTGATTAATGAACATACCAGTCTTTCTGTTATTCAAATGCTATCAGGTCCACTGGGAGGAGATCTGCAGATAGGTGGCTTAGTAGCCAGCAAAGAAGTGAATTTGGTAATATTTTTAAGAGATCCTCTAGCAAAACAGCCTCACGATCCAGATATTGCCGCCCTTATGAAAGTATGTGATATCCACAACATACCTTTAGCAACTAATTTAAAAACAGCTGACTATTTGCTAAAAGGTTTTTCTTTGTTTATCAATAAAGAGGAGTAAATATAAATCATAAAACTAAAAAGAGGACTTCTTTTAGGTTAAATAAAATAATATACCAAGAAAATGAGAGATGCTTCCAGCCAGGACAAAGATATGCCAGATTGGATGATGAAAAGGTAATCTTTTCCATAAATAAAAGACTATCCCAAGAATATAACAACCTCCACCTATCAGCAGCCAGATAAGTAAACCTCGAGGAAGCATTTGAATCATTGGTTTTATAGCAACAACAAGAAATGAGCCCATAAATACATAGGACATAACCAGTAATATTTTTAATTTATCCAAAAGAAAAATCGTAACAACTACTCCACTAATTGCCATTATCCATGAAGCGCTGAAGAGAATCCATCCCCATACGCCTCGCATTAAAGTCAATGTAATTGGGGTATAAGTCCCTGCAATAAGCAGGTAGATAGCTGAGTGGTCAAAAATTCTAAAGATTTTCTTTGCTTTCAGGTTCATAACTCCATGATAAAGGGCAGAAGATAAATACAGTAAAATCAAGGTTGCTCCATAGATACTAAAGCTGACAATCCGCCAGACATCACCTTCTCTGCTGGCAAGCACAATTAATATAATTAGTGCAGCAATACTCAAACCTGCTCCAACGCTGTGAGTAATACTATTTGTTATCTCTTCACTATAGCTTTGAATTCTGGAAATATTTATTTTACCTAAATTTTTTATCATATTATTGTCCGTTTGGTACTTATTAAAGTTTTTAAAAATCCTTTAATATAATAATTTTAACATGCTAATTCCTTTCTTGCAAAGATAATATATAAAATTACATGCTTATAAAACATAGGAAATGAATAATATTAATAAGATGAAGAAGCTGTATCCTATTTTCTATAAAAGTAAGGAGGAAACAATATAGATAAATTTCCACTTAAACAGAAATGTCGATAAATGTCAATAATCTCCCTTTATACCTTTAATTTTAGTTATTTCAAAAAAATATTTTTCCATTTTTTGTATTTCGCCCTCTTTTTTGCTTTTACATTATAGAAACCAAATTCGTTTCTGGTATTCAGTATCTAGCATTGAGTATAAAGTAGATAGAAAAAATATGCCTACATAATTGAAACTCAAAATACTTTAACATACACAATAATCATATATTGCAAAAATGTACATAGGATTCTTCTTTACATAATACTACATACTAAATACTGAATACTATTTTAAAAAAAAAGGAGGTGAAAAAATGTCTGTTTTAGTTGTGCCATATGACTCTGTTTTACAGCTTAGATTGATTACCGGGACAGATCCTGATTCAGGAAATCCTATAATTAAAACTAAAAGCTTCAACAAAGTCAAAGATTCTGCAATTGCACAGGATGTGTTTGATGTTGCAAATGAGTTAGCCGGTTTGCAAAAATTTAGTCTGGATGAAATCAGGTTAAATCAATCTGCTCAGTTAACTTCAGAATAAAAAATGATTAGCTTTTTATAATAAAACAATAGGAATAGAAAGGAGAAAGGAGGAAATAATGTCTACTACACTTGGTGATGTAACCAGTTATAAACGGTTATATATGCAATTTAGGGATAGTGAAGGAAACATGGTCAATTTAACATTGGATAACCCTAAAAACCTGGAAGATGAAGATTATGTTGATTTAGCAGCCCAGGATGCAGCTATTGAAGCTGTAATGGATACTGTTCTCAGCAAAAATATTTTTCAGAACAAGGGTAATGACCTGGTGGAAAAAGTCAATGCTCGAATAATTGACTACAAATCCACTGATGTCATGGATGTATCTGAATAAAAATATATTTTATGTGAATAAATAATTAATAGAAAAGCCGGGAGTGATAATTACTTCCGGCTAATTTTATTATTTAAAAATCAATTTTCTAATAAAAAGGAGTAAAAAATGATTCAAATATTATTGAGTAAATTTTTTATGGAAGGCCTATTGGTTCTGGCGGTATCTATTGGCTTTGGATTTTTAAAGAACAAACTGGGTAATGACCGGACAGAAACTATCAAAGAGGCATTACTAACTGCTATGCTCTGGGCAGAAGAGGAATTCGGTATCGGTCAGGGTGATAAGAAATGGGAAGAGGCCTGGAATAAACTGCAAGAGATTCTAATGGACAAGAAAATAAATTTAAAAGCACAAGAAATAAGGGAATTAAAAACTTTAATGAAAGCTAATATTCATAGGGTTAACAGAGAATATTACGATACTCTTTTAAAAAAAGAGAGTTTTCTTGGACCAATAGAGGAAAGCAGTATGGGTTATAAAGAATAAAATGCTTATTACCAAGTCTATAAATCATATTTATCTTTCTGAATTTTTTTCTTTGGAGGAATTCCAATGTCCCTGTTGTCGGTGTGTAAAATTAGATCCATCTTTGCTGCAAAAATTAAAAGGATTGCGGAATAAGATAAAAAAACCGGTTATTATCACTTCTGGTTATCGATGTTCAAAACATAATTCAGAAGTAGGCGGGGTCAAAAACAGCTACCATCTCCTTGGTATGGCTGTGGATATCTTTGTGCCGGAAATTCCTATTGCTAGACTGTTACAGATTACCCGGGAGTTTAAATTTCAGGGAATCGGTTTTTATCCTGATAGGAATTTTCTGCACTTGGATATCCGCAATACAGATCAACCTGTATACTGGCAGGGGTTATTATGATCCGGAGGGAGAAGCAAAATGAACATATTAGATTGGACGCAGCTAATTGCCAATCAGGGATTTCCTATTGCCCTGTCAGTTTTTTTAATATTTCGGATTGATAGATTTATGCAGCAACTGATTAACACCCAAAAAGAAGGTTATCAACAAATTTTTAAACAGATTTCTGTTGTCCAAAAAACATTAAATCAGATTAATCAGCAAAATCGGGATTATTATTCTCTTTACTGTAATGAGATACAAAGAGAATTAGCCAGTATTAAAACTCATATCAAAAAAGCTTCTTAGCAACTAAGTTAAGGAGCTTTTTTGATTAATTGTAAAATTATTTAAATATAATTTTTATCATCCTGCTATTTTTACAGGCTTTTTCCTGAACAAAAGCAACCCTGCTGCAATTAATACCATTGCCAGTCCTGTCACATAGATGATAATCATAATTGGTGAACCGCTAACAGAATATCTTTTAATGATAATACCCAGATATGCCCAGATAATAACAGCACTATAGGCAATATCCCCTCTTTGAATAATATTAATAAAAGCAATTGCCGTTCCGGCTAAAATTACCAGTAATGTCCAGAAAACCTCTGATAAGCCCCATCCATTCCATTGATAATGAACCAGAACTGCAGTAATGTTGGCAATAGTAGCTACAGTTATCCAACCCAGATAAAGGCTAAAGGGTAAATGCACAAAATAAAAAATAGATGGCTCCACTTGTTTCCTGCTGATATCAAGCTGAAGATAAATATATATTAATGAATACAACAAAACCAGCATGGCTACCAGGGAAAGCAGTACCTGTTTATAATGCCAGGCAAATATCCAGCAGGCATTGGCAAGACAACTAAGCAGAAAATAACCGTTAATTATCTTTAGATAAGGCATCTCAATTTTATTTTTAGCAAACAAATCGCGGGCCTGGTAAACAATGAACCCGGTTAATGCCAGATAAATAACTCCCCAGATGGAAAAAGTTAATCCGGCAGGAGTGAATAAATTAGGATAAAGATCAGAAAGCTCTCCGGTAGTATTTCCTCCTAGTGGCAGGCTATTGGCTAATCCGTTTACAATTAGTACTAACAGAAAGCCAAAAATATTAATTATCTGCCAGGAGATTTTTTGGGAAAGAGAAAAATCGGTATTCGTCAACTTTATCACCTCTTTACTATTAATTTTACAGTAATTATATCATGGAACCAGGCTGAAGTTATCTTTGCTTATAAAAGAAAATTTATCCTCTTGAAAAAGCTCAATACAGACCTTGGAAACTTTTTCATCATAATAAATATTGCTTTTTTCTTTTAATTCTTGCAATACTTCATTTATTGTATAATGTGAACGATAAGGACGGTGTGAAAGCATGGCAACCACAGTATCAGCCACCCTTAGGATTTTGGCTTCCAGCAAAATATCATCTTCTGTTAACCCTTCAGGATAACCACTGCCATCAATATTTTCGTGATGTTGTAAAATAATTTCAGCAATTGGCCAGGGATAAGGTAAGCCTTTTAACATATTATAAGCTGAATAAGAATGTTGTTTTATCAGGTTGTATTCTATAGCAGTAAGTTTCCCGGGCTTATTTAAAATATCGGCTGGAATGCTTAATTTTCCGATATCATTTATCATAGCTGCATACACTAATCCTTCCAGCTGTTTTTTAGATAAACCTATTTTTTTACCAATCGCTTCACTAAGCTGGGCAATTTGATGTTGTGCCCCGCTGCTGTGAGGATCTCTTATTTCCAGGATTCGAGCAATAGTCTGAATGGCAGCCCGTTGGGCGTTTTCCAGGGCCCGGGTTCTTTCAAAAACTTTTTTCTCCAGAGTTTCCTTTTCTCCTCGAAGACGATCTTCAGCTTTTTTGATGCGCAGCATAACCTTAATTTGCGATATTAATTCAGCTGGTTGAAAAGGTTTATAGATAAAGGCATCAGCCCCTGCGTCAATTCCTTTTACCTTACTCTCAATATCAGTATGGATAGCTGTCAGCATAATAATCGGAATATGTTTTGTTTGGGAATTTTTCTTTATTTCACGACAAACTGTATATCCATCCATCCCTGGCATGTTGACATCGAGAAGAATGGTATCCGGCATGATACTTTTGGTCTTCTCAATTCCCTCCCAGCCGGATTGCGCTTCAATCAATTTAATAGAAGGTAAATATTGTTTTAAATAAGCCTCTAATACTAACAGATTATCTTTATTATCGTCTATTGCTAAAATAATACTCATTGGTAAAACCTGCCTTTCTGCAATAATTGGTGCGTTAATTTTAAAATTAAGGTATAAAATTAGAATAGATATTAATATGATTATTTCTTTTTATCTAGCCATTTATTTATTTTATCAATTAGTACTGAAGCATTTACTGGTTTAGAAAGATAATCATCACTCCCTTCTTCCATTATCTTTTTCTTTTGTTCACTCATTGCCATTGCAGTTAAAGCGATGATGGGGATAGAGTTCGTCTCTGTATTACTTTTTAATTTTTTGATAACTTGAAAACCGTCTATTTCCGGTAAACCAATATCCAATAAGATCAAGTCAGGTTTTTCAGTAACCACTTTTTGTAACGCTTCTTCCCCTGTGTTTGCTTCACTTAATTGATAATGTTTTTTTAAAATAGCCTTAATTGTAAGAAGATTATCGGCATTGTCTTCTGCTATGAGAATTTTCTTTTGGAAATTGCTGTTTTTTTCACTCTTTCTATTTCCTAAAAATTCTTTTGTTCCTTTTTTCTTATCATTTTTTTTTGGCTGAGAATTATCTTCTTTTAGATTAGTATTATCTCCAAGCATTAAATTAATCTTTTCCAGTAATCCAGCTCTATCCAAAGATCCTTTAAGTATCAATTGGTTAATATGATTGTATTTTAAAATTTGCAACTCTTTCTCGTTTAAATCTTTGGCAGTCAACACCAACACAGGAATATTGCGGAATCTCCAGTCTTCACGGATTTTCTGTAAAACATGAAATCCATCTATCTCTGGCATCATCAGATCCAGGATAATTCCATCAGGTATACTTTCCTGGATATAATTTAAAGCTTCCTCCCCACCCCTGGCAATTGTCAACTGGTACCCTTCCTGTTTAAGCAAATATTGAATCTGAGATACAGCAGTAGGATTGTCTTCAACCAGCAAAAGATGATAGCAGTCTTTTCTTTTTTGGGAAAAGTTCGTTGCCGGACTATAATTTTTTTCATTTAAAAGTTCAACAGTATGATGATCTTGAATTTCTCGTGGCAATAGTATAGTAAAAGTGCTTCCTTCTCCTAAATTGCTCTCCACATAAATTTCCCCATTTAAACGATTTACAAGCCTGGAAACAATGGCTAATCCTAGGCCGGTTCCTTCATATTTCCTTGATGCAGAACCATCAATCTGTTTAAATTCTTCAAAAATAACTGGCAGATCCTTTTGGGAAATGCCTATGCCAGTATCTACAACCCTAAAAAGAAAACGATCATCTTCCTTATTAAAGGAAACCTGCAGTGTAACAGACCCTTTCTCGGTAAATTTAACTGCATTACTGATAAGATTTTGTAATATTTGATTAAGTTTTTGACGGTCAGTGAATATTTTTGGCAGCTTTTCGGGTAGTTCACTTATTAATTCAATTCCCTTTTCTTGTGCCTGATAGGAGAAGTTCTCTTTAACATTATTTATTATTTCCTTTAAAGAAAATAACTCGGGATAAATGCTGATTTTACCAGCTTCAATTTTGGAAAGGTCCAGGATATCATTAATCAGGTTCAATAAATTCTTTCCATTGCGGGCAATTACTTTTAAATACTGTCTTTGTTCCTGGGAAATATCATCGCTTAATTGTAATTCCAGAATATCAGATAAAGCGATAATGGAGTTTAAGGGAGTCCTCAACTCATGGCTCATGTTGGACAAAAATTCCCCTTTAAGTCTATTTGCTTCTTGGATCTCATTTTTTTGCAATTCCAATTCAATATTTTGGTGTTGCAGCTCTTCTTTCTGGCTTTTTAACTCTTCTGTCTGTTCCTGTAATTCAACCGTGAGTCTGGTCAAGTTTTCATTTTTATCTTTTATTAGCTGATTGAGACGCTGAGTTTCTTCATCAGCCAATATATTCCCCATGGCAATTGAAATTTGAGTTTTTGATTGTCTAATAATTTCTAAGGATTCCTGAGAATAAGGATAAATACTTGCTAGCACTATAATTCCTTTTATCTGATCATCTAAGATCAAAGGGAAGCCAATCATTTCTCTGGGAAGCATATTGCCAGCCATTGTTTTATATACAAACCGGGTATCTTCCGGAATATCTTTTAAATTAATAATATCTCTTCTGTTAAATACCTGGCCTATCATCCCTTCCCTGATATTTATATCAAAAGACTGAATTCTGCTTTTGTCCATTCCCACAGATGCCAGATGTTCGAACAGATTTTGTTCTTTATTATGATGATAAAAAACGCATACCTGTGAATGAGTATTTTGGCAAAGTTGAAAAATTATTTTCTGAGAAAAATTCAATAAATTTCTAGAATGGATAATGTTTTCCAGGATTTTAGTGCGAGCTTTCCGAATATTAATTTCATGCTGAATTGATTGAGACATTTGATTCATTGTTTCAGCTAATTTACTTATTTCATCAGAACCTGTTTCATCTAACTTCTGAGAATAATCACCCTGTTGTATTTTTACAGCAACCTGGCCCATTTCACTTATTGGTTGGGTGATTGCCTTTGCTAAATATCTGGTAACTAAATACACTACAAGGCTAATTCCAATAAATAATAACAGAAATCTATTGACCATTCTGGACAAAGGATCATAAACTTCTTTTAGGTCCTGCTTGGTGATCAATCCCCATTCAAATTCTGGTAAAAAAGTGTAAGCAGTTAGAACTCTTTCTCCTCGATAATCTACAGCTTCTACTTCCCCGCTTAAACCTTGACTGGAATTTATTGCAGCAATAGAGCTTATTTTCAGATGTAAAGCTGCCTGATTTTGCCAACAAAGAGGGTTTTGGACAATCTGCTGCTGGTTTAAAATAATAGTTTCACCGGTAGAACCTAAACCGGTATTGTCAGACAAAAGGGGGTATAAAGAAATCTCAGGATTAATCCGGGCAACCAAAATCCCCACAATATGATTTCCTTCATGCTCCAAACAATAAATGGGAACTGATAAGTCAAGAGTATAGTTTTTCAGGTATTCAGAGTATCGAATCTGCTGAACTGAAACAGTCTCAGATTCATGAGATATTTGGGCATAAGGTCTATCAGATACATCAATTTGTTCTCTTTCTTTAATGGTTGACATTATAATTCTGCCGTTTTGCGGATGAATAATCAGTAATTCCTGATAATCGGGGAAATTATGCAAATAGCGTTCCAGATGCTGGCGGGCATTTTCAATAATACTTATACCACTTTCAAAAAAGATTTCCGGATTGGTATAAAAAAACTCCATTTCTCTAATTTGGTTATCATTGGCAATGACCAGAATATCTCCTTTTCTTTCTTTTAACCAGTTTAAAATCCGGTTCATTTTTAAGTCGCGAACAGTAACTAACTTATTATTTTCCTGAATTTTAATATTGTGTGAAACCTGTAAATAGATTACGCTAAAAGTAATCAATAATGCCAGAATAGAAGTTATCAAAAAATAAAATAAAATATTTTTATGTAAAGTTGTAAATTGAAAATATTTTTTCATAACACATTTCCTTACTTAACTACTGGTGTCTGATAATTAAATCTTTTGGTATATACTGCAGCTATGATAAATCTTTTTAACTTTAGAATGATAAATGGTAAGTATAGATTCAGATTCTCCCAATACTAAATATCCCCCGGACGCAAGGCTATTGATTAAATTATTCAATATTTTCTGCTGGACATCCAATTCATAGTAAATCAAAACATTACAGCAAAAAACTAAATCAAAATATCCGAAAATACTTTCAGGTGGTACAATATTTTTTTCATTTCTTAAATCGTGATATGAAAAGAAGATTGTTTCTTTTATTTCAGGTAGCAACATATAAAAGCTATCTTTTTCCTGAAAGTAACTTCTCAGCCATTCATATCTAATATTTTTTATACTATCGTAGCCATAGACGCCCTTTTTGGCAAATTCCAGGGCACTTTTATTAATATCAGTAGCAAAACTTTCAATATAGTATGGACGTTTTTCATTTTTAAATATCTCTTTTAATATAATAGCCAGGGAATAAGGTTCTTCTCCATTGGAACAACCAGCAGACCAAAATCGAAAATGTACTTCTTTTTCATTTTTTTTATTTACTAATAAATTCGGTAAAGTATAATTATAAATTAGTTCAAAAGTTAACGGATTTCGGAAAAAACGACTTACCGGGATTATCAGTCCATGGATTAATTCTATCAATTCTGAAGGATTTTCTTTTAAGTAAGACAGATAATCTGCAGTGCCAGTCTGCTTATTTAGCTCCATTCTCCTAATAATTAATTCCTCTATAAATTTTTTTCGAAATCCTTTAAAATTATAACCTCTTTTTTCAATTAAATAATTAATTATTTTTTGCATTTACTCTTTTCATCTCTATTTTCCCCCTATTCATCCTCAGCTGCTGTTACTATTTTCCGGTATAAAGCCGAAGCCAGCTGTTGGGAGATATACTCTAAAATACTTATATCTTTTTCTCGATATAACCTGGCATTATCATAGCTTTGAAGGGCAATGACTCCAATTACCTTTTGCTCTATTTTTAAAGGGACAGCTAACCAAAGATGAGTATTGGTCATTACATCCCATGGCTCTATATATCCATAAGAAAGCATTTTCCGGTAACGTTGAAAATCCATAAAAACCGGTTTCCCTACCTTTAATACATAATGAAAAATACTCTGTGAGGTGCAATATCGATTAATAAAAATTTCATTATCTCCAGCAGCTTCATCAGTATAGTAAGGAAAACTGATTTTCTTGTCATCAGGGTTTTCCAGAGCTATATAGAAATTGGTAGCATCAATAATTTCACTTAGCTTTTCATGAAGTAATGGATATAGCTCGTGTAAAGGTATATCCATATGTGCTAATCTTGATATATTGTACAAAATTGAAACAACTTTACTTTCTCTTTTTTGCCTGGATATCTCCTGAAAAGAAAAGATAATTCCTGCTATTCGGTTGTTTATTTGATTGCTGTTTTTTCTAATGGATACCTCAATGGGAGTATTGTTTCTCCCAAAAATGGTGGTTTCAAAATCCCTTTTATTTGCCATATTAAAAGAATCTCTATCAATTGGTTTAAGACAATAGAAGATTGAATCTCCTCTAATTTCTTCACTTTTATAACCAGTTAAATTTTCAAACTGCTCGCTGGAATATTTAATAATTCCATCAACATCAGTGTAGACTAAAGCTTCCGGGCATTGATTAAAAAGATTACTGTATTCTTGTCTTTCCTGAACCAACATTTCCTCTAACTTATTTAAATACTCTTCTCGGTGTGTATTGCCGGTAGTGATTAATTTATTCTTATTTTCTTCAATCTTTCTGTTATCATTAAGATTTTTCTTGTTGTTGTTTGGCAATTTTGGTTTTATTTTTCTTTTTAATTTTAAGAAACCGGCTATGTTATTTTTCCTCAGGTTCATACTGTAATATCCTCAAACTTTTTAGGTTATGTATTATATAATACCATACTATGTTTTTATCTTTTAGAAAATTAAGCCGCATATACTCTGTTGCGGCCTTGGTTTTTTGCATTATAGAGCGCCTTATCAGCAGAATCGATTAATTCTTTAATGCCTTCACCATCATCAGGGAAAGAAGAAACCCCAATGCTGATTGTTAAATACTTCTGTGGTTGACTTAATTCTTCCCCGATAAACAACTTTTGCTCTACTCCCTCTCTTAAACGATTTGCCAGGTCCAAAGCTTCCAGTTTGCCTGTTTCAGGTAGAATCATAATAAATTCTTCACCTCCATATCGATAAAGGCGATCTGTTTCCCGGGATTCTTTGTTGATAAGGTTAACTAACTGCTTGAGAACATCATCTCCTTTGATGTGTCCATGAAAATCATTGTACTTTTTAAACCAGTCAATATCTATCATCAAGAGTGATAAATCCCTGTGATACCGCCTGGCTCGACTAATTTCATCGATAATATCTGTATCAAATTTTCGCCGGTTAAAACAGCCGGTAAGGGCATCCCTAATAGAAATTTCTTCAATTTGATGGTAAAGACCAATCCGTTCAATAGTATAAGATATTATTTCAGCCAGAAGCTCTACAAATTGAACATCACCAACTGAGAAGGCATTTTTTTCAATAGAATCTAAGTGAATTATGGAACGAACCTTATCATCAATCAATACAGGAACACAAATCAGTGATTGAATATTGCTTCCTGCAGGAATGCACCCTTTTAATAATTGTTCTTCTTTATCATCAACTGTGTTGGTATAAATTGATTTTTTATTCTCAATAATATTTCTAATAGCTGGTATATCAGGAGGAAAAACTGCTTCTTTAAATTTTGCCATTAGACCTTGCCGGGCTGCGAACTTAAAAAAACCGTCATCCTGCAAAGAAAGAATAGCACAACCAGAACAGTTCATCTCCTGCATTAATTCTTCAGCAATAATTTGATAAATCTCCTCCAAGTTGTGAATTGCACCGATATTATGCATTATTTTAACAATCAGACGATTTCGCTTTTCAGATTTAACTATTTTTTCTATTGCCTCTATTTCTCTGGTAATATCAGAAATTATTACAAGGTCATAAATTTTCCCTTCTAATTCATCACCTAGTAATATTGCTTTAATAAAGCCAATTTTAATCTCACCGGTATTGGTAATATAATTCAAATGATAAGGTTCGATACATTCCCCGGCAATTCTCCTGCGAAAATTCTGTAAAACTTTCTCTTTATTTTGTTCGTCAAAAAAGGGCAGTTCATCCAGTCTTTTGCCAATAATCTGATTATTACTGTACCCCAGCCATTCAGTCATACGGCCATTAATTTCAAGCACTTCACCTTTTTTATTTAAAAGTACAATTGCATCAGGAGATAATTCAAATATAGTCCGATATTTCTTTTCACTGTTTGCAATAGCTTGTTCAGCTTTTTTTCTCTGGCTAATATCTCTGGCAACTGAAACAATTCTTTTTATTCCCCTGAAAGTAATAATAGTAGAGTTAATTTCCACCGGGATTATTTTGCCATCTTTGGTTTGATGAGTAGCCTCAAAAGTTATATTATTTTCCTGCTGTATTCTTTTCATAATTTTTTGTATATTTTTTCTGCTCTGCTCAGAATCAAGATCAGCCGGAGACATAGAGAGAAATTCTTCCAAGCTATACCCCATACGTTCGCGGGCTCCCCTGTTTACCGCAACAAACTTTCCTGGCATTCCATTTGAGGTAAGTTCATGAACAAAAACAGCATCATTAATATTTTCGAATATCTCCTGGTATTTTTCTAATAAAATTGATTTATCTTTTTTTATATCTGCGTCTTGATAGAATTCTGTATGTTTATCTTTTGATACTTGGTCCAAGGTAATCTCCTTGTTGTACAATGTAGCATGTCAACAAATATTTTATTTTTATCTTACCTGCTAACATCATAGGCTCTATTTAGCATGCTGTTCTTTTTCCTGATACATTTTTTTATCTGCTGTTTCAATCAAGCTGTCAATTTCCTTTCCTTTTGGAAAACGGTTAGTCCTGTATTCAACAATACCATGACTGACATGCATTGGATATTTGCACTCCTGTGTACGATTTATCATTTGAAAATCAGTCAAAATGCGCTGCCAGATTCCTTCTGCTGCCTCTTCTGAACTGTCAGGGAAAATAATCAGAAATTCATCTCCCCCCATGCGGCAAAAAATATCTGACTCACGTATATTATTTTTAATAGTATCAGATATCTTTATCAATAACCGGTCACCTTCCTGGTGGCCATACTGGTCATTGACTTCTTTCAAGCCATCTACATCCAGAAAGCAGATACTTAAAAATGAATTTCTTCTACTGGCTACTTTGATTTCTTTGTTTAATAATTCCATTCCCATTCTGCGATTATAGATACCAGTCAGCAGATCTGTACTGGCAAAATGGGTAAAACGCCTCTTTTCCTCTTCTATTTCTTTATTTTTCTTAACCATTTCCCGTTGCAAATTGACCAGTTCATTATTCATCTGGCTGTATTGCTGATAAAATTTATCTTGTCTATTATCATCTTCGGTAGTTAAAGTCATTTGTTTTTCCAGATAATACTTTTTTAATAATTTTTTGCAGGTATTTTTCTCTGTTTTAATATCCTCTGGCAACAATCTGTTTATACTGCCTAAGAGGTTTTGCGCAATAATTAATATTTTATTTTTTCTAATCAGGATACCAGAAAAAAGAGTTAAAACCTTGTTTGGTCCTTCTTGTAAACAAAACTCCCATCCAATATCGATTTTTTTATCCTTTATGTTTATTAGAAAATTCATTATATTCTGAAAATGGTTAGGGATAACTATTGAAGAGAGCATTCTTCCCACCATTTTATGACCAAAATCATCTTCTCTACCGATAATCTGTTGTACCAATCCTTGCCTATCGGCAATTATAAGATAATCACCTGGTGAAAATTCTTTATTCATTACTCCTGGCCTTATCCTTTATTAATAGATTTGCCTGATTTACAGCATCCTGTCCCTGTCTGGCTGTGGCATCTGCCCCTATTTTTTTCCATAATTGATTATCAATATTAAAGGGGTAACCGCCAACCATTATTTTTATTTTGTCAGCTTCTTTATTTTTCCGCAAGTCTGTAATTAATTTTTCTAATTGATGCAGATGATAAGTAATCGTTACTGATATTGCCAGAATATCTACCTGCTTTTCCAAAGCTATTTTTATTAAACTATAATTAGGAGTATTCGCTCCCAGATGATATGTGCTCCAATTATCCATTTCCAGAAAATCAGCCACCATACGGACACCTATTTCGTGTAATTCATTACCGATACAGGCAGTAATACAAGTGGGCCTGTTTTCTCCTCCGGCATTCAAAAATAAAGGATAAAGACGGGCCATTAATGACTGGGTAGCTGAAGTACAATAATGCTCCTGGGCAACACTTATTTTACCTAACTGCCACAAGCGTCCGATCTCTTTTTGCACCGGCTCAAAAACATGTAAATAAATATCTTTTACAGAAATATTGCTTTGCTGGGCTTTTTCTAAAATTAGAGAATTAAAAACTAAAGAATTGCCTTCCAATAAATTTGCTAAGTAATCAGTGCTTATTTTATAATAAGGATTTTCCGGGTTCAAGAAGCTGTACAGTTCTCCTGTATCTTTAACTAATACCTCTTTCCCTTTTCCTAAAAAATCGCTTACCCTGGAAATATCCATGTGGGGATCAAATTCTTCTTTGAGAACTTCTGCCATAATCTCAAAATTATCTGCTAATTGTGATAGAGATAAATTAAGTCCTAAAAAGAGGTGTCTTAACCAGCGAACATATTCCAGAAACAGTGACTCTGAATTCAAAGCTAAAGCCTCACCCAGATAAGACAGATGATAAATAATATCCTGCCGGCATTTTTGCAGATATATCCCCCGATATTGCTTCTCTAACTCTGGAGAATTTTTCATCTGCCTTTCTAATATATTTTCTGCCAGGATCTCTTTTTTGTTTTGAATAATATCCCGAATATCTTTTCTCTGTCTTTCATCTCTCTCCATTTTTATTCTGAATCCCTTCCTGATAATATAAGGATTTTTTATAATTTTTATATTATAAGTATAAATAATAGTCAAGATTAAAAATATTTTGAAATGATTAATTACAGATAGTGTTAATTATTATTTATTATCTCCGTCTATTCTTTCTGACAAACTCTTAAGCAGGTATCTACAACCTCAGAATCATAGAGAATACCTTTATTTTTTAATAATTCTCCTTCAGCAGCTTTAACCCCTAAGGCAGGGCGGTAAGGACGATGGGAAGCCATGGCATCATAGACATCAGCAACACAGATAATACGGGCCTCTATCATTATCTCTTCTTCTTTTAAACCACGTGGATAGCCTGAACCATCTATTTTTTCATGATGCTGGAGCACAATCTCAGCAATGGGATAGGTAAAAGATATGTCCTTTAATATTTCATAGCCAAGTTGGGGATGGTTTTTTACCAGATTATATTCTATTTCGTTTAACTTGCTGGGTTTATTTAATATTTCTGATGGAATGCTGATTTTCCCAATATCATGTATTAGAGAAGATATTCGAATTGCCTCAATCATTTCATTTTTTAATCCCATTTCCCTGGCAATAGCTGTAGCAAGATCAGCTACACTTTCCTGATGGCCGGCAGTATAAGGATCCCGGGTTTCTACAATTCTGGTCATGGCAAGAATTGTATCATTTTTAGTCTTTTCCAATTTGCAGTAATTTTGATAATTGTGAATGGCAATAGAAATACCATGCACAAAACTTTTGATCTTTTTTATACTCTCTTTATTAAAATTATTAGTATTTTTGCTTACCAAACGCAAAGTGCCTAAAACTATCCCTTCAAAACTAAAAGGAAAAATTATACAAGAATGTATCCACTCTATTCCCTGAACTGTATTCCAGTGAGGATTCTTAGAAGTATCGGAAATCAGAAGAGGTTGTCTTTTATTAATTGCCTCTTTTTCAAGGAGAAAATCATCAATGTTCTCCTGTAAATTCCAGACAATATTCTGGCAATAATCATTTTCGTAACCCTGGATAGTAATAACCTTTAATCGATTACCATCTAACAAAGCAATGTCCGCACCATCATTTGGTATAATTTTGGAAATGAACTGTAATGCCTGATTTAATTTTGCAGAAAAATCTTTTTCAGAAATAAGATTTAAGGCCATCTCCTGTTCCATGTTAATCAGGTTGTTTTGCTCTCTTTCCATACAAAACAGCATTTCTCTTTCCTTTTCTTTTATTTTTTGATCAGTAATATCAATCAGAGAAGAAGCCACACCCTGAAAATTATTTTTTTCGTTCAAGATAGGTGCAGCATTAATGGAAAGAAAAATCATTTTGCCATCCGGCCATTTAATAGCATGCTCAATCCCAAAAAATGATTTCTGGTGTTTCTTCACCAGGCTGAAAGGCAATTTTTCTTCCGGGAATAAATTCCCGTCCAGGTCGGTAATTTTCCATCTTGGGTCATTATAGTCTCTTTCTTTAATCTCATTTCTACTTAATCCCAGTATTTCCTCAGCAAGTTTATTGGCATAGGTAATTTTGCCTTCTTTGTCAACAAAAGTAATTCCTACCGGGCTGGTATTGAGTAACAATTGATTGATTTTTACCTGGTTGCCCAGCTCCTGCTCTGATTTTTTTTGGTTAGTTATATCTACTCCGACTCCAATCAGGTGTTTATATATATTGTTTTTGTTATAAACTGGTTGTCCATACCAGCGAATCCATAATTTATTGCCATCTTTAGTCAGCACTTGATTTTCATTATGTGTAGGGAACCCACTTTTCTGTAAACCAAGAAAAATATTTTTCAACTGAGCATGGTGGCTGGCAGGGATAAATTGCTGCAGATAATCTCTTTTAAAAACTTCATTTTTCTGGTAACCCAAGGCATTAAGCATTGTCTGATTCATAAAACGTGTTTTGCCATCAGGGTTTATAGCTACAAAAAATACCGGAGCTTCCTCAATAAGCTGATATCGAAAAGCTCTTTCTTTATGGTAGGCTTCTTTTATTTCTTCTACTTTTTCTAATTGTTTATAAAGAATCACCATAGTGAATACTGCAACTATAATCAACATTAAAAGTCCAGTAAATAAATCAGACCAGATAACAGGAGAAGGAGGTGAAGATGGTGAAAAAATAAGATGAGAAAAATCAAATAATTCATTGGCAATTATCAGTAATCCTGATAGGATAAAAACCAGAATTAAAGGCATAAATATTTTTTTTCTATCATGCATTTTATTACAAAATATTCTAACATGGTTTTTAAATTGCATTGAAATCCTAATTTTAATATCACATTATAGTATAGATTCTCTGTGAGCGGTTAATTAATATTATTGTTAATTATACCACATTAAAGCTAAAGTATATTTAATTTGTTTTTATAATGATTTTACTGTAAGTTATTGAAAAGTTCTTTTTTTATCCGATCAGCTTTTTCCTGTGGAATACCCAGTATTTTTGCCAGTTTAGTTTTATTTAAATCCATAAAAAATAAATAATAAACAATGTTTTCCTGTAATTTTTTTAAGCGTTTTAATGCTTTTCTTAAAATTATAACATCCTCAATTGGCAGTTTAAAGGACTGATAGGTTTGATTTTTAATCTTTTCCAGATCGGGTTCAATATTTGCCGGTAATTTCTCTTCTGCCATTTTGCTGGTGATACTCGCTTCTTTCAGGGAATTCCGGGCTTTTAATAATTCTTGCACCCCAAAATCATGGATATTCAGGTAGACTGCAATCTCTGAAATGGAAGGAAATTTTTGTTGTTCTTGACGGTAGTGAATTACAAATTCATCAATCTTTTTATTCATTTTTACTAACCATGTTGGACAATCTACCCGATGTTTGCGATTCATTAGATATTGGTGCATTTCTTCGGTGATTAATATTTGAGCATATGTCTTAAAGTTAATATCATGAATAGACGAGTCATACAAATTAGCAGCATTTAGTAATCCAATATAGCCAACCTCTTCCAGATTTTCTTTATCTTCAGATGCATCCTCAAACTGACCTACAATTTTATCAATTAAGTATCTATATTTTTCAATTAAATTAACCTGATCGTATAGAGATTTTTCCCCTTGCTTCTGCAAGTGAAGGGTCATCTTTTACCACCTCATAAAAATTATTTTATTCTCATCTTTATACATTTTCTAAAATAAAAAAACAAACCGGTAATCTGGCAGCCATCATGCATATTAATTTATTATTAAATTTGCGTCTTAGGCCCATAACTTTGCGTCCTATCTTTTCAGATAGTTTGCCTTTATCGGTTTTATATTTTTTCCTTCTATTATATTATTCCCTAAAAATCACCTTTTTAGACAGGAAAAATACTTTATGTTAATTCTTTTGTTGATAATAAACAGAATATCAAAAAACCCTTTCCAGTTTATGGCTGGAAAGGGTTTTTTGATATTTTAAAGTATGCTAAATTAATGTATTGTTAATTACATTATCCTATTCGCAAAGAACAACCACATCTAAATGGATAGCATAGTAATTATAACCAGTCCCAACATTTTCTATAGTTAGACTGGTTCCTTTATATGTGGTGAATTGACCGGGAACAGGTTTACTGCTTGGAATGGTATTATATCCTTGGATCTTAACAGGATGATCCTTACTGCTATCTAAAACCATTGCACTTCCAAGATTAATATATAAGACACCATTATTATCATTATCATAAGTAACAGTGCCGTCAGTTAATTTTTGTCCTGCATAAATAGCCTGTGTTGAGGCACCAGAGGTATCAAAATAATACCACCATGCTGCACCACTACCTTCACTGTCTCCACCCCAGGCAGTTTCTCCTTTACATGTCAATGTAAGCTTATCAACTTCTGCAGTATCATCATCAGTAGCTCCCTCATCAGAGGTGGCATCTGCAGTATTGGTAATGCTTGTTAAGTCAAGGTCATCTTCGGTGATAGTGTAGGAAGCAGTGTAGGTCCAGGTTTCTCCAACACTTAAGATATTGTCAGCACCGGTATCACCGGAAACATAAGTCGGGCCTGTATCTGCAGTATCGTCATTGACTACAATGCCGGTTAAATCCATATCACCGGTATTCTCTACTGTAATAGTGTAGGTAATGACCTGACCGGCTTCATAATAAGTTGTCGGATCAGCAGTCTTGACAACTTCCAGGGCCGGGGTATCATCACCGCCATTACCGTTACCATCAGTAGTGGCTCCCGGGCCAATGCAGCATCCCTGCAGTTTACTGCATACCAGATCAACCAGGTCATCTTCAATTAAGTTACCCTGACTGTCTACATTGCATAAAGTACCGAAATCTTCATGTGCTAAAATAGCTGGAATATCGATCTGCATATTAACTTCGGGCGAGGTTGCTATTTTTTCAATTAGCTTGTATTCTTTATTCCATTCTTTGTTCTGGAAGCAGGGACATATTATCTGGCAATGGCAATAAGTATCACCAATATATTCCAGGACAAATGCCAAAGAGGTGGAATCACAATCCGGGATACCAGCATCAAGTGCTTCTCCTGCTTTCTTTTCAATTACATCTTTCAGGAAATAACCGGTATCTGTCGGGCAGTAAACTGTCAGGATATACATGCCTGGTTTGACATCGGTAAATTCATAGTTACCTTCTTCATCAGTGGTAGTGCTGTATTTTACCTTACAGTCATCTACTTCTCTTAGTTCCACCAATGCTCCAGGAGTAGGTCGCCATATATCGGTTTCATCATAACATTCTGAGCCGCTGTATCTGCTTATCTGATTGGTAATTTCAGTATCTTCCATCTCATCTAAGAGCAGACAGCAAAAAGGCATCAGGATTTGGCCGGTAACTGAAGTGTCATCTTCTGTAGCCCCTGGAGACGGGACTACTCCTTTACAGCCGGGTAGTAGCAGGGCTATGGTAAAAAGTAAAAAAACAAGAAGGGCTAATTTAATTCCTTTCATGATATTAATCTCCTTTTTATTATTTATATTTTGAAATTGATACTAACAGGTATCTTCCAGGTTAAAACTGTTTACATAATCAGACTGATTATGTAAAAAACCCCTCAGGGCAAAACCTGCGGGGTAAATATAAATAACAAAAAGTCGGTAGTTTGGCAGTCATAGTCTGTAATGACAGACCTTAGACCCAATACTTTGCGTCCTATCCTTTCGGATAGTTTACCTTTATCAACTTTTTATTTTTGCTTCTATAATCATCACCTTACCTTTTATTCTTTTTATAATTTTTCTATATTATTTAAATTTTTTCTTCAACTTATTACTTTTTTTGTTAATTCTGTAAAGTTAAAAGGATATATCTTTTTTTACAACTTCTATTCTATTAATTTCTATATAGCATAAAATAGAAGAAAATGCAAGCAATATATAATATAAATAACTATTCAATATAATTTTTTGCACTAATTATTTAAAAAAGAAAGCCTGGTTTATTAATTTATTAACCAGGCTTTCTTTTAACATCTAAACTATATGAAAAAATAAATAATTATATTTTTATTGTTTAGCCTCAAGTTGTCTTTGAGATTCTTTTAACCAATACTCAGCCTGGGCATTATCCGGTTGCAGTCTTATTACTTCTCTATAGTAATTAACTGCTTGGTTATAATTTCCAGTTTCAAAATAAACTCTTGCCAGCCAGTAATAAGCATCAGCATATTGCGGGTTTAACCTTATTGCTTCTCTGTATGAGTCAATTGCTTTGGTAAAATTTCTCCCCTGGTAAAAAATATATCCCTGTTCGTAATGATTATAAGCTTCTTTCCCGTGCTTTATTGATGCATCAACTTTATCGTAAAAATATTGTGCCCTTGGGTAATCAGGATCCAGACTGAGTACTCTTTCCCAATAAAATAATGAGTTTTCCAAATCATCTATTTCATAAAAGATGCGGGCTGCCCAGTAATTTGAATCAATCAAATCGGGATACTCTTTGATAGAATTTAAAAAATAGATCAAACCATCTTCAGAATCGCCTTTTTCATAAGAGTTGTAACCTAAACGATAGTAAGCATGAGCCAGATTTTGTTTAACCTGAGGAGAAGTTAAATCAGCATTTTCAATTAATTTTAAATATTTTTTCCACTGCTCAGCTTCCCGATAAAACCAATTGGTGTGCTGATACATTAAAGCCAGATAATAATTTCCTTCTATAAAGTCCGGATCAATATCTAATGCCTGTTGAGCATAGCCTATTGCATCTGCCCACAATTCTCTTCCAGGATAATGTATTCCTTGATAAACTTCTAATGCTTCTTCCATCTTGGCCACTGCTTTTTGCAGATATTCAATAGCTTCCGGGTCTGTTTGGCTAAATATTTGTACATCTGCTGATTGGGCAAAACTACAAATTGCAAATATTATTGAAAAAAGTAAAAACAGAATTACAATTGCATACTTTTTCCAGTTATTCTTTTTCATATTTACTTCCCTCCTTACTGGGATTACTTAAATACTTTTAATAAATTAAATAACTATTAATAATATTTTATATGTTTTTATCTAAAATTGAAAGATAATTTTCTTTTACCATTGTAAAATCATCTAAATATTCTGCTGCAACTGAGCTTGCTGGAGGCATATCCAGTTCTAAGAAATTAAAACGATTTCCGTCTTTGCTAATAGAAAAATCCAAATGAGGACCAGTTGCCAATCCTGTTGCACCAACATAACCAATTACTTCCCCTTGCTCTACTCTTAGTCCAACATGCAATCCCTGGGCAAATTTTGATAAATGTCCGTACGCTGTTACATATCCATTAGGATGTTTGATTTCAACATAGTTTCCATAACCGCCCTGATCGTAATATCTAGAAATAACTGTTCCCGCGCCAATTGAAACCACTGGTGTACCAGTTGGTGCAGCATAATCAATAGCTAAATGGGGACGATAAATTCTTAAGATAGGATGATATCTGCTCTCTGTATAATGAGAACTGATGTATTTGTAGTTAAGAGGTGCTCTCAAAAAAGCTTTTTGCAAAGCCTTACCATTTTCATTGTAATAATTAGCATTCCCTGAAGAATCCTCGAAAAGGATGGCTGTATGGATGCTAAGCATTTCACCTTCATAAACAGCAGCTAAAATATCTCCCCAGCGATAAAAATCTCCTCTGTATAATTTTTCTACTATTAATTTAAAAGTATCCCCGGGCTGGCATTCAGTTAAAAAGTCTATATCCCAGGCAAATATTTCTGCTAATTGAACAGCCAGCTGTCCAGAGTTACAATAATCAAGCATAGATTGATAAAGAGAAGTTTCAATTTCCCCTTCAAAACAGACAATTTCCCGGAATATTTCATCTTTAGTTACTTCGATATTAGCCATTTCAGTAGATGGTATTTTAATTTGATAAGCATCAAGCTGGTTAGGCTGATAATCAAACTGAACTATTTCTCCATCATCATCACAATGAACAGCAAATTTTGTACCTATATTCAAATAACTTATGTCTACTACAGAGTGCACTTTTTCCTGCAAACGTAATACTTCTGCAGGTGAAATGTCATTTTTAACTAAATACTGATAAAGTGTTTCACCAGCTTTTAATTGTCCTGAAATAACTCTTATATTTTTTTCTTTTTGCTGGTATCTTAATTTTAGTTCTCCATCTGCAGGCTGCTCTTCTCTGATATTTATTTTTTCAAGATCTTCGGTAATATCTTTTAATCCTCTTTCGAATTCACTTTCATTATGAGCAGCATCAGATCCTGCCAGAACTATCTGGGAATTTGCTTCCACTGAAGATTTATCCAATTTCTGATTATCGATTTTTTTTTCTCTGTCTTCTAGTCCTAAAGATAAAAAAGGTATATTAAACAAAAGGGCAATTGCCAGGAATATAAATACTATTGCAAGAATTCCCAGTAAGCCTTTTTTTGTGCTGGTTAACTTCTTTTTTGCTTTCTTTGGTATATGTATAGCATTACTATTGCAATTACATTTTTTGCCAAAAGTGCTATATCTTTTTATAGACAAAATCTTGCTCCTTCTATTAAAAGTTACAATTTTATTTTTTTTATTACTTTCTATAAGTTTTTACAGGAAGATTTGGCTTAATTATTTAATATCAGTTAAAAATAGATATCTTTAAATGAATATAACAAAAATTATAACATAATATCCGATAAAAAAGCCTCCCGGCTAAAAAATATTTCAATTAAATCATTAAATAAAATTTAATGATTTAAGCTTATTTTAGGTATTCAGCAATTTTTAATGCTTTCTAAATATTTCTAAATAATATATAAATTTTTAATTAATCAAATTATGGTAAGCATTCATAAAATAGCGATCGGTCATTGAAGCCAGATAATCAATCACTATTTCTTCCGGTGAATATTCCTGCAAATAGCGAGATCCTTTTTGTTTCCCTCGATTGAAAATCCATTCCTGAAATACAATTGATTCTGTATTGATGTTTTTGATGTCCTCTACAAAGCGCTTAAATAAATAGTAAAATGCTTTCCTTATTTTCTCTTTTTCTTTTTTTAATGACTGGTTTTCATAAATGTGCTGAAGATTAAATTTTTTTAACTGAAAAACCTGTTCTGCGATATGTTTTGAATAGCTGATTTCATTTTTACCCAAAGATTGCTGGATGACATCCTGGACTAAATTATTTATTATTTCACTATTACTATCTCCCAGGTTTTCTCTTATATCACCTGGTAAATCATTTTTCTTTATCAAGCCTATTCTAATTGCATCTTCAAAGTCTTGTCCGATATAAGAAATGGAATCTGTTATTCTAACCAGGCATCCTTCCAGTGTTGAGGGAAGAATTATTGTTTTTTTGCCTTCCCGCTTGTTTTTTATATATTCCTGAATATCTTTCTCTGTTTTTGAGGGATCGGGACAGACAACTTTTTCATTCACTTCTCCATCATGAGAAATAATTCCATCTCTAACCTGAAAAGTTAAATTCATCCCTTTGTTTGCATTAGAAAGAACATCAACTATTCTTAAACTATGAACATTATGGAAAAAAAGGCCAAGATTGTATTCTCTGCATATGTCCTGTAAAATTCTTTCCCCATCATGCCCAAATGGAGCATGCCCTAAATCATGACCCAAAGCAATAGCTTCAATTAGATCCAGATTCAATCTCAATACTTTTCCAATAGATCTGGCAATCTGAGACACTTGCAAAGTATGAATACTCCTGTTTGCCAGTTGTTCATCGAAACTGGCAGCATTGTAGATTACCTGGGTCTTACCGATATAACGCCTGAAAGAACCTGAATAAAGAATATGGTCCCTATCTCTAGAAAAAGGTCCTCTTAATGAATGACTGATTGGGTTTTTCCTTTTAGCAAAACAGTTTTTAGCAGCAAATATTGACAATTCCTGGTCTTCCTTATCAAGAATTTCTTTTTTAAATTGAATTTCGTCCATAAACTAGCTCCTGACCATTTTATTTTTATGATATTGCTCAGCCTGCAGGTGAAAAAGGGAAGTCTTTTCAAAAAAAGAAAAAAGAGGGCAATCTTCACATTCAGGATTATTCTTTTTGCAATATTTCTTCCCGATCATTACAATTTGGGCATGAAATTCATTATAGATTAAAGAGTCTCTTGGTAATTTATCCATAAAATAATCCTGGATTTGCCGATATTTGTATTCTGTGGAAAAATACTGATGCCTCTGGAAAATTCTTGAGGTATAAGCATCTACCACAAATATTGGTTTACCCCCGGCATACAATAAAATACTATCTGCCGTTTCCGGACCTACTCCATTAATATTCAACAGCTTCTCTCTTAAGTTATACAATTCATCACTAAACATTTTTTCAGGAGATCCAGCATATTCTTTATAAAAAAAACTAATAAAATTTTTGAGTCTTTTGGCTTTTAAATTATGATATCCGCATGGTTTTATTAGCTCACTTAAAGACTGTTCTTTTATATAATAAAGTGGTTTGACATCAAGCAATTTTTTTGCTTTGAGATTACAGATGGCCTTACTGACATTTTGCCAATTAGTATTTTGGGTTAGAATTGCTCCAACCATTATTTCTAATTCAGAGTCACCAGGCCACCATCTTAGCGGACCAAAATAATTTCTCAAATATTTATGCAAATTTAATAAATTTTTACTCATTACATCCAATAATTTATTCTATATTATTTTTAAAAAATATTACTTTTTATTTATAGATTACATTGTTGTAAAAACTCAGCCTGATGTATGTTTTCTAAAAAGCAAACCAGCAACTGTATAGTTGATTCAATATCATCACGATGACACATTTCCACTACAGAATGCAGGTAGCGGGATGGAATGGAAATACCTCCAGTAATAACACCTTTACGTGATTTTTGAATAGAACCAGCGTCTGTTCCCCCTCTTTCCATTACATCAACCTGATAAGGAATATTATTTTCTTCAGCTAATTTCTTTAAATATCCAAATAAACCTCTATGGGCAATCATAGAAGAATTTAATACTGCAATAGAAGTTCCCTTCCCAAGTGTGCACCCTCTTTCTTCTTCTCTGATACCCGGGGTGTCCATGGCAATGGTTACGTCTAAGGCTATCCCTATATCAGGTTCTATGTTGTAAGAAGAGATTACCGCTCCTCTCAATCCTACTTCTTCTTGGGATGTTGCTACAGCATAAATGTCCACTTGATGATTTTTAACTCGCTTTAAAGCTTCAATAATTACATAAACACCCACTCTATTATCTAGAGCCAGGGATGTTATTGTTTTACCATTCATTAAAACAAAATCCCGGTCAAAGGTAATATAATCTCCTGGTTGTACAAGATTTTCTAATTCTTCTTTAGTTAACCCGGTATCGATATAAAAATCTCTCATATCAGGAGCTTTCTTTTTTTCTGCTTCTTCTATTACATGAATAGGCTTTGATCCTATAACTCCAATTATATCCTTTTCTCCGTGTACTATCACCCTTTGAGCAACTAATGTTTTTGGATCAAAACCTCCAATTCTGGCAAATCGGATAAATCCATTTTTATCAATTGATTTAACCAAAAATCCTATTTGATCCATATGAGCTGCCAGCATTATTTTCAGTCTATTTTCTTCAGGTTTGCCTTTTGCAGGTCTTTTAATGGCAATAACATTATCAAGGCAATCTGTCTTTATTTCATCACAGATGCCTTCAAATTCTTTTTTTAACAGACTTGCTATTTGACTTTCATATCCTGATATGCCTGGTGTTTCACAAATCTTTTTTAACAATTGCATTGTCATTTATATTCTCCTTTCCGGTATTTTTTAAATAATCATTTTTATTTACTAATTAATATTTTCTTTTTGAAATTCCTTTTGAAAATATTTTTTTAATTCCTCAAGAGATTTCCTGGGATCTTCAACAAATATTTTTGATCCACTTATAATATCCACAAAGCCCAGTTCGTTTTTATAACGTGGGACAATATGCAAGTGTAAATGTTTAATACTGGCACCAGAATTTTCTCCCAGGTTATATCCAACATTAAAGCTCTGTGCATTATATGCAGATTGTAATACTTTAATAGATAAAACAGATAATTTGTGCATTTCCAAAACTTCTTCATCAGTCAAATCCTGTAAACATTCAAGATGTCTATTAGGGAAAATCATCAGATGTCCCGGGTTGTATGGATATATATTAAGGGCTATAGTCATTAGAGAAGTTTTAAAGATGGTTGAGTCAAATACTCTTTGATCATTATTTAAAATAGCACATAGTATACAATTTACTTCAGGCCGCTTACCCCGGACATAATCAATTTTGGAAGGTATAAATAAATGTTTTTTCATCATGATATTATTAATATTTTTTGAAATTATATTTATTAATTTTATTTTTTAACAACGATTGAACCATCTACAATTACCGGTATATGCTTATAAATATCTCTCTGGGCACAATAGACTAAATCTTTTTCTAACCCTATTTGCAGAAGGTGTTTCCCCCAGATACTATCTTTCATAATTTTAAATAAATTAAGACTATATTTTTTATACATCTGTGTAGCAATTAAAGAATCATCATACTGGTATTTTTTTCTTTCCTTTTTATTATCGTACAATTCTAAAATCATACCGGCACAAACAGTATCTTCCAATGATACATTCCCTCTATCACCGGCACATGCTATTAAAATATCATTTGGATAAGAAAGACAATAATCTGCAACAGCCTGCACATTTAAAAAACAACCCACAATTATTTCTTGGGCATCTTGCACTATTTCCATGGTTCTAACACCATTGGTGGTTGTTAAAATAATATTTTTCCCCTGAATTATATTATTTTTATACTCTAAAGGTGAATTCCCCAGATCAAAACCTGGTAACCTCTCACCTTTTCTTTCTCCTCCCAGCAGCGCTTCTTTATAATTTGAACTTTCTATTCTTTCTCTTGCCTTTTGAGGTGAATAGACAGGGGTAATGCTGTTTGCACCTTCTGCCAGAGCAGTTGTAATAGTGCTGCTTGCACGTAAAACGTCTATTACCACAACTAATGTATTGGTAATATCCTTCTGTTTTAGCTCTTCAGGTAATAAAATTACTTCTAATCCCATAATTTAACCCTAACTTTCCGGAAAATAGAAACTCTTTCTTTTATTAAGCTCCGTACTTATTTAATTTTAAAGCATTGGCCAGCATTAATTGTATTGCTTCTACTGCAGGAAAATGTCCCAATCCACCTTTTATAAACTCAATCTCGCTAAAATGCTGCACTTCATCCACCCTAATATAACGAGAATACAACAAAAATGGGTTTGGATGCCAGCTATGGGCAGCTAAAGGAGTAGGAGTAGAATGGTCTGCAGTAATAACCAGTACATCAGGATTTAATTCATCAAGCTGAGGAATATATCTATCTAATTCTTCAATAACTTTTACTTTAGCATCAAAGTTTCCATCTTCACCATAACTATCAGTTTTTTTTATATGTACATAAAA
>JAXGNR010000008.1:0-134613 GCA_040767965.1 Atribacterota bacterium
TTTCTAAAAGGGCAAATCTTCTGAAAAATAAAGCCCACTAAAAATATAATTGCAATAGACCATAAAAAAGACGTAACTGCCTGGTCTTCATTAAAATAAAAAGCTACCAGAAGCGGTAAAATCATTAATAAGCTTAAATACACTAACAATTTACCTAATAAATTAACAACTACTTTGAAGTTCATATAAATAAAAAACCTCGTTCTTCTTTGTTTTAATACCGCAGTAATTATAACGAGGATCTTATAAAGGAAGTATTAATGTTTTTTTATTTATATAAAGATTCTATAAAGAAAACAGGCCTGTATTCTATTCATCAGTAAATCGATATCCAATACCTACTTCAGTAAAAACATATCTGGGTTTGGCTGGATTTATTTCTAATTTTCTTCTGATATTAGCCATAAATACTCTTAAAGACTGAACATCACTCTCCAGATAAGTGCCCCATACATTTTTCAAAATATATTTATGGGTTAAAACTTTACCGGAATTTTTTACCAGTAGTGTCAAAATGTTGTATTCCATGGGAGTAAAATGTACTTCTTCACCATTCCTGATTACCTTATGTTTATCTAAATCAACTTCTAAGTCTGCTATTTTATATAAAACTATTTTTTCTTCTTTTTTATCATTTTGATGATGACGGAAGATAACTCTAATTCTTGCCAATAATTCCTTTATACTAAACGGTTTTGTCAGATAATCATCAGCTCCTGCATCTAATGCTTCTACCTTTTCACTATCCTGGTCACGTGCAGAAACAACAACGATGGGGATGTCTGAAAATTCACGAACTTTTTTTATAATTTCCAATCCATCCATATCAGGCAAGCCTAAATCTAATATGATGGCTTTTAAATTTGGTTGGGTTGCTATTAAATTCATGGCTTCTTTTCCGGTAGCTGCTTCTATGCATTCATATTCCTGGGATTTAAGGGAAAAATCAATGAATTTTCTAATTTTTGTGTCATCTTCAACAATTAAAAACATCTTTTACCTCTTCTGCTCTATATCATTTTTAAGATTTAAATAAAAACGAAAGGTAGAACCTTTTATATTATTATTTTCACCTAAAATTTCTCCGCCATGCAAATTTACAATAGCCTTGCAAATTGCCAGACCAAGACCTATACCATGCTTTGCATCAATATGGGAATCGCGGGCAGTAAAAAATATGTCAAATAATTTTGGCAGGTCATTCTCATTAATTCCAGTTCCTTCGTCAATTACTTCAAACCAGACTTTTTCTTTTTCTTTATGAACACAAATAGTAATTTCTTCAGAAGGCAGAGTATGTTTAATAGCATTATCAAGGAGGTTTATCAATACCTGAATAATCAATTTCCCATCCATGGAAATAAATAATGGTTCCTCAGGGACTGAAATTGAAATTTTATGATTAGAAGCATATTTGGAAGCCCGGCTGACAGCTTCTGCTACAATTTCTTCAGCTACTTCAGGTTGGATGTTTAAAGCCAGCTTCCCCTCCTGGATTTTGGTCAGACTTAAAATATTCTCCACTAAACGGATAAGCCAGCCTGATTCCTCAAATATATCCTGCAGCAGTTTTATATTTTCTTCGTCATTTAACCTCTGGAGCAGCATTTCAGCTGCACCCATAATCCCTGTTAATGGGGTTCTCAGATCATGAGAAATAGCCCTTAAGAGATTACTCCTTAACCGCTCCCTTTCAGTTTCAGCTTTAGCAGCCTCTTTTTCTGCTGTCAGGATTTCTCGTTGAATAGCAATAGCGATTTGCATAATAACAGAATCTAACAAAATACGATCCTCTTTATTCATTTCTTTGAAATCGTCAGGAAAACAGATATAACCCACAATTCTATCTCTAACTGTAATCGGGAAGGAAAAATGATTGGCAACAATTTTTTTAATATCGTTCATTTCGATATATCTGGTGCTAATCCCATAACCTGCCACTGCAGGAGCCAGTTCTTTGACTGTATTATCTTTGTGGTTAATAATAATAAAAATAATATCACTTTTAAACAAATCTACCAGGCATTGTACTGATACCAGAGCAACATCTTCTACACCACCTGTTTTGGCCAGAGTGCTGGTAATTTGATATAAAGTTTGTGATTGTTTTTCCCTCTCATCAGCAAGCTCTTTGGAATAAATTAATTTACTGGTAATAGCGCTGGTAAAAATTGCAGCAAACAGAATTACTGTAAAAGTAAAAATGTAACTGGGATCATTTACGCTAAAACTATATAGCGGGTCTGTAAAAAAGAAATTAAAAGATAACATAGAAATAATCGAGGCAGCAATTCCGTAAAAATAGCCTTTGGTATATCGGGAAGTAACTAATACTGACAGTATATAGATAACTACAAAATTAACCTCGGTAAAGCCTAAATGCTGTACCAATAAAGATAAAACTGTTGCTAAAACATTTAATAAAACGGTAATTGCTATATTTATAGTTATAGTTTTATTTTTAAACAGCACTTTTCTCACCGCAGAATCTTATATAATACTTCAAAAAATCTCTTTTATAATTATTAAATATTTTTAAAATAAGATTAAAATACGAAAGAGTACAGATAGATAATACCATTTTTTAATGGTAATGGTAAAAGAAACTTGCACCTAGAACCTTGAAAAACTGTTGATATATCAGTATAAAGAGAGTATGAAAACATGTCCTCGATGCGGCAGTAAAAAATTCTGGTCTCTTTCTACCGGTCAGATCCGTTGCAGCATGTGCGGACTAACCATAAAAGCGTCTAGAAATCTATGGAGTAAAACCCGGATTTCGCCTTATTGGAAAGGTAGACTAGTAGATTATTTTTCTTTAGGTGTTCCAGCCTATAGACTACGTTTTCGGATCCCTTACAGTAAACCAACAATTCTCAGATGGTTTAGGATACTTAGAGAAATCATTTTCTATGATTGTATTAAAGATTTAAAGCCCCTATCTGGTGAGATTGAAATGGATGAAACCATGTTCGGTGGCAGAAGACCAGGTAAGCGTGGCTGGGGTGCATCTGGCAAAAACATTGTCTTTGGTATTTATCAAAGAAACGGCAAAGTCCTTACTTTTCCTATCACATCACGTGCTAAAGAGACTATGCAGCCTTATATTAACAAATATACCAAGGCTGGGAGCCTCTACTATACCGATGACTGGTTTGCCTATGCCTTTTTACCTGTAAGAGGGAACCATGTGGTAGTATTAAAAGACAAAGGCGTTCCAAAAGGCAGAGATCATATCAATGGCATTGAAGGCTTTTGGTCATTTGCCAAACATTGGCTGTATCAGTATAGGGGTATTCCCAATGCTTATTTTCCACTCTATCTAAAGGAAGTAGAATGGAGATTCAACCATCGTAATGAGAATCTTGTTATCCTATTAAGGAAGTTACTGAATCAACAGATTTCCATTTTCAAAGAGCAAATTTAGTGCATTTAAGTTTAGCCATTACCTATAATAATATTCTTTTAAATATATTATTTAAATTATTTTTCACAACATTTTATATTATTCTTTATTATTTCTTTATAATCATAATCGCTTAAAATGTCATGAGTCCAACAATCATCACTATCGGCGCTCTCTCTAAAGGTTAAAGCCATGATATAACTAATTTCTTTTAAAGTGGCTCCTGCTTCCAGGGCGCCTTTGAAATGTTTTTTTACACAAGGCGCAGAACGATTCTTAATGGATAAGGATAAACAGATGAACTGATATGTTTTTCGTCAATCATTTTATTTTCTTGGTACAAGTTATCAATTTCTTCTAATTTGTTGGCAAATTCTGGAAAATATTTAGCTAACAATCTCATTTTCTCCCCTCTTATTCCTTCCTTCCTTCCTTGTAGATATTTTTTATCTTTTCTTTCTTGTTCAGAACATTTTTTATTTCTTCAGCAGCAAAAACTCTTTCTGCAGCAATCACTTCTCTGTTAACAACTATTGAAGGATCATCATAACTCCTTATTAAGTAATTTTATCAAGATCCTCAACCTTTCTAATTTCAGTATCTATGCCTGCTGAAGCAACAGCTTGCTACTCTACTCACTAATCAAAGTCTAACTTCAATATACAAGATTGCAAACATTTTCTCCCTTTATTTTTTTGGCTTTTTGTAAATCCAATAGTATAATTGATTTTTAATTAAGCCAACCACTAAGATTGCCCATAACTATCCTTCTATATTCATTAGCATTTCTATTGATATAATATTCATTCCAACGCTTATCAGGCCGAAAACAGATAATCTCAGCATCTTTCATCTTTTTCAAATGTCTGGATACACTCGGCTGTTTTATACCTACAATAAACTTTAATTCACAGACACACATGGGCTTATATTCCAGCAAATTTAATATTCTTAGCCTATTTTGATCTGAAAGCATATTATAAATCGCTGTTGATTTATTCTTAGAATAAATCTCCCATTTAATATATAGCCATTTTGCTATATATAAAAGTCAAATAGTATTTGTCAATACCTGTTTTATAAAAAACTTCAAAGCTGTCCAGATTTACAATTATTCTTTAAAAAGGTATATTTATAGATAACTATTATATATAAACAAATAAATGAGGTTTGCTTTTATGATTTTTCAGATTATTGGTATTTTTGGTGGTTTAGTAATTTTTTTATATGGTCTGCAAAAAACTAACTTGAATATCAGACAAGCATTTGGAAATAAACTACAGTCCTGGATTAATAAAATTACCTGCTTTCCATCTCTTTCGATTTTTTTTGGTATATTCCTTACTTTTACCATGCAAAGCAGCACTGCTGCTACTTCTCTACTTGTTGGGCTTATAAATACTGGAATGATGAATTTATTCCAGGCATTACAAATTTTAATTGGAACCAGTATAGGAACTACTATAGCTACTCAAATTATAACCTTTAATATTGCCCAGTATTCCTTTGCTTTAATTTTAGCAGGATATGGTCTTAACACTCTCAGTAAAAAGCGCCGCTATCAATTCTTTGGTTCTGTCATACTGGGAATTGGTTTTATTTTCCTGGGAATGAACCTGATTTCAGATTTTTCTGAACCTTTAAAAAATAGCCCGGCCTTGCTCGATATTATTTTTCATTTGAAAGGAAATCCTTTTTTAACTTTATTACTTTCAATCATCATAACAAGTATTTTGCAGAGCAGCACAGCAATGATGGGTCTGACCATCTCTTTATCAGTGCAGGGAATTATTCCTTTTGAACTGGCAATCCCTATTATCCTTGGTTCCCATTTAGGATCTTGCACAACTGTGCTTTTTGTTGGTCTTGGAAAAACAAGTCAAGCCAAAACTTTAACTTTTGGAAATTTACTTTATAAAGTTATTGCCGTAGTTTTCTTTTTTTTCCTGATTAACCCACTTTCTTCAATTACAAGTTTTTTAACTTCAAACCTACCACGGCAAATTGCCCTTGCCCATACTATTATTGTGCTTGGAAATGCATTATTAGTTTATCCCTTTCTTCCCTTGTTTGCTTCTATATTACAAAAAATGTTTCCAAAATCTAAACAAGAAGAATCTCTCTATCAAACAAAATTTTTGGATAATAACGTCCTGGAGACCCCTGATTTAGCTCTTTATCTAGCTAGAAAAGAATTAGTTAGAATGGCCAATATTGTAGATGAAATGTTTTTAGGAATTATGAAAGTATTTTTTAATCAAGATGAAAATTTGTTGTATAAACTATGTAAATTAGATAGAATAGTTGACACTTTATCAAATGCCATAATTCGTTATTTAACAGATATGAAACTTGAAAATCTAACTCCCGAACAATCCCGAGAGACTTATGCTCTTTTAAATATTGTTAATGATTTTGAACATATAGGTGATTTGATTGATAAAGATATTATTCCTATAATTGAAAAACAAATTGATAATGAACTAAATTTATCAGAAGCCGGAGTTGAAGAAATCAAAAAGCTTTATAAAATTGTTTATCAAAATTTTTACCAGGCACTGGGGGCTTTTGCTCTTGGTGATAAACGTATGGCTCAAAAAGCTTTGCAGCAAAAAACAGTCATAATTGAAAATGAGGTTAAAATGAGAAGAAGTCATATAGATAGATTACATCAGGGAATTGAGCTTTCCAGACAGACAAGTTCAATTCATTTTGATATGATCAATATTCTTAAACAAATAAGCGAACATTCTTCATTAATAGCTAAAAATATTCTTAGTAGCTAATGATAAGCTACAAAAAATACAAAAACAAATAATGAAACAAGAGGAGAACATATTTTACATGGCAACAATAATAGCTTTTGGAATACAGCCAGACCAGGTAGAATCTGGTATGGGTGGAACAATCTTAAAATTAACAGAATCAACTCATCAGGTTACAATTATTGACCTAACAAATGGAGAATACTTGAAAAATCATCAAAATGATTTTTATAAAAAAGAGGCAATCCAATCCAGTCGAATATTAGGAATTGACGAAAGAATAACCTTGGATTATTTATATTCGGAACTGGAAATGAATCAGGAAATCAAAGATGAAATTGTTGAAATTTACCAAAACACCTCCCCCAGTATTGTTTTTGTTCCTTATCCTTCAGATGCTGTTCCTGAAAGCAAAATTGCTGCAGAAGTATGCAGTTCCGCATTGATTAATTATTGTCAGCAATCTTCTTCCTTCAATAAGCCAAAATTTTTCTATTACTTTGCAACACCTTATATATATTATTCTCAGCCTGTTTTCATAATTGATATTAGTAAAGAAATTGAAATGAAAGTTGAAGCTTTAAAATGTTATGAATCACGATTTGGAAAAAATCTGCAAGAAAGCCTGTTGTTCGAAAACATTCTGAACATAAACAGATACCATGGAATGTTAATTAATAAAAAATTTGGTGAATCTTTCATTCCTAAGGAACCTTTTGAAATAGAGAATATTGACTATTTGCTATAGATTAAAATTATTTAAGCTAAATTTAAGAAAGTTATTTCATAGATCCTTTTTCCATAAACTTTTGATGCCATGATAAAGATTCGTCTAACAAATGGGGAGTTTGACCACCACTCTTCTTAATTGCTTTATTATAGTAACTTATTAATTTGGGTTGGTACTCCTTGTATGCACAAGTCTTAATTATTTTTCTGGCCCTTTCTCGTGGTGATAAGCCTCTTAAATCAGCTAATCCTTGTTCGGTTACAATGACGTGAACGTCATGCTCGGTATGATCTACATGGGAAACCATTGGCACTATACAAGAAATATTTCCATCCTTAGCAATAGAAGGAGTCATAAAAATTGACAGGTATGCGTTTCTGGTAAAATCTCCCGATCCTCCAATTCCATTAACTATGCTTGTCCCCATAATATTAGTTGAATTTACATTACCATAAATATCAACTTCCACTGCTGTATTCATGGTAATGGAACCAAGTCTTCTTATGATTTCTGGATTGTTGCTTATTTCTTGAGGGCGTAAAATAATTTTCTCTTTATATGCTTGTAAATTATTTCTAAATTTCTGCTGTCCTTCTTTTGATAGAGTTAAGGAAGTCCCTGAAACTATCCTGAATACTCCTTGATCAATTAAATTTAAAACAGAATCCTGAATTACTTCAGAATAAAAATCAAGATTTTTAAAAGATGAAGAAAGCAATCCTGAAAGTACTGCATTGGCAACACTTCCAACTCCAGATTGAAGTGGAAGAAGATTTGATGGTAATTTGCCAAGCTGTACTTCCTTTTTAAAAAATTCAATTATATGATCAGCAATTTTTACACAGTCTTGACTGATACTGGTTGCCAGAGAACCCTGATCGCTGATATCCGAAAAAACAATAGCTTTAATTTTTTTAGGATCTGTTGAAATATAAGTTTTCCCTATTCTGTCTTTTGCATTGACTAATGGAATTGGTTGGCGATAAGGAGGATCATCAGGTTGGTAAATATCATGTATCCCTTCCAATTCAACAGGATGAGATTGATTTATTTCTACAATTATATTCTTTGCTTTCGCTGCTATAGTTGGTGAAATACCAACTGAGGTCGTAGGGATAATGTTTCCTTCTTTATCTATTCCTATAGCTTCAATAATACCCAAATCAATATCTCCAAAAAAATTATAACGAATTTGTTGTGGAAAATGACTTAGGTGGATGTCAGAATAAATTGTTTTGCCAGCATTTATATTGTTCCTTAACAATTTATTAGTTTGATAAGGATAACGTCTTTTAATAATACCTGCCTCTGTAAACAATCCGTCCAGTTCTTCTCCTACAGAAGCTCCGGTTATTAGTGTGATGTTAATTTTTTCTTGAGTCTTTTTCAGTCTTTGGGCAAGAGCCTTTGGAACTGCTTTTGGATAACCTGCTGGTGTAAAACCACTTGTTGCAATAGTCATTTTATCTTTTATTAAAAAAGAGGCCTGTTCAGCAGTCATTATTTTCTTTAAAAGCCCATTATATCTAATTCTTTCATGCATAGACAACTCCTTAATTATAATTCCTATAAATTTTAATAATTTTCTTTAATTTATTTTTTTTGTTTATTGCAGGATTAACCAATACTTCCTGTAATAATATTCTTAGTATCTTGCCAATTTCTTCCCCTTCACAAATACCCATTTGAATTAAATCAACTCCAGTGATATCTAAATCAGCTAAATTAAGAGGATGTTTTTTTATGATTTCTTCTTCCAGTAATATTTTTTCTTTTTTATAATTTTCTTTTCCATATTTTTTGCTTTTTAATAATAAATTTTTTTTCAATATAAGCAACCTTCTGCAGTTATTTTCACCAAATCTGGCTAGCAAAAAGCGAATTTTAACAGGAGAATCAAATTCAACCTGTTCCCATTCCCGGCTTAATAATAATTTAACTTCTTGTAAGATCTTTTTTTGAAACTTTAGATGGTCAATTGCCGGAAAATAAAAGATTCTGGCTAAAGAACATGATCCAAATCTTATTCTGCCCCAGAAGGCAAGTTGGGCCGAAAGGTCTTCCTTAATATCCTTAAATGATAACTTATCTACTCCATAATCTGTGATAATAGTTTTTTTAAACCTATCAAGAGTAAAAATATTTTTTTCTAAATTTAAGACATTTAAAAAATAGATACCCATTTCCAGGTTAATACTGGAAAAAATCTTATAAATTTCGTATCTTATTCTCTCTACGCTAACAAATTGTATTAAAAAGGAGTTTTTGATTATATTTTTTTGTAACTGCAAATCTATTTTAAATCCCAATTCACAGGCAATTCGGATTGCTCTTAACATCCTAAGCGGATCCTCTTGAAGTCTTTTAAAGGAATCCGTACTGGTAATTTTTTTTTGCTGTAAATCCTTTAAACCACAGCAGGGATCATATAATCCTATTTTTTGACTCCATGCCAGTGCATTTATGGTAAAATCTCTTGAAGCTAGATTCTTTTTTAATGCTGGTAAAAGTTCTTTTTCTCTGGCAAAAACATTTCCCGGAAGATATTGTTTTTGATTTTGTTTTATTTTCATAGTTGTCAGCTGAATTATTTTTTTCTGTAAAATAATAGTAGCTGTTATTTTCTTTTTCCCCAGCAGAAAGACTCTAAATTGATTGAAAACTGCTATAATCTGATTGATATTTGCATCAGTTAAGATATCCCAATCATTTACTTTCCTGTTCAGAAGTAAATCTCTAATGCATCCACCTACCAAAAATGCAACAAAACCTGCATTATTTAATTTTTCCATTATTAAATAAACTTCTGAGGGGATTTCATTTTTCCAGCTTGTTTTTTTCCCAAGAAAAACCAAATTTTGCAATTCACTTTTCTTTCTCAAGATAAATTACTCTTTTCTGTAAAAATTGGATGATTTATAAATTTTCTTTTTAATTACTACAATTGTATTCATTTTCAATATAAAAAACAAAAATTCTTTATTTATCTTGACAAATCTATAATCATAGATATAATTGCTATAAGAAACATTTGCTATAAGCATATAATTATTAATTTATTTTTATTTAAGGATTGAATATGTCTGGTATTTATTCATCTATCATAAGAATTAAATATTTTTGCAAGTGCAATGAAAGTAATATGAGTGCATCTTGTAAATTAAATACAGCTGAGCTGAATGGTCTTAGAGTTATGGAAGAAAGTGCGGTTCTAAATTGCTCCCAGTTTTCAGACAAAGTAGGACTTTCTGCTTCCAGAGGAAGCAGAATTATTGATAGTCTGGTAAAAAAAGGTTATATTTTAAGAATAACAAAAAAAGAAGACCGTCGAACCACTTTACTTGTTTTAACAGAAAAAGGTAAAAAAATTAAAAATAAGGTGTTTTCCCAGCAAACTGAATTTGAAAAAAAATTGGCAGCTGAAATGAGTAAACAAGAAATAGATAGCATCAATCTAGGCTTAAAACTATTAGAAAAATTTTTTAATAAATCAAACCAAAAAGGAGATTAAAATGTCAGAAAATGTAATTGAAATAAATGAAGACAATTTTCAGAAAGAAGTTCTTGATTCCACAATACCAGTGTTAGTAGATATGTGGGCACCCTGGTGCATGCCCTGTAAGATGGTTGCTCCGGCAGTGGAGAAAATTGCTCAGGAAAATAGCGGTAAAATAAAAGTTTGTAAGGTAAATGTTGATAACAATCAGACAATTGCAGCAAAGCACAATATTCAAGGAATACCTGCTCTGTTAATTTTTAAAGAAGGTAAAGAAGTTGATCGTATTGTGGGAGCAGTGCCTGCTCAATCGATTCAAGCAAAGATAGACTCTTTTTTATAAGAGGTAATTGGTAATTTTAAAGACAGAGCACAGTTTATAAGTAACCTGTGCTCTGTCTTATTCTTATTTATTTTCTTGTTTAGACTTGTTTTTATCAGTCATTAACATACTTAATTCCAGACTTTCTTTCCTTAATTCCATTACCTTGTTTCTTATTTTTGATAAGTCTTCTCTGGTCATTTCTGTCTTTGTTTTTTGTTCCAGCTGTTCTAGAAGAGATGACATAATCTCTCTTAACTGTTCTGATTCATCTTCAAACAACTGCTTTTCTCTTAAGCTTTTTTCTTTGACAACTTCTTCTGAAATTGCTTCTCTGGTACCTTTTACAATAAAATGTTCACCTAATTGGGGAACAATTGTTTTTATATTTAATCCTTTTTCGATTAAATTTGACAAAGTATCCAAGGCTTCCCCTTCTCCATGAACTAAAAATATTTTTTGTGGTTTTTTCTTAAAATTTTTAACCCATTGAATTAATTCCCCCTGATCGGCATGACCAGAAAATCCTTCTAAAACATGTATCTGAGCATTTATTTTTATTTCTTCTCCGAAAATTTTAACTTGTTTTGCACCATCTTTTATTCTTCTACCTAAAGTACCCTCAGCTTGATATCCTACAAATACAATACTGGATTCTTCTCTCCACAGATTATGTTTTAAATGATGTTTAATTCTTCCAGCTGTACACATGCCGCTGGCAGAAATAATTACTTTGCTTTCCCTGGATGCATTTAATTCTTTAGATTCTTGTGCTGTTTTAGTAAAATGAAGGTTTTTAAAATCGAGAGGATTATAACCTTGTTTAATTAGTTCTAAAGTATCTGCATCAAAACAATCCGGATTTCTTCTAAAAATCTCAGTTGCTGAAATAGTAAGAGGGCTATCTATATATACTGGTATGTCTAAATAGCTTTTATCCTTTACGGCAATAATCTGATCATAATATTGATTTAGTTCATAAATTATATCTTGAGCCCTTTGGACTGCAAAAGAAGGAATCACTACATTTCCTCCTTTTTCCCTTGTTTCAATCATAATTGGAATTAATTGTGATGCTTCATTGTCTAAGGAAGGATGTACTCGATGTCCATAAGTAGATTCCAGAATTAAATAGTCTGCTTCTTCAATAATTGCGGGATCTCTGATAATAGGCTTGTTTTTTCTACCCAAATCCCCGCTGAAAACTAATTTAATAGTCTCGCTTCCCTCTTTAATCCATAATTCTACTATTGAGGACCCAAGAATATGCCCTGCATCTTGAAAGCGTATTGTCAAACTGTCATCAATAACAATTCTTTGATTATACAAAACAGGTGAAAAATATTTTAGACTCTCTAAAGCCTCATCAACTGTATAAAGAGGTTCTCGTAAAGATTTTCCTGCACGACTTCTTTTTCGGTTATCCCATTCAGTTTCCATCTCCTGTATATGTCCACTATCAGGCAACATAATTGTACATAAATCATGGGTTGCCTTAGTGCTGTATATTTTCCCCTTGAACCCGTTTTTTATTAAATTTGGAATTCTGCCACTATGATCAATATGGGCATGTGACAAGATTGCCAGGTCTATCTCTTCCGGGTTAAAAGAAAAAGGTTCAAAGTTTAATTTATTTAATTGCCTGCTTCCTTGAAACATACCGCAGTCAATCAATATTTTTTTGTTTTCAGTTTCTAATAAGATATTCGAACCGGTGACCACCTGGGCAGCCCCTAAGAAATTAATTTTCATCTATAGTCCACCTTTCATTATTGTTTTCATATATTTTATTTTCTTCAACACTCTTTTATATAATTTTTTTTACTTTAATTTAAAATATGCATTAGTAAAATGTAATATATTATGGAAGTTACCGCCAATATTGCTAATTGCTTTATTAATATAACATAAAAATCTCCCATTTTAATGTTAAAATAATCCTTTGTTATGGCCATACAAAGATGGATGGGTGTAGCCATTAACCCAATATAGCTTGATATATAAAAAAGAATTACCCGGCTTGCAATTATCCCATTTGCCCCTATTAAAAAAGCAATAAAAACAGGAACACAAATACCTACACTGGCAGTAGCGCTTCCTGTAAAGAAGCTAACTAAAAAAGGAACTAAAACTAAAATTCCTACCAGGGGGACTCCGATAGACAAAAAATACCCAGGTAAAATATCTACTACCCCTGTATGCTCAAGCATTCCTTGAAAAATAAATACTCCAAAAATTATTAAAAGAGTTTTATGGCTTGTTTTTCCTGACTCTTTTAGTAGTTTAATAATCTGAGAATTCAATTCAATATTAATTATTAATAAGATAGCAATTACCAGAAAAAGAGAGACAAGGAGATTGATATCAAAAAACAATACTAGCAGAATAACTGCTAAGACAGGCCAGGAGCTGTTTAAAAATTCTTTTAATGCAGCTTTTTTATTGTTTTTTTCTGCTGAAAAAGAAATAAAATTTTTATCTAGATTTTTAAATACCCATATTGCACCGCTTACAAAAGCAGCCAGAGCAAGGGGTGAAAAAAGAAATATTAAATTTTTAAGAGGAACATCTATCAAAGATGCATAAAGAATAACTTCTGGATAAAGAGGCCATATAAATAACCAGATATGTCGAAACCAATAATTTATAAACATGTTTTTTTCTGGTTTTATCTGATTATTTTCCCCCATCGATTTAACCATGGGGGCAGAAAAGATTGCCCCTCCTTGAATAGGAAGTAAAGCAACGAATGCTGAAATTAGCATCATTACAAATCTGTAATCCTGAATTAATTTTTGTAAAGAATAAGACATTCTTTCAAATTTTTTTAATTTTTCCAGAATAATACTCAACAAATAAACTAAATAAATTATTCCTAATAAAGAAAGAGTTGTGGGTTTTAAGGAAACATTTTTCCAGATTATAAGTATTTCACCTATTTTAATTTGAAAAAACAACCCCAATAAAAATGAATTCAAAAGCAGGTTAAATCCTAAGTCTACCTTTTTTTTCAATAAAAATATAATAAAGACCATTATTATTAATAATTTCAATATTTCTATAGGCATAATCCACCACTATTCAATATATTTTGATTTCATTTTAATCCAATTTTAAAATTTAAATAACTTTTTACAATTTCAAAATAGGTAAATAATATGCAGCAATGTTTAAAAATAGTTCAAATTATTTTCCGTCTATCTTAAAGTAAAAATATTCCATAAAACTTTCCATGTTTTATGGAATATTTTTACTTTTTTCTATTTTTAATGTCTAATTTTCATTTATTTTTTATTTTTTAAATCAGTTTCTTTTATATTTTCTTCTTTTTCTTCTTTTTTAAGTTCTTTTTTGTCTTTTTCTTCTTTTTCTTCTTTAAATTTAACGTCCAGGACATGGACGTCTACTTTAGAAACACTTAATCCTGCCATATTCTCAATAGCCTTTTTAACATTTTTCTGAGTTTCCCTTGCTGTTTGATAGATTCCTGTATTATAATCAGCTACTATAGAAATAGTGATTGCCACTTCTTTCTGATTCATTGCTACTTCCACACCTTTTGTCAAGCTGCTTTTGTCTAATAGTGGAGCAGACATGCCTTTTCTGCCAGCAGTCAAACCTACCACGCCATTTATTTTCATCGTCTCCATGGCAACAATAATTGCAACCACATCTTTTGAAACTGATATATTTCCTAGTTCTGTATTTTGTTCTTCTAAATCATTATCTTTTTCTATTTTTTCATTTTCAGACATAAAGAAAACCTCCTTTTTAAAAAAATACTAGTGACTTTAATATTCAATCTTAGAAACATTTATTTTAACTTCTTTAGCATTAATTCCGCTTTTCTTTGGTAGTTCTTCTTTTAATTTTTGTTGAATATAGTGTGCTGTTTCAGGTATATTGCAGTTGGGTGTTACAACGAGATCTAAAATTGTGTTTATTTCTGAATTTTTAATTATTTTTATACTTGGTTTAATCTCTTTTACCTCTGCAATATTTTCCAGTACATTTAAAATTATATTATTCAAAGAATCAGTAGATACATTAATTTCCCCATCTTCGGTAGATATTTTTACAGCTGGTATTTGATGTATCATTTTTTGTTTGATCCAAAGCAAATAAAGTGCAATAAATAGTAATATTAAACCCATTGCTGCCAGAACAGCTTGATTGATATAACTCTCATACACAAGATTGAGGCCATTTTGGATTATGCTAAATAAAAAATCTTTTTTTATAATATTAAATGCTACTAAAAAGCATTTTAAAGAAAAAACTAATAATAAAACAATAAATAACACAAAAATTATATTATTAAATATTTTTTCTTTCATTCTGAACCTCTCTACTAATTTATTTAGATTCACTATAAATTATATTTTTCAATCTAGCAGAAGATTTGAAATTCTGTACAAATCTTCATCACTATAAAATTCTATTGATAAGCTTCCTTTTTTCCCATTAAAATCAACCTTAACCTTTGTTCCAAATTTATCTACTAATTTTTTTTCTAAATCAGGAAAAGTCTTCTTTTCATTTTTCTGAAAAAAATCCTTTTTGGGCTTTTTTTTCAGCCAACGAGCAATCATTCTTTCCAGATCTCTGACTGATAATGATTGTTCAATGGTTTTTTGAGCAAATTCTTGTTGCAACTGCGTATTTTCTAATGATAAAAGAACTTTAGCATGTCCTAAACTGATTTTTCCTGAGCCTATCCTTTCTTTGACCCAATTATCTAAATTCAAAAGGCGGATAATATTGCTGACAAATGCTCTACTTTTACCGGTTATATCAGCCAATTCCTGATGTGTTAAGCTAAATTCGTCAGTTAGCCTTTTAAAAGCCAGGGCTTGGTCAATAGGATTTAGGTCTTCTCTTTGAATATTTTCCACTAAGGCTATTTCAAAAGTTTTTAAATCATTAAATTGTCTTATAATCACAGGAACTTTGTCTAATCCCACATCCCTTGCTGCTCTTAATCTTCTTTCACCAGCTACAATTTCATATCCTTTACTTGATTCGCGTACAATAATTGGCTGAATTATGCCATGTGTTTTTATAGACTCTTTTAACTCATCCATTTTTTCCTGGTTAAAATCCTGTCTTGGCTGATACAAATTAGGAGTCAATTCATTTATATCAATTTCTGTTACATAAGAGCGATCTTTAATATTAGAAATAGGAATAAGGGATTCCAATCCCTTTCCTAAACCCTTTTTAGCCATGTGATATTACCTCCTGGGCTAATTTTCGGTAAGCTTGGGCACCTTTTGATTTTAATTCATATAAAGCAATTGGTTGGCCATAGCTTGGTGCCTCACTTAAACGAACATTCCTGGGAATAATAGAATTAAAAATGCTGCCTTTAAAATGTTTATAAATCTCTTCCATCACCTCTTTTGACAAATTATTACGCTTATCATACATTGTTAACAATATACCCTCAATTGAAAGATTAGGATTTAAGTTTTCTTTTACTAAAGTGATTGTATTAAGCAATTGGCCTACTCCTTCAAGGGCATAGTACTCACACTGTACTGGAATTATAACAGAATCAGCAGCATTAAGAGAATTCAAGGTAAGCAACCCTAGAGATGGAGGAGTATCAATAATAATATAGTCATATTTTTCTTTAATAGGTCTAATTAGTTGTTTAAGTCGATTTTCTCTAGAAATATAATTAACTAATTCTACTTCTGCACCAGCTAATTGTAGGGTTGATGGTAAAACATCAAGATTTTCAATCTGACTGGGAAGCAAAACATCTTGAATGGGAACTTGGTTAATAAGACTATCATATATATTTTTTTCTATCTTTGCTCTTTCTACTCCTATTCCACTACTGGCGTTTCCTTGTGGGTCAATGTCTATTAACAAAACTTTCTTTTTTTCAATTGCCAAAAAAGCACTTAAGTTAATAGCTGTGGTTGTTTTTCCAACTCCGCCCTTTTGATTGCTTATAGACATAATCTTGCTCATATTAACCAATCCCTTCTATTTTTGTAAAATAAATGTTCCACGTGGAACAATCAGAAGTATTTTAATTCTCGATAATCTATTTTATTGCGATATTCTATCTCTTAATAGTAGTATTTTTGTTTAAGTTAGTTTTAAATTTAATAAGAATTAATTCAATATTACCAAAATTAACTTAAAAACACAAAGGTCTTTTTTGTGGAATTCCATTTCTTCTGGGATACCTGTCAGGGGTAGATTTAATTTTACGAAAAACTAAAATGGAGCGTATTTTTGTTGAATCGGGTAATTTTAAAATATTTATTTCTTCTAATTTTGCACCTAGCTCTTCTACAACTTTTATATTGGAATAAAGTTCTTTTTGATAAGTATTTCCCTTATAAGCTATAAAAATACCATTTTTAGAACACAAAGGAAGACAATATTCGCTTAACACATCTAAAGAAGCAACTGCTCTTGAAAGCACTACTTCATACTTCTCTCTATGTTCAACTTTTCTTCCTATATTTTCAGCTCTATCTTGAATTGTTTCAATCTTTTCCAACTGCAACTTTTCAATTGTTCTATCTAAAAAATCTTTTTTGTTTTTTCTTGCTTCTAAAAGAATCACTTTAGTTTGTGGAAAAACAATATTAATTGGTATTCCTGGAAAACCTGCACCACTCCCAACATCAATAATTTTTACATTTTCGTTACTTTTTTCTATTAAAATATTTTTTAGATAATTAAAGATAGATAAGGAATCAAGAAAATGTTTTTTGATTATTAGATAAGGATCTGTGATAGCTGTAATGTTTATTTTTTTTTGGTAATATTCTAGTATTTTTAAATATTCAAAAAATTTTAAAATACTATTTTTCTCTAATCTAATCCCAAATGATAAAAAACTGACATCAATATACTTTATATAATGTTTTTCTAATTCATTACTGTAAACGCCTTTTTCAACAAGTTTTCCACAATCCATTTTTTTGTTCTCTTTTCATATTTTTAAAAAAATAATAACATAAACTTCCAGGTAATTCATAATAATTTTTTAAACCTCTAAAACCCTTATATTTACTTGGCTTTACAACAAAACAAAAAACAATATTTTGTTTTGTTTTTTCAATTGTACTAAATAGGCAAAATATTAATATTTTAAATTAGTTTATTCACAACTTTTCCACAATATCAGCTTGTTGTATTTTAGAGGATATTTTTGAAGTTAAAAGATTTAAAAACAGCACTTTCTATAAAATGTTCCACGTGGAACATTTTATAGAAAGTGCTGTTTTTTTTATAATTATTTCCCAATACAAAATCTTGAAAAAATATTATTTATAATTTCTTCATCACAAGAATCACCTGTAATTCTTCCTAATTGACCAATGATGTATTGTAGATCCATTGCAATAAAATCTTCTTGCAATCCACTATCCATTTTTGAAATAATGTCGGCAATTCTATCTCTGGCTTGAATTAAATAATACTGGTGTCTTTCATTATTAATAATAACATCACCACCAGGGATATTAATATTTTCCAAAACAGAATCAGTCATTTGTCTTAACAATTCCTTTACACCTCTTTTATCTTTAAGAGATATTTTCACTGATGTGTCTAATTCTACTTTTTCATATATTTCAGACGATAGCATCTTTCTAGGTAAATCAATTTTATTTTCAACAATAATTACCTTTGTATTACGATTAATGTATTTTTTCAATTTATCAATTAATAAATAATCTTGCATATCCATCGGTCTGCTTATATCAAACATTAAAATAAATAACTGGCTGTATTCCATATACTTATTGGCTTTATCTAAACTAATTTTTTCAACAATGTTTTCCGGATTTTTCATTCCCGCAGTGTCGATCAAATTAAAGACCATTCCATCTATTGTGATATTCTCTTCAATAACATCTCGGGTAGTACCAGGCATAGAAGTAACAATAGCTCTATTTTTTTTTAGAAGTGTATTGAAGAGGCTTGATTTTCCAACATTTGCTTTGCCTAATATCAGGCAATTAATTCCTTCTTTTATGATTTGACCATATTTCACTGTATCCAGGAGTTCATTTATTTTAGTTAATATTTTTTGTAAAGATATTTTGATTTGTTTTTTTTCAATTATTTCAATTCCTTGATCTGGAAAATCCATTGGTGCTTCAATTTTTATATTTAATTCAATAGTGTTTTCAATCAATTTCCTGATTTTTGTTTTTAATCCGCCTGAAAGCTGATAAAGGGAAGATTTTAAATTTTGTTCACAGTTAGCATTGATTATATCAATAACTGCTTCAGCCTGACTTAAATCTACTCTTCCATTCAAAAAAGCATTTTTCGTAAATTCTCCTGGTTCTGCAAGCCTAGCCCCTAAGCCAATAATAAGCTCTAGAACTTTTTTCAAAACAAACAGTCCACCATGACAATTAATTTCTACCATATCTTCTCTAGTATAGGTTTTTGGTGCCCTCATAACCACCATCATCACCTCATCTAAAACAATTTCTTTTTCAGGAACAACAATAATTCCATAGTAAAATTTATGTGAAATATATTTTTCTGGCTCAATTACATTTTTTCTTTTATATCGAAATATTTTACTTGCAATAGAAATTGACAAAGGACCGCTAATTCTTACTATTCCGATACCTCCTAACCCTAAAGGTGTTGAAATAGCAGCAATTGTATCCTCTTCACTTGTTTGATTGTTCGAAAAAACGTCAGTCATTTCAATACTCTCCGTTTGGTATTCTTAAAAATATAGACATAACAAGATTAGATATTAATTTATTTATAAATCTAATAATGCCATGTCTATTTAATAGTGATAATTCTATTAGTTTTAACTTAATTTAAAATACTTTTTTATTAAAATAATTTTGATTATACTCTTCTAAATTGCAATACATCTATCTATTAAGAGTTAATAATTAAACATCAACTAATCCGTTATTGTTTCTTTTAACCGGGGAAATAATTACCCTTCTAAAAGGCTCTTTCCCTTCACTGGAAGTAATAACATCAGAGTCCTCTTTTAAGGCTAAATGAATAATTCTTCTTTCCACGCTATTCATAAAATATAAAGAAATCGGGTTATTGTTTCTTTTAACAATATTTGCTTTTTCATGGGCATATCTTTGTAGAGAGTCAACTCTTCTTTTTCTATATCCGTCAATATCAATAATGTACAATTTATTTTCTGCTGATTGTTTTTTTTCTCTGCTTGCAACCATATTAACCAGGTATTGAATAGCATCCAGCGTATGTCCGTGCTTTCCTATAATTATCCCTGGATCTGCCTTTTTAATTTCAAGAATAACATTGTCTTCATCAGAATATTTTTTTTCGATTTCTACCTCATCAACAATGTTATATAATATTTTTGATAAAACTTTTATTGCCAATTTGTCTATGCTATTAATTTCGGCTGTAAATTCATTTTTAAAATCTTCTGGGTTCAATAAAAACAAACCTGTTCTTTCTATATAAATATCTTTTTAATTACTTTAATATTAATATTTTATTTTTTATTATCTTCATTTTTTTTTACTTTTGATGGTGCTGATGAAGTATTTTCATATCCCGGGATCCAAGAAACATCTTTTTCCTGTTTAACAGTATTTTTTTCAATATTATTAGTTTTATTAGGTGTTTGTTTTTCTTTCTTATTGTTTTCCTGTTTTTCTTTTGTTTTTTCTTGTACCAATATCAAAGAATCCTGATTTTTTGCCTGACCATCTTTTTTATTTATAAGCAATTGTTGTCCAATACCGAAAACAGTTGATATCACCCAATACAGGCTCAACCCGGAAGGAAGACTAAAACTAATAAAGGTAATCATTAAAGGCATAACTGTGGTCATTATTTTTTGAGTATTGGCTGCAGGATTAGATGCATTGCCGCCTTGGCTGGCAACTGGCATTGAAGGAGTGGTTAGTTTTTGCTGGATATACATGGTCACTCCAACCAAAATGGGTAAAATTCCTATGCTGTGTCCGGCAATTTCAAACAACTTTTCTGGAGCAGCTAAACCTGCAATAATTCTGGTAATCTCTGCGCCATTTTCAACTATCGTATGGGTCACCGTATTTGGTATCCACAAAAATCCGCCATCAATAATATCTGTATTAGGAATATAATATTTAAATTCCCTTAATACCTGAAAAAACAAAATTAAGATAGGCATTTGAATAATAAGAGGCAAACAACCTCCCATTGGATTTACATTATGTTCTCGATACAATCTCATTAATTCCTTATTCAGCATTTCTTTATCGTTTTTATACTTTTTTTGAATCTCTTGCATTAATGGCTGAATTTTTTGCGTTTCCTTCATAGAAGTCATTTGTTTTTGCATAAGAGGATACATAACAATTCTTATGATAATAGTAAGCAAAATAATTGCTAGTCCATAATTATGTGTAAAACCATATAAAAAACGAAGTATTTCTTCGACAAAACCAATCAATGAACTCCAAATTCCCAAAATATTTATCTCCTTTTTTGCTTTTACTAATCATACAGGTAAAATTTTCAAAATAAAAGCACTGCGTTATATTTTTTATTATTTTATGTTATGAGTTTATGGGTTTTAACTTTTTCTAAGGAACAGGATCAAACCCTCCTTTATGAAAAGGGTGACATTTTAAAATTCTTTTAATTGAAAAAAATAATCCCTTTAAAAATCCATATTTTTGGAAAGCCTGAATAGAATAGTCTGAACAGGTAGGATAAAATCGACAACTTGCTATTTTTAAAGGTGAAACATATTTTTGATATAACCGAATAAAAAAAATTAATACTTTACTCATCTTATTTTTTAAATATCTTTATTTTTATTTGTCTCATTATTTTTTTTCTGTGTAATATAAAAATATTTTTCTTAATTCATTAAATATTTCTTGAAAAGTAACTTTTAAAATATCACTTCTAGCTATAATAATAAAATCATATTTTTTTTCTTGTGAATATTTGTCACATTTATAAAATATTTCTCTTAAAATCCTTTTAATCCTGTTTCTCTGAACGGCATTGCCTATTCTTTTTCTAACTATAATCCCGAATCTGTTACATTCTTGTTCTTTAGGCATAATATAAAGTATTGCATATTTACTTATTATTTTTTTGCCACGTAGAAAAACTTTTTTAAATTCATTACTTTTCTTTAATGTGTGATTAGTCAAAATATTTTAACCAGAAACAGTTAATTTTTTTCTACCCTTTTTTCTTCTCCTTTTTAAGATAAGTCTACCGCTACGAGTACTCATACGGCTACGAAAGCCATGTACTTTTAATTTTTTACGAGTATTTGGTTGATAAGTACGTTTCATTAGAAACTGTTCTCCTTTTGCAAAATTCTTGTTATCAAGTTTTTATAAAAATTATATAATTTATAAAATAAATTATATCTTTGCTAATATTAATAAAATATATTAAACAAATCAATAGTTTATACTATTTTTATTTCTATTGCAAGTTATCTTCTGACATGAACAAAAAGTTCACAAGAAACGGCATTTTAAATATTCTTTATTTTTATATTTATATTTGTTATTATTAGTATTAGTAAAAATTGAAAATTTTTCATTATAGTTTTCCACAATTGTTAATAAATTGTGAATAAATAAAAATCCCCTTGTTTTAAAAGGCTTTTATTAAAAATATATCACAATAATAAAAAAATCAATCTTGGGAAACGATATATTTTACTAGAAAACTGCAAAGAGCATGTTTTCCACAACAAATTGTGAACAATGTGGATATTTATATTTCCTTTTTCGATATTTTACTGAATTAGTTTTCTTATAAAACATAAAGCATGTTAAAATTAAAAAATAAATTTAATATATTGAAAATTAAAAAAAGGGAAAAATGAGTTACTCAAAATTAAACAATAAATGGGATGAAATTTTAAAAATAATGCAGGAAAACCTGACCCCACAAATTTATAACACATGGTTTTCCGGATTAAAATTTGTTGAATTTAAAAATAACGAGCTTATTCTGACGGTTCCTCATTTGTTTTGTAAAAACTGGCTGGAAAAAAATTATTATCAGTTTTTGAAAGAAATTATAACTGAACAGGCTGAATTTAATGATGACATATTAATAAAATTCCAGGTAGATATAAATAATACTCAGATTAAGGGTAAAAACAGCAAAGAAAATAATAAACAGGAAGATTTACAGAAAAAATACAATAAAACAGGTCTGAATACAGCATATACTTTTAAAAATTTTGTAATTGGAGACAGCAACAGATTTGCTCATGCTGCTTGTATGGCAGTAGCTCAGGCACCTGCAAAATCATACAATCCTTTGTTTGTATATGGAGGAGTAGGGCTGGGAAAAACTCATTTAATGAATGCTATTGGCAATGAAATAATCGATAAAAATTCACTGTCTTCAGTAAATATTGCCTACATATCCTCAGAGAAGTTTACCAATGAACTTATCAATGCCATAAGAGAAGATGCAACAGAATCATTCCGGGACAAATACCGTAATTTTGATATTTTATTAATTGACGATATCCAGTTTTTAGCAGGAAAAGAAAAAACCCAGGAGGAATTCTTTCATACCTTTAATGCCCTTTACAATGCAGGTAAACAGATTGTAATTACCTCAGACAGACCACCGAAAGAAATCACCAATTTAGAAAACAGACTAATCTCCCGTTTTGAATGGGGTTTAATAACAGATATCTCTGCACCTGATCTGGAGACCAGAATAGCAATTCTGCAGAAAAAGGCACAAACCTGCAAGCTGGAGATTTCAGATGAGATAATCCAGTACATTGCCCAAAAAATACCTTCCAATATTCGTCAATTAGAAGGAGCTTTAAATAAACTAGAGGCTTATTCTACCTTAACCCAGACAGAAATTGACTTTCCATTAGCCAAACAGATCTTAAGAGATTTTATCACCATTGAAGAAAAAGAAATATCAGTTCAGTTAATTCAAAAGGTAACAGCAGAATACTTTAGTATAAAAACATCTGTTTTATTATCTAAAAAAAGAAACAGAAACATTGTTACAGCAAGGCATATTGCCATGTATCTGGCCAAAGAATTAACAGATTTGCCTTTAATGTCTATCGGCGATTCTTTTGGCGGGAAGGATCATACAACAGTAATCCATTCCTGTAATAAGATAAAAGAATTAATAAAAAGCGATAAAAAATTAAAATAAAATATAGATAGAATAACAAACCAAATACAGAATAGTTAACCATTGCTAATGATTACAAAGCAACTAAAAAATAGCTTTTCTAAACATTGTTAACTTTGTTAATAATGACATTTTTTATTAACAAAGTTTTTCACACTATTAGTTCTTATAAAATAAGAGAAAAATCTAATAATTGACAATATTAACAATACTATTACTACTAGGACTATATTTTTACTTTAAATATAAAATAGTGGTTTTGAAGGAGAAAAAGAATGAAAATAATCTGTTCACAGACAAGTCTTTTTAACGGAATTCAAAAAGTTCAAAAAGCTATTTCCAGTAAAATCAGCTTACCTATTTATAACGGTATATTATTTGAAATTATTGGAAATAATAAGATACATCTTTTTTCTACAGATTTAGAAATCGGTATTGATTGTTATATTCCTGCGCAAATAATTGAAAGTGGATCTGTAGTAATACCAAACAAAATATTCAGTGATTTGATAAGAAAATTCCCGGAAGGCAATATAGAAATAGAAGCAGGGGATGATAATATAATATACCTTAAAGAAGAAGATTCTTCTAACTATAAAATATTTGGATTTTCAGCTGAGGATTTTTCTCCATTTCCAGAAATAAAAAGCGAAACAAAAATCAAATTATCCAAATCAATTTTAAAAGACGCTATTCAAGAGGTTATTTTAGCTTCTTCAAAAGATGAAAATCGTTCTTTTTTGAATGGAATTTTATTTAAAAGAATAAATAAAAAAGAATTAGAAATCGCTGCTACTGATAGTCATAGATTAGCGGTAAAAAGGATAAAAATTTCTAATGACCAGGAAACAAATGAGGAGAAATTTGAAGTAATCATACCCCAAAGGGCATTATCAGAGTTATCGAAATTATTATCGTTTGGAGAAGAAGGTATAGTAGAATTAATAGTAGGAGAAAAACAGGTTATTTTTATTTTAGATCCCGAAAATGAAAAAAATGAAATTAGATTATTTTCCAGAATAATTGACGGTCAATTCCCGGACTATAATCAAATAATTCCTAAAAGTTTCAAAACTACTATTAAAATAGACACCGAAGAACTTAAACAAAGAATGGAACGTATTATTTTGTTTGTAAAAGAAGATTTTAATACTGTAAAAATGGAAGTTCATAGTATTCAACAAAACAAAAAAGAAAACAGAGGAGAAATAATAATCAAAGCAAATACTCCTGATTTAGGAGATGCTTTTGAACAAATTCCTTGTCTGGTAGAAGGAGAATATGTTGAGATAGCTTTTAATTCCCGTTATATTATAGACGTATTAAGAGTTATCAAAGAAGAAAATACTGAAATAAAGCTAAACGAAAATTTAAACCCTGCCATGATTAGACCAGTTAATAAAGAAGAAAACTATGATTACATATTAATGCCGGTAAGAATGGATTAAACAGGAAGGAATACTTTTTGAATGTAACTAAAATTAACCTAATCTATTTTAGAAATTTAACTAAAATTAATATTGACTTTAATTCTTCTTTAAATATTTTTTTAGGAAATAATGCTCAAGGAAAATCAAACATTATCGAAGCAATTTATTTTTTATTGAAAGGAAGTTCATACAGAACCAACGAAGATAAAAATTTAATTAATTGGAACAAAAAAAGAAGCTTTATTTTAGGTGAAGTTAATACTAAAAGAGATGAAATCTATAATATTAATATTTTATTAGAAGAAAATATTGAAAATAATCAACTTAAGAAAAGTATTAAAATAAATAAAAAAAACAAAAATAAGAAATGGTTAAATAAGAAATTTAAACCGGTTATTTTTATGCCTGAAGATTTACAGATTATAAAAAATTCACCTGTTTTTCGTAGAAGATTTCTAGATGAGGTAATTATAAGTATTAAACCAATTTATTATAAATATTTAAAAGATTATAATCATATTTTATTTCAAAGAAATACCTTATTGAAAACTGAAAAAAATAAAGAAAAAATTGACAGGATGTTAGTTGTATGGGATCAAAAATTAGTAGAAGCAGGAACTTTAATTATTTTAAATAGAATTATGTTTTTGAAAAAAATAAACCAAAAGGCAAAACTATTTCATCAGACAATGACTAAAAACAAAGAGACAATAAAATTAATATATAACAGTAATGTTTTAGATAATTATACTGAAGACAAAAATGAAATAATCCAAATTTTAATAAATAAAATAGAAAAAAATAGACAAAAAGACATTCAACTTAAAATGTCTTCCATTGGACCCCACAGAGATGATTTTTTTGTAATGAATGAAAATATAGATTTAGGTATTTTTGGTTCTCAAGGGCAACAAAGAACAGCAGTTTTATCACTTAAACTTGCTGAGCTAGAGCTTTTTAAAGAAGAAGATGATGACTATCCCCCTTTGTTGCTGGATGACGTTATGTCTGAACTAGACACAGACAGAAGAATATATTTAATTAAATTAATACAAGATAGAAAGATACAAACATTTATTACAAGCATAAATATAAATAGCCTTACAAAAATGAACATCGAAAATGAAAAGATTTTTTCTGTATCCCAGGGAGCCGTAACGGTTGGTTATAATGAAAAATAAAATTCCCAAACATATAAGCGAAATAATTAAAAATTATTTTGAAGATCGTAACTGGGAGCAGAGAATAGATGGATCTAGTATTTTTGATTCCTGGGAGGAAATAATACCAGTTAAAATTTCTTTAAATACCAAGCCTGAGAAAATTCAAAACAACAAACTTTTTATCAAAGTGAAAAATCACGTTTGGGCAAACGAGTTAAAAATTAAAAAAGGCGAAATTATAAATTTAGTTAATAAAAATATGGGATATAATTTAATAAATGATTTAATAATCAAGATAGATAGTAAATATTTTAAAAATAATCAATAAACAAATATTTATGATATATAAATATATTAAATAATATTAAAACAAATATAAGCATATAATATGATTATTGGAAAGATAGTATTTATTGACAATAATACTAATATCTAGTATTATTAATATAAATAAACTACTAAATATATTGATTGTTAATAAGCCGTGACGGCCAGTCACGGTTTAATTTTGTCTATGGAGTACAATCGAAATGGTTAAAAAGATATTATCAAACCAATCTCAATATACTGCTAAAGAGATACAGGTTTTAGAAGGCCTAGAAGCCGTAAGAAAAAGACCAGGAATGTATATTGGCACTACTGGCAGCAAAGGATTACATCATTTAATTGATGAAGTGGTTGACAATAGTATTGACGAGGCAATGTCAGGGTATTGTAATAAAATTCAAATAATAATACATGAAGGTAATAGCGTTACTGTTATTGATGATGGCAGAGGAATACCTGTTGATATACACAGCAACACTAATTTACCAGCAGTTACTACTGTTTTAACCAGATTACATGCCGGAGGGAAGTTTGGTAGCGGGAGTTATCAGGTTTCTGGCGGCTTGCATGGAGTTGGAATCTCAGTGGTAAACGCATTATCAGACTGGCTTGAGGTAACAGTAAGCAGAGACAATAAAATATACTATCAAAAATTTCAAAGAGGAACCCCTGTTAGTGAATTAGAAATTATTGGGAATACTAAAAAAACAGGAACAAAAATTACTTATCATCCTGATCCTGAAATATTTGAAGATATACATGTAAGTTTTGAAGTTGTTGCTCATCGATTGAGAGAGCTTGCTTTTCTTAATGCTGGTATTAAAATAGAATTGTCTGACGAAAGAAACAATAAGTCTGTTGTTTATAAATATGATGGGGGTATTGTTGAATTTGTAAAACATCTTAACAAGAACAGAGACGTTTTGTTTAGTAAGCCATTCTATGTTAGTGGTAAAAAAGATGATGTGGAAGTTGAAATTGCGGTACAGTATAATACTGGATATTTGGAAAATATCCTTTCTTTTGCTAATAATATTCATACAGAAGAGGGAGGAACCCATTTATCTGGTTTTAAAACAGCCTTAACTAAAACGATAAATGATTATACTAAAAATGAAAGCATACCGAACCAGAAAAAGTTTTCCCTAAAGGGATTAGAGCAGGGGCTTTCAGGAAACGATGTCCGTGAAGGACTAACCGCAGTAATTAGTGTTAAATTACTAAATCCCCAGTTTGAAGGCCAAACCAAAACAAAACTTGGAAATAGTGAAGTAAAAGGCATTGTTTCTTCTATCGTAAACGACAAGCTAAGCACATATTTTATTGAAAATCCCGATACGATCCAAAAAATATTAGAAAAATCCATATCTGCCTATAAAGCTAGAGAGGCAGCCAGGAGAGCCAGAGAGCTAGTAAGACAAAAGAATGGTATTGGATTAGGGGCATTACCGGGAAAATTAGCAGATTGTTCAGAAAAAGACCCGATGCATCGAGAGATATTCATAGTAGAAGGAGATTCGGCAGGTGGTTCAGCCAAGCAGGGTAGAGATCGAAAATTTCAAGCCATTCTTCCTTTAAGGGGTAAAATATTAAATGTAGAGAAGGCTCGTTTACATAGAATATTATCTAATAATGAAATAAAGTCAATTATTACCGCTTCCGGATTTCAGATAAATGATGAGGACGAGTTTGATCTTTCACAGTTAAGATACCATAAAATTATTATTATGACTGATGCAGATGTGGATGGTGAGCATATAAAAACTCTTTTATTAACATTATTTTATCGCTATATGAGGCCTTTGATTGAAAAGGGAAAGATTTTTGTTGCCATGCCTCCTCTCTTTAAATTAAGCTATAACAAGAAGAATGATTATATTTTTAATGAAGAAGAATTAAATAAGAAACTAAAAGAAATAAACAGCAGTTATTCTTTGCAGAGATATAAAGGATTAGGAGAAATGAATCCTTCTCAATTATGGGATACAACTATGAACCCTGAGACTAGAATGTTAAAGAAAATTGAGCTGGAAGATGCAATTGAAGCAGACGAAATGTTTAATATTTTAATGGGTGATAAAGTAGAGCCCAGAAAAGAGTTTATCTATTTGCATAGTGCTGAAGTAAAAGATTTAGATGTTTAAATTGTATTAATTAAGAAAAATAAGTGGGTTATTATAAGATGAATGATCATATAAATGTAAATGATGAAAATAACTTAAACAAAAAAAACCAGGAACAAGAGGAGCTGGAAAAAGAAGAGAATGCTCTTAGCAACCCTCGGGAAATTAGTGCAGATGTTACCGAAGAGATAAAAACAGCTTATATTAATTATGCAATGAGTGTAATTGTTGGGCGTGCCATTCCCGATGTTAGAGATGGATTAAAACCAGTACACAGAAGAGCCCTTTATTCTATGTATAAATTAGGGAATACACACGATAAACCCTATAAAAAGTCAGCTAGAATCGTAGGGGATACTTTGGGGAAATATCACCCTCATGGTGATACAGCTGTTTATGATACGATTGTCAGGATGGCTCAGGATTTCTCCTTTAGATATCCATTAGTTGATGGGCAGGGTAACTTTGGATCAATTGATGGAGATTCTGCAGCTGCTATGAGATACACAGAAGTAAGAATGTCTTCTTTGGCAGAAGAATTATTAGTTGATATCAGAAAAGATACAGTTGACATGATACCAAATTTTGATAATTCTCTTGAAGAACCATCAATCTTGCCTGCTCCTTTCCCGCAACTGTTAATTAATGGTTCTTCTGGAATTGCAGTAGGTATGGCGACTAATATACCTCCTCACAATCTGGGAGAAACAATTGATGCCTGTATTTTGTTGATAGATAAACCAGAGGTATCAATTAAAGAAATTATGAAAGTTTTACCAGGCCCTGATTTTCCTACAGGAGGAATAATCTATGGAGTTTCCGGGATACAGGAAGCTTATAAGTCAGGCAAAGGTATTATTACGCTAAAAGCCAGAGTTGTTACTGAAAATTTTGAGAAAAAAAGCAAATCAGCACCTGTTTTGATTGTAAAAGAATTACCATATCAGGTTAATAAGGCAAAGCTGGTTGAAGAAATTGCAAACCTGGTTCAAGATAAAAAAATTAATGATATTACTGCTCTTAGAGATGAATCAGACAGGAATGGTATGCGCGTTGTTATAGAGTTAAAGAAATATGCTAATACAAATGTTGTGTTAAACAATTTATATAAACATACCAAACTGCAAACCTCTTTTGGTATAAATATGTTGGCTATTGTGGATGGGAGACCAAAACAATTAAATATTAAAGAAGCCCTGGAATGTTTTTTAAGGCATCGCAAGGTTGTAGTTGAAAGGCGTTCTCGTTTTGAATTAAAACAGGCAAGAGCTAGAGCTCATATTTTAGAAGGTTTAAAAGTTGCTCTATCTAATATTGATGAAGTTGTCCAGATTATAAAAAAATCTAAAAATGTAGAAGAGGCACATAAATCTTTAAGAAATCGTTTTCAATTAAGTGATAAACAAGCACAGGCTATTTTGGATATGCGTCTGCAGAAACTCACATCGTTGGAAACCGAAAAATTAGAAGAAGAATATCGTGAATTGATAAAAAAGATTGCTTATTTACAGGACATACTGGAAAATGAAAAAAAATTAATGTCAACAATTAAAGAGGAATTAATAGATTTAAAAAATAAATATGTTGATAATCGCCTTTCACAGATTGTATTAGAAGAAAAAGAGCTGGAAGTAGAAGATTTTATAGCAGAAGAAGATATTGTTATCACTTATACCAAGGATGGTTATTTAAAGAGATTACCATTAAATACCTATAGAAAACAAAGAAGGGGCGGCCGTGGAGTGATAGGTATGGGTGTCAAAAAAGAAGATCTGGTAGACAATCTTTATATTACTACCAACCTGCATGATATTTTGTTCTTTTCAAGTGATGGCACTGTTTATAGAAGAAAAGCCTATCAGATTCCCGAAGGAGGAAGAACTTCTCGTGGGATTGCTGTTGTTAACCTCTTAGGGATTAGCAAGAATGAAAGGATTACAACTGTTATTCCTATCAGAAGAGATGATATTGACAATTCTTCTCAGGAAAACAAATGGTATCTTTATATGGCTACAAAACGCGGGAAAGTTAAAAAAGTCCCCTTAAGCGCTTTCTCAAATTTAAAGAATAAGGAAATTGTTGCTATTTCATTAGTAAAAGATGATGAATTAATCAGGGTTCGATTAGCAGGTGATGAAGACAATGTAATTTTAAGCACCAGAAAAGGGAAATCTACTTACTTTTCTGGCAGTAACGTCCGTTCCATGGGTAGAACAGCAATGGGGTGCAGGGGGATGATTTTAACAAAAGATGACTATCTTATTGATATTAGTTTGGTAAATCCTGATACTAAAGAGGATCTTCTTTTAATAACTGAAAACGGATCAGGGAAAAGAACTCCTTTAAAATCTTATCGATTATCTAAAGCAAGAGGATGTAAAGGGGTTAAATCGATAAGGCCAAGCAAAGATCGTGGAGAGGTTGTCTCGGTGAAAGTAGTGAACGAAAGAGATGAACTGGTAATTATTAGTCAAAAAGGAATTATAATAAGAGTTCCAGTCAAAGAAATTAGCCAAACCGGAAGAAATTCCATGGGTGTAAAGGTTATGAATTTAGATGAAGACGATAAAGTGGCCAGTGTAGCTACTGTTCCTCAATCCCAGGTGATTGATTAATATTATAATTGTTACAGGATTAAATATCTAAGATAAAAAAACCCCAATAATCTTATATTTATTGGGTTTTTTATCTTGTCAGCCATTGAAGTGCTATATTTTTATAGATACGATAGGCGCTTAATAAAGATTCAATTTCTACAAACTCATCTTTTTGGTGAGCCTGTTTAATGTCTCCAGGGCCAATTATTACCACAGGCATATTACCTTCGTTTCTTAGGAAGGTCATATCACAACAGGCTGTAAAGCCAGCAGGCTGAATTGTTTTCTGTAATTCTTCACTGGCCACTTTTAAAGAAACTTTTCCAATTAACTCATCAGGTTCGGTAAAGGCAGGCTGGGTACTTCTAATTTTTTTTAAAAAAACTTTGACTGTAGGATTTTTGTCCTGAAATTCCTGTAAAACTTTTTTTATTTGACTTATTATATATTCTTCCTGCTGACCAGGAATAATTCTTCTATCAATTGAAACCACGCATTGATCAGGAATAACATTAACTGCTGTTCCTCCATTAATAGTAGTAATAGCCATTGATGCATGCCCTGTATAAGGTTCTGTTTCTTTTTCTACTGTCAAAGATAGTTTGTCCAGTAAAGGTATTAATTTTGCCATATAGGAAATTGAATTAACTCCTTTGCGTGGACTGCTGGCATGAGCAGCGTTTCCTTTTATTGTTATTTCTAATCTTATTACTCCTTTATGGGCAAATTTAGGTTCAAGGTTTGTTGGTTCTCCTAAAACAGCCGCCTCTGCTTTATATCCTTTCTGCATTGCTATTTGTGAACCAATACCGCCTCTTTCTTCTCCGCCTACCACCATTAAAAGCAAACGACCATTCAGGTCTTCGATTACCGGAATTAAACTTTCAAAAGTTACCAGCATTGCAGCCAGGGATCCTTTATCATCACAAGCACCAAGTCCAAATATTTTTTTTGTTTTAATAGAAGGCTGAAAAGGATTTTTGGTCCAATTATTTTCATCTGCTGGTGGCACAGTGTCTAGATGTGAGTGTAAAATTAATGAATTCTCACCTGTTCCGATTGAAGCAACAATGCCTATTTTGTGGTTTTTATAATAAAGTAAATCATATTCTACTTGCATTTTTTTTAATCTTTTTTCCAGGTATTCAACCCCATCCTGCTCCATCCCGCCTTCCTGGTAAGTCTTTATTTTAATTAAATCCTGTAATGTGTTAATAATATTTTCTTTTATTGACAGAGAATCATTTTCTAACAATCTGGAGTAACTGGATGAATCTTCTTTTTTCATATAATAGTCCTTTTTAATTAATTCCTAATATTTCAAATACTACATTTAAAACAATTTCTATATCTTTTTTTTCAATTCCCAGGTGGGTGACAAATCTGATTTTTTTACCATTTGCGGGAGCATTAACCTTGATATTTTTTTCAAGGAGCTTACTGCAAAAAAGATCATTTTGAATATGCGGAGGAGTGTTGGCATAAACCATATTTGTTTGAACATTTTCTAAATCTAGATTAAATCCTAAATTTAGAAGTCCTTCGGCAAGCAAAATAGCATTTTTATGATCATCAATTAATCTATTTATATTATTTTTTAGTGCATAGATACCAGCAGCAGCCATTAGCCCGCCTTGTCTTAATCCTCCTCCTAACATTTGTCTGTTTTTTCGAGCCTTGGCAATAAAATCTTTAGTACCAACCACAATTGATCCATAAGGACACCCTAAGTCTTTTGAGAGGCAAAAGGTAATCGAATCAGCTTCTTTCACGAGGTCCGAAGCTTCAGTCTGAGAACAAATAGCAGCATTAAATATTCTTGCACCATCAATATGTATTTTTAGACCGTTTTGATGTGCAGCAAGACATAAACTATTAAATAACTTCTTTTTTAAGATAGTACCGCCAGCAGCATTATGTGGGTTTTCAATACACAGCAGAGTGGTTTTTGAAGATAGAATTCTGTTATCGCTTATATTTTCAGCAATATCCTCTATACCAAAAAAACCATTTTTGCCTATAATACATTTAGGAAGCAATCCGGCAATTGCACTTATATTACCGCTTTCACAGCGAAAGATATGGGAGTCTTTTTCCAGCAAGACAGATTCACCACGGTTAGTATGACTCATTATTGATACCAGGTTACCCATAGTACCGCTTGTTACAAACAATCCGGCTTCTTTGCCTAAAAGATGGGCAGACAATTCTTCTAATTCTTTAACAGCAGCATCATCACCATAAAAATCATCACCAATCTGGGCATTGTTTATAGCAACCAGCATTTCTTTTGTTGGCATTGTAACTGTATCGCTTCTTAAATCAATTACCTTATTCTTGATCATCTAATTCTCCATTCGATATTTTTCCAATTTTTTCTAAAGAATTACTTCATAAACTATATCAAACCATTCTTTAATTTTCCAGTATATCTGTTTTGAAAAAATTATGAAACCAAAAATAAAAGAAGTAAACAGCAGGAGCATTCATTAATTGACATAAAAAGTGGAAAAACTTATAATTAAAAATGAAAGAATGCTTTTAAGGAAAACTAAATCTTTTTATCTTATACAGAGAACCGCAGTTGGTGTAAAGGCGGTTAAGAAAAATGATTAAATTCCACCTTAAATGTAGTTCCAGTCTACAAAATATTTTTGTTATTTGTTTAACTTTATAAAACATAATAAAGATTATTATTCAGAAAGAGCAGTTCACTCTGTTGAATTAGGGTGGTACCACGTGATTAAACTCTCGTCCCTAGGATTTTACAGTCTATAGACGGGGGTTTTTTGTTTTTTTCAGAGGGATATTTGTCATGGAAAAATATATAGTTATTGAACATACTGCAGATATAGGGTTAAAAGTATTAGGTAATACTAAAAAGGAATTATTCATAAATGCTGCCAGAGGAATGTTTTTTCTTATTACCGGATTGTCTCTGGATAAGAAACCTTTTAAAAAACAATATTTACCAGTTGAATGCAATGCAGCAGGACTAGAGGATTTACTGGTTGCCTGGTTAAATGAACTGCTTTTTATCCATAACACCGATTTTCTTTTTTTAAATGAATTTAAGATAGAAAGCCTGACAGGTAATTTTCTTAAATCTCAAGTAGGAGGATTTAGATTAAAGGAGTTTCCTTGTAAAATAAACAATGAAATCAAAGCAGTAACTTATCATAATTTAAATATTTCTAAAAATAAAAAGAAACAATGGGAAACTTCAGTAATATTTGATATTTAAAATATTCTCAATATTTAATTTATAGTTCATTATTACAAGTGGTATTTTGGAAAGGGTTTATTAGAATGGGAACAAACTGGGAAGAAATATTAATACAAAAAAATGAAGTTATATGGGATATACCAAAAGAAATTTTTTCAGGGATGATGGTAGATGGACGTATCTATGCTTCTATAGGATTGATAAACCAGATAGTCCAAGATCAATCATTACAACAGGTAGTTAATGTTGCTTTTTTACCAGGTATAGTCGGTTATTCCTTGGCAATGCCAGATATTCATTGGGGATATGGTTTCCCTATTGGCGGAGTTGCTGCTACCCGAGTTGAAGATGGGGTTATTTCACCTGGAGGTGTTGGTTTTGATATTAATTGCGGGGTAAGATTAATCAGGTCCAATTTATTTATTAATGATCTTAAAAGTAAATTAGAAACCCTATTGGAATTGCTCTATAAAAAAATTCCTTCTGGTGTAGGAGCAGAAGGCAATCTTAAATTAACCCCTTCTGAATTAAAACAGGTTTTGGCAGAAGGAGCACAGTGGGTTATTAAAAAAGGATATGGGGAAAAAGACGATTTTTTGTTTAGTGAAGAAAAAGGGAAAATGATTCATGCCAATCCAGAGATAATTAGCAAAAAAGCTTTACAAAGAAGTGCTACTCAACTGGGAACATTGGGTTCAGGAAATCATTTTTTAGAAATACAGATTGTTGATAAAATTTATCAACCGAAAATAGCACAATCTTTTGGTCTGGAAAAAGATATGGTTGTTATTGCCATTCATACAGGATCCAGAGGATTTGGTCACCAGGTCTGTACTGATTATTTATCAAAAATGCAGAAGGCTGTACAAAAATATCATCTTAGTTTACCAGATAAACAGCTAGCTTGTGCACCGATAAATTCACCGGAAGGTCTGGAATATTATCAGGCAATGTGTTGTGCAGCTAATTTTGCCTGGGCTAATCGCCAATATATAACTTATTGGATTAGAGAAATTTTTGAAAATGTTTTTCGTATGACAGCTGACCAAATAGGACTGAATCTGGTTTATGATGTTGCCCATAACATTGCTAAAAAGGAAATGCATCGATTTGCTGGAAAAGAAATGCAATTATGTGTACATAGAAAAGGAGCAACCAGGGCTTTTCCGCCAGATCATCCTGATTTGCCTGCAAAATATCAGCAAGCTGGACAGCCTGTACTTGTTCCAGGGGATATGGGAAGATATTCATACTGTTTAGCCGGCAAAAAAGAGGCGATGGAAAATACTTTTGGGTCAGCTTGTCATGGAGCAGGCAGGATATTAAGCAGGGGAGCTGCCAAAAAAGAAACTGAAGGCAGAAATATCAGTGCAGAATTAAAAGAAAAAAATATTTTAGTTAAAGCAAGAAATAGAAATACTCTGCGAGAAGAGTTTCCCGCTGCCTATAAAGATGTTTCAGAGGTAGTAAAAGTAATAGAAGTTAGCAATATATGTGAAAAAGTAGCCAGAATGCGCCCCTTAGGAGTTATCAAGGGTTAAAGCAATTAAACAAACAAAATTATAACAAACAGCTGTTGTTTAGAGAGGAAGGTCAGCTATATGTTAGATTTAAAATTTATTCGTTCAGAGCCTGAATTAGTAAAAGAATCTTTAAAAAAAAGAGGTGAAAAACACCACTATATTGAAGATATTTTAGAGCTGGACGAGAAAAGAAGAAAAATACTGTATGATGTAAATAATTTAAAGCAAGAACGTAATTATGTATCTGAAGAGATTGGGCAGTTAAAAAAAGAAAAGAAAAATGCTCAGGCACAAATTTTAGCCATGAGAGAAGTTTCCAAAAAAATAAAAGAAATGGATTTTGAGTTAAAAGGGTTAGAAGACAAAATACAAGAAACATTGATGATAATTCCCAATATGGTAGACGACAGTATTCCTATAGGCTTGGATGATAAGAGCAATATTGAAATCAGAAAATGGGGAATACCCAGAGAGTTTGATTTTCAGCCACAAGCCCATTGGGATTTAGGTGAAAAGTTAGGAATGCTTGACTTTGAAAGAGGAGCTAAAGTCTCTGCTGCTCGTTTTACTGTTTTAAAAAATTATGGAGCAAGATTAGAGCGGGCATTAATAAATTTTATGCTTGATATTCATACTAAAGAACACCACTACCAGGAAATATTTCCACCTTTTTTAGTTAATTTTAACACTATGCGAGGAACAGGACAGTTGCCGAAATTTGAAAATGATTTATTTAAAGTTAGTGATGATTTGTATTTAATTCCTACTGCAGAAGTTCCATTAACAAATCTTCACCAAGACGAAATTCTGCCCGAAGAAGAGTTGCCAATTTATTATACTGCATATACTGCTTGTTTTCGTAAGGAAGCAGGTTCTTACGGAAAAGACGTTAGGGGACTAATCAGGCAGCATCAATTCAATAAAGTAGAAATGGTTAAATTATGTAAGCCGGAAGAGTCTTTCCGAGAACTAGAAAAACTTACTCAAGAAGCTGAAACAGTATTACAGAGATTGGAGCTTCCATACCGTGTTGTTGTTTTGTCTTCAGGAGATATTGGTTTTTCAGCAGCAAAAACATATGATTTAGAGGTTTGGCTTCCAGGACAGGAGAAATACAGAGAAATATCTTCCTGCAGCAACTGCATTGATTTCCAAGCACGTAGAGCTAATATACGCTATCGGTCTGCAGATTCAGGGAAGGTGAACTTTGTACATACTTTAAACGGATCAGGTGTTGCGATTGGGAGGACAATGGTAGCAATTTTAGAGAATTTTCAGGAAAAAGATGGTTCAATTTTTATTCCACAAGCCTTACGATCTTACATAGATGGATTGAAAAAAATTCCCAGTTAGGGTAAAATTTGGTTGCTAATATAATACATGTCTGTTAATATTATTTATTGTTAAACTAACAACCAGATCAACAGATTTTATTTTTTGCGGAGGGATGTCCGAATGGCAAGGGGCCGGTCTTGAAAACCGGTGTAGGCGTAAGCTGTCTGGGTTCGAATCCCAGTCCCTCCGCCAGTTTAATTACTTTTAAATAAAATAATTAATCCACATAAAAAACTTAATAAAACTTCAAATTTATAAAAAAATACTTTCTAAGAGTTTCCAAATCCATTTTGCATTTACTTGTAATAACATAAAAATCGTACGATGTGAAAAGAAAAGAATATATTCACAAAATATTTTTTCCCGGAAATAAGAACAAATAACAAATATTATAAAGAATACAGGTGGATTGGAATGCAGTTTAAAACAATTAGAATAATAATAGTTTTCTCAATTATATTATTTTCTTTTTACTCCTTATCTTCAGCACAGGAATTCATGGAATCATCTTCAAATGAAGTAGCAATTAATACAATTTGGACTTTACTTGCAGCATTTTTAGTATTTTTTATGCAACCAGGTTTTGCAATGGTAGAAACAGGGTTAACCAGAGCAAAAAATGCTGCCAACATTTTAATGAAAAATCTAATGGATTTCTGTATTGGATCCATTGCCTACTGGATAATCGGATTTGGAATAATGTTTGGAATGGATAAAATCGGATTATTTGGAATTAGTGGTTTTTTGTTAAGTGATGCTACTCCTTTAACAGAAGAAGGTATGTGGAATTTTGCTTTTTGGATGTTTCAAGTAGTATTTGCAGCAACTGCTGCTACTATTGTTTCAGGTACTTTAGCTGAAAGAACTAAGTATATTTCTTATTTAATTTATTCTTTCTTTATTTGTGCCTTTATTTACCCGGTTGTAGGTCATTGGATTTGGGGAGGAGGTTGGCTTTCTAATAGAGGTATTATTGATTTTGCTGGTTCTACAGTTGTTCATTCGGTAGGAGGATGGACTGGTTTGGCTGGAGCTATAGTTTTAGGTCCACGTTTAGGTAAATATAATAAAGATGGAACTTCTAATGCAATCCCAGGGCATAACCTACCATTGGCAGCCTTGGGAGTCTTTATACTTTGGTTTGGCTGGTTTGGTTTTAATCCAGGAAGCACTATTTCTGGTACAAATTTAAGCATTGCGATTATTGCAGTAACAACCAATTTGTCAGCCTCAGCCGGTGCTTTATCAGCAATGATTACCTCCTGGTTCAGATTTAGCAAGCCAGACACTGGCATGTCCTTAAACGGGGCATTAGCTGGTTTAGTAGCGATTACTGCTCCTTGTGCAAGCGTATCACCACTAAGTGCAGTAATTATAGGTTTTGTTGCAGGAATTATTGTTGTGCTAAGTGTTGAGTTTATTGATAAAGTACTTCATATTGATGACCCTGTTGGAGCCATATCTGTCCATGGATTGTGTGGAGCTTGGGGGACATTATCAGTAGGCCTTTTTGCACAAGCATCTTATGGAAAAGCAAGCGGGGTTGGTGCTGTAAATGGGCTATTTTTTGGAGGAGGATTTAGTCAACTCTCTTCTCAATTGACTGGAATAATAATAGTATTTCTGTATGTATTTGTTTCAGGATATATTCTTTTTTATTTAATTGATAAATTAATTGGATTAAGGGCTTCTGATGAAGAACAATTAAAAGGATTAGACTTAAGTGAACATGGGAATGAATCTTATGCAGGATTCCAGATTTTTACTACTGAGTAAAGGAGACAGGCGAAAATGAAATTAATAACTTGCATGATACAACCGCACAAGCTTCCTGATGTTAAAAAAGAATTATATAATGCAAAAGTGTTTAAAATGACTGTTACTAATGCGCTGGGGTGTGGACAACAAAAAGGTTATACTAAAACCTATAGAGGAGTGATAACTAAAGTAAATTTATTAAAAAAGGTAAAATTAGAAATTGCAGTAAATAATGACTTTGTAGAAACTGCAATAGAAGCAATTATTAAAGGAGCAAGGACAGGAGAAATCGGTGATGGAAAAATTTTTATCCAGGATCTTCTAGATTGTATTAGAATTAGAACAGGCGAGTCTGGAGAAACTGCTATTGGGTAACAATAATTTCAAAAAAATAGTAGTTGACAAAAAATTTATTCTTTAAAAAAGAAAAAGGCTGTTATTTAAAATACAGAAGTGTACCTAGGGTTCCGCTTTAAGTTTAGATAAAAATAGATTAAACATAAAGGGCTGGTCCAAGCGGTACAGACATCAATATAATTATGTTACACTTTTGGGGAAAAAGCCCAAAGGAGAGGTTCTGTGAAAGAATTTCTTCTTTGGGCTTTTTCTATTTTATAAAATATAAAGCAAAACAATTTAAAAAGTTTAAAACAAAAAATAAGCAGGGATGGTATCTAAATAACATGAAGCATTTAAAACAAATTGGATTATATCAAAAGGATTTTGAACATGACAATTGTGGCGTTGGTTTTATCGCATCAACAGATGGAGTAAAATCTCATCAAATAGTAAGAGATGGTATTTCAATTCTCAAAAATTTAGTTCATAGAGGAGCGTTGGGTGGTGATTTAATGACTGGAGATGGTGCTGGAATGCTTATTCAAATTCCTCATAAGTTTTTTTTAAAAAAGACTTTAGAACTTGGATTTGACATTGGAGAAAAAGGTAGTTACGGAGTAGGTTTTTTATTTATGCCCAACAAAAAAGTTTTACGCGAACGGATTAAAAAAATAATTGAGAATACTCTACAAAAAGAAGGTGTAGAAATATTTGGTTGGCGTAAAGTTCCTCTGAACTTAAATTGTATTGGTCAGATTGCCAAAGAAAAAGTTCCATATATGGAACAAATTTTTCTTGATTTATCTGAAAAACCCAAAGAATATCTAGAACAGACTCTTTATATTATAAGAAAATGTATTGAAAAAAATGTAAAAACAATTGGCGTTTCTACAGAAGATTTTTATATTCCCAGTTTTTCTTCCAGGACTATTATTTATAAAGGAATGTTCGTTGCACCTCAGTTTGAGAGTTTTTATCCTGATTTAATTGATGATGATTTTGCAAGTTCCTTTTCCATTGTTCATCAAAGATATAGCACTAATACTTTTCCTTCATGGGCTTTAGCCCATCCTTTTAGATTTCTTGCTCATAATGGAGAAATAAATACATTGAGGGGAAATATTAACCATATAAATGCACGATTAGGAACACTTTTTTCCAAAATATTTGGGGAAAATATAAAAAAATTATTTCCTTTAATTAATGAAGAGGGAAGTGATTCAGCTGTTTTTGATAATGTTTTTGAACTTTTAGTTCTGGCCGGAAGATCCATAGAACATACCATGATGATGATGATACCTGAAGCATTTGGAACAAAATTTCATATTAGTGCTGACAAAAGAGCTTTTTATGAATTTCATTCTGCTTTTATGGAGCCATGGGATGGTCCGGCTGCTATTGTATTTACTGATGGTTATAAAATAGGTGCAGCTTTAGACAGAAACGGTTTAAGACCTTTAAGATATGTTATTACCAAGAATAAAAAAGTGGTGCTTGCCTCAGAAATTGGAGTTTTGGATATTCCTCAGGAAGATATTTTAGAAAAAGGACGGCTGGCTCCCGGGAAAATGTTTTTAGTAGATACAATTGAAAAAAGGATCAAGAAAGACAATGAAATTAAGGCTTTAGTTTCAAGACAGAAACCTTATCGCAGATGGCTGGAACAGAATAAAATAGAGTTACATGGATTGCTTCAGCATCCTGGTCCGATTAAAGCACAGCAAAATTCATTACTTGTTCGACAAAAAGCTTTTGGTTATACTCTAGAGGATCTAAACATGATAATTGTACCTATGGCAAAAAACGCACAAGAACCAATTGGTTCAATGGGAGATGACCAGGCATTAAGTGTTTTATCTGATAGACCACAACTTCTATATCGGTATTTTAAACAACTTTTTGCTCAAGTAACAAATCCTCCTATCGACCCTTATAGAGAAAATCTGGTTATGTCTTTAATGAGTTTTGTGGGGAAAGAGCAGAATTTACTTGAAGAATCACCTACGCATTGCCAACAACTTAAACTGGCTCATCCAATTCTTACTAATGAGGATATGAAAAAATTAATCCACTTTAATGAAAATGGTTTTAAAACAAGTATTGTGTATGCACTTTCTGAAATAGAAAAAGGGAAAGTAAATTTTAAAGCTTCCCTTGTTAGTCTTTGTGAGCAAGTAGAAAAAAAAATTGATGAAGGTTATTCAATTGTTGTTATAAGTGATCAGAATATGGATAAAGATCATATTCCTATTCCTGCCCTTTTAGCTACTTCAGCAGTTAATAATTATCTGGTAAAGAAAGAAAAGAGGCATCTGGTAGGTTTGGTTATTCAATCAGGAGAAGTAAAAGAGGTAATGGATTATGCTTTACTTATCGGCTATGGGGCTAGCGCCATAAATCCTTATTTAGTTTTTGAAACAATTGCCAATATAAAAAACGAAATGAAGGTTTTTGATGGAAATAAATTAGAAACAGTTATAGACAATTATATAACAGCAGTAAAAAAAGGTCTTCTTAAAATTATGTCTAAAATGGGAGTTTCAACTATTAGAAGCTACAAGAGTGCCCAGTTGTTTGAGGCAATTGGCTTAAACAAAGATTTTATAGATAAATATTTTAAGGGTACTGTTTCTAGAATTGGTGGAATTGGGTTAGATGTTGTAGAAGAAGAATCTTTGAGAAGGCATTTTTCAGCTTATCAAGAAGGAATGGAATCATTGGCTCTCGATCCAGGAGGAAGTTATCGATACAGGAAATCTTCAGAGAAACATTTATTAATTCCAGAAGCAATTGTTGCAATCCAAAAAGCTGTTAGGAGCAATGACTATATGTTATATGGTAAATATGCACAACTAATAAATGATCAGAGCCGTCGCTTGTGTACATTGAGAGGTCTTTTTAAATTTAAAAATAAAAAACCAATACCAATAGAGGAAGTGGAAAATATTGATTCAATCGTAAAACGTTTTACTGCCTCAGGAATGAGTTTTGGGAGTCTTAGCAAAGAAGCCCATGAAACAATTGCAATTGCTATGAATAGATTAGGGGCAAACAGTAATTCAGGTGAGGGAGGAGAAGATGAAGAGAGATACAAGCTGTTGCCAAACGGAGATTGTTGTTCCAGTATGGTTAAACAGGTTGCATCAGCCCGGTTTGGAGTTACCAGTAATTACTTGGCTAACGCAAGAGAAATACAAATAAAGATGGCTCAAGGGGCAAAACCCGGAGAAGGAGGACAGCTCCCTGGAGAAAAAGTTGATAAAGTAATTGCTAAAGTAAGGCATTCAACTCCAGTAGTAATGCTGATATCTCCCCCTCCTCACCATGACATTTACTCAATTGAGGATTTAGCACAATTAATATTTGATTTAAAAAATGCAAATCCAAAAGCCCGAATTTCAGTGAAATTGGTATCAGAAGTCGGAGTAGGTACAGTAGCAGCAGGAGTAGCAAAAGGAAAAGCAGATACAGTTTTAATAAGCGGAGGAGATGGTGGTACAGGTGCGTCGCCTCTTTCTTCAATTAAACATGTTGGAATTCCCTGGGAAATTGGATTGTCAGAAACACAACAGACTCTGGTATTAAACAATCTAAGAGATCGAATACGAGTTCAGGTTGATGGTCAATTAAGAACAGGCAGGGATGTTGTTATTGCTGCTTTATTAGGTGCTGAAGAATTTGGTTTTGGGACAATTGCTTTGGTTAGTTTAGGGTGTGTTCTTGTGAGAAAATGCCATCTAAATACATGTTTAATGGGAATAGCTACGCAAGACGAAAAACTAAGAAAAAAATTTAAAGGGAAACCCGAGCATTTAGTTAATTTTATGAGATTTATAGCACAAGAAACCAGAGAAATTATGGCAGAATTAGGATTTAGAACTTTCGATGAAATGGTTGGACAATCAGATAAATTAGAAATTAATAATACAATAAATCACTGGAAAGCAAACCAGCTGGATTTAAGCAATATTTTTGTAAAACCAAAAATTAAAAAGAACCAATCTTATTATTGCACAAAAAAACAGGAGAACAATTTTACCTCACTAGTTGATGATAGTTTAATAAAAAAAGCTCAAGAAGTTCTAGAAAATAAGAAAAATCAAGTAAAAATATATTCAAATATAAGAAATAACAACAGAAGTGTAGGAGCTAAACTAAGTTATGAAATATCAAAAAAGTTCGGTTCTTGTGGATTAAAAGATGACAGTATTTATTGTAAGTTTGAAGGGGTTGCCGGAGAAAGTTTTGCTGCCTTTTTAACCAAAGGAATTACTTTTGAGCTAATTGGTGATGCCAATAATTTTCTTGGAAAAGGGCTTTCAGGGGGTAAAATAATTTTGTATCCCCCAAAAGATTTTAATTCAAAATATCATTTTAACATTATAACAGGCAATGTAAATTTGTTTGGTGCAACATCAGGAGAGGCTTATATTCGTGGTATGGCTGGAGAAAGGTTTGCAGTTCGAAACAGCGGTGCTATTGCAGTTGTAGAAGGATTAGGGGATCATGGTTGTGAGTATATGACTGGTGGATGTGTGGTAGTGCTTGGTAACACCGGGGTAAATTTTGGTGCAGGGATGAGCGGAGGAATAGCTTATGTTCTTGATATAGATCAATTGTTTGATACCAGATGCAACTTAGAAATGATAGAATTGGAATCATTATCAGATTCAGAAGATATTGGTTTTTTACAAAAATTAATTAAACAGCATATTAAATACACAGATAGTCCTTATGCAAAGACAATTATTAATGATTGGGAAGAAATATTGCCAAAATTTGTTAAAGTATATCCTATTGATTATCGGAAAGCGATAGAAAGAATAAAAGAAGAACAAACCAGAGAGTCTGAGGTGCTTACTATAACTGAAGAAGTATACTGAATTAAATTTCATAAAATAGAATATTTAAAAGATGATTAATAAAATATGAAGAAAACAAATTCTTTCCTTGTAATTAATTCTTAGTAAGAACTGAATAGTTTTAAGGTAAGGATCTGAATACTTATTTATCAGCAAAAAATAAAGAACAGATTAGTAATTAATAAAAATTGTAAAAAAGCTTAAAAAATAGTATAGTAAATAAGCCAAAATAATTTCTATTAAGTAATTAAAAAATGAAAAAAAATGAAAATTCTATTGGAATACTGGATTCTGGTTCAGGTGGATTAAGTGTATACAGGGAAATTAAAAAACAACTACCTCAAGAGCACGTTATATATTTTGGAGATACTTTTTATTCTCCTTATGGAGGGAAAAAAGAACAGCAAATTTTTGAGAGAGTAAAGATTATTCTAGAGTATCTTATTGCACAAAATATAAAAACAATTATCATTGCCTGTAATACTGCTGATGTAATTACATTAAATATGCTGCAGGATATATATGAATTTCCTCTTTTTGGAGTAATTCTTCCCGGGGTCATTGAAGCAATCTCTGCAACTAAAAATAAAAGAATAGCTATTATTGGGACAGAAGTGACCATTCGAAGCAAAATACATACTCAGTTAATTAACAAGATTAATCCATCAGTTGCTGTTTTTACTAATCCCTGCAATAATCAAATAATTAAAGAAATGGAAGAAAATTCCTTAAAAGATGTGGAGAAAATAACAGTTTTGATAAAAGAATGCCTAAATCCATTCAAAAACAAGAATATCGATACACTTCTGCTAGGATGTACTCACTATCCTTTTTTAAGAAAATATATAAAAAAGGAGTGTAAGTCCGATATAAATATAGTTGATCCAGCAGGTTTTACAGTAAAACAGGTTTCTTATTGGCTCGCCAAAAATAACCTGTTCAATAGCTTTAAAGACCTCCCTGATTTATTTTATATCAGTGGTAATCCAGATATATTTTTAGAAACAGCAACAAATCTTTTAGGTTACAAACCAGGAGAGATCAAAAAAATAGATATTTAAAGTACGTTAATGAATGCCACAATAAATATTGCTCAAACAAAAGGTTTGTTGTATGCTTTTAAAAACTATTTTGATATTTACAATAATTGGGAAACTTCAATTCCTTTAATGTTAGTCCAGTGAGGCTGATAAGGAAATAAATAATTAGACCCCCTTGTCAGTTTATACTGAAGGGGGGTTTTATTATTTAATAATATGCATTGAGAAAAATTACATTTTATTCAGATATTTATAAAAAATCTAAAAAAAAGAAAGAAGGAAGATAATTATGAATTCAAAACATCAACAAGAAGTTGTTGATTATACCGAACAAGGCTTAATGCAAACCATTATTCTTGGTTTGCAACACGGTTTCACTATGTTTAGTGCTACAGTTTTAGTGCCGATAATCACCGGTTTAGATATTTCTGTTGCTTTATTGATGGCTGGTATTGGCACTTTGGTTTTCCATTTTGTGACAAAAAACAAAGTTCCTGCTTTTTTAGGATCATCTTTTGCTTTTATCGCTCCTATCCTTCTGGTTACAGAAAGATTTGGAATGGCATATGCCCTAGGAGGTATTGTAGTTGCCGGGTTAATTTATCTGCTTTTTTCTTTCCTGGTGAATAATTTTGGACCAGAAAAAATTATTTCTTTTTTCCCGCCGGTTGTAACTGGTCCTGTAATAATGGTTATTGGTTTAAAATTAGCACCCACTGCAATAGGAATGGCCAGTGAAAATTGGTGGCTTGCTTTGGTAGGATTTGCAATTGTAGTTGTAGTAAGTACTTTTACCCGTGGATTTCTAAAAGTTATTCCTGTTCTCATGGGTATTGTTGTTGGGTATCTGGTGGCAATGATATTTGGACAGGTTGATTTTTCTTCTGTGATAGAAGCAAAATGGATAGGTTTTCCTCAGTTTACTATTGCGAAATTTAACTGGAATGCGATTATGATTGTAGCCCCGGTGGCCATTGTAACTGTTATTGAACATATTGGTGACGTGTTAGCAATCGGAGCAACTACCGAAAAAGATTATGCAAAAGATCCAGGCTTAAACAGAACTTTATTAGGTGATGGTTTGGCAACATCTTTATCGGCTCTTTTAGGTGGACCGGCAAATACTACTTATTCTGAAAACACCGGAGTATTGGCATTAACAAAAGTATATAATCCTGTAGTAATGCGCATTGCTGCGGTATTTGCCATTATTATTGGTTTAATACCAAAACTGGGAGCCATTATAGCAACAATTCCCGGTTCTTTAATAGGAGGGATTTCAATTATTCTTTTTGGTATGATTGCTGCGGTTGGTGTCAGGACTGTAGTAGAAAACAAGGTCAATTTTGAAAAATCCAGAAATTTAATAATTGCAGCCACTATATTAATTTTATCTCTAGGAGGAGTATCAATACCAATAGCTCTTGGCAATGGCAGTATTGAAATTGAAGGGATGGCTTTGGGAGCATTGGTGGGTATTGTTTTAAACAAAATAATGCCTGAATAAAGAATTTATCTATCCATAATAAATCGATAATCTTAAAGAAACAAGTCTTTGCTGTTTGTACAAAAGAGTTCTTTTTCATTGACTTGTAAATAGATTTTCATTATAATTTCACATGTGTGCTAAAACAATAAATTTTTTAAAAAGAAAGGTATTGGATTAAAATGGTTTCCTGGAAAAGAGAAGTTATTGTAGGTATTTGTATAATTTTAGTATCAGTTTTTCTTATTATTGATACTAATATAACCGGCGACAGAGTTGGTATAATGCTTGCTGCCCGCAGCAGTACTTATGTTAAACTCTGGATTTATATTTTAATGTCCTTAACAATGATTTTAATAATAAAGGCAATTCTGAAAAGAGATAACACTAAACCAGTGGCTATTTTTTCATCCACTGTAATAACTAGTGCAATTTTGCTTTTTCTTTATATCTATGCCATGCCTAAAATTGGATTTTTTATTTCTACAATGCTTTTTATATTTATGCTGACATCTTATTATGATCTTTATCCTGTTACAACTTTTTTTAAAACAAAGAAAGCTACTACTAAAATTACTACAGTCATAAAATTGTTTGTATTTTCTCTAGTGATAACTTTCTTTGTACAGTATGCTTTTGCAAATATTCTAAGAGTGCGCCTACCACAGGGAATACTTTTTTAATTTAAAAATATTTGCTAAAGAAGATTTAAACCCTTTTTTCGTTTCAAAAGCGATGAAGATGAAAATGAAATATGTATTAAATATTTAACTGAAATCTGAATTGATTATTCAAAAAAGATCAAAAGAAAGGAGGCGTGTAAAATCTTTTAAAACAATATTAAGTTAGATTTGTCTAACTTATCTAAAAATAAAACTTATGAAAGATAAATAGTAAAAAGAAAAATAGAGAAAAAAAGGAGATAAATTATGAAAAATAAAAATTTATTATTTGCCATCATTGTTTTGACAGTTGTCCTTATTACAAGTATAGCTGTTTCGGCACAAGATTATCCAAACCCCAGACAGACTATTGAAATAATAGTTCCTTATGCTGCTGGTGGTGGTTCTGATACCCTTACTCGAGTTTCTATGAAATATTTAGATGTTCCTTCACCAATAGCGGTTATAAATATTTCAGGTGCAGCTTCAGCAATAGGTACTATGGAAGCTTACAATTCTGTAGCTGATGGATATAGATTGCTATGCCACAATGCTGAAAACTTGGTAGATGGTTATCTGGTAGGAACCATGCCTGCCCCAGTCTTTGAAGACCTTGAACCTCTTGCCTGTGTGGTTGATGACCCATATGTCATAGTAGCACCAAAAGATTCAAAATTTAAAACCTGGGATGAATTTGTAGCTTATGCCAAAGAAAATCCTGGCATTATGTCTTATGCAGGTGGCGGAGTAGGCGGACTTCTTCATTTAAATTCCATAAAAATATTCCAGGATGTAGGGATCGAAGTTAATATTGTTCCCACTCAAGGTGGAGCACAAACAAGAACAGCAGTGGCCGGTTCTCATGTTGATGCCGGAATCTTAAATGTGTCTGAAGCAAAAGATATGATTGAAGCAGGTGATTTTATTCCTTTATTGGTAAGCTCGCAAGAACGTTCTAAATATTTACCAGATGTTCCTTCTGCCGGGGATATAGGTTCAAGTGTAAATTATAGAATTCACAGAGGTTTTTTTGCTCCTCCAGGAACACCTCAGGAAGTAGTAGATTATTGGGAAGCACAGCTTAAAAGCATAAATGAAAATCCAGAATTCGTAAAAGAAATAGAAGAAACCTTTAATTTCAGCACCAGTTTCCTTAGTGCACAAGAAACCAAAGAAATGTTAAATGAAATGTATCCAACATGGAAAGCCTTCATGGAAGAAGTTGAAGGAGCAAAATAATAAAAAACACCTATCTGATAAATAGGTAAAATTCGAACCCAGGAAAAATTAAATTACTTCCTGGGTTCGAAAAAATATCTCAATTTTAGATATAAAGTTGTACAAGTTTAATATTTTAATCTACTACATTATTATTAAAATAAAAATAAAGAATAACAAAATAGAAGGTGATACAATTGGCAGATATTTTTGAACTAGTAGGGCTTGGCTTAAAATATTATACAGCAGACCTGGGTGGAATTATGTTTGTAATGGCAATGGGAACATTGATAGGTCTAATTTTTGGATGCATTCCTGGTCTGACTGCTGCTTTAGCGGTTACTTTATTACTTCCATTTACTTATGCTATGACTGCTGAAATGGGAATTTCTTTACTTATTGCCTTGTATGTAGGAGGAGTTTCTGGAGGTATATACGCTGCATCATTATTAAATATTCCAGGTACTCCAGGTTCGCTGGTCACTATTTTCGATGCATATCCTCTGGCAAAGCAAGGCTATGCATCTTTATCCTTAACGGTTAGTCTATTTTCTTCATTTGTAGGAGGAATCTTTAGCTTTTTTGTGTTGATTTCTCTTGCACCCCAATTATCAAAAATAGCCCTTATGTTTGGTTATTGGGAGTATTTTGCCATGGGAATACTAGGATTGTGTGTGGTAGTTTCTTTTACTTCAGGGGACACTATTAAAGGACTAATCGGTACTGTCTTGGGGAGCATCATGGCTATGGTCGGAATGGACCCTTTGACCGGATTAGGTAGGTTTACCTTTGGTCAATGGCAACTTTCAGGCGGATTACCTTTGCTGGCAACACTGATGGGATTTTTTGCTATTTGTGAAATTTTCAATCAAATGAAAAATTTGAACATGAAAAAAGAAATGATTACCTTGAAAGAAAAAATAAGAATGTTCCCTCCATTTAATCTGATTAAACAGCATAAAATTGTGTTTCTGGTTTCTGCAATAATTGGGACCTGGATTGGCATTCTGCCTGGTATCGGTCAGTCAACAGGCTCTCTGGTTGCTTATAACCAGGTAAAACAGATGTCTAAAACTCCTGAAAAATTTGGTAATGGAGCAATTGAGGGTGTTATGGCATCAGAAACAGCCAATAATGCGGTAAACGGGGGAGCTTTAATCCCTATGATAACGCTGGGTATTCCGGGAGATTTGGTTACTTCAATTTTATTAGGCGGTTTAATTATCCATGGATTACAACCCGGACCAATGCTATTTAGAAATAGCAGAGAGCTGGTAGGAGTAATTTTTGTATCTTATTTTTTTGCTAATATTTTAATGTTAATTATTGGTTTTGCCTTAATTAAATTTTTTATTTATCTATTAAGAATTTCAGCAAGCAAGCTTTTTCCGATTATTATGGTGATGTGTGTCTTGGGGACCTTTACAGTAAATAACCGCATATTTGATGTCTGGATACTATTAGCTGCTGGAATAATAGGGTATATTCTTACTGAGATTGGATTTAAGCTGCCACCAATAATTTTGGGATATATCTTGTCCCCTATTATTGAACATAATTTTAGAACAGGTATTATAAATTCAAGAGGAAGTTTTTTACCTTTTATTACCAGACCTATTTCAGCAGTAATCCTAGTATTAGCCTTAATTCTTCTTGTTTACCCGGCAATAGTAGAAAGAAAGAGAAAGAAGTTCAACGCCAGTACCGGTTAGATGTTTTATATAAAAAATGTGATATTTTTGATTCAAAATAATAAAAATAAACATATACCAGGTTAGAAAATGAAGGTCATTTTAGTGAATATATTTTTAATCCTGTTTATTTTAACAATAGCAGATGATAGTTTTAAACTGTCATCTGCTATTGTTTTTTAGATTATTCTTAAAAATAAACTAAAAATTCTTGTAAATTAATCTTTCAAAAGAAGAAAAGGATAAAATAAATTAAAGAAAAGAGATGTTATCAAATAGGGATGTTATTTCCAAAAAGCAATAGCAAAGAAAAAAAAGAAAATACTGCTTTAATGATTGTTATTTTAATACTTTCAATACCCTGTTTTGCCTTAAGCTTGGTGCATAATGGTTTTCTTTCATTGCTTCCTTTTGTAAGAGATGATTTTTTACTGACTAGATCGCAAATTGGCTATTATTCTACTTTTATCTTTATCAGTGCTTCTCTATTAGCAATTTTTACTGGTGATATTGTTGATAAATTTGGTCCCAAAAAAAGTGTAATAGCCGGAATAATAAGCATGAGCTTTCTCTGGCTACTCTATGGGTTTTCCGTTAATTATAACATGCTTTTATTTTTAGCTCTGATAGCAGGAATAGGTTTTAGTATAATAACACCTTCAGTTAATAAAGGAGTTATGCTGGCAGTTTCTCCTGGCAAAAGAGCAATATCAATGGGAATTACCCAAATGGGATTTGGCTTAGGAGGCATTTTGGGGACCAGTTTTTTACCACTTTTGGCCAGGATCTATGGCTGGCGATTTGCAGTACAAATTGCGGCTATTTTTGCAATGATAACAGGAGTTCTGGTTTTCAAATATTATCAGGAAGTAGATATCCAACAAAAAACAATAATAGAAAGTGATAAAAAAGATACACAAAAATCCTTTAAAGAGAATCTTTGTTTTATTATTAAAAATAAAAAATTGCTAAAAATCTGCATAGTAGGTACTATTTTTGGTATTTCTGTTGGTGCTGTCCTACCTCACTTTTCAGTATTTCTTACTGAAGACCTTCGTCTGGCAGTAACTTCTGCAGGTCTGGCTTTTGCAATAATGCAGCTTGGAGGAATAATAAGTCGCCCATTTTGGGGGTGGATTTCTGATAAAATATTTAAAGGCAATAGAAATATAAGCCTTTTTGTAATAGGGATTTCCATTGGAATTGTATATCTTCTTTTTGCATTTTTTATCAGTTTAATGCAGGGTAATTTATTTATCACATTTTTATTTTCATTTCTGCTGGGTTGTACTTCCAGCGGATGGGCTGGGGTACATTTCGTTAGTGTGGTTGAGTTTGCCGGAGACAAGCTGGCTGGAATAGCCACAGGTTTGTCCCTGGTTTTTCTTAGGATTGGCATGCTGGCTGCACCTCCCATTTTTGGTTTTATTGCTGATATAAATGGTAATTACCAATTTTGCTGGTTAACTTTTGGAATTTTTATAACAATAGTGTCTTTTTTATTTTTACAAAAAGATTAAAAATTAGATTATATTCTTTCTATTAAATTAAAGAGACTAACTAAAAAATATAAAATAGGATTATAATAGTAAAAATAATAAAAAAAAGGAGGAATTATAAAAACGTGAGCGGGAAAAGAGTGAATCATAAAACATTAAATGAATTTTGTGCAAAAGCATTAGAAAAAGCAGGTCTTTCCAAAGAAAATGCCAACATAGCTGCTGATATTTTAGTAGAATGTGATATAAGGGGAGTTTATTCTCATGGAGTAGTTGCTCTTCCTTATTACATCAAACAGATGAAATTAGGAGGAATTAATGTACAAGCCGAGCCAGCCATTGAAAAAGAAGGCCTCTCTTATACTCTTCTTAACGGCAACGGTGGAATGGGTCAACTAAATGCTTATAAGGCTACCAAAATTGCCATTGAAAAAGCTAAAAAATCTGGAGTTGCAATTTCAACTGTTAAAAACAGCAATCATTTTGGTGCCGGGGCAACTTATGCCCTTATGGCTGCCAGAGAAGGAATGATAGGGCAGGCTATTAGTAATGCACCTCCTACCATGAGTGTTACCGGAGGAAAAGGAAGAAATATTGGGAATAATCCTTTTTCACTGGCTTCTCCAGCAGGGAAGCATTCTCCTGTAGTGCTGGATATGGCAATGAGTGTGGTTGCTGCAGGTAAAATAGCAAATGCTGCTGTTGCCGGAGAGTCAATTCCAAAAGGATGGATGTTAGACAAAGACGGGCATGACACAAGTGATCCTAAAGCTTTCCAGGAAGGAGGAGCATTATTACCCTTTGGAGGATATAAAGGTTATGGTCTCGCTGCATTCGTGGAAATATTAGCAGGTATTATGCCAGGTGCTGGAATTACTCATCAGGTTACAAGCTGGAAAAGAAAACCTGATGCTCCTACTCAAACAGGACATTTTATTCAGGTTATAAATGTGGATGCATTTATGCCGATAGCTGAATTCAAGTCCCGTATTGATGAGTTTATTAATGAAATTCACAATTATCCTAGAGTTGATGGCTGTGAAAAAATATTTGTTCCTGGAGAAATTGAAAATATCACTGCCGAAAAAGCACTTCAGGAAGGTGTTTATTTAGCTGAAGGCACAGCCAAAGGATTAATTGAATTAGCAAAAGAAACAGGTCTTGATTATTCTTTTCTTTCATGAAAAACATGGTAAGATAAAAAAATAAATGCTTAAGAAAAATTACTCCAAAAATGAATTTTTCTTAAGCATTTATAAGTAAAAAAGTTTACACTTGATCTGTTTTCATTTTTTTTAAACTATATTTATAAGTGTAATTTTGTTATACTGCTTATATAAATATTAAATATAAATACAAATAACATAAGTTTCTTTCTCAACTAGCTTCATAACCTTATAAAATAAAAATTTAATCAATATTAAAAAAGAAATTTATTTAACTCTTATAATTCAACATTACAACAAAACAAAACAGAAAGAAAGGGTAATATAATGAAAACATGGGAATTAATTGCAAATATGATAAAAGAACAAGGGATTGAATATGTATTTGGCATAGGAGATACCGATTTACAGTTATATGCAGATCAAGTTAAAGGATTAAATGCTATTAACCTCAGATACGAAGGTTCTGCTCCTTTTATGGCAATGGCTTATTCCCGGTTAACAGGCAAGCCTGGGGTATGTAGCGGCAGCTCTGGCCCGGGTGTAGCGAGTCTGGTGCCAGGAGCATTAGAAGCTTTTTCTGGATGTGTTCCAATGATAATTTTTGCACCTTCTATTAATCAAAAAACAGAAGGAATGGGTGAATTCCAGGAATGTGATCAAATAGGAATGATGAAACCTGTTACTAAGTGGAGTGCTCGTATTACTGACATAGAAAGAATACCATGGTTTGTGGAAAGGGCATTTTCTATTGCCATGAATGGTCAGCCAGGCCCTGTGTTTTTAGAGATGCCTATTAACTTAGGAGGCAAATTAACCAGTGGCATTCTTGTTGATGTTGAACCTTTACAAAACTATAAACCAGTTAAAAAGATCAGAACAGCCGGGGATCCTATTCTAATAAAAGATGCTGTTGAATTATTACATTCAGCCAAATATCCGGTAATAATTGCCGGAAATGGCCTTGTTTCTGCAAAAGCACATAATAACTTTAGAAATTTCATAGAATTATTGGGAATTCCCTTTTTAACTACCCCCGGAGGTAGAGGTATTGTAGAAGAAAGTCACCCGCTTTCTTTAGGTGTATGTGGAATTTATAGGACAGAACATGCCAAAAATTACTACAAAGTTGCAGATTTGGTAATCTCTATAGGTAGCAGAAACGAAGGATTTCAATCTCACAGCTGGGCTGATTTTCCACTAGGAGCGAAATTTATACAAATTGATATTTCTCCTTTTGAGATTGGGAGAAACTGGAAACCAGATGTGGCTATTGTTGGAGATGCTGATTTGGTATTACAGCAGCTTTTGGAGAACCTTAAAAGTGGATATTCTCATATACTGAATAATCAGAGCTATTTGGAAAGAGAAAGAATTCAAGAATTAGCTAAAAAGAAAGAAAACTATGAAAAAGAAGTAGATAAAGAATGTTTATCTGAAGAAATTCCTATTCCGGCAAAACGAATTGTTCATGAAGTAAGTAAGGTCTTTGGAGAAAATACGATCCTGGTAAACGAAAATGGGTCACAAGATACATGGTCATATTGTTACCCTTACTATAAAATACAAAAAGGCTCCTCATGTATACCTGTTGCTGAACAAACATGCATGGGGATGGGTGTTGTCGGTGCAATTGCAGCCAAACTGGTAAATCCTGACAAAAAAGTTGTTTGTATTGTTGGAGACGGAGCATTCCAGATGTATATGAAAGAACTGCCTACAGCAGCTCAATACAAAGCAGGTTGTACCTGGATAGTTTTAAATAATTCTGCCTTTGGATGGATTAAATACAATCAATTAAAATTCGCAGGAAAAGATATTTCTACATTTAAAATTCAACCTGATTTTGTCAAATGGGCAGAAGCCTGTAATTGTTCCGGGATAAGAGTAGAACAACCTTCAGAAACCAAACCAGCTCTGGAAAAAGCATTGCAATTAAACGAAAAGGGAATACCTGTGGTTCTTGATATAATAACCGGCTTAGATCTTTCCCATTTTGAGAAAGCGCTATAAATAAAATTATTTTCTTAAAACGAGAATGAAACAAGGAGGTCTATTAAACAATGACTAATAATTCAGCAATACAGCTAAGAGTATCATTAAATGACCAGACTTATAAGGTTGAAAATATTAAAGAAAGCATCCTCAAAGACTATTTAGGAGGCGTAGGTTATGCAGCCAAGCTTTTGTATGATGAGCTTGAGCCGAAGATAGACCCTTTGAGTGAAAAAAATAAAATAATCTTTGCTGTCGGTCCTTTAACATCATACCAGATTCCAGGAGGGGGAAGTGTTGAGATTTGTTTTAAATCACCACTTACCAATGCCTGGGGAGAAGCCAGATGTGGGGGAGATTTTGGTCCAGAACTGAAAAAAGCCGGCTATGAATGTCTTATTCTGGAAGGAAAATCTTCTAAGCCGGTTTATTTAGTTATTGATGATGAAAATGTTTATTTTCGAGATGCCAGTCATTTAACTGGAAAAATGGTTTCTGAAAAGACCAGGATTATCCTGAACGAATTAAATGATACTAATTTTTCAGTAATGACTATTGGAATAGCAGGAGAGAATTTAGTAAGAATAGCGGCGGTAATGCTGGAAGGAAGAGCTGCCGGCAGATGTGGCGCCGGAGCAGTAATGGGAGCAAAAAACATTCTGGCTGTTGCTGTTAAAGGTACAAAAAAGATAATTCCTCAGAATAAAGAAGAATATAATGCTGCTCTCAAAGAAGCACGACAGATAATTAAAGATAGTGATACTGCCAAAGGTTTTCGTGAATTTGGCACTATTGGCGATATGGCCGGTAATGATGCTGCTGGTGATTGGCCTACTAAGAATTGGCAATCTAACAGCTGGGGCAAAGGAGAAGAATTATTTGATTATTACAATAAAAATAACTTTGTAAGAAATCAGATGTGTTATAAGGGATGTCCTATTGCCTGCGGAAGGATTGCCCGGGTAAAAGAAGGAGTATACAAGACTCCGGAGCATGAAGGGGCAGAATATGAAACTGTCAGTGCTTTTACAGCCTTTGTGCTTAATCAAGACGTAGATGCTGCTATCAATTGCAGTTATTTATGCAACGAATTTGGCATTGATACAATTTCCACAGGGGCACTGATTGCCTTTGCTATGGAATGTTATGAGCATAATCTGCTATCTCCGGCAGAAGTCGAACAACTGGATCTGTCCTGGGGTAATGCCCAGATCCTGCCTGTCTTGACAGAAAAGATAGCTCGCAGGGATGGCATAGGAAACTTACTGGCAGAAGGAGTTGTCAGAGCTGCCGAAAAAATAGGACACAATGCCCGGGAATTTGCTATTCATGCCAAAGGATTAGAGGGTCCGGCCCACGATCCCCGTTCAGGGAAACTGCTGGCAGTAACCTATGGTACTGGAAACAGAGGGATGTGTCATATTCATCCTTTAGAAGGAATGGCTTATGATTCCGGTAAGATGACCTGGGGGATGCTCTCTCATGGAGTACCCGACCCAAATCAGCTGCACCGCTGGGATGAGATAGGAAAAGGCAAGATTACCAAGATCCTACAGGATGGCTTAGTCATGCCTGATGTTCTTGGAGTATGTAAATTTTTTATGTATGCAGGATTGACTTTAGGAAATTACGCTAAAATATTATCAGCTTTAACCGGCTGGAAAATAGAAGATAAGGATTTGCTCCAAATAGGAGAAAGGGTGAATAATTTACAAAGATTATTCAATATCAGAGAAGGGTTTAGTAAAAAAGATGACAATATTCCTGATAGAGTAAAAAACCTTCCCTCTTTCGGTATTTATCAAAAAGAAGAACGGTGTGCAATTACCCGGTATGATGAGATGCTGGAAGAATATTATATTGCCCGTGGCTGGGATCTGATAACAGGGAAACCGAAAGCTGAAAAGCTGGCAGAACTTGGATTGTCTGATTATTAAAAATATTTTATAAATTTTTTTACGAAAGCGAAAAAATGAATATAAAAGTAAAAATTAGACTTTATACTAGTTTAAAAAAATATTCAATTAAATTAAATCAAGATAGCACCCTGGTTTTAAATAAAAAAATAACCCTGGAAGATTTATCCCGCTATCTAGAAATACCAGAAGACCTAGGCCGGGTATACCTGGTAGATAAATTCCCAAAAGAAAAAGATTATTTTTTAAAAGATGGAGATGAAGTAAAAATATTTCCTTTTTTAGGTGGAGGGTAAAAAGTTTTTTTAGAAAATGAAATAATTAAAATTATAAAAAGCTTTTCAGTTGAAGCAAGTAAATATTTATTTCTTTTAAAAGAGAAAGTTGCCTTAAAAAGGAACAATTTAAAAATATCATCATATAGATAAGAATTTTTTAGACAATATAATTTCTTTGTCAAATAAAATTCACATGATGTGATAATCAAGAGGATTACATTGGTTTTATTGTATCTTTGGCTCTTTTTTGTGCCATGGTATCTTTTATTTTCAGTGGACTAATCATTCCCTTTATTTTCAGTAAGCTAAAGCTTGATCCGGCAAATGTAAGTGGTCCAATTGATACAATTATTCAGGATATTATCAGTATTACTATTTATTTTAGCATTGCCCATATCTTACTTTATATTTTCAGATAGTGTAAAATTTCAGTAGGTGTTTTAAGGATATCACTTGTCAGTAGGTCAACAAAAAAGGTAGACTTACCTCATAGAACAAAACAATAGAAAAAGAAGAAACATTCTTTTTCTAAAAGGAGGTAAATCTACCTGATGAAAGACTTATCTTTAACTATTACATTACCGTCTCTACAAGTGACTATAGCAGAAGACGAGCTGGATTTCCAGCACCTGGAAAAATTTGTTTTTCACCTAACTAAAATTATAGGCCAGCACATTCTAACCAGCATATTGCAGTTCCTTGACAACCAATTAAGAAAAGAAAGGCAAAGAGGCAAACTTTCCAACTGTGGAAAGCGCAGCAAATATCTCTTGACCCTTCTGGGCAATATCAGCTATCAGAAGCATCTCTACCGGGATCAAGAAGGCCAGTACCACTGTCTTTTGGATGAAAAGCTTGGCCTAACACCCAATCAGCGTATGAGCACCCATTATCAGAAGATTACCGGCTTGTTCTCTTTTCTGGCCGGCAGCTACCGTAATGCCCAGAGATTTCTGGAGTACTGTTATGGGGATTCAGTAAGTTTTGAATGTATGCGCAGACAGGTACAATCCCAGGGTACTAGTATTCAACAACTAGAAGAATACGCCTTTGACCAACAATTAGAAGAAACCCTCAAATCAACCTCTATCCCAGTTCAATCAGATCCCATCTATCTGGAGGTAGACGGTACCATGATTCACCTGCAAAAACAAACAAAGAAAAAGGCAGAACTAAAACTGGCTATCATTCACAAAGGAAAGGAAAAGAGATACCCTTTGGGAAGCTCGGATGCCAGAAAGCTCAAAGATAAACTAGCCTATGCCGGCCTTGGTCCAGCAGATGAATTTATGGCTAAGGTCAGTCTCTTAGCCGAAAACAAATACCAGGTGTATGACCATAACCTTATCCTGGTAGGAGGAGATGGGGCCAGCTGGATCAAAGACGGCGCCCAGGATTATTTCCCGAACTCCATCTATCAGTTATGCCCCTTTCACCTAAAACGAAAATTAACCCAGAGTCTTTCCTATAACCCTAAAAGAAAATCCCAGATCAGCTCGCTCTTGCAAGAAGGCAACATCTCAGAAGCGCTCCTTTTATTGGAAGAAGAAAAAACTAAGAATTCTAAGAAAGAAGATGAATTAAATGAGCTGACTACCTATCTTGTCAACAATTATGATGGAATCAAGGCCATAGATCGCCTGAAAGAGGAAGGATTGCCTGTTGATACCATGGGTGCCATAGAAGGTAATATCGATAAGATCCTGGCCAACCGCTTCAAGAAACGAGGGATGAGCTGGTCTACTTCCGGGGCACTGAACCTGGCCAAGGTGGGACAGTTGATCGTAAATGATGACTGGGATGACTTCTGGCCCATAAAAGAGGAGGAGCTGGCCTTCAAACAGGTCAACCCCCAAAAGGGCGTTCACCTACCCCAAGAGAATAAATATGATAAACAGTATTCTCTTCCGGTATTGGTAGGCCCTCACCAGGATAGAAGCTGGGTAAAACAGTTAAAGGAGCTAATCAGTATTCATTAATCAAAAATTGATAAAAAAAAGAATATAGGAGCGTATTATTAGAATGTATTGCTATTATTATTCTCGGTTTGCTGTTAGAATTTACCTATAATCACTTACACTTTAACTTAATTTAATTTCCATAATTTTTGAGGTAAGGAAAAGTACCCACAAGTAGTTGACACTAACTTTTATACAAAAATGATTGACAGAATAATAAAAGGAAATTTATAATTATAATGTAAAAAAGAAAACAGTAATTCACAAGAGCATAAGGGGTTCGCCTATAAAGCAAATATAGAGCAAAGAAGCTCTAAGCTGAGAAAGGTTAACCATCGGTAACGATGGGACGCAAAGTTACGGGTCCCGCTCCATTTAACCCCCTCAATGGGACTGCCGGACTGCCTGCTTCCTCTCCCTAATAATCTTTATAAATTTCTTTAAATATATTACATTAGAAGCCATTTTTAAGAGCACCATAATATAACCATAGATTGTTTTCTATTTTTTCTGTATATTATTAGACCTAAAAACAGAGGACGGTTATCTGTTTGACATCTTTTTCGTTTGTTCAGAATCATTTGGTATAGTAGAAAAACCAGCCCCTCAGCTGGATGCTGAGGGGCTGGTTAAGGTTACTTTGATTCTATTTTATAATTATTTATGTTTATAGAAACATTTATGCACTCAGGACAATTGTCTTAACAGTATCCCCAACCCGGAATGAACCTGAATGGTTAGTTATATTAAAATCATTCTTTTAGGAGGTTTGAATATGAAAAAAATACTTGTATATACATTCATGGTTTTTTTCTTTCTGTTTTTGAGTTTTGTATTGATCACTAATGCCTCAGCTTCTGAACAATCCCTGGTTTCCCTTTCCTCTGGTGCATTCCTGATAGAAAAACCTGCAGAATACAGTCTCACTTTTTACAGTTTCTATATCATGGATGAAAATCCTGAAACAGGCTGGTGCTCTCCGGAGGGAGAAATTTCTGACCACACATTTGTCTTTGAACTTGCTGAAGAGACTGTATTGCATAGTCTGGAGTTTGATACCGCCTATGTAGATACAGAAGGAAGTGGTGTCAAAGATATACTGGTTGAGCTTTCCAAGGAAAATCCCACAGAGGGATTTCATGAGTTGACCCGGATATCACTGCAGGACCAGCAGGACAAACAGCAATTTGCCGTTTCTGATAAGCTATCCGGAAGATGGCTTCGATTGACAATTTTAAATAATCATGGTTCTGCTGAATATACAGAGCTGCTGGATTTTCGTGCCTATGGTGAGCAATTGACCGAAACCCCATTACCCGATGTTTCCGGAACTTATACCAGTGATTTTCACAGTGACTTTCACCTCCTGCATCAGGGTACCTCACTTACAGGATGTTATGAATGGGATGAAGGATTACTGAATGGTACCTTTGAAGGAAAAATGGCGAAATTGACCTGGGAAGATAGTTACGACAAAGGCCCGGGTATATTGGTTTTTTCTTCAGATGGAGAAAGATTCTTTGGCCTGTGGTGGTATGAGGGTAACGAAGACTACCAGGCTGAAATGTGGGAAGGTGTAAAACAATCTTCTGATGTGGGCGGCTGTCCACATTGGGATAGTGGTTCATAGATATGATGAAAATTTTCTACGAAAGGGGTGAGGATATCTTTCGTTTGATAAAAATTTATTTTAGATAAAAAGAAGTAATCGAATATGAAAGGAATATTGCTATTACATAAAAAGCTTGTAATCTTCTCTTGTTTTATTTTATGGTATTCCTCCGATAACCCAGACACCAAATTAAGATACTTTTTCCTATCTTAACATTTTATATTAATCCAGATTATAGTATCTTATTGAGGAATACAATCTTTCTATATTGTAATAGATTTTAATGTATTCAGGAATATCCCTTTGCTCATCTCTTCTGGTCTGGTATTTATTCTGATAAATTAATTCTATTTTTAATGTGTGGTAGAAACTTTCCATCACTAGATTATGCTCTGCTGGGAATAAAAGTCTATTACAGATAATCTTTGTATGGTTCAAGTTTCTGGATTTTTGCCTGAAGAATTTTATTTGCCTTCATTCGTGATATATTAAAAGACTGCCATTTTGAAAAATAGAGAGAATCATTTTCTTGAGCATGCCAGTACAATTCATGAGCCACACTTTTTCTTATTTCTTCATTTGAAAAATTTAATAACTCAATAATAACAGGTATCGCGTCATCTGACAGCTTACATAAATAAGAAAGATCGAGCTTTCCGGTAATTTCAAATCTCTCAATATTTTGCCGGGCAATAAAGGCATCTGGATTGAGGAAATTCATAACAACAACAAATAAGATAATTGCGGAAAAAACACCTAAAGCAAAAGTATTCTCCTGTCTGTCTTTGTGAATTTTAAAGAGTAATATACCATAAATTACTGCCAGCAAAATAATAAATGCGTGACTAAATAATCTCAAAACAGTAAATCCATAAGCTTGTTCATAAAGAAATAAGCGGATAAAAGCAGACGCCATGACCAGCAAAACCTGAATAATCAGAGCAGTACTTAATATTTTAAATCCCAACATATGGTCTGTTTTTTCTACAGCAATGTATTTTTCTATAACTAAAAGTAAAAGCAAAGAGATGATTGCAACTGCTATCAGTTCAAAAAATCCCCGACGTGCATATTCGGCATAGGTAAAACCCTGAGTGGTTATATTACTTTTACCTCCAAAAAGGTAAGCAAATTGAACAAGTATAAAGATAAAAAACAAAAGATTCACAGAACTGAGCAGAATAAAGCTTTCAATGTTCCCAATAATGTAATTTTTACTATTCTGCTGTTTGCTGTTTTGCTTTGCTTTGTCCCGGAATGAGTGAGCATATGCGCCAACAAAAATAAATGCCACAATTAAAATCAGAATAAGCCTTAAAAATGCTTCCAGTGTATTATCAATATTTAAAAAATTCGAAACAATTTTTTGAAAAATTAAATCTGCCGATGAAAAAAGAAGGAAGAAAACAAATAAAATCGGGATTGTTATCAAAATTCCATTCACAATCTGTGAAAAAACTTTTCGATCTTCTTTTATTTCTTGTTGTGAAAAAAGATGTGATAAGATTTGAAATGATGAAGTGATAAAATTAAAGGGCAAGAAAAATATATTAACATAATCTTTAAATACAAAATTTTTAATTCTATCACCAAAAGATATCTGGTTTACTATCAATAGCAATATTAACGTAGTAATAATATTAAGAAATGTCAGTAAACCGCTGGAGCGGAAAAAAACCATCACGCTAAAAAAAACAAGCAATACCAAGAGAAAAAAGACTTCTTTGTTTATTTTTTTCTTAAATAATTTTGCAATAATATAAAGGCCTGCAATAACTAAAATATTATATAAAGGAAAAGAAATTCCTGGAATTTTATCATAAAAAAAGTAATCAAAAAATAAACCCAGAGACAGAGATATTATCGTTATAAGATAAATCTTGTTTATATCAATAGATTGATTTTTATACATATTTTTCTCTTCTTTCCTCATACTCATATTTTTACAATTTAAATAGATATTTTATTTTATCAATAAGATTATATACCACATTTATAACTTTAAAAAATAAATTCAAAATAGCCATCTATAATTATGTTTTTATACATTTCAGATAAGGAAGAAAAATAAATAGATGTAAAATAAAGTACATTTTTTACTTTGTTTAAATTTGTCAATTATGCTATAATTAGTTTATAATATAAAACGAAAAGTTTAAATAATGAAACTTTTAAAAAATGATAATTCCTTTAAATATACAATCCGTTCAGTGGAGTTAGCCTTTAATCTGATAGAGATACTGGCAAAAGGTAAGATGGAATATACTATATCAGAATTAATGGCAAAAACCCAATTACCAAAAGGAACTGTCTATAGATTATTAGGCACTTTAAATTCCCTAGGCTATATCACCCACAGCAAAAAGAAGCACACCTATTATTTAACATTTAAATTTTCCAGAATTGGTATAGCGATGAATGAACGAATTCATATTTTAGAAATTATTCCTCATATGAAAAAACTAGCTAAAGAGTTCAGGGAAATGGTTAATTTGGCTATACTGGATCAAGGTCAGGTAGTCTATCTGTATAGTATTGAATCTCCTCATACCTTAAAGCTTGACTTTAAAGTTGGCACTTATCAGCCTGCCTATTGCACAGCTTTGGGCAGAGTGCTATTAGCATATCAGGATGAAAATATCTTGAAACTTGCTATTGGCGAAAAAAGGCTAACAGCTTATACTTCCAAAACAATAACAGATCCCTATTCTTTAAAAGAAATTTTCCAGAAAACGCGCGAACAGGGTTACAGTTTTGTTAGCGAAGAATATCGCACTGGAATTTGCTGTCTGGCTGGTCCAATTTTTGATGAAAAAGGGGATATTGCTGCAGCGATAAGTTTTAGTCTTCCTACAGTCCGTTTGGAAAAGGATATTTTGCAGGATATGATTCAAGCAATTAAAGCTACTACCAGTAAAGTTAAATTACCAAAATTGTATAAACCTTAGCCCTATAAAATGAATCAAGATTGGAAAAAATATAGAAAAGACAGGAGAAAAATAATTTGAAAGTTGAAGAGATTTGGGGAAAAAAGAAGGGTGAAAAGTTATTTTTGCTTGGAAATGAAGCGGCAGTAAGGGGGGCGTTTGAGGCAGGAATATCTTTTGCTTCAACTTACCCGGGCACGCCCTCTTCTGAGATCGGCAATGTATTAAGCAAAATTGCAAAAAAAGCTGGAATGTATTTTGAATTTTCTGTTAATGAGAAGGTGGCGCTGGAAGTTTCTGCAGCTGCTGCTGCAGCAGGTCTACGTTCATTTGTCTTTATGAAACATGTGGGGCTAAATGTAGCTGCAGATGCTTTTATGAGCACTGCTTATACTGGTGTGAGAGCAGGTATGATCATACTTTCTGCTGACGATCCTTCTATGCATTCATCTCAAAATGAACAGGATAACAGATTATTGGCTCAAATGGCTGGTGTTCCGATATTAGAGCCCTCAACCCCTCAAGAGGTAAAAGATTTTATGAAATACGGGATTGAATTGTCTGAACAGTTCGGGATACCTGTTTTAATTAGAACTACTACCAGAGTTTCTCATATGAGAGCAGTTGTTCATTTAAACGAAATAGATAGTAAAAATATCAAACAAAGCGGATTTTTTGAAAAAGAAGGAACCAGATTTAATGTAGCCCCAGCTAATGCTCGTAAATTAAGAGTTTCCCTCATAGAAAAAATTGAAAAGATCAAAGAACTAGCAGGGATATCCCCAATTAATTTTATTTATGGATCACAAAAAAGCAAAACAGGAATTATTGCCAGTGGTGCAGTTTATAATTATGTGCTGGATATTATAAATGAGTATGACTTGCCCTTTAAAATCTTAAAATTAGGCTTGAGTTTTCCATTTCCGGAGAAATTAGTAATCCAATTTATTGATAAGCTGGAAAAAATAATTGTACTTGAGGAAGTAGAGCCATATATTGAGAAAGAGATTCTTGCTTTGCTTGGAAAACAGGGAATAAAAAAAACAATTCATGGAAAACTAGATGGAACACTCCCAAGAATATATGAATATACTCCTGATATTGTCCGGGATTCAGTTAATAAAGTAGTAAATCTCAATCTTCCTGTTGCAGAAGAAATTAAAATTAGACTCCAACCTCCGTTAAGACCTCCGGTGCTGTGTGCAGGTTGTCCTCATCGTTCGACAATTTATGCCATAAAAAAAGCTTCTAAAAACTTGAAAATAAAGGATGAAAATGTCATTTATTCTAATGATATCGGTTGTTATACATTAGCAATGCAGCCCCCGTATTGTATGGCTGATTATTGTATCTGTATGGGATCCAGCATTGGAATCGGAGCAGGTTTAGCAAAAGCTACTAAACAAAAAGTAGTGGCTCTTATTGGTGATTCAACTTTTTTCCATGCCGGGATTCCTCCTCTTGTTAATGCTGTTTATAATCAGGCGAATATGATGGTGGTGGTCCTTGATAACAGGATAACCGCTATGACTGGAGGACAGCCTAATCCAGGCGTGGTTTTGCAGAATGAGACAAATTCTACTCCTTTAATCTCTATTGAAAAAATAGTAAAGGCTATTGGTGTAGGTTATATAAAGGTTATTAATCCTGAACAGATCAAAGATTCAGTTGCTGTCTTTAAGGAAGCCTTAAATTTTCAAGGAGTTTCAGTTGTTATTTCCCGTGCACCTTGTATTATGTTAAAAAGAAAACAGGAAAAGAAAAATTTTTACTATATTAATCTGGAAAGATGTACCCGTTGTCAGATTTGTCTCAAACAATTCAATTGTCCTGCTATTTATAAAGAAGAAGACGGTTCAATTAAAATTAATCCATTAGTATGTACCGGATGCGGTGTTTGTGTTCAGGTATGTCCACAAAATGCAATTGAGGTGAAAGAATGAGTTTGAATGAAGTTTATAAAATCTATTTGATTGGTATTGGTGGTCAGGGCACAGTAAAAACAGCAACTATAATTGGAGAAGCTGCCATGGATCAAGGGTTAAATGTAGTGATGAGTGAAGTTCATGGAATGGCTCAAAGAGGAGGAACTGTAATCACCGAAGTTAAAATCGGAAATGCAGAAAGCCCTCTAATCGAGAAAAACTCTGCTGATATGGTATTGTCATTTGAACCGGCAGAACTTTTAAGAGTTCTGGATAAAATAAACAGGGAGACATATGTTATTACAAGCACCACAGAGATTATTCCTTTCACGGTATCTTTAGGAATTTCTGAATATCCGGACCTTGACCAGTTATTTTCACAGCTGAATAAAAAAATAGATCATTTATACCAGATTAATGCAGTTAAATTAGCTGAAGAAGCCGGACATATTATAACAGCAAATATAGTTTTATTAGGGATTGCCTCATCTGTAGATGGATTTCCAGTTAAAAAAGAAGCAATTTTGGAATCTATTGGGAAAAATGTACCTGCTTCATCACTTGAGATGAATTTAAGAGCCTTTCAGAAAGGTTATGATTATTATCCAGCTACAAGTTCAAAAGTTAAAAAAGTTAAACCATAGGGAGGGATCATGGAATTAAATAATAACTTAAAAAAAATTAAACCATCTGGAATAAGAAAATTGTTTGATCTGGCACAAAATAGAAAAGATGTGGTTAGTTTCGGGATTGGAGAACCTGATTTTATTACACCTGATCATGTTCGGGATGCAGCTAAAAAAGCCATTGAAGAAGGCTATACTCATTATACACCCACTGCCGGTTTTGCAGAATTACGGGAAGCGCTAACTGTAAAACTACAGGAACATAATCAAATTCCTGCTGGAATATCTGAAGTATTAGTTACTACAGGAGGAACACAAGCTTTGTTTTCCTCATTTTATGTTTTGTTAAATCCCGGAGATGAAGTGATTATTCCCGATCCGGGGTTTTTGGCTTATGAGTCTCAGATCTTATTAGCAGGAGGGAATCCGGTTTTTCTTCCAATAAGAGAAGAAAACAATTTTCAGATAGATACTGAAGAGATGGAAAGTCTTATCACTTCAAAAACAAAGGCTATTCTAATAAATTCTCCTAATAACCCTACTGGCATGATAATACAAAAAAATATCTTGGAAAAAATTGCTGAAATAGCAAAAGAACATAACTTGTTTGTCATAAGTGATGAATTATATGAAGACATCTTGTTTGATGGCCAAAAACATATCAGTATTGCATCCCTGGCTGGTATGAAGGAAAGAACAATCTCTATTTTTGGCTTTTCTAAAAGCTATGCTATGACCGGATGGCGAATTGCTTATCTTACCTGCCCGGAATTTTTAATTAAAGAGATGCTTAAAGTCCAGCAGTACACAGCAGTGTGTCCTAACTCTGTCACCCAAAGAGCCGTCCTGCACGGATTAAATAATCCTGTCCAAACCAGAAAAAGTATAGAAGATATGCGTCTGGCTTATGAGAATAGAAGAAACATTCTACTGGAAGGACTAAGAAGTATTGATGGATTTGAATGTTTAACTCCGGAAGGAGCTTTTTATGCTTTCCCAAATATTACACGAATTGGGAAAACTTCTGAAGAATTGTCAATATTTTTACTTGATCAATGTGGAGTTGTAACTGTTCCCGGAAATGCTTTTGGTCAATATGGAGAAGGTTATTTGCGCTTTTCTTATGCTACCTCCGTCGAACAGATTAAAATTGGAATAGACAGAATAAAAAAAGGGATCAAAAATCTCTAGAATAAATCAATATAAATAATAAGCCAGCTGAATATTCAGACATAAATTAGGAGGAAAGAATGATTACCAGTTTTAAAGAGTTATTTAATAAATTGCAAAAAGAAGGAAGACAAAATATTGTTATTGCTGGTGGTGAAGATCTGGAAGCTTTAAAGGCAGCCAAAGATAGTTATGAGCTTGGATTTGGAGAAGCGGTGTTAGTAGGCAAAGAAGAAGAAATTCAGAAATCATTACAAGAACTCAATTTTAAAGATCATTCTTTTATCAAAGATATTATTACCGTAAAAAACGAAGATCAAATAGCTTCCCAGTCTGTAGCAGAGGTTAAAAAGGGAGGTATTTTATTAAAGGGGAGAATAAAAACAGCGTATTTACTGAAGGCTGTCCTGGATAGAGAAAATGGTCTGAGGACACAAAACCATCTTAGTGATGTTTTTGTATTTGAGAATCAAATAGAAAAAGAATCCCGATTAATATTAATGTCTGATGGTGGTGTAAACATAAAACCGGACTTGCAGGCATTCGTTTCCATAATAAAAAATGCGGTAAGTTTAGCCCGACAGCTGGGAATAGATATTCCTAAAGTAGCATTACTTTCTGCTGTTGAAACCATAAACCCGGACATGGAAGAAACTTTACAGGCGGGAATTCTTTCCAAAATGAATGAAAGAGGACAGATTGCTGATTGTCTTGTAGATGGCCCTTTGGCCCTGGATAATGCAATATCAGAATTTGCGGTTCAGAAGAAGAAAATAAATTCACCTGTAGCCGGAAGAGCTGATATACTGGTTGTTCCCGATATTGCTTGTGGAAATATTTTTGGAAAAAGCATAAAGTATTTTACTAATTTCCCGGAAGGTAATTTAGTAGTAGGGGCTTCGGCTCCAGTTTTAATCCCATCTCGAGCAGATAAAAGTGAAACCAAATTAAACTCAATTGCTCTTGCGATATTGTACAGCAAGAAAAATTAAATCCCGGATATTCAGAATTATTTATACGGATGTATTTTTGAATAAAAAATAATAAATATATAAATAAATCATACAAACAACTTAATAATTTTGTTCTAAAAAGAATAATTTAAAAATGACATTCCCGGTAATTATATGTTATTATTTTTCTAATATTTTTTATCTTTTTCTAAATTTTTTTAATTTAATTAAAAAAATAATGTATAATAATAAAAAATTTATACAATTAATCATTGCAGGTAGAGAAAATAAGATTCCTGATTAAAAGGAGGTGGTTTAAAATATTTCAAATTAAATTGTCATATTTACAAAAATGACCCTATAACCCTGTATTAAAAAAAGGAGATTAAAAAATGAAAAAATTAACTTTAATTTTAACAATTGTATTTGCATTGATATTTACCTTAACTGTGTTAGCAGATGCTCAACAATCTTATACCTGGAAACTAGGTTATAATACTGTTGAAGAATCGGTTAGAGGAGTTGCAGCTCAAAGATTTAAGGAAATTGTTGAAGAAAAAACTAATGGCAGAATTAAAATTGAAATATATCCTGCTGAAACACTAGGAACAGCGCAAGAAATGGTAGAAGCGGTCAAGGTTGGAGCCCAGGATTTTCAGATGGTTGGAAACGGTACTTTTAGTCCGGTTGTAGATGAATATAATCTGTTTAGTATTCCTTTCCTGTTTAATAACGTGGATGAGGGATTAGCATTTGCAGAATCTGAAGTGGCCCAAAAATGGGCAGACAAAGCACTTGAAAGAGGTTATAAGATTTTAGCTACATATGATTTGGGGTTTAACCAGATTACTAACAACAAAAGACCTATCCGTAAACCAGAAGATCTGGAAGGAGTACTTTTAAGGGCTAATCCTGCGGATAGATTAAATATCCAAGTTTTTAAACAGCTAGGCGCCTCTATTTCCACTATGTCCTTTAGCGAAATTTATATGGGACTGCAAACTGGAGTAGTAGACGGACAGTTTAACCCTCTTGATGCAATATATGAAACCAAATTCCATGAAGTACAAGATTATCTAACTATGATTAATTTACAATGGTATACTTTTATGCTGTCAATGACTGAAAAAACATGGTCTGCCCTTGACGGAGAAACTCAGACTATTTTGTTAGAAGCAGCTAAAGAGGCAAGCGTCTTTGCTAAAGATTATACTACCCAAAAATTAGAAGAATATTTAGAATTAGTTAAAGACGAATTTAAAGAAATTACCTTCCTTACTGCGGAAGAAAAAGAACCTTTTGTAGAAAAACTGCAACCGGTTTATGAAGAATTACGTGAAAAATATGAAGACTTTGCTGCAATGGAAGCATGGTTAGCAGATTATAGAAAATAATAACATAAAAATATTGCCTTTGAGACAAAGTAAAATATAACAAGAATATTTTTTATAATAACATTAACGAAGAGTAAAGATTTTAGATAAGTCTTTACTCTTCGTTACTAAATAAAGTAAGAGTGAGAAGGAATATTTTCATGAATTTTATTAAAGGTGGTTGAAATTATTATGAAACCTAAAGATAGTCAGAAAAAAAATTACCTTAATTACTTGTCAGAGAAGGTTGACTTACTTTCTTCTGCTTTAATGGTAATTTTGGTATCAGTTGTGCTAATTGAGGTAGCTGCCCGCTATTTTTTTAATAGTCCGTTTACATTTACTTATGATTTAACCAGTCTTTTATTTCCCTGGATCGTCTTTTTATCACTTATCTCTGTTACTTACCATAAAGAGCATATTGGAATTGTATTATTTATCAGTAAATTGTCTCTTCAAAATAGAAGGATTGTTGCTATAATTAATGAAATTTTGACATTGTTTTTTATATTTTTTATGTTTATAGGGGCTATTCAACTATCAATTGCAGTATCTAACCAGATGATTGGCAATTTGTACATGTCCAAGACTTTTTACTACTTATCATTGGTAGTTTCTCTTGCTTTTATATTATTTTTAAAAATAAATGAAATTATTGCCATTCTAAAAGGAGAAGCTGATTTGAGAATGGTTGTCCCTGCAACTGAGATTGAGCAGGTGGCAGAAATACAAAAAAAATCCTGGCAAAACAAAAAGAGAGGTGATGAAAAACAATGATTTGGATTATGATTCTCCTGTTTTTTATATTTATGATTATCGGTCTTCCCGTAGCTTTTAGCATGGGCACTTCAGCACTGATTTATATTTTGTCAGAAGGTATTCCTATCTCTATGGTTGCACAGAAATTTTTTACTAATACCCAGTCTTTCCCTTTTTTAGCGGTTCCCTTCTTTATATTATCAGGAAATTTAATGGTTCAATCCGGTGTTGCTAATAAGATTATCAAGTTTGCCAATAGCGTTATAGGTAGATTACCAGGGGCTCTTGGTTGTGTATCGGTAGTAGTTAGTATGATTATGGCTGGAGTTTCAGGGTCATCAGTAGCTGATGCTGCCTCTACTGGCAGTATTCTTATTCCTGAAATGGTTAAACAAAAATATACCAAATCATTTTCTGCAGCTATTAATGCCACAACCTCAGTGGTGGGTATTATAATTCCACCCAGCAGTACTATGATTATAATTGCCTGGATTACTAATTTATCTGTACTGCAAATGTTTTTAGCTGGGGCAATACCAGGAATAATATTAGGATTATCTTATTTAGTAATAACTGTTTTAATTTCTATTAAAAAAGATTTTCCCAGAGAGGAATCTTTTAGCTGGAAGAGATTTTTTGAAGCATTTAAAGAATGTGCCTGGGTAGTTGTTTTCCCATTTTTATTATTAATAGCGATTATCTTTGGAATTGCAACTGTTACCGAAATAGCAGCAGTTGCCTCTCTTTACTCTCTATTTATCGGACTATTTGTTTACAGGTCTTTAGACTTTAAAGGTTTGAAGCAAGCGTTCATTGATTCGACCAGATCAACAACTGCTGTTATGGCTCTAGTCTGTTCGGCTAATGTCTTCAGCTGGGTTCTTATCAGAGAAAATATCCCACAAATGATTTCCAGAGCAGTATTATCATTAGAAGTTTCAAATGCGATTATTTTATTGGTTATGATTCTTATCCTGGCAGTTGCTGGTATGTTTGTTGATTTGGTGGCAAATTTATTTATTTTTATTCCTATCTTTTTCCCTATAATCAGAGAAATGGGTATGGATCCTATTCATTTTTCAATAGTATTGTTGATAACTTTAGCTTTGGGGTTGTTTACACCTCCTGTAGGAGCAACCCTTTTCATATCCTGTAATATTGCTAAAATTGGATTGGAAGAAGTTTTCCAGGATTTAATCCCTTATTTTATCGTAGGGCTGTTGGTGGTTATTCTGGTAGCATATGTTCCTGAAGTAAGCCTATGGCTCCCCAGACTAGTAACTGGGAGATAAATAATGCCATTAATGCAATAATTTATCATGTTTTATTGAAATGTGAATTTCGAAGACTATAAAAATAGCAATAATACTGATACGCAAATCTTGGTTTGTATTAAATGAAAAGGAGATTTAAATGCCTATTATTTCGTTTAAAGATACTGCTGACTATAATGAACTGACAAAATTGTTAGCAGATTTAATTAGTATTGAAAGTGTAAATCCAGGATATCCCGGATATACTAAAGCAGAAAAAGAAATAGCTGATTACATATTTAGCTATTGCAAAAAATTAAAAGTTGACTGTATCCTTGACGAAGTCTTACCTGGACGCTCTAATGTAATTTGTCACATTCCCGGAAAAGACAAAAGAGGCCTGTGTCTAGAGTCTCACATGGACACAGTATCTATTCAAAATATGGACATTGATCCATTAAACCCAGTAATCAAAGAAGGGAAAATGTATGGCAGAGGAAGTGCAGATGATAAAGGTTCCCTTGCTGCCATGATGATGACCCTAAAAAATATTACCAGTTTTAATTTAAAACCTTCCACAGATTTGTATTTTGTAGCTGCAGCTGATGAAGAATTCCAACATAGAGGAGTTGATCATTTTTTACAGAAAGGAATTGATTTACAAGGAGCAGTTGTTGGAGAGCCAACCCAATTAAATGTGATTAGCGCCTGTAAGGGAGTTGTCAGATGGAAAATTACCAGTAAAGGCCTTGCTGGACACAGCTCAAGACCAGAAGAGGGCCATAATGCAATATATGATATGGTAGATTTAATTAACTTGCTGAAAAATAAACTTATTCCTGATTTCCAGCATAGAAAACACACATTATTGGGGAATCCCAGCTTAAGCGTTGGTTGCATTAAAGGAGGAAGTGCGGTAAATATTATTCCTGATGAGTGTGCAATTGAAGTTGATAGGAGGCTGCTCCCTGGAGAAACAAGAGAAAGTGCCAAAAATGAAATTTTACAGCTAATAGAAATTCTGTCCAGAGAAAAAGAAATTAAAGAGATCCTAATTTCTGAACCTACTACTTATGCCATGCCGGTAGATACAAACCAAAATGAATCGATTGTAAAGACTGCCTTACAGGTTTGCGAAAACATTCTTGGCTATTCTGATTTAAAGGGAGTAGATTTTGGTTGTGATGCCTCATCTTTTACAGAAAAAGGAATTCCTTCCATTGTATTTGGTCCGGGAAATATCTTACAAGCCCATACAAAAGATGAATATGTAACCCTGGAAGAAGTTTACAAGGCTGCAGAAATCTACAGTCAAATTTGTATTAATTTTTAATTTTTTAATATTGATATTGAAATATTTTAAATAAAACATCTTTATCAGATAAGGAGAATTTATAGATGTCTATTAATTTAAGAAGCGATACACAAACCATGCCAACAGAAGAAATGCTTGATGCAATGAGAAATGCCCAGTTAGGAGACGATGTTTTTGGAGAAGATCCAACAGTTAACCGACTGGAAAAATTATCTGCTGATAGACTGGGAAAAGAAGCGGCATTGTTTGTCAGCAGTGGAACTATGGGTAATCTTTGCGCTCTTATGAGCCATACTCAACCTGGTGATGAGGTTATTTTAGAAAAAGAGTCGCATATTTATTATTATGAAGTTGGCGGTTTTTCCAGAATAGCAGGACTGTCACCCCGATTGGTTCCCAGCATAAACGGCATTATGAATCTGGAAAACATTAAATCTGTCTTAAGACCGGCTGATATTCATTTTCCTGCCCCAAGTTTATTGTGCCTGGAAAATTCACACAACAGAGGTGGAGGAACTATTTATTCAGTAGAACAGATGGATGAAATTAGTAATTTTGCTCATGATTTAAATTTCAAAGTACACGTAGACGGTGCTCGTATTTTTAATGCTGCAGTTGCTTTAGGTGTGGATGTGAAAAGATTGGTTAAAGAAATTGATTCAGTAATGTTTTGTCTTTCTAAAGGACTTAGCGCCCCGGTTGGTTCTGTGCTGGTGGGAAGCAAATTATTTATAACCAAAGCCAGAAAAGCCAGAAAATTATTGGGAGGGGGCATGAGACAGGCAGGAGTTTTAGCAGCTGCTGGAATTATTGCCCTGGAGAAAATGGTTGATAGACTAAAAGAAGACCATTTAAATGCTCGATATATTGCTGAAGAATTAAAAAATACTGCAGGATTGGATGTAGATTTAGATAGTGTTCAGACTAATATGGTTTACTGTAATACCGGCCAGCTTAAAGTATCCCCGGAAGAGTTTGTAGTACAGCTGAATCAAGAGGGAGTACAGGTGCTTCCAATGCCTCCTAATAAAATTAGGATAGTTGTAAACAGACATATTTCTCAGGAAGATGCAATAGAGGCAGTAAGGATAATTAAAAAAATTACTGCAAAAAATATTTAAAATATTTTAAGAAATAGAAGCTGGTCTCTTCCAATTTAAAACTTTAGGAAGACACCAGTTATATTTTTATATCGTGAGTTGTACATGATCAATAAAGAATATCAATTAATAAAAGAATTTTTTAAGAATAACCTTTATGTACTAATAGTATTAGGATTAACTACTTTTTCCCTGGTTATGCAATGGTATCGACCAATCAGCGCTTCCTTGGTGATCAGTAATATTATCTATTATTTTCTTTTGCCAATATTGGTTATAATATTTATCTTTAAAGAAAGCCTTCTTGATTTTGGATTGGGAATTGGCGATTTTCGTATCTGGCTGTTCTACTTTTTTATTACAGTACTAATTGGATTACCGGTATTATTTTTTGCTTCAAAATTTTATTCTGTCAATCAATATTATTCCTTAAAATTCAATTATTATGATTTTCTTATTTCTTCGGTACCCATTTTATTTGTGTGGGAATTTTTACTGAGGGGTTTTTTATTATTCGGTTTAAAAAAACACTTTGGTCAGGCAAGTATTATTATACAAATGGTACCTTTTGTACTAATGCATTTGGGTAAACCCGAAGTTGAAACTATTTCATGCATTTTAACTGGATTATGGTTTGGCTGGATTGCTTATCGCAGTAATTCTTTCTGGCCAGCTTTTTTAATTCATGTTTTCATTAATTTTTCAGTGAAATTGTTTGTAAATTTTTAATGAAAATATGATAAAAATATATAAAGTAGTAAAAAATAATCTTTTTAAATGAGGGATAAGCAATGAAAATGAGAACTGAACAGGACAGTATGGGTAAGATAAAAGTGCCGGTAGATAAACTATGGGGAGCACAAACCCAACGTAGCTTTATTAATTTTCAGATTGGAATTGAGAAGATGCCCATGGAAATAATAAGATCATTTGCTGTTTTAAAAAAAGCTGCTGCTTTGGTAAACAGTGATTTAGGGCAACTAGAAAAGGCAGTTGGTAATACTATTGCTATGGTTTGTGATGAGATTTTAGAAGGGAAATGGGATGATCATTTTCCTTTAGTAGTCTGGCAAACCGGGAGCGGTACACAAACAAATATGAATGTTAATGAAGTAATTGCCAATAGGGCAAATCAGATTTTGAATAAAAAAATAGTTCATCCCAATGATCATGTTAATAAATCCCAAAGCTCTAATGATACTTTTCCAACTGCTATGCATATCTGTGCGGCAATTGATCTGGAAAAAAAATTATTACCTGTAATTTCATTATTAAAAAATATTTTAAAGCAGAAAATGGAAGAATATCAGCATATTATTAAAACAGGAAGAACTCATTTGCAGGATGCGGTACCGCTTACCCTGGGACAGGAAATAAGTGGTTGGCTGCGTATGGTAGAAAGAAGTGAAGAGTTTATCAGGAATGGTCTTGAGAAATTAAAAGATCTGGCTTTAGGTGGAACGGCTGTGGGGACCGGTTTAAATGCTCATCCTGAGTTTGGAAGCAAAGCTGCCCTGGCTATTGCAGATATTTCGGGAATTAACTTTCAAACTGCTCCAAATAAATTTCATTCTTTAACTAGTCTGGATGAGCTGGTATTTGCCCATGGTGCTGTAAAATCTCTGGCGGTTGATTTAATGAAAATTGCCAACGATATTCGCTGGTTATCCAGCGGGCCACGCTGTGGAATAGGAGAATTAAATATACCTGCCAATGAACCAGGAAGCTCTATCATGCCAGGAAAAATAAACCCTACTCAATGTGAAGCAGTTACTATGGTAGCAGTGCAGGTGATAGGCAATGATGTTACTATTGGCATAGCTGCCAGTCAGGGAAATTTTGAATTAAATGTTTTCTTACCGGTGACTATCTATAATTTTTTACAATCAGTCAGATTGTTGACAGATTCAATTTCCTCTTTTACTGAAAATTGTCTTAAAGGGCTTTCGCCTAATATTGAGAAAATTAATTATTATCTGCAAAATTCCTTGATGTTGGTTACTGCCTTAAATCCTGTTATCGGGTATGACAAAGCAGCTAAAATTGCCCAGAAAGCTCACATTGAAGGGATAACGCTAAAAGAAGCTGCTATCCAGTTGGGATTTTTAGCGGCAGATGAGTTCGACAGGATAGTTGATCCTCAAAAAATGGTTTAATAAATGATAAAAAGTAAAAAATAATTAATTACCGAGATTACTGAGAATAAATATTTTTTTGTATAATAAAAATATTTATTGATATGTAAATAATTCTTTATCAGACATATTAAGTATTTGTTGTCCTAAATCTTCACAGGTATCTTTTTCGAAATCAAGTAGCTTAATTATCTCAGGTTTCAAAAGTATAGTGAGGCTTTTGTTGTTTGATTCAAAAAGAGCTTTGATGGTTTCCGGGTTATTTTTAACTTCAATATTCCCTTTGCCCATAGTGCATCCGGTAGAAATTTGCAGCCCATCTATCAAGCAGGAAGCAGGAGGTTGATATTTCAATTCTGCCTTCACAGTTAAATCAAAATAACCTTTAGCATCTAAGATTTCCAGGGCAGATAATCCCATTTTTATACCTAAATTAAGATATGGTCCGGCATGTCCATGCAGCTTTGTTCCTCGGCTAATCATATCATCTATATTATTACGGTTAATGCTAAGTTTTATCATTAAAAACTCCTTTAAATATGCAAGATTAATTTTTAGTATAAGTCATGTAAGTGTTACAAAAAAAATAAAAGTAACATTCTAACATATCTGATACTATCATAATCAGGTTAAATGTCAAGCTAGACAAAATCATTATTTTTTTAAAATTTTTTAAATATATTGTAATTTTTTTTATTAACCAAAACAAGATAGTTGCAATCGGGAAATTGTTATACTAAAATAAAATTAATCTCAATGCAACAACAAAAAGAATTAATAAAGTTATTCTATGGGCATGAGGTAATAATAAATGCAATCTTCGCTAGAAGAATATATTGAAGATTTAATAAAAAGATATCAAGCCCACTATAATGTAGAAGTAAATAAGAATATTGCTGGAAAAAACTTGGATATCTTTGCTATTTCTCTCATTGAGCACTTTCGCCATATCCTCACAAAAAAAATAAAAATTGATCATTATCAGGAAAAAGAGATTATTTTAGTAAAAGGAATTGATAAATTGGTTGATGTGGAAGAAGTGAAAGAATTTAGCCAGTTCCTTATCAAGGCCTCTCAGGAATTAATCAGCCCTTCCCTGGATATAATGTCTCATACTATCAATGGAATAATTGTATCTTCCCAGGGATTTTCCCAAGAAGCAACCAATACTGCTAAAAGATTCCGCTATGGAAAAACATTTTTTCTGGGAATTAAAGGATGGTTTGACATTAGATTTCTCTTAATAGATCTGAAAAACAGTTGTATAAATTGTAATGCCAAAGGAAATGAAATTTATGAAGTCTATGATTTCCAGAAAAGAAAGGAGGGGATAAATTAATTATTTTTATAGAAACAATAAATAATTAATAATTAGTTTTAAATGCTGCTTTCTTTGATTTATTGATTTTTATTTTAGGGAGGTTTCTATTAATGAATCTTTTAACTATACTAATATTAGCAGTCATTGTCTATATTATTGCTTATTTTGTTTATGGAAGTTTTCTGGATAAACTAGTTTCTATTGATCCAAAAGCTAAAACTCCTGCCCATGCCATGAATGATGGTGTTGACTATGTCCCTGCGAAAGCCCCGGTGTTATTAGGCCATCATTTTGCCTCTATTGCAGGAGCTGGACCTATTACCGGACCAATCGCCGCTATTGTGTTTGGGTGGCTGCCTTGTTTTCTCTGGATTGTACTGGGTTGTGTTTTTGTAGGTGGAGTACACGATTATTTTGGTTTGATTACTTCTGCACGACACAAAGGGAAATCAGTAGGTGAGATTATCGGACAGTATGTAGGTAAGAAAGCACGAATATGGTTTTTGTTATTTGCCTGGTTAACGTTAGTATTAGTGGTTGCAGTCTTTACAATATTAACTGCAGCAGCCTTTGCAGCCAATGGCTCTGTAGCCACCGCAGGATTTCTCATGCTGCTTATTGCTATGGGGATGGGTTATGGAATGTACCGGGCAAATATGAGTTTGCCTATTGTAACTGTTATTGGAGTTATTTTACTTTTTGTTTCAATTTGGATTGGTTTAAATTATCCCTTCTTATTTTTTAACCAGATTACATGGACCTGGATTTTAATAGTGTACATTTTCTTAGCTGCTACCCTACCAGTCTGGATTTTGTTACAGCCTAGAGATTATCTTTCATCATTTTTGCTTTATGTAGCTTTAATAGGTGGTTTTCTCGGTATAATAATTGTAAGACCTGTTCTTGTATACCCTGCAGTAACCACTTTTAGAACCGGAACAGGGTTTTTATTCCCCATGCTATTTGTTACTATTGCCTGTGGTGCAGTTTCCGGATTCCATTCTATGGTTGCCTCAGGTACAACTGCAAAACAATTGGATAATGAAAAAGATACCAGAATGGTTGGTTATGGAGCTATGCTCATCGAAGGAGTTTTAGCGGTAATAGCCCTGGGAACTGCTGCTATCTTGACTAGAGAAGGGATGGCCACTGGCCTTGCTGAATGGGGAGGAGCAGTTGGAATATTTGCACACGGTTTAGGGAAGTTTATGGCTGGTTTTGGTGTACCTGAACAAACAGGTGTTGTCTTTGGTTCTTTGACAATTTCTGCTTTTTTAATTACTTCTTTAGACACTGCTACCCGTTTAGGAAGGTATTGTTTTGAAGAGTTAACATCGGAGAAAATGCCTTCAATCTCTAATCGTTATGTGGGAACAATCGTGACAGTTGTTGCAGGGGGTGCTTTAGCAATGAGCGGACAATGGAGTGCAATCTGGCCGATATTTGGTTCAGCAAATCAGTTGCTTGCTGGTTTAGCCTTACTGAGTGCAACTGCCTGGCTGGCACATTTGGGTAAAGACTTTAAAGCTACTTATTATCCTATGGTTTTTATGATGCTGGTTACCATAGCAGCATTGATTAACCTGGTATTTACCAACTTTGGCAAAGGTAATTTTTTACTTGCTTCCATTTCCATTCTGCTCTTATTCCTAGCCAGTTTTGTTGTGTATGGAGGATTCCAGGCTTTAGGAAAATTAAAAGAGATTAAAGCAAGCCAGGTAAAAAAATAAAGAATATTTCTTTAATATATTTAATAATTCAATAAAAGAGGCTGACAACTGTCAGCCTCTTTTATTGAATTAAATTTGAATTATTATTGAAAATAAACAATAATACAGAAAGAAATATTTTTAAAGAGGCAATAAACAATTTTAATTTAAAAATGAGGAAAGAGAACAAAATTGCAGCCTAAGAAAGTAAATGATTTAGAAATTCCAGTTTTATATTATCTTTCTGATTATTGTTTTATATCCGGAAAAGAATTAAGCAATTCTTTGGGCATATCCAGAGTAGCTGTTTGGAAACAAATACAAAAATTAAAAAAATTAGGCTATCAGATTATTGCCAGCGGCAAGGATGGTTATAAAATCACTTCTCGTCCTGACATCCTGTTGGCTGCTGAGGTTTCTAAAATGATAAAAACAAAAGATATTGCAAAAAAAATATTTTATTACAAGAAAGTGGATTCCACCAATTCCCTGGCCAAGCAATTATTAAAAAATGAAAATAATAACCTTCCAGAAGGAACAGTATTAATTGCCAGAGAACAGACTGCTGGCAGAGGAAGATTAGGTAGAAACTGGTATTCACCTAAAGGAGGAGTCTGGTTTACCATTATATTATTTCCTGATCTTGAGCCGGCTTATATAAGCAGAATAACTTTGATGTCTGCTGTTGTTCTGGTTAATTCCCTGAAAACTCTTTATAACTTAAAGCCTAAAATAAAATGGCCTAATGATATTATTTTCGAAGGTCAAAAAATAGCCGGTATACTAACAGAAATGTCTGCAGAGGCGGATAAGATTAACTATATACTGATAGGAATTGGAATTAATGCTAATCTGCAAACAGATTGGTTTCCCTCAGAGATCAGGAAACAGTCAATCTCCCTAGCAGAAATTTTGCAAAAGCCTGTTTCCAAAGTACAATTACTCCGATTGATATTAGAGAATTTTGAAAAATATTATTCTATTTTAAAGAAAAGACAATTTTCTCTAATATTGGAAGAATGGAAACAAAATACTGAAACGCTTGGTAAATATGTTACTATTATGTCTGGAGAGAAAACTACTTCAGGCAAGGTCATAGATATTAAACTGGATGGTTCACTGATCATTAAAGAAGATAATGGTAATTTGCAGAATATCTTATCCGGGACTCTATTATAATTTCTTCAGCTTAATAAATAATTGACAGATCAGTTAACTAAAATTATTATAGAAGTTAACCATATTTAGCGAGAAGCTGCAATGTTCTTAAAAAAGATTACCTTGAAAGATATATCTATTGCCTCTTTGCTTGCTTCTTTAACAGCATTAGGTGCTTTTATAATAATTCCTTTATATCCTGTTCCTATTACTCTCCAAAACCTTTTTACTTATTTGGCAGCTATGGTGTTCGGGAAAAAAATTGGACTTTTAAGTCAAATTATTTATATTTCAATGGGCATAGCTGGGCTACCGGTATTTGCTGCAGGTAAAACAGGTTTAGGAATACTCTTTGGGCCAACCGGAGGATATCTGTGGGGTTTTATAATTTCTGCCTATATCATTGGCTTTCTGGTAGAAAAGAATAATTTACGTCAAAAGGAACATTTCTTTTATTGTGGGTTGCTGGGAGCAACTATCATCAATCTATTTGGAGCGTTACAATTGTATTTGGTGACCAGACTCAGCATAACCGCTATTTTATTTACAGGTGTAATACCTTTTTTCCCTGGAGATCTTATAAAAGTAATTTTAGCAGCAATTCTCAGCTATAAATTAAAATTAATACTTACTTCTCAGAGAGCGATATGATATAATTCACATATAAAACGGGGCGTAGCGCAGCTTGGTACGCGCGCTTGGTTCGGGACCAAGAGGTCGGAGGTTCAAATCCTCTCGCCCCGACCATAAATTTTTTCTTTACATAAAAATACTTTCAAAAATTAATTATTTTATTCAAAAAATACAATTAATAAATCCAGAATATATTTATCTGCTTTTTCAAGGCCGAATTTTATGATAATATCATAATACATAATATTAAGGAGGTAATAGTTATGAGCAATCAAAAAAAAGTGGCCATCCTGGCTGAAGAAATATATGAAGATCAGGAGCTATGGTACCCTTATTTAAGGTTAAAAGAAGCCGGTTATGATGTACAAATAGTCGCTCCTGAGAAAAAGATTTACCATAGCAAACACCAATATCCAATTTTAGCTGATATAGCAGTTGCAGAAGCAAAAGCTGAAGATTTTATCGGTGTTATTGTGCCAGGAGGGTATGCCCCTGATCACTTGAGACGATATCCGAAGATATTAAATTTCGTGCGGGAAATATTTGAAAATAATGGTCTGGTTGCAGCAATCTGTCATGCTGGTTGGGTTTTGGCCTCAGCTGGAATACTAGAAGGTAAAAATGCAACCTGTTTTATTGCTATTAAAGATGATATGGTTAATGCCGGTGCTAACTTTATAGACCAGGAAGTAGTAATAGACAATAATTTAGTTACTTCACGTACTCCAAGGGACCTGCCAGCTTTCTTGCCGGCTATCCTGAAAGTGTTAGAAGGATTAAAATAAGAAATACTTTAAAATTTGAAAAACTTGTACTGGAAATAAGCTAATGCGAAAAATAGTATTGACAGTTTTTCCATATCTTCTTTTGATTTTGGTTACCTTGTTCTTGAGTATAATATGGTGGCCGGCAGATGGTGGTTTTGTGCAATTAACCAATTCCTGGATTGGCCTGTTTTTCGTAGCTGTATTTTGTATTATTTTTCTTTTACAGGATGAGATCTATCATTTGCTGGATTACCATTCTAAAAACAATTTTTTATTACCCAATGAACCATTACAAAAAAACAGAGAATTGCCTGCAATTATAAAAGATGAGCAAAAATTCCAAGAAATGATTTCTGGAACTGTGTTGGCCTGGATAGAAAAAATAAATGCAGAAAAAGAGGAAAAAGCTTTACAAGAGGAAGATTTCTCTCAGGCTATTGAACAATTTAAAAGAACAAAAAAAGAAAACATCAAATGGCTTTTTCTTTTTGCTGATTGTTATTTAGTTCAACAAAGTAAGGATATTCTATATGAGATATATGAAAAACATTACCTGACTGAATCAATGTTCCAGGAGATTGCTGATGAAATAACAGCAGATAAAGAAGAGGTAAAAGTGACTTTAGAAGTATTGCAGCATCTAAAATTTATAAAAAAACAGGAAGAGGATATAATTATTACTGAAACAGGTTCGGCATATTGCTCTTATCTGGAATATGCCGAACAAAAATAATTAGTTAATAAAATTACCCATTAAACGCAAAAAAACTGTTGATTTTTTTGGATCATTACTATTTATTCTAATTGATTTTCTAAAATCACCCGTGGTTAATAAATCTGAGCTTATTTTTAGTTGTGCCTCAAATTGTTTTGCAGGTGAAATAATTAAAGGCAGTTTCAGATTATAGTTGAAGAGTTCTTCCGCAATAATTTCCTGAATAATTAAGTCTGCATCTCCTTTGTTTGAAATTGTAAAATTTATTATCGGAAGATTATTCTCATTAAAAGTGCCTAAATCAAAAGTTTGTTCAGATAATTGCAGGTCAGGGCTTGGTACTTTTAAAACATTTATACTTGTTTCAATTACTACTTGCGGTTTTTCCGGATCATTTGATGTCAGGGTAATTAGCTTGCTTACTTCACCTTCATACCCTGTTGGGTCAAAAGTAGTTTTTAAGATAGTTTCTTTTCCAGGCAAAATTTCATTTTCTGCCAAATCAAGGATTGCACATGGGCAAGAGGAGTAAACTGATTCAATAATTAATTTTTCTTCACCTTCATTTTTAATAATAAAATCATGAGTTGGCCTTTCATCAGGAGTTACTTCTCCATAATAACAGCTTTCTTCTGAAAGCACTATTTGAGGAGGATTAGGTTTGCTGCATCCTGATAAGAAGAGAGTTATTAAAATAAAAATGGTTAAAATTATTAAAAAGTAATTCTTTTTAGTTGTCATCTAAGCAGTACCTCTATAATTTTCTTAAAAAATGTATTTTTAGTATTTAATTAATATCCAGGAGGAGGTGGGCAAACTCCTTCATCACAACCACTGCCACCATTACTTGTCTGTGGAGTAAAAATAAAAGTTAAATATTGATAAAGGTTGTCTTCTTGTCTGCTGGTAAATCGGTCATATATTCTTCTGATATGAAGATCTGCTCTTAAAATCAGAATAGCAGAGTTTTCTGTAAAGTTATAATTTTCAGCAGTTTTTCCTCCCTTATCCAAAAGTACTAAAAAGGGTATTTCTGTTTTTTCCTGCCAGGACAGGTACTGGGCTAGGGTTTCATCTGAAGTTCCTTCAGTTTCGATTAAAGTTATTATTTGATAACTTTCTCTGGGCTGATAATCAGTCAAAAAAGCAATTAACTTATCTATATTGTTAAAGGAATCTGCATCCTTTTCTTTAGCAAAACAAAGAAACAGATGATCTTGTTTATTATTGAAATTGCTTAATTGATAGATTTCTCCATCCGGTGCTGACAAAGAAAAATCCGGTGCTAATATACCGGTCTTTATTTGAGCAATTGCTGAATTACTAAAAATTAAAATAAAAATAATTATTGTCAATACAAAAAAAGAATATTCTCTATTTTTTATCAATTTATGCCTCCTGTCGATGAATTAAGATGAATTAATTAGTTTAAATTTCTGTAAAAAGGTCAGCATTTCTTTTTATAATTTTACTATATTTTAAATATATATTCAAAAAATCATTTCTGATAAGTTTGGTTTTTTGATGATAGTTGTTCAAAATCAATGCTTTCCACTAGAAGGTATTGATATGTATCAGAACAGCAGTTGAGATATTAGAGAAAGGAAATTTTAAACTACTTATCAATCTAATTATTTGTAATAAATTCTGATATATTCTATAATATTTTATACAAAAGAGGATATAGTGATTAAAAAATAAGGAGAAATATAAAAATATGAAAAGCAATATATTGGGAAAAACAGGAATTAAAGTAAGTGAATTTTGTTTTGGGGTGTTACCCATGGGGCCCCTACAGGCTAATATTCCGGCAGAAGAAGGGGCAAAAGTGGTTTTACAAGGATTAAATTCCGGAATTACTTTTCTTGATACAGCCCAGGCATATAGAACATATCCCCATATCAAAGAAGCTTTATCTAAGTTTCCAGGGGCAAAAGATGTAGTTATTGCCAGCAAATCTCATGCAACTGATTATGAAGGAATGAAAGAAGCTATTTTAGAGGCATGCCGAGAGCTGGATCGAGACTATATTGATATTTTTCATTTGCATGCTGCCCGTGAAGATAAAAATGTTTTTGAAAAAAGAGCCGGTGCTTTAAGCTGTTTGGTTGATATGAAAAAAGAAGGCAAAATTAAAGCAGTAGGTATCTCTTCTCATGCTATAGAAGTAATAGATAAAGCAGCAGAAATGAATGAAATTGATGTTGTTTTTCCAATTATTAACAAATTGGGATTAGGCATAATTGGCGGCACCCCTGAAGAGATGATTGAAGCAATTAAAAAAAATCATCAGGCAGGGAAAGGTATTTATGCCATGAAAGCCCTTGCAGGAGGTTATCTTATCAGTCATCTGGAAGAAGCTATTAATTATGTAAGAGAAATAAAAGAAATTCAATCAATAGCTATTGGAATGGTCTATCCTCGGGAATTAGAAATTAATCTTGATATTTTTGCCAATAAGAAAATAAACCAGGAAGAACTAAAAAAAGAAGGGATTAAGAGAAAGAAACTCTTTATTTCACGCTTCTGTGAAGGTTGCGGAACATGTGTGGAAGCTTGTCCGAATCAGGCTTTATCTGTTAAGAATGGTAAGGCGGTTGTAGATTATAATTTATGCTTAACCTGCGGATACTGTGTACCTCATTGTCCGCTTTTTGCATTAAGAATAGTTTAAGTTTAAATCAGCATTATAATAAATATGGTCAGTTAGTCAGAAGATCAACTGTTTTTGGCAATACCTTTATATGAAACTTGTTTTGAGCCGGCAGTTTTTCTCCAGCTACCTGAGAAATAACAGGTCTGTCAGTTTCTACAAGGATTTCTTTTCCCTTGAAGAAACTGACTTCCTTTAAATGCTGATGTGTCCCCTTGATAACTGTCGGTAAAAGATGTAAACAACGAAGTCTTCCCATTTTACGTACTATGCAGATATCAAACAGACCATCATCTATTTTTGCATCAGGAGCTATATTGAATTTGCCACCTTCTACTTTACCATTAGCAATTGCCAGAAAAAGTATTTCTCCTTCTATCACCTGCTGGTCAATAGTTATCTTTGCCTGAAAAGAAGGAAGAGGAGAAAGGAGTTTTCTGATGGTTGCAAAAACATAAACATAAGCACTCAATGTTTTCCAATGAGGATGATTTGTTTTTATCTGATTGGCCAGAGCGGCAATTTCAGCATCAAAACCAATTCCAAATACATTTAAAAAATAGATTTCCTCGTTTATCAGTCCAGTATCTATTTTCTGAATTTTTCCATTTTTTATAATCTGGCATGCTTTTTCGACATCATTGGGAATAGTGGTACTTTTTATAAAATCATTAGCCCATCCTGCAGGAATTATTCCCAATTTAGATGGAACAAGATCTTTTTTTACCGGAAGAAGACCATTAACAATCTCATTAATGGTACCATCTCCACCTACTGAAACAACAATATCAGTTCCTCTTTCAGCAGCCTCTTTTGCTAAATCCACCGCGCCTCCAGGGGAAGAAGTCCAGCTGATATGATATGGCAGATGAAATGTCTGTAAAATATTTTCAACTTCAGGAACCACCTTTTCCGGCTTTCCGCCACCGGCAGCCTGGTTAATAATTAATTCAATTTTCAAATACTTACACCTTTTTATAAAAATATTTTTATATATTCATTTAATGAAATAAAAAAATTATAACAATATTTTAAGAATAAGCAAATACTTTAATTATCAAATAAAGTATACCATTAAGATTGACAGCCTGAGTATATTAATCGTCCAGCAATAAAATAACTTTAAATTAAATAATTATCAGAATAATAAAACTCATTAAGATGGTAAAGAGTTCTATTTTTTGAACACTATATTGTTTATAGGATGATTAGTTTCAAATTTAAACAAAAAATGATAAGATGTAAAAATAAAATCATGTACAGGGAGAAAGATGAACCTATTTAATTATAAAGAAAAAAAATTGAAAAATTCTGCGCCGTTAGCTGATCGTGTGCGGCCAAAAAGTCTGGATGATTTTATTGGCCAGGAGCATATTATAGGTGAAGGTAAGCCTTTACGTCTGGCTATTGAAAAAGATCAATTGCAGTCAATTATATTATGGGGGCCTCCCGGTTCGGGCAAAACATCTTTAGCTATGATAATAGCACAAATGACAAAAAGTAATTTTGTCCAATTTAGTGCGGTAACTTCCGGGATTCCTGATCTTAAAAAAATGATTACTGATATACATCAACGTTGGGCTTTCAATCAACAAAAAACTATTCTTTTTGTAGATGAAATCCACCGATTTAATAAAGCTCAGCAAAATGCATTTCTTCCCTATGTGGAAGATGGCACTATTATCTTAATAGGAGCAACTACTGAAAATCCCTCTTTTGAAGTAATATCTCCTCTCTTGTCCCGTTCTCATGTCTATGTTTTAGATGCTTTATCTGATGATAATTTAAATCAAATAATAAGACATGCCTTGCAAGACAATGATAATGGTTTAGGCAATCTTTCTCTTAAAGTTGATGATGAAGCAATTAAATTTCTGATTCAGCTTGCCTATGGTGATGCCCGGGTGGCTTTAAACATTTTAGAATTTGCAGCTATCGCTCAATCTCCAGATCCAAATGGTATTATTGAAATTGATAAAAAACTGATTAGAGAAATTGTCCAAAAAACCAGCCTGCGTTATGACAAAGACGGAGAAGAGCATTATAATATTATTTCTGCTTTACACAAAAGTATGAGAGATTCAGATCCTGATGCAGCTTTATACTGGACTACCAGAATGATTGAAGCCGGGGAAAATCCACTTTATATTGCTCGGAGATTAGTCAGGTTTGCCTCTGAAGATGTAGGAAATGCTGATCCTTCTGCCTTGAACATTGCGATATCTGCCATGCAGGCAGTTCATTTTTTAGGTATGCCGGAAGGAGATTTGGCTCTTATTCAGACAGCAGTTTATTTGGCTAATGCTCCAAAAAGCAATGCCTTATATAAAGGAAGAAAATTAGCTGCCCAGGATATTAAAAGATATGGCCATCTGCCAGTACCCCTGGTAATTCGTAATGCACCTACCAAAATGATGAAAGATATGAATTATGGTAAAAATTATCAGTATGCTCATGATTTCCAGGATGCCCTGGTTCAACAGCAGCACCTTCCTGATCAATTAAAAAATAGGAAATATTATTTTCCTTCAGATAGAGGCTTTGAAAAACAGGTTAAAAGGGAGATGCTGCTTCGGGAAAATAAAAGATCAGGATTAAAAGAGTCAAAAAATAATCTTTAACTGATAGAATTACAAAATATCAAAAAAAGTAAGAGAGAATTGAAAAATGAAAGATAACCGTTTAACAGTGGGAGTGTTGTTTGGGGGAAAATCAGGAGAACATGAAGTATCTTTTTGTTCTGCTTCTGCTGTTATTAAAGCTATTGATAAGAAAAAATATATAGTAATCCCAATTGGAATAACCAAAAATGGAACCTGGTTGACAACTGCAGACAGTATGTTGGCCTTACAGACAGGAGAAGTGCATGCTCATAGCAGGAAAGCTTTAGCATGGACTGGTGAACAGGGCCAGTATCAATTGATTGAGTTAAATGAGAAAGAAAGTATTTCAACAGGACTGATGAGTAAAATAGATGTTGTCTTTCCTGTTTTGCACGGCCCTTATGGCGAAGATGGCACAGTTCAGGGTTTTTTAGAGTTGCTGGATATTCCATATGTAGGATCTGGAGTAGCAGCTTCAGCTCTTGCCATGGATAAGGATTTAATGAAAAAAATATTTCAACAAGCTGATTTGCCTCAGACCAGATGGATCACTTTGAAAAGAAAACATTGGGGAAAAGAGAAAGAAAAATTATTGGCAGGTATAGAGAAAAATCTACAATTCCCGGTTTTTGTCAAGCCAACCAATCTCGGTTCCAGCGTAGGGATAAGCAAAATAACAGAAGTAAAAGAACTTATCCCGGCCATTGACCTGGCATCATCATATGATAGAAAGATAATTATTGAAGAAGCAATTGGAAATGCACTGGAGATTGAATGTGCTGTTTTAGGGAATGATAATCCTGATATTTCCATTGCCGGAGAAATAAAACCCAATAGCGAATACTATGACTATTATTCAAAATATCTGGACAAAAAAACCAGATTAGTTATTCCAGCAGAAATACCCAAAGAGGTAATGGAAGAGGTAAGAATGATTGCTAAAAAAGCATATCTGGCTATTGATGGAGCAGGTATGGCACGAGTTGATTTTTTTGTGCAAAAAAACAATAGCTCATATAAAGTTTTTTTAAACGAGATAAATACCATTCCTGGCTTTACCACTACAAGCATGTATCCTAAATTATGGGAGAAAAGTGGGATCGGATTTACAGAATTGATTGATAGATTGATAATTCTTGCTATCGAAAGATTTCGGGAAAAAAAATTAAATAAGACTGATTACCCATCTTTAATTTTAAAAAAATAGGAATAATCTTGTCTAAAAATTATAAAATAGGGAATAATAATTATAGAAAGAAAAAAAGTTTTTGGTAGAAAGAATAATTCTACAAATTATTCCCAGAGGTTGAAAAAGGCAAACTATTCGAAAGAATAGGGCGCAAAGTACTGGGTCTAAAGCATAAATGCTAAGATTGCCAGACTACCGACTTCTTTTTCTTTTGACAAAAAAATATAAAAGACAATTGAGTTGAAAAAGGCAAACTATTCGAAAGAATAGGGCGCAAAGTTATGGGCCTACAGTCTTTCAAGACTATGGCTGCCAAACTACCAACTTTTTTCATTTTAGGCCAAACTTTGACTGCTTTTTTCGACTGAGAAGGAGATAAAAAATATGAAAGTTTGGAATAAAATGAAAGATATCGGCAAGCTTTTAATTATAATAAGCACAGTTTTTATATTAACATCCTGTAGCGGGATTGTTCCGGAAACCATTCAAGAAGAACAAGATATTAACAGCCCTATCACAGGCATTGAAGAAAAAGCAAAAATTAGTTCAGTTTATTTAGATGTTCCTTATCAAAAATATGCAGGCACTAATTGGTGTTTACCAGCCTCAGGTTCCATGACCTTAAATTATTTTGGAATACCGGTAAGTCAGCAGGAATTAGCACAAAGCATAATTAAGCCTGACGGATTGGGCGATATTTACAAAATGGTCAGATTTGCACAGGATTTAGGCTTTGAAGCTTCATTTAAAGTTTTAACAATAGAAGAAATTGAAGAATATCTTACAAAAAATATTCCTATAATTGCAATTCAAGAATACAAAGAAACCAACCCTCTGGCTCATGCCCGGGTGATTATAGGTTTTGATTCTGACAAAAAAGAAATAATCAGCAATGATCCTACCATCGGTAAAAGCTATACTATAGCTTATGATAATTTTTTAAATCTGAATTTGACTGCTAACCCAAAATATACTATGGCTATAATAATAACCCCGATGTCTGTTTAATAGAGGTTTATATGAATAATGTTAATTCCAAAAACCAATATGATTATTGTGAAATATATCCCCATCAGGGAGAATATAAAGTTGAATATGGCTATCAGACTTATAATGGAAAAATGTTATATCCTCCAATCAAAATAGGCAGTAGAAATTTTTCAACCGAGAAAAAAGCCTTACGTTACGCCAGAAAAATTGTCTCAAAAGAAGATATAAATATTTTTTGTTAATTTTTTAACAAATTTTTAATTACCTGACAAGATTTATAAATCGTAAAGAAAAAGAGGTTTTTGGGAATTTTACCCAAACAACCTCTTTTTCTTGTTATAACATCAGTTAGCTTTGACAGTACAAAATCATGGTGTTATGATTGATTACAAAAGTATTATTAGTAAGAAGGTGATTTATGTCTAAATTAGTCCGATTCAGCGTTTCTTTGGATGAAATGCTGTTAATGAGGTTTGATAATCATATTAAAGGAAAAAATTATAAAAACCGTTCTGAAGCCCTGAGGGATTTGATCAGAGAGGATCTGGTGGAAAAAGAATGGGAAAATAATGACAGAGTTACCGGCACTATTACACTGGTTTATGATCATCACAAGGGAGGATTAGTCAATAAGTTAACAAATTTACAGCATAACTATCATAATATGATTGTATCAACTCAGCATATTCATCTTGATCATGATAATTGTCTGGAAGTAATTATCGTACAAGGGGAAGCCCAGGCTATAAAAAAGCTTACCAGTGAGCTCAAAACAGTGAAAGGCGTCAAATTTGGTGATCTTTCTATGGCTACTTTTGGGAAAGAATTGGTTTAACTTATAATATAATACTTTTAGAACTAAAATTTATAAAACTAAAAAAGAGGATATTATGAATATTGGAATACTAGGTTTGCCTTTAACTGGTAAAACAACTATCTTTAATCTTTTAACAAGCCAGCACAAAGACACGGATTCTTTTTCTTCCCGAAAAACAAAAAATATCGGTATTGCCAGAGTGGCTGATAGCAGAATCGATTATTTAAGCTCTATTTTCCATCCAAAAAAGACAACTTATGCCACTATCGAAATAACCGATATCCCGGGCATTTCTCCAGACCTTTCGGAAAAAGCCAAACAAGAAATATTAGGACAAATACAAAGCGTAGATGCTTTATTGATGGTGGTAAGAGTATTTAAAAATGAAGAAGTAGCCGGTAGTAAAGATCCTCTTGCTCAAATAGAATCTTTGACATATGAAATTTTGTTAAGAGATTTAGAGGTTGCGGAAAATAGAATTAATAGACTTGAACAGGCAAAAAGAAAATTAACAAATCAGGAAGAAATAGAAAAACAAATATTAAAAAAATGCCAGGAGCATTTAAGCAATGACCAGTTGCTCATAACCCAGATATTTACTGAAGAAGAACAAAAAGTAATAAGCGGCTTTAGTTTTTTTACCTTAAAACCGATAGTTATAGTAATAAATGTTGATGAAGAACAATTACAAAGCAGGCAGTTTCCCAATATTGATAAATTTGAAGAATTTATCCGGGAACACAAAATGGCCAGTATTCCTATTTGCGGGAAGATAGAAATGGAGATTAATGAATTGAATGATGAGGAAAAACTGCTGTTTTTAGAAGATTTGGGTATCAAGGAAACTGGTATTGAGAGATTATCAAAAGTACTTTATCAACATCTGGGATTGGTATCATTCTTTACTGTAGGAAAAGATGAAGTAAGGGCCTGGACAATAAATAAAGAGACCAGGGCCGTAAAAGCAGCCGGGAAAGTACATAGTGATATAGAACGGGGTTTTATAAGGGCTGAAGTTGTAAGCTATCAAGATTTCAAAGAATTAGGAACAATGCAGAAAGTAAAGGAAAAAGGATTACTGAGAGTAGAAGGAAAAGACACAGTTATTGAAGATGGGGATATTATAAATTTCAGATTTAATGTTTAATTTCAGAAGAAAGGAAATTTTCAACAAAGAAAAGGTTTCTGATTATTATGGAAAACAAAAGAAGTGAACAGCAAATAAGGGAAACTGCAGAATTATTAAAAAATTCAAATTACACAGTTTGCTTAACAGGTGCCGGGGTGAGTACTGATTCTGGTATCCCGGATTTCAGGACTCCTGGTAAAGGGATATGGGAAAAGGTAAATCCAATTGAAGTGACCAGTATCGAAGCTTTTCAAGGAAACCCGGCCAGGTTTTATCATTTCTATCGTCCACGCATAGAAGGGCTCCAAAAAGTATCACCAAATTCAGCTCATAATGCTCTTGCCTACCTGGAAAAAAATAATTACCTGCATTGCCTGATAACTCAAAACATAGATTGTCTTCATCAAAAAGCCGGTTCAAAAAATGTGTTGGAGATACATGGAAGTTTAAATCAGGCTATTTGTCACAAATGCGGTCAAAAAATTAATGCAGAAATATTGTTACAAAAAATTGACCAAAGTGAAAAAAAGATACCCTATTGCCAATGCGGAGGTGTTTATAAACCAGATGTGGTTTTGTTTGGGGAACAGCTTGACAATCTGGATAATGCTATCGAAGAGGCTAATAAAGCAGATTTGTTTTTAGCCATTGGTTCATCGCTGCAGGTTTCTCCGGCCAATTTATTACCGGAATATACCCTGATTAAAAAAGGTAAACTTATTATCATCAATTTCATGGAAACCCATTTGGATGAGAAGGCAACCATAGTTGTTCATGAAAATGCAGGTGAATTCTTAACAGCAGTATGTAATTATTTAGAATTTTAATCCTTCTAAAAAAATATTAAGCTATTGAAAAACCAGCCCAGTATACAATTGCTAAATACCCAAATATAGTTACTGTCAAGAAAGACAATAATACAGCCATTAAACCCTTAGAAAATAAAACCTGTGGATCAAGGCCGTATCCAACAGGTATAGCTCTGACAGATGTGGGTAACACAAATGCACAGTTACAGGCTACAGATGCCAGGTAGATATAAGGAATTGGGTTTAACCCCATGGATATCATGACACTGCCTACAATAGGAGTTAAAATAGCAACTGCTGCAGTATTGCTGGAAATATTGCTTAATATAATTCCCAGTAAAGAAATTATTGCGATTAGGAGCAAATTATTTGAAACATTTATCTCAGTAAACAACTGTGCAATGGTATTACCCGCTCCGGAGATAGAAATAAATTTACCAATAGCAATGCCTCCTCCAAAAAGAAGAAACAATCCCCACATCAATTTGGAAGAAGCATAATTCCAGTTTGACAAGCGTTTTCCATTATTGCCGGGAATAATAAAGGTCAGGCATCCGATTATTAAAAAAACATAAGATGGTACCAGAGATGGCAGAAGGTCCTGATATAAAGGCCGTATAAAAGAAACCACTACTGCAATTATAAAAAGCAAAAAACTTCTTTGTTCCGCCTTTGTTATTTTATCCATTTCTATATATTTTTCCTTAAAAAATTTTTTTGATCCAGGCAGGTTATCAGTCTCGAATTTAAAACTCATCAGGTATAATAAAATAGGGATGCAAATAACTATAAGCATAGGAATCATTCTGGTAGTCCAGGTCCAGAACATATATTCTCGGCCAATAATCTGATTTTCAATATATTCGATTGCAATGAGATTCATTGCTCCACCTAAGGGGGAACCAAAACCGCCTAGCCCGGCTCCCCAGGCAATTGCCAGTGATATGGCAATACAGATTTTATTATTTTTGATTCCTTCTGACCAGCCAAGATAATTAAACATGGAAATAGCAATTGGAGTTAACACAGCAACTACCACCACATTGGGAAGAAAAATAGTCAGAATTGTAGAGACAGTAAACCAGACTATTAACTGCTCTTTAACAGTGGTTCCGATAAGACAAAGAGCCCTTAGCGCTATACGTTTATCAAGGCCCCATAATTCCCAGGAAACAGTTATTAAATCAGCCCCTAAAAGTAGGATTATAATAGGGCTGGCATAACTGCCGATAATATCATCTACAGGTACAAAGTTAAATAAAGAGTTAGTAATAATAGGCAGTAGACCAGTGATGCCTATATGCACCGGGCGAAATATCCACCAGGCGGCCATCCAGAGCATTGTTCCTATTGCCCCTTTGCTGGCATAGGAAAAAGCATTCAAAGGGAGAATATAAACTATTAAAAAAAAGATTAAAGGACCACTGGCCAGTTTAAAATAATTATATTTTTCATCATTATTGCTATTTTTATTTAATATCTTTTGCATAAATGAGTTCCTTTTTCCTTTTAAAAAGTTTTTATTTTTTAATTTTATACTTAAATAATAACAAATTAAAAAAATTATATCTCAAGCTTATCTTACTTGTAAAGAGATGTAAAGAAGAATGATTAAACAGAAGAAAAAAACCTTTGTTGATATTAAATAATTGTTTTGGTAAAATCAATTAATTATGCAATTATATTAATAAATTATTGCTAGGATGCTAGGAAAAACAAAATAAATCTTAAGATCCAAAATTGTAATTGCAATAGAGAAGAAGGAGAATGTCATGCTATATAATAGTGTTTTGAGCACCATAGGTAATACCCCTCTTTTGAGGATGAGCAAAATATCTTCCGGCAATGTTTTTGCTAAAGCGGAATTTTTAAATCCCGGAGGCAGCATTAAAGACCGTGTAGCTAAACATATAATAGAAGAAGCAATAAAAGTGGGTAAATTAAAGGAAGGAATGACCATAATTGAAGCAACCTCCGGAAATACCGGCATAGGACTGACACTTTACGGTGTACAAAGAGGTTATGAAGTTATATGCGTTATGCCGGAAAATATGAGTGAGGAAAGAAAAAAAATAATCAAAGCTTTTGGAGGAAAGATTATTACCACTTCAGCCGAAAAAAGCTTAAATGGATCCCTGGAAAAAATAGAAGAATTATTGAAACAGGAACCCGATAGATATTTTTTAGCTAATCAGTTTGTAAACCCTGTTAATCCGGAAACACATTATCTGACCACAGGTCCGGAAATTTGGAAAGATACCAAGGGGGAAATTGATATATTTGTAGCCGGAGTAGGAAGTGGAGGCACGCTACAGGGCATAGGCACTTTTTTAAAAGAAAAAAATCCAGCAATAAAAATTGTTGCAGTAGAACCAAAAAATAATGCTGCTCTTTTAGGAAAAGAACCTGGTTTGCATCAGATTCAAGGGATAGGCGATGGCTTTATCCCGGCTGTTTTAGATGTCAATATTATAGATTTTGTTATTACTGTTTCTGATAAAGAGGCAATAGAAACCACACGTCAGCTTTCATTACAAGAAGGTTTATTGGTAGGTACTTCTTCTGGAGCCAATATATTTTCGGCTTTAAATTTAGACAATGGGAAAAATCGTATTGTAACAGTACTGCCTGATAGAGCTGAAAGATATTTCAGTACTGCCCTGCTTTAATTATAATTAAAATGGTGAGTAGAAATAGATTGCTTATTATTTTGAATAATGTCCTATTTCTACTCAAAAAAACTATTTTCATCATAAAAAAATATCTTTGAGAATTTTATTTGACTGGTGTTTTGCTTTTTTCATTTTATGGTTGTTGATTATTCTATCCAATTGTACAATTATCACTGAACCTATAACTAAAAAGATGCCCAGCAATTTCCACCCTTGCAGTTCTTCCTGAAAGAAAATATAAGACATTAGAACCGCTACTATTACTTCAACAGTAGTTATGATACCGGCTTTGGATGCTTCAACCCCGGTAGAAAGTCCTTTAACGTAAAATAAATAAGCAAAAATAGTTACCAGAATACTAAGTGAAAAAAGATAAAGCCAGACAACAGGATAATATCCTCCCTGCAGCAGGATCAAGGGCTGTGAAAACGGAGAATAAAAAAGCAAGCCAAAACCGATAGAATAAAAAACAATAGTATAAGGATGACATTTGTTAACTATAGGCTTACTTAAGATGGTTAAAGAACCAAAGGTCAAACCAGCCATGAGACCGGTAAATATTCCCAGGTGGTTTAACTGTAGATTTCCCCATGATCCACCGGTAATGGTAAAAAAACAACCAAGCAGGCAAAATAATAAGGCGGATATTTTATTTGTGGTAAATAATTCCTGAAAAAAAATCCTGGCCATAATAGCAATAAAAACCGGTGCAGTATATAATAAAGTTACCGCAGTAGCGATAGAGGTTATTTTAATAGTGGTGAAGTAACTAATATTGAAAAGACATTGACTTATTAATCCGATAGCAATTACATATTTGAGAAAATTTAGTTTAATTTTTAACAGGGATTTGTCTGTGAAAAAAAGGTAAAAGAATAAAAAAATGAAGGCAAAAAACATCCTCCAGAAAATAATATTGGAAAGAGGAAGTCCTTCATTCAACAGGCTTTGCACAAAAAAACCGCCTAATCCCCAGAGACCTCCTGCTGAAACAATTAGTAAATAGCCTTTTGTTTTTTTATTCAAATAAGATTCCTTTTAATTTCAATTGAATTTTAATTTACCAAGTTATTATAGGTTGAAAATCAAAGGAAAGCAAAATATTTAAAAAATTTCAGGAGTGAAATATGCAAAAAGAATATGAAATTTATGCTGTAAAATATGCCGGACCTATTGAAAGCTCAGGAGCTTTCATTATGTGGAACAAAGACTGGGATAAAAAAGTTGTCAGAAATTATTATATCTGGTGCATTAAAGGAGATGATCATACTATCATTGTTGATGCAGGTGTCTCTCCTTTAATGGCAAACCGTTTAAAATTGCCCAATTATGTAAATCCGGCAGATTTGCTTGCTCGGATTGACATTGACAACAACGATATAGAGAATGTTATCATATCCCACTTACATTTTGACCATTCCAATGGAGTAAGTCTCTTCCCTAAGGCTACTTTTTATATTCAACAGAAAGAATTTGACTTTTGGACAGGTAGTCAGATGGCCCGGAGACCGCCTTTTAGGTTTTACCTGGACGAGGAGTCCAATGCTTATCTGAAAAAACTTGAAGGAACAGAAAGATTACAACTGATAAAAGGTGATCAGGAATTATTCCCCGGAATCAAAGTCCTGCTAACATCTGGTCACAGTTATGCAAATCAGTCAATAGCAGTAAACACAAAACATGGTACTGCAATTATTGGATCTGATTGCGGGCACTTCTTTAGAAATTACCAGGAAGATTGGCCCAGTGTACTCATAGTGGATTTGGTTGAATGGATGAAGTCTTTCAATAAAGTACGCAGTCAGGTTTCCTCCTTAGACTTACTTTTCCCGGGGCATGACCCTCTGATGACTGAAAAATACCCTCAAGTAGTTGAAGGAATAACCAGACTAGTTTAGTTTTATTGCCAAAATAGGGTGTTTTAGATAAAATATACTTTAAATATGAATGCTTTATCAGAAAGGAGCAAGCTTCTTATGCCAAACTATAATTATGAATGTCAGGATTGTCAGCATGTTTTTGAGGTTACAGCCTCAATTAAAGATATGGAGAAAGGTAGTTTCCCCTGTCCTAAATGTTACAGCAAAAAGACTAAAAGACTTTTTGACGGATTTGGTTATTGCGATAAAAGCGGAAGCAGCTCTACTTCCAGAAACAGCTACACAGCTCCTACATGAGGAGCAGGAAATGCCTGTTCTCTGTAAGAGAGCTATTTAAAAAACAAGATAACCCTGCTTCTTTTAATAGAATCAGGGTTATCTTAATGTTATCCGCAGAATCCTGTCATCATTCTTTTGTGGAGCTCCTCGCCCGTCACGATTATTAGTCAGGACATATAAGGAGTTATCCGGTCCGACAACTGCACTACGTAAACGACCATAGATCCCATCGAACCAATCAGTAGCATATAGACGGTCAATAGCAGTTATTTCAAAAGAATCATTTTTTGGAATCATTCCAATTCTTATCAAAGCTCTACTGCGTAAAGTTGCCACAAATAAATCACCATTCCAGAAAGCTATACCTGAAGGAGGGGTAGCCTGAGTCCACATAATAATCGGGTCAATATAAGGTTCTACATTAGCATCACCCAAAACTAAAGGCCAACCGTAATTTCCTCCCATTTCAATAATATTGATAATATCTTTATCGCGTAAGCGAAATTCTCCGGAAGGACCGTGTTCAGAAGAAAAGAGGGTTCCTGTTTCAGGGTGCCAGGCAAGTCCCTGGGGGTTACGATGTCCCAAAGAGTATACAGGAGAATTATTAAAAGGATTATCAGCAGGGATGTCACCCTCAGGAGTTAATCGCAAGATTTTTCCACCCAAATTACTGATATCCTGGGCAATCTCAGCCTGCCAGGTATCACCGGTGCAAATATAAAGCATTTCATCAGGACCAAAAGCAATACGTCCACCATTATGGACCCTGGAGCCGGGAATTTTATCGATAATTACTTTATCAAATTCCATGGTATTATCTAAATCGTGATATCGGACAACCCGGTTAAAAATTTCATTGTTTTCACTATAGGTATACATAATATAAAGGTACTTCTGTTGTGGATATTGGGGATGTTTAGCCAAACCCATCAGACCGCCTTCCCCTACATGAGTTACCTCATTAATTATTTTGTAGGGTGTTTCTTGTAAAATACCATTTTCAATCAGGCGGATTAGTCCGGCACGCTCATTAACCAGAGCTCTATTTTCAGAAAGAAATACTAATTCCCAAGGTATGAACAGGTTTTCTATCCATGTTTCTACCTGGTATTCAGGAGGTTCTAAAATAAAATCATCTTCTACTTTTTGCGGTGGATTTCCTACTATCGGCAGGCTTGTCTGGGCATACAGTATAATTTGTCCGCTTAACAAAATACTTAAAAAGAAAACTAGAAAGAATAGATGTTTGTGTTTTTTCATATTATGCACTGAGACCTCCTTAATATATTTATAAGGAACGTTGATAGTATCAAGGTATTGGATAAGAGTTATTTATAATATATATACTATTTTATCATAAATGGTTAAAGAAGACACAAGAAACAGATAAGCGGGAAAAGTAAATGGTATTATTAAGTGTTTTTTATTTTATATTATATTATAATTTAAGGCAGGATTATTTAAACTGAAAAATGAAAAAAGGAAATAAAGATGAGAGTGTGGGATATCCATCCTGGTTATCTGTCAGATAAAAGTTTATTAGGAGAACATGTGGAGATACATGCTTTATACAGTATTATCTGTGGTGGAAAGAAAGGATATTCTCAACATCCTGAAACCAAAAGATGGGTAGAAAATCTTCCTCAATTAATTCTTCGCCATAATCTGGTGGTTAAAGAAATGACCCTGAGGAGTTTCAGACATAACAGTCCTCTGTTAATTCCAGAAAATATACAGAAATCAGATTATGCATTTCCAGCTAACCTTTCATATGTTGACATACCATCCCGACAATTTGCAATTCTACAAAATAAATATCTGGGGAAAAAGCAATCCGGGCGAATACCTCTTCCTGGAAAAGGAACTGATTTCTGGGCCCATCACAAGTATTCTGTAATGGCTCGAGGTTATCAGTATTATAAAGAAGTTCAGTCTTTTATGAAAGGCAGGGCAAATAAGCCTATTCAAAAAGATAATGAATTAATATTGAAAATTCATAGTTTTCTCCAGCTTGCTGTCACTGAGAAGCATCTTTCTAATACCAGCGAACATTTGTGGGGTTATTTTAAAGAAAAAGCAAATCAGGAAGAAAAAAATAATTTTCTACAATTATTAGATAACCGTGAAAGGCTTGTATTTCTTTTTGCACTAGCCCAAAAATACCAGATAACTTATTTATTGCATTCAACAGTGTTTACTGATTTCTGACCAGCAGGTTTAATGTTGAATTTTTATTTTAAAAAGTTAACTTAATCGATTTTTATTAGGAAAAGATAGTTTATATAATAAGAGGTGTGAAAATGAAAATTAAAGATGTAAAAGCCAGTATTTTATCTTGCCCGTTAAAAGAGCCTTTTGAAGATGCCACTAAGTTTTTTGCTGAACGAAAAATGGTTCTGGTAGAAATATTTACAGATGAAGGAATAAGTGGGATCGGGGAAGCTATTTCTGCAGGAGGTCCTCCAATAATAACAAAAAATATTATTGAAAAAGAACTAAAAGAATTTTTAATAGGTGAAGATCCTCTAAATATCGGTAAGTTATGGACTAAAATGTATTATGGCACTATTAAGCACGGGCGAAAAGGAGCATTGATTGCTTCAATGAGCGGCATAGATATCGCTCTCTGGGATATAAAAGGTAAAAAATTAGAGCAACCGATTTACAAAATACTGGGAGGAAACAGGGATAAAATTCCCGCTTATGCCAGTGCCGGTTTTTATGCTAGTGAAAATCCACTGAGATACCTCTTGCAACAGGCAGAAGAACATATTCAAAAAGGATTTAAAGCTATAAAAATAAAAGTGGGAAAGCTTGGGCTAAAAAATGATCTTCTCAGGGTAAGAGAAATAAAAAAACTGGTAGGTGAAGATGTAGTAGTAATGGTAGATGCCAATACTGGTTATAATATTTATGAGGCCATAAAAATGGGCAGGCTGCTGGATTCTCTAGATATCCGCTGGTTCGAAGAACCATTTAAGGCAGATGATCTGGAAAATTATTGTGAGTTAAGAAAAAAAATTGATACACCTCTCAGTGCAGGGGAAAACGAATTTACCAGATATGGACATAAAGAGCTTATTTTAAGAAGAGCCGTTGATATAGTTCAGCCAGATGTGGCCTGGAGCGGAGGAATATCAGAAACATATAAAATTGCTACAATTGCCAGTATTCAAAATATGTTTTGCATACCCCATAGTTTTTCTACTATAATAGCACTTGTTGCTAATCTGCATCTAAATTGCGGAATAGAAAATTCATTATACCAGGAATATGATCAGCAGGGAGATAATCCATTACGCGATGAGCTAATTAATGAGCAAATAAAGATAGACGCTGAAAGTTATGTTAGTGTTCCGCAAGGTCCAGGGTTAGGAATAACTATAAATCAGGATGTTTTCCAAAGATATTTACAAGAATAGTAGAATAAATAAAATATTTTTCGAAAATGCAGAAATATTTCTGAATAAATTGGTTTTTATCATATAATTAATACCAATATAAAAAGACTATTTTTATTATAAAGTTTATAAAAAGGAGTTAAGGTTATCTCATGGAAGGAATTAGCACTTTTGGCTGGATAACAATTTTTGCGGTTTTATCAGCTGTAATTAATGCCGTGGGTATTTATGCCGTCTATAAAAATAAAGAATGGGCTCAGCAGGCAAAAGCCTATGTAATGTGCTTTGCAGCTGGTGTATTAATTTCAGTTCCCCTGCTGCTGGCTTTCCCTGAGGCAATAGAAAAAAATAGTTGTGCCGGTTTTGCTGCCCTGGCCGGCTTTTTATTCATATTTTTCAGCAATAAAGCTATACAGCATAAAACAAAACAAAAAACTCTTGCATTTGGCATTACTGCTGTTGAAGGAATTGCAATTCATTCTTTTATGGATGGAATTATCTATACTGTAACTTTCAGTTCAAGCATTTACGTCGGTTTTTTAACAGGCATAGGTTTAGTTATTCATGAATTTGCTGAAGGAGTAATTATTTTTTCTGTTTTACTAGCTGCTGGGATCCAGGCTAGAAAAGCAGTCATCTATGCACTGTGTGCTGCCTCTCTCACAACTCCATTAGGGGCTTTTTTAGCCTATCCATTTATTGCTCATTTACAGGATAGTTTTTTAGGTTTACTGTTAGGTTTTGTAGTGGGAGTATTAATTTATATATCTGCCTCTCATCTATTACCGGAGGCTGCAGGTCATCAGAAAAAGCACTCTTTTGTTGCTTTATTAGCAGGAGTAATGTTAGCATTTATAATTGTAACTATCGAAATGATTTAATAATCTTTCTTGAAACTTGAAAATATTTGAATTGTTAAACTGGTAGGAGTATAATGCCTTAGTATGATTATTAGTGCAAATATTTAATTATTATAATAATAAAAATTTGCACTAACTTAATTCACTGCTTAGGAATACTGAAGAAGAAGGTGTTTATTTTGGATGAACAGGAAATTATCGAGAAACTTATTGAGCTGGATGTCAGGGCATTAACAATAAATTCAAGAAGAAAAAACCAATTAGTTGAAATTACCAACCAATATAAAAAAGAAGAACAGGAAATAATTAAAAACTACCATTGGCAAACAGAAAAAGAAAATGTAAAGACTGCTCAAAAAATCCTTCAGGAAGCCCAGGAAGAAATTGAACAGTTCAGGGAGAAGAATAAAGAAATCCTTGAAAATATGGAACTGGAATTTAAAAGATCTCTAGCAACAATAACTGCGGAAATTATACAACAAATTTTTCAGTTTAATAGAGAGAATCATGGATAAGTTTACTGTCTATGCTGCTTTAAATACCAAGATAAGGGTATTAAAAAAAGAATTCATCAAACCGGAAGATTATCTAAACCTGCTAAAGCAAAAATCAGTTGCTGATGCATTTGTTTATTTAAAAGAAAATACTGCTTATCATAAGCTGCTGCAGGAAATTATTCCGGAAACTGTAAGCAGAAGAGATATAGAAGATATCTTGAAACGTAATATGGTCAAAAATATTGATAGATTAATTCATTTTTTTCAGGACGATTATAAGAAATTAATCAGATCTCTTTATATGAAATATGAAATTGAAGACTTGAAAATCCTGGCAAGAAGTATTTTTAACAATAAAAAAATAACCAGTATAGAAAAACCTTTTACATTTTTAGGGAAATACAGCCAAGCAAATCCGGCTGAAATTATGCAGTCTAATTCTATAAGAGACTTGATCTATTCTTTAAAAGGCTCTTATTTCTATGATTTATTAATTCCTCTGGCTGATGGAAGAAGAGAAAACCTCTTTCGTCTGGAGATGGCTTTGGATATGGGATATTTTGCTATTATCCAGAACCGTAAATTAAAGATATCAGCTGAGGACAGAACTTTACTGGAAAAATGGGAAGGCATGGTAGCAGATTTATTTAATATTCAGTGGATTTATCGCGGGAAAAAGTTTTACAATTTATCTCCGGAAGAGTTGTTGAATTACACAATCAACTTTGGTGACAAGTTAACCTTTCAGAAGCGCAAAGAAATGTGCTATACACAAAATATAGGAGAATTGTTAAAAATTACCAGTAATACATCGTACGGTTTTTTATTTAAAGAAGAAACAGTTTCTACTGATATATTTATGGAAAGAAGAATAAATAGGTATTTATATCATAAACTGAAGGAATTAAGTGGAAAATCCTCCTTTAGTATTATCCAGACCATAGAATACGTCTGGTTACTGGAATTTGAAATAAGGGATATAATTTCAATTATTGAAAGTATCAGATATGAGCTGCCTGCCCAGGAAGCACGAAAATTTTTAGTGAAAGCAGCATAAAACCAAGGAGAAATAGTTAATGAGTGTAGAAAGAATGAAAATAATGGGAATAATTGGGAAAAAAATGTTTTTAGATAAAACATTGCGTCTGGTAGTTCTGAACAAAAGCATGCATCTAATTAATGCATTAGCCAGAGTTAATTCTACAGATTTTTTCCTTGCTCCTACTGAGAGAAATATTGCTGCATTGGAAGAGGAAGCTTTTTTAAAACCATGTTCACAAAAAAGGGATTTTAACAAAGATGAAGAAATGGTTCGATTATTACAGAATCTTTTTAATATAAAACCAGAAATAAAAAAAGAATACTTAAAACAGGATTATGATTATCAGCAATTTATGAGACAATTTGAAGATATCTACCAAAAAGTAAAACATACTGCTGATGAAATTACCGAAAAAGAACGTTTGATTGCCAACAAGAAAGAATATATTAATAATTTAAAATATCTTTCTGCTTTTCCAGACTTAAATATGAATAGACTTATTTCCATGCAATATTTATCCTTTAAACTTATCAGAATTTCCAGAGACAATTATGATAAGCTGAAAAAAAACTATGAAAATATTCCCGCTGTTATCTTGAAAATAGCAGTAGAAGGAAAACAAATAATAGTTGCCTCTTTTGTTCCGCAAACATTAGAAGAGACTGTAGAAAAGATATTCAGCTCATTAAATTACACTACCCTTGCTGTTCCAGAAAAAATTGAGGGGAATGTGGCTGAAATTATTGAGCAGCTTTCTCAGAATATTGAAGAAGACCTGCTTGAAATTGAAAATCGAAAAAAATCGCTGGAGAATTTCCGGGAAAAATATGGTAAAGAACTGCAAAAAGGTTATTCAAGACTGGAAATGGAAAAATTAATCGAGGAGATTAAACCCGAAATTGCTGTTGGGGATAATTTATTTTTCTTATTTGGTTTTGTCCCGACAGGTGATATAACACAGCTAAAAAATGAATTAGAACAGCATTTCAGTGATCAGCTGATAATTTTAGTTGATGAAGCAAAACAACCTGGTTCAGGCATTACTCCTCCTACAAAACTGAAAAATATGAGGCTGTTTAGTCCTTTTGAATCACTGGTAAAAATGTACGGAACTCCCGATTATCAGGAAAAAGACCCTACTGCTTTTTTCGCTATTACCTATATGATTCTTTTTGGAGCTATGTTTGGTGATGTGGGCCAGGGGCTGGTCCTTTTTATCATTGGTATTTTCTTGGAATTTACTTTTAAAAAAGGAGGAATGGCAGGAATTCTGAGCCGGATAGGGTTCAGCTCTGCTATCTTTGGTCTTTTCTATGGCAGTGTCTTCGGTTCTGAAGAAATAATTTCTCCCTTAGTTATCAACCCGATGGCAAATATTAATAATATGCTGATTATTTCGGTTATTTTTGGGATAATACTTATGTTAAGCGGTTATATTTTTAATATGATAAACTCCAGTTATGAAAAAAATATAGAAGAAGGACTGCTGGGGAGAAATGGTTTAGTCGGACTTTCTTTTTACCTGCTCTTACTGTTTAGCGCATATCAGGCTTTTGTTGCACATCAGGAGGTAAAAACTGCCTATGTTTTTACCTTATTAGCTTTATTGGTGTTAATGTTATTTAAAGTACCAATATCCAGAAAAATGTTACCCGGTGATAACTCATCTTTGATTTTTTCAATCAATGACTATATTGAGGAGGGATTTGGTGTTCTGGAAACACTTCTTTCAATGTTATCCAACACTATTTCTTTTTTAAGAGTAGGAGCCTTTGCCCTGAATCATGTGGGGTTATATATTGCTTTTTTAACCTTGTCTGAGATGATTAAAAGTTCAATGGGGAGTTGGGCAATTTTAATATTAGGGAATATAATAATTCTTACTTTAGAGGCTTTGATAGTATTTATCCAGGCACTGAGACTGGAATATTATGAATTATTCACCAAATATTATCGAGGAACCGGAATTGAATATACTCCCGCAAAAATGAACCATAATATAAATTTGTAATTATACCTATTTAAAAACGGAGGATTAAATTATCATGTATGTTGTATTGTTTATTGCCATGATCATATCTGGTTTAACTATTGCCATGGGAATCTATTGTTATTTAAAAAAAGATAAAAAGAATATTAAAAAAATCAGGAGATTAGTTAAAACTTCAATATTTGCCTATACAGTATTAGTGGCTGTTTTTCTTTTTTTTCTATTGCCGGATATAGCCAGGGCACAAACCAATACTGATTCTTCGTCAGGAATGGGATTTTTGGCAGCTGCCCTTTCTACCGGTCTGGCTACTATCGGTGCCGGTTATGCAGTAGGTGCAGTAGGTTCTTCAGCCCTGGGTGCTGTTTCTGAAGATCCTAATATTTTGGGCAAAACCCTTATTTTTGTTGGGTTAGCAGAAGGTATTGCTATCTATGGCCTGATAGTTTCTATTATGATCTTAGGGAGATTATAGGGATATTTTCCATGAAAATGTTTTTGATTAGCGATAATACTCATACGTTAACCGGAATAAGGCTTTCCGGAGTCGAAGGTATAGTAGTGCATGAAAGAGAAGAAACGTTACAAGCATTAGAAAAAGTTAGCCAGGAAAAGGAAATAGGAATTTTGCTGATAACTGAACTGTTAATGGAAAAAGTGCAGCCAGAATTGAATGCAATGAAATTATCCAACAAACTTCCGATTATTGTTGAGATTCCTGACAGACACGGGACCAGGCGTCCTGCGGATTTTCTCACCAGATATATCAGAGAATCAATCGGAATTAAGATTTGAGGTGTAGATTTTATCATGTCTAATACAATAGAAGACAAAATATCCCTTTTTACCAAGGTAATTATTGAAAGAATAGAGCTGGATTGCCAGGAAAAGGAACAAAAATTACTGGATTATTATGAAAATCGTAAAAGGAATCTGATAAATGAATATGAAGAAAGAAAAAAAAGTTCCCTGGAAACAGCCCGCAAAGATGCTGAAATAAAAAAACAGCAGCTAATCCAAAAAGCTAAAGCAGATATGCGTTTACAGATATTAAAGAAAAGACAGGAATTTACTGATAGGGTTACTCAGGAAGTAAAGAGAGAAATCAAGAAATTTATTGACAGTCAGCAATACAATGTCTTTTTAGTGCAAGCCATGCAAAAAACCTTAGCAGCTTTTTCTGAAAAACAATTTGTTATTATTGATCTTAGTGAAAATGATTTTAAAAATAAAAAAGCAATTATTCTGGACACTATTGCCAATCTCCGACAGGAGAATACTTATCAATTACATGCTCTTCATAATCTTCTCGGTGGGGTTTATGTGAAGAGCGGAGATGGCCGGATGGAAATTGATTATACTATTAACTCAATAATAGAAGAAAGCAATAAATTAATAGGAGAAATATTATTTTCTCACTTAAACAAGGAGATACAAGACTAAGATGAGAGGGTTGGGAAATATAGTATATATAAACGGACCAGTAGTAAAAGCCACCAATATGGAAGGCTTTATGGTACGGGAAATGGTGCTTGTAGGAGAAAAAAAACTTATTGGAGAAATTATTTCTCTGGAAAATAAATTAGGGACTATTCAGGTATATGAAGAAACTGCCGGGTTGAAGTTAACAGAAATAATCCAGGGTACCGGGGAAACCCTTTCCTTAAAATTAGGTCCGGGAATTTTAGGAAATATTTTTGATGGTATTGCAAGACCGCTATCTCAGATTTATGCCCGTGGTAAATCATTTATTCCTGAAGGGATTGGACTGACTTCTCTGGATACAGAAAAGGAATGGCCTGTTGAAATCATTGCAAAAACAGGCACCAGGTTAATATCCGGTCAGGTTTTTGCCCAGGTGCAGGAAACAAGCTCCATTCTACACAAAATAATGGTTCCACCAGGAATTGAAGGCAATATAATTGAAGCGGTGGAAGATGGTTTCTACAAAATTACTGATACCTTGATTGTATTAGAAAATAAGGGCAAAGAATATAAATTAAATATGTTTCAGGAATGGCCGGTAAGAAAACCCAGACCTGCTTGTAAAAGGATACCTATAGATAAATTATTAGTAACAGGACAGAGGATTATTGATACCTTTTTCCCTATAGCCAAGGGTGGTACGGCAGCTATTCCAGGCAGTTTTGGTACAGGAAAAACAATCACTCAGCATCAACTGGCTAAATGGAGCGATGCCGATATTATTGTTTATATCGGTTGTGGGGAACGTGGGAATGAAATGACTGAAGTATTGGAAGACTTCCCAAAACTGAAAGATCCTAAAACAGGAAATCCTCTGATGGACCGAACTGTCCTTATTGCTAATACCTCTAATATGCCTGTAGCCGCCAGAGAGGCTTCTATTTATACAGGTATCACTATTGCTGAATACTTCAGAGACATGGGTTACAATGTTGCAGTGATGGCAGACTCTACTTCCAGATGGGCAGAGGCCTTAAGAGAAATTTCCGGCAGATTAGAAGAAATGCCGGCTGAAGAAGGATATCCAGCCTATCTTGGTTCAAGGCTGGCAGCTTTTTATGAAAGAGCAGGTTATTTTCAAAATTTAAATGGTTCAGAAGGGTCAATTACAATAATCGGAGCTGTTTCACCGGCAGGAGGAGATTTTTCCGAACCGGTTACCAAATCTACCAAGCGAATTGTAGGTGCCTTCCTGGCGTTAGACCGGGAATTGGCTTATGCCAGGCATTTTCCATCAATAAACTGGTTATATTCCTACAGTAATTATCTTCCCATGCTGAAGAACTGGTTCAAAGAGAATGTAGCTGCAGATATGTTAGAATTGAGAGGAATAATGATGGGTGTTTTGCAGGAAGAAAGCAAACTGATGGATATTGTAAAATTAGTAGGTGAAGATGTTTTGCCTGATGACCAGAGATTAGTACTGGAAATAGCCAAAATCATTAAGACCGGATATCTGCAGCAAAGTGCCTATCAGACACAGGATTTATATACAACTCTCAAACGTCAGTACAATATGTTAAAAGTTATAGTAAAACTTTATGAGAGAGCCAATGCATGTATTAAACAGGGGATTCCACTTTCCAGGGTAAAAAACGAACAGCTGTTTTCTGATATTGTGATGCTGAAATATCAGGAAAGCACTGCAGAAAACACTCTTTTTAAGTTATTTTTGGATAAGATTAGCAATTATTACAATCAAATAGAAGACATGTATAGCGAAGAGAAGGTTTGATAAATGAAAATTAAATATCTAAAACTGGAAAAAGCAGAAGGTCCGTTAATTGTGATGGATGAGGTTCAAGATGCAGTCTATGGAGAGCTTGTCAATATTGAGCTTCCAGGCAGTATACAGCGGACAGGACAGGTAGTCCAGATAGATCGGGGGAAGGTTGTAATTCAGGTTTTTCAGGGATCCTCAGGTATTTATCTGAATAATGTATATGTAAGCTTTACCGGAAAGCCAATGGAAATGTCTCTCTCAAATGAAATACTGGGAAGAGTGTTTGACGGTACAGCAAAGCCAATAGATGGTGCAGGAGATGTTTATTCTCTGAAAAGCTATAATATAAATGGCCGGCCGATGAATCCGGTAGCCAGGCTTTATCCAAGAAATTACATTCAGACTGGAATATCTTCCATTGACGGGCTTATGACCTTAATCAGAGGGCAGAAATTACCAATTTTTTCCGGAGATGGTTTACCTCATAATCATCTGGCTGCTCAAATTGTAAGGCAAGCCCGCATCTCAGAAGAAGATGCAGAAAATTTTGTAGTGATTTTTGCAGCTATGGGTATCAAACATGATGAAGCTGATTTTTTCCGTAAATCTTTTGAAGATGCAGGGGTGATGGATCGCGTAGTAATGTACCTAAATCTGGCAGATGATCCGGTTATGGAAAGAATTATTACTCCCAGATGTGCCCTTACTGCTGCAGAATATTTGGCTTTTGAAAGTAATAAACATGTCCTGGTTATTATTACTGATATGACCAGTTATTGCGAAGCCTTGCGGGAGATTTCTTCGGCTAGAGAAGAAGTTCCTTCCAGGAAAGGTTATCCGGGGTACCTTTACTCTGATTTAGCAAGCCTCTATGAAAGAGCAGGCATGCTGAAAGGCTCTCAAGGAAGCATTACTCAGATAGGTATCCTCACTATGCCCAATGATGATATTACCCATCCGGTGCCTGATCTAACCGGCTATATCACAGAGGGACAAATTGTGTTAAGCAGATCATTATTTCAGGCGGGTATTTATCCGCCCATTAATATTCTTTCTTCCTTGTCACGGCTTATGAAAGACGGAATTGGAGAAAAATATACCAGAGAGGATCACCCTGATGTAGCAAATCAAATCTTTTCATCTTATTCCAGAGTGCAGGAGATTCGGGCTTTAGCCCAAATTATAGGAGAGGACGAACTTTCAGAAGTAGACCGAAAATATATGGAATTTGGCCGGCAATTTGAGCAGCAATTTGCAAAACAGGATTTTGAAGAGTCCCGTGATATTCAGCAGACCTTAAACCTGATGTGGAAAGTGCTCAGTTTTCTGCCGGAACAGGAACTAAACCGGATAGATCCTTCTTTAACAAAGAAATATTTCAGGAAGTAAGATTAAATGCAGGAAAATATAACCTCAACCAAGGCAAATCTTATTGCTGCACAGGCAGCTTTGGATTTTTCCAAAAAAGGATTTGAGCTATTAGATAAAAAAAGAAATGTTTTAATCAAAAACATGATGGAATTTATGGAAAGGGCAAAAGAAATCCAGCAAAAAACTCAGGAAATATTTCAGGATGCCTATCAAGCCCTTACAGTAGCAAATATCAGCCTGGGTATAAATGAAGTAAATGAAGTTGCCCAATCAATTTCCCTGACTACTGAATTTAATATACTGACCTATAGTATTATGGGAGTGGAAATACCCCAGGTCAAGTATGAAAAGTATGAAATTGAACCCTCTTACAGTTTTTATCATACCAATACTGCTTTGGATGTGACACTGCAAAAATTTCAACAGATTAAGTATCTCCTTTACGAGTTAGCTGAAATAGAAGATTCAGTTTATAAACTGGCTATAGAAATCAAAAGAACCCAAAAAAGGACAAACGCCCTAAAAAATATTCAAATACCTAAATATGAAAATATGGTCAAGTTTATAACAGAAGTACTGGAAGAAAAAGACAGAGAAGATTTTTTTCGTCTGAAGGTCTTAAAAAAAAAAGAAAATCCACAAACCCTCAGCATCAGTATAACAGTTTCACTTGCAATTTTTCAAATTTCAGCTAATATATTTTAAATGAACAACTTAACAAACAATTTTTCAAGATTTCAGCTGATTTTCAGATATATTAGGTAGAACTAATATCTATGGCAAACAATAAAAAACAAGGAGAATAAAAAATGGCTAACTTTATCGCTAAAACTGGAAAAATATTAGCAGTCTGCTTAAGCAAAGAAAAAGGAACTGTCAAAAAAGAAGTTGCATCTGCTGTTTTAGTAGAAGATCATGGACTGCAGGAAGATGCACATGCCGGAAAATGGCATCGTCAGGTAAGCCTGTTAGGTGTGGAAAGTATTAATAAAATGAGAGATAAAGGGTTTCAAATAAACTTTGGTGATTTTGCGGAAAATATAGCTACCGAAGGAATCATTTTGAATCAGTTACCAATTGGAACGAAATTGGAAGTTGGAGAAAATGTTTTGTTGGAAATAACCCAAATCGGTAAGAAATGCCATCATGACTGTGAAATTAAACAAAAAATTGGCGATTGTGTTATGCCTAAAGAGGGAATTTTCGCAAAGGTATTAAAAGGTGGAGAAATCAAAGCAGGTGATAGCATGAAAGTCTTGTCTGTCTCAGACAGTCAATAGATTTTTACTTTTATAATCTAATTCAGATTTTTTGTGTCATTTTTTATTTTTCTTTCCAATTATATCGTGGAAGCAATTGCTGTCTTGAGAATGGTTTGAAAACAAATGCATCTAATAAACATATAGTAAGGTATCTCAACAATAAAGAACAATTTTAATATGTTAAAATGTTAAAATAGCATTATTTATATCAAAATACCTTGTAATATACCTCTAATCTGATTAAATAATCATTTATAAAACTCTTTTTGACATTACTGCTATTTTGAAAATTTATTCGATCAATAAACTTCTACTCATTTTTTCCTTTGGAAATTTCAATCGAAAAATGAACCATACCCTTGATACGGGGGATGGTTCTTCTCATCATGAGATTAGACCGATGAGCAATAAGGATAAGTTTTAGAAGTAGGAGTCTGGTCTCAGCATTTTATATAGATTATTATCAATTCTAAAAAATAATGGAACCATTAATTCAAAGAAATATCATATTATAATAATCTGATGAATTGACAATTCATCTAATCCGATCAAGTAAAGGGAAAACGAAAAAAGAATCAGTTTGTAAGAAAAAAATGAATTTGTAGAATTTTTTACCATTGAAAGCAAATTTTGAGATTTTAAAAAAGATTGAAAAAGTTTTTTAAAAAGTATATATTATAAATATTTAGTATGAATAAACATTTCTAATTAAAATAATTATTTATGGAGATTGATAAAGGCAAACTATCCGAAAGGGTAGGACGCAAAGTTATGGGTCTAAGACATGTATCTGCTATGACTGCCAGACTGCCGATTTTCTTTTTATTTTCAGAAAACAATCTATAAATAAAAAAAGGAGAGATATATGAGAAAATTTGTTGTGTGTATTTTAGTAGCAATCTTTTTATTTACTGGTTTTGGTGGAATGGTAAGTGCACAGCGAGGACCTGCCCCAAATTCTGGAGATGGCACTTCAGATGGTAGTGGATTTGATGGAAATTATGGCTCTTCAAATGGATGCGGATCTGCACCTAATTCCGGTGATGGAGTTCCAGACGGTTCTGGTTGGTAATATTTAATATTGTCCTTTATAGTAAATTTTAAGAATATGCGAAAATATTCAGTTATATGAGCCCCTAGATTATAATATTGAGGGGCTTTTCAATTATTTTAAAAGGAATACTATTTTAATGAAAAAAATTCTCTTTTATAAATTTTAGATATATAATATAGGTGAAAATGTAATTCTACCTTCAATCCCCATAGAAAAACCAGGAAGTGGCTTTTGAAAAAGAAGAGGTGAAAGGCTTATTTTATTTTTTCGTTTCATTTTTTAGAAAAAGAGGTATCTTTAAATGAAAAGATGTCTTTCTGAAACGACAAATTTCTTCATGTTATTTATAACTATTATTTCTCTTTTATTATCCTTGTCTTCCTGTAGTGTGGTTACCCCTACTGTATATACTATTACTGCTACAGCCGGTGTGGGTGGAAATATAAGTCCTTCGGGAAATATTATAGTAAATGAAGGAGACAGTTATACCTTCACTATTATTCCGGATACCTGTTATTATGCAGGCAATCTAATGATAGATGGTTCACCAGTATTGCCAATAGTGAGTGGTTCCATTGATTTTATTTTTTCTGATATCCAGGAAAACCATACAATTCAAGCAAATTTTTATTCCACAGGAACAGGGGTTCATAATATAACCACAGGGAGTGTTTACATGAGTATCCAGGCCGCCATTGATGATGCCATAGATGAAGATATAATTGTTGTCTGTCCGGGGACCTACTACGAAAACATTATATTGCATGATAAAAATATCACGCTACAAAGTATTGATCCTTTCAATCCTAGCACTGTGGAGGCTACAATTATTCGGGCTACTTCCAGCGACTCAGTAATTAAATTCAGTGGTGGGGACACCTCAACACTAGAAGGGTTTAAGATTACCAACGGAAATCCAATATATTATGGTGGCGGAATAAATATATTAAGCAGTTCTCCTTCAATCTTAAACAATATTATTGTTAATAATCATGCAGCATATGGCGGAGGTATTTATGTGAGTTGGTATAGTTCACCTATTATACAGAAAAATACAATTACTGGAAACGAAGTAAATAACAGCGGAGGAGGAATCTGTGTAGTTATTAGTTCCGCTATTATCAAGGATAATATTATTAATGGTAATTATGCTGCAGAAAATGGTGGTGGGATTTATGTAGCTGCAGATAGTAATATTTTTCCTGCCAGTCCCCGTTTATCAGGCTGGGGAGCTGGAAGAGAGAATATTCCTGAAGTTGTTATGACCACACTTCTTCCAACAGAAGATTCAGAATATACTATTGCCGGTAATAAATTCTTGGGGAATAAACATGGGGATCCTCTAAATTATACTGAAGGAGCACATGTCTATTTTCAATGAATTTATTTATATCATACAAAGTTAATTATTTTGCAGATATTAATCTTTTTATATTAAAGAATAATAGGAGATTATAAAATGAAACCAAGAGGGCTATTAATGATGGAACATCGTATCATCGAAAAGATGATTAGTATCATAGATAAGGAAATCAAATTTTTGGACTCTGGCGGCAGACTTGATAGTCGATTTATTGACACAGCAGTTGATTTTATTAGGACTTATGCTGACAGGACTCATCATGGGAAGGAAGAGGATATCTTGTTTAGGGATTGTTCCAATAAATCTATGACAGAACAGGATAGTAAAATGATGAATGAACTGGTTGAAGAACATAAATATGCCAGGAAAACTGTTAAAGCACTCATAGAGGCAAAAGAAAAGTACGAAGAAGGTGACGAGTCTCAAAAACCAATCATTATTGCTCATCTGAAAGTCCTGGTTAATTTTTATCCTGTTCACATCCAAAAGGAAGATGAGATTTTTTTCCCGGACACAGAAAGATATTTTTCCATTAATGAGTTAAATCAGATGCTGGATGAGTTTTTTCGCTTTGACCAGAAGATGATTCATGAAAAATATCTATCAGTAGTACAAAAATATGCGAAATAAGTATAGTAAAAAGAAACAGGGCAAAAATTAATTTAATCAAAGAAATTTTTCTTTACAATTTATCTCATTAATCACTCCTGCTGTGATTTCTGCAATTGAGCTGGTAACTTCATACAAAAAGCGAATAAGGTTGTTTATTATCTTAGCTTCTCGTAAGTTAAACCATGAGTGAGAGAGAAAGTGCCCTTGTAGAAGAAATGTAGTAGATTGTTCCCTGAGGTAAACAGAGATGCGTGTTTTAGGTTTTATGAATTTGTAGTTTGATTAATGTATTTTCATTCTGTTATAATCAGTCAATAAGAATATTCCTAAGGCCGAACAGGAGGCAAGAATGGCAAAAAGAAAAATAGTTAAAATAGATCAGGAAAAATGCACCGGTTGTGGTCTTTGCATTCCTGCTTGTCCGGAAGGTGCGCTACAAATTATTGATGGGAAAGCAAGACTGATAAGTGATTTATTTTGTGATGGTTTAGGTGCTTGTCTGGGTCCTTGCCCGGAAGGTGCAATCAGTATTGAAGAAAGAGAAGCAGAACCATATGATGAGTCCAGGATAATGGAAAATATTGTAAAACAGGGAGAAAATACTATTAAAGCACACCTGAAGCACTTGCAGGAGCATAATCAAAAAGAATTCTTGCAACAGGCAATTGCTTTTCTAAAGAAAAGAAATATAGAAATACCCATTCTTGAAGAAGAGAAAATAGTGGAAGATAAAGAAATAAAAGGTTGCCCTGGTATAGTTATGCAAAATATCAAAAAAACAGAAAATCAATCAAATGAAGAAGGAAAACGAAAATCTTATCTGACACACTGGCCTATACAGCTACATCTTATTTCACCCACAGCACCTCACTATAAAAAAGCAGATGTTCTTTTATGTGCTGACTGTGTAGCATATACAGCGGGAGATTTTCATAAAGATTACCTGCAGGGGAAACCTTTAGCTATAGCTTGTCCCAAATTGGATCAGGGCAGAGAAATATATCTGGAAAAGATACAATCCTGGATAGATGATGCCAGGATTAATACTCTTACAGTGTTAATTATGCAGGTACCATGTTGTAGAGGTCTTTTACTTTTAGCAAAAGAAGCCGCAAATAAAGCTAAACGAAAAATTCCCATTAAAGTAATTGTTATAGATATTAAAGGGGATATATTATCAGAGGAATGGATTTAATTTTAATTACAATACACCACAGCAGTATTTCATGTTGTGATTTTGAATCTAACTGGAAATACTGTTATTTTATATTTTGAAAAGTTTTTGTGTTTAATAAATATTGTTTGAAATGAGGTAAAGTAAATGGTAATGAGATTCCAGAAAAGATTGTTGTTATTTATATTATTTGGTGTGCTTGTATTGGTTGTTAACGGGTGTACTCCTGAAAATTTAGGGCAAACACAGACTGCCACAGTGTATCTTCAGATTCTTAATCCAAATGGACAAATTTATAGTATTTCTATGTATAACGAAGATTCAGGAGAATACAAAAATATTAAGGAGAAAACTGACAGAGATGGCTTTTTAGTTATCACTGATGTAATACCGGGATTTTATAGAATTTCTGCTTATGACCAAATAGTCTTTGGTGAATGGTATGGAATCGAATATTATGTAATATTAGAAGATGAAAATTATATTGAGATGACCGTAAAAGAAGACAAGTTTTATTAAATTTGTCAATCAATTTATTGCTTAATAAGGGTATATATTATTGGCATATTTTTCCAAATATGCTTTGATTTTAGAGAAATCAAACTTTTATTTAGTGTTTGATGTCTTGTGAATAATAATTAATATTTACTCATAGAATATAATAAAAAAAATTAATGGTTATCCCAGTTTAATATCTGATGAAATTAGAGGATTAACATGGATATAATTGAACATAACAGACATGCATGGAATCTGGAATCTTCACAGGGAAGCCGATGGTCTACGCCGGTTTCCCCGGAAATAATTGAATCTGCCCAGAAGGGTAGATGGGATGTAATCCTTACACCCAACAAATTTGTACCGCATTCATGGTTTGGCCGCTTAATAGATAAAGATGTTCTGTGTCTGGCTTCAGGGGGAGGACAGCAAGCACCGATATTGGCTGCTGCAGGGGCAAAGGTAGTCAGTTTTGACCTTTCTGAAGAGCAGCTCAAAAAAGATTGTGATGTTGCAAAGCGTGACAAACTTCAGATACGCTGTGTTCAGGGTGATATGGCAAAGCTCTCTGAATTTGCTGATGAAACTTTCGACTTGATATTCCATCCGATTTCCAATGTCTTTGTCCCTGATGTAACAGCAGTCTGGTCGGAGTGTTGCCGTGTATTAAAAAACGGCGGAGACTTGCTGGCAGGATTTATGAATCCCTCCTTTTTTCTGTTTGACCATGAAGAAGCAGAAAAGTACGGGAAATTAATTGTGAAAAGAAAACTACCATTTTCAGAACCTTATGATCTTGACAGCAGCCAACAAGCTCAATGGGAAGCCAATAAAAATCCAGCACAGTTCAGTCATTCATTGGATACCCAGATTGGCGGGCAGATAGCAGCCGGGTTTGCTATAATTGGGTTTTATGAAGATTCATGGTCTGATGAAGCTACAATGCTTAACCAGTTTTCGCCAACTTCTATCGCAACTCGTGCAAGAAAATTTTTAAAAAATAAAGATAACTTTGATTTAAATAACCCATAAACTCTCATAGCAAGAAATTGGTCAAAATATATATCATTAATCAGAGTGTTTACTGGTTTAAGATTGGGTTGTCCATTTCAATTCTATCCTTATATCTCAGGTTTTTATTTTGCGATAATTTAGAAAATGATTGATTAAGAATCAGAATTTTGAATCGGAGTAATTCATTTGATTAAAATTGATAAATTGAAATATACAAAGAAACTTATTGGTTCCTGGAGTGGAGGAAAAGATAGTTGCTTTGCTTGTTACAAAGCAATGAAAAGAGGTTATAGAGTAGACTATTTCTTGAATTTAATTTCTAAAAAATACCAGAGATGTTGTTTTCACGGTGTTCAAAAAGAACTCATTGATTTGCAAGCTAAAATGATTGGTATTCCTCTCTTTCAGAAGCAAGTTAGCGATGATATGGATTTTTATGAAAAAGAATTTAAAGAGGCAGTAACTTACCTTAAATCCAAAGGAATAGATGGCATGGTTTTTGGTGATATTTATTTAACTGAGCATAAAAATTGGGTTGAAAGAGTATGCAAAGAAATAGGAGTGAAGGCAATAGAACCCCTGTGGCAAATAAAGCCGGAAGAGGTTGTTGAAGAATTTATATCTTTAGGATTTAAAGCAGTAGTGGTTAGTGCCAGGGCAGATTTGTTTAGTAAGGATATCATTGGTAGATTAGTCGATCAAAAATTTATAGATGAACTTAAACAAAGGAATCTTTGTACTTGTGGTGAGAATGGTGAATTTCATACCTTTGTTATTGGTGGGCCTATCTTTAAAAATGGGCAGATAGAAATAAGGAAGAGCCAGGTGATTCTAAAAGAAAGTTTCTGGCAACATTGGTTTTTAGATATTCAGGATTATCGGGTTATTCCTGAATAAACAGATTATAGTATTTTAATTAATAAGGATAAATAAATGAAAAACAGTAAAATTATTACAGGCCTCGTTTTATTGATTACTATTTTCTCAGCCATTGCTACTTTTATTGGTATTACCTCAAATGCCGGCCCCGGTGAATATGATTACATGTCTATTCGAGGTGAAAATGTAACCATTTACGGGAGAGGCCTCTATCAGCATATGTCTGCAGATGTAGCAATTCAGGGCATTGCACAGGACTATGTTACTTTATTTATCGGTATACCTTTGTTGCTTTTTGCCTTATTTCTTTTTAGAAAGAATAATATTAAAGGACTGTTCTTATTATCAGGAATATTAATGTACTTCTTGGTTACTTATTTATTTTATACTGCAATGGGAATGTATAATATCATGTTTTTGGTCTATCTGGTCTTATTGTGTTTCTCATTCTTTGCTTTCGTACTGAGCTTATTTTGTTATAACATCACTGAAATCAAGCCAATGTTCAGTTCAGAGAAATTTATCCGTTATTCAGGACTATTCCTGGTGATAAATAGTGTAATGGTAGCCATATTATGGCTTGGTATTGTTATCCCCCCACTATTAGATGGATCAATTTACCCAAAAGAGCTTCAGCATTATACTACCCTAATAGTGCAGGGATTCGATTTGGGCTTGTTACTGCCCATCGGTATTGTTTCAGGGGTTCTTGCACTTAAGAAAAGTGGATATGGTTATTTATTTACCACAATTAATCTTATTTTTTTATCCATATTAATGGCTGCTTTAACTTCTAAAATACTATTTATGGCTAATGCCGGATACAATGTGATTCCGGTTATCTTTATTATGCCTACAATTTGTTTAATCTCTGCTTTCTTATCATTTTTTATTCTCAAAAAAATAAATGTGAATCCCGGGAAAATATAATAAAGCCAATAATGGTAAATCAATTCCTTATAAGAAAATAAACTATTTTAGGTAGGAAAGTTAAATATTTTATTGGCAAAAAATTCTATTGAATACTATAAAAATAATATAAACTTATAATCTAAGAGGAATTTAGCCAGAAGATTAAGATATAATATTATGATTTCAAAGTGCTACGATAAAAAAAGATTATATTAGAAAAAAGCCCCAACTTTTTTGTTAAGGGAAATATAGAATTTATAAAAATTTTAATAAAATATGCTTTAGAAAAGTATAAATTAATAAAAAGATAAGGAGCAAAATTTAAATGTATTATTCTCATGACATTAAAGATAACTTAAGAAAATTATTTTATTTATTATTTTTATCAATAATGTTTTTGATGCTCACTTCCTGCAGTATAATTCCTGGCATAGGATATTTTAATCCCGGAGACAATTGGGAATTAAAGAAAAGTGAACATTTTAATATTTATTACCGGGCGAATTCTTATGCTGAAGAAAATTTGGATGATATTGTTAAGATCCAGGAGGAGGCATACCAATATATACTTGAACAATTAAATGTTCAATTCAATGACACAATTTCTATTTATATCTATCCAACACCGGAAGATGCAGGTTGGGATCATGTTCAGGGTTTAGCTTATAACCGACAAAAAGTTGTATTAGGGGTATATAGCGAAAAAGGAAAATCAATAGGAGTTGAAGGGGCTTCAGCTCATGAAATAACTCATGTCATTGCCTGGAATGCAATAGGAAAACCTGGTACCACATTTTTAAATGAAGGATTAGCAGTTACAATGGATGGAGTGTGGCATGCTGTATCTGATCCGATTATAAATTTACATCAATGGGCTAAAAAGTTTATGGATGAAGATAAACTGCCCGCGGTCAATGATATGGTTAATAACTGGAATTCATTCAGTGGTTTAATAAACTATCCGGTAAGTGGTTCTTTTGTATCTTATCTTTTAGATGAATATGGAATAGAAAAATTTAAAGAAATGCTTATAGAGGCAAATAAATATAATTTTAATTCAAAATGCCAGGAAATTTACAACAGAGAATTAAATGAATTAGAATTTGATTGGAAAGTGTATATTGATGAGGTAAGCGAGTACTTAGATTAGATTTACTTGATAATAGTATAAATTTATTAACCAGATTAACTAAATAATTATTCTTATGTCAGGATAAGAATATATGGCTAATGAATAGTAAACGGGTGTCGTAGACGTTTAAAGGAGATTGATATAAATGATTAAGGTTTCAAGCTTATCCGTAATAGAAAAAAAGTACAAGGGTTTTAAATGGAAAGAAGCCTGCAAATGACATGCTTTGAATTTAGTTTATGCATTAATTCTATGGGTTTTTGTAATTATTATTTATTTAAAATACGGGAAAGATTTAAAAAAACAAAGAACTCATTAATTTTCTAAATAGCTAGTGTCTAAGGTGGGGGATTTTTCTTTTGTCTAGCTTACTTGTTTGAAAGTTAGGGAAAAATGTTGCCTATAAATTTTTTGATCTCATCTGCAAGTATTTCCGGCTTTTCAGAATGAATATAATGCCCGCTGTCCAGTAATTTATATTTTCCATGAGCTATTTGTGATATATAATCTGTCAATATCTCTCTCCAATTAGCATCTGTAACTTCTTTACCATCAGAGATAAAGAAATACATCGGAGTATTGACAGGAATCTTATTCGCTTTTACCTTTTTTGCATTTTCGGTTAAATAATCAATTTCATTTAACATGTTTTTAGTGTAGGAGCTTTTATAAAATAGAGCTAAAAGCATTTTTTTGTCCTCGGTTGACAAATCTTCTGATTTAATCAAAGGAAAAGATTTTTCCAGCTCAGTCTTTGACATATACCTGGACAGCCCAATTCTTGATATGAGGTACATAAAAGATAATTTAATTTTTGGGGGAATTGCAAGATAGTTTTCAACAAAATCCGGAACAGATGGGTCAATTCCTATTATTGCTTTAATTTCATCTGGATATCTTTGAGCCCAATAAACAGCTTCCAGTCCAGACATTGAATGGGCAACAAGTATATAAGGCCCTTTTTCTCCGGAAAGCCCTAAAACATTTCTTGTTTCTGCTAGTAGAGCATCTATATCCCTTGGGCTATCTGATGCTTCACTCCAGCCATAACCAGCCCTTTCAACAATTACTATTTTATAATCATTTTTTAATCTCATCCATAAAGGCTTGAAGTCAATAATGGGACAACATGTTCCATGTCCGGCTAAAAACACCAGGGTAATATTACCTTGCCCTATACTATATACATGTAAATTATGGTTATTCACTCTGATCATTTGGCCTGGAGGTGGATATTTGATATATTCCTGATTTAATTTATTTTTATGATTTTCTGCAGCCGAAAAGAGAAGAAATACCAATATGATTACTATAACTAATAATATTAACCCAAAGATTGTTATTACTTTCATTTTAACCCCTGTTTTTATAACCCAATTAAATGGAATTATATAACAAAAATATAATAATTGAAAATAACAGCCAGATTCTACTATTGAAATAAGTAGAAGAAATTTGATAAGTATTTTTTAATATTGAGCTATGAACCACCAGAAAATTATCAGAAAAGGAAAACAAATAAATGGGATTTGGTTTATGGATTTCCCATGTAAATGGCAGATAGGTAAAAAGTTAATTATTAATATGTTAAACCACATGGTATAATTTTTACTATATTAACCTATCAAGTTTAATATCCAGGATAAAATTTAATAAAAATTCATGAACATAAGAAAGCTGAAAATAGAAAATGAAAAAACATCAGATAAATAATTTGACAAAACAGGAACTGGTTTCAGAATTAGAAATACTTCTATTAGAATATAATGCACTGAAAGAAAGTGCCAAAGCAATTCTCATTCAGCAGGATTTTGAAAAATCTGCCCGGGAAATATTTTCTTTTTGTAAAAAAGTTACCGGAGCCACTGGATATGTTGCTTTACCGAATGAGGATGGTTCGGAAAATGAAGTATTATTTCTTGATTCAGAGGACTCCTCCTGTATTGCTGATGAAAACTTACCAATGCCAATCAGAGGGTTAAGGGAAACTGCTTATCGTTCTCTGAAAGGTGTTTATGATAATAATTTTGCAGATAGCCATTGGGTCAAATATTTACCACGGAAGGTCATATGCGGATGGAAAATGTATCGTTTGCGCCCCTTATTGTGGAAAATAAAGCTATTGGCCTGATTGGTCTGGCAAACAAGGAAGGTGGTTTCACTCAAAGGGATTTAGATTTCATCTCTTCTATGGGAGATATTGCAGCAGTTGCCCTGAGAAATAGCAGAAATTTAGAATCAGTTAAATACTTGAGTTTCCATGATCAGCTGACTGGCCTATATAATCGCCATTATTTTGTGAATGAGCTAAAGCGTCTGGAAGATTCACGTCATTACCCTATTGCTATTATTTCAGCAGACATGGACGGATTAAAAGAAATTAATGATTCCCAAGGTCATACACAAGGTGATCGCTATTTGCAGGATTGTGCTGCAGTTTTAAAGAAATCAATTCGGGGATATGACTTAATTGCCAGGATTGGTGGAGATGAATTTGTGCTGGTATTGCCTGAGACGAATAAAAATACTGGCGAAGAGGCTATTTCCAGAATTAACAATGCTATTAGTGAGCATAATGAGAAAAATAAAGATTTACCATTAAGCATTTCCATGGGAGTTGCTATTTGCGAGGAAAAGGGCTGTTCTCTGGAAGAAACCTATCATCAGGCTGACCGTCTTATGTATCAAAATAAACTGAAACGAAAAAAATTATAATACTTAAAATTATTACAATTTTCAAATAATAAAGAATCTGATTAGACTTAATGGTTATATATTTTATAAGATAGAAAATATTATTTAAGGAGTAAGAGATAATGGAATATATTGGTTTGTTGGCACCAATTGCTTTTGTTTTTGCTCTGGCAGCACTTGCCCAGATTGGGTCATTGAAGAAAGAAATAGAAAAACTAAAAGAAGAACTCAAATCAGAAAAATAATTTTTGTGAAAATCATTCGGCCTGAAAATTCAGCTTTTTCAGCTTTGCATCATCGAACTGATACATTTTTTTCTTTATATATTCTTCTTTTCATTTCTCTTTTTTCTTCTATAATGATTTTAATTAATCTTTACAGTTCTTTTTGATAATATTTCATTTTATTAATTTATTGCTATAGGAATTAATGTCATATTAACAAGAAATTATTATTATCCCACATTAGTTTGAGGTACGATACGAAATACATTGTACTAAAGAAAATTTTTAGCTTCAGTTTGAACAAATCAGAGAGATTTTGCTTATGTCTAAAAAGCTTTAGACTAATATGTTAAACCGAATAAAATAATAGAACACATTATTAATATATTTATATATAAATAAAAATATAAAGGAGTTTCTATGAAAAAATTAATGGTACTTTTCCTGATTGCCATTGTCTCTTTCTTTCTCTTCTCCGGCTGCCAGGGCCTCATCCCCTCCGAAGGAGAAGGAGAAGAAGAACCAGAAGGCATTGTGGTTGACATCCAAGGATCCGTCCAGGTAGAAGGCAAGACCTATCTCTCCCGGGGAACCCATGATATTACCGTGACCTTCCCGGCCCCTGTTACCGGTATTGTGAAAGGCTATATCACCTACTGCACAGGAGACTACAGCAAGAAAGTCAACGGAGACGGAACAGAAGTCATCTTCTTCCCCAATACCGACCGCACCGCCTGGACCGGCTCCGGCTCCTTCCAGGACAGTCAGTCTCTTTGCTGTGCCTCCTACCTGGAGATTACCTCCGGAGCCTGTGAAGAAGAAGCCTGTATCCGTATTCCCATCATCATAGATTCAGAACCTCCCTATGCCACCATTGAAGTCTGTCTTTCTGACTGTACCTGTGATGGTTGTGAACTTTCTTTTACCAGTACGACTACTTCTCTTGACTGTGCTGAGGATACTGCCAACTCCGGGGATGACTGCTCAGGACTTGCCGGCTGGTCTCTTGCCCTTTATGAAGACTATCCCTTTGATGACTGCTGTGAGACCCCATGTGCCGAGCCTGTCTTTACCTGTTCCGGTACCGATTGTCCCATCGAATGTACCACCGGTTGTCTCACTGAAGATCTTTACTATGCCCTGGTCACTTTGGTAGACCATACCGGCAATGAGGTGAGCTTTGGAACTCAAATCGAAATTGATCCTGAAGACTGCAGTTCCCTCGTCCTGAGTGACCTGGAGGCAGGAGACTGTCTGGATACTCCCTGGAACAGCGGGTTTGTGGTGTGCGAAGGTGTCATTCCTGACTGGACCAGCGAAATAAGAATTGCAGATTATCAGGGAAAAGAAGCTATGGAAATTGGTGATATGGTCTATTCTACAATAAATAGCGGTATGATTACCATTTATAATCTTACAGACCATGAATTAAGAATTAGTTTTTCTAAAGAAACATCTGGAGGTGGTTCAACCGGAGGTACAGGGCCTTATGATGCTTATAAAAGTTATTCTTATTATTCAGTGGGAGACCAAATACTTTCAAGTGTTGAGCCTTATTCAGATGAATTTGGTTCTGGCTGGGAGATTATATTTGTATATCCATAATTGGGTTTTTTCCGGATAAGAAAAAATTAATCTAAACTTGATAGAAAAACTATTTTGCAATTATTATTACAATACTTTATTTTTACCTAAAAGAATGAAGCAAGGGTACCAATTTTGAAAAAAGGTGCCCTTGCAACTTTTCACTCTTTGTCCGGACCTGCATATAATAAGGAAAGTTCCATATATATAATAAAGTAGAAGGATAATATTTTAGAAATGCAAAAAAAGTTTATCATAAGGTATAAGTAATTTTTAGTTTTATCTATTTTTAAAAAATAAAGACATTTAAATATACATTTAAATGTAAATGTAGTATATTAAAAGAAAACAAGACATTATTACTTCACATTACAATCACAGCCAACTATAAAAGTTATCAATTATCATCTTGACAAACAAATATAATACCCTGTAAGAAGATAACAGGAAAGACTTTCTCTGGATTTAGGGAAAATTTAGAGAAAGCGCCCAAGGGGAAATATACCAAAATAAATGGTATTGAAACCTACCGGTACAACAGACTGTTATCAGACAGAACTCTGGAGAGCTTTTGGATAGAAAAGCACCGAAGAGGCAATTCCCCAGGCCTTAGGAAGGTCAAGCAGGGTTTTGCACAAAAGTGTTTCTCCTAATCCCTTTGGAAGAATCTTTCAGGTTAAAAGACAGAGTAAGATATTTTATCTTATTCTGTCTTTTTTTATTCAGGAGATTTTTATTTTATCTTAAACCACCGATAGTAATTTTGAGGAGGTGGTAAGTATTTTTTCTTTTTGTTTAGTTTTTAAATAAATAATAATTTTTAGAAAGATTAGAAAGAGAGGATTATTAAGATGATTAAATTATTAAGAAACAATAGAATTATTTTGAAATTACTTACATTTACTTTATTATTACTTTTTATTTCCAGTTGCGGCGGGGTTACTCCGGGGACTGATCCTCCCGCTATTGATTCTTTTACTGCAAGTCCTGCAAGTATTACTGAAGGAAGTAGCTCAACGCTTAGTTGGGTTGTGACCGGTGCTTCCACTGTTAGTATTAATCAGGGTATTGGAACAGTTGATTTATCCGATTCGATCTCCGTATCCCCAACCACTACCACAACTTACACTCTGACTGCCAACAATAGTGCAGGGACTATAACAGATAATGTAACCGTTACGGTGGGTGCAGATATGGAAGAAGCAATTCGGGTTGTTATTGAAGATATTCTTCCGGATATACCGGAAATTCAGTCAGGTTTCCCATATATATGTTTAAAATTAGCCTCACCTTTACCTTCTGGAACAGTTATTGAAGAAGATTCGATACCTGATCTGAAAGCACCAGTTAGGATTATTTTAGGAGAAGAGACATCTTTCTTTTATCTGGATTTAGCCCCTGGAAGCTATTATGCTCATCCTGTGAAATACATTTTAGTAGACAAACAGGGGGGACATCAAATCCATGATGCCCAGTGGTGGCCAAAGATTAACAATATGATACCAGATATTATTGCTGAAGATACTCCTGATGAAGACTTTATTATTGCTTCCAGTATTATGACAAAAAAGCCCATTGGAACGATTCCTAATTACGTTTTTGACAAGATTATAAGCCAGTTCATGGAAGGTTTTATTGTAGTACAGGGCTTAATGCCTGAAGAAAATTGCTTTGGAGATGCCAACAAGACTTACCTGAATGGAATTAACTTCTTTAATGCTTATAAAAATGCCTTTTCACGGGTTCAAGGTTTGGTTCAAAGCGATGCAAAGCAAGTATTAAGCGCCATAGATGCGATGGCTGATGAAGGTAGAAGTGTTATTACCATTTTTATTATCGCTCATGGGAATATTGATTGGATACGATTAGGAGGTGAAGGTTTTACTGCAAACCAGTTTAGGAATAAAATGAATGAATACCCGGATGTTGCATTTAACTTCATTTTAGGTTCCTGTCATAGTGGGAGTTTTATTGATAATTTGAGTACTTTAGGGAATATCCATGTTGTGCAGACTGCCTGTGCCTCAGATGAAGGAGCAACAACCGATGTGGATGAATGGGGTTCATTTAATGATGTTAACCCTGCTGATGCGGGTAGTGAATGGACCAGTTCTCTGATTAAGGCAATGGAATTAATAGTTAATAATAATGACAGGTTGGGTACTATCCAGGGCATGGCCAGCACCTATGGTATACCGGTGACTTCAATATTGATATGTGAAGCTGGCTTCGGAGCAGTCGGGACTAATCCTGGACTCGGCTTGTCTGCAGATTATGATTTATCCCATGTGGTAGGACATACTTCACCACGTCATTATTGTATTACTGAAGTAGTCTATTAGAATATTAGAATATTCAAATTAATCAAAATAAGGGTCTATAATTGAAAAATAACATTTCAACTATAGCATAGTCTGATCAACCAGGATAGTCAAACAACTTTCTTTATGCCAGAATAAATACATATGGCCGAAGGAGCATTTGTGGCTTTTGGGGTTTGTCCAAAGACAATTCGTTTGTCTTAGGTGACTCGATCTGAACTGCCGGATGCTCCTCGGCCTCCTGTAAAAGTCTAATGGGAAGATGCCTTTAAAGTGGCTATTATAGACGCGATAATACAGGAGGCCAGGCCACAAAACAGGAGGAGAAGAAAATGAAAAGGCTATCCGGAGGAATCGATATCGGAAGATACACACATCATATGATTATTCTGGATGAGAAAGAACAGATCCTATACCAGAGGAGCCTACCCCATCAATTAGGGGAAATAAAGGAAACCATGAAACAGTTGAAATCTTTACAGAAAAAAGAAAATGCTCAGCTTTCCTTTGCCTTAGAGGGTAAAAACGGTTACAGTAATCCCCTGGACCTATTAAGCTTTGGACCAGGCTTACTCTCTACAATGTGGATAACTACAAATTAAAGCGCTTCCGGGAGGCCTTCCCCGGAGAATGGCGGGATGATAACAGGGATGCTTTGATGCTCTCAAAAATGTTAAACTTGAAAGAGCACATCAACACTAGCCAGGAGAAGATCTTTATCGAAATAACCAGACCTTCCATCATTCCTGAAAGCCTGAAACTGCTTTCCCAAATCATCAGCAGCTTTTAATTGATGAAAAGGTCAGACTGACCAATCGTTTGGGCAAGAAATTACTGAGGTCTGTCCTGAGCTATTAACCCTGGGTAAATTAAAATATCAGAAGATCATTGCCATCCTGGCCAAATATCCGGATTTTTCAAGATACTCAAAGATAACTCTCAAATCTTTGTTAAAGATACCGAATCGGCAAAAAGCAGGCACCTGGCCTCTTATCCGGTTTACATGGTCTTGCCTATATGCCAGATTTAACTAATATTTACAAAACCATTATCTCCTCCTACAGTAAACGTATCCTGCAATTACAAAAGGAGATTAAAGAAATCGATGCAAAGATGGACCAGATAGGAGCACATAACGATGCAATAAAACATTTCAAAAGAGTATACCTCGGCGGCAACCAAACTGGCCAGCCGCTTTCTCGGAGAAATCGGTGATATCAATCGTTTCCCTTCGAGAAGAAGTTAGCTGCCATCTACTGTGGCAGCATCGCCTGTGTTAACAATTTCTCCGGTAAAAACGAATAAGACCAAAGTAGTCTATAAGGCCAACAAGATTGCCAAACAGGCTTTAATAACCATGGCCGGAAGCCGCAGTATCCGTGTAAATCCACAGTGCCGTGATTATTATCTCAAAAAAGAACAGAAGGGAAAGTTCATAACCATGCCCTGAGATGTCTGGCCAGGCAGATGATTAAAGTCATTTACCGGATGCTAACTGAGGACAGGGATTATCAGATAAAAAGAGAAGCTTGAAAGTGGCATAAAAAAGTTCTAATAAGCTAGTTGAATGGTCAGAGAAATTTCTGACCATTCAACTAGCTTATTAGATAGGATCTAAATATTTATTATCAGCAATAACCTTTCCAATAAAGGACAAATAAAATAGTCGTATATTATCTATGAATTATGATATTTTGTCTTTTATCACCAAATACAATGGATATTTATTTATTCTCAGACTTATTTTAATAGTTTAATTAATGGAGATTAACTATTTTTTATTCAAAAATAGCATCAAATTCTATTTTATTTTCTCTTAATATTCTTTCTATTTTTGGCCTATCAACGGAATTAAAGCTCAGGCATATCCCGCAATCAGAGCTTAAATGGCGGGGTACCGGGATAAGTTTAACAATAAGTCCCTGTTTCTTTGCTAAGCTTTCTGTTTTAATAGCTCCGCTGGTTGAATAAAAGATAACAACACTTTTTGGTCCTGATTCAGTCATTTTGTTAACCTTTCTGTTATTTTCCTTGTGCGATTTTACTGACACCCATAACTGCTTTTTGTATATCCTCATCCGTATTAAAGAAACTCATACCAAAACGGACAGTCCCGGTAGGGAAAGTTCCTATGGTTTTATGGGCAGCAGGAGAGCAATGCAAACCGACCCGGCACATTAGATCATATTCTTCATCAAGCTTTAATCCGATGTCAGAAGGAGACTGGTTTTGAATATTAAAAGAAACTACAGCAACCCGATTTTCAATGTCTTCTTTCCCGTATACGGTAATTCCAGGTATTTCTTTTAAACCTGAAATTAATTTATTAGTCAGGGACATCTCCTGCTGGTGTATTTGTCTAATTCCTTTTTTTAGAATACAGTTAATTCCTGCATTCAATCCGGCTATTCCGACTATATTTGATGTTCCGCTTTCATACAGATCAGGTAGAAAATCAGGATGGTTTTCCGATTCTGAGCGGCTGCCGGTTCCACCAGTTTTAAGGGGGGAAATCCTGTGAATATCAACACTATCTCCTATGACTAATCCACCAGTACCTGTTGGCCCAAAGAGGCTTTTATGGCCTGTGAAGGCCAAAAGGTCAATATTATCCTTTTTCATATCTAGTGGATAGGCACCAGCTGTCTGGGCAGCGTCGACCAGAAATAGAATATTCCTTTTTCTGGCTATTTCTCCGACAGAATGGATAGGAAGCACTGTACCAGTCACATTAGAAGCATGGTTCAGGACAATCAGGGCAGTATTCTCTTTAATGGCTTTTTCAATATCTTCCGGCTCAAGAGCACCATCAGCGGAACAGGGAATTGCCTGTACCTGAACTCTCTTTTTTTCAAGTTCCCGTAAGGGACGCATAACAGCGTTATGTTCCATACTACTGGTTATTACATGGTCTCCAGAGTGCAGTAATCCTTTTAAAACCAGGTTAATAGCTTCGGTTCCATTCAGGGTAAAAATAATTCTCAAAGGATCCGAAGAGTTAAAAAGCTCAGCCAGACTTTCCCGACATTGATAAAGAATTCTCGCGGCTTCTATGGATAGACGATGTCCTGAACGTCCGGGACTTGCACCTATATTTTCTGTAAAATCAATGATAGCTTCTATAACCTCTTTTGGCTTTGGGTAAGAAGTAGCTGCATTGTCAAAATAAATCATGATATTCCTTCCTGATTAATAATTTATTCTATTTGGTTATGATTAGCAAATATTCTTCTCCTTGTTCTTTTACTTCCACCTTCCAGCCATTATTGTTAGCCATACGGGAAACATTATCTTTTGCAGTTCCTGTATCGACTAATACCTCTAAAGTACCTTCTTTAAGTTCTGTTAATTTATTCTTTACCTTTACAACCGGAAGTGGACAGGAAAGCCCTCTTACATCAAATTTTTCACTCATGATACGGATACCTCCTTTTTCTTTTTAACTAAGTCACTCATACTAATTCCTATTAATAAACATATAATTAATCCTGTTATAACCGAAGCTGGTCCCCAGACACCGGGCCCTGCTCCGGAGCTGGCAGTAGCAAAATTATGGGCAAAACCTGCGCCGAAAATCATTCCTAAAACAAAAACTGCAGCATCGGAATCTCCTTCTCCGGAAAGAAAAAGCTGACGTCCCGGACAGCCTCCTGCCAGCGTAAAAGCCAAGCCTGCCAAAACCATTCCACCGAAATTCCAGATTTGACTTGTGTGGGCAACTGGCTGATTTTGAAATCCAGGATTAAACTGCCCCAATACCATATTGCTAATCCAGGCTGCTATCAATAAACTGACTACTCCGGTAAACAGGTAAGTATCTTTAATCAAAAGAATATCTCTGGCAGCTGCAACTGTACAAAACCTGCTTCTCTGAGCAATAAAACCGATAATTAACGCAATCAGTAAGGCTATCAGGACCGGTGCATATTGAGAACCGGGGCCTTCGGTACTGAAAAAAACTGCCTCGCTGGGCAATTGAGGTTTAAAAACTAATAACAGTAAAAGACCTGCCATAATTGAAGGTAAAATCCAGCCCGCCAGGGGTCTGATTCTCTGGTTGCGTCCAAGATCAAAACCGGATTTGATAAAAAAGATACCAATAGAGATGCCAGCCACTAATCCTGCAATACCAAAGATGGCATTTCCGTCTCCTCCGGATAAACGCAGCAGGGCTCTCCATGGACAACCCAGGAAGACCAAAGAGCCAATCATTGCCAGAAAGCCTAAGACAAAGCGGATCAGGGGAGACGAACCCCCTCTGGGTTTAAATTCTTTGAAGACCAGAGCAGCAATCAGAGAACCCAGCACAAAACCGATAATCTCAGGTCTTATATACTGAACTACTGCTGCCCGATGAAAACCTAAAGCACCGGCAATATCTCTTTCAAAACAGGCTACACAGATACCCATATTTGCAGGATTGCCCAGTTTTTGCAGGATAGTTGCCGCTATACCGATAAAAACTCCGGTAGAGATAATTAATTTCCGAGAAGAAAGTAATTTTTTTAACATCAATATTTTCCTTTCAAATTAAGTTTTATAATATTTTTATTCAAAAAGAGTTTTCCAATAAAAAATATTTTAGTAAGTAAAAGACAAAAGGGTATTGGTAATAACTATATCAGCTATAAATAGGTTTATTGGGTGATAATAAAATTAAAAGATAATCTGTCTTGAAACTAAGAAGTAACTTTTAATTTTTAAAAGGGGGTTCAATAGCCGACCGCTATTTTTTTTAAAAAATAACGTCAGCCAGGCACAAAGAAGTCAAAATCAGGAAATTCAATCATTTTTAGACTGTCATATTTATCAGACTGAATTAAGAATCTCATAATTTACTTCTCTTTCAAAAAATGGATAGGTATTTGAAATACTAAATGAATATTTTTAATTCACGTATATAAATCACACCTGGATCGTCAATGCATTGTCAAGTTGCAAAGTTGTCAAAGGGACGGTTCTTTTGACAACAATTAACATTACTATTCACCTGCTAAATTACTTCAATTAACTGTAAAATAAATTTAATTGTCAGGGAATATAATCTTTTAAAAATGCAATCAGTAAACTTGATGATTGTTCTTCAAATAAGGAAAACATAGTCGATATTATTGATGTTTTTTAAGGTAGGAATGTTTGGTGTAAATTGCTAAAACATGAGAAGCTGGAAAAAGTTACCGAGTTATTGAGCTAGTACAACCGTCCCTTTGACAACTACAACTATATAAAAGTTTCAAAAAATAGAATTACCCTTGACTATAAAATTATTTGTTGTTTAATATATTAATATAGTAAACATTATGGTAGTAACATTTTTTAAAACCCTTTTTGTTAATTTTAAAGGAAAGTAAGTATAAATGCATGGACCAGATTAATAAGAAAAAACTTGAATTTTTAAACAATCCTTATGTTATTCAAAGAGTGGAAGAAGCAATCATAATATGTCAACCGGAAAAGGTGACCGTAATTACTGATGCCCCTGAAGATATTAGATATGTTAAAGAGCTGGCTATAAAAAACAAAGAGGAAAAAGAATTAGAGATAAAAGGACATACAATTCATTTCGACGGTTATTATGACCAGGGGAGAGATAAAGAGAATACCCGTTACCTCCTATCAGATAAAGTAGATTGGGGTATAGCTATTAATTCTATCGATAAAGATAAAGGCTTAGAAGAAATAAAATCATACTTCAAAGGAAGTATGAAAGGCAAAGAAATGTTAGTACGCTTTTTTTCTTTAGGCCCGAAGAATTCTTCCTTTTCAATCCCTTCATTACAAATTACTGATTCTGCTTATGTTGCGCATAGTGAAGACTTGCTTTATAGAAGCAATTATGAGGGGTTTAAGAGCTTAAATGGTTCTAACCGGTTTTTCTTTTTTCTACATTCTGCCGGAAGATTAAAGGATAATGTTAGTGTTGATATTGATAAAAGAAGAATGTATGTTGATTTGGAAGGAAATAGTGTTTATTCAGTAAATAATCAGTATGCTGGCAACTCTTTAGGCCTAAAAAAATTGTCTTTCCGTTTAGCAATTCGTAAGGCAAATGAGGAAGGCTGGCTTGCAGAACATATGTTTATCCTGGGAGTTCACGGCAAGAAAGAGGAAACCACCTATTTTACCGGTGCTTTTCCCAGTGCCTGTGGTAAGACTAGTACTGCTATGCTGCCTGGCCAAACTATTGTTGGTGATGATATAGCTTTTCTTAGAAAGATAAATGGAGAAGTAAGAGCAGTTAATATGGAAAAAGGAATTTTTGGAATTATTAAAGATGTAAATGAGGAAGAAGATCCGCTTATTTTCGATGCGTTAACATCTCCACGAGAAATAATATTTTCCAATGTGCTTGTAAATAATGGTATTCCCTACTGGCTGGGTATGGGAAGAGATATTCCTGATAAAGGAATTAACCATAGCGGACAATGGTATGCTGGTAAAAAAGATGAGCAAGGCAATTTAATTGATCCATCACATAAAAATGCCAGATACACCATTCGATTGGATGAATTATCAAATATTGATTCAGAGGCTGAAAATCCACAAGGAGTTCCTATTGATGGATTTTTTTATGGTGGAAGAGATTCGGACACTTCTATGCCGATAGTGGAATCACTTAATTGGAATCATGGCGTTTTTATAGGTGCTACAATTGAATCAGAAACGACTGCAGCTACATTGGGTAAGCAGGGAGTAAGAAGACATGATCCAATGGCTAACCAGGATTTTATATCTGTTCCTCTTGCTAATTATATTAAGAATTATCTCTCTTTTAAATACGATCTAATAAGAGTTCCAAGAATATTTGCTATAAATTATTTTTTAAAGAATACACAAGGAAATTACTTAACTCCAAAAATATATAATTTACTTTGGGTTTTGTGGGCTAATGGAAGAATTAATAAAGAATATGAGGCTATTATAACCCCAGTAGGATTAATTCCAAAGTACGAGGATTTAAAAACTATTTTTATACAGAAATTAAAAAGGAAATATACTAAAGAGAATTATATTGAGCAATTTTCTCTCAGAATAGATAAATATCTGGAAAAGATGAATAGAATGCAAAATATTTTTTCTAATATTACCAATATAGATAATGAATTTATTAATGAATTAGATAATCAAATTGAAAGGCTGAATAATAAAAAGAGAGAATCTGGTAAAATTATTGTGTCTCCTTTTGAATTATATTAATTGTCAGAATAAAATCTTAATTGTGGTTTAACCCTTTAAATATCTTTTCTGGAGCTGCTTAAAAATTTCCTGCAAAAGTTGTCAAAAGAACCGTCCCTTTGACAACTTTATAATTATGTTATGTTATTATAAGGAATTATAAATGGACTATCCAGTTTTTCTGGGGATATTACTAATAGCAAGCAGCACGGTAGTTTTTGTTAGCGGATTGTATGCTACAAATGAGCGGTTGGATACAAAGATTAACAAACAATTAATCTGGATATGTTCTGCTCTTTTAGTGTGGGCATTAGGTCTTGCAATTACTTTAACTGCGGCCAATGAAGAAATCTGTTTGATCGGTCATGTAATCGCTCCGATTGGATGGGGCCTTATGCCCGGATTACTGCTGCATTTTA
>JAXGNR010000009.1:0-125516 GCA_040767965.1 Atribacterota bacterium
TAATTGAAAATTGTGGTTGTAATGAAGGATGCCCTTCTTGTGTGGGCCCTATTAATCAGGTTGGTAATAATGGAAAACAAAGCGCTTTAACTATTCTAAAGGAGGTTCTCTGTTAAATGAATTTCAGAGATCGGCTGGAAAAAATAGAAAACCTCAAAGAGAAAGTTCGTCAAATAAATCTTAACCACAAAAAACAGGATTACCAGTTTTTTCAGAAGAGTAAACCAGTTTCACTAGCAGAAATAATTGAAGGCGATACAGTTGAAACTCCTTATGGACCTTGTTTTTATACCGAGAAAACTATACCATTACACACTGCTTATGGTGATTTTGCTTTAGGAGAAGTAGACCAGTATTTTTCTGACAAGGCAAATTTATTTATGTTCAAACTTGATGATGATGGAATTGACAATATTCGACTGGATCAGGCTTTATTTTTTGATACAGAAACAACCGGTTTAGCAGGAGGAGCAGGAACTTATATTTTTTTACTTGGCCTGGGGTTTTTTACTGCAGATGCTTTTTGTGTAAGACAGTATTTTATGTCTGATTATCACGAAGAAGAAGCTTTGCTGTGGGCAGTCAACCAATTGTTTACGCAGGATTATAAACTGTTAATAACTTATAATGGTAAATGCTATGATTTTCCCTTGATGCAGACCCGCTTTATTATGGCTCGTCAACCTCTGCAGCTGGCAGACCCTTACCATTTAGATTTACTGTATCCTACCCGGCGTTTATGGAAAAAAAGACTGCAGGACTGCTCTTTATCTAATATAGAAAAAAGAGTCCTGAATATAGTAAGAGGAGAAGATATACCTGGTTATTTAATTCCTCAGGTATATTTTCGCTATTTACAGAACAAAGATGCCCGGCCTTTAAAACCAGTTTTTGAGCATAACCTGCAGGATATAATTTCTTTAGCTGTTTTAACTGCTAAAATTGGTCAAACTATTACAAATCCCTTACATATGAATAACAACAAAAGATATGATGGAATTGATCTTTGTAGTATTGGTAAGATCTATGAAAATAATAAAGACTATGAATTAAGCAGCCGTTGCTACGAAGAGGCCTTAAACTGTAATTTAAGTGATGAACAGTCTTTGGAAATTCTGAAACTGTGCTCTTTTGCCTATAAAAGACAGGAAAATTGGGAAAAAGCGGAAAATGCCTGGAAAGATATAATTTCTTTAAGCAGTGATTACTTGAATTATCCTTATGAAGAACTAGCTAAATATTATGAGCATAGGTTGAAGGATTATCAAAAAGGAATTAATATAGTAGAGGCAGCTCTTTTAAAATCAGCACAAGCAAATATAGATTGGGAAAGTAAACAGAGAATTCAAGAGGAATTAAATTATCGTCTGGCGAGAATTAAGAAAAAGGCCCAAATAACCAGAATTAAAGGCTTAGATGAATCCGAAAACATTAATAATTGTTGAAATAAATGTAGAAGTCTAAAAATATCTTTCAATTGAGAGAAGAGGTAATGGGGAATAATAAAAAAGGCTACACTATCAAGGATTGGCCTGAATATGAAAGACCAAGAGAGAGATTGTTATACCATGGCGCTGAGAGCTTATCAGATGCAGAATTATTAGCAATTATCCTGGTGAATGGTTATTCGGGGAAAACCTCTGTGGAGATAGCAAGAAATCTACTAGCAAAATTTGGCAGCTTGAGAAATTTAATGAAATCCCCTTACTCTGAAGTAAAAGAAACCTTTGGAATAGGTGAAGCAAAATATGCCCAGGTAAAAGCAGCTTTAGAGATTGGAGTGCGCCTGGCACAGGAAAAAATATTACCAGGTAAAAGAATACAAAAAGCTCAGGACGTTGTTGATTACTATTATGCAGAGATGAGAGATAAAAAGAAAGAATTGTTTCATATTGTACTTTTAGATATCCGTTATCAGATTATTCGGGATGTGCTTGTTTCTATGGGTAGTTTATCAGAAACCATTGTTCATCCTCGAGAGGTAATGAAAGAAGTAGTAAAAGAATCAGCAGCAGCAGTAATCTTTCTGCACAATCATCCCAGTGGTAACCCTCAACCCAGTCAGCAGGATATTACTTTAACTGATAGATTGTGTAAATCATGCCAGGTGATGGGCGTGAAAGTTTTAGATCATATTATAATTGGTGAAGATCAGTTTTATAGTTTTGCCCAAATGGGACAGATAAATAGCAATTAAAAATTAAGATTGAATATTTAAACAGAGGAGAGTTTTAATGAAAGTAACTGATTTAAAATATTGCACAAAATGCGGACATGCATTAGAAAAAAAATTAGTAAAGGAAAATGAAAGGTTGTGTTGCACATTCTGTGATACAATTTATTATGATAACCCTATTTCCAGCGTAGCAGTTGTTGTGAGGAATGAGCATGGACAACTGCTATTAGTAAAACGAAAAAATGAACCTAAAAAAGGTTTTTGGGCATTACCAGGCGGTTTTATAGATAATGGAGAATCAGCTATTGAGGCAGCATTAAGGGAGATGAAGGAAGAAACCGGCCTTGATGGTATTATAAAAAGGTTTGTGAAAATTTATAATCATGAAAGCAAAAAATATGGTCATGTGATAATTATCACCTATGAAGTAGATATAATCGGTGGAGAATTGAAGGCTGGTGATGATGCTGAATGCGCAGAATTTTTTGATATAGAAGAATTGCCAGTATTAGCATTTCATTATCAGGAAGATATTCTTCAGAAAACTATTGGGTGTTCTGCTGTTAAAACAAAAGAAAGGATAACCGAATGAATGAAGTAGTTTTTTTCAAAAAAGAAGATTTAAAGGTCAGATCAGTTCTGAAAAGTTCGCAACTGCGGGTTGTTGCCAATGAACATTCAATGATATCACTTTTTGATTTTGGGCCAGATGATGAAATTATACCAGTCCATAAGCATCCCCATGAACAAATTAGTTACATTTTAGCCGGTTCGGTTAAAATGATAGCAGGAGGGAAAACCAAAATACTTAAAAAGGGTCAGGGTGCAGTAATTCCTCCTAATGTAGAACACGAAATAATTGCTCTGGAAAAAGGAAGTCAGGTTCTGGATGTTTTTTACCCTTTAAGAGAAGAATATTTAACATAGATGTTGATATAAGAAATATTAAAACAAAGGAATTATATGAAAATACTGGCAGTAGACTATGATGGTGTAATTGTTGATAGTGTACTGGAATCCCTTTTTATCAGCCATAATGCCTATCTTAAACTTTATGGAAAAAACAAAAGAGAGATGTTTGGCGGAAAATTGCTGACATTTCAGAAATGGCCAGCTATTCAAAAAAAATACAAAAAAGATATTCAATATTATAGTTCTCTTCGTCCTTATATCAGAGGTGCTACTGATTATGGTCTTATTCAAAAAATAATGGAAGAAGGGAAATCCATTTATAATCAAAGAGAATTCGATGAGTATCGTAAAACAGTTCAATTTGATTTTCAAAAGTTTCATGACTTATTTTATCTGGAACGCAAAAAAGTTCAGCAAGAAAACTATACTGGCTGGTTGAGTCTTGAACCGCCTTTTCAAGAAGTACTGAAAGGGATTAGGCAATTTATTTCAGAAGGGCTAAAGGTAGTTATTGCAACTTCCAATCGAAGAGAATATATAGCCGATACTTTTCTGCCCCAATATTTTAATATTAAAATTGATCAAGATGATATCCTCGATTTTAGCTTTGGAGAAGACAAATCTATTCAAATGCAGTATCTGCAGGAAAAATATCAGCTAAATTATGAGAATATCTGTTTTATTGATGATCAATTAGCACATTTGGAACTGGTACATGCTCTGGGTATCAATGTGGTGCTAGCCGGCTGGAGTTATGCTACATCACAGCAGAAAAAAGATGCACTCCAAAAAGGTTTTCCGTTAGCAGAGAAAGAAGAAGATTTTTATCCAAAAATCAAAAAATGCTTTGCAGATAAATAATAAAAGTTACTAAAAGGAGGAAGAAAAATGAAGGTAACAGATTATCATGAAGTGAAATTGGAAGATGTAGAAATGGAAGGGGCAAAAAATGTAAAAATTAGATGGCTTATTTCAGATAAGGATAATGCTAAAAATTTTGCCATGCGTTTATTTGAAATAGGCCCAGAAGGACATACTCCTTACCATGGCCACGATTGGGAGCATGAGGTTTTTGTACTGGAAGGAGAAGGGGAAGCAAAAATAGACGGAAAAATCTACCCAATTAAAAAAGATAGTGTAATTTTTGTTGAACCAGGTCAGGAACATAATTTCGCAAATAGCGGTAGCAGTTCTATGAAATTTTTATGTTTGATACCTTATAAATAAAAAGCAACAAAAGAATTGAATTTTAAGGGATATTATTAAAAGGAAACGAGGTTTATAGTGAAAATCTTGGCTGTGGACTATGATGGAGTGTTAAGTGACAGTGCCTTAAAATCACTATTTGTCAGCCATAATGCTTACTGTCGCCATTTTGGGCCAGAGGTGAAGAAAAATTTTAATGGGCAAATATTTACCTTTGAGAATTGGGAGCTGATGCAAAAAAAATACCAGAAAGAGATGGCTAAATATAAACAGCTTCGTTCCTATATTGAATTATCCAGTGATTTTTTTGTTATTTTAAAAATAATTGAAGAGCAAATAGAAATAAATAATCAGGCAGAGTTTATAAAATATCGCGAGAATCTTGATTTTAATTATCAAGTTTTTCATGATTTATTTTTTCAGGAAAAAGAAAGATGGCAAAATAAAGATTTTTCCAAATGGTTTTCTCTGTCACCGGTTTTCCAGGAGGCAGTAAATGGAGTTAAAAAGCTGCTGTCAGATGGAAAAAAAGTTGTGATTGCTACCTCTAACATGGGGAAGGCAATTCATCCTGCATTTCATCCTGATTATCTTGGTTTTTATATCGACCTGCAAGAAATTTTTGATAAAAACTATGGTAAAAACAAAACAGAGCATATGCAGGCCATTGTCAGACAGTATCAGGTTGATTTAAAGGATATATTTTTCATTGATGATCAGCTGAGTTATTTAGAAGAAACAAAACTTATGGGAGTTAATTCTTTTTTGGCGGGATGGGGATATTGTACTGCAGAGCATAAAAAAATTGCCCGGGAAAAAGAAATTAAAGTAGTTGAAAAACAAGAAGACTTCTACCCATTATTTGAAAAATTATTAGCTTAAAGATATTTTAATAGTAAATATATAAGGTATGCATTAAGTAAAGTTACAGTAAAAAAATACATTTTAAGGAGGAAAGAAATGTATAAAGACTTAAACCCTGGTAAAAGAATTTTATTGGGGCCAGGCCCGAGTGATGTTCATCCTAGAGTTTTGAAAGCAATGTCTACACCGTTAGTTGGTCATTTAGATCCGGACTTTCTGGAAATAATGAATGAAACCAGAGATATGTTAAGACAAGTTTTTAAAACCAAAAATGAATTAACAATTGCTTTATCTGGTACCGGAAGTGCCGGTATGGAAGCTGCGTTGGTAAATACTCTGGAACCAGGAGATAAGGCTGTTGTCTGTGTTAACGGCCTGTTTGCTGAAAGAATGGTAGAAATTGTAAAAAGATGTGGAGCAGAGGCTATTATAGTAGAAGGTGAATGGGGTAATATTGTAGAACCTGAAAAAATAAAAAAGGCCTTACAAGATACACCTAATCCTAAAATATTGGCAGTTGTTCACGCAGAAACTTCAACTGGAGTAAGACAACCTTTAGAAGAAATTTCTAAAATGGCCAAACAAGCAGGTGCTCTTTTTGTGGTGGATGCTGTTACTTCTCTGGCTGGAATACCTCTGGAAATCGACGAATGGGGAATTGATGTAGTGTATAGCGGAACTCAAAAATGTTTAAGCTGTCCTCCGGGACTTTCTCCTGTTTCCTTTGGAGAAAAAGCAGTAAAAGCAATTTCTGACAGAAAAACACCTGTCCGAAGCTGGTATCTGGATGTAGGGATGCTGCAAAGCTATTGGGGGAAAGAACGTTTTTACCATCACACAGCCCCTATCAATATGATTTATGCTTTAAGAGAAGCTTTAAGATTAGTTTTGGAAGAAGGCTTAGAGAAACGTTTTGCCAGACATAAACTGCATTCTGCTGCTCTGGTTGCCGGATTGGAAGCTATGGGATTAAAGATGATTGCTCCTAAGGAATATCGACTGCCGGAATTAAATACAGTTTATATACCTGAAGGCATTGATGATGCCACTGTTAGAAAAGCTCTGCTGGTTGATTATGGGATTGAAATTGGCGGTGGATTAGGTAAGTTTAAAGGAAAAGCCTGGCGTGTAGGATTAATGGGATACTCGTGCTCGCGGGAAAATGTTATGTTATTCCTGTCAGCATTGGAAAACATCTTACAAAATCAGGGTTATTCTGTAAAAGAACATGGCATCTCTGCTGCCAATGAAGTTTATAGTAAATAGTAAGTGCAAATAAAAGATAACTTTTGTTTAATATAAAATAGAGGAAAGGTTTTTCAGTTAATCTTTCCTCTATTTTGTTTACTAACAGAAAATATCATATCTTTTGGTTTATCTTTTTAATTCATTGCTTTCAAGAAAAAGTTTGTCTATAATGATTATAAATTTTATCAAAAAATAAGAGGAGGCAGTAATGGAGTATTTTAGTATGATTTTCTGGTTTTTCTTTATCTTTTCTGTCCTTTCACCCTGGTTTAGACAAAAGAACTTAGAATCCTCAAGAATATCACTGATTCATCGTTTGGAAAAAAATAGAGGATCTCGGGTAATTACCTTGATTCATCGCCAGGAAACCATGAGCATCTTGGGAATTCCTCTGGCTAGATACATAAATATTGAAGATTCAGAAGCTATCTTGAGGGCTGTCAGACTTACTGATGATAATATGCCCATCGATATTATTTTACATACCCCAGGTGGTTTGGTATTAGCTACAGAGCAAATTGCCCACGCCCTCACAAGACACAAAGGTAAAGTTACTGTCTTTATCCCTCATTATGCCATGAGTGGAGGAACTATGCTATCCCTGGCTGCAGATGAAATAATTATGGATGAAAATGCAGTCTTGGGGCCAGTAGATCCCCAGCTGGGACAATATCCGGCAGTTTCTATCCTAAATGTATTAAAAGATAAGGATAGAAACGAGATTGATGATGAAACAATGATTCAGGCTGATATTGCCCGGAAAGCTATCTCTCAGGTTTATAGTTTTGTAAGGAAATTACTGACAGAAAATAATTGCAGTGAAGAGAAAGCAGAAGAAATTGCTAAAATATTAACTGAAGGCAGATGGACCCATGATTACCCGATAAAATTTGAAGAAGCTGTAGAATTAGGTCTATGTGTTTCCAGTGATATGCCAAAAGAGATTTATGAATTAATGGATTTATATCCTCAAAGCCCGGGATTAAGACCTTCTGTGCAATATATCCCAGTACCTTATAAAAAACCTGTTATTCCTCCTAAAAATCACAAAAATTAGGGAATTACTGGTTAATTGACATGGCAAGATTGAAAATTATTATTTAAAAAATTCGAAAAGGAGGCTGAATATGAAAAATGTATCCAGGAAAACTGCTCCGGCAAAAGATATCTCCATTGTTCTTTGCGGTGAAGCCGGTTTAGGTATTCAGACAGTAGAGCAGTTGTTAACAAGGATGTTGAAACTTTCCGGGTATTATGTATTTGCCACTAAAGAATATATGTCCAGAGTAAGAGGGGGAAGCAACTCAACTCAAATAAGAGTTTCCAATCTACCGGTACAAGCACCTGTAAAAAGGATAGACATTTTAATCCCATTAGACGAAGATGCCATACCTCATGTAGCTGATCGTATAGACGAAAAAACAATTATACTCGGTGAAAGGGAAAAATTAAAGACTGACAGAGAAGTTATCAATATTTCTTTTTTAGAAATGGCAAAAGATATCGGTAATGAGCTTTATGCCAATACAGTTGCTGTAGGGTTGCTGTTAGGACTTTTGGAAGGGGATTTAGCTGAGGGAAAACATTTTCTGGAAGATTATTTTACCCAAAAGAAGAAAGAAAAATTTATTCCTGACAACATTCAGGCATTGGAAAATGGATATCAGAAAGCAACCCGGTTATTAGATGAAGAAAAATTTAAAAATGATCAGATTTTTCATATTGGAAAGAATAATGGTGTAAAAGACGACTTGCTTATAAATGGAGCAGAAGCAGTTGGTTTAGGGGCAATAGCCGGTGGCTGCAATTTTATTTCATCTTATCCTATGTCACCATCTACGGGAGTTTTATTGTTTTTAGCTCAGCATAGTGCTGGCTTTGATATTATTGTAGAGCAGGCTGAGGATGAAATTGCTGCTGTCAATATGGCTTTGGGTGCCTGGTATGCAGGTGCTAGAGCAATAGTCACAACTTCCGGCGGCGGTTTTGCTTTGATGTCAGAAGGAATCAGTTTAGCAGGTATACTGGAAAATCCACTGGTGATTCATCTTGCCCAACGACCAGGCCCTGCTACCGGTTTACCTACCAGGACCGAACAGGGAGATTTACAGCTGGCATTGTATGCAGGTCATGGTGAATTTCCCAGAGTAATTCTGGCACCGGGAAAGATTGAGGATATCTACCAATTAACTCAAAAGGCTTTTTACTGGGCTGATAAATATCAGGTACCTGTCTTTGTATTGACAGACCAGTACACTATGGACACCTATTATAATATAAGAGAGCTTGGCCTTCCTTCTCAGAAGACGGAAAAATTTATAATAAAGACTGATGCAGGCTATCAGCGTTACAGTCTGGATACAGATAATGGAGTATCCCCAAGAGGGATCCCCGATTATGGTGAAGGATTGGTAAGGGTGGATAGTGACGAGCATGATGAAAACGGTTTTATTACCGAATCAATGGATATCCGCAATAAAATGATGGAAAAAAGAATGGCGAAATTGGTTGGATTGCAAGAAGAAGCTCTCTCTCCGGAATTTACAGGACCGGAAGATTATCAGACTTTGCTGGTAGGTTGGGGTTCAACCTGTCATATTATTGAAGAAGCAATTAAAAAGGCTGGTTTAAAGGATGTTGCCTTTTTACATTTTAACCAGGTTTACCCAATTTCAGCTCAGGCGATTCCTTATCTGGAACGAGCCCAACAGATTGTGGTTGTAGAAAATAATTATTCTGGTCAGTTCAGTCAGTTACTGGAAACAGCAACTGGTATTTCTGTTGCTGCCAGAATTTTAAAGTATGATGGCTTACCATTTTTTGCAGATGAATTATCAGAGGAAATACGGAAAATAGTATCTGAGAATGGAGGTTCAAAATGACAAAAATAGATAATTTTGAACAAAAACAAGTCCAGACCGCCTGGTGTCCCGGATGTGGAAATTTTATGATATTGAAAGCTTTACAGCAAGCCCTGCGTGAGCTGTCACTAAAACCTCAACAGGTAGTGATATCCTCTGGAATTGGACAGGCAGCCAAAACTCCTCAGTATCTTAATGTGCATATGTTTAACGGTTTACATGGAAGAGCATTGCCTCCGGCAACAGCCATAAAAGCCTGCAATCCGGATCTTACTGTTATTGCTGAAGGAGGAGATGGCGATATGTATGGTGAAGGCGGGAATCATTTTTTGCATACCATACGCCGTAATCCAGACATTACTCATCTGGTTCATAATAACATGGTTTATGGATTAACCAAAGGTCAGGCTTCTCCTACCAGCCAGCTGGGATTTAAAACACCGGTTCAGACATCCGGGGTTATTTCAGAGCCTATTAACCCTTTAGCACTGGCTATTGCGATGGATGCTTCTTTTGTAGCCCGGGTTTTTTGTGGAGATATTGAAAATACAGCAGCCATTATTAAAAAAGCGATTCAGCATCCTGGTTATGCCCTTGTTGATATTTTTCAGCCTTGCGTCACTTTTAATAAAGTAAACACCTTTAAGTGGTTTAAGGAAAACACATATGACCTGCAAGATCATGATCCTTCTGATCGCAGCAAAGCCTTGGCCAGAGCATTGGAAACAGAAAAAATGCCATTGGGGGTTTTCTATATCAATAAAAATAAAAAAAGTTTTGAACGACAACTGGGTTTACATCAGAAAAAGGAGAAACCTTTTATCTTCAGGGAATTAAACCGGGAAGGGTTACAGGAATTACTGGAATCCAAAAAATCCTGACCGTATCTGAACAGAATTGATATTTTTTAATAATACCATTTGGAATTTCTACATTTCAAATGGTATTATCTTTTAATTAAAGCAGAATAATTTTCAAACTAACATATAAAAAGAATTGGAGTATTTTAAAAAATGACCAAAATTAATTTGCCTAAAAAATTAACTGGAGGCAACTTTTTTTATGGATGGATTATAGTCATTATTTGTGCAATAAGCGGTTTTTTTTCAGGACCCGGGCAAACATTTGGTATTTCTGTCTTTATTGATCCTTTGATTGAATATTTAGGCATGAGCCGTTCAACGATTTCCAGCTATTATTCAGCCGGAACGTTATTAGCAGGTATCCTGGTAGTTTTTATAAGCAGACAAATTGATATTATAGGGCATCGAAAGGCTATGACTTTAATTTCCATTATTTTTGGTGGAGTTTGCCTGTTTATGAGCTTTATAACCCAAAACTGGATGTTATTCACTGGATTTTTTTTGATGAGATTATTCGGACAAAGCTCTATGACCATTGGACCTTCCACCTTGATACCCCACTGGTTTTCTGAAAAAAGAGGTAAAGCATTAAGTTTGATGAGCCTGGGACAAATTATGGCTGCTTTTTTATTGCCAGTTTTAAATATTTATTTGATAAAGATCTACGGCTGGCAAAACACCTGGCGTTTTTGGGGTTTAACTATCTGGATTATCATGGTTCCTTTGGCCTGTTTTTTTATCCGCAATAAACCTGCAGATATTGGATTATTACCTGATGGTAAACAAATAGCATCTATCACTGATAATGGGGAAACTAAAAATAATGGTAGTGATGCAGTGCTGGAAATTCCTTCAAAAACATTAATAGAGGCCTGCAAGACTTTTTCTTTCTGGGTGTTACTATTATGTATCTTTGTACCATCCATGGTTAGTACTGGAATTACTTTTCATATAGTTTCAGTTTTTGCCAGTAAAGGTTATTCAGCTCAGGTCGCAGCTACAGTGCTCAGTATTCAGGCTATTGTCAGCATTCCCTCAGCGCTGTTTGCCGGTATTGTGCTGGACAAAATAAAAATTCGAAATGTGATTAATATTTTATTTATATTTTATTCTTTTTCTCTGATCTGGTTATTCCTATCCAGCAATTTATTACAGGCCATAATTTATGGTGTACTGGCAGGAATAATGATGGGTTTCAATCAGGTTATCATCAATATTACCTGGCCTGTCTATTTTGGTTTAAATCATTTGGGGAGTATTCGTGGTATTGTTCAGATGGCTTTGGTAATCGGCTCTGCTTTTGGACCGCTTCCTTTTGGGTTTGCCTACAATATTTTTAATGGTTATCAGGAAATAATTATTGCAACTATTCTTATTGCTATAACAACAGCAATATTGACCTTTTTTATTGCTCCCCAACCTGAGAAAACTAAAATACTGCAATAAAAGTAGAAAAAATATAACTTTCATGCTGGTAGTTTTGACAATAAGGGCACCTTATAACATAATATAAGTAGTTATATTTAACAAAAAGGTCAATTAATATGTCAACAGTTATTGTTGTTGGAGGAATTAATTTAGATTGTATGGCTTTCTTGCCTTACTTTCCCCTGGAGGGGAGTAATTTACGTGCTCGTGATTTAAGATACTGTCTGGGAGGAAGAGGAGCAAATCAAGCTGTAGCTTTGACAAATTTAAAAACCACCAGTATTTTATTGGGAAAAGTAGGCGATGATTTTGCAGGAGATTATATATTAAACGAGTTAAAAAAGTACAAAGTTAATACTGAATATGTTGTTAAAAGTAGCAGTAACAAGACCGGAAGCTGTTCGATTTTGGTTAGCCCTAACGGAGAAAATACTATTATCGGATATCCTGCTGTTAACCGAATGATTGGACCGGAATTTCTAATCCGCTTCGAATACCTGTTTGAGTTTAGCCAATGGTTGACCGTTTCTCTGGAATATCCTTTAGATACAGTTCTGTTTGCCTTGAAGATGGCCAGGAAATCCGGCATGAAAACGGTTTTGGATCCATCTCCGCTAATTGATTTGCCAAACCAGGACCTATGGCCTCTTGTAGATTATGTCTTACCCAATTTAAAAGAATTAAAAAGGTTAACAGGTGAAAAAGAAATCCTGGCAGGGGCACTTGCTTTAAAGGAATGGGGAGTAAAAGAAGTTATCGTTAAACACGGAGCCACAGGCAGCAGTTATCTTTCCAAGGGAGAAATGTTAAATATGACTGCTTTTCCGGTGAAATCAGTAGTTGATACCACTGGTGCCGGTGATTTATTTAATGCTGCTTTTATTTATGGTCTGATTCAGACTGGCTCTATTGAAACAGCAGTTCAAATTGCCAATTTGGTGGCTTCTTATGCAGTTCAAAAAAGAGGAACTTGTGAATCTTTCCCCATGAGGAGAGATATTGACTGGAGCTTGTTGCAAAAAAAGAAAGATGAGCAGTTATTTTAAAGCAATTATATAGATTAAGTAAGAGATTATATTTACCAGAAAAAGGAGATTTTAATGTCAGAAAAGTGCATTTTTTGCCAGATTATTAAAAAAGAAAAATCAGCTTATATTGTATATGAAGATGAACAATGCCTGGCTTTTCTGGATGCTTTTCCGGTAACTGAAGGACATACCCTGGTTGTTCCCAAAAGACATTATGAAAATATCTATGATATTCCGGAAGAAATACTGACTTATATTATGAAAGCAGGTAAAAAACTGGCTTTGAACTATCAGGATATTTTCGGCTCTGTGGGATTAAATATTATTCAATCAAATGGTGTGGTTGCCAAACAGACTGTATTTCATTTTCATCTGCATTTGATACCCCGGTATCAAGACGATGGATTAGCTTTGTTCAGACATCATTTTACCAGAACAGATTATGATCTCCAAAGCACTTATCAAAAAATTGTATCTTTTAAAAAATAAAATTCTTTAGGAACTATTATGTTTCATTTGATTAAACCCTTACAAAAAATACTTGAAAATCATCCTTTAGAAAAAAAGATTATGCTTACCTCATCTTATATTGACAGCAATTCTTTCCAAAAGATCCTCTCTTTGGAGGGTGTACAGTTATTAAATTTACAATACAGTACCTTTTATGATATTGCCAGAGAATATGCACTGGCAGCTATTATAGAAAACAGGTTAAATATTTTGGATAATTCCCTGGGATTGGTTCTGATTATGCAAATTTTGAAAGAATTAACTTCTCAGGGTAAATTGTCTTATTTCAAGCTACCCCTGATTACTTCTGGTCTGGCTAAAACTATTTTCCGAACAATCAAAGAGATCAGATCTTCCGGCTATACTTCGAAAAACTGGTTATCTGCAACTGACCCTGACTCAGGTAAGATGCAGGATTTGTCTCTGGTGCTGACAGAATATGAAAAACAATTACAGGAAAGAGGTTTAGCAGATGAAGCAAGGATTTATAACCTGGCTAGTAACTCATCAGGGAAGAGAGAAGCTGTTTTTATTATCCCGACAGATTTGCAGCTTAATTCATTAGAGCAGATCTTTCTTCAGAAGATCAGGAAAGAAAAATTATATGTTATAGAAGTTTCCTGTCCTGAGGCTTTAGTTGCTCCCTGGAGTTTCCCGTTAGTTGAAATTAAAAAGCAGAAACAGTCTGCCGGAAAGGAAATATTTGATTATTTAAATCATCAAAATGATTCACCTATCCAATTTCCTACAACAGAAATGGAATTTTTCAATGCCCATGGCGAGTATGCTGAAGTAAAAGAAGTATTAAGAATTATTTTTGAGCAGAAAATCCCTTTTGGTGAAATTCAAATTTTATATACCTCCCAGGAACCTTATACTCAATATTTTTATCAATTATTGAATTTAATACCACAAGATTCCTCTCTTGCAGATAAAAGAATACCAGCAACATTTCATGGGGGGATACACATTAAAAATAGCCATCCCGGTAAGATGTTTTTCGATACCATTGATTGGATAAGTGAAAATTATAGTATTCAAAAATTATTTTTATTGCTTAACAGTGGAAATATAGAACTCCATCTTGAAGAACCTTTTCATTTAAAAAAGCTTGCTTCTTTACTAAGAAAATCCCCTATTGGCTGGGGAAGGGCTAGATATTTACCTGGGCTCCAACTGGCAATCACAGAAAAAGAAAAATTAATGGAGAATACCTCTGATGATAAAAAGCAGATCTATCAAGAAGAAATTGCATATTATCAGCTGATCAAAGGTTGGATTGAAAGAATTTTTCAGCTTCTTCCTGATAACTCATTTGAATCACTGGTTTCTCTAGGGGATGTTGCCGGTGGTATGTATCGATTTATCTCTGAATTTGCGTTTATTGCTGATAATAAAATTGACGAAGAAGCCCTTTCGGTTATCAAACAAAGACTATCAATATTGGAAAAAAATGCCCCTGAAAAACTTCCTTTCAGTGAAGCCCTATCATTTCTGACAGAGGTATTGGAAAATGAACATATTTGCTGCTCTGAACCATGTTCCGGGAAATTACACATTGCAAGCTACAAAAAAGGCAGATGGATAAACCGCCCTGTTAGTTTCTTAATAGGCATGGATTCTCACAGATTCCCGGGGAAAACTGATGAAGGAACAGTTTTTCTGGATTCAGAAAAAAGTCCTTATAAGCACTTGTTATCAGATTCTCAAAAAAACAGAATGGAACAGTTGAGAATGTTTGAATTGATTCTTTCTCTGCCAGGGAAAAAACATCTGTCATATTCCAGTACAGATACCTTAAATAATCAAGAACAGGCACCTGCTTTTATGTTGCTGCAATTATACCGGTTAGCAAATAAAGACCGGGAAAAGAGTATTGACGATTTTTATCAAGATTTAGGAGAAAAAAGAAAGTTAATTCCCAGAAGCAAAACTGGTTTATATGACGAAGGAGATGTACTGCTGTATTTTTCTAAACAGGAAAAAAGAGATTTACAATATTTTTTACAGCAAGAATACACTTCTCTAGTGCAGGGTATTAAAGCCAGTTATGAACGGAAAAAAGAAGAATTCAATATTTATTGCGGCAAAATAGCGGTTAATGCCGGTAGGATTGATCCTCGTCTAAATAGAGGTATTGTATTGTCCAGTTCCAGACTGGAAAGAATTGCTCTTTGTCCTTACCTTTACTTCTTAAAAGACATCTTAAAGATAAATCCTCCGGAAGAAATGGAATATGATCCTGTGCAATGGCTCGACCCTTTGGAAAGAGGCCTTTTATTACACAGGATTTATGAGGATTTTTACCGCGCTTTACTGGCAGAGGCAACAGATATTACTAAGGCGCCTTACTATAAAAAACACTGGTCTTTGCTGAAAAAAATTGCCCTTGACAGCATAGAAGAAAAAAGAAAATATTTAGCTCCTCCTGGAGACTTAATTTACGAGGCAGAAAAAAGAGAGATACTGGAATCCTGTGCTATGTTTTTAACTGGAGAAGAAAAAAATTATCTAGGCCAAATACCTCAGTATTTCGAACTGGCTTTTGGTACCAGGGATAATGAACATGAAACACTGGGAAAAATAAAATCTGTTGAGATTGACTTACCTGCCGGAGACAAGATAAGCTTCCAGGGCAAAATTGACCGGGTGGATAAATTGCCTGATAACACTTTTAGAATTATTGACTATAAGACCGGTAGTTCTAAAGAATACAAAAAAGGAAAACCTTTCCGTTATGGTCAACAAATTCAGCATGCCCTGTATGCTATTGCTTTGGAAAAAATATTCGAGAAAAAGAATATCCCTGATAAACAGAACCAGCCAATTGTCAGCGAAGCGGGATATTATTTTCCAACTGCCTATGGCCAGGGTAGTCTGATTTTATATAAGCAGGATAAGCAAAATCAAGCTTTGCAGATTGTAGAGCTATTACTGGACATTGTTAGCAACGGCTATTTTGCCATGACTCAGAAACCTGATCATTTTATGTGCCGTGATTATCAGGATATTATGGAACAAAATGAAGTAATTCCGGTAAACGGCAAAAAGGCAGAAACATATCAGGATGAGCCAGCTTTAGAGGGATTGAGGAGGTTAAGGCAATTTGAGTAAGAATACAACTAACATAATTCCGCCTGACCAGCAGGCCAGGGAACAGATTTTAACTGATTTAAGGCAAAACATTCTGGTTGAAGCCAGTGCCGGTTCTGGAAAAACATCCAGCCTGGTGGGTAGAATGGTGTCATTGGTTCAATCCGGGAAAAACCTCGTGGAACAGGTTGCTGCCATTACTTTTACCCGAAAAGCTGCTCTGGAAATGAAAGAGCGTTTTCAAAAAAAGCTGGAAGAAAGTTTCCGCCAGTGCACAGGTGGTACAGAAAAAAAAATATTAAGAGAAGCCCTGTCCGGTATCGAACAGGGTTATATTGGAACTATTCATTCTTTTTGTGCCCGGATTTTAAGAGAATTTCCCATAGAGGCGAATCTGGATCCTGAATTTATAGAGATGGATGAAATTGATAATATTTTGTTTATGGAAAAAGCCTGGGAAAAATATTTAAGCAATTTAAAAATTTCCAATTCCTCTATTTTAAAAAATTTAGAATATTCCGGTATAGAAATCAAAGACCTTAAGGGGTGTTATCAACAGGTATGTCTTTATCCTGATATTGAAATTAATTTTCAACCATGTGCTACTCCCAATCTACAACGGGCCTTCGAAAAATTAGTTTCTTTTTGTGAGGAGGCTCTTCCTTATATTCCTCATCCTGAAACAGAGAAAGGATATGACAGGATTCAAGAGGCAATCTTGCTGGTGCTAAGATTAAAAAATTATGCACCTTTTATTAAAAAAGATTTTAATATCGTATCATTGCTGGAAAATTTCAATAAAGATTTTTCCAGCTCAGGTCAGATTACTCAAAACCGCTGGCTGGACAAGGCCGTTGCCAAAGAATATAAAGAAGAAGTTTTGCCGGAATTAAAAGAGAGATATATTGAACCGACTATCAATGAATGGCAGGAATACTGTCATTACCATGTTTTTCAGTTCATAATACCAGCAGTAAATTATTATCATGATTATCGGGAAAAATACTCTTTACTTAATTTTCAGGATCTTTTGATAAAAGCAGCCCGACTTTTACAGGATTATAGTGAAGTCCGAAGATATTTTCAGAAAAAATATCCTGTTTTATTGGTAGATGAGTTTCAGGATACCGATCCTTTGCAGGCAGAGATAATTTTTTATCTTACCGGAAGTGATACCATGGAAAAAGACTGGCAAAAAATAGTGCCCAGACCGGGGTCTCTCTTTATTGTCGGTGATCCCCAGCAATCAATTTATCATTTTCGCCGTGCTGATATTGCGGTTTACCAGCAGGTTAAAGGATTAATAGAAAAAAGCGGTGGAAAAACACTTCAGTTAAACAGTAATTTCCGTTCTCTGAAATCTATTGCTGATTATTTAAACCCGGTTTTTGCTGATTTATTTTCTGCTCAACAAGGAGAATTTCAGGCTCAATATGCGCCTATGGAGGCAATCAGGGATGGCCAGCCAGGTCATTTGTCAGGCATCCGACAGTTAATAATTAACAAAGACAGTCTCAAGGAGAAAACCATTGAAAATGATGCCCGGGCTATTGCTCAGCTTATCAAAAAATGGGTTACCCAGAAATATCAAATTACCCGAAGAGAAGAAGAGATGCATAAAGGAATTACTTCAGAGGTTGATTACAATGATTTTATGATTTTACTGCGTTATAAAAAAGGTATGGATGTTTACGCACGAGTATTATCAGAATATGATATTCCTGTAACAGTTACCGGTAGTGCCTCAATTAATCAGTCTGCAGGTGTCCGTGAATTATTAAAACTGCTGCGTTTATTGCGGGATCCGGAAAATGAAGTTTTACTGGTAGCAGTATTGCGAGGTATTTTTTATGGTTTTTCTGATGAAGAGCTTTATAAGTTTAAAGATGCTGGAGGAGTTTTTGATTTTACAGCAGCAATTCCGACAGACATTGAACAGACAGTAAGAGATAAAATCCATTTAGCCTTTGAAAACTTAAATTGTTATTATGCCTGGAGCAAGGAACTATTGCCCACCCAGACATTTTCCAGAATATTGACTTGTACCGGTTTGAGGGCGGCTTCCCATATACAGTCTGAACAAATAATACAGGAGAATGAACTCTATTATTTACTGGAATACCTGCAAAAACTGGAAATGGATCGGTTTTATACCTTTACAGATATGGTTGCCGAAATTGAAAGATTATGTGAGGCAGGTGTTGAGGAAGAATATGACTTGCAAGCAGAGAGCAATACTGTTCGTATTATGAATCTGCATAAAGCTAAAGGGTTGGAGGCACCTATTGTTTTTTTGGCAATTCCCTTTAATAACAAAAGACATGCTCCGGATTTTCATGTACAACGTCGATCAGCAGCCCCAGCAGGTCACTTTATAGTTAAAAAAACTAATGATTATGGAAATGGGAAAATTATTGCCAAACCAGCCAAGTGGGAAGATTATTCTCAGACTGAAACTTTGTACTTAAAAGCAGAAGAAACACGCCTGTTGTATGTGGCGGCAACCAGAGCTAAAAACCTCCTGATAATAAGCAGTTTGGGGAAAGAGGCAATTCATAATGAAAACATCCCCTGGGGGCCATTATTAAAAGAGATTAGAGAAGAAATGATTCTTACTGTTCCAGAGATGCCTGCAGTAATAAAATCAGCACACACTACAGCATCTTTTTCAACAGAAGAACACAAAGATCAGCTACGAAATATAGCAGCCAATTATCAGAATAGCCAGCAAAAAAAATACCTGGAAAGAACACCCTCTAATATAAAAAATGATGAAAACAGGATAATCGAAGTTATTCCTACTATTGATAAAGGTGGAGTACATTGGGGGAAGACAGTTCATGAGGTACTGGAATATCTGATTACCAATCAGCCATCAGCAGAACTTCTTTCCTCTTTTATTGTCTATTCCCTGGAGAAAAATAATCTGGCGGTAATACGGAAAGAAGAGCTGGAACAACTTATCTGCGACTTCCAAAATAAACCTCTCTTTAAGCGTATTATGCAGGCAGAAAAAAGATTGGCGGAGATTCCTTTTCACTTGAAAGTAACTGAAGACGATCCTCTCTATCAAGAATTAACGGATGCTGAAGAAAATAATACAATCAGTTCTTTGCCGATTATTTTAAACGGTATCATTGATTTGGCTTTTAAAGAAGAGGATGGCTGGATAATTGTTGATTACAAAACTGACTGTCCACAGGATAAGAATGATTTTGGAAGATTGGAACAAATATACCAGAAACAGATTGACATCTATGCAGCTATCTGGCAAAAATTAACTCAGGGAAAAGTAAAAGAAAAGATTATTTATTTTTTGAGCAAGCAACCGGCATAAAACCGGTTACTTGCTTATTATTATAACTTAACAACAAGAAGAGTTGTACCCTTCTGCATAAACCTGGAAACCTTTATTCAGGAAGAAATCCTGATAGTCAACGCTAAACCCATTGAACTGATCTGCTAAATCCTGTTCAATAACAAAATCCAGGTTTTCTATATTAATGTTTTGATCATTGTTTTTTTGCTCATCCAGAGCAATTCCAAATCTGGGGCCTCCTCAGCCAATGCCAGTCATCATAATACGGACATTTTTGCCCTGGCCATTTTTTCCCAGCATTTCTTTTAGTTTTGCTGCTGCTTTTGCAGTAATATTAATTTTCATATGTTACAACTCCTTTACAGAATAGTTTTCCGAATTTTCATTTTAAGCTATTTTAGATCAGTAGATTATAATAACATGAATTGGAAAAAAGTCAAATTATTTTAATTAAAAACCCATCTGGTACTAATTAGAATATTGACAAATAGTGTTATAATTTTTATATGAAAAATATTTCATATATTACTCTTAACATTCTAGTATATTTTAATTAAAAAGGAAAGGAGGTGACAAGATGAAAAAAAGTATTCTTTTTTTAGCCCTGCTAGCTCTGGCTAGCATGATAATGTCAGGTTGTATGTTGCCCTTTTTTGGTAACGAACCTCCTGTTATCAAGTCTAATCCACCATCTACTGCCAAAATTGGAGACACTTACATTTACCAGGTAGATGCCACTGATGATAATGATGTATTAAAATTCAGTTTAAACAATTCTCCTGTGGGAATGACCATGGACGATAGTGGTTTGATTGAATGGAGCCCAACTGAAGATCAGGTTGGTAATCATACCGTTCAGCTGAAAGTAAGTGATGGATGGAACAGTGTTACCCAGGAATTTACAGTAGAAGTAAAAAATATTAAGCTGGATTCCATCAGCGTTTTGCCTGAAAATATGACAATCCTAAGAGGAAGCACAGTTTCTATTACTTCTATAACTGCTCATTATGATGATGGATCCAGTGTTCAAATTTCCAAATCTGATTGTGAATATGAGTCTTCAAATGTAAATCTCGCAAGTGTTAACATATATGGCCAGGTTGTTGGGAAAATAGCTGGAAGTGTTACTATTACTGTCAGTTACTCTGAAAATGATGTAACTGTACAAGATACAGTTTCAGTAACAGTTCAAAACCCCCCAACCGGAGGTGGCTGAGGTTCATAATAAAAAAATCTGATAGGTTATCAGATTTAGAGAAAAATGATATAATAGTACCGGGAGTGGATAGGTTCTGGTGGATCTTGCGGACTTCAAATCCGTTGGCGGTAATTTAAGATTACCGTGGTGGGTTCGATTCCCACCCCACCCGCCAGTACTATATTGATATTTGCCCATTATTGGTATATTTTGGATACTAAGATGGGCATTTGCTATTTTTATAGATAAAATAGCAAACCAGGGAAATAACAACCCGCTTATTTTCTTATTATGTTAAAATATATAATATATCTAGAATATTAGAATATAAATATAATAAATATCTTACCCGGTAAAATAAAAAACTCCGGATTTGTATTTAAATAATTATAAAGTAATTATAATTATATGAAGAAAAAATTAAGAAAGAGAGTGTTTGTTAATTTGCATGATATGTCAGAAAATCAGCAGGAAAAATTACATGAGCAATTAGCTAAAATACCCAGCGTGGAAGAGATTTTACAGCAGGAAAATTTACAACCTCTTATCTGTCACTATTCTAGACAGATGATAACTCCCCTTGTGCGGACTGTTTTGGAAAAAGAAAGAAAATTTATTATGAGCGGAAATAAGCCAGCCACCATGCCCGAAATTATCCAAAAATGCAGTGCTTTCATTCAGCAGGAATACCAATCTTTTCTTCGTCCTGTTATTAATGGGACAGGAGTCATATTGCATACCAATCTGGGCAGAGCAATTATTGGAGATAAATTAATGGCTCAGTCTATTGATGTAATAACAGGTTTCAGCAATCTGGAATATGATCTTTTTGATGGCAAGAGAGGGAAAAGAGGTTTTTTTGTTGAAAGAATGTTAGCTGCTTTCAGCCAGTCAGAAAACGCTCTTGTTGTAAACAATAATGCAGCAGCAGTGTATTTAATTCTAAAGGCTATGGCCAGAGACAAGGAAGTGATTATTTCCAGGGGAGAACTGGTACAGATAGGCGGTGGATTTCGAATACCTGAAATCCTGGAAGAGAGCGGTGCCATCTTAAGAGAAATTGGTACCACCAATCAGACTACATTACAGGATTATGAAAAGGCTATAAATGGGAATACTGCCCTAATCTTAAAAGTGCATCAAAGCAACTTTTCTCAAACAGGCTTTACCCAAGAGACAACAGTAAAAGAACTTCATTTACTGGCTCGAAAATATAAGCTGCCACTGATTGTTGATTTAGGCAGCGGAACTTTTTTATCCACTGAAGATTTTCAATTACAGCATGAACCAACTGTACAGGAAAATATCCGTGCTGGAGCAGATTTAGTCTGTTTTAGTAGCGACAAATTGCTGGGAGGTCCTCAGGCAGGGATTATTTGCGGTGAAAAAGGATATCTGAGTTTGATTAAGAAAGACCCGATGTATAGAACTTTCCGTGTTGGAAAAATCACCATGGCTTTATTGCAATTTACCTTATTGTCCTACTTACAGGGGACTGCCCTGGAAGATTTACCGGTCTGGAAAATGATTTCTCTGCCTTTACAAAAAATAGCAAGACGGAGTCAGAATATAACTAGAAGCTTGAAAAAAAAGAATATTCCAGTTTTCTGTCAGGATGGAGAATCGGTAGTAGGAGGAGGGTCCTTGCCTGGCAAAACTTTGCCTACCAGACTATTTTGTCTGCAAACTTCCGGTAATATTGAAAATTTAGATCAGAAGTTAAGATTATCCTATCCGGCATTATTAGGCAGGGTGCAGGATAATTTATTAATGTTTGACCCTCGAACCATTGATCCTAAATATGATAAATTAGTAGTAGATATCATTTGCTCTGCCTATCAGGCAGAAGAAAGGTGAAAAATAATTTAAAATGATAATATTTGGCACAGCCGGCCATATTGATCATGGCAAAACTACCTTAATCCAGGCTATAACCGGAATAGATGCTGACCGTTTGCCGGAAGAAAAAGAAAGAGGAATGACTATAGATTTAGGCTTTGCCTGGCTGGAAGTGGAAAATGGTGAAAAAATTGGTATCATAGATGTACCTGGGCATGAAAATTTTATCAGGAATACTATTATTGGTCTGACTTCAGTTGATGCTTTTATTCTGGTGGTAGATGCGAAAGAAGGGTGGAAACCTCAAACTGAAGAACACTTTCAGATTATCCGTTTATTAGGGATCAGCCAAGGCATTATTGCAATTACCAAAGCTGACCTGGTTTCTCAAAAGGAGATTGTCCAGGTACAAGAGGTAATTCAAAATAAAATTTCCAATAGCGATTATTTTTACATACCTGTTCTCTCCTTCAGCAGCAAAGACGCTGACAGTATTGCACAATTAAAAAAACAGATTGCAGAAATAAGCCTGATTGTTCCTGCAAAGAAAAATCTGGAAAAGCCCAGATTGTTTATTGATAGAGTATTTGACATCAAAGGTAGCGGTACAGTGGTAACCGGTACCCTATTAAATGGGAATTTTTCTCAAAATCAATATGCCCAGCTTTTTCCTTTAAAAAGAAGAATTCGCTTAAGGCAGTTGCAAAGTTATGGAGTTCAGGTAGAAAAAGCCCTCCTGGGCAGTCGGGTAGCCATCAATATCTCTGGTGCCAAAAAAGAGGAGATAAATAGAGGCGATTTAATCTATTCCGGTCAACCTTGTGCTAGCGGCAGAATTATTGATGCAGAACTAATCCTTCCACAGCAAAAAGAAGAATATACCTTAAAAAATGGTTTTGAGGTTGATTTTATTTCCCATACCAAGCTCTTGCGGGGAAGAGTTATTTTACCGGCAGGTTCATTGAATTCTGGTGAAAAATCCTTTGTTCAGATTCGTTTTCCGGAAGACCTCAGTTTGATGATCGGGGATTACTTTATAATTCGCTTACCTGGAGTGAATAAGACTCTTGGCGGAGGAAGAATTTTAGACCCACTAGCATTCAAACATAGTTTCAAGAAAAAAACCTGGCAGGATTGGTTGACAAAAAGAAAAACACTGGAGGTCAGGCAGGTTATTCTAACAGAAATTGAAAAATATCATCTGGCAAAACAAAATAATTTTTTGGCGAATGCTCCTTTTTCAGCTGAAGAAATAACACAACAGATATTATTACTTCACAAAACCGAATGCCTGATTCTGCTGGCAGACTGGATTGTAGAGAAAGAATTCTGGTCAGAGCAAATCCAGAAAATAACTGATTCTGTAAAAAAACTGCATCAGGAAAACCCTTTTCAGGAAAGCTTCCCGATAATTCAGGTAAAAAATTATTTACCTGATTTGACTGATGATTTTTTTGCAGGCATGCTGGATTTTCTTGCTGGAAATAAAAAGATAAAATTTTCCAGCGGCAGAATTTCTGGTTTTGAACATAGTATTTCTTTAACCAATGTACAAAAAGACACTTCTTCCAGAATAATCAGGTTTATAGAAGAAGATCCGCAGCGTTTGCCTACCAGAAAACTGTTAGAGGGAAAATTTCCTCTAGATTCTAGGCTTATTAAATACCTTTTGGATAGCCAGAAGATAATAGTATTAGAAGATGATATAATGATAACGCCAGCAATATACCGAAAAATGAAAGACCAGATAGTACAGTTTCTGCAGCAAAATGGCAGCATCAATATAGGACAGGTGAGGGACTTATTAAATGTCAGCCGAAAATATATAGTACCTTTATTGACAAAAATGGACCAGGAAGGTATAACAGTCAGAAAGGAAAATCAAAGATTCTTAAGAAAATAACCGGAAGTATTTTCCAGAAAGAGGTGAGCTAGATGGCTGATAAAAAGAAATTGATTCAGCTGGCATCAGCAGCTGGCTGAGCAGCAAAATTGAGTTATCAGGACCTCGGTGAGGTTCTTAAAAAATTTAATCATATTACAGATAAGAATTTATTAAGCGGTTTTGAATATTATGAGGATGCGGCTGTTTATCGGATAAGTGAGGATAATGCAGTTATTTTTACAGTGGATTTTATTACACCTATTGTAAATAATCCTTATACTTTTGGTAAAATTGCTGCTGCAAATGCCTTAAGTGATGTGTTTGCCATGGGAGGAAAACCCTTATTGGCTTTAAATATTGTCTGCTTTCCGGCTGACCGACTTTGTGATTTAGATGAAGTTATCAAGGGTGGCCTGGAAAAAGTACAGGAAGCAGGGGCTTTCCTGGTTGGAGGGCATAGCATAAAAGATAATGAGCCGAAATATGGGTTAGCAGTCCTGGGATTGGTGCATCCGGAAAAGGTCATTAAAAATCATACTCCTCAGGAAGGAGATTATCTGATACTTACAAAGCCACTGGGAACAGGTATAATTTCTACTGCTCTGAAAGCAGAATTGCTGAATGAAGAGGAAGCCCAGGATGCTATCAGATGGATGTCTTCTTTAAATGATATCAGCGATTGTTTTTCCCGATTATCAATCCACAGTATGACCGATATTACTGGATTTGGTTTTTTAGGGCATTTATCTGAAATGATGAGTAACAGCGATTTAGTTGCAGAGATTCGGGTAAAAGAAGTTCCTGTACTTGAAAAGGCTTCTTTTTTTGCTGAACAGGATATTATTCCAGGAGGAAGCATAAGCAATAAAAATATTTTTTCCTGTGGAGTTGAAAAAAATAATACTGTTGACCCTATTAAAGAAATAATCATGTATGATGCTCAAACTTCCGGTGGATTGCTTATAGCGCTTGCAGAAGAAGAAGCAAAAAAAGCTTTAGGCATGTTGCACAAACAAGGATTTGCTGCAAGCAAAATAGTAGGTCGGATCAGAAGAAGAAATTCTGATGAAAACAAAAAAATACATCTGTTCTAACAAAGATAGGTAACAAAAATATTTGCTATACTCTGGCAATATATATGATGATATGATAATATCATCATATATATTGTTTCGTAAAAAATTTAGAATTTTAATTTTTTCAATAAATAAGAGGTATAAACTGTAATGCAAAAAAAAGGATTTATATTTTTAATTTTACTCATAATCGCATCTTTTATAGGAATAGGCTATTATATCAATAGCCTTACCAGTCAATATGCTGGTCCGCCTACCCTTGTTGTTTCAGAAGAAATAGGAGATTTAGGAGCAATAAAAGCTGATATTGAACAAACATACACTTTTACCTTAAAAAATACTGGTGGAGAAACCTTGATTATAGAACGAGTGCAGGCACCATGTGGATGTACTGCAACTTTATTATCTGAAGAAGAAATAATGCCCGGACAAACAGCCCAGCTGGAGGTTACTTTTAATCCCAGAGGGTATCAGGGAATAGTTACCCAGTCAGTTTATATTTACAGTAATGATCCGGAAAACGAGAGAAAAAGAATTGCTATCACCGCTGATGTAGAGCATATCCCTGCTGCTAAAATAGATATATCAACAAGCAATTGGGATTTAGGTTTAATTACAAAAGGTGAAACTGCTCAAATGGAATTTACTTTGGGGAATAAGGGAGATGCCGAATTTATTCTAGAAAGCGTAGAAATGCCAGAATATATAAACTATGAAGATACTGGCATTCAGTTCCCGGTTACTTTAAATCCTGAAACAGAACTAAAATTCAATTTTACCTATAATTCAAGCAAAATGGAAACAGGTATAATAAGAGATCATATTCGATTTGTTACAAGTGATGCCAGCAGGAGAAATATTACTCTAAGAATAGAAGGTTATGTAAAAGAACAGGAAAAAGCTCTTCTTATCTATCCTTCCCAGGATATTTTGGTTACAACTACTGATGAGAAAGAAATTTATGAAGCTAAATATATCTTTAAAAACAACAGTGATAAGACAATTAAGTTAATCAGCATAGAAACAGCAGTTGATTATCTTGAAGTAACTCCAATTACTTTTGTGCTGGACCCTGGAGCCGAACAGGAGATAACCATTCAAACTGCCAAACAGGACATTGCCGACTTGTTCATCAGTGAAAAGATTCAGGAAAGCATTTATTTAAATATTGCATTACCTATCAATATCAGCCCGGAAATTTAAATTGTATTTAAATAAAAATATATTTAGAAGGCATGGATTGCATGGAAGAATATCTGAAAATATTTAGCGCGTTATCGGATCAGACCAGATTGCGTATTTATATGATACTGGCAGAAGGAGAACTTTGTGTATGCGAACTTACCTGTGCTTTAAAAATGGAACAATCTAGGATTTCCCATAGTTTAAAAATCCTGAGAGAAGCAGGGTTAATAATCTCCCGTAAAATTGGCAAATGGAATTTTTATTCAATCCCGGAAAACAAAAACCGACAATGGCTTTTTGAAGGTATTATGGATAATGTCCAGATTTTGCAGAAAGATAAGAAACGCCTGCAAAGATGTAAAGACATAAATATTAGAGAAAAATGTAATTGTCAGATATGTTAAATTCTTCTCTTCTAATCAGAAAAATATTCATGCAGCTGATATTTCCACCAGGCGGGATTATCCTTGCCTTATTAGTTATCATAATTTTTTTAATCTTTAATAAAAAGAAATTAGCCAGTATTGTATCTTTTTTGCTCATTGCTTTTCTTTTATTTTTAAGCTCCTGGTGGGGTGAATATTTCCTGGTAAAACCACTGGAAGATGATTATCCTTTTCTTCAGAAAGAAACGCTGGAAACAATATCGCTGACTAATCCGTTAATTGTAGTGCTGGGAGGTGCAGTAGTAGAAAAGAGTCTCTCCGGTAAAACTGAGATAGGTAACACAACCCTATCCCGCCTCTACGGAGCCTATCAGATCTATCAAGAAATTACCTGCCCGATCTGGGTAAGCGGAGGAAATGTTCCCGGCTATAGTGCAGATACTCCTGCATCTAAAATCATGCTGGAAATATTGATCAGCTTGGGAATACCTGCGGATGATATATTTATTGAAGACCAATCCCGAACCACCATGGAAAATGCTCTTTTCGCTTTAGAAGAAATAAAAAAACAGGGTTACCAGGAAATCATATTAGTTACAAGCGCTACCCATATGCACCGCTCGGTACATAGTTTTGAAAATGAAGAAATAAAAATAATCCCCGCCCCTGTTGACTATGCTTTTGAAAACACCACCCCAAAAATACTGAACATTCTCCCCAACAGATATTCCTGGAACAATAATTTAAATGCCCTACATGAATGGATAGGACTTCTGTATTATAAAATTATTTATTAATGGGAATGGGAATAGGCTCAATTCACAATACGATATTTTTTTATCAAAACAAAATAATAATTACAACTTTTTTGTATAGTTTGATTAGATTTGTTGTTATTTGTCTTTACAAAAAACTAATGTTTTTATATTTGAAAAGAATGTATTTGCAAAATAAATATATTAATTAATTTTAAACTTGTTTGAGTAGTTTTTTAAGTCAATATTTAAGTCAGTATAATACTATTTTCTATTATTGATAGCTCATGAACTTTTGCATTCCAGCTGGAAACAGTTCGATAATCAAGAAATTTTATCCTAGGGGACATCTCTTTAAAGGTACTAAAAGATGACTTATTCAAAAACTCTCTTTCTCTGAAATTATCTGCTACTATATAAAAATTTGCATAAAAATCTCTTAATTCTGCAAACTTAAGTAGTGAATTAAAGATATTTGTACTATGTTCTACCTCAAAAAACGAATCAGGCATTTTCCTATCATTAAACCAAATTACATCGACTGATTGTGCTTTTCTTATAATATTTTTGTGACTGAAGTCAAATATTTGTTTTAAAGTAGAAATTTCTCCTAACTCTTTGTTAAGATATTTTTTATGTTTATCTTGTGGGGTTACAAATGTTTTGAAGTTTTTTGATTGCCAATTTCTAGAAGTAGCCCCTGATAAAACGAATGACTGTATTCTTCTTTCTTTTAGCCGGGGTCTCTTCTTTGGAAATATGCTTTCCGGGAGTCCATCTCTAGATTCTTTTAATGCCCAAAGACCAGGTTTAATTTTAAAGAAAAATCTTTCATCCTGAACAATTCTCCTAATGCTGGGAAAGGTGTTTTTGTTTTCCAGATAACCTCTGGGACTTTTAATACATTTTGATAAAGATAGCCAAGAGTAGCATAGCCATTATTCTCTTTCATTATTTTTATTACAGCTTCATATTGTTTCACTGTGAATCCTTTTCTGTTCCCTTTGAATAATCAATTGTCAGACTATTTTCTATATCGGGTTCGTTGTTTTTAATCTTTGATTGAAAGTTAAAAACTTCTTCAGTGATGTAAATGTAACTTTTCACAATAAATTTATTTTATCCTTCATCCGGCGTTAGGTCAACTGTCATATTTACTAGTTTAAAATTGAAAATTATTAACTCAAGCCAGAATTTACTTATTTTACTTTTTAAAATATCAAAAAATTAATTCTTGCTAATAGTCCAACAATATCGATCAGTTAAAATAAAAAATGAATAATAAATGAAAGAATCAAAATATTAATTCAATTTAAATTATAAAGACACAAAATTGAAATTCTTTGTTATTTTTTAACAACAAATTTTTTATTATAAATAAATATTTTAGATATCTTTTTTATTTTATATGTTTCATTTTTTATTTATTCGAATATTGTTAAAAAGGATTCCAGATATTAATTACCGTATGGGAATTTATATTCAACCAAGAACCAAAAGTGCAGCTCATGGTTCGACATCCAGGCATTTTATGCACGCCCAAATTTTTAGCAGAATTTATAAAATTATGAAAGTTAGTGAGATAAGATTTAGTTAAAAAGATGTTTTATTCTGTAAAAAATATAAAAATCTTTGAAATTCAAAGATTGGTATGTTATAATATTTGTAATTAAAATAATAATACCATAAAACATACCATAAAAATAAAAAGTAATTATATTCATAGAACTATAAACACACTACATTAAAACCACTTTTATCTTCTTAACTGATTTTACTTATTTATGTAATATATAAATTATAGAATTATTCCAATATAAAATGCTAAAAAAATAGCATAAAAGTAAAGGGATATAATATAAATGAGTAATTTATTCTCGGTAATATTTCTACAAAAACAATAAATATCATCCGACCTCCATTATATCTATTCACAAATCACAAACTAAAATTTGAAAATTATCTAATATATACATATCAGGATTATTTTAAAAAGATATTGTAGTATAAATTATGTTATCTAAATTTATATTGAATATTTATTTATTGTCTTAAATATATATTGTCTTAAATATACTTTTTAATAATTAAATTAATTTGATTTTCTAACAATGATAATTTTTAAAATTATTTCTGGTAATAGCTAAATTTAATTACATTAATTTTGTTCCTTGAAAAATGAAGGCCTGTTTAATAATTTTACACTAAACGACTTATTGCCAGTTCTCATAGTATCGGTTAAGAATTAACATAATCATCATAGAATTTCATAATCTTATTATTTAATTTGTATTAATTTCATGATATGTATACACATCATGAAATTAATACATTTTAAAAAGCATATATTTTTTCTAAAAATATTGATTATGAATATAAAAAACATTAGTAAATAAATAAAGAATGCTAGAACAAACCTATCTCAAAACTAATCAATTCTTCCCAAAATATTTTGTATTGCATATAAACAAACTAAATATTCAAGAGAAACTTTTAAATATAGAGATTGAGGTGTTATATGAATAGAATTAATTTGATTTTAAAATAATTTTTGTATTCTAAAAAATAAAAAGGGGTAAAAAATGAAAGAAAATATTTTAAAAACATATTTATTTTGGCTACAATCTTATTTTTGATTGTTCCTAATCTAGTAATTTTTGCAGCTGAGAATGATTCAGAGTTTAAATTTACAAAAGATATTACTCTTCTTTTGCCATTTGCGCTTAGTTCTCAATCAGATCAATACGGTAGAGTGTTTGCAAGGATAGCTGAAAATATTTAGGACAACACATAATAGTTGATAACAGGCTTGGAGGTTCAGGAGTTGTTTCTTTGAGCTATATGCTAAACCAACCTGCTGATGGGTATACAATTTCCTATATTACAAGTACAATTCATCATATTATGGGTTCAGGACAGGTTGATAAAAGTTTATTTGATGAAAATGACCTCGAAATGTTAGCAAACCTTTCTGGAGACTTTGTAGTGTTTTCAACTTACGCAGATAGTCAATTTAAAACACTAGCTGAAGCTATCGAATTTGCAAAAGTTAATCCTGGGAAACTCAGATGGGGTGGTGCACAATCCATGGGAACACATCACTATAATGCTTTAAGCGTTATGAATCATACTGGTACAGATATCAATTTTATTGTTTACGAAAATGCTTCAGAAACAGTGTTAGGGTTATTAGGAAAAGAGATTGAAATAGGTTCAACTACACAAGGTTCAGTTGTCCCATATCTTGAATCTGGTGAATTGAAAGTTTTGGCACAACTTACTTTAGAAAGAAAGGAACACCTCTCTGACGTTCCAACCATTTTTGAAGTAGGTATGGGGTTAGAAAATTTTGATAAATATTTAATTAGTTGTAAATATCTTGTAATAAACCCTGAAGTACCAGAAGAAGTAAAACAGGCATGGGATAGTATAATTTATAAGGTTGTTAACGATCCTGAATGGATTGAATTTAATCAAAGGTTTAATCAACTAGTAGATGAATATATGAACAGAGAAGAAGCTACAAATTGTTTTAGAGAGGGAGTAAAAACATCTCGTGAGATATTTGGACCTTTAGTTAATTAATTATTAAAATACTTTATTTTAATTTAGAAGGAAGGGAATGAAGAAATTGAGTTACAATAAATTATCAATTTTTTTTCTGATATTATTTGCTATTTTTGCTGCAACACAGTTTTTTGTAGCACAAAAATTACCCTTACCTCCCGGGCTTTATGTAACAAGCCCGGGATTTTATCCATCAATGATCAGTGTTTTAATTTTTATTTCATGTGTGGTAGGAATAATAACCACCTTAAGGAAAAAAGACAAGTCTGTTGAAATACCATCAAATTATAAAAATATACTTCTCGTATTTGTAATAATTTTTTTATGGATATTATTGTGGAAAAATATGGGATATTTTTATTTGGTAAGTATGCTATGCATGGGTTTATTGATTTACTTTCTAAACCCTTCTCCTAATAGCTTTATAAAGATACGCAATACTGTTTTTACAGATTTAATTATAATTTTGGTATTTTATATAGTGTTTCAGAATTTTTTAGGTGTTAATCTATAGACTATAAAATAGCAAATATTAGTTGGAGGCTATGAAATATTTATGGAATTATTTCAACATTTTATTGATGTATTTACTTTTAGTAATTTATTATGGATATGTTTTGGTTGTATTGTTGGTATGATGGTTGGTGCAATTCCGAGGATTAGGAGCAACAGTAGGTTGTGCATTATTGATACCATTTTCATATGGCATGGAAGCCCTACCTGCTGTTTTAATGTTAGTTTCTTTGTATATGACAGCAATGTATGGTGGTTCTATTGCCTCAATTCTTTAGGGTCCCTGGCACTCCGGCAGCAGTAGTAACCTTATTTGATGGTAATCCTATTTCTAAATCAGGTAATCCCGGAATGGCTTTAGGTTATTCATTGTATTCGTCATTCGTAGGAGGATTAATAGGAGCAATTGTACTTATGTTTTTAACAAATCACTTATCTAGATTAGCAATTAATTTAGCAGATCCTGAGCTGTTCTCGTAGGTATATTAGGATTGATTAGTATAGCTGCCCTTGGTGCAAAAGATGTCCCAAAAACTTTGGTTGTGATATTGATTGGACTTTTTTTAGGAACAGTTGGAATGGATTTATTTACTAGTAGACTTAGATTTACTTATGGCAATATTTATTTGGTTGACGGAATTGATCTAGTATCTTTATTAGCAGGGCTATTTGCATTAGCAGAAGTTTATGAAATGTCTATTGGTGATGTTAGCAAAATATATGTAACAGATTCAAAAAAAGCTTCGTTGTTATATTCCTCTAAAGATTTTTAAAACATAAATATGCTGTTTTGAAAAGCTCTATTATAGGAGTTATGTTCGGTATTATTCCAGGCCTTGGTGCAGCACCTGCTACATGGTTTGCTTATACATAAATAAACGAGTATCAAAAATCCTGAACTGTATGGAAAAGGAAGTACTGAGGGTTTATCTGTAGCTGAATCTGCTAATAATGCATGTGTGGGAGGAGCAATGATACCAATGTTATCTTTAGGAATTCACCCAGTTCTCCCGCTGTTGCTGTAATTACTAGTTCTTTAATTATGCATGGTTTACAGCCTGGCCCTAATTTGCTTCGAAACACCTAATTTAGTTTATGGAATTTATTGGGAAATTATTTTTGGCTTCTATTATAATGTTTATTTTAGGGCGTTATGGTGCTACTTTATGGGCACATATGTTATTATTCCTACTTTTATTCTAATCCCCATAATAACAATGGCTTTATTGGTTGGCGCTTATGTTTCTAGATATTACTTTATTGATCTTTGGATAGCATTTTTGTTGGAACATTAGTATTTATTCTAAGAAAGCTAGATTTTAGTATATATCTGCATTCACACTAGCTTTTGTGTTGTCTAGAATTATTGAAACACGTTTTAGACGTTCTTTAATGCTGTCATCTGGTAATTTTAATATATTTTTTAACCGTCCATACTGTATAGTAATTTTGGGTATTATAATATTTATGGTGTATTTAAGTATAATGCAATCTATTAAAAAAAGTAAAAAACCTAAAAATATTTATTAGAATTCTATAAATATTTTAAAGTAAAAAAACTAATAGTGTATTTTGAGATTAATAAAAAATAATAGCTATTAAATCCTTATCTAAAATTATAATAGGATTTTAAGTTACTATAAATTTATTTTTTATGAACTTATTGTTAATTAATTGTAATATTAATATATAAAAAGGAGATATGAAACTATGGTTTCAAAACCGAAAGTGCTGGTTACAGACCATATAATAAGAAATGAAGCAATTTCGATGTTAGAACAAGTTGCTGAAGTAAAGATTATTAATGGTCTTTCTTCAGGATTAACTTTGATCGAGGCTGTTAAAGATGTTGATGCAATTTTAGCAGGAGAGGAAAATAACAAAAGTGATACAATCTGCCCCAAACTTCCAAAATAATTGCTCGTCATGGAGTTGGGGTTGACTCGGTAGATATTGAAGAAGCAACTAAAGAATTATCTTTGTTACTATTACCCCAACAGCAAATGCAGAAACTGTTAGCGAATATACAATAGCGCTTATACTTGCATTTTCTCGAAATATAGTTCAAGGATTTCAACATTTAATTGAAGGAAAATGGGACCGAGGGGAATCTTGCTTAATCATGAAATATACAAAAAAGAAATTAGGCATAATTGGTTTAGGCAATATAGGTTTAAGAGTTGCAAAAAGGCTATTGGACTTGGAATGGAAATACTTGGATGTGATCCATATTTATCAAAAGAAAATATAAAAAATTTTAATATAAAAATGCTTGATTTAACAACCCTACTTTCTGAAGCTGATATAGTGAGCCTGCATATTAGATTAACAAAAGAAACAAAAAAATTGATTAGTAAAAAATGAACTCAATTTAATGAAAAAAAATGCAATCTTGATAAATACCTCGCGTGGAGGTGTTATTGATGAAAAGCACTAATATATTCTTTAGAAAATAACAAGATTGCAGGGCTTGCCTAGATACATTTGAAGAACTTAACATTGCCCTAATGATAGTCAGCTCAGAAAACTTAAAAATGTTTTACTTACTCCTCATATTGCAGGTTCAACTGAAGAAGCCTTTATTAGAGTTGCAAGCGAGGCTGCTGAAAATATAATAAAAGTTTTAAATGGTGAGTTACCCAATAATGTTTATAATAAAATCTAAGGCAATGGTTCAATGTATCTACTATTATCAAGATTAGATATCAAGATTAGAAATTAGGATTAGGAATTTTTGACTCAATTTTTAATTTTATAAACTCAGATTTTATAGGTTAAATATTAGTACAAAAAAATTAAAGAAGGTAATAAAAATGATCAAGAAAAATAAAACAAAAAAAATAATTTATTCAGGAAAACCTGCATATGGATATTGGATGCGTTCAGCTTCTTATGAAATTGCAGAAATAGCAGGATTGCTTAAATCAGACTATGTGATCATTGATAATGAGCATGGAATTCATGACGAAAGAACATTAGAAAATTTAATAAGAATAGCTGACCTTTCTGAAATTACTCCGATTGTAAGGGTGAATGAAAATCGCCCCATAGCAATACTAAAAGCCTTAGAGTCGGGTGCAGGTGGAGTGATTATTCCTCATATAGATACTCCAGAAGATGCTAAGAGAGCAATTGAGGCAGCAAAATTTGCCCCTGAAGGCAAACGAGGTTCAGGAGCCGGAAGAAGTAGAGGGTATGGAGTTATTAATATTCCGAATTATTATAATTTTGCAAATAATGAAACGATGGTTATTTTATTAATTGAAAGCGCCTTGGCAATAGAGAATATAAAAGAAATTTCTTCAATTAAAGGAGTTGATATTTTGCATATTGGACCTTCAGATTTAGCACAATCAATGGGCTTTATTGGAGAACCTAAACATCCTTTAGTTGAAAAAGCAATCGAAAAAGTTCTTATTGCCGGCAAAGAATCAAATATTGCAGTAGGAGCTAGTGCTACAGATCCAAAATCAGCAAAAGAAAGGTTACAGCAAGGATTTTTATTTATCCCTATTGGCCAAAATGATTTAAAGATATTTGGAACAGCTTTTAATAAAATGCTTGAAGAGCTAAGACAATTTTGAAAATAAGAAATTAAAAGTATATACATTTAAATCAAGGCAATGCATTACCAAACTTGCACTAAATTTGTTTTTTGACAATAGGATTTTGTTAATTCGATAACTTTTAACATAGTAATTCAGTAAAATGGGGGAGTTTTAGGTAAATAAAGACGTATATGAAGATTAAATTAGATTTATCAATTCTTTACTAAACATAGGAATACGGTTCCAGAAACATATAAAGATAAAAAATACATCCCCCGAGCTCTAAAAACAGGAAAATAAAGCAAAAACGAACAAGAGGCCCTACAAATACTCAAAATACTTTTCAATAATAATGATTTTGTAAAATGTAAAAATATATAATATACAAATTCTTGTGAAGTAAGTGTTTCATCTATTCAAAAGTAATTGAATATAGGAATAGGAGGTGAAGAAGATCTTTAATTGAAGCTACGATAAAAGGTATATAAAATGTAAAAGAAAATAGGAAATGAGAATTATTTATATTAAAATAAAGGAGATTATAGAGGAATGAAAATGAATATTAATTTAAAATTTTTTAAATATGGAACAATTATTTTTTTAATAACTATCCTATATTGCATAATGCCAGTTTTATCAGCAGATGAGCCCCCGATCACTATGGTAATTGGTCATCATTTTCAATCGGACATACAAGTAAGTGAGGTACAATTGGCAATGTTGCATTTTAAAAATCTTGTTGAAGATAAAACTAATGGAGGTATGTTAGTAGAAGTTCATCCTCATGCGTCCTTAGGAAATGAAGTGGAAATGCTAAGAGAGGTTAAAGACGGAATTACAATACGTTCAACTACGCCCTTCTTCAGGTGCTTTTTCTTCATTCTTTCCCAGTTATCAAGCTGTGGTTTACCCATATCTTTTCCCTGATTATCTAACTGCATGGGCATATTTTGATAGTGATTTCAATAAAAATTTTATGGAGCAAGTGCGATCCGAAACAGGATTTAGGTATTTAGGTACTCTTGACGACGGTGGTGGATTTACATCATTTACCAATTCTGTAAGACTTATAAAGGAACCAAAAGATTTAGTGGGAATACGAGTAAGAACCGAAGAAAACCCGGCTCATGTAGCATTGATGGAAGCTCTTGGTGCTACTGCAATTCCATTAGAATGGGGACAGGTTATAACTGCTTTAGCAACAGGAGTTGCCGATGCACAATTTAATGCACCTATAAATGGTACAAAATATAAATTATATGAAATTTTGCCATATGCCTCATATACTGGACATATCTATAACACATTAAATTGGGTTGTTAACGATAAGTGGTTTAGTGATTTACCAGAAAATTATCAAGAAATAATACTACGATCAGCCCGAGAAGCAATAACTATTGCTCGTGGTTATTACTTCATTTTTATCTTTTAATGCTATGGGAACAATCAAGCATACTTTTGAAGAAACTTATAGATTGAACGAGCAAGAAAAAAATGAATTTGAAAAATATTACAACCCAGCTTTTCGAGAATGGTTTGTTGAAGATTTTGAGGGTGACCCAGATTTATTAGATTCAATAATAGCAGAAGTTGATAGAATTGATAAGAGCTTGGGCGGAAGAGATTAATACAATACAAAATTTTCACAGGGATTAATGTTTAAATAGGTTAATCCCTGTGAAAATTAAATTAATTTCCTGAACAGTGTGAACTTGCAAATTATAAAATAACATTTTTATGAATAAATTCGCTATCTTATCGATATAATAGAAAAAGCAAAGATACAGGTTTAACAAATTATTGATAGACTTAGTAACGAAGTATACGATTCTTAAGCTCTTAAGTCTTTAGGGTTATTTGTTTAAAACCTTGAGAAAAATATTACTAGATGAACTATGAGATGAAAAAATCAATCTAACCAACAAAGAAGAAAGATTAAAAAAGTAGATTAAAAAATTGAAGAAGAAAATAAATGATTCGACTAATAATTTAAAAAAGATAGATTGGTATTCGGTATAATGAGAGAAAATCTTTAAAGCAAAGAATCAACTATAATTTTATTTTATAATCAAAGTAGCAATTGGAAGATTCTTTTAGAAGAGGCATAGAAACATTTTTAGAAGGTAGGAAAGTCAGCTTGGCAAGTATTTTATTATGTTTTCAGGCCATTGCTGTTAGCTAACATATTTATCCTTTAGCATTTTATGATTTAGAGATTTAGCAGATTTTTATCAGATGGTTTAATTCTAAAAGTAACAATGGTACCGAATTGGTATTGGTACCCTTAATAAAGATTTTGACAGGTTGTATGACTGAATTAATTATTTTAATTTTTCAAGGTTTTTTTAAAAAGTGACTTGATCGTTATAAACAATAACTCTCGTTATAGATTTTAGCTCATCGAAATAATTGCGAATATTATCAACAATATATTAAAAATAAAAAGAGCAAGAAGTTAATTGAAATAAATCCTATTAATGGAAAGTATTAATTCATTTGATCTAATTGAATGAAGTGCAGTGCGATAAAATCTATATTAGAAATAGGAATTTGGGATATAACATTATATTAATATTTTCTATTGTTTTCTATTTTTTTGAAAAAGTAAGAGGTATAATATGAGCAAAGTTACCAAAATTAGAGCATATAAGCAATCTAGTTAATAATTTTGTTACTAATATTTGTGCAACATTAATGTTAGTATTATTCGGGATAATACTATATGGAGTTTTTTATCGATATTTTTTAAATTACCCTCTGTCTTGGGTCATACCAATCGCAAGAATGCTGGTGGTTTGGATTGGTATTAGCTATTTCGATAGCATTTAAAGAAGGGAACACATTGCTATCAATTATGTTGTTAATGTTTTTCCAGTACCAATACAAAAAATAATACACAGTTTGGGATATATTCTCATTATTACATATCTTGTTTTGCTTATCTGGAAAGGTTTTCCAATTGCTTTCCAATCTGCTGAAACTGTCATGATATCGAGAAAATAAGAATCCCACTAATTTGGTCTATGATCGCTATACCAATTGGTGCACTGGTTAATTTTATACACCTGTTGCCTCTACCTTTATTAATTGAGGAACGTATTGAGCAGTCTAGGAATGAGCAGAAAAATATCGCTTTAGATTTATAAGTAACAAATAAAAATAAGGAGCGAAAAGAAGAAGATGTTTTTTATAGCATTATTATTAATAGTATTCGCATTGCTTATGGCTTTAGCAGTTCCTATTGGTTACGTGATAGGAATTACAGCCTCCTTTGGTTTATTATATATAGGTGGAACGGATTTTTTAAGAATATTAGTTACTCGATATAACAGTGGGCTCACTGGCTTTGTATTAGTAGCAGTACCTATGTTTACTTTAGCAGCTCAATTCATGAATCGCTCTGGTGTTACAGTATTGCTAATTAATTTTGCTAAAGTGTTTTTGGACGTCTTCGCGGGGGATTGGCTGTTGTCATTACTGCTGTTTGTGTTGTTTTTGGAATATTAACTGGTTCAGCGATGTAACTGAGACGATTGCAGTTGGAAGTATTTTGATTCCTAACATGAAAAAAGAAGGATATCCGGGGAGCATTCGCTGCTGCAGTAACAGGAACAGCTTCTGTTTTAGGCCCAATCATTCCTCCAAGTACAGTAATGATAGTTTAGCTACGATGATACCCGAGACATCAGTAATATCCTTATTTGCCGCAGGCTTTTTACCTGGATTTTTGATAGCGGGTCTTATAATGCTTATTGTTATTTTCATTAGTTATCGCAAAGGTTATCCCAGAGGAGAAAGAGTAGCTGTAAAAGAAATTTTTAAAAGTGCGCTAAAAGCTATTATCCCTCTTATGACAGGGATAATCATGTTACTTCCTATATTTTATTAGGAATAACTGATGTTACTGAAGCTTCTGCCGCAGGTGCTTTTTATGCTTTGTTATTGGTTTATTTTATTATAAAACATTAAAAATAAAAGATATTTTTGAATCAGCAAAAAACGCATCTAAGTTCTTGGGTGTTATTTATTTATTACTAGCTACAGCTAGTGTATTGGGTTGGATTATTGCAAAGTGGTCTTAGTACTATGGTATCAGACACAATAACCGGGTATAGTGGGAATCCAATTATGATACTTATTGCACTAAATATTTTTTTATTAATAGTGGGAATGTTTGTGGACACACTCCCAGCAGTAATTATACTAGCTCCAATTCTTATACCACCCCTGATAAGGATAGGATTTCATCCATTGCATGTGAGTATGTTATTATTAATTAATTTAAATATTGGGAATGCTACACCTCCGGTAGGGATGACCCTTATGACTGCATCAAAAATTGCAGGGGTTTCTTATGAAAGCACAATAAAGCAAGGTTTTCCATTTATACTTTGCTTGATAATAGCACTTTTAATATTGACTTATTTCCCAGTGATTATTCTATTTGTACCAACTTTACTTGGTTTAATATAATTTTTTTAATCAAGCGAGAACTCCCACCTATAAGGGCAGAGGTGAGAGCATGTATCTTTACCTTTCATCCGTACTTTAATTAACAATAAGTAAAAACTTAAAAAAATTATTCTGAATTTGTTTTTTAATAATTGTTTTGTTGTATTCCATTAACAAAAAGTATTAATTAGTGCTTATTAGTCGAAAGTTCAAAAGATCCAAAAGATGATGGGAAATAATAGTCTTGCATATAATAGAGAGGAGGTTCATTACCTAAAAGAAATTACTGCGGTAAATGTTGTATTGTAATTGGATAATTGTGGTGAATAAAGATTAAGTAATATAAGTAATAGATGAATAATAGTGAAAAGACATTGTGGCCTCATTAGATACAAAATACGCGCATGTTTTCTGAAGGAGAAAACAATAATGATAGAAAAAACTATTTCCTTATCAGTCCATCGTCTCCTGCTCTACTCTTGGACATGAATAAGATAGAGCGAAACATAAAAATGTCTCGGCTAGCAGCCGATGCGAATGTTAGATTAAGGCCACATGTTAAGATTCATGAAAGTGCAGAAATTGCCAAATGCAAATTGATGCAGGAGCGTGTGGTGTAGAAGTAGGTCCTGTGGCTCAAGCGAGTGTATGGTAAATAATGGGATTAAGGATATAAAAATTGCTCACCACAGTTATTATGGCGGACACAAGGGTGAATCACTCAAAAGAATTCTTTTGAATGGCGATGTAAAAGTCACTGTTGTAATAGATATGATTGAACAAGCTGAACAAATATCTTGTATTGGTAAAATGCTTGGTCGAGAAGTTTTCTGTAAATATAAAGATTGATACAAGTATAGTAGCAGGTGGCATTTCACGTCATGGTATCAGAACTTGATGAAGAAGCCTTAATCACCGCAGCTAGGAAGGCTTCTAGATTCCATATTAAAGTAACAGGAATTTACGCCCATGAAATGGGTGCTGAAGCAACAGATAAGTCTTTTAGATTTCATGCTTATAAAACTCTCGAGATAATGTCAAACTTGGCTATAAAATTTAAAAATGCCGGTATTGAATTAAATGATGTTTCTGTTGGTGCTTCCCTGAATATCGCTATACATGCAAATATCTAAGGAAAGGTAAATTCGGGAGGTAAATGAACTTCATCCAGGGGAATTTTGTGATTGGCAGTCTTGTATACTGACATCTTGGTGGTAATAAAATAGAAAATTGCGCTCTCGAAGTATGTTGGTTACAGTAATGAGTACCGCTCATCCAGACTGGGTAATGATTGATGCAGGTTATAAAGGCTTTTTCTCCTGATTATATTTTGGGAGCTGAATGAGCGAGCTATTTCTGGGAATACAAAGGTACACCTTTACGCTTTGGTCTTAGGTAAAGAACGCACAGATTTACGGGCAGCAACATTGTGAGTGCTGAGGTACATATTTATTATATGGATCACTAAACCAAAACTAAATATTGGTGACCGCTTGGAAATTATTCCAAACAACAGCACTTGTGCTATAAATATGCATGATCCTCTATATATGGAAGTAAGAAATGGCTTTATAGAGAGAGTAATTCCTATTACCTGTGGGGTAAAGGTAACTAGTGTTACGTTCCTAAAAAATCTTTACATTTGAAATATTTTATCTGATACTTTGAGCAAGGATTGATTTAAGAGGAATATTATTATTGGGTTTTGATTAAATGATTCAATGTTTAATATTATATTTATATTATTAATAGTAAAACTTTAATATATAAAAGGAGTTTTTAATGGATAGATATATAATTGGTTCTCGAGTTGAAGATATCGAAACACCTGCTCTATTACTTGAGCTTGATAAACTTGAATACAAGCATAATAAAATGGCAGACTTAATAAGAAAAAACAATAAATATATTAGACCACATTTTAAAACACATAAGAATCCTTTTAGCGCACAAACAACTTTCAGCGGGGCTATTGGAATTACCTGCCAGAAATTATCAGAAACAGAGGTGCTGGCAAAATCTGGAATAAAAGATATCCTTATTACAAATGAAGTGGTGGGGAAGCAAAAATAAGAAGATTAGTAAATTTAGCTGCTTATACTGATATCAAAGTTGCGATTGATAATGAGCAAAATGCAGAAGATATTTCTGAGATAGCTTTAGACAAAGGTGTTGTAGTAAATTATTTGGTTGAAGTTAATATAGGAATGAATCGTTGTGGGATAAGAATAGGGGAGCCAGTTGTAAATTTTATAAAAAAAATAAATAAATTACAAGGTTTAAAATTTTTAGGGATCTTCGCTTATGAAGGCCACGCTGTATTTATAGAGTCATTGGAAGAAAGGTATAAAGAAACCAATATAGCCCTTGAAAAAGTTAGTCATACCAAAGAATTACTTGAAAAGGAATCCATATTTTTTGTCAAATAATTAGTTGTGCAGGAACAGGTACTTATATGATTGCAGGGCAACACCCAGATGTTACAGAAATTGAGGCAGGCAGTTATCTAACAATGGATAGCAAATATGAAAATATAGAGGGGGTTGGGGAAACCTTTAAAACAGCTTTAAGTGTACTTACTACTATTATAAGCATTCCAAGTAATGATAGGATAATTATTGATGCTGGTTTAAAATCTATAAGTAAAGATTTTGGTATGCCGTTCTCAAAGAACAATAGAGAGATCTAAAATTGTATAAGCTTTCAGAAGAACATGGAATATTTAAGGTAAATAAAAGATAATAATAAAAATTTTTCTTTAGGGCAAAAAATAGAATTAATTCCTAGTCATGGTTGTACAACGATAAACTTACATGATCTTTATTATGGAATTAGATCCGGCATTGTGGAATGCATTTTGCCAATAGAAGGAAGAGGAAAAAGCTATTAGGTAATAATTTTAAAAGCAAGAAAGTTATAGGGTTATAACAGGATCTATTGTTGACAATTTAACAAAGGAACTAGGGAGTAAGACTTATAACTACCAGATTCTCCCTAGTCCATATTTATTCTCCCAAATTCAGCTATTCACCAATCCTCTGGAGGCATTTTAACGGTTTCTTCCCGAGCAAGGTATCTTTATTTATTGAATGACACAAGAGACCGTTGTTCATGCTAAGCAATTTTTTGTCTTTATGGGCCTTAGAAATAACCGTTATGTAGTTTAAGAAATTTTATGCTATAATAATAAAAAATATCAATTAAAACATTTCTTAATAATATTCCGTTATTCAGAACCTATAATTTTAAAGGGAGGCAATATAAATGATTGCTTATAAAACAGAAAAACTTAACAATGCCATTTGTTATTTTGCCAATGAAGTTTATAAGCGAAGGAAGGAATATTTGCCCCAAACATTATTATATAAATTGCTTTCTTATTTGGATTTCACCAGTATTGAAAAATTAGGAGTCCCAGCTTTAGAGCTAAAATATCGTGCTCTTAAGAATGGCCCAGTACCTGAAGAGATATATCAAAACAAAGATGCATACGAAACTGATTGCTTTAAATTTGAGAAGAGAAGCAATAGAAGATTTATTATTATCTCAAAGAGGGAAGCTGATTTAGATTATTTTTCAGATTTTGAAATCGAGATAATGAATGATTTATTAAACAGATATATCGGCAAAGAAAATACTATGAAAGAAATCATTGATAATATCTGTAATGATAGTCACAAAGATATCAAAGCCTGGAAAGTAGCATATGACCGGGGAAAAAATAGTGAAATGAATTATAGTGATACATTTGAAGCAATTGACCAAAAAGATCTTGAAAATTTATCTATATCTATAAATGAAGAAAGGTTTTTAGTTTATCGCGGCTTAAAAGAAAAAACTAAATGCAATTAGGTTCAGTATTTATTTGGAAAAATTTCCCCCACGGTAAAGATGGTACCATTAAAGATAGATATTTTGTATATGTTGGAGAAAGCCATTTCCCCGTTAACCCTGTACATATATTTTTAATTACTACAACAACTAGAAAAATGTATTATGCAACAGGTGGTTCTAGAGAAAAGCATAATATTTACAAGTTTAAAGCTGGTTCTTTTGGTTTTGTGGAAGATTGTATTTTAGATATTGATTTTCTTCAATCTAATATAAAAAAAAGTGCTTTTGACTCCTGTCAAAATGAAATAAAAGAGGTTGGTAAACTTCCGGAGAAAGAATTGAAAGAAATATAATATATAATTTAATATTAAAATCTAAATACATAAACTTAAAGGCTAAACAAGATATTTATATTAGCTATAACCACGCAAATATAATAGGTCTAAAGAGACCAAAAAGAAAATAAATAAAAAAGAATAAGTAAATAATGGAATCAGATACTGTCTTGAAAATCAACTCAAAACTATTCTTTAAGGATACGAAGAAATGTCCCCTGTATCGATTCTTTTTAGCTAGATGATAGATATTTTACTCTCTTACCGGAAATGTTTTAATAACTTAATACTATCTTCTTTCTTAGAGCTAGTGCTGTATAAGATGATTATAGCTGGTAATTTGAGCAAATTAATTAAACATGGATATCTTCTTCTCTTTTTTGAAGATTTCTAGTATTGCTATTAATTGCTTGTTTAACATCTCCTTACCCTCCCTGCCATAGTAAAGAGCTTTGTTCTCTCAATATAGAGGGGAGAAATCCCCTATAATTAAAATAATTTAGAGTACTTTTGCGTTTGAGGTATCGATAAAACTTGGAATACTTTTTTGATGAGGCAATTCAATATTTTGACATATTATTTAAACCATAATAAAATTGTAGCCATAAATAACTACATAATTATAGATATATTTACAAAAAAGAATCAAAATTAAGAAAAACATGGATACAGAGAACCGTTTCCTGTATCCTTCCTCAAAAATGTGAAGGAGGATTAAACATGGATATGCTTAAAGATAGCAGATATAATTTGAAGCCGGAGTTTCCGCCGCATCTGTCTCTTGGAGTAAGCAAGGAAAAATTCATGCTGAAAACATGTGCAATCATGTCCATTCCATTGATCCTGGGGGTACTTGCAATTGGATGGCAAGCGCTTTGGCAGATCCTTATATCTTCCGGAACGGTTTTGATCCTGCATACTTTAATACAGTTTTGGGAAAGTCAGACAGAACGCCGTGTTTCATATCCTACACCTGCATCACCGTTGGTACTGGCCTTGATAGTAGGTTTGAGTATGCCGGCTTCATCGCCATATACTGTGACTGTCGGAGTGGCTGCACTGGCTATGGTGATATTTAAATATTTACAAGGAAGAATTTTTACGCGCAAATTTGTAAATCCTGCTGCTGCTGCAAAAGCGGTGTTGTTGACAATGCTTTCACTTATGATATTTTTTGAAAATCCCCTTCGGGTAGGCATGCTCTACCATCCCCATCACTTGAATCTGGATTTGTTGTCTTCAGCTGGATTTGCTAGTGCGATTTCATTCTATGAAACTGATACTTTGACGGCTGTGCAGAGCCTGATCTTTTGGAAAACCCACGGTTGGATTGGTGGCGCTTCCGGGCTGGGAACGCTTGTTGCGGGAATAATAGCCTGTTTCTGGATTAGACTTAAATGACGCATTCCCTTAGCTTTTCTTTCAGTAATGACTGTACTTTCAACAGGAATGGGGCTTTTTACGGGAGGAGATCCTCTATCGCGTATTGCCCTGCATGTCTTTACCGGAAGTACTATTTTTCTGGCGTTTTTTATGGCTACCGAGCCTCAATCTACACCAATGCCGGAAAAAAGTCAGTACCTATTTGGTATCTCTTTAGCTGTACTTACTTTTGTTTTACAGCTGGCAGGAGTACTGGGTGGGTCTATTATTGCCCTGGTAATTTTAAATTTATTCACTCCCTGGTTAGATAAAATTGGTCATAAAAGAGCTATAGGTATGAAAGGAGGCAAGTAGTATGCGCAGGTATTATGAAGAAAAACAAGGCTTCAGGATTGATGCTAAAATGAAGTTAGGCCTGGAACAAAATGCCTTCGAAGTAATTCCAACACCTCCGGCGATAATAGTTTTCCTGGATCAACATGTTGGATTTCCTGGAAAGCCGCTGGTAAAAGAAGGAGACCGAGTCTTAACGGGCCAAAAAATATCTGATGGCGAGAAAAAGCTCACATTACCTGTGCACAGTCCTATTACCGGTAGGGTGACCGGATTTGTTGAACTACGCCATCCTATTTCAGGAAAATTGAAGCACGCTGTAGCTATCGAAGCAGAAGGAGAAGAAGAGTGGATTCTTATGAAGCAGTATCCAAACTTTAAATCTTTAAGTAACCAGGAGATAATCAAACGAGTGCGGGAAGCCGGAATAGTAGGACTGGGTGGGGCTGCTTTTCCAACATATATGAAATTATCCAGAGGATCTGATGTGGATCATCTGATTATAAATGCTAAAGAAAGTGATCCCAACCTTGCCTGTGATATTCGGTTGGCTCTTGAACAACCTGAAGAATTGATTAATGGGATCGAGATTATGGCTCGCGCTCTGGAGGTAGAGAAAGTTACTTTTGCTACCAGAACTGAAGAAGGTGAACTCCTTCAATTTGAAAAGCTTTTAAAAGAGCGAGGAATAAAAATTGCTCATATCAGACCTTCGTATTCGATAGGTAGTGAACGTCTGCTGGTACGTGAATTGTTGGGCAGAGAGGTGCCAGTCGATCAATACCCTCCGGATGTTGGTGTTGTGGTGCATAATGTGGCCACCTGTTTTGCAACCAGTGAAGCTGTTATTAAAGGTAAACCTCTTATTTCCAGAGGTATAACTTTTTATTCCAGTAAAACCGGAGGAAGAAACTTATGGGTAAGAATGGGCACTCCAATTGAACATATTCTGAACTACATGAATATTTCTTCTGAGAACATAGATCGGGTTATCCTGGGATCAATAATGATGGGCAAAGGCGCACCTGATTTAAAAACACCCATGCTTAAGTGTTTTGCTGGCGTGGTAGCATTAACTTCCGATGAACATAGTTTATATAAAAACCCATCTCCGTGTATACGCTGTGGTTATTGTGATTCGATTTGTCCTGTGAATATTTATCCATCTTTGCTTCTGGAAGCATTGGAAAAAGGCAGGACTGAGATCCTTGATTCTCTTAATATTAACTCATGTATAGACTGCAATCTTTGTTCTTATGTATGCCCTTCTTCAATCAGAGTCAACCCCAAACAAAGAATGATGGGATAACTAACCGATTCTCCTTTTATTAAATTCTTAGAAAAATTTTATTTTTATAAATAATTGATTTTTTAAAATAAAGAGAGTATATTGAAAACAATAATATATAACTATTAAATCATTAGCAATAGTTTAAATAATTATTAAAATATAAAACTTTATATAGCATCATAATGTCTGTAATTAAACTGTTAAATATAAAGATAAAGACATATCTAAGTTTATTTATAGTTTAACTACGATATAAAGAAGATAACCATATGTTTCATTTATTAAGAAAACTACACTATTAGATTAGCAAGAAAAATAAGTTAATGTTATGAATTCCCAATTCAAATTTAGAGCATATTTTAAGAAATAGGAGGGTTTGCCTATTTAAAAAAGCTCTAAGCCGAGAAAGGTAAACCATCGGTAACGATGGGACGCAAAGTCAAGGGTCCCGCCTCAACTAATCCCCTCAATGGGACTGCCAGACTATCTGCTTACTGCACCATGTTTATTTATGATTCGAAAAGATAAATCATATTCAAACTAAACCCATTACAGCCATATTCTATGATGAACAATTATTTAATAATATTAAAGCATGTTATATAAAAAAGGAGGCTATTTAATGAAATTAAGTAAAAAACTGGTTTCTGTTAGCATGTTTTTATTGATTTTATTATTTCTGTCGAGCTGCGGAATTATACCGCAAACACCTGAAGGAAAGATTTCCGGCCGGGTACTGATTCCCCTATTTGAAATGTCTAAGGATGTTAGCGGATGGATTCCCACAGCCAATGCCGTAGTCACTATTGTTGATGCTTCTGGAGTAACCCATACAACAACTACTGATGAGGAAGGTTATTATAATTTTGAAGATATTACAGTCAATCCAAATACAGTTATTACTGCATCAGTCACTGTAGATGAAAATATTGTCATACTTAAAAATGTAATACCCCATGCAGTCACAGCAGGTGAAGACTATAATGCCGGTGAAATGACTCCTGAATCAACAGCATTGGCTCTGGTGGTAGAAGAACTCCTGGCAGAAGGCATGGATCCGGAAGATATTGACCATGAAGAGATAGAATCAAATGATAATTTTTCAGATTTAGTAGAAAAAATTACTGAAGTACTAGAAGAGGGAGGAGATGTAACTACAGATCCTGATATTGTTGATATAATAAACGACATTATCAACCCACCTGTACCTCCCTTCGCCACCATCACCTTCTCCAACTACAAAATTACCGATCTATAACCAGACTCAGAAGACATATCATGATACTATCCAGAAGGCGATCGATGCATCCGGTAGTGGTGATATCATTATTGTCTCTAAAGGAACTATATAATGAAAACATTGTTATTGATAACAAAAACATAACCCTGAAAGCTCCGACCCTGCAGATTCCGTTGTTGTGGCTGCCACCATCATAGACGGACAGGACTTGAATTCGGTGATAAAGATCCTAAACGGAGACAAATCAAACCTGGAGGGATTTACCATCCAGAATGGAAATGAACCTGATTATGGAGGTGGGGGTATCTTTATCCGGCAGTTCTCCTGTGATCAGATACAACATTATTGGGGATAATATTGATGATGATATTGACACAGGGAATTTTGGAGATTGTGGTGGTGGAATTGGTGTTGTTGAATATAGTGAAACACCACATATTTATGAAAACATTATTATTGGCAACTCAGCAGACTATGGCGGCGGAATGTATATAGATTATGGTTCTCCTCTTGTTGAAAATAATACGATTAAAGAAAATACCAGTAAGTACGACGGCGGAGGAATTACAGTGTTTTTCAGCAAGGAAGAGGAATATTGCCCAACCATCAGGGATAATACTATTGAATATAATGTGGCAGATAATGGTGGTGGAATTGCTGTGGATGATTTAGGGATGCTATAATTGAAAATAACGGAATCAACAACAACGAAGCAATTTTTGGTGGAGGGATTTATGTTTATTACAAAGCTGATGCAGATATAAAAGGAAATAATATTATTGAAAACAATAAGGCAGGATATGATGGTGGAGGTATTTATATTGATTCAGATGGCATCATCACTATTACCTCAAATACTATCAATAACAATGTAGCAAATATTGCTTCAGGTTCTTACTCCGGTGGAGGAATTTATGTGAATGAAACATTCATGGCGACAACTCCCACAATTGGGGGTACGACGGGAATTGATACTGATAATTTTAACATTATCTGTGGTAACAGCCCTGACCAGGTGGATCCTGATGATTATCCTAATAATTATTATTATACAATTGGCGATACAGGACCTGCTGGTGGGATCATCTTCTATATTGATGAAGCGAGACAGTTTGATTGGACTTATCTTGAATGTGCACCCTATGGCTGGTATGATGGAGGAGAGGATCCAATACTGGCTTGGGGACCATGGGATGGAACCTCGGGATCACCTGGAGATGGTGTAGGAACAGGGATTTATGATTATGAATCGGATCTTGGGCTGGGGGAGGCAAATACCACCCTCATTCTTGCTGAAACTGGAACATTCCCAGCTGCTGAAGCAGCAGCTGCATATACAGGTGGTAGCCAAACAGACTGGTTTCTGCCCTCGAAATCTGAATTGAGTCTGATGTATTCCAATCTGTATCTGGCAGGATTGGGAGGATTTTCTGATGATTCCACTAATCCACAAGATTTCTATTGGTCTTCTGCAGAAACTTCTCCTAACTCGGAATGGAAATTAGCTTGGACTAATTGTTTTGCAAGTGCAGGGCTTGGAGGATTCGATAAGACTTTGTCTTTTCGTGTTAGACCAATCCGAGCTTTTTAGCGATTATTGTTTAATAGCATAAGAAAAAGAGAAGGGAAGATATGATTATCTCTTACTTCCCTTCCCTTTTCCTATGCTATATTCTTTTTATTCATTTCAAATTTTCTTTTTTGGTTAGTGCAATTATAGATGTTTTAGCAAGTTTAAGATAATTTAAAAAATGCAAATATAGAAACGAAGAAAAATGCAATGTATTTTTTCCTCACTACAATGATATAATGGAAAAAAATAAAAAAGGCAGGTATTTATGGAAAGAGAAAAAATTAATCAGGAAAAGTTGATTGTATTATGGACTAGTGCTGATAAAGAAGTAGCATTGAATATGGTTTTTATGTATACGCTGAATTCTAAAAAGAGACAATGGTGGAAAGAAGTTGACTTAATCGTGTGGGGTCCTTCAGCAAAGTTATTAACTGAAGACAAGGAATTACAAGATTATATCTTAAGAATGAAAGAAGAAGGCGTTATATTAGAAGCCTGTAAAACCTGTGCTGACAATTATGGTGTAGCCAGACAGCTGGAAGAATTGGGAATTGATGTGAAATTAATGGGAATGCCCTTGACCGAATATCTGAAACAGGGATATCGGGTTATAACTTTCTAATACTACTTATTCATTATTTGATCTAAAAACTTAATAGAGAGATTAACTTCTAGCCCCTAATTAATATTACAACAGATGAAAAACCATATGGTAGTCATATTGCTGCTGAATATTTAGAAGCTGTAAGAATAGACAGATATATAAAAATATAAGGTGTCATTTTGGATTTTCACTATCCTAATATTATCCCATTTGCATCGATACACTTTATAATAACTTTTAAGAAGTATGAAGTATAGTAAGAAATAAATAAATTTCAGCAAATCATTGATAATGAAGATTATAAAAAATATAACAAAATTATTGATTCAGTAACCTATGCGGATATTACTTTTGTAATAGGACTTGCAATATTTTTTCTCATTCTCTCTAAAAAGAAATTATCAAATTAAATTAAATAGCCTTTTATATATAATCGCTTTTTATTTTTACTTGTAAATATATATAATTTCTCCTATTTTGAAACAGGAAGAGTATTCACAAATTGTTGGTATGAACTGTCTTTTTTCGTTTTTTTGACATTGATTTGTAATGGAATTATAATATAGTACAAAATAAACCACTACAAAGTAATCCTTACAAAAATTTCTAGCCAATAAATAAATCAGAAACAGAGCAATCATCAAAAATCCCAGGAATTCTTATTTTTAAAATAAGATTTTTGGAACTGTTTTTTGAAAAAAGTTATCTTGAGCTGTCAGGATAATGAAGGAGGTTCTGTAATGAAAGTTTTATTTGTTTATCCTGCTTATCCGGAGACTTTCTGGAGTTACAAATATGCTCTCAGGTTTGTTTCTAAAAAAGCAGGTTTGCCACCATTAGGGCTATTAACTGTAGCTGCCTTGCTTCCATCCTGGTGGGAGAAAAAATTAATTGATCTTTCTGCTGGAGATATACTGGAAGATAAAGATATCCAATGGGCAGATTATGTTTTTATCGGTGCCATGTCTGTTCAGAGAAAAACTGCCAGTGAGTTGATTAAAAGATGTAAACAGCTGGAAGCAACAATTGTGGCAGGAGGTCCCCTTTTTACAACTTCTCCTCAAGATTTTGAGCAGGTTGATTATCTGATTTTAAATGAAGCAGAAATTACCCTTCCAGAATTTCTGAAGGATTTAAAAGAAGGTCATCCCAGAAGAATTTACTCCACTAATAAAAAAGCAGATTTAAACGATTCACCCATTCCTGCCTGGGAATTAGTTGATAATTTAAGAAAGTACAATACTTTGTGTTTTCAATATTCCCGAGGGTGCCCCTTTAATTGTGATTTTTGTGATGTTACCCTGCTTTTCGGTCATAAAGTAAGAACAAAATCTGTTCAACAACTTATTAAAGAATTGGATAAACTTTATCAGCTGGGTTGGCGGGAGGGTGTTTTTGTAGTTGATGATAACTTCATTGCCAATAAACAAAAATTAAGAGATGAGATCTTACCAGGATTAATTCAATGGAATAAAGAGAAGAAATATTGTTTTTCTTTTGGAACACAAGCCTCAATTAACATTGCTGATGAGGAAGATCTGATGGTAATGATGACTGATGCAGGATTTAGCTCGGTATTTATAGGAATAGAGACACCTCATGAAGAGAGTCTGCAGGAATGCCATAAAAGTCAGAACAGAAATAGGAATCTTATTGAATCTATTCATAAAGTGCAGCAGCATGGAATGCAGGTCACAGGAGGTTTTATCGTGGGGTTTGACCACGATCCTCCTCATATCTTTGATGAGATGATTCATTTTATTCAAAAAAGCGGGATTGTGACTGCAATGGTCGGATTGCTGAATGCACCGATCGGAACCAGATTGTATCATCGTTTAATGAAAGAAAAACGTTTTTTAAGATATTCCACTGGAAGCAATACTGATTTTACCATCAATTTTATACCAAAAATGGATTATCAGGAATTATTAAAAGGATATCAAAAAATACTCTGCACCATTTATTCTCCAAAGTATTATTATAAAAGAGTTTTGTTTCTTATTAAAAATTTAGATATTAAAAATTTCCAGATTAAGGCCAGCCGTTTTCGCTGGATTTATCTGATGGCCTTCTTCAGATCGATCTGGCATTTGGGAATAAAAGAAAGAGGCAGAATATATTACTGGAAAACATTTTTCTGGACACTTTTTTACAGGCCTAAGCTTTTTCCAATAGCAATCAGCTATTCTATAACAGGATTTCATTTTCGTAAGATATTCAATTTAGATAACAAAAAAATGGCTTAGAAAGAGATTATCAAATTATATTCAGCTGAAACCTGTTTTTCCTGCTCTTATTATTTATGTTACCCAATTTATATATCTATGAAGTAAATATTAGTATATTATTGTTCAAAATAAATTATTTTATATCATATTCTTTCTACTTTTTCTTATAAAAAATGCAATAATCAAAAAGTCAAAGATAAAAATAAAATTGACCTTTCAAAACATGAAGATATAAAATAAGCATAGAAAAGGAAAAAATTTTCGCATAAAAGGAGAAAATGAAATGGTGAAAGTAGCAGTTGTGCAGATCAGCTCAGCTGGGACGGCTAAAGAAAGCCTAAATAATATGATATTCAATATTGAAGAAGCTGCAAGAAAAAGTAAAGATCTGGATGTTATTGTGTTTCCAGAATATTGTTATTATCATCCAACAAATAGTTCAGAATCTGATAAAAACGGAGAATATGTTCCAGGTGCTTTTACAGAGAAAATTAGTGAGCTTGCCAGGAGATATCAGGTAAATATTATTCCAGGAAGCTTTGTAGAAAAAGAGAAGAGCGGTAAGGTTTACAATACGAGCGTTTTTATTAATAGAGAAGGTAAGATTCTCGGGAAATATCAAAAAATCCATCTTTTTGATGCAATTAATATTAAAGAATCCGATAAAGTAAAAGCGGGAGAAAAAATATGTGTCATTGAGACGGATATTGGGAAAATAGGGATAATGGTTTGTTATGATCTGCGTTTTCCAGAACTTGCAAGAAGTATGGTTTTAAAAGGAGCAGATATTTTATTTGTGCCATCAGATTTTCCTACAGGAAGCGTTCTTCCTCCAAGAACTGATCATTGGGATATCTTAGTAAGAAGTACTGCTTTGTATAATTTAACTTATGTGGTAGCAGCTAATCAATATGGTATGCTGCATGGGAGTTATCCCTTCGGACGTTCCTGTATAGTTGACCCTTGGGGAACAGTTATTTCATCAGCAAGTGGAAGAAATGAAATAATATTTGCCAACCTTGATATGGATTATCAAAAAGAAGTCAGAGAAAGTGTTGCAACCTGGTCAAACAGAAAACCGGAAATTTATGAATTATAGAAATCAGATATAATTCATAAAGAAGAAAAATGAATAAAATGAATAATTTGATTGATAGAATTAAAGAAGCATTAATCGAAAACATTGAAGAAAAAACCAAAGCAAATGCGCAGCGGTTTTTTAAAGAACAGGTTAAAGTATATGGTGTTAAAACAGCAATATGTACGAAAATAGCCAATCAATTCTGGCCAGAAGTAAAGGTTTTGAAAAAGGCAGAAATTTTTCAGGTATGTGAAAATCTTTTGGCTTCAGATTATTGTGAGGAAGCATATATTGTAAGCTCCTGGCTTCCACGAATTTCTAACCAGTTTGAAAGCAATGACTGGATTATGTTTAAGGGATGGATTGAGAAATATATCAACAATTGGGCGAAGTGTGACAGTTTTTGTAACCATACAATTGGAGATTTTTTGATGAAGTTTCCGGAATTTATTACTAGATTAAAAGAATGGACTTTATCAGATAATCGCTGGATAAAAAGAGCGGCAGCTGTGTCCCTTATTATACCAGCCAGAAATGGATATTTTTTAACTGAAATTTTTACTATCTGTGATCAATTATTAATTGATAAGGACGATCTGGTACAGAAAGGCTATGGATGGCTACTTAAAGTGACCGGTGAAATTTATCAAAAAGAAGTATTTACATATGTTTTGCAGAACAAGGAAAAGATGCCCCGGACCGCGTTAAGATATGCGATTGAAAAGATGCCGGAGGAAATGCGAAAAGAGGCAATGAAAAAATAATCTATTTGCAATTAATTAGTACGGCAATTAGTGCATGTTTAGGACAAATTATTGAATGGGAAAAATTAAATAAAACTATTTTTACCATGTGGTTTATTAGGTTATTGAAATTTGGTATAAACTGGAAATGTATATGGAGAAATAATTATGAAAGCAGAATTAATTGCTCCTTGTGGAATGAATTGCAGATTGTGTATAGCCTATCAGTTTATGAAAAAAGATTTAAACAAACAGGGATTTCATAAAAAATATTGTCCAGGATGCATACCCAGAGGAAAAAATTGTACCCATATGGGTGACCGCTGCGAACTGCTGAGGAAAGGAAGTATTCGGTTTTGCTATGATTGTCAGGAATTTCCCTGCAAAAGATTAAAGTCACTGGATAAAAGGTATCGTACAAAATATCATATGAGTATGATAGAAAATCTTGAATTTATAAGAGACCATAGCTTGGAGAAATTTCTGGAAAAGGAAGAGCATAAGTGGAAATGTCCACAGTGTGGCGAAGTGATATGCTGTCACAATGGATTATGTCTAAATTGCGAGTTTGATATATTTCTTCATAATAAAAAATACCGATGGAATGAGAAGTAAAGGTGCCTTATAGTCTTTCCAAAGGAATGCCAGGTATGGATTCTATTGTTGAATCTATTCTAGTTGACCAGCCAGATTTTGATCAATCTGAAAAACTGAAGATAGAAATAGAAAAGAAAGTACTAGAATTTATCAATATTATTGCATCTTTCTTAAACAAAATAGATAAACCAGCTAAAGCGTTTAAAGCGTGCCGATATTAATTGATAAAAAATAAGGGATATGTTATTATATAAAAAATTTTGAAAAATTTATTGTAAAGATGTAAAAAAATGTATTTATAGTTATTGAATAAAAATTAATTAAAAATCCGGATAAATTGTTACTTGCAGATTTTTAACTTTGCAATGAATTTTTTATAATAAAAATAAACTAAGCTGAAAAATATTGTTAAAAAATAAAATATAATAGGTTACAATTGAAAAGATTCATTGTAACCTATTTTTTTGTGGTTATTTTTACATATTCTGGATTATCATTAAGGAGAGATGGAATAATTATGTTAAGAAAAGAAAAAGCCTTTTTAATAGGAGCAAATATAAATAGACAATACCACTTTGATGAGTCAATGAATGAACTTAAGAATTTAGCTCTTGCCTGTAATTACAAAGTGGTTGGACAGGCTGAGCAGAATTTAAAAGAGATTAATAATACTTTTTATATAGGTTCCGGGAAATTAGAGGAAATAAAATGCTATGCTGATGATGCAGAGGCAGACTTATTAATTTTTAATAATGAATTATCACCATCTCAGCTTAGAAATCTGGTTAAGGGATTGAAATACAAGATTATGGACAGGACTTCTCTAATATTAGAAATATTTGCCCGAAGAGCAAAAACAAGAGAAGCCAAACTTCAAGTAGAGCTTGCTAGAATGCAGTATATGCTTCCGAGATTAATAGGACTTAATGAATCTATGGCACAGCAAACTGGCGGAGTAGGAACTACCACCAGAGGGGCAGGAGAAAAAGCCTTAGAGTTAGACCGGAGACAACTGGAGAGAAAAATATATGAATTGAATAAGGAATTAGAATCAATCAGCAATGAGCGTAAAATACAGCGAAAAAAAAGAAATAAAAGTAAATTGCCTACAGTTGCCCTGGTAGGTTATACTAATTCAGGAAAGTCTACCTTGATGAATACCTTGCTAGATTTAGCCAGAAAACCTTCAACTCAAAAAGTTCTGGAAAAAGATATGCTGTTTGCTACTCTTGATACTTCTGTAAGAAAGATATCTTTACCAGGTAGCAGGGATTTCCTGTTGTCAGATACGGTAGGTTTTGTTAATAATCTGCCACACAGCCTGGTTAAAGCTTTCCGTTCAACATTGGAGGAAGTAGTAACCGCAGATGTCCTGCTTCACATTGTTGATGTTTCAGATCCTGACTATGAACAGCAGGTTAAAGTTACTGATAAGACCTTACAGGAAATTGGAGCTGAAAATACTCCTGTGATATATGTTTTTAATAAAATCGATTTAAACCCTGATTATAACACCCATATGAATGTTAATAATAAAGTATTTATCTCTGCCAGAGGGAAAATCGGACTGGAATATTTACTGGATCGGATTAACAGAGAATTGTTTAAAGAATATATTGAATGCCAGATGTTTATTCCTTATAATCAGGGTAATTTATTGTCTTATTTAAATGAAAATACTTTCATAAAATCAGCAGTTCATGAAAATAAAGGTACTTTATTAAGTTTAGAATGCAGAGAAAGCGATTACAATCGATTAAAGCAATTTATCTGTTAGTTTTTCTTAATAGAATAAGTTAAGAGTTAGTATTGAGAGAAAAAATGGAATATTCTATAGCTAAAATTCAAGCTCATGATTGGGAACAAATCAGAGAAATTTATTTAGAAGGCATAAAAACTGGTAATGCCACCTTTGAAAATACAGCTCCCAGCTGGGAAGACTGGCATGCTAATCATGTAAAATCATGTCGGCTGGCAGCTAAGAACGGACAAGAAATTTATGGTTGGGCAGCCTTAAGTCCTTTTTCCAAAAGAAGTGTTTATTCAGGAGTAGCAGAAATAAGTATTTATATTAGAAAAAATCTGCAGAGAAAAGGAATCGGGAAAGCTTTACTAAAAGAGCTGATAAAAAAGTCTGAAGAAAGTGGATTCTGGACTTTACAGGCTAGTATTTTCCCTGAGAATAAATCCAGTATAATACTTCATGAAAAATGTGGATTTAGAGTGGTTGGCACCAGAGAAAAGATTGGGAAGATGAATAATGGCTTATGGAGAGATGTTGTTTTAATGGAAAGAAGAAGCAGGCAAAAAGAGGTCAGTAGTATAGGTGAAAATATATGTCTAAAATTATAAATCAAAACAAATTCTTTACCCTTACTTTAATTGTTATTTTATTAGTAACTTTGACAGGTTGTGGTTCGGTTGAAAAAGAACCTCAAACAAACACAACCGATACCGGGATTTCTCTAAATGAGAATGAGCTGAACAACAATGAAGAAAACAAGTAATCTGATATTAATATTAATCACGTAGCAGTTATTAAAGGATCAAGTTACACCTCTAAAGAAGAAGTAGCTGTTTATCTGCATATATTCAAAATTCTTCCTCCCAACTATGTTACTAAAAGAGAGGCACAGGATCTGGGCTGGGATAATTCGAAAGGTAATTTGTGGGATGTCACTAACCGTAAATCTATTGGTGGTGATAGATTTTATAACAGGGAAGGGATTTTACCGGCCAAAGATGGACGTCTATATTATGAATGTGATATTAACTATTCGGGAGGATATCGTGGAGCCGAGCGCATTGTTTATTCTAATGACGGACTAATTTATTATACCGGTGATCATTATAACAGTTTTGAAAGACTATATTAGGAGAATAAATGAAAGAAATTTGGTTAAATGGCGCAAAAATGACAGACCGGGAAAGCACGCATGCCTATCTTAAAAGAAAATTATCTTTACCTGATTACTATGGTAATAATTTAGATGCTCTCTGGGATTGCCTTTCTACTGATTTCTCACCAAAAAAAATAATTATATTTAATACAGAAAAATTAAGAGAAAACCTGGGTTCTTATGGGGAATTACTCATAAATCTTTTACGTGAAATAGCCCGGGATAATGAGTTTATAAAGCTGATGGTTTATTTGCCATTTTCTAAACTGTGAAATAAATAAGGAGGGAATTAAAGTGGCTTCTAAAAAAAGAGCAGGTTTATTTTTAGCAGTTATTATAATAATGTTTTTTTTAATATCTTTCTTGGGAATTTCAGCAACTGAAAGTAAAGGACAACTTGCCGCAGTACAAATGAAGCTGAGAATTGAAGATTTTTACTCACAACAGGACTTCACAAAAAAAATAGAAAGTCTGCTAGGAGAAGTGGCTGCTAAAACAAATCCTGATTTTCCTACCCTTGTTGTTTTCCCGGAAGATATCGGTTTAATGCTAATTGCCCAGGATAATCAGCAAACTTTAAGTGCAGTACATACAATCGAAGAAGCTATCAAGAAAATGACTATGAAACATCTTCTACCACTTGTCTGGTTTAGATTAAGATATAATCTTTCCTGGGTACCAGCCTTGTATTATTATAAAAATAAAGAAATTGCCCAAACCTATTTTGAAACTTTCAGCAGTTTATCTAACAAATACCGGATGTATATAGTTGCTGGTTCTGTTTTACTGCCTCATTACGAAATAAGTAATGGTGAAGTGCTTTACCAGGAAGGCCCCTTAAGTCCGAAAATATATAATACTTCATATCTTTTTAATCCTGAAGGGAAGGTTGTTGGTTTTCAGGATAAAGTACATCTGCTGGAATTGGAACAGGAAGGTGGTCTACATCTGACTGCGGGAAATTTAGATGATATCAAAGTATTTGATACTGCAATAGGCAAAATAGGAATAGCAGTTTGTCTGGATAGCTTTAAAGAAGATGTTATAAATGAACTAAGAGAAAAGGAAGCAGAAATACTTATTCAGCCTTCAGCCAATCCGGTTCTCTGGGAAAAATGGCAACAGGTAGAATGGATGGAAAGTAGTTATAAATTTACTCATGAATTGCGCTATTTTCAATATGCAGTAAATCCTATGATGAATGGAGATTTTTTTGACCTTAGCTTTTATGGACAGTCAAGCATCATAAACAGGGAAAATACAGGTAATTTAAAAAACTACTTTGATTTATCGCCACAGGATGGATTCCTGGCAATAAGTGATTCTGCTGACCTGGAAGAAATATTGGTAGTAGAAATTGAATTACCATAAAAAAAAGAAAAATAGCATCGTGATAGTATAAAGCATTAATGGAGATATAAAAAATGGAATTAAAGATTGAAGGCATCAGTCATAATGGAGAAGGAGTAGATAGAAATAAAGGGAAAGTATTTTTTGTACCTTATGCTGTTCCTGGAGAAATTGTTCAGGTTGATATTGTAGAAGAAAAGAAAAAATACTCCCGGGCGGTTTTAAGAGAAGTTATAAAGCAATCACCTCACCGTACAGAACCAAAGTGTCCTTATTACTATCAATGTGGTGGATGTTCCTATCAGCATGTGGAATATGAACAACAACTACTGTTAAAGAAAAATATTACTGAAGAAACAGTAAAGAGAATAGGTGGAATATCGGTAAAAAATTTAAATACTATAGGAGTGCAAAACCCCTGGAATTACAGAAACAAGGTTGTCTGGCATATCAACAAAAGCCCGGGGAACATAAAAATGGGTTTTTACAGATATCAGAGCAGGCAATTAATTTCAATAGATAGTTGTCCTTTACTTTTACCAAAATTAAACCAGATTAGTGCTCTAGTTAAAAATTTGCTTCCAGGTATCAATCCGGGAGAAATTAGCTCAATTATGCTACGCCAGTCTTATAATACTAACCAGGTAATTCTTGAATTTGTTAACTGCAATCCGGATAAAAAAACAGAAAAGATCCTTTCTCAGGAGATTGATGTAATCTATGAGAAAAAAGATGGACAAATAAAACTTCTTACCGGTTCGGGATCAATAAAAGAGAAAGCGGGAAATTATTATTTTTTACTATATTCAGAGTATTTTTTTCAAGTAAAACCTCTGCAGTTTAGTCCAATAATCAATGCAGTTGTCGAGTATTTGCATCTTAATAAACAAAATAATGTACTTGATACTTATTGTGGTGCAGGAATGTTTGCCTTGAATGTTTCTGAAAAAGCATTTTCAGTAGTTGGCATAGATTCCAGCGTTTCAGCAATTAAAAATGCCAGAAAGAATGCAGAGTTGAATGATATCAAAAATTGTCAGTTTATTACCGGTTTTTGCGAATCTGTTTTGCCCAGGACAGAAAGTTCTTTTGACAGAGTAATCATTGATCCGCCTCGAACCGGTCTTAAACCAGAAGTAATCAATTCTATAGTTAATATTTCTCCAGAAAGGATTGTCTATGTATCCTGTAATCCTGCAACCCTGGCCAGAGATCTAAAACAGTTTCTTCTAAATCAATATCAGATACTTTCTATCCAACCTGTAGATATGTTCCCCCAAACAAGCCACATTGAAAATATTGCTGTACTGATAAGGTGATAAAATTTAAATATTTATCATAAGGACAGAGTCTTTGATTGATAGATCTCAGTAAGATATAATTATAAATAATCTTTTAAGGATGGAAACATTATGTCAGATAATTATACTAATCAGGCATTATTAGTAGTTGATATGCAGAAAGAAGGCCTTTCGAAAAGAAATGTTTTTAATAAACAGGAATTAATTAATAATGTAAATAATCTTATAAGTATTTTTCGTAAAAAGAATAAACCTCTATTTTTTATCAGGCATAATAATGATTCTTATTTGAAGGAAAATACCGAAGGTTGGCAGTTTAGCGAAGAGTTGGATTTATTCGAAAATGATATAATTATTGACAAAAGAAATATTAATGCCTTTAGAGAGCCAAAACTTTTGTCTTTACTTGAGGAAAGCAAAATAACAGAAGTTGTTATAATAGGACTAATTTCTAATATGTGTGTCAGGGCAACATCTCTTGGCGGACTGGAATCAGGCTTTTCAGTTTTGCTTATCAGTGATGGCCACAGTACCTTTTATAAAGATGCCGAAAAGATTATCTCAGAATGCAATTTGCAACTGGCAAAACAAGGGGCTAAAGTAATTTCTACAGAAGAATTTATCAAAAAATATATTTAATCTGTTAGGGTAGTATACAAATATACAAAATAAAATAAGGGCTGTTAATAACAGCCCTTATTTTTATATGATGTGTGTGATTTTTTATTCTGCCATTAAGTCTAAAGTTTTTATTACTCTATGGTTGGCATTTTCAATTTTAACTATAGTCATAGAATGGGACAGGTCATTTATTTCATCACAAGTATATGGTTTACAAGTGTCTTCAGTGAAATTCTTCACTTCTTTTAAGGCATCTCTTATGGCTATTCTGGCATCTTTTACAGGCATAATCATCTTTTTCCCGTCGATTTCCTGAACGACTCCAGCTCTTTCGATGGCATCAGCCAGGATAATCATTGCATCATACATCCAGGTAGAAGCACTGACTCTATAGCCGAACCCATCATTTAATTTTTTATCTACGTATTGGACTACCGGGTTGGGGTCTGCAGGAGACATATCAATTACTGAATAGATTCCTTCAGCATCATCACCAGCAATTTTTACAGTTATATCCAAACTTCCGTAAGATGCACTTCCGACAAAGTCTACATCAAGACCTAATTGTTTTACTTGTCTTAAGATTATACCGTCATCTTCAGCATTTGCACTCCAGGAGAATATACATTCAGCGCCACTTTGTTTGATAGCTAAAAGCTGAGCAGTATAATCTAAAGTACCTCTTTGAAATCTTTGTACGGTTAGTGGTTCTACTCCATATTCCTTCAAAGCTTTTATTGTTTCTTCATTTCCGCCCTGGCCAAAAGCTTCATCACTATGAATACTAGCGACTTTAGTGTGTCCAAGATCTTCTACTATATATTTTGCCATAATATTTGCCACATTTCTATCATTAGTTCTAAAACCAAACATCCATGGATTGCCAAGTTCCCTCACGGACCATGCAGAACCACCAAAAAGAGCAGGCATTTCTGCTTCAGCTATCAAAGGGTTAAGGGCATGGTTAATGGTACTTTTTACCGTTATAAAGCAGGCAATTACATCGTGATCATATGCTAAAATGTTTGTAGAAGCAATAGCTCCCGGGTTAGTACCCTGGTTATCTTCATAAACTATTTTGACTGGAATTCCGTTAATTCCGCCATTTTCATTGATTTTTTCAACAGCTATTTGCCAGTTTCTTAGTTCGACATCACCTTCTAAAGCTGTAAGCCCGGTGATCATCATAGATCCACCGATTTCAATGAATTCTGGTGCTGGTTGCCAATTGATCTCAGCGGTTGATGTGTTGAAAAATACTAGGGTGATTGAAAGTATAAGAAATAGACCAAAAATAAATTTCTTCATTATATTCTCCTTTTAATGTTTACAATTTTAATACTCATTCTTAGAAGATTTTTTGTCTATACAATCACCTCCTTAATACTTTACTTTTAGCAGCAATTTTGAGTTGTTTTAAATCTGCTTATGATAATAAAAATATAAAGGTGGTACGACGTAGTGTTGTGATTGTAGCTCAAGTGAAGTTTACATAGGTTATTTAAATATATATTCATTTTAGTACATGTTATCGAAAATATCAAGAAAATTTATTTTACAGAAAAAGGAAAAATATTGAAAAAATTATTAAAATATGAAATAATCAAATAAATAATTATTCTAATGCAATGAATTCACAAGAAATAAAATGGTTAAATAAAAAGTTAAAAGGGGGTGATTTTTATAGTAATTTTAATGTCCATTTGAATAATTAATGGACTTTTAAGAAGCTGCTTGAATGTGCATTGTTGTTTAATTAGAAATTCCAGAGATTCTAATTAAATTTTAATAAGGAGGTTAACAATGTTATCAATAAGAAAGCAGCAATTTTTAATTTTTGTAATGTTGGTTGTTTCGGTAGTTATTTTTTCTTTCTCCGTTTCCGCACAAGAAAAGATCATTTGGAGATCTTCAAGTTTTGGTCCTGCATCCAATTATTCTCAAATCCATCACGATAAATGTTGTGAAGCAATTACTCAAGCAAGTGGTGGAAGAATGGAAGTAAAAGCATTTGTTGGTGGCTCTATTATTCCAGAAACAAAAGAACTAGATGCTGTAATTGAAGGTGTAATCGATTTATGTTACACCTGCCCGATGTATAATTTAGACAAATGGCCAGCAGCTGGTTTAATTAGTTCACGACCAGGTGGGTTACCAGGTCAATACCTAATACAATGGTTTGATTATGGTGGCGGGTATGAACTAATGAACAAAATGATGGAAGGATACAATGTTATGGTCATGCCAGGATTCTTGTCCCCTGAACCACCAGAAGTTTTCCTCCATTCAAAGAAAAAAATTGAAACACCTGATGATTTAAAAGGATTGAAAGTACGTACATCTGGTGATGGTGGAGAAATTCTTGCCAGAATGGGTGTTTCAACTATATTTTTACCTGGAGGTGAACTATACGAAGCAATGCAGAGAGGTACTATAGATGCTTTTGAATATGCTGGTTTATCAACCAATTGGAGTATGCATTTTGATGAAATTGCCGAGTATGTAATTTTGTCACCATTAAGAGCACCCAGCGATCCTCATGTCTGGTTTGTTAATAAGGATTCCTGGGAAGCACTTCCTGATGATCTAAAAGTGTTAGTTCAGAATGTAATAGCAAGATGGACTCAGGAACAGCAGAATTTTGAAAGCCATTATGATATTGAAGCACTGCAAAATTTTAAGGATGCTGGATGTGTAGTATATAACTTACCCAAAGAAGTAGAAGATGCACTTTCAAAAGAAGCTCAGGAATTTTATACTGAAAAAGCTGCTAAAGAGAGTCCCATATTTGGAGAAATTCTGGATTCTATGAATAATTATGGTAAATTATCTGGACTTTGGGAATAAATTTCAAATAATTTTAATGTACTATGAATAATCACAGGGAGTTAACAAGTATGATAACTTTAAAAAAAATAGTTAGAGTTATTGATACATTCAGTAAATATGCCGGCTTATCTGCAAGATGGCTTGCTTGGCTCCTTGTCTTAGTAGGCGCATATGACACAATCATGAGGCATTTTTTTAATGCGCCTACTATTTGGGCATATGAAACTATGTGTATGGCTGGTGGGGCTCTTTATGCTCTTGGATGGTCTTACTGCCATTTATATGATTCTCATGTTAGAGTAGATTTATTATACCGCCTGCTTCCTGACAGAAAAAAAGCTTTGATGGATGTGATAAGTTCTTTAGTATTTTTTTTCCCCTTAATGATAGTACTTGTGCAGGTTTCTACCAAATGGGCAATGAGAGCATGGAGAATCAATGAGATTATGATTTCAACTTATTGGTATCCCCCAGCCGGTCCTTTTAGGACAGTGGTTGCTATAGGATCTGTTTTGTTGCTCCTACAAGGTATAGCTAAGCTAATTCGTGACCTATATTTTGTAATAAGGGGTGAGCCATTTGATTGAATTAAGTGAACAGGTTATTACAATTTTGATGTTAGGGGGAGTTCTTACCCTTGTTATGACTGGCTTTCCAATTGCTTTTGTTATAGCCAGCATAGCGCTTTTTATGGGAATATTCTTATTTGGAGGAGAAATAACATATCATATTTTATATAGCAGACTTTATAGCATGTTGTTAAGTTATCCATTTCTTGCTGTTCCTCTTTTTACTTTTATGGGTGTTATTCTTCAAATGTCTGGAATTGTTGAAGAGTTGTATACAGTACTATATGAAAGCATGAGTGGATTTAGAGGGGGTTTAGCAATTGTAACAATAATATTTGGAACTATATTAGCAGCATGTTTAGGTGTAATAACCGCTTCTGTTACCATGTTGACATTAATCGCTCTTGCACCTATGGTAACTAGAGGGTACAGCAAATCCCTTGCTTCAGGTTCAGTTGTTGCTGCTGGTACCCTTGGCATATTAATTCCTCCCAGTATTATGTTAGTTGTGTATGCACCTCAAGCTGGTCTTTCTATCGGACAAATGTTTATGGCTGCTTTTACTCCAGGATTAATTCTTTCAGCTTCCTATATAGCTTATGTTGGGATTCGATGTTATTTAAATCCTAAATTAGGACCCCCGGTATCAGAAGAGAAAAAATCAAAATTACCTTTTGTGGCTAAATTAATAAAGCTATTGAAATCATTGCTTCCTCCTGTATTTATTATTCTAGCTGTTTTAGGGACTATATTTTTGGGAATAGCTCCTCCAACAGAAGCAGCAGCGATGGGAAGTCTGGCCGCTGTTTTATTAGCAGTAGTGTATCGAAAAATGACCTGGGATATTGCTAAGCGAGCAGCAATTGAAACACTTCGAGTCAGTTCTTTTGTACTTTTAATTGCAGGAATCTGTTATGCTTATGTTGGTGTTTTTATGAATGCCGGAGGCGGAAATGTTGTAAAGGAAGCAATTTTGTCTGTTCCTGGTGGGAAATGGGGTTCATTTTTTGTAATTATGTTAATCGTATTTTTACTGGGAATGTTCATTGAATGGATCGGTATCGTTTTTATTATTGTACCGATTTTGACACCTGTTATAACAGCTTTAGGTTTTGACCCACTTTGGGCTGGCATGATGGTTTGTATTAATTTACAGATGGCCTTTCAAACACCCCCTATGGCTATGTCGGTTTTTGTCTGTCAAGGGACTGCCCCTCCAGAGCTTGGTGTTACATTGCAGGACATTATAAAAGGGGTAATTCCTTTTATTGCAATTATTGCTTTTTGGTTGTTTATGTTTAGCATTTATCCTCAATTAATAACCTGGTTGCCAAATCTAATGATGAAATAATGTTATATTAGAAAGTAAGATAATAGTTTTAGTTGCAGCTGCATATTTTTTAAAATGCAACTAAAACTATTATCTTTAAAAATAATTTTCCAGTATTTTATTTTTTCAGCCTCTACAATATTTTCACTACAATAAATTTCCTCCAAGACCTTTGATAATTAAATAATATTTCTTTATTTAAGATACAATCTTTACCAGTTTTATTTTTGTAACTAATCTCAAGATCAAAATTTAACAAATATTTTTATTGAAATTTGAAAGAAAAAATTCCTCTTTTGCGTATTATCAGAAGAAGCAAATAAACCAATTGGAGGAAATTAATTATGAAAATCAGGACAAATGTTATAATCAAATCTTTAATATCTATCATGATGACTTTACTAATAACATTACTTTTAGTTTCTCATGCATCAGCACAAAGGGGTAATAATAATTTTGATAGAGGAATAAATATTGCTATTAACAATACAGATGCCGGAACCTTAAATCAAGCAGAAATTGAAGGATTGCTGTTGATGAGAGAAGAGGAAAAATTAGCCAGAGATGTGTATACAGCATTATATGAAATTTGGAATCTGAGAGTATTTGAGTCTATTGGACAGGGAAGCGAAACAACCCATATGGATGCAATGAAGGCTCTTTTAGACCGTTATGGCTTGGAAGATCCAGTAAGGGATGATATTCCCGGTGTTTTTCAAAATGAAGAATTACAAAAAGCTTATGATGAATTAATTCAAAAAGGAAGCCAATCAATGCAGGATGCCCTGTTGGTTGGTGCTTATATTGAAGATCTGGATATCTATGATTTACAAAGATTAATTCAAGAAACAGATAACGATGATATCAAGATTACTTACCAAAATTTATTAAAAGGTTCACGTAATCATCTTAGGGCTTTTGACAGACAATTACAACGATACAATATCTCCTATGAAGCACAGTTCCTAAGTCAAGGAGAATATGACCGGATTGCAGCGAGCAGACAGGAAGCAGGAGGAGCCATCACTGATCCTGATTATATTTTTTAGTGACTTTTCTTAAAACTTGAAGAAATTAATTGCAAAGCTACCTGAAATTCAGGTAGCTTTTTTGTTGCATGTGACAGATATGTAAAAGATGATTATAATGTTATTAATTTTCAATACAACAGCTGATTCTTTATAAACTGATAAATATAGGAAGGAATATTCTTATATGAAATATATTTGTCCTTTAATTGTGGTAGAAGACGTAAACCGCTCCAGGTTTTTATATGAAAAAATATTAAGACAGAAGGTAAAAGCAGATTATGGGGAAAATGTAGTTATCGAAGGGGATATTCGTTCAACCTGGTGTCAATTATTTAAAAAAAGAAGATCTAAATTTTAAAAATTATTATGATAGATAAAAAATATACAGAAATAGATTGTAAAACAGCATTAAACCGACTTAAAAGGAGAATGCCTTACAGGTGGGATTTGAATATTTATCGTGGTTGTGAACACGGTTGCAAATATTGTTATGCAATTTACTCTCACGATTATCTTGGTTTGAAGAGCTATTCTAAAGATATATTTATAAAAACAAATATTATTGATAATTTGGAAAAAGAACTAAGCGACCCGGGATGGAAGAGAGAAATAATAAATATCGGGGGAGTGACAGACAGCTACCAGCCAGCAGAAGAACATTATAAGCTAATGCCTGAAATACTAAAGCTTCTTATCAAATATAAAACTCCAGCCATTATTTCCACTAAATCAGATTTGATTTTAAGAGATTTTGATTTAATAGATAAATTATCAAAATTAACATATATTAATATAGCCAGCACAATAACCACAACTGATGAAAAGATAAGAAAATTAATTGAACCTGGAGGAGTAGATTCAAAAAGACGTTTTGAAATGCTTAAATTATTCCGAAAAACAAATGCTTCAGTAGGCCTGCATGTGATGCCTATAATTCCATATCTTACAGACAATTTTAAAAATATTAACACACTCTTTTGTATGGCAAAAAATAGTGATGTTCACTATGTTTTAACAGGAACACTCTACTTAAGAGGTAAAACAAGAATCATATTTTTTGATTTTATAAAAGAAAAATTCCCGGATTTTTATCAGAAAATAAATACTCTATATAAGACTGGAGGAGCAGGCAAGGAGTATAAAGACTCTCTATATAAAGCTGTCAATAAACTAAGAGAAAAATATTCTCTTTCTGGTAGTTATTCAATTATTATGAAGGAAAAGTTAAAATAAAATTGTTTGATAAATTTTTAGATAATTAAAAATAGAAATAGTTTGGAGGTTAAAATAATGATTTCAAAAAGAATGAAGATATGCATATCCATGGGGATCATTTTGGGATTATTGTGCATTATTGGAGCCTTAATCAGATCCGGATTTAAAGCTGACACTATTTATTTGTTTTCTTTATGGTATAATCGCCTCCTAATGGGAATCATGATTGGGTTGGCCTCTTATACTAATAATTTACCCAAGTTGCTTATTCGAGGGACTGTATTGGGTTTTCTTGTTTCTTTTGCATTTTACAGTGCAATTGGATTTCATGATGTTATAAGCTTCCTGGCTGGGATTGTTTACGGGGTAATTATTGAGGCAATAGCTTATAAATACTGATAATAAATAAATATTTAGTGTGTCTTAATATATGTTCAAAAAATACCACAAAATATATAAAAAATAATAAAGTCATTAATGGCTCTTAATAGCAGATAGCAGATTATTCATGGTAATTATTTAGATATTTTATTAAAGACAGTTAATTAATTAAAATAAGAGGCTAAAAAATTTCAGGGCTGCAAAGAATAGATAGATTAAACCTTTTAACATTTTATATAATAAATGTATCAAAATAGAATAAAGTTAAAAAGGAAATAGAAAAATAGATGAGTAAAAAACAATGGTATGAAAAATTATTTGAGAATTATGCGGAAAAATATGATAAAGAGAGCTTCACTCAGGGGACAACAGGCGAATGTGATTTTATCGAGCAGGAGTTAGGGTATAATAAATCTTTAAAAATATTAGATGTAGGATGTGGAACCGGCAGACACACAATTGAGTTAGTGAAAAGAGGTTATAATATTACAGGGATAGACTTATCCGAATCACAGTTAAAAAGGGCAAGAGAAAAAGCAGAGAAAAATGGTCTTATGATTAATTTTCAGCAGCAGGATGCCAGGGATCTTTATTTAGATACCTGCTTTGACGTGGCAATCATGCTCTGCGAGGGTGGATTTCCACTGATGGAAACAGATGAGATGAATTATGAAATACTCCAGAATGTTACCAGGGTATTGAAAAGTAAAGCTAAATTTATTTTTACCACATTAAATGGATTATTCCCTTTATTTAATTCGCCGGAGAAATTTTGTGCATCCTTAGCTGAGGAGGGAAATGCTACTTATCATGACAATACTTTTGACTTAATGACTTTTCGAGATCATACTATTATCGAAATCGAAGATGATGATGGTCATAAGAAAACTATTGAAAGCAATGAAAGATATTATATTCCAAGTGAAATTGTCTGGCTGTTAAAATCTCTTGGCTATCAGAAAATTGATATTTTTGGGGCAAAATTAGGTGCTTATTCGCGAAATGATAAATTAACTGCAGAAGATTTTGAAATGCTGGTCATCGCTGAGAAGTGAATAGTAGTGAAAATATAACAAAATAATGTTATCCAAAGATCTAGAACTAATATTAAAAATATAAAATAATTTAAAAATAAAGCACAGATACAGATTTAGTGTTTTAAATCAGAAATTTCTAACTGAGACAATAATATTTACCCTTAATTTTTTTATAAAATTGTTTAAAGTTTAAAGAATTAATTTTTTAAGTAGCATATTTTTAATAATAAAGTATAATAGAAAAAATTATTATTTTTAATTTATCTTAAAATGATATGAAAGGAAATTCTTGTAAATCATGTTTTGTAAGAATGATCAATACTAGTGCAAGTTCGTGAATTAGAAAAGAATAAAAAAGACCTGGTTCCTTTTATCAATTTTGCCTGGGAAATATATAAAAATGACCCTCACTGGGTTGCACCGTTAAAGAATGATTTATTGAAATTGTTTCTTGGACAGGATTCTAGCAGAAAAATCCATTGTGGTCCTCATTCTTTTTTCATGGTTTGGGAAAATAATCTTCCATTAGGCCGCATTCTGGTGGGCATTAATCAGAAAAAAAACTCCAGAGGAAACCGAAAAACAGGATATTTTGGTTACCTGGAGATGGTTAACTCATTTGAAGTTTTGAAAATTCTAATGGATTCTGCAATTGTCTGGCTTCAAAAACATGATATCAAAACAATTATTGGTCCACTCTGCCCGGATGATGATGTGGAAGGCAGAGGTTTGTTGATAAAAGGCTTTGATAGTCCTCCGGTTTTAATGAATTCCTATAACCCGACTTATTATCAAAAGCTTATAGAAGAGTATGGATTTATTAAGGATACTGATTTTTATGCCTATTATTCAAATAATATCCCAACGCTGAAAGCAAGAGTAGAAAAAGTATCTGCTTTTGCGATGAAGAAATATAATTTTACAATTGAAAAAATTAATTTAGATTTGTTAGACCGAGAGATAAAAGATATTGTGGAAGTCATTAATAAAATTATTAGCGATAGCAAGGAGGAAGAAAACGGATTTGAGTATGCTAATCCACCAACTCATGAAGAATTTGCTTTAGAGGTAAAGAAATATATTCCATTTATCGATCGAGACTTGATTTATATAGCTCGTTCAGAAGATAAGCCCATTGGTTTTGTTTTTGCCTTTCCTGACTATAATCAGGTATTGAAAAGAATGAATGGCAGTTTATTCCCCTTGGGGATAATGAAATACTTATGGTATAAAAGAAAGATTAAAGGAATGAGGGGACTGGCTCAGTTTGTTATTCCGGAATTTCGCAATAAGGCTGTCAGTGCTGCTATTTTTCAGCAAATATTAGAAGCAGCAGAGCGTAAAAAATATGAATATATTGAAGGCTCATTAATTAGCGAAAACAACCTTCGTTCTCGCAGGGTTATGGAAAATGCCGGTCTTCTACCTTATAAAATCTATCGCGTCTATCAAAAGGATTATTAAATTAAAATTACTTTGGATATTTTTTTCTTTTCATTTCAACTCTAAAGACATGATTTCTAAAATAATTCCAGGTTTGAAAATAAAAACTATCTATATAACAAAAATAATTTTACTAAAAGAAAGACTTTTTAAAAAAATTATAATAAAATAAAAATAAGCTAATCGAAAATATCTTCAAAAAACTTCCAGAGTATGAACAAAGATAATTCAACAATATCAATGAAAAGATTGAGTAAGAATAAAAAGGAATATTATATATATATTTTTATGAAAGAGAGGAGGTTAATTTATTCAAAATTTCTCATTATTTTTTATAAACAAGGTAATGTATTTTAAAAAATAATCTTTGGAGGTTAAAAATGAAATATTTAAGGTTATTTCTATCTTTTATTATTTTTTTTCTGATTATATCAACTATATCTGCTTTTGCTGCTGATATTCCTGAACATTCATTTTATTCGCCCCTTCCTGGATCAGTGTGCTGAAAAATATGTCAAAATATACTAACTTTGATTCATACAAATTTTATGTCACAAATGAAGAAACCCAAAAGAGAGAAGAAGAGGTTAAGGGGGGTAAAAAATGGCAACTGTTTATGAAGTTCGCACACCTTCCGGAGATAGAGTCAGGTGGGATATCTAAATTAGAGTTTTTTGAAAATTAAAGCTGCAGCCCTTGAGAGAGGGCGGCAAGGTCGTCTTTGAGGACCAGGGACAGATGGTTCTGACCATACCCAGGGAAGATGGAGGAATTACCTGGTGCCGGGTTAGCGGCAATGCGGGATTAGGCCAGCAGGACTTAGTTGTTATAGATGAAGAAGGTTTTAAAAAATCCCTTACCTTTGGTCCTGCTGAATTAAAAGAAGCATTGGACAGTGAAGGAAGAATAATACTCTATGATATTCTGTTTGACTATGACAAGGATACCTTGAAACAGGAATCTGATAAACAGTTGCAACATATCGTTACATTACTATTGCAAAATCCTGAATTAAAGGTTGAGATACAGGGTCATACTGATGACGAAGGAGAAGAAGGATATAATTTAACCCTATCAGATAAAAGGGCAAATACTGTGCTCCAATATCTACAATTATTCGGAATTGGTTCAGAAAGACTTCTATCCAAAGGATATGGTGAATCCCAGCCGGTTGCTACCAATGACACTGAAGAGGGCAGGGCAAAGAATCGTCGGGTAGAATTGGTCAAGATGTAAATTAACATAAGCCTCTCATTTAATCATTGAGAGGCTTATGTTTTGTGTAAAGACAAATAGTGTAATGAGTAGCTATGCCAGCTAAAAATCCAAAAAACATATTTGTTACTAAAGCAACCAGGATAGTGGCCAGCATAGGAATTAAATTTTTGCTGGTCTTTACTTCTCTGGTGAATTTTAACAACTCCACTCCTACCATAAACATCATAGATCCAATAATTGCCAATGGAAAAACTGAAAATAGACTGGCAATAGAGGCTGAAAGAAATAATCCAAGGAATATTTCTATCAATCCTTCCAGGATATTGGCACCACCAGTTCTGGCTCCAAAATAGTACTGACCTGCTAATCCACCTGCACCATGACAGGTAGGCATTCCACCCAAAAAAGGAAGGATTGTGTTCATAATTCCCTGGTTCCAGGCAAGTTGTTTTTCACTTACATTTTTTTCAGGCCAATATTTTTTAATCAAGGAAGATGTAGCAATGGTAGCATTTGTAGCTGTAAGTGGAACTTGTGCAAACCCAGCTAAGAGCAATGTCTGCCATACTTCTTTTATGGAAAAGGTAGTAAAAGAAGGCATAACCAGAGAAGGAGCACTAAGTTGGTCAAATTGTCCCTGTATCAGCATTATTAATAACCCGATTACCATTAATACAATTGCAGCTGGTGTATACCTGTTTTGCCTGAACAATAATACAATGATAATGGCAGCAATGCTGATAATCCAGTTTGTAGAGATCATTTTATAAGCTTGGAACATTAATAATATTCCCAGGGTTACTTGAATTCCCCGGATTACGGAATTTGGTGTTATTTTGGAGATTCGCTCAATAATCCCAGTTGTTGCAAGTAAAATCCATATTATCCCCATTCCAAACCCGGAGGCATAGACCATGGAAGGAGTCCATTGCTGTGCAATTGCCACAATAGCTATAATTTTCATAGGTTCTATGGGTACTGGAAGCCGGTAAACCAATCCGGTTACTATATTACATAAGCCCATCATCACCAAAAAACTGGCTGGATCCAACCCGCAAACCACAATATAACCAATGGCTAAAGGTAAAAGGGTACCAAAATCTCCCATTGAACCTGCCAGTTCTCTCAGGTTAAATTCAAAGGATTTTATTCTCATTTTTTATCTCCCCAAAATGATTTATTAGTATTGATTATAATAAATGTTTTTTAAATATAAAAAAAGATAAAAACTATTTTATACTTTTTATTTTTTAAATTATATCGTTACAACTAACAAACAACACTAACAACTCTTTTGGCTTCTTCAACATAGACTGTTTTAATAGAAAGTCCATATAAATTAGAAAGAGTTTCGGCATTGATTGTTTCTGCAGATTGTCCAACACCCAGGATCCCCTTACGATTGAGAATAGCAACTTTACCATTCAGAATAATAGCATGTTCCGGATTATGTGTTGTCATAATTAATGCATACCCTTCATCAGCCAGTTGGCTAATCATCTGTACTGCACGGTGCTGATTACCATAATCTAAGTGAGCTGTGGGTTCGTCAAGCAAGATTATTTTTGGTTGTTGAGTGATTACTCTGGCAATTAACACCATTTGTCTTTCACCACCGGAAATTTCAGTATACGGTTTATCTCTGAGATGGGAAATACCGAGACGTTCCAGCGATTCATCAGCAATTCTATAATCTATTTTTCCAGGAGTTTTAAAAGCACCAATATAGGGAGTTCTACCCATAACAGTAAATTCTCTGACTGTAAAGGCATAAGCAGGGATATGAATTTGTGGAACGTAACCAATTATCTGGGCAACATCACGAATATTCATCTTTGAAAGAGACTGTCCGTTTAATCGAATTTCACCCGATTTTGGTTTGTAAATATTTGCAATGCAGTTGAGAAGTGTTGATTTTCCACACCCGTTAGGACCTAATATAGAGAGTATTTCACCATCATCTAGTTGAAAGCTAACATTTTGGAAAATTGATCGTCCGTTATGGTATTTAAAACTGAGATTATTTATTTCAAGAAGCATTATACCTGTCTCCTTTGTTTAAAAAGGATAAATATAAAAAAGGGAGCCCCGATTACTCCGGTCAAAATTCCAAGCATAAGCTCAGCTGAAGTAAGAGTTCTACATAATATATCTATGATAAGCATAAATATCCCTCCAAAAATCATAGCGATTGGTAGCATTTTTTTATTATCTGAACCAATAATCATTCTGGCAGTATGTGGAATAACCAAACCAACCCATCCAACTGTACCTGATAGACAAACAGAACTTGCTGTGATTAAGGTAGAAGATACAATGAATATTCCGCGAGTGGTACTGAGATTAATACCAAGCGTTTTTGCCTCATTATCACCCAGAGAGAGCACATTAAGTCTATATCTTAAAAGAATGATTATAATCATTGGCAGCAAAATTGTAGGTAATATAGGGATCATTGCATTAAAAGATACTTTGGCAAAAGAGCCCATCATCCAATAGGTAATTTCAGCTAATTGGGTGTCTGTATCTGCTACAAATTTTAAAATATTCATTATTGAAGACATTAGACTACCAATAACTATTCCTGATAATACTAATACGATAGTAGACTGGTTTCGGATCAGTCTGGGTATGGTTACAGTTATAGCCACAGCAATCAACCCACCGGCAAATGCGCTAAGTTGAATCAATGCACTATCTTGATTTAAAAGGATCGCGGTAGCAGCCCCTACAGAAGCACCAGCTGATACACCTAACAGGTCAGGAGATACCATTGGGTTTTTAAAAATACTTTGGTAGGTGGCTCCGGAAAGCGCCAATGCTGCTCCAATGATAATGGCAGCAATTGTTCTAGGCAAACGCAGATTCATAACTACAGCCTCTTGAATGCTATCCCAATTGTTGTCCATCGTTAAAATTTTTGAAAAAACAATCCGGAAAGTTTCCCTAAAAGGCACAGTATATTGTCCTATTGCCAGTGATATTCCTAAAACTATAAATAATAAAGCCAGAGAAAACAAAAAAATGCCATGATACTTAAAGATATCAAATATATTTTTCTTTTCTAAAACAACCTCTCCATTTAAACTGGAGAGGTTGTTTCTGTTTTGATTTATCTTTTTCATTTATATTAATAATAAGTTGTTTATTTTACTGTACTGGAAATTCAGCTGAGCCATCAGGACGAAGACCATCAAGCATATATTCTGCCTGTGTCTGTGTTAGCTCATAGCCAGTATATATGCTATAAAAATCCCTGATTTCTTCAATCATTGCTTTTCTGTTAATAACGTTTACCCAGGCAATTTCAGGTTGGATGCGCATCAGAGCATAGTGGATTTGTAGTTGACTTTCCAGCCCAAAACGGTCCCAGTTAAAACAACCATAAGGGTTTGTGTATAATCTTTCATTAGATAAAGCCTTTAAATCTTTCCAGCCATCAGTGCTTTCCAGAACGTTTTTATTTATATGCTGATAAACACCTGCACATATTATTACATCAGGATTTAAATCCCAGATAGCCTCTGGAGTTACTTCTCCGGAGCTTAGCTTCATTACCTCCGCAGCATTATTACCTCCTGCAGATTCGATCCAATCAGAAATGATACTTCCTGCAGCCATAGTAGTGGTTACACTATCTGTTTGCCCAGCAATGTAATAGACGACCGGGCGATCATTTTCTGCCAGACCTGAAGTTACCTTTCTTATCCCGGATAATTTGCTTTCAACTGCAGAACACCAATGATTAAGTTTTTCCTGATATTCCCCCCCAAGCACTTCACCAAGGACAGTGTATGCCTTAACCATACTTTCATAGTCACTGAAATTGATATTTATAGCAGGAATACCAACATCACGAATTTGTTGAGCAAGACCGCTGGCTGCAGTGGTTGGATGTATGATAACCAGATCAGGTTCTAAGTTTATCAGATTTTCAATTGCTGGAGTTATACCTCCCAGAGCGGGAATATTGACACAATCCGGATAAAAAAGTTGGGTCCAGGAGTTCATTGTTCCCGGATTGTTGACAGCCAGTCCAACTATTAGATCCCCAGCTCCCATTACAAAAAATGAGGATGTTCCTGCCGGCCATAAGTTAACAATTCTCTTAATTTCACCGGTTATGGTTACTGTATCACCACTCATATCCGTAACTGTAACTGTTTTATCAGCAGCGACAGAATTTATAACGGAAAACGCAATTGCAGTAAAGAAAATAAGTAGCAAAGCAAGTGTTTTAATTGTGATAGTGGTTTTTTTTGTTTTCATTATATTACTTCTCCTTTTTATTGTTATATTCATCATATATTTTGATTATAAATAAATATTATTTAATAGACTAAATAAATCATATTAAGCATATTAAATATAAATATTACAGAATTTATTCTAAAGGATCTTTGCCAAATATTTCACTGCGTGGTAAAAAGCCGGCAGCTTCTTTATCTATTTCCAAAAACATTCTGGTAAATTCTTTTGCGGCCTCTTTGTGCAATGCAGCCCTTGGAATTGTTAAAGCATGAGCAATAGGTGTAGCTATTACAGATGTATTTTCATCTATGGCAAAAGTAACCCGGGCATATTTTTCAGCCAAAGAAGGATTGGCAAGATTCATTATTTCTGGTAGCTCTGCATAGTTTTTACCAAATACTTTGACTGCTGAACGATACATAAAAAGATATTTAGCCTGTTTTTGATTACCAAATAGACCAGGATTTTTTTCCATACCGATATGACCTGGATGATTCATCAGGCGATTTGTAAGTCCTGGTTTGTAATAATCTGCCAGCAGCATTGTCATTACAGCTCGATAACCGCTGGGGTCACCATAGGGATTGCCATGTTTGAATGTTGCATCTTCAGCAAGCAATTTTTCTTCCCAATTATCATTGTCTATATCTTCTCCTATTATTACCATTTCATTACCTGCCCAGATGCGGTATCCTTCAGCATAATCAGGCATCATCATAGAATTTATTATAGTATCATCCGCTGAAATCAATAGATCGCATGCTTTTCCACTTATGCAATCACGTATAAGATCTACTGATCCACCAGGTGTATAAATAACAGGCAGTTCAGGATGTAATTCATTCCATTTTTCAACAATAGTTTTTACCAGTCCCATTGATACACCTGCACAAAATACATTTAGTCTATAAGGGGCAAGTTCTGCTTCAAGTGAGGAGAGGGCTTCTGCTTTTTCTTTACGAACATCAGTAACTTTTTGGGCCAGTATACCTAAAAAATTACGCAGCATAATACCTTGTGGTTTACTATATTTTTCTCCATAATACCTGGTAACCATTTCTCCGCTCATTCGCAACAGGTAAAGGTCAAATGTCTCATTTTTTGGTCCACCAGGGGGAGGACCTTTGATTTTTATTCTGGGAGCTCTACTCTTGTTCATTTCAGATAAACAAGGAATTTCTCCCATCATCATGCCCGGCTCAGTAGGTTTAGGCATATTGTATTGATCTAATCTGGGTTCTAAAAGTTCAAGTGGTTTTCCTTTAAGCACTACACAAAACATGCCTTCATTTATATCAATTGGCAAAGTTTTATATTGACCAGCTTCCCGACGTACCATTTCAGGTTTCATCACCTCTAACAGCGAGATCAGTTCTTCTTCATCGATATTTTGAAACAGAGTCATGGTTTTTAATTCAGGTAGAAAATCCCGATAATTTAACATATTACCTCCTGAACATATATTTTATGTATTTGTTTTAAAAATAAAAAAAACGCCTTGGAAAGGCGTTATAAAAAAAGCTGTACAGAATACAGCCTTTAAAATGTTTCCTTTCCAAATGGGAGGCATGGTGGCTAATCCGTGCCCTCGAATACAGTTTTTTCTGTATTACCGTTTGGCAATTCCATTTCCAATTGCCAAATCGGAAACAAACAATATTTATATTTTATAAGTTATATCAAACTACATATTGATTATGTTATCAAAAATAGAAATTAATAAACTAATAGGAATGCTAACATCTTTTATTTGTCAAGTCAAGCCCTTTTTATTAGAAGTAACTACTGGCTATTAGGCTATTTTAAAATCATTTAAAGAAATCTATCTGAGAATTTTAAAAAAGGTTACAGTTAGCATTGACATATTATTTAATGCTAATTTTTATTTGGGCTAAGCCAAATGTAGAATAATATAAATTCTTATAGATAATAATATTAGAATTAATTTTTTATTTCAAATATGTTAAACTTAAACATTTAAGAAAAATAGAAAGGATAAAAAATAATGACAAAATTATTGATAACCGGACCAAAAGGCAATATGGGTCAGGAGATAGTTCGAGTTGCCTACAATAGATCTGAAATAGAGATTGTAGGGGGAGTAGGACCTGCGGGCAGGGATTATATAGGTAAAGATTTAGGAGTTTTATCAGGTTTAGGGCAAGAAATTAATGCAAAGGTATATGATGACATAAATAGCATAATTGGACTTTGTGATGTTGTAGTTGATTGTACAAATCCGGAGGTTACTATTAAAATTTTAAAAAGCTGCCTTGAAAATGGCAAAGCTCTGGTCACGGGAACTACGGGATTTTCAGACCAGGATAAGAAAATATTAAAGGATGCAAGTAAACAGATACCCGTTTTGGTTGCTTCAAATACATCAAGAAAAGCTCATATTTTTTTCGATCTTATAAAAAAATTGAGCAAAAAAACAGGCAGAGAAGCTGATATTGATATAGTGGAAATGCATGAGAATAAAAAATTGGATGCTCCCAGTGGTACTGCCAAAGAAATTGCTGCAATGATTGCTGCTGAATTAGATTTAGATCTGAGTCAGGCAGTTGAATATGGGAGAAAAGGGAAAGGAATTAGAAAATCTAATTCTATTTGCTTTCACTCTATCAGGAGTGGTAATTATCCAACTTCCCATCGAGTAATTTTTGGTTATCAAAATGAAAAAATAGAATTGCACTTTGATGGATACAACATGAATTCCTGTGCTGAAGGAATTGTGGATGCTGTCTCCTATATAAGTGATAAGAAACCAGGATTTTATAGAATAGAGGATGTTTTTAATTTATAAAATGCTTGACATGGTTTAATTAATAAACTAGTATATTCAAAAATATTATAAAAACAGCGCTTTATTTTACAAATAAGTTTTCGCATTTTAAAAACATGGAAATAAAAAGTTTACCAAAGAGAAATTATTAATTATATTAGAAATATTTAAAAGATAAAAAAATAAGCTGTTTTCCAGAAAGTATACAGTAAAGGAGCAAGATAAATGAGATATGATGATTGGTATGTTAATTTACCTTTCTATAAAAAGTTAAATATACAAGATGAATTTAATTTTAATAACTGGGGAATATTAACTGAAAGTCAGAAGAATAATGTTTATAACGCAATGCTGTATGAACTTTATATTGATGGACCAGTAGAATTCTACCAGGAAGAGGAATGGGAAGAATAACTGATATTGAGCTTATTTAACAGATAATATGAAAAAATTCTCTCCATATTTTTCAAAACAATAAAGATAATAAAAAAGCAATAGAACAATATTGTATTGATTATCCAACCAATTTTACAACTACAAGTATTTTTTATATTAGAATATAAATATCCCGAAATTCCCGATTTATAATATATCAAAATATTTTTAAATTACTCCTGGAAAGCTGATTAGATCTGAGGAAATTAATCATAATTTTATTAACTATAAATAAAATATTAAATCACCATATTATCACCATATTTATTAGTATTGGCTAGTATTGGCTAAATAAGATATTTAATTAAATGATATAATGTTTTTATAGAATATTAAAGTTGATAAATTATTGAATTCGGATATCAAGAGGTGAATTTAATGAAAATTATTATTATCGGCGCTGGCAAAGTAGGTATCCAAATAGCTAAAACTCTTTCTCTGGAAGATAATGATATTACCATAATAGATCAGAAAGAAAATATCAGACAGGAGATAGATGATACTATTGATATTATGGCAGTTGTTGGTAATGGAGCTGATGTAGATGTTTTGGAAAGCGCAGGTATTAAAGAGGCGGAAATGCTTATTGCGGTAACTCAATCTGATGAAATCAATATAATAGCATGCATGATGGCTCAGCAATATGGAGTAGCTAAAAAAATTGCCCGAATCAGAAAAAGAGAATATTTAAACAAAAAATTTCTTTCTAAAGAGAAGCTGGGCATAGATTATATTATTAATCCTGAACTGGTTACAGTAAATGAAATTGTTAAACTTCTAAATACCCCTGCCAATGTCAGTGAAGTGCTTGATATTGCAAATGGTGAGATTTCTCTTTTTGGAATGAAAATTGAAGAGGATTGTCAATGTACAAGCGAAAAGATTAAAAATATTCCTTTTGGAGAAGGTACTTTGATGGTATCTATTTATCGCGGCAATAAGTTAATTATTCCGGATGGAGAAGAAAAATTGTTAGTAGATGACAGAATATACGTATTAATGAAAAAAGGCAGATACAATGATTTACAATTATTCTGTAAAAATAAAACCTGTGTCTTAAAAAATGTTATTATCTTTGGCGGAAGCAATATTGGCATTCAGATTGCTTCTTTATTGAGCAAAGCCGGGATTATTACCAAAATAATTGAAATTAATAAGCAAAAATGTGAGGAAATATCTGAAATCTTACCAGATACGTTAATTATTAATGGAGATGGCACTAATATAGATTTACTCAAAGAAGAAAATATCGACACAGTTGATGGATTTGTGGCTGTAACCGGTTACGATGAAGAAAATCTATTGGTATCTTTACTGGCAAAACATCTTGGCAGTAATAAAGTTATTGCAAAAATCAGCAGAGCTAACTATATTCCTATTTTAAAAAAAATCGGCATTGATGCAGTGGTTAATCAGCAATTAACAACTACTTCGGCTATATTAGATATCTTAAAAAAAGAAGAAGGAAACTATGTTGCTTTATTAAAAGAGGGTGAATCTGAAATTGCAGAATTAGTTGCTCAAAAAAGAAGTAGAATTCTTAATAAGTCTTTAGATAGAACAAATCTTCCCAAAAATACAATTATTGGAGCAATTATCAGAAATGAAGAAGTTTTTGTTCCTCATGGGGACGATTTCATTGAAGAAGGGGATAGGGTAATATTATTCACTAAATCTGCAGAAATTAAACAAATAGAGCAGCTTTTTTATGAAAGATGATAGAATTTAAATCTATTTTTTAAAATACGACTAGAGAATAAGGGAAAAATGTAACAGGAGGATGTTAAATGTCAGAAAGAAGCAGAGTCAGAATTACTGTGGCAAAAATGTTAAGTACTGATGATGTATTTGGTGATAATCGTGAACAGGAAACCATTGATGATTATGTAACCAAATGTCCTAAATTCCAGGAAGGACAGGAATTTATCGTGGAAAAGAATCTTGAAAAACCAGATAATTTTTGCAGCTGGGCCTGGAATGATATTCAAAGAGATGTAGTGGTGTTGAGTTTTGGAGGTAAATTCCCCTGGATGAAAGATAATTTATCTGTCAATTATAGCTGCTGCACAGATGGATTAAGACCGGTTGTTTTCAGACTGGAAAAAATTGAGGAATAACTAACCAGAAGAATCTTTTTATGGATTAATAAAAAATATTAATAGATTACAAGGGAGGGGGAATTTCCGAAAGAGATCCTCTCTAAAACATTAATTGTAAGGCAGCAATTACAGTCATAGTTATAATAAATATTCTGTATTTTTTTTCGTTGATCCTTTTGGCAATGAATACACCGAGAAAAGAACCAAGAAATATAATGGGAATAACCAGTGGAATAATCTTGAGAGTTTGCCAGTTAATTGTATTCCATAAAAAGACATGAAAGGGAAGTTTTATCCAGTTCACTGCAAAAAAGAATACTGCTGTTACTGCAATATATTTATTTTTTTTGTATTGCATAGCCAGCAAATAAACTGCAAAAATTGGTCCTGCTGCATTGCCTATCATAGAAGAAAAACCGCTTAATACTCCTATTAGAATATATAAAACCTTACTACTGCTAGGGATATTTGTACCATTTTTATTATTTTTAATTTCTTTATGAATTAAAAAGGCAACACAAATAAGGATAACAATACTCATTATAAATTTAAATTGACTGTCATTAATTGAATTCCCCAGAATTGCACCTAAAATTACACCGGTTGCTGCTGGTAATAAAAGTCTAAAAACTTCTGTTAATTTTACATATTTTTTATAGAAATAAACACCAAATATGTCTCCAATCATTAGAATTGGAAGAATCACTCCTGTGGATGCCTTCGCTCCAAAAATATGAGCCATTACAGCGACAGAAGGCAAGTTTATTCCTGGAAGCCCTGATTTGCCCATACCAATTGATAAAGCTACAAAAAAGAGTGCTACTAATTCAGCAATAGTAAAGCCTAACATCTAAATAATTGTACCTCTTGCCATTTTAATCTTTCTAAAATAATATTAATTTTAAAGACAATTTATTTACTGAGATATTTTTGTTTCAAATATATATTCAGTTTAAAAATGATTCACAATTGAATATAATTTTATCGGTAAATATGTTCAACGAAACTATTCTATGATATTTCTAATCAGAATGTCAACCGGATAAGTGCATTAACACCCAATAATTATTGTATTATAATTTATTAGGAGATGGATTGGAGATATATTCAATAAATATAAATTAGAAAAAAACAGTATATCTATAAGTTATCTGATTGAAAGTAGAATTTTGGTTGATTACATATAGATAAAAAATGGTTTTTTACAAAAAAGAAAGAGGTAAATTTAGTGAAAAATGTTGTATCTGCACATTGGCTCCAAAAACATATTGATGATAAAAATATAGTAATCTTAGATTGCCGTTTTGATTTATATAATTCTGGATATGGGGGAAAAGCTTATCAGAAAAGCCATATAAAAAATGCAATTTTCTTAAATCTTGATAAAGAACTGGTAGGTTTGCAGGCAAAACATGGCGGAGCAAGACCACTGCCTGGCTTAAAACAAATAATCTCAGTCCTTAAAAGATATAATATTAACAAGAATAGCATCGTCATTGGTTATGATGATCAAATGAATGCTGCTGCCAGGGTATGGTGGAGTTTAAAATATTTCGGATATAATAATTGTTACCTTTTAGATGGAGGCTTTAAAAACTGGGAAACCAGTAGTTATCCGATTACCAGTGAGATCAAAAAATCTGCAATAAATTCAGAAAATATTGATATAAGTGTGAACGAAGATATGGTTTGCGAAATAGAGTATGTCAAATTCAAAAAAGATCTTTCACATGTAGTTTTAATTGATGGAAGGGAAGAGATAAGATATACCGGAGAAAAAGAGAATCTTTATAAAAAAGCAGGTCATATTCCTGGTGCTGTTAATTTCCCCGGCAGTAAAAATTTTCAAAAAAACGGATTATTAAAAGAGAAAAAAGAAATATCCAGGATGTGGAACTGGCTAAAACCATATCAGGAAATAATCCTGTATTGTGGTTCAGGTATTGCTGCAAGTGTAAATTTCCTTGTATTAGATGAGCTTGGCTATTCCCCAAAGCTTTATATTGGTGGTTTTAGTGATTGGATTAGTTATTCTGAAAATGAAATTGCCAGAGGGAAGGAAGAAAAACAAAAGGGTAATTTAACTCATTAGATATTGACAAACATAAAGAAATGGTAAATACTTTTAATAGTCTGCCTGAAAAAAAATATTATTACAGAATACCACAACTCCGAATTATCTAACCTAATGATAAAATACTATTTTTTTCTATGGTTAGATAATCAGTTATTATTTGTAAAATAACCAAGGGCAATTAAGGAAACTTAATTGCCTCCCATAATTGGAAAGGAGGGATACTTTGCATGAAGTTCGTTTCCTGTAACAAGGAAGCGTTTTTTGTTTTAAATATATTTTAATACTAAAAAATCAAAAAATTAGGAGTATAGATATGGAATTTGTAACATTAAATAACGATATAAAAATGCCCATGTTAGGGTATGGTGTATTTCAGATTGCAGATGAAAAAATATGCGAACAATGCGTATCTGATGCCATTAAGGCCGGCTATCGTTCCATTGATACAGCAGCAGCTTATTTAAACGAAGAAGCAGTAGGAAGAGGTATTGAAAAAAGTGGAATACCCAGAGAAGAACTCTTTATAACAACTAAAGTCTGGGTACAGGATGCCGGTTATGAAAATGCTAAAAAAGCTTTTGAAAAATCCATGCAAAAATTGCAGCTGGATTACCTTGACCTATATTTAGTTCACTGGCCTTTTAGTGATTATTATGGTTCCTGGAGGGCAATGGAGGAACTTTATAAAGAAGGAAGAATCAGGGCAATTGGTGTTTCTAATTTTTCCAGAGATCGCCTGTTTGATTTAATATTAAATAGCGAGATAGTGCCAGCAGTTAACCAGGTTGAAGTACATCCGTTTAATCAGCAGATAGAACAAAAGAAGATCATGGATGACTTAAAAGTACAGATGGAATCCTGGGGGCCACTGGCACAGGGTAAAAACAATATTTTTAAAGATGAAATATTGTCTGCCATTGGAAAGAAGTACAGCAAAACTGTGGCTCAGGTAATCCTGCGCTGGCATATTCAACGTGGAGTTGTTGCTATTCCCAAATCTGCTACCAAAGAAAGAATTATAGAAAATTATAATATATGGGACTTTCAATTAAGCCAGGAAGATATGGATGCTATTAAATCTTTTGATACAGGCAAACCTTTCCTGGACGGCACCAGCTTAGAGACTGTTAAAAGATTAAACAGCAGTAAGATCCATTAACCATTAGCAGAATAATATTGAAAAATGTTTAATGAAAATATTGTTTTTACATCTACTAGATCTATTAAAATAGGTTAAGGGTAATTTAAAAGCAGGGGAAAATGGTTATAAAAAAGAAGAGAGTTATCCTGATTGTATGGGATGGACTAAGATCGGATTTTGTCAACAAAAGATTTACTCCAAACCTTTTTGAATTTGCCAGCAAAGGTGTTTTGTTTAAAAATCATCATTCAGTGTTTCCCAGCTGTACACGAGTGAACTGTGCATCAATGGTTACCGGATGCTATCCCGATATGCATGGACTGATGGGCAATCAAATCTATATTTGTGATAAAAATCAGGATTTAAAGGTAATTTCAACCAGCAACTACAAGCTTCTCAAGGAGTATAACAGACAAACTAAAGGGAATATGCTCCGAAAAACATCTATTACAGAAATTTTGAATGACCATCAAAAGAAATCTTTAGTACTAAGTACTGGTTCGGGTGGTTCTGCTTATATCTTTGACCACAAAGAAAGCGGAGTGGTTATCAACAGCTCTTTTTGTTTCCCTGCAGAAATTTCTGAACAATTAAGAAAAAAGATAGGGCCTTTCCCTGTTGAAGAAGTACCAAATAAAGAGCAAAACAAATATTTAGTACAGTCGTTTTTTAATTACTTTTTACCGGAAATGGACCCGGATTTAACTATTCTTTATTTGTGTGAACCGGATAAAACTCAGCACTATTATGGTATTGGTACTGTTCAATCCTGTCAGACAATTAAAGACAATGACGACCTTTTTGGAGAATTTTTAATCGGACTTCAACAGTATAATTCTGTTAATGAAACAGATATCTTGATTACCTCTGACCATGGCGGTTCAACTATTACAGGTACTGTTAACCCAGTCGATCTGTTAATTGAGGGTGGTTTTAAAGAAAATGAAAATTCAGACGATTTAACCATTGTTTCTTCAGATGGAAGCATTGGTATATACCTGAAAAATTGGCAAAAAAATAAAATAATAGAAATAATTAAATACTTACAAGAACATGAATGGGTCGGACCCATCTTTTCAAAGACAGGAAGAGGAAAACTAGGATTAACTCCAGAGATAATGAATCTGGAGTTAATCAGATATAAAAATAATTTAGCTCCAGATTTATTGTTGTCTCTGAATTGGAATACAGGAAAAAATAAAAATGGCTTTCCCTGTGGAACCTATGCAGATACCTCCGTTTACCCTGTTGGCGGTGGAATGCATGGCTCTTTCAGCCCTTATGATATGCACAATATTTTAATAGCGACAGGACCATCATTTCAATCCGGGTTGATAAGTAATTATCCTTCAGGAAATATCGACCTTGCTCCAACGATTTTATATTTATTAGGATTAACCAACTCAGGAATGGACGGGCGCATCCTCGAAGAAGCATTTACTGGTTCTATCTTATTTTCAAAGGAACAATGGGAAGAGAAGATAATTGAAACAGAAGGTATTTCCTATAAACAAAGACTTGTAGTAAAAGAATTCGCAGGAAGGGAATATTTTACAATGTGTGAAGTAAACAAATGAGCAATGAGAAATTTTTGATTTTTAAGTTTTTTCAGGGAAGAAAAGTTATCACTTATTTAAAATCTTAAATTTAAACCGAATTTAAAGCGATAATCGCTATCATTTATTGAAAAGCCTTCAAATTGAGTATTCAGTGACAGATCCGAAGAAACCTGATAATCAATACTGATGATTTTTTCACCTTGGAAATCTAAAGGGGTGGTATAACTAATAAAAAAGTCATCACTTATATTTTTCCCTACCTCTAATTTTAAACTTGACAGATTCATCTTTTCAAATAAAAAGATACTGTCATCATCAGAAAATAAATTTTCAGTTGATAATCTTAAAAAATCTAAACCAAGCTGTTGTGCCAATCCACTTTCTATTTGACGCAGTAAATTTATCTGAATGCTTTGAAACAGGATTTCTATCAATTCCTGAGAGAGTAACTGATTTAATTCTCCCTCAGAAAGGCCTTCAATGTTTCTTCCCAGGGCCAGTAGAGAGATTATTTCAGTCTCCAGCATTACAGGCTGGGATGATAAACGTACCTGGGGCTGGGCTAAGTTACCGGAAACATCTATCATTATTAGAACATCCTGAACCATAGTCTCTGCCCTGGCGTTAATATTAATATCATTAACTGTAAAGCCGTTAATTGCAGCTCGTCCTTCAGTGATATTAAATTGTCTTTCTAAATAAACCAGAGAACCTCTTCTTAAATTAATGTTTCCCTGAATAGAAAGATCATCCAGTTGCCCGGTTAAAAGAGCGTTTCCGGTTATATAAATTTCGGCATTTGGAAGCCTCAATGTAAAAGGATCAGCAATAACAATATTCATATCCAGCTGAACAGGTAGCGCAGGAGATTGACTATCCTGAGATTCAGGAATGAGCTCATCCAGATTAAATGCTTGTAGCTGGTTAAGATTCAAATGACCATTAGTTAAGTATAATTGGCTTTCTATCTCTAAAGCTGGCCATGAACCTTTAGTTTCTGCAGTAAAAATGATTTCACTTTCAATAATATTTTGAAAAGAAATCTTCTGCTGGATATTTTTAATAGAAATAGAAATATTTTCGGGATAAAAAGAAATGAATTCAAAATGACCTTCTAAAGTAAATTGATTTTCAAATGCTGTTAATGGAATTGGTAAAATTATTACTTCATTATCATTAATCTCTATTCTGGTATCAACTTGTTCTAATTTAACCGGGAAATCTTTTAATGACAGACCTCCTTCCTGAATATCAATATAGCCATTTAAAAGAGGCATACTGCTGGTACCGGTTAAACTAAGGTTCAGATCAATATTACCTGTATAATTTGCAAAGATATCTTTCCAGAAAAGATTTAATATATTCAAATCAGCTTGTTCCATTTTAATTTGAAAATCTAGCGGAAAATCCAACCCGGAAGAGGGAATGGCAGAAACCCGATCCTCTATAAAGAAAGAATCCAAGGGTAGATTGCCTTGTGCTACGATCTGATATTCTTCTTCTAAAGAAAGAATGAAATCTCTTACTTCTAAATTTCTATTCTGACTATTCCAGTAAAAATCGGCATGCAGGTCTTCAAATTTGAATTCTCTAAAATCACCTTCCTGCATTCGGGCTACTATTAAAATCTCCGGCTGGGTAAGGATACCTTTTAAAGTTCCTTCAATATCCATGATTCCATTAGCCGTTTCTTGAGTGTCAATAAGCTGCAGCAGAGTTTTTATATCAAGTTGTTCTGCTTGGAAATTTATATCCAAAACCTGATCTAATCCAATACTTCCTTCTGCTCTCAGCTGACCAGCAGGTTGAATAAAGTGAAAATCAGAAATAAAAAATCTTTGTTCCTGGTAAGAAATTTCTGCTTCTATTTCAGAAGCTAAAGAACTGTCTGGTATTTGAGGAAGAATCTGGAGAGATAGCTCCATCTGCTGCTTATCTTTATCCCCACTAAAAGCCACTCTTCCGTTTATATTTGAAGGTAAAAATTCTTTTAAACTATTATCTTCTAAAGGATAAAAAGATTCAACCAAATCAATAATATATTCAGAGGAAAATTCCGTTTCTCCGGAAAATTGGAAATCTTCTCCTATTTTTATTTTCCCATAAACCAGCAATTCCATCATTTCATTTTTTAAATCTAATTCTTCCAGTAGTAGAGAATAAGTGTAACCATTTATGTTCAACAATGCAGATAAACTATCTTCACTTTCAACAGGGTAAAGGATGCTTTTTTCAGGCTGTAAGATAAAATTTGCTCTGCCATTTCCTAAAGGATAATTATCATAAAGGATTTCTTCTAATAAAAAATTCCCTGATAAAGTTAATACAGGCCATATTCCTTGAATTATCCCATTCCCGGATGTTGATCCGGATAGTGGAGTAGAAAATGTAAAAATTTGACCCAGATTTTCAATATTGATAGATTCTAATTGATAGACAAGATCAACTTCAGGTGCATCAATTGTATTCAGGTTTATATTTCCAGAACTGGTAAGGTTTAATTCCTGATTTTTTATAGAAAAATCTTGCAAGGAAATGATATTATTTTGTAATGACAGGATTCCGTTTAAATTACCTAAATAATATTCTTGAAAAGATAGTTCCTGCAACCTGAATTCGGCAATAATATCAGGATTACTGGCATTGCCGGTGATAGCAGCTTCTATCTCTGCACTACCTGCAATTTTTTGGTCAAAAGCCAAAACATTTATCAGATTGGAGATTTCCGGTGTTTGATATTCAATATTTAAGGCAAAGCGGGCAGTTTCAGCAAAGCTTATATTTCCTTCAATAAGTGCCAGATCATCTAACAATTCTATTTTGCCTTGCTGGATAGAAATAGTGTTTTTTGCAAGATTGACAGTTGATTTTAGCTCACCTGCCAAAGGATCAGCCAACAGGATATTGTTGATAACAAGTGAATCTATGGTAAATTGACCTTCAAGCTCCAGGAGGCTGCTGTTTCCCCAGGTATTTTCTATTTTAAAATTACTATCAAGATTTCCGGAAATATCTTTCAAACACGAAAATTGATTAAACGCAGGGTGGTGCAAAGAGAAATTTGTTGTTTTTAAAAGTATTTGATAATAAGGTAATTCTTCAGACCAATCAATATGTCCCTGAACTGCCAAAGAAGATTCTGCATCTGCAGCAGTTAACGAATGAATAACAAGTCCATTTTTATTTACTGAAAATTCTAAATCAATATTTTGAAAATCAACATTTTCAATATTAATTTTAGGAGAATATGCTTCTGCTCCTATCTGGAATTCCTCTGGCTGTCCTTGTATGGTGGCACTTAAATCAATATCTCCCTGAAAAGAAAAATCTTCAAAGTCTGGCCAAAACAAAATTAAATCGCTTTTTAAAACAGCAGAATTTAAAATGGTACTTTTCAAATCAAGATCAACATATACTTCAGGTTCTGTTGAGATTAATCCGCTTAACTCAATGGTATTTCCCTTATAAAGTCCTTCTAGTTTAGAAATGGTTATTTCAGGTTTCAGGATATTTATAGAACCATGAATATTATCAAGAGGAATTTCTTCTAAAAATAAAGGATTTGCCTGGACTTGATACAGGATTATCTCGCCCTGCCAAAAAGGAGTTTCGTCATCGTTTCCAGAAGACAAGTTTAAATTAAGGTTAAGATCGAATTTCCCTTTATTTATATTGAATTCCTTCCCGATTTCCAGATAGTGCTGAAAATGGGTTAGGTCAGCATTCTTTAAAGTGAAGTTAATTGTATAATAGGGTTGATCAGCATAAATATTTCCATTTAAAATAAGTGTTGTGCTGTCTTCTTTATGATTTCCTTGAAAATCAAAGATAATTTCAGGCAAATTTGACAAATCCAGATATCCATTAATATTTTCTACTTGTGTAGTTAATGCTTCTCTCTCATAAAAATATATCAGTTCATCATGCAAGGTTAAATGGCTATCCTGAAAATAAACGCGGTCTATAAATATATTCTGCTGATCTTCTCCAAATTCAAGATCAAATTTTTTTAATAAATCAAATTGACCGTCAATTTCTCTGACGACTTCCAGATAGGTATTGTAAATAGTGATGGCATGTATGTCGAGTTCCCAATTTTTCCAATCAAGAAGAGATAATACCAAATTGAAGTCAATTTTAACTTTTTCTGCCTGCAGTAAAATATCTTTTTTATCAGCTTGATCATTAAAAACAATAATTTTATTTACCTGCAACGATTGTAAAGAAATATTATCCAGAGAATCAATCTCTACTCTTTTCCCCAGACTGCCTTCAAGCTGTGCTATCAGGAGAGATTTAATTTTGGGTTGTAAAAAATCACTATTTAAAAAATAATAAAAGACACCAATAATTAAGAGTATTGCTAATGCAAATATTAGAGAAAATATTATAAATTTACTATTTATTTTTATACTTATCAAAATTATCCCTTATTATCCCTTAATATATTCATTGATAAAACTAATATTAACCGGCAGAATATTATTTTATATTTTTTAAAATTCCACATAAATAGCAGGCAGAATAACTATAAATATTATAGCATATCAATTTTTTGATTATCAGATAATGCACTTGTGTAAGATTTACTGTTAATTTTTTTAAAAAATTAATGAAAATATGTCGAAAAAGAGGTGGTTTTCTACAAAGCTAAAAATATATCATAAATAGCTTTAGTACAGCTTTTTGAATATATTTTTAGCTTTGTAATTGTTTCTAATAAGATATATTCAGTCTTTTAAGTAAAATTCTGCTATTACCGATGCTCTTATACTTACTTCATCAGGCTCTATTGGGGTTGGAGCAGAAGCAAAAGAGATTTCCCTTTGCATGGCAGTATCCTGAAAACGAAATGGCTGGTAATTAGTGTTTTCTTCTCTTAAATTTGCCAGTGTCGCAATCTCTTCATTGATGCTTTCTGCTATTGCTTTTGCCTTTTGGAATGCCTGTTGGGTAGCTTTCTGCAGTGCTTGCAGTATTAAATCTTGCGGATCTGTCAATTCAAAATTAATATAATTAACACTATTGACCCCTGAAGCCACAGCCAGGTCTATTATTTCACCAATTGTATCAATTTCACCGGTAGTTATTATCATTTCATTAGTAACCTGATAGAAGATCGGATTTTCATTTATTTCTGATTGCTCCATGGCTGTTTCCCGGTAGCTATACAATTGATAAGAACCAGTTTTGATATTGTTTTCAGGTATGCCAGCCTCCAGTAAAGATTTTTTTACTTCATTGGCAATAACAGCATTTTCAGCAACAGCATTATCTGCTGATTTATTTCTAGTCCCTATTGCTAAGCTTATTCTTGCCAGATCTGGTTGTGCTTTCAATTCTGCTTGTCCATATGTTTGAATTTTTCTATCAGCCAAAGATGAGGTTGCTGCATTAACGATTTTACCATGAACATTAAATGTTAAAATAATTATCAAAATAAATAAAATAAAGATGAGATATTTTTTTCTCATTGGATTATCCTCCCAAAATGAAATTTTCAGATTATATTCTGTCGTGAAAGTTAAAAAACATATCATGCTCATAAATTATCATTTTTTTGATTTTCTGTAAATATTCTATATCTTTTGATTGATTAAATTAGCATTTTTGGGTTAACTTAAACCAGGTTTGAGAGGGCAAAAGAAATTAAAGGGATTTTCTTTCAAAATTTTCAAAAAATATATTGATTTTTTAAAATAAAATATAAAAGTCTATTTTGAATAAAGAATTTAATTTTGCTATACTTAGTCAAAATTTAATAAATATTCAGAAAAATATTTTAAAAATAATAGAGGTGGAAATGATGAGTAAAATTGAAGAAAAAATAAAGTCTTTAGGAATTAATTTGCCTGCGGTATCGCCTCCAATTGGTTCTTTTGTGCCATGCGTACAAACAGGAAACCTTGTTTATACTTCTGGCCAGGTTTGCATGCGTAATGGTGTATTGGCATATAAAGGAAAAGTAGGAAAAGAAGTAACTATCGAAGAGGGTTCTGAAGCCGCCAGAATAGCTATTATTAATGCCCTGGCTATATTAAAAGAACATTTAGGAAGTTTAGATAGAGTAAAAAGAATTGTTAAATTATTAGGTTTGGTGGCATGTGTTCCTGAGTTTGACAAACAGCCCAGCGTAATCAATGGTGCATCTGATTTACTTTTAGCTATTTTTAAAGAAAAAGGACAGCATGCCCGTTCTGCTATAGGAGTCAGTGCTTTACCCAATAATTCTCCGGTAGAAATTGAAATGATTGTTGAAGTAGAATAAGAATTAATTTAACTGGAAGAAATTACTGATATGCAGAAGAACCGATTTAAAAAATTACTTTTATTTTCAATAATAATTGTTATTTTATTAATTAATTCCAGCCCATGCAGCAGCACTTCTTTTGAAGATGATTATTTTATAGAAGAATTAATTAGCGGAACAGCAAAAGGAGAGGTTGTTGAAATTTTAGATGAAGAAAAAATTATCGATGAGCATTCATTTGCTAGAACAATTCAAATTATCAAAGCTAAAATCACTACCGGAACACATAAAGGAAAAATAGTACAAGTACAAAATATTATTGACGAGAGGATGGCTTATAACTTAAAGGTAGATCAGAGAGATAAAATTGTACTGTATCTGGAAGAAGATCCTGAAGGGAATATTGTCAATGCTTATGTGGATGAATTAGTAAGAGATATCTATTTACTTTATCTCCTGCTAATTTTTATATTATCATTATCTATAATAGGTGGTTTAAAAGGGATAAAAGCAATTATTACATTAGGTTTGACTATCATAGTCATTTTAAAAATACTTTTTCCTTTGGTTTTAGCTGGCTATAATCCTATAGTTGTTTCAGTATCAATTTGTATTCTTGTTATTGCAACTACAATTTTTATTGTTGGAGGTTTCAATAAGAAAAGTCTGGCTGCTATTACAGGTACTATTGCAGGGGTAGCCCTGGCAGGAGTACTGGTGCTATTGTTTGGGCATTCTGCCAGACTAACCGGATTAGCAAATCAGGAAGCTCAGATGCTGATGTTTATTTCTGAGGAAATAAAATTTAATTTCCAGGGGATTTTGTTTGCCAGTATCATTATTGGCTCTTTAGGGGCAATAATGGATGTGGGAATGTCTGTTGCTTCAGCGACAAATGAGATACAAGAAGCAAATCCCAATCTAACATCTGCATATTTAATCAAGGCGGGGATGAATGTAGGACGTGATATTATGGGAACAATGTCAAATACCTTAATACTTGCTTATGCAGGTGGGACAATTCACCTCCTTCTTTTATTTGTGGTATACGAAGTTCCGGTAATGGATATTATAAATCAAGACTTTATAGCATCTGAAATTGTAAGAGCATTGGCAGGCAGCATTGGCCTTATTTTTTCAGTTCCCTTTACAGCTATAAGTGCTGGAATTATTTATAAAAAGATTTTCAAGAAAAACCATTGAATTATAAATTGTTAAAAATAAATTTAGAATTGTCCAGTGATTAATAAAATAAAATTATTATTAAAAATTTTAATATTTATTGTTATTATTTCTTGATAAAACTATTGACATGTATGTTATAATTTCTAAAAGTTTTAAAATATCGAAAAATGCAAATCAGGGGAGAAGTAACAATTTTTTTGTGAAATGGACCCCTTAGCTTCAAACTGAAAGATTACTAAAATTCAAGTAGGTTATGACGGTTTTCCCCCGTGAAAAAGGAAAGGGTATCGGTAAACATTACCCGTACCTTCATAAGTGGATTTTTGTGATAATAGATAATATTTATTTTACATAAAGATCCATTAGAGTGGCACCACGGAATACAATCCTTTCGTCTCTAGCAGATGAAAGGTTTTTTATTTTTTAGGAACAAGTTTACCCGTACCCTATTAAGAGGCATCTTCTGGTAAAAAATTGCCAGAGCTGCAATTTGGGTGGCAACGCGGATTATTAATTCTCCGTCCCTATAGTTATTTAATAGCTATAGAGGCGGAGAATTTTTTTTGGATATTAAAAACCATTGGAGGAAAATATAAATGAAAGAAAAGGTTTATTTACCTGACAAAGAAAATTTATTTAATACAAGCGAAGATCTAAATTTACTTATTGTCTACCATAAAATGCTTGCTGATACTGAAACTCCTATTAGTGTGTTTGAAAAAGTGGGCCAGTCAGGTTTTAGTTATTTACTGGAAAGTGCAGAAGGAGGAGATAAATTAGCTCGTTATTCCTTTATTGGAATTAATCCCTTTTTAGTTTTCCAGAGTAAGGGTAAAAATATAACTATCCATAAGGAAAAGAAAACAGAAAATCATACAGGTAACCCTTTTGATATATTACGGCAAACGATGAATAATTTTAAAACAAAACTTCCAATAGAAGGATTGCCCCGTTTTTTTGGAGGAGGAGTTGGTTATTTTGGTTATGACATGATTAGATTTATTGAAGATATCCCTCACAGCACTAAAGATGATCTGAACATTCCTGATTGCCTGTTGAGGTATGCTGGAATAATAATTGTTTTTGATCATTTAACTCATCAAATGTGGATTATTGCCAATACTTCTTTTGATAAAGACATTTTTCCAAAAGAAGAGGCATATCTTGATTCTACCAATCGGATAGATAGAATAATCTCAAAATTAAATAATCACGATTCTGAATTCCGACCTGAAAACAAATCTGCAGTTAATGGAATTAAAGGAGATCCTTCAAAATTAAAAACCAATAGTAATTTAAAAAAAGAAGAATTTATAAAAAAAGTAGAAAAAGCAAGAGAATACATTAAGCAAGGTGATGCTTTTCAGATTGTATTATCTCAACGCTTAAACAGAAAAAATACTGAAGATCCTTTTAAGATTTACCGTTCTTTGCGAAGTTTGAATCCATCCCCTTATATGTACTATCTGAATTATGGAGACATTCAGATAGTGGGAGCTTCTCCTGAACCTTTAGTCAGGTTGACTGAAGATCTGGTAGAAAGTAAGCCTTTGGCTGGAACACGTCATAGAGGGATAAATATACAAGAAGATTTAGCTCTGGAAAAAGACTTGCTGGCAGATGAAAAAGAAAAAGCTGAGCATACCATGTTAGTTGATTTGGCCAGAAATGATCTGGGTCGCATCTGTATCCCGGGCAGCGTTCAGGTTAGTCAATATCTGAAAGTTGAAAAATTTTCTCATGTTATGCACTTAGTATCTGAGGTACAGGGAATTATTGAAAAGAAAAAAGATGCCCTAGATGCTTTAGAAGCCAGCTTTCCTGCAGGAACCGTTTCTGGTGCCCCAAAAATAAGAGCAATAGAGATTATTGATGAACTGGAGGAGAACGATAGAGGGCCTTATGCTGGAGCAGTCGGTTATCTTGGCTTTAATGGAAATATGGATACTTGTATTACTATTCGAACTATTGTTTTTAAGAATAATGAGGCCTATATCCAGGCAGGTGCCGGGATAGTATACGATTCAATTCCAGAAAAGGAGTACCAGGAAACTTTGAACAAAGCACAAGCTTTGTTCAAAGCTATTGAATTAGCAGAGAATGATAAATAGAATAATCAGCTAAATAAAAGGAGGAGATAAAAATGATTTTAGTAATTGATAATTATGATTCTTTTACTTACAACCTTGTCCAGTACTTAAGCGAGTTTGGTATTCCTGTAGAGGTATTTAGAAATAATAAGATAGAAATAGCTGAAATTATGCAAAAGGACCTTTTAGGAATTGTAATTTCTCCCGGACCAGGAACTCCGGATGATGCAGGTATTTCAATTGAATTGATAAAAATAGCAGGACCTGAAATTCCAATCCTGGGTGTATGTTTAGGGCATCAGGCAATTGCTGTTGCTTATGGAGGAAGAGTACTTCCCAGTATAAAACTAATGCATGGCAAACCTTCTGATATTCATCATCAACAAAAAGGTATTTATGAAGGTATAGAGAGTCCTTTTTTAGCAGGTAGATATCACTCTTTAATGGTTGATATTGACTCTTTTCCTGATTGTCTCGAGATAAATGCCCGAACTGATGACAATATTATAATGGGTATCCAGCATAAAGAATATCCAGTGATTGGAGTGCAATATCACCCGGAATCTATTTTAACAAAAATGGGAAAAATTTTATTAAAAAATTTCATTAGTTTTGCTAAAGAACATAAAAAAGACATCATCAGAATGAAACGATAGTAAAAATATTTAAAAATATTTTCTAAAAAAGAAAGGAGGGTAATATGTACCAGACAATTCAGAATAAATTATTATTTGGAAAAGATTTAGCTGAAAAAGAAGCTAATCAATTAATGAATGAGATTATGCAAGGAGAGCTAACCTCAGCACAAATTGCCAGTTTCTTAACCGCCCTGCGAATTAAAGGAGAAACAATAGAAGAAATTATCGGTTGTGCTCTGGCCATGAGGGAAAATGCAGTCCGTATAAAAAAAGAATTCCCTTTTGCTATAGATACCTGTGGAACTGGAGGAGATGAGAAAGGAACTTTTAACATCTCTACTGTTACTGCATTTGTGGTTGCAGGTGCCGGATTAAAAGTTGCAAAGCATGGTAATAGAAGTGTATCAAGCAAAAGTGGAAGTGCAGATGTATTAGAAGCTTTAGGAATAAATATTAATTTAACACCCTTGCAGGTTGAAGAATGTTTGGAAAAAATAGGGATAGCTTTTTTCTTTGCTCCCATTTTCCACCCTGCAATGAAATTTGCTGTTACCCCGAGAAAAGAAATCGGATTTCGCACAATATTTAATCTGTTAGGGCCATTAACTAATCCGGCAGGAGTAAAACACCAGGTGTTAGGTGTATATAATCCTGCTTTAACAGAAGAAATTGCTCACACATTAAAGGCCTTGGGAGTTCAGGAGGCTATGGTAGTATGCAGCGAAAAAGGAATGGATGAAATATCACTTTCAGAAATTACTAAAATCAGTCATGTTAAGAATGGGAAGGTGAAAACTTTTTATCTCAACCCGGAAGAAACAGGCTTTAGAAAATGTGATTTAAAGGAGCTATCTGGAGGAGATGCTCAGAGAAATGCAGAAATTGCAATGGAAATACTAACAGGAATCAAAAAAGATTCTATGTTAAATGTAGTATTGATAAATGCCTCTGCCGCTTTAATGATAGGAGGGCTTGCAGAAGATTTTTCTACAGGTATAGCAATTGCAAAAAATAGCATCGAATCGGGTGCTGCACTGGGAAAGATGTATGAATTGCGAGAATTAAGTTTAAGAGGTATTACTGCATGAATATACTTGATAAGATTATTAGCAATAAAAAAAATGAAATTGAGCAGGATAAAAAACAATATTCTTTGCAATTTATCAAAAATAAGATTTCTAGAGAAAGCACCCCCAATCGCGATTTTTTTGGCAGTATAAGCAATTCAAAAACAGTTGCGCTTATTGCTGAGGTTAAATTTGCTTCACCTTCAGCTGGGACAATTAATCATAGAGATAATTTCCAAGACATTATTCGCAACTATGAAAAAGGAGGCGCTACAGCAATATCTGTTTTGACAGAAAAAAGATTTTTTCAGGGAAGGGAAGATGATATTGCTAAGGCGAAGCAAATTTCTAATTTTCCGGTTTTAAGAAAAGATTTTATTATAGATGAATATCAGGTCTATCAATCACGTTTTTTGGGTGCAGATGCAATTCTGTTGATTGCCTGCTTGCTGGAGACATCAAAAATCAGTCATTACCAGGAAATCGCTTTTACCTTAGGAATGGATTGCTTGATAGAGATACATACTGAAAATGAGTTAGAGAAAATTCTTCCTTTGCAGCCAAAAATGATTGGAATAAATAATAGAAAGTTAGAAGATTTTTCTGTGGATCTTTCTATCAGTAAAAGAATAAGCTCTCATATTCCTGGCGATTCTATTTTAATAAGCGAAAGCGGTATAAAAGAAAGACAGGATATTGAAGAATTAAGTAATTATGGATTTGATGCAGTGCTGGTAGGTAGTTCTTTAATGACTAATCCACATACTCAAAATTTATTAAAAGAATTAGCAGGAGTATTAAAAAAAGATAAAGGAATTTCTATAAATGTTAATTAAAATATGTGGAATTAAAAATAAAAAAATAGCTCATTGGGCAGTAGAGGCAGGGGCTGATGCTTTAGGATTTGTTTTTGCACCCAGTTCTCGTTGTATCACTCCTTTTAAAGCAAAAGAAATTATAAAATCTTTACCACAGAATATCTTAAAAATCGGGGTTTTTGTAAATGAAGATATTGTTAAAGTAAGAGAAGTACAGCAATTCTGCGGGATTACGAACTTACAATTTCATGGCCAGGAAAGTGCTGAATACTGTAAACAATTTGGAGTCCCTCTTATAAAAGCTATCAAGGTTAAAGTAAATGGAGAATTTGTTCCCGAACCTATAAATTACCAGAAGTCTGTCCAGTATTTTTTAGCTGATACTTATCAGCATAAGAAAGAAGGAGGAACCGGAAAAACTTTCCCCTGGCAAATGGCTTTACCTTTAAAGGAATATGGGCCAGTAATTTTAGCAGGTGGATTAAACCCTGAAAATATTTACCATGCTATTGATTTTGTCCAGCCAGAAGGAGTAGATGTAAGTAGTGGAGTAGAAACACATAATTCCAAAGATATTCAAAAAATAAAAAATTTTATTCAAGAAATATGGAGATGGGAAAATGAAAACAATCATACCTGATAAAAAAGGTTATTTTGGGCAATTTGGCGGAAAATTTGTTCCAGAAACGCTTATGCCAGCTTTAAAAGACCTGGAAGAAGCCTATTATATTGCCAAAGAAGATGAATTCTTTCAAAAAGAATTGCAGAGTTACTTTAAGAATTACATTGGAAGACCTTCTCTTTTATATTATGCGGAAAATTTATCTAAAAAACTGGGGAAAGCTAAAATTTATCTTAAAAGAGAAGATCTGAATCATACCGGAGCTCACAAGATTAATAATACTATTGGTCAGATTCTTTTGGCTCAAAGAATGGGCAAGAAACGTATTATTGCTGAAACCGGTGCTGGACAACACGGAGTAGCTACTGCTACAGTAGCCGCTTTGTTTGGTATGTCATGTGCTGTTTATATGGGAGAAACAGATATTAAACGTCAGGAGTTAAATGTTTTTCGGATTAAATTATTAGGTGCAGAGGTAATACCGGTTAAATCGGGTAATAGCACCTTAAAAGATGCGGTGAATGAAGCAATTCGTGATTGGGTTACAAATATTGAGAATACGCATTATATGATAGGTTCGGTTGTTGGACCACATCCTTATCCTATGATAGTCAGGGATTTTCAGGCAATTATTGGCCAAGAAGCCAGAGAGCAAATTTTACTGAAGGAAGGACGTTTACCAGATTATCTGTTAGCTTGCGTAGGAGGTGGAAGTAATTCTATAGGTCTTTTCTATCCATTTTTGGATGATAAGCGTGTAGAAATATATGGTGTTGAAGCAGCCGGATATGGTATTGATACTAATGAACATGCTGCTACATTAGAGGCTGGCAGTATCGGAATTTTACATGGGGCTAAAAGTTACCTTCTGCAGGATGATTTTGGACAGATTAAGGAAGCTTATTCTGTTTCAGCTGGTCTTGATTATCCTGGAATAGGCCCTGAACATTCTTATCTTAAAGATACCAGCAGAGTTAACTATGTTTCAGTGACTGACAAAGAAGCAATAGAATCTTTTAAGATGCTTTCCAGGACTGAAGGAATTATACCGGCTTTGGAAAGCTCACATGCTTTAGCTTATCTTTTAAAATTGATTCCTAAGACAAAAAAAGAAGATATTGTTATTGTTTGTCTTTCTGGTAGAGGTGATAAAGATACTAATGTAGTAATCGAAAAACTGGAGGGGAAAGTATGAAGATAGAAAAAAAACTGCGTTACCTGAAAGAAAATAATAAAAAAGCCTTAATTACCTATATTACAGCAGGAGATCCTTCGTTAGAGATAACCGAAAAATTAGTTTATGTGCTGGATAAAGCAGGGGCAGATATAATTGAGTTAGGTATTCCTTTTTCCGACCCTCTGGCAGATGGGCCGGTTATCCAAAAAGCTTCACAAAGAGCATTAGAGAAGAAAGTAAATATTTTTAAGATATTATCTATGGTTAATAATATTAGAGAAAAAATTACTATACCCTTTATCCTTATGAGTTATTATAACCCCATTTATCACTACGGATTAAATTCTTTTGCAGATGATGCCCAAGAGGCTGGTGTTGATGGCTTTATTATTCCAGATTTGCCATTTGAAGAAAGTGATGAATTTAAAAGGATCATTGAACAAAAAGGTTTAGAATTAATTTCTTTTATAGCTCCCACCAGCACTCCAGAAAGGATTGCCATGATTGCTGAAAATGCTCGAGGATTTATTTATTGTGTTTCAGTAACCGGAATTACTGGAATTAGAAAAGAAACTTCACTGAAAACTGCTCAATTATTGGAAAAAATTAGACTTTATACAGATTTGCCTTTAGCAGTAGGCTTCGGCATAAGTGGTCCTGAACAAGCAAAAGAGGTTTCTAAATTTGCAGATGCGGTTATTGTGGGAAGTGGTATTGTAAATATAATTGAGGAAACACAAAATGATTTAGCGAAAATGCTTTTTCAAATAAATAGCTTTGTAAGTCATCTAAAAAAATCTATATTATAAGATAAAAATTGTTAAATATTAAAATAATAGAAGTAAAATAATAAATAGCAAATAAGGGATAACCTGGTTAATGATATTATGATAAAATTAAATTATTAAAATATAAAAATTTTTGTAGTTTAAGTGTGTTCTTTGAATAATATCAGCTTTGTTTATTCTTTTTAATATTTTCAATTATAAAAGAAAGGATTTTTTATGATAAATTTAGAAAAAAAAGTAAAGATAAACCCTTTGGAATTAATGAAAAAAACTAAAAATTTTTTTGGTTCCGGGGGTCAAGGGTTAATGATTATCTCAGAAAATGATTGTAATATCACTTTTCAGGGAGGTGGAGGCCACCTTAGTGTTACTTTAAAAGAGGATGACCAGGGTTTCACAAGAGTTCAAATAGAAAGTAGAGAATGGGATTACCAGGCTAAGAAATTTTTGGCAGGTTTATAAAACAAATTTTAAGATATAACATTTAAAGTTGAATATAAAATCTTTATCTCATAGGTTATAATTTATTGCAAAATCAAAATTGGAAACCATTTGAATATAATAAAAATGCTAGATTTGTGTCAAATCTAGGAATGCCGGTAATTGAATTATTGTCTCCTAAACCAGGAGAAAAAATATTAGACCTGGGATGTGGAGATGGTTTTTTAGCTGCTGAACTTGTAAAAATGGGTTGTAAGGTTACTGGTGTTGATTCAAGTCAAGAGATGGTTCTTGCTGCCAAATCATTGGGTTTGGATGTCTATTTAAAAGATGCCCAGAAACTTAATTTTTATGATGAATTTGATGCAGTTTTTTCCAATGCAGCATTGCATTGGATGAAGAATCAAAAACAGGTTGTCAATGGCGTCTGGAATGCTTTAAAAAGAAAAGGTCGTTTTGTAGGAGAGTTAGGTGGAGCAGGCAATATAGCTACTGTTATTAAAGCGATTGAAGAAATTTTATTATTATGGGATGTGCAAATTCCAAATCCCTGGTTTTTTCCAACCACGGAAGAATATAAGGAATTACTGGAATCAGGAGGTTTTCTGGTAAAGAGAATTGAACTTATTCCACGACCTACTAAATTAACAGGAGATATTAGAGAATGGCTGGAAATATTTGCTCAATCTTATTTCTCATTTCTTTCTCCTTCTAAAAAGGAACTATTTATCTCAAAAGTTGTGAAGATATTAAAACCGGTTCTGTATGATGAAAATAAACAATGGACAATTGATTATGTACGTCTTCGTTTTTATGCAATAAAAGAAAATATTAACATTTAATTTACTATATATTATTCTCATCCAAATAACCCCAATTGATTAATATTAAAGAATTGATTTATATTTCTGACAGATATTTTACCAATTTCATAATTAAAATACATAAAAATGATTTTTAAAAATGATAAATTGAAGTTTTTTGATATTTATATTATTATATTATTAATTAGTTTTTACCCTAAACCCTAGTTCTAATTAAATTTCAAAAGGAGGCATATATTATGTCAGAAAAGAAACCCTATAATGGTAAGATCATCAGAGTAGACCTCTCCAAAGGTGAAGTCAAAACAGAAGTCTTACCAGAGCTCATCTACCGCAAGTACCTGGGAGGAGGAGCCCTGGCCAGTTACTTCTTACTTTCAGAGATGCCCAAGGGCGTAGACCCCTTAGGCCCTGAGAACATCTTAGTCTTTGCCTGCAGTCCCATTACCGGCACCACCGTCCCGGGAGCCAGCCGTTACACCGTAGCAGCCAAATCCCCTCTAACCGGAGGCTTCGGAGAAGCAGAAGCCGGAGGCTGGTGGGCCCCTGAGTTCAAATGGGCCGGCTATGATGCCATCATCATCAAAGGCATCTCTCCCAAGCCCGTCTACCTGTGGATCAAGGATGACAAGATAGAATTACGTGATGCCTCATCCTTAACCGGTAAGACCACCGGAGAAGCCGAGCGCATGATCCGTGAAGAACTCTCCGATGATAAGATCAGAATAGCCCAGATCGGCCCGGCCGGAGAAAAGCTGATCAACTATGCCTGCATCAGCAATGAATCCAAACATTACAACGGCCGAGTAGGCCTGGGAGCAGTCATGGGCTCCAAGAAACTGCGGGCCATTGCCGTACGCGCCTCAGGCAAGAACACCTATCATGATGAGGCCAAGATCAAAGAGATTACCAAGGAGTTTGCCCTTGGCTGGAAACAAGTCTCCCAGGGCATGCATGATTACGGTACTGCCGGAGGAGTAGAAGGTTTGCATGCAGCCGGCATCCTGCCTACCCGCAACTTCCGGGAAGGCCAGTTTGAAGGTGCCTCTGCCATATCGGGACCTACCATGGCCGAGACCATCTTAGTCCGCCGCGGCCACTGCTATGCCTGTCCGGTCCGCTGCAAAAGAGAAGTCAAAGTGGAAGGACGCTATGATGTGGATCCCTATTACGGAGGACCTGAATATGAGACCATCGGTTCCCTGGGTTCTCTCTTGGGCATAGATGATCTTGAGGCCATTGCCAAAGGTAATGAGCTGTGCAACAAATACGGACTTGATACCATCTCCACCGGCACCACCATCGCCTTTGCCATGGAATGCTTCGAAGAAGGCATCATCACCGAAAAAGACACCGACGGCATCCAGCTGAAATTCGGCAATGCTGATGCCATGTTAGAGATGATCGAAAAGATTAATAACCTGGATGGAATAGGAGCCACCTTAGCCAAAGGCGTAGCCAAAGCTGCACAAATCTTCGGCAAAGGGGCAGAGCAGTATGCCATGCATGTCAAGGGACAGGAATTTCCCATGCATGAACCAAGAGGAAAGGTCAACGTAGGATTACAGTATGCCATCTCTCCAACCGGAGCAGATCATATGGAAATGCCTCATGATCCGATGTTTGCTGATTACGGATATCCTCTGGAATCTGTGATGCCTTTAGGATTGCTTGAACCAGTTAATCCTCTGGATCTAAGTAATCAAAAAGTAAGATTTAATACTTATACTGAGAGACTCTGGAGTCTGTACAACTGTATTTGTTTATGTATGTTTACCGGTGCACCAAGTGGAGCTTTGAGCCTTAAAAACCTGGTTTCTTTGGTAGAAGCAGTAACCGGCTGGAATACCAGCTTATTTGAACTGATCAAGATTGGTGAAAAATCTCAGACCATGGCCCGCTGCTTCAACAACAGAGAAGGATTCACCAAAGAAGATGATAAATTACCGGATCGTATCTTCAAGGCCTTTACCAGCGGCCCCTTAAAAGACAAGGCCATTGATAAAGAAGAATTCAACCAGGCCCTTCAAACCTACTATGCCATGCAGGGCTGGGATGAAAATGGAGTTCCGACCAAAGCCAAGCTGGCAGAGCTGGATCTGGAATGGATTGAATGCTGATTATTGTTAGCTAAAAAAGAATAAAGATAACAAAGATAACAAAAGATATCCACGGATAAAAACGTGGATACCTTTTGTTAAATACTATAAAAAATAATAATTATATTTTTCATTCAAGGAATAATTTTTGAATAAAAAAAGTTTTAGAAATTATTTTCTATTGATAATTTGCTTTGGAATATTGTCCGGGACTTATTTTTTGATTGCTGAGTTAACAAAAAAAGATCAGGAAAATGTATTTCTATTTTCTTGCCCGGATGGTCCGGTAGTTCAAATTAATTATAATGAGAAAGGCGATTCAGCAATATTAACAATTGGAAAAAAGGATTACCATTTAAATAGGACAATAAGCGCTTCCGGAGCCCGTTATACCGATAATGAAGAAACAGTTATTTTCTGGGAGCATCAGGGAGAAGCAATGATAGAAATAGAAAATAAAGTCATTTTCCAGCATTGTATTCTGTTGAATAAAAATGAACAATGAAATTTAAAAAAACTTACTGATTAATTGTTTAAATTTTACTTTTCCCTTATTTTTATTTGCCGGCAAGTATCTTTAAGGTTTCAGTCAAAACTTGAGCACCTTTTTCAATGTCTTCCCAATCAGTCCATTCCAGCGGTGAATGACTGATACCGTTTATGCTGGGTAAAAATATCATGCCTGTTTTGGTAATTCTAGCCATATTTTGAGCATCATGAGTTGCCCCACTATTTATGAATTTGTATTTATACCCTAATTTTTCAGCGGAAACTTTTATGGATTCCATTACTTCGGCTGACAATGGTTGAGGAGGTATGGAAATTGCTATATCATATTCTATATTTAGCTTTAAATCTTCTATTAGTTGTTTAATTTTTTCTAGCATTTTCTCTTTTAACAGATGAATATTGTCTTCTTTCTTATCTCTGATATCAACACCAATTTTTACTTTCCCCGGAATAATATTAATTCCATTAGGAGAAATATCCAGTTTTCCAACAGTAGCAACTGTAGAAGAACCTTTATTATCCCCAATTTTTTTAGCTTCCTTGTTTAGAAATTGAATAATCGAAGAGGCTGCTAACAAAGCATCTTTTCGTAAATTCATAGGGGTTGTTCCGGCATGATTTGGTTCGCCGGTAATGGTTATGTACATCCAAAGCAGCCCGGTTATACTCTCTACAATTCCAATTGGTATTTTTTCCTGATACAAAATTGGACCCTGCTCGATATGCAGTTCAATAAAATAAGCAATATCGCCTAAATCTTTTTTTTCAATTCCATAATAACCAATCTCCTGCATAGTTTCTTTGAAAGTTTTACCTTCTTTATTTTTCATCTGCAAAACCTCTTCTGCAGGTAAATATCCTGTAAAAGCAGAGCTTCCTAGTAAAGTAGTTCCAAAAGCAGAGCCTTCTTCTCCCGTAAAAATGACAATTTCTAAAGGTCTTTTATTGGAAAAACTTTCTTTATTTAAACGTCTGATAGCATCAATAGCAGTAAATACTCCTAACGCACCATCAAACTGGCCTCCATTGATAACACTATCCAGGTGTGAGCCAAACATAACTGACCCTATATTTTTAAATAGTCCTTCTTTTCTTCCAAATATATTACCAAATGAGTCAATAGATATCTGCAGTCCGCATTCTTGCATACACTGCACTGCATAATTTCTTATTTTTTTGTTTTCCAGGCTTCCGGCAATTCTAGACACTCCATTATCAGGAGATAATTGCTGATAACTGGAAACTGTGCATAATGGATTTCTGCCATACTGGCTTGAATGGATCAGATCAGCTTTCAATCTGGAATTTATCATTATAATTAACCCTCTTATTTAAAACTATCATAAAACACAGATATAATGTTAAGATATAATGCTAATGTAAATATTTTGACAATTGGCTAAACATGGTTTAATTTATTATATTTTTACCATTAATGTTATTGTTTTACAAATATTTTATAAAACAGTTAAAATTGGTTTTATAAAATATTTAATTATAAGGAAATATCTTCATTCAGGAGAAGTAAGGTTTGGAAGTAACAAATACAAATAGTTATTTCTCTGATCTTAAAAAAACACAAATAGTTATGATTAGAAAATTCAAAATGTCTGATATGGAAGAAATTTTAAATATATGGCTTAAGGCTTCAATTGAATCCCATTATTTTATCGAAAAGGAATATTGGATAGATAAAAAATCTGCCATGAAAGATATTTATATCCCAAATTCAGAAACATATGTTCATGAAAGTAATGGTCAGATAGATGGATTTATTTCCTTATGTGAAGATATTCTTGCGGCAATTTTTGTCCATCCTGAACAACAGGGGCGGGGAATTGGTAAAAAATTGCTTAAAAAAGCAATGGATTTACGAGAGAATTTAAGTTTATCAGTATATAAAGAAAATTATAAAAGTGTTGCTTTTTATGAAAAGGCTGGTTTTTATTTTGTAAAAGAAAAAATTGACAGCAATACTGGCCGTCAGGAAATAATTATGTGCTGGTCAGCAAAAAGAAGCAGAAGACATCAGAATTAAAATCAAATTTAAAGTTTTTATTTGTATTTATTGTAATTTCTGATTTCATCCAATTTTTTACGTTTCTTATTTCTGATTTCTGTTGAAGCAGGATATCCTAATGTAATAATTAGCTCAATCTTCTTGGAAGAGGGAATTTTTAATATACCTTTAACACCTTTTTCGTCAAACCAGCCTAAAATACAGGTTCCTAATCCTTCTTCGACTGCTTGCAGGCAAATATTTTCTACTGCAATACCAATATCAATAGGATTAAAATGGGTATTTTTTATTTTTTCCCCTATTTTGCCAATAATTCCTGAATTTTCCACAACTACGACTATCAAGGCTGGAGCCTGTAGCGAAAAGCGATTAAAAGAAATAATTGAACTAAAAGTTTTATTAGCAATTCTATCTTTTAAAGATGGCTCATCTACTACAACAAAATACCATGGTTGAGAATTTACCGCAGATGGAGCAAGCTGAGCTGCCTGAAGACATCTTTCTATTTTTTCTCGCTCAACTGGCTTGTCCTGATAAGCCCTTACGCTCTGTCTCTTTTTAACCAGATCCAAGAATTTCAATATTTTTCCTGTCCTTCCCTAGTTACTTTTATTAAAACATATATAGTATATTCAGTATTGGAATATAGAATAAAGTAGTTAATTAATATAGTCAAGTTTAAAGTACTAAAATTATCTGAATAAATATCTGGTCTTAGTATTAAAAATTAATCTGTAATATTTATTGACAAGAGCAAATATTTAAAATAAACTATTCGAAAGTTTTATTTTTGATATTTTTTGAAAAACATTCAAAAAAAATATAACCAAATTTTAAAGATGAGAGTGTGATTAAATTTATGAATGAATCTTTTCATTTTTATGATAGACAGGTAGTTATTAAAAGCAGCAATGGCATCTGTAAAGATTGTGAAGAACTGCTAAAAAGCCAGCTATTCAAAAAAGTTCTTGAAAAGTATTTTAAATATTTAAAGAAGAAAAACTCTCCTCTTTTAGTATTATTTAATGAAATTCAAGAAACTGAATGGGAAAAAATAGTACTGGATAGTTTTGTTTTGCTGAGTGCAGATAAAGGGATAAAAGAAATATCCCGGGAGAATTCACAATTTTCTATCTTTTTAAAAGATACTTATCTTTTTCATCAATTTGTTGAAAGATTATATGATTTTTGGCGCCATTACGAAAGATTTTTTGTTAAATATGATTTGAAAGATCAAAGTGGATTGAAATCTTTCCAGAAACCTTATCGCGCTTTCAATGAAACCATTGAAGAGCTAAATCATCTTGTCAGAAAAACTTATCGAAATATTTGTGAAAACATTACTGGAGATCATCCCAGGATATATAGACAGGTGCCTGCCGGCTGTCAGGTTGGATTTATTACTACCAACATCGAATATCAGCTTCCATTAGAATATAGAGTAGTTGTTCAGGATATTCCCCTGATAACTCAAATATTAATTGAACCACCATTGATAGTTGATCCTTTGATGAATAAAAGAGAAGGGGAATTTAAAAAAATAATAACCAATCCCCTGAAAGAAGTTAAAGTAAATCCCAGGGATTGGCTCTGTTTCCCGGCAAAAGTAGGCAGCTTGATTATCTACCTCTTTTTTCATAATAAATTTATTGGATTAGGGGCAGCCCTGGCTAATCTTTTTGAACTGGTTCATGACGAAGAATTAATCAAAAAGCCAGATGCCATCTATCTTTTTGGTTTACCCCAGGGATCTTTAGAAAAATATGGTGATTTCCCAACAGTTTTTTATGATGATGAGAAAAACGATCTTTTGGTGGCAGCTCTTCCAGCAAAAAATGAAATGGGTTATTTTGGATATATCAAAAAAATGATGCTTACTTTGCACAATGTAAAAATGATGAAAAAAGGAAGAATGCCTGTTCATGGGGCTATGGTTCGGATCTGCTTAAAAGATGGAAAATATGTGAATCTAGTTATCCTGGGAGATACCGGTGCAGGCAAATCTGAGTCTTTGGAGGCATTTCGGGTTTTAGCAAAAGAGCATATCAGAGATATGATAATAATCTATGATGATATGGGTTCTCTGGAGATAAATAATAAAGGTGAAATAATTAGTTTTGGAACTGAAGTCGGAGCCTTTGTCAGATTGGATGACCTGCAGCCAGGTTATGCTTTTGGGGTAATTGATCGCTCAATTATTATGAGCCCTCAAAAGATTAATGCCAGAGCAGTTATTCCTATCACTACCTTACAAGAGGTATTGAAAGGATACAAGGTAGACTATTTTCTCTATGCCAATAATTATGAAGATGTAGATGAAAACCGTCCAATATTTGAAGAATTCTCTAAAACAGAAGAGGCTCTTACTGTTTTTAGAACAGGAGCCAGGCTTGCCAAAGGAACAACAGCTGAAAAAGGTTTAGTGCAAAGTTATTTTGCCAATATTTTTGGCCCAGTACAATATAAAGAACTGCATGATCAGATTGCTAAAAAGTATTTTCAAAAAATGTTTGAAAATAAAGTTATAGTAGGACAGTTAAGAACAAGGCTGGGAATTGCTGGATACGAGCAAACAGGTCCTGCTGAAGCAGCTAAAGAGCTGCTAAAGATTATGAATAATTAGAAAACATTTTCAAAAATATATTGCTTTTTTTTATTTTAGTATTCTAATAATAATAGAATAATATTTATCGTGTTTATAAAATATATTTATACTAACTTTGTTCCAGAATAAGCATCACTCATGAATTATATTAAAATCCAAAATTATTTTCAGTCTTTTTCTGTATTATTAAAGTTTTTTTAATAAAAAAGAAGCTTAAAGCAGAAAAAAGTAAACCATCCGAAAGGGTGGGACGCAAAGTTACGGGTCCCGATTTTCCACCCCCTCCTTGCCTGCGGGACTGCCGGACTGCCTGCTTACTGCCCCGAATAGAATCTATATAAGCTGATTAATATAAAAATCAGCGGTTCTATTAACGCACCTAACATCTTAAATAATCAAACTACAACCATACTTATGAAGTAATGTATTCGATAGATTAAAATGTATTAATTTTATTATAACCAATGTGATATACCAATAAAATTAAGCGAAATACTTTAGAAAGAAGTTAGATAGTATCAATTAAGTGCATTTGTTAAAGTTAATATTCTAAATCTTCTAAGAAAGAAGGCGATGCCATGGTTATAGAAAGGTTGACAAAGGCAAACTATCCGAAAGGATGGGACGCAAAGTCATGGGTCTAATATATTGTATGTTGTAATTGAAAATGCAATTTTTGCAATTGTAACCTAATCATTTTCTATTTAATTATGATTGCTTTTGTTTTCTTTGCCACTGCAAGCACTATTGCTTTTTTTGTCATTGGGCTGAGCTCTTTTTTTAATCATCGTGAGGAGTTCTTTTTTTAGTCATTGCGAATTGTTTCTTTTCTTTTGTCATTGCGAGCGACCGAAGGGAGCGAAGCAATCTCAGTTAACATACAATATTATGACTGCCAGACTTCCAACTTTTAGTATTAAATTGAACTTAAAGAAATTTTTTGTTCTGTATTTTAATATCTAAAAGAAAGGAAGTTTTTTATTATGAAAAAGATTTTAGTTATTATGGTATCTGTAGCGATTTTAGGTCTGCTCTTTGCCGGCTGTAGCAATATGCTTAATGTTACTTTACCGTCTGGAGATAATTCTTTGTCAAGATCTAACGGGGCAGTTGATATTATATATGGAATTCAAAGATCTACTGGAGATATTTATTCATTGGATGTTGCAAATTGCAGTGCTGAATTTTTATTTTCAGTTGTAGCTCCACCTACTGGTACCGCTAAACCTAACGGGCTTGCATATGATGAATTTAGTGCACGCTGATGCTATTGTGATTATCAATACAAGCAAACTTTACTTCTGGGGCGGTGCAGAGCACTTGGCTGGTCCGATCTACTCAAAAGGTGGCAGTGTTGCCAATGGTGACTTCTACAATGGAGTTTACTACTATATTGGCGGACAGACAGATGACCTTTATGGAATTGTTGTGGTGCAGCTGGTTATATTGTAAGCGGGAATACTGCTGCAGACAAAATAGCTGATATTGCAGAATGCCCATGGCTGGACCTTTGATGGAGATATCGGTGTTCAGGATGGAGTGATTTACGGATGGGGTAGATGTGTAAATCATGTAAAATTTGAATTTTTAAATGTGATGTTGATGGGAGTAATTTTGAAGTAGCACACCAACTTATCAAGCCTCACTGCAATTAGCGTTTGGATCAGAAGGACAACTTTACGGGCACCATTCCGGCGGTAATGGTGGGAAATTTATATTATTGATATGCTGGATGGAGAAGTAACTGGCCCGATATGCTCTCCTGGTTCTCAATATTTATTTACTGACTGCGCTCAGGATCTACCACTACAGAAGAAAAATGTTATGAATTTGAAGGTGAAACTGCCTGGGCAGCTAATGGCGAGAATCAGAGTAGTCTTCGTTATACTAATCGTGGAAACTGGGCTACTTATGTTAAATATGAAGGTGTAGAAAAAGAAGTTACCTTGTTTGCGGGTCAAAACATAGCTGTTGGCTCAGTAGTTTTCTCAGACCCAGTAGATGGTGAAATTGAAATATGTATATATCTGGAAGAACCATGGGAGTTTGAGGATGAGGAAGAGAATGTAAAGATTCAGGGTTATATATCAGCTCCATCTGGTAATCCGGCACCTGGTTTGTTCGATTGGAAAGATTATGCTGATCCTGATAGTGATTCTTTCTGTATCACTGTACCGGAAAACAACTTCTATGGAGTACACATGTGAATGTAGGGCAATGGGTAGAGATAGAGTGTCAATAGAATAACATTGTCACAGGGACAGTTCTTTTGACAATATTATTTACAAAAACAGGGGGCAGTTCTCTGCTTGGAACAAAATGAAAAAAGGATAGTTCTTGACAATGTAAGATGACTTGAAAAATAGGGATAGGTTTCGCATTTGGAGCCTATCCCTATTTATTTGCAGTTATAATTTTCTGTTTTTATGCTTAAAATCAATCATTGCAAGCATAAGTGAATACATTCTTGAGCAAATTGAGCCAATTCAGTTTATAATAACTATGAACGGAAACTATCCCACTTCAATTATTACCGCATAAAGACATGAGATTGCTTCTGTCACTTCGTTCCATCACACGTGACAGAAAATAAAGATAATGGCAATGACAGAAAATTTTTCTTTTTTGTTCTATAATTGACAGTATTTCTTCTTTGGGTGTTTTCTAGCAGCTCGCCTTTTAGTATTCTCCAAATATTTCTTTATTTAGTATTCATATATGATATATGATAAAATAAAAGTAAACAAAATATAAGTTTAGACTTTTTGTTGAATAAAAAATTTTATTATTGATGAGTTTTTAAGATAGTATGCTGGGGGGGAGGTTCGAATTATGAAAACAATATATCATCGAAAAAAATATTAGACGAAGTTAAAGATTTACCTGAAGAACAAATACTAGCGCTTCTAAAGATAATTCGTATATTCAAGGATTCTCTTAAGAAGCAAAAAAACGAATTTGAAGATTTAAAAAAAGAATTTAAGGAATGGGATAAATTAAGCGATGAAGCAATTGACAATTTTGAAAGACAATATAGTGAAGATAGGGGATGTTTATCTTGTTGAGATCCCTGGCATTGGTGGGCATGAACGGCTTAGGCTATAGACCTGCTATAATTATTCAATCAGAATACAGGTTAGAAGAAATGCCTACGGTGCTGATTATTCCCCTGACATCAAAAATAAAAGCCACTGCTTTTCCTTTTACCCTACTAATAAAACCTGATCAATCAAATAATTTAACATCAAAATCGGTTGCATTAGTCTTTCAATTGAGGGCAATTGATAAAAGATGTTTGAAACAGAAGCTTGGTGACTTAAAAAATAGTGAAGTTAGAAAAATAAAACAGCTTGTTGAAAATGATGTTGCTGGATAAAGAATAGAGAACCAGTAAACAGCTGCGACTATCATTTTTTCACCCTTGTTATAACTATAAGTATAAGTGAAGGAGATTGCTTCTTCACTTTGCTCCTCGCAATGACAGAAAAGAAAGATAATGGCAATGACAGGAAATTTTCTTTGTTGTTCTATCATCGCCGATATTTCTTCTTTGATTCTTTTTTTCTGACAACTGAAAGCGGCGAACTGAAAAGCTCTATTAATTAACTACCAGTATTTTTTATGATAATTTTAGAATAAAATATTTATAGTTGTAATAAATCTGGAAATAATTCTAAAAATAAAAAATTAAAGACATTTTTCAAAAAATATAGTATATTATAAGTAAATTAAATATAAAAAATTGACAAATATAAATAACCTGTAGGAAAGTAACAGAAAAGCCTTTTTCTTATGAAAAAGCGCCCAAGAGAAGAGTACCAATAAATGGTATTGAAACCAACCGGCAAGGAGACTGTTACTGGACAGGACTGGGAGAGCTTTTGGCTAGAAAAGCACCGAAGATGCAATTCCTCAGCAGGCCTTAGGAAGATCAGTGGATTGCTGAAAAAGTGTTTCTCCTAATCCCTCCGGAAGAATCTTTCAGGTTCAAAAGACAGAGCAAGATATCTTATCTTGCTCTGTCTTTTTATCTTAAAGGAGGTGGCAGACTTCTACCTGTTGATTTTGGAATATAGAAAAACTGCAGGCAATATAAAATTATTTTTTTAAGGTCTAGGGAGACAATAGAATTTAAAAGATGGTTTTTATGTGTTTTAAAATTGAAAAAGGAGGTCATAGATGTTTAAAGCTAATAGAAAAAACCTTATTTATGCCGTAATACTATTTTTAGCAATCATTTTCATTATCAGTGGTTGTAATTCGATTTTTCCACCCATGCCTGGCGGTAATACCTATCTCATTATTTCAACAGCCGGACTGGGGGGAACAATCAGTCCTCTTGGAGAAACATCAGTCGCTGAAGGAAGCAGTAAAATTTATACTATCAGTCCGGAGGAAGATTATGAGATTTATGATGTCCAGGTAGATGGCGAATCCATGGGAATATTGGAGGAATATACTTTCACTAATATTCAGGGTAACCATACTATAGTAGCTAACTTCTCAGCCAAACCTGCCTCTCCGGTTTATGTTAATCCCCAAAAATAGTTGTCACGGGGACGGTTCTTTTGACAACTTTTTAAGGATATATTGAGCAATAAATAATAAAAGATAATAAAAAAAATTAGCAAAGATAGGTTCTAAAAACAAAACCTATCTTTGCTAATTTAGCTATTTTTTGAATTTAGATTTTATGCGGTAAAGTATACCTTTTTTATTTTTACATTACTTAAATTATTGAACAACAAATGATATTTTAACATTAACACGATATCTGACAATCTTGTCATTCTCTACAATTGCCTTGAATTCTTTTACATAAATAGATTTGATATTGTGAACTGTCTTTTTTGCCTCTTCAAATGCTATCTTTGTGGCATCTTCCCAGCTTTTTTCAGATTCTGCTAAAATCTCAATAACTTTTACTACTGACATTTTTAAGATCCTCCTTTTAAATAAATTACTTATTTTATTTTAAGCAATACATATCATAAATAAAAGGTAAATAATAATATTATTATAATTTATTATATCACAATGCCAGGATATAGCATTTATAATCAAATCCTTATCCAAGAAATGTTTTATTATTATTTTTAGTTTAACAGCAAAGAACAAATATTCTTTGAAATGTTGCAGAGAACAGAGAAAAATATTTTATTACAAGCTATTTCCCCTGGTGCTATAATTAGATAGTTGCTTGAAGTTGACCTGAAGTTATGAAAGTTTTATTAAAATACATATAAGGAGATTCTAAAAAATGGACAAAAAAAGGCCTGAAGGAAGAAAAAAGCGTGTTGGTTCAGGTTCTGCTGATGTTTATAAAAGAGGCAGTGGTACAGGTGATAAAACAGCCCGCAGACCTGTGGGAGACTCTCAAGGTTATTCAGGTAGGACTTCAGGTCGAAAAAACTCCATCGGCTCCGGTGCCAATCGTCCTGAAAACTGGCTTACGGGTGGAGAAAAAAGGACCACCTCGGGTAGTTCAAAAATTGTCGGGATAATTGTATTTATAATCTTTGCCATATATTTTCTTTACAATAACACAGGAACTGATATTGGAGAGATGATTAATTATGTATCAGAAACTGATAATGTAAATGTTCAATCTGAATATGCCGATAGCACCGATGGAATACTATCTGCTGACAGGGGTGCATATACGGTTAACACATCTGTATCGGATTTAGCCAGAGAGAAAAGAACAATTCTGCAGGGGAATGGTGATGACACGGTTACCATAATGATATATATGTGCGGTACTGATCTGGAAGCTCGTGGTGGAATGGCTACTTCTGATTTACAGGAAATATTGAATGCCCGGATTGCTGAAAATATTAATATCATTGTTGAGACAGGCGGTACATCCCGCTGGCAGAACGATGTTATAGATAACAGAACAAACCAGCGTTATCGCTTATTAAACGAAGGGCTTGAACTATTAGAAGAAAATCTGGGAAGAAAATCCATGGTTAATCCGGCTACACTTTCTGATTTTATCAAATTCAGTACAGCTAATTATCCTTCTGACCGTTACATGTTGGTAATGTGGGACCATGGTGGAGGATCTATTAGCGGTTACGGTTATGATCAGTATTATGCTAACGACAGTATGACCTTAGACGAAATTAATACTGCTTTAAAGGATGGCGGATGTTCATTTGATATGATAGGATTTGATGCCTGCCTGATGGCAACATTGGAAACTGCCATTGTGCTGGAACCATATGCTGATTATATGATTGCTTCAGAAGAAGTAGAGCCTGGGATTGGCTGGTATTATACAGGATGGATTTCCTCTCTTTCTGAGAATACCTCCATACCTACAACTGAATTAGGGAAAAAATTGATTGATGACTATATAAGGGTTGTACGATCAGAAGTTCCCCAAAGTCAGGCTACTCTTTCGTTGATTGATCTGGCAGAGTTGAAAGGGACTGTACCTGATGCACTGTCAAGATTCTCCTCAGCTGCAACTAATCTAATAATAAATGATAATTATCATATAGTATCCAATGCACGTGCCGGGACCAAGGAATTTGCACCCTCTTCCCGTATAAACCAGATTGATTTAATTCACTTTACTGAAAATCTAAGAACAGCAGAGTCTGAAGCATTGGCTGATGCCCTGCGAGGATGCATCAAATACAACCGTACATCAAATAATATTACTAATGCCAATGGTCTATCCATCTTTTTCCCATACGGTAGAGTCAATAAAGTTGGTGATATATTGGAAACTTATACTGAAATACAGATTGATGAAGAGTATAGTGAATGCATTAAAAGCTTTGCCAGTATGGCCGCAGGTGGTCAGGCTGTGGCAAGCGGTAGTGGAAATCTGCTTGAGACATTACTTGGTAGTCTTTCAGGAGCTACCCAGGGACAAACCTCTACAATTGGAGAAGTTTCCGGGCCTAATATCATAGAATCACTGCTGAATGAGTTTTTAGCAGGAGGTGACTCCATAAATATTTCCGGTTTAGCTGAAAATGTACTTAGCTGGCTTGATGCTGACCTGTTAAAATCATCTGTTGATTATTACAAGGAAAACCAATTTGATGCTTCTGCCCTTGTTATAACAGAAAAGAATGGACAGCAGGTTCTTTCTTTAACTGAAAAACAGTGGGAGCTGATTAATTATATGGAGATGAATGTATTTATTGATGATGGAGAAGGATTTATAGATTTGGGGATGGATAATATCTATGAGTATAATAAAGATGGGGATTTAATTATGGAATATGACGAAACCTGGCTGGCTCTTAATGATAATATTGTAAGTTATTATTTGGAGAGTGATGACCATTTAGGGGGAAGTTATTCTATAAAAGGTCGAGTACCTGCATTTTTAAATAATCAGCTGGTAGATATCATAATTGTATTTGACAATGATGAACCATATGGAGTAGTGCTGGGAGCCCAAATAAAGTATGATGAAGAGACAGAAACAGAGACAATAGCCAAAGGATTGTTAAAGATCCTTCCGGGAGATGAAATTGATTTTCTCTGTGATTATTATACATATGATGGCAGTTATTATGACACTTACTATCTTGGAGATACTTATATTGCCACAGGGGAATGGAAAATAGAAAATCTACATATACGTAATAATAAATATCAGATGACATATCGGATAACTGATATTTATGGAAACCAGTACTGGACACCTTCTATTGCCAATTAATTGTCACAGGGACGGTTCTTTTGACAACTTTCAAAATAAAAGGATAATAATTACCTTTTATTATTACTGATTATCCTTTAGCTGTTGATATACTTTTATTGTGCTAATTTTTTTGTTATACTCATTTATAATTATTATAAAAGTAAAAGAAGGTATATTATGAAAAAAATTATTATTTTTTTAACCATTCTATTTATATCTATCAATCTTCTTGCCTGTACTGGCGCTAAGAAAGAAGAAGTTTCCCTAAAAGGACCTGTCACAATTGCCACGATGATTGATAGTGAAGGTGCTATTCTTGGGAAAATGATGATTCTCTTGTTGGAACAGGATGGATTTGAAGTAATTGATAAAACAGAATTTGGAACACCTGACATATTAAGAAAAGCACTGGTATCCGGAGAGGTTGATTTAGTTCTGGATTATACCGGGTCAGGCCAATATTACCATGATGTAGAAGAAACAGACATTTGGTCCAATGCTCAGGAAGGTTATTTGTTAACTAAAAAACTAGACCTGGAAGCCAATAATTTAATCTGGTTGAATCCCGCTAATGTGAACAACACAGAGGCTCTGGCAGTAAAAAGAGATTTTTCTGAGGAGAACAATATTAAAAATATGGAAGATTTGGCAAGTTTTATCAATAATGGTGGGGCAGTAAAACTAATCACATCTGCTTCTTTTGCAGAAAACATAAAAGGCCTTCGTGGTTTTGAGGAAGCTTACGGATTTACCTTGAATTCCAATCAACTAATTACTCTTGCCTCAGGCAATACTGCGGAAATGCTGAAAGCTCTGGTAGAAGGAACTAATGATGTCAATGTTTCTCTGGTTTATGGAACAGATGGAGCTTTAGATAAAATGAATTTAGTAGTATTGGATGATCCAAAAAGCATTCCTCCGGTTTATTTGCCTGCTCCAGTTTTAAGAGGTTCGCTGCATGAAAAGTACCCGGAAATTGAAAACATTCTTAAGAAATTATTCGATAGTTTGAATTTAGAAAATATGCAGAAGATGAATGCCAAAGTAGCTTATGATGGTATGGATGCATTGACTGTGGCAAGGGAATATTTAGAGGAGATGGAAATGTTAATTAAATAGGGGATTAAAATGGAAAAATCCGGCAATAAAATTTCTGTTTCCGGGATAATGCTGATTGTTTTTTCTTTTCTTTTTGCTAGTTTTGTCCAATATAGGCCAAATAGAGTTTTAAGCGGAACAAATTTATTTGCCAGAGATCTTTTTGGAAATACTTTAATCATATTTATATTTCTTTCTATTTTACTATTTTTCTTTTTAATTGTTAATCCTAAAAAATATATCTATTTTACTATTTTCCTTATTTTTCTATTAACAGGAATAGTTTTTTATACATTTGGCAAGGTCACGGAAAATGAATTCTTTTTCCCACTTCCTACTGGCAGGATATCTATTGGAGGGGGGTTCTGGCTGCTGATTTTAGGGATTTATATGGTAATAAATGGCAGCTTTAAAGAATTTAAAGAAGGAGTTCTTTATAGAAGAATATGTTATCTGGGTATTTTTTTAATGATTGCTATTTTTTTGATGAGCGGTCATTTAAACAATCTCTCAATCATAAAAGAGTTTTTTAATAGAAGCACTACTTTTTATAATCAGGTGAGCAGACATTTTTCTCTCTCATTTTTATCTGTTTTGGCTGGTATTTTTATCGGGATCCCATCAGGTATATTTATTTTTAGAAGCAAAAAAACAAATCACCCACTCCTTTATTTGATTAATCTGGGACAGACCATTCCAACTTTATCTTTGTTAGGTTTAATAATGCTACCACTTACTTTTTTGGGAGAGAGAAGTGAATTTCTAAAAAATATAGGCATAAGAGGAGTGGGTTTCACACCTGCTTTTATTGTTTTGGTAGTCTATGCTTTATTTCCGATTATCCATAATACCATAGCTGGATTGAAGCTGGTAGATGAGAACTTGCTGGAAATTGCTAGCAGTATGGGTATGAAAAAGAATCAGATTTTTTGGAAAGTCCAATTGCCTTTATCTTTGCCGGTTATTATGGGAGGTATCAGAACAGCCATGACTCAATCCATAGGAAATACTATTCTGGCTGGTTTGATTGGAGGAGGAGGGCTGGGGAGTATAATATTTTTAGGTTTGGCCCAGGCTGCTCCGGATCTAATTCTTTTAGGTATAATTCCATTGATTATTATGGCTTTTATACTGGATTCATTCTTTTCCTTCTTTATTATTTTCTATAAACGTAAATATGCAGGAGTTTTATCATGATAAAACTGGTTAAGGTTACTAAAAAATATAATGATATAACTGCTTTAAGCGAATTCAGTCTGGAAATTAAAAGTGGAATGCTCATGGTTTTACTTGGTCCTTCTGGTTGCGGCAAATCAACAGCTATTAAATTAATAAATAGCTTGATCAGACCAACCTCCGGTGAAATCTTTATTAATAATCAAAATATAAAAGAAATTAATGTTACAGAACTAAGAAGAAGTATAGGATATACGATTCAAAATACCGGTCTATTCCCTCACTATAATGTTTATGATAATATTGCAGTTATTCCGAGACTGATAAAATGGGATAAAAAAGATATAGAAAAAAGAGTTAATTATTTGCTTGATCTGGTGGGATTAAATCAAAAATACAAAAAAAAATTTCCTTTTGAATTATCAGGAGGTGAAGCTCAAAGAGTTGGAGTAGCCAGGGCTTTAGCTGCTGACCCACCCATACTGTTAATGGATGAGCCGTTTGGTTCTCTGGATCCTCTGAATAGAGAAAGATTGCAAAAAGAATTTTACAGGATTCAAAAACAGTTAAAAAAAACGGTTTTATTCGTCACCCATGATGTAGAAGAGGCTATTAGATTAGCTGAAAAAATAGCAGTAATGAGAAAAGGAACTCTGGTGGCTCTTGGTAATCCTGCAGATTTTATTTCTGAAGATCAGGAAGGTTATGTCAAAAATTTTCTAGGAACGGAATATGCCTTAAAATTACTTAACAGGTTTTTAGTGCAAGAGGTTATGTCTGATAAAAACAGGAATCAGGATGAATTTCCGAAAATATCCTTTCAGATTTCTCCTACACATACAGTTGCCGCTGCTCTTGCTATGATGGTTTCCAGGAATGTAAAAACAATTAAAGTAGTAAACGATAATCAGCAGCAAATAGGGTATATTGATTTTGACGATATTTTAATGAGAGTTTTTAATGGAGAAAAATAATGAGAAACATAAAAGCAAAGGATTTTTTTATTACAGGTATACTATTTTCATTATTTCTGGTTAGTATTTTTAATTTTAATTTTTTTGAGAAGATTTTAATCCTAATAATAAAGCCAAAAAATATGTTTATTGCCAGGGAAACTTTATTTGAAATTGCCCAGCAACATATTTATATTGTTCTTGTATCCAGTTTTTTATCAATCCTGATTGCCATTACAATTGCTATTATAACTCGTTTTTCCTTTCTGGAAGATGTGGAAAATTTTATTCTGGAGATTGCTACTTTTGGACAGACTATCCCCACTGTGGCCATACTTGCTTTGTTGGTTCCTTTTTTAGGGTATGGATTTAAACCAGCCCTTTTTGCTTTATTTGTTTACGGTATTTTACCTGTTTTAAGAAACGCTGTGGAAGGTTTTAATTCTATATCAGAAGAAATAAGGGAATCTGCAAGGGCTATGGGAATGAGTAAATGGCAAATTATTAAAAAAGTTGAACTTCCTCTTTCTTTCCCAGCAATCATAGCCGGGATCAGGGTATCTTTAATATTAAATATCAGCGTTGCTACTATTGGTGGTGCAGTAGGCCTAAAAGGTTTTGGTACTTTCATTGTAAATGGCATCAGAAGTGATGATATAATTATGATTCTTAAGGGTGCAATTCCCGTATCCCTACTGGCTTTAACTGTAGACAGTTTGTTTATGAATTTAGAAAAAAAGTTTAAATTGACAGGCAGTCAGTAAAAAATATTTTGATTAAACTGATAGGCCTTTTTAATTAACGAATAATTTATATTTTTTAACCGAAGGAGTGTATTTATGGAATACGATTTTGACCTGATATGTATAGGGCTTGGCCCAGCAGGGATGGCGGTTTCCGCTATGGGAGCAGAAATGGGTTTAAAAGTGTGCAGTATTGAAAAGAACAAAATTGGCGGAGAGTGTATGAATGTTGGATGTATTCCCAGTAAATCGTTATTAAGAATAGCCAAATACAGACATTCTTTCGTAAAATTAGAAGAAATGGGTCTGGGAGAAGGATCAATGGCCGGAGTGAAAGCACCCTTCGAAAAAATTAATGAGTACCTGAGATATATTGCAGAAGAAAAAAATATGAAAATGTTTGACAAAGTAACTCTTATTTTAGATGAAGGTGAAGCCAGTTTTGTTGATTCTAATACTGTGAAAGTGGGAAATAGAGCTATTACTGCCCAAAAGATATTTATAGCAACCGGAGCTGAACCAATGATTCCTCCTATTAAGGGAATAACAGATATTGATATCCTGACTAATAAAAATATTTTCAATTTATCTGATTTTCCAAAAAGCATGACTATTATCGGTGGTGGAGCAATTGGCTGTGAACTGGCACAAGCTTTTAGCCGCCTGGGCACGAAATGTACCATAGTCCAGATGGATGATTTTTTAATTCCCGGTGGAGAGAAAACTACCGGAGAGTATTTGGAAGAGATTTTTAAAAAGGAAGGCATTGCAGTTTATAATTCCCAAAAAATAATTGAAGTCAAGCAAGAATTTGGGAAGATAACTCTATCAACAGAAGAAGGACTCAATATTTCCTCAGAAAAACTGCTAATAGCTGCAGGCAAAAAATTTGATTTTAATTCTTTAAAACTGGAAAATGCAGGTGTGGAATATGATGAATTTGGAATTAAAGTAGATGATAAATATCGAACATCTGTTAAGCATATCTATGCAGTCGGTGATTGTAATGGCGAGAATCTATTAACTCATGCAGCTATGCATCAGGGGATGTTTGCCTTGATGAATGCGGTAAGTCCCTGGAGAATATTTAAATATAAAAAATATGTTATTCCCTGGACAATATTTACAGAACCCCAGGTTTCTATGGTAGGTAAACAAGAAGAAGATTTGCAGGAAAAAGGGATTAAATATCAAACCTATACAGCAAAATATGAAAACTATGGTGCTGCCATTGCTGAAAATGTTAGCGAAGGATATGTGAAAGTATTTGCCAATGGCAGGGGAAGGGTATTTGGTGCCATTATTGTAGGAGACGGTTCCGGGGAGATGATTAATGAGTGGGCATTAATAATCCAAAAAAGAATAAGACTTTATAGTATTTTATTTTTAGCACATTCTTTTCCAACTATGGGGTTTTTAACTAAACAGATAGCAGAGCAATGGATGATGGCAAAAATGAAAAGAAATTTACTGAAAAATATATTCCGTTTTTGTTTTCGTAAATTATAATCAGGAGATATCTATTATATTTTCCGATGGATAACTAACATATTATAAACAAAATAGGGATTATTTATGAAATTGTTAATTTCATTTGCAAAATAATTCTATTTTATGAGATAATTAATTATCATCAATAGTTTTTATAGATTTTGACAGCTTTCTTTAATTTTAATAACCAATAGGTAAATTATGAAAAATAAAGAAAGAGATCCTGTTTTCCTTCCTGATTTTTTCAGATTTTCTGAGTATTATTATCATTTCCCTTATCCTGTTATTGAAGTAGACACATCTGGAAAAATAATTAACTCAAATCCTTCTGCCAGGCAATTTTTCCAAAAAAATGAAGTAAAAACAAATGTTTCCAGCAAATTATTATTTGACGGATATTTCTCTGCTGATTTTGAAGGTAAATTCAAAAAAGTGATAAAAAAAGGTAATGGGGTATTTTTTACCAAATCAGCAAAAAATGAATTTTATGAATCAACAATAGAAGTACATGTGAACAGAATAAAGCAGGAAAATTTTGAAAAGATAATTGTGCACCTATTATTTATTACAAACCCAGGTATTCTGGAAGAAGAGTTTTCAAGTGACAATTCCGGCAAGGAAAAAGTTGATGCTGGTAAATGGAAAGAATTATCCAAAACAATCAAAGATAAATTTATTGCATTAACTATAAAATACCAGGAGACCAAAAAAAGAGAAAAAAGATTTCAGGATATAGTAGAAATGCTACCGGGGATTGTTATTGAATTTGACAAAAAAGGTCAGATTACTTTTATAAATAAGAATGCTACCAAAATATTAGGTTATACAGAAGAGGAATTATTGCAGCAGAAAAAAATATGTCAGCTTATTTCTATTCCTGGTTGCAAAAAAATTAAACCTAAATTAGAAGAATTGTTGGAAGTAGAAGCAATTTATCCACAAGAATATTCATTGATAAAAAAAGATCAAAGCTTAATGCCTGTAGAAATACTTGGGACCACTCTTAAAAATGAAACAGGTGAAGCAGTTGGTTTTCGGGGAATTATACTGGATACAACTCTTCGCAAAGAGTATGAAGATAAAATACGTTATCTGAGTTTTCATGATAAGCTAACTGACCTGTACAACAGGGCTTATTTCGAAGAGGAGCTTAAAAGGTTAGATGATGAAAGGAATATTCCCATTAGTATTATCATGGGTGATGTAAATAATTTAAAAACAATCAATGATACTTTTGGACATCAGCAAGGGGATAAACTTTTACAAAAAATTGCCTCAATTTTAAAATCAAGTTTTCGTAAAAGTGATGTAGTGAGCCGTTGGGGCGGAGATGAATTTGGAATAATTTTGCCTTTGACCTCAAAAGAAAAAGGCCTTTCTGCTATTGAGAGAATAATAAAAAAATGTCAAAAAAGCAGCACTTTAACCCTACCGCTTAGTATTTCAATGGGGATAGCTGTTAAAGAAAATTCTTCAGAAAATATTTATTCAATCATCAGAGAAGCAGAAAGCAAGATGTATCGCTACAAATTGATTGACAAAAAAATTGCAGATGTAAATATTATTCAATCTCTGGAAAAAGCATTACAAAAGAAAAGATATGAAACAAAAGAATATCGTAAAAATTTTATAAAGTGTGCCCTTTCTTTTGGGGTAAAATTAAAATTAGAAAAACAGCAAATACAGGATTTAAAATTACTTGCAACTCTTTGTGATATGGGGAAAGTTGCTATTAGTGAGGAAATAATTCTAAAAAAAGGATGGCTGACTGAAAGTGAATGGGAAGAGATTAAAAGACACCCTGAGGTTGGTTTCAGGATTGCTAAATCTTCACCCGAAATAGCCCATATTGCTGATGCAGTTTTATATCATCACGAATACTGGAACGGCAAAGGTTATCCCAAAGGGAAAAAAGAGAAAGAAATTCCATTGTTAGCTAGAATTATTCATATTGTAAATGCCTATCAGGCAATGATACATAATCGCCCTTATCGCTCCGCTATGAAAAAGAAAGAAGCTATCGGAGAATTAAAAAAAGGGCAAGGGGTGCAATTTGATCCTAAGCTAACAGAAGCATTCATAGCTATGATTTCCTGATTAAAATTGCAACATCCGCTAGTTAGAAGATAAATACTTTTCTATAAGTCATCTCATATAAATATTTTTATACTCCTTTCTATGCCTGAGAGTATTGACATTTTATAAAAAAAGTTGATAATAATATTATAGACTGACCGTCAGTCTATAATATTACAATATCATAAATATCATAGAAGGCTTATATATGCGAACTATAAAAAACCCATGCGAAAGAAAAAAAGAGTTTTTAGTTATTGCCAGAAAACTATTTTTTACTAAAGGATATGATCAAACATCTGTTGATGAAATCATTAAAGAAGTTGGGCTGTCAAAGGGTAGTTTTTATTATTATTTCAAGTCAAAAGAAGATTTACTGGATGAATTAACCAGGGAGTTAAGTTTACAGATTTTAACTAAGATTAAAGAGATTGTAAACAGGGATAA
>JAXGNR010000010.1:0-117419 GCA_040767965.1 Atribacterota bacterium
ACAGTTAATGAGTTAACAAAATTAATGAAATCATTGGGTTACATAGAATATAAAAAAGGGAAGACATCTGGTTCAAGGATTGGGTTTTACCATCAGAAAAAGAAAACAATGCTTAACTTGCACAAGCCTCATCCCGGCAATGAGTTAAAGATATATTAGATAAAAGAAGTCATTAAATTCTTAAAAAGAACAGGTGAAATCAGATGAAAAACCTAATGGAATATAAAGATTATTTTGCCAAAATTGAATATAGCAGCGAAGATGATATTTTCTTCGGATCAATTATAGGAATTGATGACAGTATTACCTTTGAAGGAAAGAGCATATCAGAACTTAAAAATTCATTCCATGAAGCAGTAGATGACTATCTGGAAATGTGTCAAAAAATTGGCGAAGAGCCTCAAAAATATTATAAAGGAAGTTTTAATGTCAGAATATCGCCGGAAATCCATAGAAGGGCAGATCTGTTAGCGAAATCAAAAAAGATATCTCTTAATAAGTTTGTGGAAAATGCAATTAATGAAAAAACAAAACAAGAGACTACCTTTTGATTCGATAAAACACAGGAAAAAAGGTGTTACAAAATGAACAGGAATGATACAGGGGACAGTTCTTTGTTTGACAGTTTTTCTCTGTTATATAAAATATTTTTGTCAATTATCTAATTTCAATATGAGTTCCTATACCAAAAATTCCCTCATTAAAAGGAGTACCAATATCTACCACATCATAACCAGAGGCACCAACCAACAAAATATCTTCTCCTCTAATGATTTTTACTAAAAACTTTTCTTTCAAAAAGAAAGATTTTATAACCTTTTTATGGTATTAATATTAAGATGCAGAAAATTTGGAAACGTTTATTGCTTTAAACGCTGCCGGTGATTCAATAAGGTTAATATATATATTTTATACGTGAAAAAGAACCGTCAACCTCAACTAACACATTCTACAATAAGCAAAGAGTTTTAAGGAATCAAGAGAGAATATGAAAAATTATATTGCAAAATCTGACCACATAATTTCATTTAATAAATTATGACAGAAAATCTTAAGATCGGTAACCTGCACTTAAAATATAGGACTATACTAGCCCCTATGGCATCACTTACTGATATTGTTTTCAGAAGGGTCGTTGATGAGATTGGTGGAGTAGGACTAATGGTAACTGAAGTAATCTCTACGGAAGGGCTCAGAAGAAAACAGAAGAAAACCTTATCCATGATCAGGTCATTCGATTTTAAAACTCCGCAGTTTATCCAACTTTTTGGAAGTGAACCAGGGCAATTCATAGATGCGGTAAAATACATTGAAGAGGAAACTGATTTTTCCGGGATCGATATAAATATGGGGTGTCCGGTACGGAAGATTATAAAAAGAGGCAGGTGCAGCTTTACTCAAAGATCCAAAAAAATTGGAGAGATCTGCGAAAAGGTCAGGAAAATAACCAGCATCCCTTTCACGGTAAAAATAAGGCTTGGATTTGAACAGGAAAATATATTCGAGATATTAAAAATACTTGAGAATGAGGGGGTTGATGCTGTTACTGTTCATTTCAAACTGAAAACAGACAAGTATGGTACTAAAGCAAGGTGGGAATATGCCAATAGAATTAAAGAGCGGTCAGGTTTAAAGATTATCGGAAACGGGAATATTTTAAACCGGGATGAAGCACTCGAAAGGTTAAATATAGTAGATGGAATAATGATTGGCAGGGGAGCAATAAATAATCCGTTTATATTTGTCGAAATGCAGGATGAAGTGCCCAGTCCGGAATATAAAAAGATGATCAATGAAAGGATAGTGGCACTTGTGGAAGAATATTACCCGCCTGAATTAAGACTTCTCAGGATAAAGGCTTTCACAAAATATCTTGCTTTTGGGAGACCTTATGTAAAAGAAATAAAAAATAAGATCTATACATCGAAAACTTTCGATGATGCCAAACAATTTTTCAGGGCATTAGATTTTTAATAAAAATTAAAAAAAGTAGACGGTTGTTCATACTCAGCATAAAACAAAGGAAAAGTTCTCTGATTGAAATGTGTTTATTTTCTTATTTGGTAATCATCACTTTTTTTGCTAATATAATACCAAAATGCAGAATCAAGTAGAATATTCTAATTAGAACAAAGCAGGATAACTGATTAAGCTGTTTATGGTATTGATTCGGGTCGACAAATGACTGCTCTTTATACTATCAAAAAAGATGCAGTGGCACAATTTGACCTGCATATTGCTGAATTGTTTGTTCAGATGATTGGAAACAAGGAGGATTAAAATTTGGAATATACGAATTTTTCGAGAGAACAGCTTTTAGATAGAATAAAAAGCCTTGAGATGTTGACTCTGGAGATATTAAAAGAAAAAGAGCAGGAAATCAGGCTCGAGTACTCCTGGACAGGTAATCTCGGGCATTGGTATTGGGAAATCAAGACCAATGAGGTGACTTTTAATCCGCTGAAAATAATTACTCTGGGTTATGATAAAAGTGAGATACCCGAGCATGTTACTTATCAGTTTTTTACAGATAAGCTACATCCGGAGGATTTTCAAAAAACTATGAATGCAATGCGCGATCACCTGGATGGCAAAGTTGATGTATACGAGGCAGAATACCGTATAAAGGCAAAAGACGGAACATTCAAATGGTATTATGATCGCGGGAAAATAACGCAATATGATGATAACGGTAAGCCTCTATTTCTTGCGGGCATCGTGTTTGACATCACTGAAAAGAAAGAAATACAGCTGGAGCTGGAACATAAAAACAGGATTCTTTCTGAGATGTCGTCAACTGACGGGTTGACAAAAATCGGTAATCACAGAACATTAATAGAGCATCTTAAGGTAGAGTTAGCAGAAGCAAACCGGACAGGCAGCCCTTTATCTATTGCTATCTTTGACATTGATGATTTCAAAAAAGTGAACGACAATAAGGGTCATGTCTATGGTGACCAGGTGCTTGTTGATGTTGCTTCCATTTTGAAAAGTAGCATCAGAGGAACTGACCTTGCGGGAAGATATGGTGGTGAAGAATTCATGGTAATATTTCCAAACACCACTCTTTCGGTGGCAAAAAAAATATCTGAACGTATCAGACAAACTATTGAGAACTATAAATTTATTGACGGATTGGTGATAACCATCAGCGGTGGGGTCAATCAGTACAATAATGAAACCATTAGCGAGCTTGTTCATTCGGCGGATATGAATCTCTATAGAGCAAAAAGAAACGGAAAAAATCAAATATTGTCTGATCTGTAGTAATTATAGTAAATTCATTACCCGGTAATTAATACTCTTTATCAAAGCTATTTCTTTTACAAAAACTGATTGCATTAATATTTTCTTTTAAAATATCCACTTATATTTTTTCCATATTTCTGGACAAAGATTCTTCAATTGCTGTTTTAGCAGTTTTTCTCCAATAGTTTTTTTCTGCATTTTTCATGAACAACACCCTTTGACATTTGCTGTTAAGCAATGAGAAGTGGATTTTACACAGCCTAACGTTCCTTTGACAATAAATATATGAATATTAAAAGTCCAGACTGTTTTTTCAACAAACAGTCTGGACTTTCTCAGACAATTAATAATTAAAATTTGATTTTAGCTATTAAAAATCAATTACTCTTTATGTGGGTTCCATTCTTTCCAGACATTTCCTGCCAGTTCTGGTGAAGGCTTGAGTGTAGTCCCTCCTTCTTTCCATCCTGAAGGCATAACTTCACCTGTTTTTTGGTGATGCTGGTAAGCTTTGATCTGACGCATAAGTTCTTCGGGATTTCTTCCAACTGGAGGGCTTAAGATTTCGGCAGCCTGGATAATACCTTCAGGATCAATCAAAAATCTTCCTCGAACATTTGTTCCTGTAGCTTCATCATAGACATCATAAAGGCTTCCAATGGCTCCTCCCTGGTCTGAGACCATTGGGAATGGGACATCATTGCCAACCATTTTACTGAGCTCGGTTTCGTTCCATATTTTGTGTGACCATACACTGTCTGTGCTTACTGAAAGTACCTCTACGTTTAATGCTTGAAGTTTATCATAGCTCACGGCTATGTGTGAAATTTCGGTTGGTCAGACAAAGGTAAAGTCTCCTGGATAAAAACATAAAACAACCCATTTGCCACGATAATCTTCTAGTGAAACTTTTTTAACTTTCCCCTGGTGAAAAGCTTTACCAGAGAAATTTGGTGCTTGTTTAGTAACTAACATTTATATTGGCTCCTTTCATATAAAATATTAAATAGTAACAATTACAATTTAACATTAATAAATATTAAAGTCAATAATGAAGATTAATTCATTATTATTAAATGACTTTTAATATTTTAGTCATTCCCAGGGAAAAGTAGAATTAATCGTTACTCTTTCAGGTTATAGATCGTTTGCTTTTTGTTTTTATATTAGTTTAGAGCTTTGTGTTATAATATAAAATATTTTATATTTAAATAAAAACAGGAGGAGATAATTATGAAAATACAAATGTATGGCCTTACGACCTGCCCTCATTGTAAAAATGCAATGAGATTTTTAGAATCTGCAGGAGTGGACTTTGATATAACCTGGCTTGATGAACTTCCAGAAGAAGAAAGAAAAGAAACAATGCAATATATGAAAAGTATTTCTGAAAGTTATTCTGTTCCCTTGATTATAAAAGGTGACAAATGGGTTTTAGGTTACAATAAAGAAAGCTTAGAGGAATTAATAAAATGAAATCAGAAGAATACCTACCTATATTTGAAAGAGTATCAGAAAAAAAAGGATGGAAAACAAGCCCTGATGAAGAACTTTTATTGTCCTTTGCAGAAGGCTTGATAAAAAATAAAGAAAGATATGGAATTCCTTTATGTCCTTGCCGAATGGCAACTGGCAAAAAAGAAATAGACAGACTGATTATTTGCCCTTGTGTTTATGCTGCAGAAGATATTCAAAATTACAACAGATGCTTTTGCGGGCTATACCTGAGTCAGAATTATCAGGAAGAAGATATTTACAAACCTGTTCCAGATCAGCATTTTAAGTATTATATGGAGTAGCTTCATTGTATATATGATTTGAAAAAATGGAAAATATTTTTTTAAACACTAAATATATACATACAGATAAGTATAAGCAATCTATTATTTATTTTAATAGAAAAAATTAAAAAAAATAATAAGAGAATGACTGATGAATGATGAAAAAAAGTAAAAAATTGTCTATGAATATTGACGAATATATAGCTGATTATTCTCCTGAAGTGCGAATAATTTTGCAACAAATAAGAAATACAATCAGGAAAGTTGCTCCTGACGCAGTAGAAACTATTAAATACCAGATGCCTACTTTTGTTCTACATGAAAATCTGGTACATTTTGCAGCACACAAAAAACATATAGGATTTTATCCAACACCTTCAGGGATAGAGAAATTTAAAGATGAAATTGCTGTATATAAACACGCAAAAGGTTCGGTGCAGTTTCCTATTGATAAACCCATACCTTTGAAATTAATTGAAAAGGTTGTAGCTTTTCGAGTAAAAGAAGTAGAAAAGAAAGCTACAACCAAAGACAAAAAGAAAAATTAATAAAAATAATTTTAATTGCTCATTATAAATTTTGATGTATTGACTTTGTTTAAAGGGACAAACTTATACAATTTCAATTTCTACATGTTCATTTTTTTCTTCATCATAAACATCACAAATCTTCCCGGAGAATTCCGGATCATTCATAGCATTATTAAGCTCTTCCATATCGAAGGGAATTTCCTCTCCTCCAATTTTAACTGTATCTTTCCCCATTTTATTAGCGATATTTACTCCCCACTTCACCAGACTGAAGGGTACTTTTATATTTACTTTTGGTTTACCATCTTTAGTCACATTAATTTTAAAAAATCTTTTTTGTTTACCAATAATTGGTTTTGTTTGCTCAATTCCGTCTTTTTCTGTTGATTTAAGAGCTTCAATAAGACCAACTGCTTCTTCATTAGTAATTTTCCCTTCTTTTAACATATCCAGGACTTGTTTAATTTCTTCTTTCATTTTTTATCTCCTTAAATTTTTTAAAATTAATTATATTTCTTTTAATAAGTTAATAGCTTCTTCTGCTGATATTTCTCCATTATCAAGGCTATTGATAATTTCACTTCGGCTTAAACCTTTAATTTCATTTGACAGGTCTAAGGCAATTAACAGTTTATCCAATTTATTTTTTACAGTAGGATAGGAAATTCCCATTCTCTCTTGAACCTCTTTTATATTTCCACGAGAACGAAGAAAGATCATTAAAAATTCCCGGTCTTCTTCTGAAAGGGAGATGAGTTTATTTATGGGAAAACTTCCTTGTACGATTGTATTGCATTTGATGCATTTTAGTTCTGTAATATTCATTCTGGTATTACATGCTGGACAATTGGTAGGAATGTTAGGCAAAATAAATACCTCCTCTTTTAATTTTTTTATAATTATAATTTATATTATAAAGTATTACATTAATAATTATATTATATTAATTAATAATGTCAAATATATTATTAATTATATTAAAATATATATAATAAATATTAATAATATAATGAAAAAGGCATCGGTTACCTTAAAATATTTTTTACCTTGCTTGAGAGTCTGAGAGATAGAAAAATAATAGAAGGAAATTAAATTAATACCAATTTAGGTTTTTTAAATAAAAGATTTAATAATTTTCCAAAAAATAAAATTATTAATATGCATTTTGAGCAATAGTTTAATTCTTGACATAGATATTACAATGATATAACATGATATAAAATGATTTATATAAAAAAATATAACATTAAAAAGAAGGAACATAATGGTAAATTCTTTAGAAATATTTAGTTTGACGGGTAAGATTGCGTTGGTGACTGGAGGGGGTTCAGGCCTTGGACAATCTAATGCAATTGCTTTAGCAAAAGCTGGAGCCTCACTAATGATAGCAGATATTGATTTTCAAAAAGCTGAAGAAACCAGAAAAAAGATATCAGAAATCAGCAAAAATGTATTTAGCTTTAAATGTGATGTAAGCTCTGTACAAGAAGTAAAAGAATTGGTTGACGAAACAATTAATAAATTTAATAAGATAGATATATTATTAAACAGTGCAGGAGTAATCCCTGAACAAGAATCAATTCTGGAAATGAGCGAAAGAAATTGGGATAAAGTGATGGATATTAACCTAAAAGGCACTTTTCTCACCTGTCAGGCAGTGCTAAAAAAAATGATTCCAAGAAGAAAAGGTAGAATTATAAATATGGCTTCAGCTTCAGGATTAGTTGTCAATTATAAAAGCCCACATGTCGCTCCATATTGCGCTTCAAAGGCAGGAGTGATCCATTTAACTAAAGCTTTAGCAGTGGAAGCAGCCCCTTATGAAATTACTGTGAATGCTATTAGTCCTGCATATATGAAAACTCAGATGACAGAAGTAAAATGGCAAAAAGATAAAGAAGATTACTATAGAAAGATATCTATGTTGCCATTAGGAAGAGCAGGTCTACCGGAAGAGCTAAGTGGCCTAATTGTTTATTTGGCTTCTGATAACTCTGCTTTTATGACTGGTTCAAATATTGTGATTGATGGAGGATTAACTTGTTGGTAAATGTTTGATAATTATTTGATAGGAGGAAAAACATTTAATGGAATATAGTAACGATTTTTTACAAAATATGTACATTAATTTAATGAAAGCAAGAATGTTAGAAGAAAAAATTGTTGAATTGTATCATGAAGGTAAAGTGCCTGGTTCAGTTCATTCAGGAGTTGGTGAAGAAGCTACTTTTGTTGGAGGTTGTTTGGCTCTAAGAAAAGACGATTATATGATGACTACACATAGAGCTGTCTGTGCCAATTGGATTAAAGGGATCGAAATTAAAAAAATATTTTGTGATTTATTTGGCAAGAGGGAAGGAACTAATCATGGTAAAGGAGCTGCCATTCGCATTTGCAGTCAAGAAGTGTTAGGAATGAGCGGTACCCAAGGAGGAGTTTTTGTAATTGCTACAGGAGCAGCACTATCTTTAAAAATGTTAAACAAAAAAAATGTTGTTCTAGCTTTTTTTGGTGATGATACATCTAATAGAGGTACCTTTCATGAATCGTTGAATCTAGCCTCCCTTTGGAAGTTACCGGTAATATTTTTATGTGATAATAACCAATATGGTATTTCTATTAATATTAAAAAATCTACTTCTGTAGAGAATATAGCTGATCGTGCTATAGCTTATAATATACCATCTAAAATTGTTGATGGTAATTCCATCATCGAAGTATATGAAGCAACAAAAAATGCTATTGATTATGCCTTATCTGGTAATGGACCATATCTAATAGAGGCTAAAACATATAGATGTAGAGGCCATATGGAAGGAGACCAGTGTTCATATCGAACAAAAAAAGAGGAAAATGAATGGCTGGAAAAATGCCCGGTTAAAAGATTTGAAAAAGAATTGCTTGAAAAAGATGTTATTACAGATGAATGGATTAATGTTGAAAAACAGAAAATTAAAAAAGTAATTGAAGATGCTATTATTTTTGCTGAGAATAGTGAAGAGCCCAGCGAAGAAGATCTGTTTAAAGATATTTATGTATAATATTCCAAATTATTATATCAATAAAAAATAAATGGCAGAGGGGAAATTATGATGAGAAAAATAAAGTTTGCCCAAGCTTTAAACGAGGCGTTGCATGAAGAAATGCAAAGAGATGAAAAAATTTTTATTTATGGTCAAGATGTTGCTGTAGTTGGTGGCCTTTGGAAAGTAACAACTGGATTACTAGATAGGTTTGGACCTGATAGGGTAAAAGATACTCCACTTTCTGAGGCTGCTATTGTAGGAACGGCAGTTGGAGCAGCCATTACAGGCACAAGACCAATTGTTGAAATAATGTTTGCAGATTTTTTATCAGTTTGTTTTGATGAAGTGTATAATAAAGCGGCAAAATGGCGTTATGCTCATGGTGGCATGTTTAAAGTACCATTGGTAATTAGATCTTCTATGGGTGCAACCTTTGGGGGTAGCGCAGAACATGCTCAATGTAATGAAGCTTTATTTATGCATACTCCCGGAATAAAAATAGCACTTCCATCAAATCCTTATGATGCTAAGGGGTTATTGAAAACAGCAATAAGAGATGATAATCCCGTACTCTTTTATGAACATAGAGCTTTATATAATATAAAAGGAGAAGTTCCTGAAGAAGAATATACAATACCTTTTGGGAAAGCTGCTATAAAAAAACAAGGAAATGATATTACGGTGGTAGCTACTGCTAGAATGGTAAGTAGAACCCTAAGTGTAGTGGAAGAATTGGGGAAAGAAGGAATTGACATTGAAGTTATTGATCCAAGAACCATCGTTCCTCTTGATATTGATACAATAAATAATTCTGTAAAAAAAACTGGACATTTAGTCATAGTTGAAGAAGAGAATAAAACTGGAGGTGTTGGAGCAGAAATAACTGCACAGGTACAGGAAAATGTTTTTGATTATCTTAAAAAACCTATCTTTAGAATTTCTAGTCTGGATGTACCAATACCTTTTAATGATAGTCTGAAAAATATGGTAATTCCTAGTGTCTCAAGAATTACCGAAGGAATTAGATCTATTATAAAAAAATAATCTTGTTTTTTATAATTTTAAAAGGAGGAAACATGACTGAAATATTAATGCCAAAAGGTTCGCCTGATATGGAAACTGGAATTGTTGTCAAATGGGAAAAAGATGAAGGTGCAAAGGTTGAAAAGAATGAAGAAATTGCCAGCATAGAAACTGACAAAGCCGTTGTTGTTATTGAAGCACCGTGTTCAGGATTTTTGCATATAATTGTAAAAGAAGAAGAGGAAGTACCAGTTGGTAATGTTATTGCAAAAATATATAATTCTGAAGATGAATATAACAATAATACATAGAGTTTGTACTTCCAAAATACGTTAGGATTACATAACATTTTACAGGAGTGTGATGTAACATGGAATCAGAATTAAAAAAGATAAGATTAAACCCTTTAAGAAAAGCTATGATAAGAAACTTTAACTGGAGCAATCATGTTGCGGCTCAATCTACTGTGAGTATAGAGATAAACATGGCAAATTTACTGAATGTTAAGGAAGATTTGAACCAGATATTTTTAAAAGATTTCCAGCCCAAGCTGACTTTTTTACCTCTGCTAATGTATATGATAGCTAAGACATTATCCAGACATCCTTATCTTAATGCAGAATTGGATTCAGAAAATAACCATATTCTATATCATTCCGATGTCAATATAGGGTTTGCAGTTGCTATCCAAAGGAGAAATATGTCTGGGATTTTACTGCCGGTAATTCAACAAGCTGACCAAAAGAATTTAAAAGAAATTGCTTTATTAGTTTCAGATTTAAGCGAAAAGGCAATCCAGGGTACTATCAAACCTGATGAAATGCAAGGTGGAACGTTTTCAGTTTCGAGTGTGGGAGGATACAAAGTAGATTTTATTCAACCGCTATTAAATTACCCTCAGGGAGCTATTTTAGGAGTCACGCGAATTAAAGATAAGCCTGTTGTGGAAAGTGGAAAAATTTTAATAGCCCCAATTGCTAATTTTATTATCACAGTTGATCATAGAATCATTGATGGAGTCCCCACCTATGAATTTTTAGCTGATCTCAAAGGATCAATAGAAAAGATAGAAAAAAAAGATATTTCTCTTTAAAAAACTAAAATTTATTAGAATAAATAAAAATATCTTTCTTGTCATAATAAAAGTGTAAAAGTAATCGCTATATTAATTATTTTTAGTTTATAAACAAAAGGAAAAATGGATAAAATAAAAAAAATAACCGCTAGAGAGATATTGTCTTTAATGGCATTGCCAACTATTGAGGTAAGAATTGAAACCGAAAAAGGAATAATCGGTAAAGCTGCTGTTGATATTGGAACTTCTATAGGCAAATATGAAGCTTTGACTTTGTTTGATGGAGAAAAAAGGTTCTATGGGCAGGGTAATCTTAAGGCTGTTCAAATTATTAATGAAAAAATAGCCCCAAAACTAATTGGGCTTGAAATAGCTGAACAAAAAACCATCGATAAGATAATGATAGAATTAGATGGTACTCCTAATAAAAAGAATTTAGGAGGAAATACAATGCTAGGTGTGTCTATGGCAATAGCTAAAACTGCGGCAATTTTTTTAAACATACCTTTATACCAATATTTATATCCCAAAAATAAAGAATTTTCAATTCCTGCCCCAGTTTTTGTTATGATTCATGGAGGAATAGGATTTGCTAATCAACTTAAGTTAGAAGATTTTTGTATAATTCCTACAGGTTTTAATTCTTTTTCAGAAGCTATTGAAAGTGGAGTAGAGATCTATTACACACTTTATGATTTGTTAAAGGAAAAATATTTGGTTGTCCCAGGTATTACATTTGTACCTCAAATGAGCAAAACAAGAGAAGCATTAGATTTTTTAATGGAAGCAATTAAATTGTGCGGTTATGAAAAAAATTACAAATTAGGATTGGACGCTGCAGCTACAGAATTTTTTAACTCTGAAAGAGATAGTTATAGCATTGACCAGAAAGAAATAAAGAAAGAGCTATTTGCTGATTTTTATAAAGATCTGATTAAAGAATACCCCGTTCTTTATTTAGAGGATCCGTTTGAAGAAGAGGACCTAGAAAACTATCAAAAAATATCTCACAAGAATATCCAAATAGTAGGTGATGATTTAATTGCTTCTAATAAAAATAGGTTAGAGATGTCCTTTGATAAGAAGCTAATAAACAGTGTTCTTTTGAAGCCAAACCAAATTGGAACAATTACTGAATTGTTAGAAGTAGCAGAATATGCTAATCAAAACAATATTGATATCATTTCATCTATTAGAAGTAAAAGTACCAATGAATTATTTTTAGCTGATTTTTCAATTGCAGTAAATGCAACTCAAATCAAGGCTGGATGTGTAACTGGATACCCAGCAACAGGAATCTACAATAGATTTTTAGAAATAGAAAAATACAAAAAGTATCAGTATAAAGGACCTTTTTTACAAAATAAATATTTATTGTAAGGAGAGAGTACTATGAATTTACTTGAAGGGAAAGTGGCTATAATTACTGGAGGAGGAAGTGGTATTGGAAAAGGTATTGCAAAAATATTTGCCCGCGAAAACGCAAGTTTAGTGATTACTGGTATAGATCTTTTAGAAACACCCTTGAACCAAAATGAAAGTAAAAAAATTGATGGCTTTAAAAATGCTTGTAATTTAGTTGAAGAGCTTAAAAATAATGGTGTCAAAGCTATTGCCCTGGAGGCAAATATAACCTTATGGAGTGATGTCCAGAGAATAGTAAAGCAAACTATTAATACATTTGGTAGAATAGACATTCTGGTAAATAATGCAGGAATTGCTACCCGAAATAAATTAGAAGATTTAAGTGAACAGGAATGGGATAATATAATGGGGGTAAACAGCAAGGGTGTATTTCTTTGCTGTAAGGCTGTTGTTCCGATAATGAAAAAGAATCAAGGTGGAAAAATAATAAACATTGCTTCTATATCAGGCAAAAGAGGCTTCCCTGGGCAAAGTCATTATTGTGCATCAAAATTTGCAGTTGTTGGATTCAGCAATGCCATAGCAATGGAACTGGCTGCAGATCACATTAATGTTAATGCTATTTGCCCTGGGATTGTAGCAACAAAAATGTGGGAGTATTCAAGGAAAAAGAAAGCATTACCAGGTGAAGGTGAACTAGAAAGTTTTCAAAGAGTTGTCAGGGATGGAATTCCTCAAGGTGTAGCTCAAACTCCTGAAGATATCGGCGAAACTGCTTTATTTTTAGCATTATCAGAACATATTACCGGCCAAGCTATTAATGTAGATGGAGGAATGGTTTTCCCATAAGATTTATTTTTATTCTTTATAAAAAAGAAGGTTTTTATGAAATACACATTTAAAATATTAACCATTAATCCAGGTTCAACTTCTACCAAGATATCAATTTATCAAAATGATAAATGTATAGAAAATATTTCTATTTACCATGGTCAATACACTATTGAAAAACCTTTATTTCCAGATCAAATGAATTTTCGCCAAAAAGAAATTATGGATTATTTAAAGAAGAAAAGTCATCCAATTGAAACATTTGATGCATTAGCAGTTAGGGGTGGCCGTTTAAAACCTTTAAATTCAGGGGTGTATACTGTTAATGAAGCTATGGTAAAAGATGCTAAAATGGGTTTACAGGGTGAGCACCCTTCAAATTTAGCGGTTGTAATAGCTTGGGATATATTTAATAAATACAAAATTCCTGCTTATACAGTTGATCCAATTAGTGTTGATGAACTAGAAGATTTTGTTAGGATAACCGGGATAAAGGAAATAAAAAGGAACTGCCTTTCTCATGCTTTAAATATGAAAGCTGCGGCTAAAAAAGCTGCTAATGAAATTGGAAAACCATATGAAGGAGCAAACTTTATTGTAGCTCATTTAGGCGGTGGAGGTTCTGTTAGTGCTCATAAAAAAGGCAGAATGGTAGATGTCTATAATAGTGACAAAGAAGGACCTTTTGCCATAGAAAGAGCTGGCAGCTTGCCATCCTTGGATCTTATTAACTATATCAATAGAAATAAACTATCGATGTCAGATTCCGTAGATGAGATTTCTCATAGATCTGGATTGTACAGCTATTTCAAGTCTAGAGATATGTTTGAAATTGAAGCTCAATCCAAAAAGAATAATGATTTATCTATTGTTCTAGATGCATATATTTATAATATAGCGAAATATATTTGTAGCTTGCTGCCTGTATTTGAAGGTGATCTAGACGCTGTTATACTAACAGGAGGAGTTTGTCGTTCAGATTTTATAAAAGAAAAAATAAATAAAAAGATTAGCTTTTTAGGGAAAATTATATTTTATCCGGGAGAATTTGAAAGTGAATCTCTAGCTAGCAATGTGTATTTAGCCATAAAAGGAGAAATTTTACTAAATGAATACTGATAATATAAATTTTGATTTTATAAAAAAGAAAGCTGAAGAAAAACAGAATAATATCAAAATTGTTCTGGTATGCCCAGATAAATCATTGTTGGAAGTAGCAAAACAAGCCAGAAAGAAAAATGTAGCCGAATTTACTATTGTTGATATAAAAGAAAATAAGCAATTTGAGAACATAGTTGTTAAAAGTCAAAAAGAGGCTGTGCTTAAAGCAATCGATTTTATTCTTGAAGGGAAAGCAGATACTTTAGCTAAAGGACTAATAAATACTTCAATCTTTTTAAAAGAAATAATTAACTCAAAAATCAGTAATCAACTTTTTACACATACTTCTATCCTTGAATTAAAAGAATCAAAGAGAATATTTATTGTTTCTGATGGAACGGTCATTCCCAATCCAACCTTAGAACAAAAAGTTATTATTATCAGGAATTGTATTAGATGTGCCAAAATAATAGGGGTTAAATACCCGAAGGTTGCACTTTTAAGTGCAAATGAGTTAATTTTAAAAGGACTGGAATCGGGATATGATTGTGCCATATTGAGCAAAATGGCAGAGAGAGGGCAAATATATAAAGATAGAATAGCTCTGGATGGGCCAATGTCACTTGATACCGCAGTTTCAAAAGAAGCAGTAAAAAAGAAGAACATTACATTTTCCTTTAAACCACCTGCTGATATTTTAATAGCACCTAATTTAGAGAACGGGGCTTTTTTGATTAAATCAGCTGTTTATATGGGAGGAGCAAAAATTGCTGGATTATTATGGGGAACAAATTATCCAATAGTTTTAACTTCTAGAGCAGATTCAGAAGAAGCTAAATTTATTTCTATCTGTTTATGCAGTTTGTTTAGAAGGCGTTAACCATATCTGATAAGTATTACCTCGAAGTCCTGTCTTGACATTAAAGATGTAGAATGTTATATTGTGAAATATATAATAAAATATAACATTCTATAAAAACATGGAGCTAAAATTGATTCCTTTCGAAAGAAGAGAAAAAATATTAAAATTACTAAAAAAAGAAAAAATATGCAAAATAAGTGAACTTAGTAAATATTTAGATACTTCTAATATGACAGTACATAGAATACTAAATGAATTAGAAAGAGAAGGTTTAGTTAAGAAAATTCATGGAGGAGTTCGTATAAACGAATCAACTTCAGCAAAATTAATATTTGAACTAAGAATGAATTTGAATTATTCTCAGAAAAAAGAAATTGCAAAAAAAGCTTTAAATTTTATAGAAGAAGATGATATTATTTTTTTGGATTCTTCTACTACCTGTTTTGTTCTAGCAAAAGAACTAGCAATACAGAATATTAACAATGTAACTCTTATTACAAATTCTCCATTTATTATTTATGAACTTTCAGATTGTGCGAATTTAGACATTATTTCTACTGGTGGACAGTTGGATATCCGAACAAAGGGATTTGTAGGGCCATTAGCAATTAATTCCCTGGAGCAGATTCATATAGATAAGGCCTTTATTTCTTCAGGAGGCATTTGTTTGGATAAGGGGATTAAAAGCTCATTTCCTTTTATAATTGAAATCAGGAAGAAAGTCATAGAGAAAGCAGATAAGGTTATTTTTATAGGTGATAGCTCAAAATTTAAAAACAACAGCTTGCTTACTGTGGCCTCATTAGATGTAATAGACTTTATTATTACAGATTCGCAATTAGATAAAGATATTTTTGATAACTTCCAAAAAAAAGGCATAAAAATAGTGATTTGAACTGTTAAAAAAGCAAACACTAAAATATTATTTGAAGATGGAAGGAGGTGAAGTTTTTAATAATTTTTATATTTAATTGTATAAATCAATTATGCAATAAAGTATTTTTAATAAAGGAGAATATAAAAATGAAGAAAATATTCAAAATAATGTTGCTAGGGTTGTTACTCATAATTATTATGTCAACAATGTCTGTTTTTGGAGCTCAAAAGGTAATGAAAATTGGCCATGAAATGAATCCTGAACATCCTGAACATTTGGCTTTGTTGAAATTTGAAGAATTGTTCGAAGAAAGAACCAATGGGGAGATTGATGTACAAATTTTCCCTGCTAACCAGCTAGGAAGTTTTTTTGTACAAATCCAAAATATGAAGCAAGGAGTGCAGCAAGGACATTTAAATGGTCTGGGGTGGCCAGGACATTTTATTCCAGAATATTTCTTGTTCAATACAGCTTTTGCATTTAAAGGATTTGATGAGTATGCAAAAGCAATAAATGGCCCTGTCGGACATGAAATAAGAGAAAGGTTAATTAACGAACATGGGATAAGATTAATTTCAGTTGGTGATTGGAGAAGAGGAGCAAGAAATTTATTAAGCAAAAAACCAATACGCACAGTTGAAGAGGTTGAAGGTTTAAAAATAAGAGTACCAGAAACTCCTTCTTACATTGAATCCTGGAAAGCATTAGGTGCTTCACCTACCCCAGTGGCTTTTGGAGAGGTATATCTTGCATTACAACAAGGTGTAGTTGAAGCTATGGAATGCCCTCTTGATTTGATTTATTCTCAAAAATTTTATGAAGTTGCTGATTATATTTCAATTACTGAACATTTACCTGAATTAGTTGCTTTAGGGGTAACCGAAAAATTCTATCAAGATTTAACAGATGAACAAAAGATTATTCTTGAAGAATGTGTTGCAGAAGCGGGAAAATATAATCGCGAAATAGTAGAAAATAGTCAAGAAGAAATAAAAGCTAATATGGCAACTGCCGGTATTGAATATATTGATGTTGACCAGGATGCTTTTTGGGAGAAGGGTAAAGTTGCTGCATATAATCTAGAAGAACAAGATATTTGGCCAAAAGGTTTTTACCAACGTATTGCAGATTCAATAGAATAAAGATAATATGATTCAAACTTTAATTTTATTAAACAAGCAGCTTAATAAGCTGCTTGTTTAATAAAAATTTTATTTCATTTAATTTAATATATAAAATTTTTAACTCTATAATAGTTTTAATAAATAAAAAGAGGAAGGTTAAAGTTTGTGAAATTGATTTGCCAAAAATTAAATTCAATAATTAAAATTATTGCAAAAACAATACTTGTTGTAATGGTAGTTACAATATTTTTTCAAGTGATTATGCGCTATTTTTTACAAAAACCTCTTATGTGGAGTGAAGAGTTATCGAGATATTTGTATGCTTGGTTTTGTTTTTTTGGTGTTTCAATAGCTACTTTTGATAAATCACATCTTAAAGTTACTTTTTTTGTTGAAAAACTTCCAAAAGTTATTCAATATATATTGGAGTCATTTTCTATACTGCTTATGATTTTATTTTTTATTATTGTAGCTTGGAGTGCAATATTACTTCCAAAAGTTCAAGGTAATATAATGGCATATAGCCTTGGTATACCATTTTGGATGCTTAGTATTTCAATGGTCCCAGGTTTTGTTGCATCTTCAATTTATACCATGACTCATTTGTATAATAATCTTATAAATTGGGGGAGATGGAACAAATGAATGGATTAATTCTAATTGTTTGCTTTTTAATATTGATGATATTAGGTATCCCTATAGGGTTTAGTATGGGTGTTTCCTGCTTGATATTTTTTTATTTCGCTGACATCCCATTCAGTGTTATACCTCAAGTTATGGTTAGCCTTTTTGAAAATTTCCCATTTTTAGCAATCCCTTTTTTTGCTTTAGCTGGTCAGCTCATGAATACTGGAGGTGTTACAGACAGGATATTTAAATTTGCTAAATCGCTAGTCGGACATATCCCTGGTGGGCTTGGGCATGCAAATGTAGTTGCAAGTATGATATTTGCTGGAATGAGCGGATCTGCCGTAGCGGATAGTGCTGGGTTGGGGGCAATAGAGATAAAAGCCATGATAGAAGATGGTTATGATAAAGAATTTTCGGCTGCGGTTACAGCTGCTTCTTCTACTATAGGTCCTATTATACCCCCAAGTATTCCTTTTATACTTTATGGAGCTATAGCAAATGTATCTGTTGGAGCTCTTTTTATAGCTGGTGCAATTCCAGGGATAATAATGGGCTTTGGTTTAATGGTAGTAGTGTATTTTATCTCTAAAAAGAAAGGATACAAGATCTATAAGAAAAGCAGCTTAAAAGAGTTATGGTTTGACTTTAAAGATGCTATTTTATCTTTACTTACTCCTATTATTATATTAGGAGGCATAGTACTGGGTATCGCTACTCCAACAGAAGCAGCAGTCATTGCGGTTATATATGCCTTGTTTTTACAAATATTTGTATATCGCGAATTTTCATATAAAAAATTGATTAATAGTTTAGAAAATGTTGCCAAAAGTATAGGTATGATAGCTTTTTTAAGTTGTACTGCATATTTATTTGGATGGATACTTAGTTACGAAATGATACCACAGCTTTTTACTAATACAATACTTTCTGTAACTTCCAATAAATATATTATATTATTTATTATTAATTTATTATTAATTTTAATCGGCTGCTTTATGGACACAACAGCGGCTATAGTTGTTATGGTCCCTGTTCTTCTGCCAGCAATAGACCTTTTTGGTATCAGCAGAGTGCATTTTGGTGTAATAATGACATTAAACTTAATGATTGGCCTTCTTACTCCCCCGGTAGGATTATGTGTTTATCTGGTATCAGATATTGCAAAAACGTCTTTTGAAAAAGTAGTTAAAGCTACTGTTCCATTTATGGTTATCTTAATTGCTGTTTTAATTTTAGTAACTTATCTTCCACAAATAACATTATTTTTACCTAATATATTAATTAAATAACTATAGGGCAGAGATTGTAAAAGGAATAGTTTTATATAATATATATTATTATCAAATTCATTAATATAAAAATATTTTATTAATATTATATCAAATTTTTTTAAGTTAATTTAAGTCAAAGTGTAAACACGACTCGAAATTATTACATGTTAATCATGAATAACCCTAATAATTAATATTTTCTAAATGATTAAAAATAATAAATATTGGACAGACTTTTAATATTTTAAATATTTGTATTTTGGTAATGATTAAATATATAGAGAGGTTACGATTGTCTGAATTTTCCAGATTATTAGTAAAAAATAGTATTCCGATAATATTTCTTTTGAAATGTAGTAGAAATAATGAAGACACAGTAGAAATAAAATAAATAAAATTTTAATCTAGTGGCTAGGGCAAGGAAAACTTATTTTTTATTTCTTATAAGTGAACTGACTACAACTCTGTTACGACCTTCTTTTTTGGCCTGATACATTGCCTGATCAGCGGCCTCTATAAGATTTTCAGGATTTAAAATATTTCCTGGAATTGTTACTGAAATACCTAAACTAATAGTTATAACTTTTTGCATACTACCTTCATTTTTAATGGCCAGATTTTCTACTTCTGAGCGCAAGTTTTCAGCTATTGCCAGAGCTCCCTCTTCTGTTGTGTTAAAAAGTAAAACTACAAACTCTTCTCCTCCAAAACGTGCTACAAAATCACCTGGTCTTTTTAAATTATTTTTAATTACATTAGCTACTTTTATTAAGCTTTGATCTCCAGCTAAATGCCCATAGGTATCGTTATAGTTTTTAAAGTAGTCAATATCTAACATTATTAATGCCAGAGGCATTTTTTCTCTTTTGCTAATATTCCATGTCTTTTGCAAAGCACGATCGAAATATCTTCTGTTAGGGATATTAGTCAACCCATCTACCATGGAAAATTTTTTTAACTGTTCATTAGCTTTCTGCAGTTTTTTATTTGTATCATTTAGTTCGCGGGTTCTTTTTTTAACTTCCTGTTCAAGTTTTGTATTTAATCTTTTGACTCTGTTTATTACCAGGATGGTGAATAATAAGATTACAGCCAAAATTGTTATGAAAAAATAAAAAATTGTTCTATTGACATACTCCTCGGTAAAATAAACTACTCTCTTTCCTCGCCAATTGCTTAGAATATCAGCCATGGTACCATCATCATTCATGGCTTTCAGGCCAGAATTAATTAAATTGAGTAGTTCGGAATTTCCTTTCTTTACTGCTATGCGGGAATAGCTTATTTCGATAGGGCACTCAATAATCTGAATTCCGTCTACTCTGCTCCGGGCTAACTCGTATTCTCCAATCCATCTATCAACAACAATAGCATCTATTCCACCGGATTGAAGCATATAAAAACCAGCTTTCCAGTCTGGAATAATTACTATATTTATTCCTTCATAATTGCTTAATAGTTGATAAGGATATCCTCCAGATTCTACGCCTGTTTTCTTATTTTTTAAATCATATACTGTATTGATGTTAGTATTGCCATTTTTTATAAATATGGAAAACTCTGACTTTAATAATTCATAAGAAAAATCATAGAGCAATTCCCTTCCCGGATTTGGATTTATCTGTAACAGGGCGTCTGCATCACCTGCCAATACTTTCTTCTGTGCTTCTTCCCATTCAATGGCTTCGACCTGGATTTTAGAGTCTATTTTTTTACCTAATTCTCTGACTATATCAACGACAACTCCTTTGGCCACTCCTTTTTCTTCAAATATAATAGGGGCTATGTTTTTATTTCCCAGAAAAATCAGAGTATTATCAGTACTAGCACTGTCCTTGTTCAGGTTTGATGATGAAACTGAAAGGTATGAAAATAAGAGTAATATTACTAATGCTAGCGGTATGTAAAAAAAGGAAAATATTTTTTGTTTTTTCATTATATTGCTTTTCCCCAATAATTTCCACCTGTCAAATATTAAGTTTTATAGTTTAAAAGGTAATCTTGCAGTACAATAATTATTTGCAGATATGGAGTAATCCAAAAATTTATTATAATACTTTTTCAATACAAAAGAAAGATTATCATTTATTATCCAGTCTGACTGGATCTTTATTAAATTTATTTATTTTATTCTAAAATATTAAAAAAATAAATTTAGAATATTGTTATGTGTTATAATATTACAATTTTAGTTAACTCAATAGTTTTGTTTTTTTAAACAGTAAAATATTATTAAATGTTTTACTGTTTCCTTATTCCACGAAAAAATTCCAGGTAGCAGGAACATATAAAGTTACTTGTTTAGCCTTAAATTATAGTAGAAGGGAAAATTCGTGAGAAAATTTATTTCTTTATTTTCTATATGTTTTATAATATTTTACGTTCTGACTGCCTCCTGTTTTGCTGCAGAGGATATCCGCTGGACAAAAGATGAAGCTATATTTATCAACGAAAATCCCGTTATTCGGCTTGGTGTGGACCCGAAGTTTGTTCCCTTTGAGTTTTTCGATGAGAATGGCGAGTATAAAGGAATTACTGCAGATTACCTTTCCCTGATAAGTGAGAGAACAGGACTAAAATTTGAAATTGCCAGAGGGTTAACCTGGCCGGAAGCCTATGATATGGCTCTATCGGGAGAGGTTGACGCCCTCCCTGCAATATCCAGGACAGAGGAAAGGGGAAAATATTTTCTTTTTTCTCAACCCTATTTTTACTTCAAAAGGGTTATTGTGACCCAAAACACAGATACCGGTATTTCTGATATGGATGATCTGGCAGGGGTAGCAGTTGCAGTGCAAAGAAACAGCTCCCACCATAGTTATTTATTATCTTATCCTAATATAAATTTAAGCTTGTATGATAGTGTAGAAGCCGCCCTTGCTTCAGTTGCCAGTGGGGCTGAGAGAGTTTTTTTAGGGAATCTTGCTACTACTGATTACCTGGTTCGAACCAATGCAATTACTAATTTAAAATTTATCGTATTTGAGGCAGAGAAAGAACAGGCATTGTATTTTGCTGTTCGGCAGGACTGGCCGGAACTGGTTAATATTCTCAACAAGACACTGAATAGTATCCCTGAAGAAGAAAAAATCTCCATTAATAATAAGTGGATTGAATTTAAAGCTGAGATTGACTATGGTCCTATTTATCGAATTTTTTTGCTGATTGGATCTATCCTTGCAGGTGTTATGGTCGTTTCTTTCTTCTGGATTATTCGCTTAAAGAAAGAGATCAAAAAACGAAAGCAGATTCTGCTGGATTTGGAGAAAGCAAAAAAAGAGGCAGAGGAAGCAAATGATTTTAAGTCCAGCTTTTTGGTAAGAATGTCCCATGAAATAAGAACACCCCTTAATGCGATTACCGGGATGTCCTACCTTCTCAAAAAAACCGGGATTTCTTTAACACAAAGCATTTATATTGACAGGATAACCCAAGCTGCAAACAATATGTTGAGTATAATTAATGATATTCTGGATTTTTCAAAAATTGAAGCCGGGAAAATAGAGCTAGAAATGACCTCTTTCAGCCTGGATCAGGTTATTCAGGACGTGATCAATATCGTTTCTTACAAAATAGAAGAACAGGAAATAGGTTTAAAACTTACCAAAGATCCTGATGTTCCTAACTGGTTTTTTGGAGATGCAAAACGCATAGAACAAATATTGCTTAATATTTTAAACAATGCCGCAAAATTTACCAGTTCAGGAGAAGTTTCCCTGGATGTCAGACTGATAGCGAAGGAAAATGAAAATTATCACATATCATTTACAGTTAAAGATACAGGGATTGGGATGTCGGAAGAACAGGTTAATAAATTATTTCAACCTTTTATTCAGGGGGACAGTAGTATTAACCGACGATTTGGTGGTTCGGGATTAGGGTTGTCTATTGTTAAAAACCTGGTAGAGATGATGGGAGGGCAAATAAAGATTTTCAGTACACCCGGGGAAGGTTCTACCTTTATTATTAACTTAATATTACAAGTCGATAGAGATAAAGAAGATACGGATAAAAGAACATTGTCGGTATCAGCCAAACACTTCAAGAATGTCAGGACACTGGTTCTGGAAAAAACCGGAGCAAATATGAATCTAATAGAAAGTTACCTTGGTTCCTTTGGAATGCAATGTGAACTTACCAGCTCAGAAGCCAGTGCAATTCGCATGCTGGAAGCTTCTGATGGTAAATTTGCTAAACCTTTTGATTTGTTTATTCTCGATTATGAGACCCCACAGGAAGGTGGCTTTAAATTTATAGAGTCACTTCGAAGAAATGAAAGTATTTTTAGAGTGCCAAAAATTATCTTGCTCTTACCAATGATGAGAGAAGATTTATTTGATAAACTCAATGAATATAAAGTCGATCTAGGGATCGGTAAACCCATCATTCCATCAATACTTTTAAATGGTATTCTGGATATTTTTCATCTGAAGGCAGTATCAGCATCTCAACCTTCTGTAAAAAAAGAAGATATTCCGGAACAATCAGACAAAGATTACAATGTTTTATTAGCAGAAGACAATAAGACGAACCAACTGATTGCCAGATCCCTCCTTCAGCGGGTGAATATTAAAACAATGATAGCTAATAATGGGAAAGAGGCAGTTGATCTTTATCAGCAACAACAGAAAAAGATTGATTTGATTTTAATGGATTTACATATGCCTGTTATGAACGGTTATGAAGCAGCCAAGGAAATCAGAAAAATGTCAACAGATGTTCCTATTGTTGCCATGACTGCAGATGTTATTCTTGGGGTAAAGGAGAAGTGTGAACAAAGTGGAATATATCACTATATCAGCAAACCATTTGACCCGGATCACTTTATTCGCACTATTAAAGAGCTTATTATGGAAGAGGAGGAAAAGAAAAATTGATATGAATGTCTTAGATAAATCAACTGGTTTAAAAAATATGGCAGATGATATAGAGCTATATCAACAGGTATTAAATGAGTATTATAAGGAAAACCAGGATACTGAAGAAAAGATCATTTTCGCGATAAAAGAAAAAAATTATGCTGGAGCTGTCCAGATTGTCCATAAGGTTAAGGGCAGCTCAGGCAGTATAGGTGCCAGGGCTCTTTATGAAGTATCAGTGAAGTTACAAAAAGCACTGAAGGAAGAAATGGAAGAAGAAATATTGCCCTTATATAAAGAATTCTCTAATTTGCTGAAAACACTGTTTGGGGAAATTAGAGAATTAAAATTGTAAAAATGTCTGTTAAATAGCATGCTCCATAAAAGGATGAAGAATAAAAGGAGAAGATATAATGTCAGTAAAAATCTTGGTTGCCGAAGATTCAGCATCAGATCGTATGATTATCAAAAGGATGTTGAGGGAATATGATATCCTGGTTGCCTGTGACGGTATACAAACAATGCAGCAGTTAAAAGAGCATGAAGATGTCAAATTGCTGATCCTGGATTTGAACATGCCTAAAATGGATGGCTTTGAAGTATTGGCAGAGTTGAGATCTGATGAAAGGTACAAAAAAGTACGTACTATCATCTTAACAAACTATGATGAGCTGGAAAACGAGATCAAGGGATTAAAATTTGGTGCAGTGGATTATGTCAGAAAGCCTATTCAAATGGAATCACTGAAAGCCAGAATTGAAGTTCATGTTGAATTAATCAAAATCCAACAGGCACTTGAACTAAAACTGCACGAAAAAGGACTAACTTTTGATACAATTTTTAGTCAGGCACCAATTGGTATAGCCATTTCATTCAGCAATGATTTTGCTTCTAATCAACAAAACAGCCATTTCAGTATAAACTCAACGTATGAAAAAATTACCGGGAGAACAAAAGAAGAGCTAAAAAAAACAGGCTGGACAGCAATTACCCACCCTGATGATTTAGAAAAAGATTTAGAAAACTACAGAAAACTCCAGTCCGGAGAAATTAAAAGTTATACAATGGAAAAGCGCTTAATTAAGCCGGATGGCTCGATCGTTTGGGTGAACTTGATTATGTCTCAGCTTAATTTGTCAGAAAATAATCAGTCCAATCATATTGCTTTACTGCAGGATATTACCAGGCGAAAGTCAATAGAAGAAGAATTGATGGAGAGTGAACGCAGTAAATCTGTTCTTCTTTCCCATCTTCCGGGTTTAGCCTACAGGTGCAATTATGATCGAGAATGGACGATGCAATATGTTTCAGCTGGCTGTTTTGAATTGACCGGATATCTGCCAGAAAGTTTTATAGCCAACAAGGAACTTTCTTTTAATGATATCATTGCACCTGAATATCGTGAAGTACTCTGGGAAAAATGGAAGTATAATCTTGTGAATCATTTACCTCTAAATCATGAATATGAAATTATAACTGCCAGTGGAAAAAGGAAATGGGTTCTGGAGATGGGTGAAGGTATTTTTAACCTAAAAGGGGAAGTTGAAGCTCTTGAGGGGATTATTATTGATATTACAGATCGCAAAGGGATGGAAAATACTCTCAAATATAATAACGATCATGACAGCTGGACTGGTTTATATAATCGCAACTATTTAGAAAACCTTTTAAAGAATGATGCTAATCAGCAGAAAATAGAAAACAGAGCAATTGTTGGTATAAATCTAAGCACCATACATTCATTAACAACAACCTTTGGGTTTCATTATACCCAGAATTTGATTAAAAACATTGTTGCTGTTCTCAATAAATATGGTACAGATCAACGAAAATTATTTATTATATATGAAAACCATTTTGTATTTTATCTGACAGAATATCAGGACAAAAAGGAACTTATTGAATTCTGCAAAACGATTGCAAAAACCCTGGAATATCTGCTTACAGCAGAAAGAGTCAACGGAGGAATTGGGGTTGTGGAAATAAACCAGTATAATGAGAATGATGTCAATCAACTACTGAAGAAGCTCCTGATCGCCTCTGAAAAATCCATCGAGATGAATGAGGGGGATTTCGGTATTTGCTTTTATGATCAAGAAATAGAGGCACAGGTTATTCGGGAACAGAATATAGAGAATGAACTTACCAGAATTGTTGCCGATGAGAGTAACGGCGGCCTCTATTTACAATTTCAACCGATTCTTGATTTAAGCTCAAACCAAATATGTGGTTTTGAAGGCCTGGCTAGATTAAAAAGTGAGAAACTTGGACAAATTCAACCTTTGGAGTTTATACCTATCGCTGAGGAAACAAAACTAATTATCCCCATAGGCAAAAAGATTATTCTACAGGCATTACGTTTCCTGAGAAGATTAAAAGAGTATGGATTTGAGGATATGAATGTCTCGATCAATATTTCTGTCATTCAGTTACTGAGAGATGGTTTTCATGAAAATTTATTGGAGATGATTCATAACATGCAGGTTGACCCCAACAATATTGGTATCGAAATTACGGAGTCAGTATTTACATCAGATTATGACAAAATAAACCGTATTCTTGGAGAACTGAGAAAAGCTGGCCTTTGTACAGCTATTGATGATTTCGGGACAGGCTATTCTTCTCTTGCACGAGAGAGAGAACTAAATATCAACTGCCTAAAGATTGACAAGTATTTTATTGATAAATTGATGTATCTTGAACCTGAAAAAACAATTACTGACGACATTATATCCATGGCTCACAATTTAGACCATTTTGTCATAGCTGAAGGGGTTGAATATGAAAAGCAGAGACAGTACCTGTATGATTGTGGTTGTGACAAAATACAGGGTTACCTAATCAGCAAACCTCTCAATGAAGAAGAAGCTTTAGAATTTCTAAAAAAGAATAAAAAGAACTAATTTTCAAATAATTTTCTGAAAATTTTAAAAATAACTTAAAAATTCTTACCAAAAATTAATAGCAAACAATAAATTTTCAGTTTCTAAAGATATCTAGGGAGAATTAATAATATTTAGTTTTTAATAAGATAAGGTAAAAGAAAATGCTTGAAATACCTGAAAGCAATACTATAGCAAGACAATTAGGATACTGTTAATTTTTATCTGGTCTGGAAAGCCACGCTCTATTTGCGGTATGGAAATACAAAAATCTTCTTATTTGGGTGGTGCAATCTATTGGTGTCCTGCCTGTCAGCCTATGTAGTAAGGGAATAGCATAAAAAGAAAGAATGTTTTTAAATATTAAATATATAAAATATTAATAAAGGAGAAAAATGTTGAAATATATAGCAATTGTTATAACTGTCATATTATTATCTTTATTGTTTTTTCTCCAGGGATATTTTTATAATTGGCTAATCACCAATTTACAATTTTCACCATTATTGAAAATTTTGGTCTGTATTTGTATATTGGGGTTAATAATAGCTCTAGTATATGTTGGATATATTAGGATTAAAGAAATAAAAAAGGAGAAAGATGATGATCTTAGTAAATACTGATTTTATTACTGGAAAAAGTCTGCAAACATTACAGATGGTAAAAGGAAGTACCATTCAATCAAAGAACATTGGCAGAGATATCCTTAGTGGTCTTAAATCATTAGTAGGCGGGGAGTTGTCAGCTTACAGCAAAATGATGGATGAGGCTCGGGCAATTGCTACTAAAAGAATGGCTGAAGAAGCTTCATCTTTAGATGCCGACGCAGTTATAAATATTCGCTATTCTTCAGCCGCGGTCATGGGTGGGGCAGCGGAGGTTTTATGCTGGGGAACTGCAGTAAAATTTGTGGAATAATATATGCTCAATCATATTGTTATATTTCCAATTACACTATTTGGTGAGGCAGATACAATATGTTTGGTAAGATAATAGAAAACAGTGTTCCAATTGGCGATAGTGAAATGCCTTATATTGTTTTCGGAAAAGGAAAAAACAGCTGGTAATATATCTTGACTGGCAGAAGGGATAAAAACAGTAAAAGGAACAGGATTATTGCTCAGATTTATTTACCGACACTATTGTAAAGAATGCCGGGTTTGAGGTTTTAGCAGTAAACTAATCCTGTATCCTGAATTCGGACATGATGTTTATACCAAGAAAGGATTTCATGATAGCATACTAGATTTTTAAGATCATAAAAATAAGTTAAGATTGATTATTAACTAAAAGATACTCTATCGGTTTAGAAAACCCATGGAGTGAAGTTTATTTAAGTGATTGGGTATAAATAAGGACCGCATTTTTCAGGAATTCAGTAGCCCCAGACTGGATTTTTTCATAATATTCAGTAAATCTTTTGTCTGAGACATACATTATTACAAGACCCTCATGGGCTTCTTTATTGTAATTAGGCCAATAAAAAGAAAGCCATTGACGATGTAAATCAGCAGCTTTTTGTGCCAATGGTCCTGCAGGGTCATTAGTTGACATTGCCTCTTTTAAGGTATCCAGCAGTTTTTTTTCAGTTTCCATCATGCTTTCATGTTCTGATTTAGTCATATTTTTTACCTTTTCGTTAGATTTTCTGACTGTTTCCTTTCCATAAAGATTACATATTTCTTCCCCGTACTTAGCCTCATTTTCTTCAATTAATTTTTTCTTAAAACCTTCAAATTTCTCCTGATTGCTCATAGTGATACCCCTTTCAATAGATACTATTGTTTTTTTAATATTCTGTAGAAGAAGATCTAATTGTTCTTTTTGTTTTAACATTTTTTTAAAATGTTTACGTAAGGCTTTTAGTTCATCAAAATCAGGAGAATTAATTATCTCCTGAATATTTTTTAAATTTATTTTCAGTGCTCGATAAAAAAGAATCTGTTGCAATTTATTAACTTCTTTTTGTGTATAGATACGATAACCAGAAGAAGTTAGTCGATCTGGCTTCAACAGATCAATTTCATCATAATAACGTAAAGTCCTTTTGCTGATTCCTGATAAATCTGATAATTCTTTTACAGTATACCTATCTTTCATTGCTTCTAACCTTTTAAATTAATCTATAAATTTTATGAATTAGCTTTCTTTACTGAAAAAAGTATAAACATTTACGTTACGTTAATGTCAAGAGGTTTTTATTATTTCCCGGATATTTAATTTAATATTAAAAAATATCAAAACATTGGTTATTAAAAATCAGTTAAGCGTAATAGCGAAAAAACAGAAAAAATTATTCAACATTCAACAATAATATAATTAAATATATAAAAAATAGAAAGGTATCTATGGAGGTAATGAAAAAATAATAAACTAAAAAAATTATTAAACTTAATAATTCAAATTAATATCAAATAATATTCTTAACAATATCCTCAGCTTCTACTTTAAATAAATTTCTAAAATCGTGAAAAAGTTTTGGAATAATTTTCCCTGGCAGGATTGTTGCTCCTTTTTCTCTGGCTTTACTGCTAATCATATTTATGGCTTGCCTTCCTCCCAATGAAGGATGAAAAAACCCCATCGTAACAAATGGCAATAGTTTTTTCCCGGAAAGGTCTTCCATCTTATCCAGGGCTGATATCACAACAGGGGAAGCCGAAAAGGCCCAGACTGGACCACCCAGTAGAATTAATTCATATTCCTTTATCTCTGGAAAGTTGGTAAATTTAAAAGGGATGCTATGGCGGACAGTGCCGCTCTTGATAACCGGATCAGTCTGCAAATGAATAAGGTGAACTGTATGTTTATTTTCTCTTAATTTGGCAGCTATATGCTCAGAAAATTCCAACGTTGTACCACTTAAAGAATGAACAATAATAATAGTATTCATTTTATTTAACTCCTAACTATCCTAAACTAATGAAATTATATTTTGCCGAAAACTGCCTGTCAATATAAAATTAGAAGTAAATAATTATTTACTAAGGATGTATTCATCTATTTTTGGAAAATAATAAACTATATTTAGCTTGTTGCAATTATTAGAATAATTTTGCTATTATTTAAAAAACTTAATTCCAAAATCAGTAAGAGGCAAAAAATGAACTGGAGAGTTTATAATGATCTTGCCTGGACAGAACATATTATTTCTTCTCCGGAAGAATACAAAGATGAGGCATTATATTATATTGATATTATAAAAAAATATATTAACAAAAGCAGTGCTAATATTTTGCATTTAGGTTGCGGGGCAGGAGGCCTCGACTACCATTTTAAAAACCATTTTCAGGTAACTGGAGTAGATATAAGTGAAGGAATGCTTAAAATAGCCAGAGAAACAAATCCGGAAGTGAAATATATCAGTGGAGATATGAGAACTGTTCAGCTTAAAAATAAATTTGATGCAGTGATTATCCCGGATTCCATAATGTATATGTCTACACTGAAAGACCTGCAGAAAGTAATAAATATTGTTATTTCTCACCTTAACCATAACGGTTTTTTTCTTATAGTTACCCATCTTAAGGAAGACTTCCAGAACAATAATTTTGTTTATTCCGGAGAAAATGGTGATACACACATAACAGTGTTTGAAAATAATTATCTTGTTTCCGATACAGTATATGAGGCTGCTATGGTTTTTTTAATCCGACAAAATGGTAAACTGAATATTTATCATGAAGTTCATATTCTGGGAGTGTTTTATGCTAAAGACTGGCAGAAAATATTTAAAGACAGCAATTTAAAGGTTGATATAATTTCAATGGATCATCTTTATGATAAATATATCCAGGAAAATGGGCAGTACAGGTTAAAAATATTTTCAGGTATATTAAACTAAACTGATACTATCAAAAATAAAAATCCTTTTGTTTGGTTTTATTAAAATATTGTCAATATTCAATCATGTAGATATAATTAAGAAAAAACCCTTCTCGTTCACATTTCTTACCCGCCAAACAAGCAAGAACAAGCTCTTAATAATTATTTAAATTTTAAAAGGAGAAAAAATTTATGAAAAAGTTTATTTCTGCTAATTTAACCATCATTGTGTTGTTATTTAGTATGATCATATTATCAGGTTGTTTTTCTTTATTCCCAAAACCTGATTTAATCCTGGTAAACCCCCAGGGATTGGCTGGTTTTTGCGATTTAGATGGTTCGGGTAATTTACGGGTATATGTGAAAAATCAAGGGGATGCTTCAGCAGGCAGCTCAAATGCCAGGGTTAGTTTCGGACAATTTGGTGAGGTAATTAAGCCGGTTCCTGCTTTGGGGGTAGGAGAAACAACCACAGTTCTTTTCCCTGTTCCGGCTGGTTGTTTTAATCCTGATTGCGGGTTTGAAATTACGGTTGATGTTTATAATGATATCAATGAATCGAAAGAAAATAATAACAGCCAAACAGGTAATTGCCTGGGCTAAGAAAAACATCAAAAAGAAAGATCTAGGCGGTGCTGGCAATATTTTGAAAGGTAGATGATATGAGAGACAAGAGAATTGTTGCAGTTCATCGTGGAGGATTGCTGACCAAAGAACAACATCTGAAGATCATAGAATGGGCACGAAAATGTTCAGAACATGTCATTACCCTACTTGGAAATAATATTGACAATAGGTTAATTACTGTATTAGAAATTGCTCAAGAATGGAAAGAAAACAGGGCTTCTACAGGTGATGCCAGAAAAGCCTCTGCAGATGCTCATTCTATAGCCCGACAATCTCCTGTACCGGCCGTTAAAGCGATAGCACGTTCTATTGGGCATGCTGTGGCCACTGCTCATATGGCTGATCATTCACTTGGAGCAGCATTGTATGCCCGAAAAGCAGTTCAATATTCTGGAAAATCAGTTGACATTGAACGCCAATGGCAAATTGAACAATTACCCTCAGAAATTAGAGAAATAATTCTGATATTGATGGAAGAAAAAGAAAAGCATTTCAAGATTTAAACTAGACTGGCATTTTAAAAAAGAAGTATTTATTATATTTAATATTGATTTAAGAGTATATAAATTAGTTGTGGTAAAATTAGAAACAAAATAAATTTGTTTGGTTATTTTGGCAGTAAGTCTTTATTATATTAGGGAGGTTAGGATAATGGAAAACAATAACAAAAGGGAGTCTTTTTCTGTATCCGGAGAAAAAATAATTGAAAAAGTAAAAGAAATAGTCCGGGAAGGAAATGCCCGCAAGATAATTATAAAAAATGAGAAAGATGAAACAATTGCCGAGTTTCCCCTTACTGCTGGTGCAGTAGGTGTATTATTAGCCCCTGCTCTGGCAGCATTAGGAGCGATTGCTGCTTTGGTTACAAAATGTACTGTAGTTGTAGAAAAAAAAGATTAATACTGTAAATGTATATATAAGCAAAGGTAAAAAATGGATTTTAATTTTAAAGAAAAAACAGCTGTAATTACTGGAGCCTCAAACGGCATTGGCAGAAGAATAGCCCAGGAATTTAAAAAAAATGGCGCCAACATAGTTGTTATTGATAAAATGGATAATGACCTGGAATGTGATTTATTTTATAAAGGAGATATCTCAGAAGAAGATGTGTTAAAATCATTTTCTAACCAGGTTTTAAGGAAATTTGGTAAAATTGATTATCTAATTAATAATGCCTGTCTGAGCAAGAAAGGACTCTGGTCTGATTGTAATTATGATGATTTTAATTATGTTTTGAAAGTTGGCATAACTGCACCGTATATATTGACTAGATTATTTATGGAACATTTTAATCCTGATGCCGCGATTGTTAATATTGCTTCAACCAGGGCGAAAATGTCTCAACCGGATACTGAAAGCTATTCGGCTGCCAAGGGAGGCATTAGTTCTTTAACTCATGCCATGGCCATTAGTTTAGCTGGCAAAGTCAGAGTTAATTCTGTTTCACCAGGCTGGGTAAATTTGTCAGTAAATAATCAGCAATTCAGTCAGGCAGACTATGCGCAACATCCGGTAAAAAGAATAGGATCAACTTTAGATATTGCCAATCTTGTTCTCTTCTTATGCAGTCAGGGCAGCAGTTTTATAAATGGAGAAAATATTACAGTGGATGGAGGAATGAGCAGATTAATGATTTATCATAATGATTTCGGGTGGAAATATAACGGATGTTTTGATTAATAAATTAATAAGAGGAATGTTTTATGAAAAAGATATTCTTATTTTTTATAATAACTTTTTTATTGATACTTATTTTATCCGGGTGTAATAATATAATTCCTCAGGATAATACAGAAGATATTGAACAGTCAGAAGAAGGACCAATTGAAACAGGTGATAACCCTGGTCCTGCCCCTAATTCGGGAGATGGTGTTTCTGATGGCTCAGGGTGGAAAGGATTGTTAGGTATTTTTAGCAGCTAGAGGGTATCTTCCCAATCCATGCACCCAAATTGACCAAGTCACACAAAGCAGAGAAGGAAATAATTTTTATATCACCATTAAAATAAAATCAGCTCCAAATCCATGTATACAGGTTTTAACTCCTTTTGAAGAAACTATATCTCTTGATGTATATGGTTTGCCTGCCGGAATTTATAAGGTAAATGTCAATGGTATTGAAGATATCTTTGTCTTAGACTTAGATAATATTTTACCAGAGACTTCCAGCAAGATTGATATGGAATAACTACCTCCTGAACTGTTATAGTAAAAATTTGCAGTAACTTAAGTCTGATTAAGAAAACTATTCAAAATAACCTGCATTAATATCCTGTATTGAAAATCTATAGTAAATATTTAATATTTTTTGAAAAACTTGCTATTTTATAAAATATCTAGTAATCTACTAGATTAGTAGATAACTAATATAATTTGGAGGAAATATTATGAAGATCCCTACAGAATTAAAACATAAGCCCGTTATTGTTTCAGAAGAATACAATAAGATTGACGGGAGAATGGCTCATGATTCAGATGCAAAAGGATTATCTTTAGGGTTGGCACAATGGAACGACAGGGGTAATCTGGAAATATCTGCTAAAATATGGAGGCATACTGGAGAAAAATGGTCTCGACAATCAGAAGAAATGCCCTTCCATAGAGTGCTTGATCTGGCAATTCTAATCTGTAAAACAAGAAAGATTTTCCTGGAAAGATATCACAAAAATGAAAAGGATTTTCCACATTATCCATTACTTGATAGAATTGGGCTGCAGGGTGGGGCTATGAATGTAGCAGTCTGCACTGAAAATGAGCATATTGATACAGATATGAATTTATTTGATGATTGCCTGCATAAAGATGATGAAATAATAAGCGAAAGACTCAGTGTTCTCTATGAATTATTAAAAGAGATTAAGGAAATATAATATAAAAATATTTTATTGATACTATAGAGAAGTTTAAGCTTGTCCTGAAATTATTTGTATAATAGTCATAGCAATCACTAAAGCTGATTTAAAATTATCAATTAATTCAGTATGTTAATTTTGTATTACTATCACAATAATATGAATACCTACTTATTTTGCTGATTAAGTTGTATAATATATATAAAATCAGAATTGAGCGAATTAAGTAAAATATTTTTTAATTAATGTTGATATGTTGAATACACAATAATATAAAAATAGTTCCGAAATATAAAATAGAAAGGAGCTGGATATAGAATTTTCAAAAATTAATAATAATAGAATAATTTTTAGTATCTTTCTTTTTTGTAATTTTGGAGGTTAATAATAATGAAAAAAATACCTTTTATTAATAGAAAAATAATTTTTCTTATTCCTATCCTGGTACTGTTGTTCTTGTTTTTATGTGTTTCAGTAAATGCCCAACAATTAAAATATGGGACTCTTGCTATTAATTCTAATCCAAAAGGGGCTAAAGTTTATCTTGATAATGACTATAAAGGAGAAACACCGTTAGAGTTAAAAAATATTTCAACTGGCCAATATACTCTTAAGATGACTTTAGATGGCTATGAAGATTGGACCAGTACCGTGATTATATTGCCAGTGCTAACTGTAAGGGTTACAACTGATCTGGTTCCTAAAGAGAGAGTAGTAGAATCCGGTTCTGTCGCTGTCAATTCAAATCCTCAGGGAGCAAGAGTCTACCTTGATAATGACTATAAAGGAAATACTCCTATAAATTTAAGAGAAGTTAGACCTGGAAGACATAATATTAAAGTCACTCTTTCAGGCTACGAAGAATGGATAACTAATATTACTATTACCCCATCTAAAGTAGAAAGAATTTATGCTGATTTAAAAGTTTTAGAAGATTATGGCTCAGTTTCTATCAATTCTAGTCCCCAGGGAGCAGATATTTATTTAAATGAAGAGTATAGAGGATTAACCCCTCTTAACCTGCAAAACATTGCAGCTGACAAATATACAGTTAAAGTGTCTTTGCCTGGATATGAGGAATGGATTGAAGATATTACAATCTCACCTGGTAAAACAGCAAGAGTATATGCTGAATTAGAATCTCGTCCTGCCTATGGTTCTATACCCATTTATTGTGAGCAAAAAGGTGCCCAGATATTTTTAAATGGAGCTTATGTAAAAGATATTGATAGCAATTCAATGGTACTGGCTAATATCAAAAGTGGGAAATATGAGATTGTCATACTTCAAGATGGATTCCGGGCTTGGATTAAAGATATAGAGGTTTTTAAAGATGAAACAACAGCAATAGATGTTATTATGACTAAAATTTAACTAAATAATAATGCATATAACCGGGGTTGATTATTTAATCAATTAGCCCCGGTTTTTGTTTTGATATATTTCAACCCAGCAAAAGATCCGGATTCTGTTCTATAACTGCTTGAAGGAGAATAATTGTATGAATATACAAAAGAAGAAAATGCTTTCCGGCAAGCCATATATAGCTTTTGACAAAGAATTACTTCAAGAAAGGCAATATGCCAAAGGATTAATTTATAACTTTAATTTGCTTCATCCTGAAGAAATTGAGAAAAGAAATGGAATAATAAAAAAACTGTTTGGCAAGGTAAAAGGGACTTTTTTTATAGAACCCCCATTTCGTTGTGATTATGGGTACAATATAGAAATTGGTGATAACTTTTATTCAAATTACAATTTGATAATTTTGGATTGTGCCAGAGTAATATTTGGAGATAATGTCATGATAGGTCCTAATGTCGGCATTTATACCGCAGGACATCCATTGGATCATGAAATTAGAAATACCTTATATGAATTTGCTTTACCAATTACAATTGGTGATAATGTCTGGATTGGGGGGAATGTAGTGATAAATCCAAACATTAAAATTGGAAATAATTCAGTGATTGGCTCAGGAAGTGTAGTTACAAAGAACATTCCGGACAATGTAATTGCTGCAGGTAATCCCTGCAGGGTGCTAAGAGAACTAACTGCAGATGACAAAATATATTATTACAAGAACATGAAATTTGATGAAATGTAAACAATAAAATATATTTTTGTATAAATCTTTTAAATGAATTAGTTCCCTGTTTAATTAATTCTATTTTCTTATTGCTCTTCGGAAAAGATGTATTTATCATACCTTATTTTTAGACTTTTCCTTACATCTACTTGCATCTACGAGAAAAATACGTTTAGAAGAAAATAACAAAAAATATCTTTTTTCATAATATTATTGCAATTAAACAATTTATATAATAATATTTTCATTATTTTTAATTATATAAATAACTTTTTATAGTAAAGTATTATTCTATTCAGCTCAGCTGAAAACTATCTGAAAAATAATAAAAAGGATGGCGCAATGAAAAAAGAAAAGAATAAAAAGAATGTATCTCATGAAGAATTGTCTATCCCGGAGTTAAATGCAGAAGAAATAATATTGTTTGATAAAACTGATAAGCCATTTTTAATTTTATATTTATTTATATTCATTATGGGCATCATTCTGACCATAATTAGTATATAGGAAAGGCCAGGTTAAAAGTAATGCCAATACAGATTATTATATTGATTGCTTATTTTATTTTAATAATATTCCTGGGAATATTAGCAATGAAAAAAGTAAAGGGTTCTGAGGATTTACTGGTAGCTGGCAGAAACCTGGGTATGATGTATGTATCAGTTTCTATTGCTGCTGAGTACATGGGAGGTTTAGGGACTATCGGTACAGCCGAAGTAGCTTTTAATCAAGGGATGGGTGTTATCTGGTATCATATTGCATCAGCCTGTGGTTTGATTTTCTTTGGTATTGGGTTTGCTCATTATTATCGTAAATATAATGTTATTACTGTGCCAGAGTACTTGTACTTTTTATATGATATTAAAACCTGGAAGGCAGCTTCTTTTCTAAATGTTTTTGCTTATTGGATTTTTACTGTAATTCAAATGACCGCAATGGGTTCTTTGGTAGCCAGTGTTACCGGATTTGACCTGAAATGGAGTGCTTTAATATGTGGATTGGGAATGACAGTATATCTGCTTGCAGCGGGCATGTGGTCTGTTGCTTTTACCAGTGTCGCTTTTATGATTACTATCGGTACGGGAATTCCTTTGGCTTTCTGGTGGGTAATGAAATATGAAGTTCCATTACTGGCCACCTCTGGTGGGATAACCGGCTTTGCAGGATTGGCAAATTCACTATTGGCAGCAGGTCTTGATGCAGAACATTTAATGAGCCCGTTCAGTCTGGGTGCAATGGCAATATTGGGTTATTTTCTTGGAGGAGTGTTAGGCATACCGGCTGCTCAAGCAACAATAAACTTTTCTTTTGGAGCCCGTAACTGGAAAGTAGCACGACTGGCACCGGTATTGGCAGCTATCTTGATTTTACCTTTAAGCATCTGGACTGGATCTATGGGACTTTTTGCCAGAGCAGCTGATTTAACTGCTAATCCTAAACTAGCATTGGGAGCAACCCTAATGAACATAAATCCTATTATTGGTGGAATAGGAATAGCTGGTATTTTTGCAGCTTTGGTTTCAACAGTTGCTGGAATCTTATTTGGATGTGCGTCAATTATGGCTAAAGATGTCTGGCAAAGATGGTTACACCCCGGGACAGATGATAAGTATTTAGCCAAATGGACCAGGTTATGGATACTTATAATAGGAGTGAGTTCAGCTTTTGGAGCCATGACATTGCCAAAAATTCTTCATCAGGCTTATTTTGTCTATTCTATAAGAAGTGCTTTAATGATTGCCGTAGCCTTTGGACTCTGGTGGAAAGCTGCACATCCTAATGCTGCTTACTGGAGTATGGTTGTCGCCTTAATAGGCGGTACTATGTATCAATTTAATATTCCCATTAATTTTCAGTCATTTTTTCATTTACATATTGCAGTTTGGTGCGGACTCTTAAGTTTTATTACTTTTATTGTCATAAGTTTATTCTCAAAATGGACTTCCCAAACAGCCAGCGAACTTCCGCCCGCTGCACATAAATAAAAAGAAGGAGGATAAAAATGTATACTTATCTTTTTCCGGCTTTTTTAAAATTAGATTTAGTTATCTGGGCTATTTTGATAATTGTTTTTGCTTTGTTTACCTTGTATATTAATAAATTACCAGCTGATGCTATCAAAAAAAGTAATGCTCAGGCTATTGAGAATAAAAAAAGATTAGGAATAAAAATTTATAAAATATAAATTAAATAAAATAGGTATTATTAGCTATTTTCTAAAATGATCCATTAAAAGGGAAATAGAGATATAGGAAATTATTTTAAAGACAATAGTAAAGGAAATATGATTGAAGATATAAAAGAAGAATTCCAAAAATTAAAAAATCCAGAACATGCAGCCCAATTGCAAAGATATTTCAAAACAGGCAAAGGTGAATATGGTGAAGGAGACATATTTTTAGGTTTGCGGGTTCCTGTTATCAGGAAAACTGCCAGGAAATACAAAACAATATCATTGGAAATTGCAGTAAAATTTCTCCACTCTCCATTTCATGAAGAACGATTATTTGCTCTGCTTGTAATGATAGAAATGCTAAAAAAAGCAAACGGGATAGATAAGGAAAAAATTTATAATCTTTATTTAAACAATACTGAATATATTAACAATTGGGATTTAGTTGATTTATCTGCAGGAAAAATAATAGGAAGTTATTTATTTGATCGAAGCAGAGAACCTCTTTATCTTTTAGCCAAATCAAAATATATATGGGAACGTAGGATTGCCATTATATCTACTTCATACTTTATTTCCAAGAATGACTTTGAAGATACATTAAATATTGCAGAGGTCCTATTACAGGATAAAGAAGACCTAATCCAGAAAGCAGTTGGCTGGATGCTTAGAGAAGTAGGTAAAAGAGATCTTGAGACTGAAGAAAGATTTTTAAAAATACATTATAAATTAATGCCTCGTACTATGTTGCGTTATGCAATTGAAAAATTTCCTGAAGCAAAAAGACAGATTTACTTAAAAAAATAAAAATAATTATAAATTGTAAAAGAATAACTTCATTATTAAAATCCTCTAACATCACAATCTTGCCTTAATATAAGTAACACAGAAAAAATTAAATAATAATCCTTTCTTATTTTTTTCAAAATAACAAGAGTAATTATGCTGCATTAAATGTTTGCAGGTAAATTTGAAATTTATAAATAAGAAATGTTTGTTAAATAAAGATTGACAAAAAATTTTTTCAGATTTACCATGTTAATGGTAATCATTATCAATAGTGAGCTATTTTATATTTGTTAAATAGAATTGTAAAAAAATAAAAAGGAAGGAAGTGAGTAGAGATGCCCAGGGGAGATGGAACTGGACCAGCAAGTACTGGCCAAGGATTCGGGCAGGGTAGAGGATCCAGACAAGGCCGCCGAGGAGGCGGAGGAGTTGGAGTTGAAGGAAATTGTGTTTGCCCTTCATGCGACAATATTGTTGGACACCAAATAGGTGTTCCATGTAATAAGGTAAAATGCCCTAAATGCGGGACTTTGATGATAAAACAATAAAGTTAAGGAAGGTTACTAAATGATTATTTCCATAGCCAGTGGCAAAGGCGGAACCGGCAAAACAACAATGGCCGTTAACTTGGCTTTAGTTTTAGCTGAGAATAAAGCCAGAAATATATTTTTTTTAGATTGTGATGTAGAAGAGCCAAATGCTCACCTGTTTTTGAATCCTGTTATAAAGAAAACAGAACCAGTTGAGGTGCCAGTTCCTGAGATTGATGATTCAAAATGCAACCATTGCGGTAAATGTGCAGAAGTCTGTGTTTATAATGCAATTGCGGTTACAAAAAACAAAGTCCTTATATTTCCTGAATTATGTCATGGTTGTGGGGCTTGTTCTTTATTATGTCCTAAAAAAGCTATTAATGAGGTAGGAAAGTCAATAGGTATTTTAGAAGAAGGAAAATCAGGTATGATTCATTTTTACCATGGTCTTTTAGATATAGGTGAACCGATGTCTCCTCCTATTATCAGAAAAATAAAAAAAAGAGGTTTACAGGGCTATTCTAAATCTGAAAATAATAACATTATGCTAATAGATGCTCCTCCTGGTACCTCTTGTCCGGTTATTGAGTCAATTAAAGACAGTGATTATACTATATTGGTAACTGAGCCAACCCCTTTTGGATTACACGATCTTGTTTTAGCTGTAGAAGTGCTTCAAAAATTGAAAATTCCTCATGGTGTAATATTAAATAAAAGTAATGTTGGTGATTCTGGTGTAGAAGAATATTGTAAGGAAAATAATATTCCCATTTTATTATCTATTCCTTTAGATAAAGAAATTGCTATTGCTTATTCAAAAGGAATTCCAATTGTTGAGGCCAATCCTTCTTATAAGCAGAAATTTTTGGAGCTATATAAAAAAATAAGTAAAAATCTGTAAATAATTGTTTATATTGTCATAAAAAAGAGGTTTTAAATGAAAGAAATAGCAATAATAAGTGGCAAGGGGGGAACAGGTAAAACTATAATTGCAGCAAATATTGCAGTCCTGGCACAAAAAAAAGTTTTAAGTGACTGTGATGTTGATGCTTCTAATCTTCATCTGTTATTAAATAACAAAATAATAGAAAGGCATGATTTTTATGCAGGACTAATCCCGATTGTAGACTTGAAAAAATGTATTAATTGCAATCGTTGTGTTGAGAGTTGCCGCTTTGATGCGATTAAAGAAGTGGGGCAAAAGATTAATATTGATCATATATCCTGCGAAGGATGCGGCTTATGTTCTCTGGTTTGCCCCGTTCAGGCAATCAAGATGAAAGAGAACCATTGTGGAGAATGGTATATTTCTGATACAAAATATGGTCCTTTAATACATGCCAGACTAGGCATTGCTGAGGAAAATTCAGGGAAATTAGTTACTTTAGTGCGCCAGAATAGTAAAAAAGTAGCGGGAAAAAACAGTTTAGATTTAATAGTAACTGACGGTCCTCCAGGGATTGGATGTCCGCTTATTGCTACTTTAACTGGTGTAAATTTAGCACTGATTGTTACCGAGCCAACATTATCAGGTATCCATGATTTAGAGAGAGTAACCAGGGTAGCATGTCATTTTGGAGTTAGAATAATTGTTCTTATAAATAAGTATGACATTAATATAGAAAATTCTATTAAAATAGAAAAGTGGTGTGAAAATCAAAATATTAAGGTAGTTGGCAGGATTCACTTTGACAATATTTTTACTGAAGCCCTGGCTAACGGTATGCCTTTAATAGAATATAGTAAAAACAGCAAAGCAAGTTTAGAGATAAAAGATGTCTGGGAAAGACTTAAAAATATATTAAACGAATAGAAAGGAGAGAAAATATGCCTACTTTTGGACCTGTACCTTCCAGGCGTTTAGGGCAAAGCCTGGGAATAAATAACATTCCTCCTAAGATTTGTTCTTATTCTTGTGTTTATTGTCAAATAGGTAAGACTCTTCGGGTAAAGACAGATTTACAAAATTATTACTCTCCTGAGCAGATTTTTAAAGAAGTGGAAGAAAAGGTAAAGAAAAGTCAAGAAAAAGGTGAAAAAATTGATTATTTGACTTTTGTTCCAGATGGAGAACCTACTTTGGATATTAATCTGGGGCAGAAAATTCATTTAATTAAATCCCTGGGAATTAAGACTGCAGTAATTACCAATGCTTCTCTCTTAGATAGAGAACAGGCAAGAGATAATTTGCAAGAAGCTGATCTGGTCTCTTTAAAAATAGACGCAGTTCAAGAAGAAGTATGGCGAAAAGTAAACAGGCCTCATCATGATATAGAGTTAGAATCCATGCTTAAAAATATTCTGTATTTTGCAAAAAACTTTCCAGGAGAAATAATAACAGAAACGATGCTAATCAGTAATTTAAATGATTCTATGGAAAATGTAATGCAAGTTGCTGCTTTTTTAGGACAAGTCAAACCAAATACTGCCTTTTTATCTATACCAATCAGGCCACCAGCTGAAAAATGGGTGCAACCACCGTCTGAACAGGTTTTAAGCAGAAGCTTTAATGTTTTTAAAGAAAAAATTGATCAGGTAGAATATCTTATAGGCTATGAAGGAAATGCCTTTTCTTTCACCGGAAATGTTGAAGAAGATATTTTGAGCATAACTTCAGTACATCCAATGCGCGAGGAAGCATTAAAGGATTTTTTAAAAAGAGCGAAGTCTGATTGGTCATCTATTGTCAGATTAATGAATGAACATAAATTAACAGAAACAGAGTATAAAGGACATAAATTTTACATAAGAAAATTCTCACACTCATAACAATAGAAAGAAACGGCAAATACCAATAACTAGCTTTTTATTTTTAGAAAATACATTTCATGTTTCCTTTTAAAATATAAACCAGCAAATGAATTTTCAAAGGATTAATCCGATAACAACAAAAAAGTATAATCTAATTTGTTAAATTACTATTATGTGTTATAATTTTACATAAAAATAGTATCTTTAAAAAAGAGAAAAAAGAATCTTTTAAATATTAACCTGATTTAAAATTAATAATTTAATTTTGCAGGATATTAAGGAGGTATAATAATGAGTTTTTTTGAAGATTTAGAATGGTATTGGATTGCTGCAATTGTCGGCTTAATTCTTCTTATTATATTCTAGACATGTCTGAGTAAAATTGTTTTTAACAGGTAATATTTTTCTAACAAAATATTACCTGTTTATTTATTAGTAATATAAAATAAATAAAAGTAGCAAAAGTAATGGAAAATAAAATCATAAAACTACCTATTCCCCAAAAAGACCTTGCTTTTCCTCTTATGAAGGCACTGGAAAAACGTCGATCTAAAAGAAAATGGATTGGAAGACCGCTTTCAGAACAGGAATTATCTAATCTCCTCTGGGCTGCTTGCGGTATCAGCAGGCAAGAATCTAAACAATCAAATAGTAAAAGGACTGCTCCATCTGCTTGTGATTCACAGGAAATAAAAATATATATTGCCTTAGAAAATGGCCTTTTCCTTTATGATGAAAAGAATCACCAACTAATACAAATTCTGAATCAGGACATTAGAGCTGACCTGGGTACTCAAAAAATAATGAAAACAGCCCCGGCAGGACTAATCTATGTAACTGATTTTTCAAAAATGAAATCCGTTCTTTTTCAGGACGACCAGCAGAAATGGCTTTTTTCAGTTACAGATACCGGATTTATTAGTCAGAATGTCTATCTTTATTGTTCTGCCGCTAATCTGAATACAGTTGTTTTGGGTCTGGTTGATAGAGATAAACTGCAAAATATTATGGGTTTGCAAGAGCATGAAAGGGTTGTGTTTACTCAGCCAGTTGGGTATTCTGTATAAAGTAATTAATCTTAAAATCTCCCTATATTTCCTAACATGATTATTGAAATCGCTCCTGACAGATCTTTTAAATAAAAAGTTTTATAAAAAATTAATATTTTTTTCAAAAGCTTTTTATTTTTAATTGATACAATAATAAAAATAATAGATTAAAGATTAAATATTCTAAAATTAATGACGGTTAACCTTTAAGGGGGAAGCAGATGAAAAAGAAGTATTTTATTTTAAGTTGTTCGCTATTATTTCTGGTATTAATTGGGAGTAGTCAGGCAATAGCTCAAGATAATATTATGTTGGGAATATCTGAGATGATCACCTTAGCAATGTCTAATAATATTCAACTTAAAAAAGCAAACTTCCAGCTGGAAAATAATAGATTAGAGTCAAAAAAATTAGAAGCTGAAAATTTGCTGAACAGTTCTGCTATTTCTGATTTACAAAAAAAAATTGCCTTGCTGAATCAACAAGCCCAATATCAAACAGAAAAAGATCAATTATTAATTAAAATAGCTGATGATTATTTTCGAATTATAATGCTTGAAAAAGAAATTGAAAGTAAAAAGAAAAATGCTGAATTAGAAAAAACTATTCTGGATGGAATTGAGCAACAGGTAGCAGCAGGCTACAGGATTGATCTTGATTTGTTACAACAGGGCAATATCTATTTTGATGCTTTTTTCGCTTATCAGGAAAGTGAATTAAAATATCAGCAACTTTTAATTGAAGTAAAGAACAGACTTGGTTTGAATAAAGAGAGGAGCATTACTCTTACTGAAATGGAAATACCGGAATTACCAGAATTGCCTTTAGTGGAATTGTTAGAAAAGGCCCGCATAAATAGTGCTCCCTTAAAAGCTCATGTGCTCAAAATTGAATTGGCTCAAAGAGAATTGAAGTCTGCCAAAGCAGATAATTTAAGCGAAATTGAAATATTAAAATTAGAAAATAATTTTGGGATTGCCCGTTTAGAAAAATCTATGGATGAACAAGATCTGGATTATCAGGTTGAATCCCTGTGGCTAAACTATAATCAGGCCAAAAATGATATGATATCAAGCCAAAGAAGTTTACAGCAAATGAAGGAAAATGAAAAGATAATCAACAGACAGGTGCAAGCAGGTCTGAGAAGTGAAGAAGAAAGTCTTTCGGCTTCAATAGGAGTGGTTGATGCTCAATATCGGTTTATTTCTTCGGTTAGGCAAGGTTATCAGTCATATCTTGAATTGCAAAGACTAGTAGGAACTTTAAATGAAGGAGCTTTAAAATGATAGAAAAAATTAAAGCCAGAATAGTATTTTTAATATTTTTTCCATTATTAATCTTTTATATCATGATTTTTTGTTTTCAGGTTACTGCAGATGAAATATCAGGAATGAGTTTTGAAGAGGTAATCAAATGGGGCTTGGAGAATAATCATGAGTTAAACATAATTCGCAATAATATTAATGAAATAGAAAAGAACATAGAAATAATAAATGCAGGAGAATCTTTCCAGGTCGATTTAAGCATCACTCCCATCTGGCACTTTAACGAAATTGAAGAAAATAGCCAAATAATTGAGTTAAATAAAAATTCTTTTTCCCCTAATGCAGAAGTTAGTTTGTCTGCCACCAAGCAACTGGCTGGCAATATTAATTTATCAACTGAGTTAAACTGGAAAACAGCCAGCTTGTATCAGGAAAATTTTACTGAGTTAACTGAAAAAATTAATGCAGATTTAAGATTAAGCAAAAAAATATATCCGAACACCCCTAGTGAAAACGAAAAACAGGTTTACTCCTTAAGAAACCAGCTGGAGATGTCTTTACAGGAATTAAAATGGGCGGAAACTGAAAAACAAATTGAATTTATTCAAGATTACCTGAACATTATCAGATTGCAAAAACAGATGGATATCGCCCGGGAACGTCAACAATTAGCCATGATTGAAATGATAAAAACAGAAAAACGAATTGAATTAGGAGAAGGTGGCTATCAGCAAGAAGCAGAGGCTGAAATAAATATGGAAGAAGCCTCCAATAATCTTTTCAGTATAGAGCAAAATCTTACGCAGGCTAAACAACAATGGGCTCTTTCTTTGAATTTACCCGCTGATATGAATGTTGTTTTTAAAGAAGATGTTGATTTGATTAAAAAACTTTTCACAGAGATGGAAAACCTGGTTACTGATTATGAAAGCAGCGAAATCTTAACTAAAAAAATTGTTAAAACACATTATCAGCTAAAAAATAGCCAGATTGAGATGGAAGAACTTGTTAATGAATTAAAATGGACTGAAGATGCTGGCAAACCTGCAATTAATCTAGCTGGCGGTTATGATTATCCTGATACTAACTGGTTTATAATGCTTGATTTTACAATGAAGTTGTCTGATGGTGGATTACAGCAATTAAGAGAAGAGCAGAGAGCAAGAATTATCCGGCAAAAGGAAATAAATATCACCTATCTAACTGAACAATTAAGATTACAGGCAGAGCAATTATCAGGAAGAGATGAATATAATTATCTTAACTGGAATACCCAAAAAAAAGCTCTGGAGAAAGAACAAAACAGAGTGGACATCATAAAAATGCAGTATCAGCAGGGAGCAATAAATGAAACACAGCTAAAAAATGCCTTTTTAACATTGCAGGAAAAAGAAATCCAGGCCAGACAAGCAGCAGATGAATGGTTTATTAATCGCTTAAAATTAGCTCAATTAACAGGTTATTTTGAGGCAGACATAAATGTAAATTAATATCTTTAATAAAGAAACCCGCTAACCTGTCTAACTACTTAATAAGTAAAATAAGATATTTAATGCTATGCCAATTAATATTAAAAAGTCCAAATAAAAACATTTAAAAACAAATTAAATCTAAAATATATTTAGTACAAAAAATATTATTTAAACTAAATAAAAATCATATTTATCTCATTTTCATTGATAAAAGTTAATAAAAAAATATTTATATGATTTTTTATGTTTAAAAAATATTATTGCAGATTAAAACCATTAAAATATAGGCGATTAAGAGTGTCAGGCGTAAATAGTTATTAATAAAGGTTTTAATAGGAATAATATTTTCTACTGTAAAAATATTGACAAAATATTAAGTATCCTATATATTAATAAAACAAAATTTTATTGTGATTGACTATTCTGAGAAGGTATAATAATTATATAAAATTTAAAGTATAGGGAGGCAAGATGACATTATCTTTATTCTGGCAATATTATCAAGACCAGATAATAATGGAATTGCTGCAACATCTGAAAATAATTATAATTAGTATACCGATTGCAATTTTAATCAGTGTTCCATTGGGTTTTTTCATTTCCTCCCGTCCCAAAACGGCTCGCTATGTTATTAATTTGACCAGCATTTTAATGACCATACCTAGTTTAGCCTTGTATGGGATTATGGTAGCAGTCTACTCCTTGATTGATCAGGGTCTGGGAGTTGTGCCTGCTGTAACTGCTATCACTATTTATTCCTTGCTTCCTATTACAAGAAATACCTATCTGGCTTTAAATCAAGTTAGCCCGGAAATGATTGATGCTGCAATTGGTATAGGAATGTCCAGCAAAAGAATTTTATGGCAAATAAAAATACCTTTATCAATTCCAACTATTATGGCTGGAATCAGGATTGCAATTGTCATGAGTGTTGGAGTAGCAACATTTGCATATTTAGTTGCTGCTGGTGGATTAGGATTTTTTATTTTTGCAGGAATTGGGCGTGCCAACTACACAATGATTGGAGTAGGGGCTTTTCTTATTTCCTTACTTGGAATTAGTTTCAACTTCTTATTTTTAAAAATAGAAGATTTGATAACTCCAAAAGGTTTAAAAGTTAAAAAATAGTAAATTAATTCTGAATTTAATATCAGGAGTCTAAAATTATGATTGAGCTAAAAAATGTAATAAAGAGATACGGAGAATTAACTGCAGTTAACAATATCAGCATGAATATAGAAAAAGGGCAGATTACTATGCTCATTGGCCCTTCTGGTTGCGGGAAAACAACAACTTTAAGAATGATCAACAGAATGGTTCAACATGATGAAGGACAAATTTTAATTAATGAACAATCAGTATATGATATAGACCCGGTACAATTAAGAAGAAAAATTGGTTATGTTATTCAGGGAGTAGGACTTTTCCCCCATTTTACAGTTTTCGATAATATTGCAGCAGTTCCCAGAATGTTGAGATGGGATAAGAATAAGATTAAGGAGCGTGTATTTGAGTTGCTGGAGTTAGTGACACTGGATGAAACGTATGCTTATAAATACCCAATGCAATTATCTGGTGGAGAAAGGCAAAGAGTTGGATTAGCAAGGGCATTAGGTGCAGATCCTGAAATACTGCTTATGGATGAGCCTTTTGGAGCCATTGACCCCATTAATCGTACAAAATTGCAGGATTCTTTTTTGGAAATACAGGAAGAAATTAAAAAAACTATCATTTTTGTAACCCATGATATTAATGAGGCTATTAAGCTTGGAGACAAGATAGCTATCATCAAAGATGGAAATCTTATTCAATATGATGAAGTGACTATGATTATTAATAATCCTGCTGATGAATTTGTAGAAAATTTACTTGGGAAAGACCGAAACGTAAAAGCGCTCTCACTGAAAAAAGCCAAAAACTATATTAGAAAAGAAGGTTATCTGGTGGTTGATGAAAAAGAAACCCGGGAAAATGTAAAAAAGATGATATTAGAAAATGAAACAGAGTTTGCTTTTGCCCTGGATTCAAAGAAGAGATTAAGAGGAAGATTTTTCATTGAACCAAAAGATAAAGACGGGAAAGAATACAGAATTATTTACAATTCTAACCCTTATATTGCCGAAAGAAATAGTAACTTGAATGAAATTCTTTCTAAAATGCTGGAAGCCGGTGAAAAAGAATTACCTGTTTTAAATAATAAACATCAGTTTTTAGGAATAATAAAACTGGATGATATTTTTTCTGAAGTTAATAAATAGAAATATTCAAATAATTTAAATTTACAGCGTACAAGAGGTTGATCTTTTGATAAACTTTTTCCGATTTTATTTCAATAATATAAATGATATTTTCAATGCCATGCAAACCCACTTATTTATTTTTATAATAGCCTTAACCGGAGCAATATTTTTTGGTATAGCACTTAGTATAATTATAACTTCAGAGGGTAGAGAAAAAATTGGCAGAGTTATTCTCTCTGTAATGGGAGCAGCCCAGTCAATCCCCTCAATTGTTATCATTTCAGTAGTGTTTATTTTTGTAGGGATAGGTATCAAGCCAACGATTATTGCCCTGGTTTTCTATAGTCTGGTTCCAATTATTTTTAATTCTACTTCTGGTTTATTAAGCGTTCCTCATGATGTAATAGATGCCGGGAAGGGAATTGGCTATACAAATAGTCAGATTTTATGGAAAATTAAAATGCCAATGGCCTTACCAGTCATTATGGGAGGCATAAGAAGTTCAGCAACAATTATAATTGGTTCTGCCACTGCAGCTGCGGTTATAGGAGGAGGAGGATTGGGAGACTTTATTTTTATTGGCTTGAGAGTTCATAGAATTGAAATGCTGTTAGCCGGGGCTGTAACCGTTGCAATCCTTGCCTTAATTATAGACACAATTATCAGCAGAATCGAAGCCAGAATTGTTCCAAAAGGATTACAATAAAAAGAAGGAGGAAATTTTATGAAAAAAATAATAAAAATTATTACTTTAACGTTTTTGCTAATTATGATAGTTAATTCTTTTGTTTTTGCTCAAACTGACAAAAGAATCACAGTAGGTTCAAAAGATTTTACTGAAAGTTATGTATTAGGTGATATTATTTCTCAATTGTTAAAGCATCATGGTTTCCGTGTTGAAGAAAAGTTCGGTATGGCAGCAGCAATTGCCCGATCTGCAATTTTGAACAGGCAGATTGATATTTTACCTGATTATACTGGTACAGCATTGGGAACATACTTTGAATCAGACGAAAATATTAACGATCCTGTTGAACTATATGAGACTGTAAAAAAGTTGGATTTAGAAAAAAACAATTTAGTGTGGATGGGAAGAACTAGTTTTAATAATACCTATGCTCTAGCAATCAAAAAAGACATGATTGATGAGATTGGCACCACTATTTCCGACTTAGCAGAATATGTAAATAAAAAAAATGGACAGGTTACCTTTGCAGTTAATCATACTTTTTACCAGAGGGAATCGGACGGGATATTCCCAATGGCAGTAGAATATAATATGAACATAGTCAGAGAAAATGTTAAACCAATGGATACAGGTTTAACCTATACAGCAATCGATCGTGGTCAGGTTGATGTAGCCATGGTATTTGGGACTGATGCTAAATTAAGAAGTTTTGATTTATTTGTATTAGAGGATGATAAGCACTTTTTTCCGATTTATAATGTATCTTTAGTTGTTCGGAAAGAAGTGTTTGACCGCTTTCCTGAAATTGAAGAGATTTTAAAACCGATTACCGAAATAATTGATACTGAAATGATGATAAATTTAAATTATGAGGTTGATGCAAATGGATTACCAACCAAAATGGTTGCAGATCAGTTCTTAAAACAGCATGGGTTAATTGACTAAATTTAAGATATTAAGATATTAAAAAAATAAGCCTGCATTTATTGCAGGCTTATTTTTTTAAAAGAGGATTGAATCTAAAGAATGCAAAATATCTTTCTATTAAGATAAAGAAACAATCAGCCAGACAATAACTCCAGCGATCAGACCATAAGCAATAGAAATAAATACGTTACTTTTAATAACCTTTCCTTCTTTTCCTATCAGGCCAACTGTGCTTAAGACTGCTACAATATTGTGGATACATATCATATTTCCTGCTGCTCCTCCTAAAGCCTGTAAGGACAACACTGGAATAACCTTCAAGCCAGAGTTTACAGCAGTGCTGTATTGAAATGCTCCAAACATAATATTTGATGTTGTGTTACTGCCTGAAATAAAGGCACCTAAAACTCCAACCAGGGCTGCGGGTATATACCAAATTGAGCCCAAATATCTGGAAACAGTCTTAGCCATTACAATCATCATTGAGTCTATATTGGCAGCTTCTCCGGAATTAATCATGATATAGGTGATTCCCAAAGCAAAAAACAGGGCAATGGCAGGTGGTCGAATTAATTTAAAAGCATTTTGCCATGACTGATTAATTTTTCTCTTATCAAGATTATGCAATAGAGGAATCAGGAAAGCTATAAATATGAAAGGGAAAATGCCTGGATTGTAGAAAGGAGTTATGCCTCTGGTGATATTAGTACCAAATATTTGATTCCAGGTGATGTTAAACGATTTCAGGATGGGGGTTAGTCCAAAATACTGTATACGTCCAGCAAACAGAATGATGGCTATTAGAATATAAGGAAGCCAGGACTTAAAAGCTCCTATTTTTTGGACTTTTTGGTCTTCTTTAAGTTCTATCTTCACATCTCCTACCCATTCAGGGTTCCATTCTTCCTGTTTAGGGAAATCCCATACATCTTTTGGAACCAGAAAATTTTTCGAAACTGCAAAAATAAAAATAGGTATTGCAATCAAGGCTCCCAACAGAGAAGGAAGCTCCGGTCCTACAAAATTAGCAATGATAGCATAAGGAATTGTGAATAAAAAACCACTAAACAATGCCAAAGGCCAGATTGCTAAACCTTTTTTAAAAGAACCGTCTGCTATTTTGGTCATTACTGCAACAATTACTACAGGTATAAAAGATCCAACCAGAAGGTGAATAATGGAAGTGAATCCCCCGATATTCAAAATAAACTGATTAAAAGTTATTCCTTCTAAGTTGGCCACTCCTTCAAGATTGGCAAATCCACCCCAGATAGGAGTTCCAACAGCTCCGAAAGAAACAGAAGTGCTGTTTGCTATAAGGGCACAAACAACTGCTATCAAAGGAGGGAATCCCAATCCAACTAATAAAGGTGCAGCCACTGCTGCCGGAGTACCAAAACCGGCAGCTCCTTCAAAGAAAGAGCCCATTAACCAGGCAATAAGGATCACTTGAATTCTCCTGTCTTTGGATATTGCAGACATGGAAAAGGATATACCTTCAATTCCGCCACTGTTTTTCATTAATTGCAGTATTAGTATAGCCCCAAATACTATTAATAGGATATCCAAAGCATTTATAGCTCCTCCAATTATTGATGCCAGAATCCATTTTGATGGCATTTTCCAGATAAAAACAGCAATCAGAATGGCAATGATCCAGCCAAGAGGCATTGCTTTAGTTGCCGGCCAGCCATAGATAACCATCAGGATAAAAACCAGTACTATTGGTATGACTGCAAATAGTGCCAATAAATTCAAATTCATAGAATCCCCCTTCTTTTATTAATTTACAGATTATTCTTTTCTATTTTTTCTATTATCAGGAAAAATGTAAGCTGCTAACTTAAGCTTAAATATATTATGCAGAAAAAGATAGTTTTAATAAAAAAACTTAATTAAATATTAAGTCAAGGTAATCAATTTTGCAAGAAATATCTGGATATAAAGCAGATAGAATATTTATTTTGATTTGAAAGATGTATGGTATATTTAAGTAAAAATGGAAATAATATGAGAAAGTTGTTAATATATTTAATGTATTATGAGAAAGTTAAACTATTTTTAATCTAAAAAGGAGGGACTATCATATGAAATTTTGTTGGGTGACCATCAATGTAAAAGATATGGAAGAGTCTCTGTTCTTTTATCAGGAAATTATTGGCTTGAAAATTAGCCGAAGATTTAAACCTGATCAGGATAGAGAAATTGTTTTTTTAGGAAACGAAGAGACCAAAGTAGAGTTGATTTACAATTCTAAAAAACAAAATATAAGCTTTGGAGAGGATATTTCTCTGGGTTTTGAAGTAAATTCAATCGAAGAAATCACTAAAAAACTGGAAAACAATAATATTAAGATTTATGCCGGACCATTTCAGCCTAATCCTTCTCTCAGGTTTATTTTCGTACTTGATCCAAATGGTCTTAAAATACAATTTGTTGAAAACAGATAGCCGGTATAACAACTATTTAATTGAAATATTAAATAAATATAAAAAAGATAAAAATAAGTAAAATATAAGTTTATATAGGGGTAAAGGAGAACCAAATGGAATTTCTAGAATTAATAAAAAAAAGATACAGTGTTCGTTCTTATAAAAAAGATGATGTGCCTTCTGCTGTGTTAGATAAGGTTTTGGAAGCAGCTCGTTTAGCTCCAACTGCAGCAAATAGGCAAAGTTTTCAGGTATTTGTTGTGAAAACTGATAAGTTTAAAGAAGAATTAAAAAAAATATATCCTCAGAGCTGGTTTGTGCAAGCTCCCTATGTGATTGGGATCTGTGGCATTCCTAAAGATTGCTGGATAAGAAGAGATGGGAAAAATTATATTGATGTGGATGTAGCAATTGTAATGGATCACATTATTTTAGCTGCAACTGATCTTGGTTTAGGAACATGCTGGATTGGTGCCTTTGATCCTCTTGCAGCTCAAGAATTTCTAAACCTCTCCAGAGATATGGAGCCAGTTGTCTTCACACCACTTGGTTACCCGGCAGATAACCCAGCTCCCAAAAGAAGAAAACCATTGGAAGAGATAGTTAGATTTATTAATTGAGGCACAAATTAAGTTAATATAGAGGTAATTTTTTTCTAATTTCCATCTAATAATTATTTTCACAATATTAATAAGAGGGTAAGCTTTTTAGCTTACCCTTAATTTTTCAGATAAAATATTAGATTTTCCTTTTTATTGAATTTTTTTAAATAACCCTTGTTCATTTCAATTAGTGGTACTAGAATAGAATGTCAGGGACAATTAACATTAGAAAGGGAAGTTGAATCATGATATTGGATAAGAATGACCGTTTGACTATCTTTAATTATGAAGCATATTACGGTTGGGTAATTGTTATTATCGCTTCTTTATGCATGATGTTTAGTTATGGAGCACGTTATGCATTCAGTGTGTTTTTTAAACCTATGTCAGAGGACTTTGGCTGGTCCAGAGCAATGACCTCAGGAGTTTTTTCTCTTTATATGGTTACTTATGCCTTAGGCTCAGTTGTAGTGGGGAAGATTGTTGATGAATACGGGCCAAAGTTTTTAATTATTTTTGGAGCATTATTTTTAGGTGTAGGCATTTACGCCTGTTCAACTGTATCCCGGATATATCAATTATATATTTTTTATGGGATTTTGGTAGGACTGGGGAGTGCAGCTACCGGTTGGGTGAATGCTACCACTACGATAGCCAGATGGTTTGCAAAAAAAAGAGGTTTAGCCACCGGGATTACCAGCACCGGGGTAGGATTAGGTAGCGCATTGTTTATTCCTCTGGCAACCATAATGGTTGCATCTGCTGGCTGGAGAGCCAGTTATCGGCTTTTTGGAATAGGAGTAATACTAATAATGGTCCCGCTGGGATTTTTTTCTATAAAATCTCCCCAGAATAAACCTGTATTGGCTGCAATGAAACAAGGAGTAAAAGCCAGAAATTTTTCCATTTTAGATGAGAAAAATTCCATAAATTTAAACCAGGCAGCAAAAACGGTCACTTTTCAGATTATGTTTTTAATTCAACTTCTAATGGCCTTTCAGCTAAATGTTGTCATGGTTCATTTTATACCCTATGCTACAGATATGGGGATTACGCCATTGGTGGCTTCCAGAGATATTGCCCTTTTAAGTATTGTTAGTGTTTTTGGCAGAATGTATGGTGGATGGCTTTCTGATAAAATTGGCAGGAAAACCATAGTAACATTTGCTATGTTAACTCAGGCTATTTCCTGTTTTTTTCTGCTGTTTATAAAAGATTATATTTTCCTATACTTATTTATCTATACTTTTGGAATAAGTTATGGTGGATGGGCTTCTCAATCTGCTCCTTTAGCAGCTGACATTTTCGGGAATAAGCATTTTGGTACAATCTGGGGGATTATTACCCTGGCTATTGGTTTGGGTGGAGCAATAGGTCCACTATTGGCAGGTTGGATTTATGATTTTACAGGAAATTACATTGCTATTTTTTCTTTTAATGTTTTTATAAACCTGTTATCTTTCATTTTATCGATAATTTTTATTAAACCTTTATTATTGAAAGATAATAATTAGACAGATATTTTAAAAAAACGGTTATTGCAAATCAAAAAACTGGCGGGTAAGTAAGTAATATTTAATAATTTCTTTGCCTGTCAGTCTTTTTAATCCTCTAACATTTCAAATAAATTATTTAATGCTTCAGATATGCTGGGATGTGCAAAAATAGCATCTCTGAGTTCTGTATATGGTAATTTGCCCATCATGGCAACCTGTAAAATTGCCATAATCTCTCCACCTTCAATACCTAAAATAGCAGCACCCAGGATTTGCTTGCTGGATGAATCAACAAGAACTTTCATTAAACCTGCAGTTTCTCCTGTCTCGATAGCTCTGGCAACCCAGCTCATGGGCATTTTAGCTACCTGGTAATCATATCCCAGATCCTTTGCCTTTTTTTCAGTTAAACCAATCCGGCCAAGCTGAGGATCAATAAATACTACATAAGGCAATAATCTGCCAGTGGTGTGGGTATTTTTTTTATGCAAGATGTTATTTGTGATTATTCTGAAATCGTCATAAGAAATATGAGTAAATTTCGGCCCTCCGTTAACATCACCAATAGCGAAGATGCCTGGAACTATAGTTTCCAAAGAGATATTTACTGGAATAGATCCATCCTTGGCTGTTTTTATGCCAGTTGCGTTAAGGTCCAGGGCGGATGTATTGGGTATTCTGCCGGTTGCCACCAGAAGGTGTGTTCCTTCAACTATCTTCTCTTTCTTTTTTTCCTTCAATATTAGTGAAATTTTCTTTTTTTCAGATGAATTAACTTTAATAACTTCTGTTTCCAGATGGATTGATAAACCTTCTTTTTGGAGTATTGAAGAAATCTCCTGAGATATATCTTTGTCTTCATTAGGAAGAAGTTGACTATTCCTTTGGATAATAGTAACTTTACTGCCAAAACGATTGAACATTTGTCCGAACTCCAAACCAACATATCCACCACCAATTATTAAAAGATGCTCTGGTATGCTGGTAAGTTCCATTATTGCTGTAGAATCCAGATATTTAACATTAGCAAGGCCATCGATTTCAGGTATTGCAGGGCTGGTTCCGGTATTGATAATAATTTTTTCTGCTTTCAAGTATTTCTTTTCCTGATTTTGTAAAGAGACTACAATTTCTTTTTTCCCGATAAAAGATGCCTCTCCTTCTATAAAAGATAGCCCGGAGGTTGATAATAACTGGTTTTTACTGCCATCACGGAAGCTATCTACTATTTCTTGTTTGCGCTGCACTATTTTAGATAAATCAATTGACTTCAGAGTGAGGTTGATTCCATAGTTTTCTGCCTGTTTTATTAGATAAGCAATTCTTGCAGAAGCAATCATGGTTTTGGTGGGGGTACACCCATAATTAATACAGGTACCACCGACATGATTTCGCTCTACTAAAGCAACTTGCCAACCTGCTTTAGCTAGAGTAGTAGCCAGTGGAGTTCCGCCTTGTCCGGCACCTATAATGATAGCATCAAAGTTTTTAAAATCTTTTACCATTTGTTTAACCTCCTTCTGGGAGATGGTTTTTTGGAAGGAATACTTTTTCTTTATCTTTAATATTTGAGAGAATTATTAACTGCATAATATCATGCAATAATAAAAATGGTCAAATATCATAGTTGAATTTACAGGATGATTTGTTGACAGATTTATTAAAAAACACGAAAAGTGAATTTACCCTACAATTCCAAAAGTGAACAGGATATAAAAAGAATAGGCAAATAATAAAATAAAACCATACCGCCTCTTAAAATATTTATGACTGAAAAAGGAAAAACTTATTGTTGCAAATACAATCATTAAACCAAAGGGCAAATGTATATTTAATACTTTCGAATCAATAGAAATAGGGAAAACGGTTGCTGAAGCTGCTATAACCAGTATTATATTTAAAATATTTGCCCCTAAAATATTGCCCATGGAAATATCCTGGGCTTTTTTGCGCAAAGCGGTTATTGCTGTCATTAATTCTGGTAGAGAAGTTCCCAAAGCAGTCATTGTTAAACCTATTACTATATCCGGAACTCCTATAAGTAAAGCTATTTTCTCACCATTTGCTACAAGCAGACGAGAACCGGTTATGGTTAAGGAAAGGCCAATTACAAATGAAGTGATAATAAACAAAATTGTTTTATAATCTTTTTTACAAAATTGAGATTCTATATTTTGACTTGTTTTGGCATTAAAAAGAAGACTTTCTCTAATATTTTGTATTATATACAGAATCAGAATCCCAAATAAGAAAAAGCTGGTAGATTTAGATATTTCTCCATACTTCAAGCCTAGAAGAAAAACCAATACTAAAAGAGAAGTCAATAAAATTCCCTTTTGCTGAAATGATTTTTTTTCTTTAAACTCAGGCCTGGAGATAATTATAACCATAGCTAGAATTAAACCGGTATTACAGATAATTGAACCCAGAGCATTGCCTAAGGCAATATTTGAATTTTGTTGAGCAGATGCGCTTACAGATACCATTAACTCTGGAAGGGTAGTACCAACACTGACCAGGGTAGCGCCAATAATCAAATCAGGGATTCTGGTTACTCTGGCAATCCAGATCACAGAATCTATAAACAGATCACTCCCTTTAATAATCATTATCAAACCAATTAGAAAGAATGAAAATGGCATTATATTTGTTAATGTCATAAAAACCCTACCTATAATATAATATTAAATAAAAAAGACTTTTATCTATAGAATTAATGACTATAGATAAAAGTCTCGCTATCATAATTATATGAAAATCTGACCGGGCTTTAAAATCTTAGCCGTGTTGACGATCAGATTAATGGCTTATAAAGTTAAGTCACCAGCTACTCCCTTTTATACTGAATCGTATTATATTATGAAACGTAGAAAAAGGCAATACCAGTATGATGATTGTTGTGATTAATTTGTGATAATGTCACCTTATTAATTATCTTGATAAAATGTGTCTACTTGCTAATATGCTGATAAGCTTTATAAATGGTATAATAAAAATAGAAATTCATAAATAAAACACGAGAAAAAATGCTAATGTTTTGTTAATGGTTATTTATAGATAGAAAAGGAGTTACTATTATGAAAACTAATTTACATGAGTTATTTAGCTTTGGTCAAAGCCCGTGGTTGGATTATATCAGCAGAAAAATTATTGATAATGGACATTTACAAAAGATGATAGACAAAGGGATTGTGGGAGTAACTTCTAATCCCACCATTTTTGAAAAGGCAGTATCTGCAGGTAATGACTATGAGTCTATGCTTGAGAATCTTACTCAAAAAGGAAAAAGTAAGGAAGAAATTTATGATAATATAACTATAAGAGATGTTCAGGATGCCTGTGATTTGTTTATGCCAGTGTACCGGAAAACCAACTGCAAAGACGGATATGTAAGTTTAGAAATTAATCCACAGCTGGCTTATGACACAAATAGGTCAGTTGAAGAGGCTGAAAGGCTGGTCCAGATAGTCGACAGACCTAATTTAATGATTAAGGTTCCTGCTACAGAAGAAGGCTATCCGGTAATTGAAACCTTGCTTAGCCAGGGGATAAATGTTAATGTTACTCTTATTTTTTCTCTTGATCAGTACAGGAAAAGTGCTGATGCTTATCTTTCAGGGATAGAAAAGGCTTTTTTAAAAAGAAAAGACTTAAGTAAAATAAATTCAGTAGCAAGCGTTTTTGTTAGCCGTGTTGATAGCTTGATAGATTCATTATTAGAAAAAGAGATCAATAAATCAGATAATGAAAGAGAAAAGAGCGAGCTAAAAAGCTTAATGGGTAAATCTGCTATTGCAAATAGTCAGCTAATTTATAAAGAGAATAAAAAAATATTTTCTTTACCTCGCTTTCAGGAGATGACAAAAAATAATGCCAATAAACAGCGTGTATTATGGGCTTCCACCAGCACTAAAAATCCTAATTATTCTGATGTGAAATACGTTAAAGAGCTTATCGCTCCGGAAACTGTAAATACAATGACTGAAGATACTATCGAAGCATTTATTGATCATGGAAAAGTAGAAATTGCTATAACAGACAATGTTGTTGCAGCTGAACAGGTAATCTCCAATTTAAAAGAGAGAAAAATTTTTATTGATGAAATCTGTCAACATCTATTGGAAGATGGAGTTAAGAAATTTATTGATTCATTTCAATCTTTACTGGAAGCTATTGAGAAAAAAAAGGAATCATTTTAATAAACTACTATTGATATAGCTTTTGTTTTTTCTAAGGTTATTTGTAATACATAAACCAGGAGTAACATGAAAAGTATGTTTGAAAAAATTATTGAATGAAAAATTAAAAAATTTGTCAAATTACTTTTGTTCAATATAGAAATTATTTAAAAGATGTTATAATATTTTTTTACCTATTAAAATAGAAAAAATTCTAGGAGGTTTTGCAATATGGATGAGTTTTATTATCCTGATATAAATCGTTCAGCATTAATTGTGAAAGTTAAAAAGCCTTTTCTTGATTGGCTAATATATACCAGCAAGGAATACGACCCTCCTGAAGATGAATTAGACCCTAATTTATTAAAAACGGAAGGATTTGATTCCAAATTCGTATATCTTATTCCAATATATGATGATATGGACAGTTATGAAAAATTCTTAAAAGAAAACTATAAAGAAATTTTCGAGCATGAATTAAGTGGTTGGTATACTGATCCTAAAATGTGGCCTAAAAACAGATCATGGAAAGTATTTCAAGAATGGTTTGAATATGAAATTCAGTCAATGGTTTTTGATATGGTGAAAAATGAATCTTTAAATTACTTAGACTATGATGAGTAAGTTTTCAATGATAATATATTAATTTACCTGGTGAAATATCCATTAAAATCTAAAGCCAAGAAAAACTCTGCTTCTTTAAGTATTAAATGACACCCGATTTACAATGAATAATATATATTAAAAAAATTGAAGAAAAAGAATAATTGCATTGACAAAAATTAATTTTTATTTTAGTATAAATACTACTAAAACAATAGTATTACTAGTAAAAAAGAGGTTTTAAATGAGACTTTCAACTCGTGCAAGATATGGTACCAGGCTAATGGTTGAATTAGCATTAAATTACAGTAAAGGATTGATCTTTTTAAAAGATATCGCGGAAGAAGAAGAAATATCTGAAAAATACTTAAGCCATCTTGTTATACCTTTGAAGGCAAGAGGATTAATATCTTCTTCCCGGGGAGCCCATGGAGGGTATAGACTGGCAAAACATCCTGTAGAAATTACCGTTAAAGAAATAGTGCAGACTTTAGAAGGAAATATTAGTCCTGTAGAATGTGTAGCAAATCCTTCAATTTGCAAAAGGATTTCAACCTGTAAAACACATGAAGTGTGGGATATACTGGATCAAAAAATAACTGAAACGCTTAATTCAATTACCCTAAGTGACTTGATTGATAATAAAAAACAAGCAAATACAAGCAAATAATTGAAGATTGATCTTACCTGAATTGGAATCAATTTTTTAGAATATTTATCTTGAGGAGAATAATTCAAAATGAACAATAGATTAGTTTACATGGATAATAATGCCACTACTCCCTTACATCCTCTGGTAAAGGAAGAGATGATAAAAACTATGGAAATATTTGGTAATCCCTCAAGTCTGCATCAATTTGGAAGACTTGCCAAGCAAAGGGTTAAAGAAGCAAGGACAGCCATTGCCTCCTTTGTTGGCAGCAAACCTGAAGAAATTATCTTCACTGGATCAGGATCTGAAGCAAATAATACAGTGTTATCAATAATAGCTTGCTCTTCTACTCAGTGTGATTGTTCTGGAGCAGGCAAATACCATAAAATTATCACTACAAACATAGAGCACCCTTGTGTTTTAGAAACAGCCAGATGTATTGCAGAAAGAAATATTCCGGTAAAACTTTTAGAAGTAGATAAATATGGAAAAATCAAGCTGGAAGAATTAGAAAAAGAACTTAAAAAAAGCCCTGCTTTAGTTTCAATTATGGCAGCTAATAATGAAATAGGTACTGTTCAGGATATTAAGCAAATTGCCGATTTGACACACCAATATGGAAGTTTGTTTCATACTGATGCTGTACAGGCAGTAGGCAAAATACCTATGGATGTTAATGATTTGGGAGTAGATTTTCTTTCAATGTCTGCTCATAAGGTATATGGCCCAAAAGGGATTGGGGCATTATATGTACGGAAAGGAACTCCTTTCTGCCCGTTAATCAGGGGAGGGCACCAGGAAAGCGGACGACGTGCTGGTACAGAAAATACTTTAGGCATTATAGCATTTGGGAAAGCTATAGAGTTGAGAAAAAAAGAAATGTCTTCTGAACATGATCTTTTATTAAAATTTAAAGAAAAAATAAAGAGTCAATTGAAAAATAAAATAGATCATATCTATTTTAATGGGCATCCTCAAAATAGTTTGCCCAATACCTTAAATGTTTCTTTTCCAGGCGCAGAAGGTGAGGCAATTTTATTATATCTGGATTTAGCAGGAATAGCAGTATCCACCGGTTCAGCCTGTGCTTCTGGTTCATTAGATCCTTCTCATGTTTTATTAGCTACCGGGACACCTATAGAATATGCTCATGGATCTATCAGGATAAGTATGGGTAGGGATACAACCCTGGAAGATGTTGATTATTTGATAGAGACATTACCGGAAGTAATTACTAAAATTAGAAAAATGTCCACTATGAAGACAGGTTAAGGAGAAAACAATGAGCAGTCAAGTTGATTGGGTTTATTCAGAAAAATTAAAAGAGCACTTTATTAATCCGCGTAATATCTTAGAGGACGAAGACTCCTACCATGATGACGGAAAAGGGATTGTTGGAAATATGAAGTGTGGAGATCAGATGTTGGTTGTTATCAAGGTAGATAAAGAAAAAGGAATTATATCTGATTGCAAATGGAAAACATATGGTTGTGCCAGTGCTATTGCCAGCACTTCCATTTTGTCAGAGATGGTCAAGGGAATGACTTTAGAACAGGCATACCATCTTTCACCCAAGGATATAGCCAAAGAGTTAGGCGGATTGCCTGAAAACAAAGTGCATTGTTCTGTATTAGGAGATAAGGCCTTAAGAGCAGCAATTAATGATTATTATAAAAGAAACGGAATGCATGATAAAATTAAAACTGAAGAAGCCAGAGTAGTTTGTCATTGCATGAATGTAACTGATGAAGAGATTGAAGATGCAGTTTTAGAAGGTGCACGTAGCTATATTGAAATTCAGGAAAGAACAAAGGCCGGAACAGTATGCGGTCAATGCAAAGATGATATCTTAAGATTGTTAGATAAATATACAAAAGAACATTTTGGAGAAAATAAAAAATAAAATAAAAAGGAGGTGATAATATGGTTGTTGATCCGGTTTGCAAAATGGAAGTAGATAAGCAGACTTGCAAGTATAAAAGTGAATATAAAGGAAAAACCTATTATTTCTGTGCTCCAGGATGCAAAATGGACTTTGACGAAAATCCTGAAAAATACCTGCAATCTTCAGGGAAACCAGAGAAAAAAAATGAGATGCCACCCTGGGGTGTTTGCTAGAGATATAGGTAAGTTTTGAAAAGTATTCATAGAAACAGGAAAAATTTCTTTTATCTTGAATTTTTCTGATTCGGTATCCATTAATAATAGAAAAAATACATTCTAAATTTGCAGAAAAGAAGCAGCCCAATGGATACCGGAAAATATTAATTTACATTAGACATAAAAAACATTTAGTGGTTTAATTTTAAGGCCACTATTTTTATTTATTTTATATACTACTAATATAATAGTATAAGTAGTGAATGAAATTGTAATTAAAATAATACATCAATTCAGGTCAGAAAAATATTTAAAAAGTTTTAGTAATCATTAATTAATATTTATTTGATATTTGAATTGTTTTTGCAAATAAGGAGAAGAGAAGAAGATGGTTAAAATTGCCAGTGATATAACTGAACTGATTGGGCATACTCCATTAATTAGTTTAAATAGAATAACTGAAAACACTGAGATAAAGATTATTGCAAAACTGGAATTTTTCAATCCGGGAGGCAGTATAAAAGACCGAATTGGTTTACATGATAGTAGCTGCAGAAAAACAGGGAAGTGTTTTAAAAAGATTCTGTAATTGTTGAGCCAACCAGTGGGAATACACAGGAACTGTAACTTTGGCTTTTGTTTGTGCAGTTAGAGGATACAAATTGATTCTTACCATGCCGGAGACAATGAGTGTTGAGTGAAGAAAATGCTGGAAATATTTGGGGCTGAGATTGTTTTAACTCCAGGGAATGAAGGCATGCAGGAGTCATCAGTAAAGCAGAAGAGATTGTCAGAAGAATCCACAATCTTTTATGCCTCAGCAATCAATAATCCTGCTAATCCTGAAATTCATCAAAGAACCACCGTGATTGGAAATCTGGGAAGACACAGAGGGCCATAAGATATCCTGGTTTCTGGAGTGGGAACAGAGGAAATAATAACTGGGATATCCTTGCAATCAAAAAGATGAAATCATCAGTTAAAACAATTGCAGTCGAACCTGCGAATTCTCCCTGTCTTTTCCGGCGGAGAGCCTGGTGTATACATAAAATTCAGGTATTGGTGCTGGTTTTGTAAGCCAGCTATTCTAGACAGAAGTATTATTGATGAAATAATCAAAGTTACTGATTTATGTAGCTTTAATTTAGTGCTGTACACTTGCGAAAGAGGAAGCGAATTTTACAGGTATATCTGCAGGTGCAGCAGTCTGGGCAGCACTAAAGATAGCCAGCAGGAAAGAAAATAAAGAAAAACAACTTCAGAAACATTCTTCCGGAGGCCCCATATGGTCTTTGCTTGTCTTTCAACTGAGCTTTTTCAAGACTAAAAAGATAGTTGTAAAGATAGTTGGGTCTATAATTGAAAAATAACATTCAACTATAGAATAGTCTGATCAATCAGGATAGTCAAACAACTTTCTTTGTGCCAGAATAATACATATGGCCGAAGGAGCATTTGTGGCTTTTGGGGTTTGTCCAAAGACAACTTGTTTGTCTTAGGTGACTCGATCTGAACTGCCGGATGTTCCTCGGCCTCCTGTATAAGTCTAATGGGAAGATGCCTTTAAAGTGGCTATTATAGACGCGATAATACAGGAGGCCAGGCCACAAAACAGGAGGAGAAGAAAATGAAAAGACTATCCGGTGGAATCGATATCGGAAGATACACACATCATATGATTATTCTGGATGAGAAAGAACAGATCCTATACCAGAGGAGCCTACCCCATCAATTAGGGGAAATAAAGGAAACCATGAAACAGTTGAAATCTTTACAGAAAAAAGAAAATGCTCAGCTTTCCTTTGCCTTAGAGGGTAAAAACGGTTACAGTAATCCCCTGGACCGGCTGCTTTTATCCGAGGGTTTTACTCTCTACAATGTGGATAATTACAAACTCAAACGCTTCCGGGAGGCATTTGCCGGAGAGTGGCGGGATGATAACAGAGATGCCCTGATGCTCTCTAAGATGCTAAACTTAAAAGAACATATTAATGCTAAAAAGGAAAAGGTCTTTATCGAAATAACAAAACCTTCCCTCATTCCTGAAAGCTTGAAACTGTTTTCCCGTCATCAGCAGCTTTTAATTGATGAAAAGATCAGACTGACCAATCGTCTGGGCAAGAAATTGCTGGAAGTCTGTCCTGAGCTATTAACCTTGGGTAAATTAAAATATCAGAAGATCATTGCCATCCTGGCCAAATATCCGGATTTTTCAAGATACTCCAGGATAACCCTCAAATCTCTGTTAAAGATACCGGGAATCGGCAAAAAGCAGGCACCACACCTATTGGCCGGGTTGCATGAGTTAGCCTATATGCCAGACCTAACTGATATTTACAAAACCATTATCTCCTCCTATAGCAGACGTATCCTGCAATTACAAAAAGAGATCAAAGAAATTGATACAAAGATGGACGAAATAGGACAACAGGATAATTCAATCAGACATTTAAAGAGCATACCCGGAGTAGCGACCAAACTGGCCAGCCGCTTTCTTGGAGAAATCGGTGATATCAGCCGTTTCCCCTCAGAGAAGAATTTAGCCATCTACTGTGGTATCGCCTGTGTTAACAATGCTTCCGGTAAAACGAATAAGATCAAAGCAGTCTATAAGGCCAACAAGATTGCCAAACAAACCTTGATTATGATGGCCGGCTGCAGTATCCGGGTGAATCCTCAGTGTCGGGATTATTATCTCAAAAAACGAACAGAAGGGAAAGCTCATAATCATGCCCTGAGATGTCTGGCCAGGCAGATGATTAAAGTCATTTACCGGATGCTAACCGAAGACAGAGATTATCAGATAAAAAGAGAAGCTTTGAAAGTGGCATAAAAAAAGTTTAAAAATTAATTGATTTTTCAGATGGGAAGTTCATTAGTTCCAACATTTGACATTGTCTTAGTGAAATGTCAAATGTTGAGACCTGACCCCTGAACTGTAATTATCTGCCCGTTAAAAGCAATGGAGGTTAATTTCTGATGTTTAAAATTTTAAAAGAAGATATCCAAAATGTATTTGCTAAAGATCCTGCTGCCAAGAGCGTATTAGAAGTTATTCTATGTTATCCAGGCCTTCATGCTATTTGGCTTCATCGTGTTGCTCACTGGCTCTATAAAGTTAAATTATATACTATTGCCCGAATCATTTCTCATATCAGTCGCTTTTTGACTGGTATCGAAATACATCCTGGTGCCAGAATAGGGAGAAGATTTTTTATTGATCATGGTATGGGGGTTGTGATTGGAGAAACAACTGAAATTGGGGATGATGTTCTTCTATATCAGGGAGTTGTCTTAGGCGGGAAAAGTATGGAAAAAAAGAAACGCCACCCAACTTTGGGTAATAATGTAATAATCGGTGCTGGAGCAATCATTCTCGGTGCCTTAAACATTGGAGATTATGCAAAGGTAGGTGCCGGGACAATTGTTGTAAAAGATGTTCCCTCTCATTCAACTGTTATGGGAATTCCAGGGAAGAACAGTAAAGATTTTAATACAGGGAAAACTGACACAGAAAATCCTGATAAATTATCTATACCTGTATCAAAATTAATTCTCTGGCCTCTGGAAGAACAGGGGAAAAGTGAAAATAAGCATAGTAATTGTAATATAAAAAAATGATATTTAACTTACAAAAATAATAACCAGGATGTTAAAATGCTAAACAGTAAACTATATATAATCATTTCATAGTAGAGTTTCCAGAATAAATTCTTTTTCTGATACCGGCTCTTCATGTAGACTAACCCCTCAATATTATTAGGGAACGGGACGGCACTGGAAAAATCTGTATAAATAAACATTAAACTACTGAAAAAAATAAATCTAAAAATAAAAGATATATTTCCCAACAATCCTAGAATAGGGTAGAGGGCAAAAGACATAAGCAGACCTCGAAGCAGCTGTGCTGGCATGAACCATTTTGTTACATGTTTTCTGTCAGTTTCATCAGACATATCTCTTATAAAATCAAGCAGTCGTTCCTTTTCTTCATAAAGATCCTTGCTAATCTTCAATGCCAGCATACCTGCAATAGTATAAGCAATTGTGTGAATAATTGTAAATCCGAGGCTAAAAAACAAATATCTCATCTGGTTCCCCCGGTTCTATTCTTTGATTTGTATTTCTTTTCCGAATCATAATAAATATCTTTGAAATCAATGAATATTTTTTGACATTATTTTTTCATTAGAAAAGTAATAATCATAGATAAAAAGAACTAGATTAATCATTAAAAGAGCTGCAAAACCGGATAATCCTGTTATTCCTGTTGTTAAATCGTTTCCCCCTTTTAAGACCATTAAAGGTAAACCAATAGAAGCGTTAAGGGAACCATGAATAATTGCTGCTGCAAGAACTGATTTTGCCTTTAAACGCACATAACTGAAAATAGGAGAAAGGAGCAAGGTAAACATAATCATCATCAAAACACCAAATTGAGGATTTTCCGGGTAGTTGTGCCCTTGTAGGATAAGTGGTGCATGCCAAATACCCCAAACAAACCCTATTAACAGGGATGATTTCCAAAAGCCCAGATAGTTTAACTCTTTTTGTAAGAACCCTCTCCAGCCCAGTTCTTCACCAAAACCGGCAACAGCATTGATAGTCACTCCGGCAAGCAGCGCTTGAAATATTCCAATCCAGAAAGGATGAGCTGGAAAATTTTCTGCTTGTTGTTTTATCAGTGCCAGCTGTTCAGGACTTAAGGATGATTCAAGTCGGGCAAAAAATCCTCCCAAATCCGGGGAAAATTCCACACCTGGCAACATTATATTAATTCCTAGAGTTAAAAAAGTAAGCAAAATAGGTAAAATCCATGCTATTATAAACCAGCGATTTATCCTGAAGGAAACATCTAATGATTTTTTTATATCTTCTTTATAGATTACTTTTTGTAAAAGAATAGTTACAGTCAAAGGAATAAACATATAAGCGGTACTTATAATTAGAGAGCCAGGCATAACCCATTGACCACCAAAAATAAAATACATTATTATCAGAATCCAGCTAAGAAAAAAGGTAAGAATTATAAATAAAAAAGCTTTATTAAAAAAAATATCGCTTTGCATACAAAAACCCTTTTTAAATATTTCTAATAATTATAATAAAGGTTTGTCAATGTATCAAATTATGCACCGAATAGTTATTGGAATAAATACCATGCTATTAATTTAAAACGTAATAAATTTTAAACAACTTTCCTTGCTTTCTATAAACATATCAGAATATAATAAAATCACGATACACGCCTTTTAACTAAAAAAATATATTTTATTAAAATTAGTAAAAAGGAGATTATGTTATGAATTTAGATTACTTTAAACCTCTGGAAAAATGCCACTTTTTTTCAGCCCCCAAAAGGATCATGTTCGGTACTGGTGTAGCCAAAAATGTTGGTGGAGAATTAGAATCTTTTCAGCAAAAAAAATTATTAGTAATAACTGACAATAAAATTGCTGAAACAGATTCAGTTAAGAGCCTAATAAATTCTCTAAGCGCATGCGATTATAAAACAAAAATATTTCTAAGTGAAACAAAAGAACCTACTGCAGAAATGATAACTGAATTTATTAAGTTTTGCCGAGCAGAGAAAGAAGGTATTGTCATTGGAATTGGCGGAGGAAGTATCATGGATCAAGCCAAGGTAGCTTCTTTTATGACCTTATGTGAAGGAGAAGTTGATGACTATTTAGGGACAAACAAAGCAATTAAGAGTAGGCTTCCACTGGTATTAATACCTACCACTGCAGGGACCGGTGCAGAAACAAGCCCAAATGCCGTTATAAAAAAACAGACAAAAAAATATACAATAAGCAGTACTACCATTTTACCAGATCTGGCTGTTGTTGATCCCTTACTAACTCTTTCTTTGCCAAAAAAACCAACTGCATTTACTGGAATTGATGCCTTGAGTCATGCCGTAGAAGCTATTATATCTTTAAATTCCAATCCTTTAACAATGGCTACTTCTTTAGAGGCAATTTCTCTAATTGATAAGAATTTGCCACTGGCGTTTTTTAGCGGGTACAATATTGAAGCGAGATACAATATGAGTCTTGCAGCCACATTAGGTGGATTATCTTTAAATAGTGGAGCAACCTTAGCTCACTCTATCAGCTATACCTTAGAAAAGTTTGGCGTACCTCATGGCCTGGGATGTGCTATCGGTTTGCCGCAGGTAATCAGATTTAATGTACCGGTAATGAAGGAAAAAATTAAAAGAATAGCAGTTGCTCTGGGATTTGATGAGCTGAATTATAGCAGCTATGCAGAAATAGCTTCTTATGTAGTTAATAGAGTGAATGATTTAAATGCCATGCTTGATATCCCTTTAACCTTAAAATCCATGTCTATTACAATTGAAAAATCAAAAGAATTAGCCCAGGAATGTTTTCAGAAATATCCCAGACCAAATAATCCAAGATTATATTCCGAAGATGATATAATCAAACTCTATGCTGATTTATGGGAAGGAAAATTAGAAATAGAGAATATTTAATATCAATTTGTTATAAAATTAGAACACTGGATTATTGCCATAAATATTGATAATATATAAAAATATATTGCATATTTGAATTAAGGAAGAGTAAATTTGTTGAAATAAGGTACCGACAGAGAGTATTTAAGGAACCTGAATAAAATATAGATGTTCGAGGTATTGTATGAAATTTAAAGGATATAAAAGAGCTGATGGCAGAATCGGTGTGAGGAATTATCTAGCTGTTATTCCTTCAGTGTTTTGTGCTAATCATGTAGCTCGCAAGATAGCAGAGAATGTTAAAGATGCTGTTTGTTTAACGCATCAGGTAGGTTGCAGCCAGGTAGGAGAAGATTTAGAGCAAACCGCTAGAACTTTAGTTAACATAGCTACTCATCCTAATATAGGAGGAGTGTTGATAGTTGGTTTGGGATGTGAAAGATTTTCCGCTCAGGAATTTTATGAAAAAGTTAAAGAAACCAAAAAACCAGTGCAGAAAGTTTTAATACAAGATGAGGGAGATTCTTTAAATGCTATAAGCAAAGGAACTACCCTGCTGTTAGATCTCTACAATCAGATTATCAACTCTGAAAAAGAGGAGTTTGATATTGCTGAACTTATTGTTGGTATTGAATGTGGTGGAAGTGATGCTTTTTCAGGCATTGCTGCCAATCCGTCAGTGGGAGCTTTTTCAGATAAATTAATATCCCAGGGAGGTACTGTTATTTTCAGCGAGGTTACTGAATTACTGGGGGCAGAAAACATTTTAAAAAAACGTTGTTTTAATGAAGAAGTGGAAAAACTATTATTGGAAACTATCAAAAAAACAGAAACATCATTAAAAAAGGCAACTGCTGATTTATCCTATCAGAATCGTACTGATTTGATATCAAAGGGTAATTACGACGGAGGAATTAGCACGGTAGCAGAAAAAGCATTAGGCAACATTGAAAAAGCAGGTAAATCTCCCATAAATGGTGTTTTAAAATTTGCAGAAAAAGTAAATAAAAAAGGTTTGTTTTTAATGGATACACCAGGTCATGATGCAGAATCCACAACAGGTTTAGTTGCGGGAGGAGCGCAAATTGTTTTGTTTACCACCGGCAGAGGTACTCCAACCGGTTTTCCTGTTGTACCAGTGGTGAAAATAACCGGGAACTCAGATACTTATAACAGGATGAGAAGTAATATCGATATTAATACTGGTGAGGTTATCGAGGGGAAAAGAACAATAATTGAGATGGGAGAAGAGATTTTTAATTTTGTATTAAAAACTGCTTCCGGAGAACAAACAAAAGCGGAAATATTTGGAAATGATGAACTTTTTTCAGTTGCGAGGGTTTTGTACAGCTGATTAAAAATAAAATTAAAATCAATCAAAAGAATGTTGATATATTAAAAAAAATTCTGGAGGAAAAAATAATGAAGATAGTAAGATATCAGAAAAATAAGGAAACTTATTATGGAATTTTAGAAGGCAATAAGATTAATCGAATTGAAGGTAATGTATTTCAAAGCATCAATCCAACAGGCATTATGGATGACAGAAGTGAAGTAAAATTGCTTGCACCTGTAAAACCATTTGATATTATTGCTATTGGGCTAAATTACAAAAAGCATGCTCAAGAATCAGGAGAAACCTTCCCTGAAAGGCCATTGATATTTATCAAAGCTAACTCCAGCCTTATTGGCCCGGAGGATAATATTGAAATCCCTGAAATGGCTCCCAATGAAGTCGATTATGAAGCAGAATTTGCAATTGTTATAGGGAAAGAGGCTAAAAATATTGCAATAGAAGATGTGCCAGAATATGTTTTAGGATATACATGCGGAAATGACGTTTCAGCACGGGATTGCCAACTACGTATTGATAAACAATGGGCAAGAGGAAAATCTTTTGACACTTTCTGTCCATTAGGTCCCTGGATTGAAACAGAACTTGCAGACCCTGATAACTGTAGAATAAAATCTATCTTAAATGGCAAAGTTATGCAGGACTCTAATACAGCAGACCTTATTTTTGGAACAAAAGAATTAGTTAGTTATTGTTCAAAAAACTTTACTTTGCATCCAGGAACAGTTATTATGACTGGTACTCCAGGAGGCGTTGGCTTTGCCCGTAATCCACAGGTATTTTTAAAACCAGGTGATGTTATTGAAATTGAGATAGAAGGCATTGGTAAGTTATCAAATAAGGTAATATAAAAATATTAAAGATTTCTTGATCAGAAAAATTTTAAAAAGTTGGCTCCAAAAATTAATTAATTATATTGCAGCAAAGGTTCAAGTAAAAAGAAATGAAATCAATATCAGGATATAAGAGAAAAAACGGTAAATTTGGCGTAAGAAACCATTTGCTAATTTTACCAACCTCAGTTTGTGCAAGTGAAACAGCCGTAAAAATTAGTCAACTTGTTCCAGGAAGTGTTCCTTTGCCACACCAGCATGGCTGTTGCCATGTTGGTGTGGATTATGAACAAGTTCTAAGAACCTTGATTGGTTTTGGCAAAAATCCCAATGTCGGTGCAGTCCTTATTATAGCTTTGGGTTGTGAAGGGATTAGTCCTGATATTGTGAAAAATGAAATTGAGAAATCATTAAAACCTGTTGAACAGCTAGTTATTCAGGAGCAGGGCGATACCTTAAAGACAATTGACGCAGGTGTGAAAATTGCTCAAAAGATGATGCTGGAAATATCCACCCAGAAAAAAGAAATATTCCCAATAGAAAACCTGATCCTTGCCTTAGAATGTGGTGGTTCTGACCCTACCTCAGGTATTGCTGCTAATCCTGCAGTAGGTGTGACTTCTGATTTACTTTTAACCGATGGAGGTAGAACTATCCTGTCGGAAACTACTGAATTGATCGGTGCTGAACATGTACTGATTAAAAAAGCTGCCAATAAACGAATATCCCAGAGAATACTTTCAATGGTGGAGACTGTGGAAAAAAGGGCGAAAGAGATGCATGTGGATTTAAGAGGAACTCAACCTACCCCTGGCAATATTGCTGGTGGATTAACCACTATTGAAGAAAAATCCTTAGGATGTATCCATAAAGCAGGCAACAGCCCTATTATTGGTATACTAGAATATGCAGAAGAAATTCCAGACAAAAAAGGGCTTTATTTTATGGATACTCCCGGTCAGGACATTGAATCAATTACCGGAATGCTTGCTGGGGGAGCACAGATTGTAATTTTTACAACCGGCAGAGGAACACCAACCGGATCTCCAATTGCCCCGGTTATTAAAGTTACCGGTAATAGCATGACTTATCAGAAGATGATTGCTAATATAGATATTAATGCTGGTGGAATAATAGATGAAAATAAAACAATCACTGAAACAGGTACGCAGATATACGCAAAAATGATTGATGTCTGTAATGGTGAACTAACCAAAGCAGAATTGCTAGGGCATAAAGAATTCGGAATCTATCGAATTGGCTACACTTTCTGAATCTTTTTTTCGCCAGGAATAAAAAAGTTTTACTTTTATTCTTTGAGGCCATTTTAAAGGGCTTGATAAACGTTTCCATGCTCTTTTTACTTTTTCCATCTGCTGACTGCTAATTGTTTGTGCACCATATATTTTTTTATTAAAACTATCTATAATTATTCCAATATCATTATGGTTTTGCGGGAAAAATGTTGCTAATAACTGTCCATATTCCAGTGGAGTTCTGGAATCTTTTTTAGAAAGCCCATTAAGGTGTCCCCAACGGCATAGTTTCTGAAAAATAATCAGAATATTCTCCTCTTTCCTCATGAATTTTTTCTTTATTTTAGCTAGAAGTTTTTTACTGAGAACAAAAAAATAGTTAATCCAAAAGCTTAATTCCTGGAAAAATCCTTTTTTATTAGAATCTAATCCGGTTTTTGCAGAAAGCCATTTCCAGAGAGCCCAAAGTAAAATTCCAATAAAGATTAACAGAACAAAAATAATTAAGATTAAGAACAATCCGCCAATTATTCTACTTAACACTTGAACCCACCAGGCAAGTTCGGTTTCTTCAACCATGGCAATTGGCTTTTCCTCAGGAGGAGATGGAATTTCTGTGGAAGCAGTATTTCTGTTAAGTCCAAATAAAAAAGAAATAATTCTTAATAATAAGCTACCTAAAGGTCTGGAAGCTAGTTTTAACAGGCTGTTTCCTGCCTGAGCAATTGTTGTCATTTGCGGAAGGAAAAACAGCATCATCCAACTACCCAATATCAATATTAACAGGATAAAAGGGAAAACCAGATTTGTCTTATTTAACTGCCAGGAATTATTGGTAGCAGAAGTTGAGCTCTCTAAGTTCTTTGCTAAAGAAATAGCCAGCATGCTGAAAAGGAAGTAATATATAATCAGTAAATTTGAATAAGGTAAGAAAAAATTCATAATTCCGGAAAGTATAAAAACAAAAACCAGAATCATAATACCAAAATCAAAACGGGTGGCAATCAACAAATGATCATGCGAACGATTTGTTAATTTTGTTCCATTACTCCAGAAAAGAGAAATAAAAAATAATATTAAAATATAAGAAAAGCCATCTATGGAACCATAATTTCCGCTAAGAAGCATTTCTAACCATTGGAATTTCAGAAAAGAACCCTGACTTTGCCAAATACCATAAGAATAAAAAGTATATAATAGGATAATTAAGTAAAAAATAGAATGGACTAAAAAATATACAATAACTCTTTTTCCTCGGCCCTGTAGTGTAAAAGTTATTAAGACTGGTACAAAAAAAGATAAAACAGCTGACCATATTGGTAAAACAGAAAAGTCAAATATAAAAAAGATGGTACATGACAAGGCATAGAGCCATGTTAATTCCATCATACTGGCAGAGATAAATAGCATTGTTTTTTTTCTTCCGGTATCCTGGGTCATCTTATTTCCTTAAATTTAATATTTATTAAATATTATTATTGATATATCCACCGTGCAACTTTTCTAATAAAAATATTTCTGGTTGACTGCCAATGGCCAAATCAGGCATTTCTGAAATTATAAAATAAGCTGGTATATTATATTCCTTTAATAAACCGGTAATTTGGATATTTATTTTATCTAACTTATAAGCGCAAAAAATAACACCTATTCCCCCAATAAGTAATTTATTTTGAAATAATATTTCTTCCAGAGGATGTTCTGGTTCCATTTGTATTCTTGCTAAAAACTCCATGGCTTCCGAGAGTTGATCAGATCCGGTAGCAATTGGTAGCCTTGTTGAATATCCTCCTGCCATTTTGCTGTTGGTGATAATTCCAAAAGGGATTCCCTGCTCATTTAACTGGAGAAAGTAAGCAGCGGTAACTTCCAGTGTTTTTTCAAAAGATTGTTCCTGATTTTCTGAGTTGAAACTGGTAACATCCAATATAAATAGTATCTTTTTTTGAGAAGAAGGTTCAAAAATCTTTGATTGCAATTGAGAGTGTCTGGCACTGGCTTTCCAATGAATATGTTTTGCCGGATCTCCTGGATAATAATTCTGAGTAGAAATTGGATATATCGGATCTTTAACCGGACTTGTTATTCCGGGTTTTCCGAATAAATCTTTGGTTGGAGCAGATATGAAATTTAAAGCTATCTGCCTAGGATAGACAATCATCTCCATAGATTCAGATAAGTATTTCCTTTTTTTAAAAAAACCCAGTAAATCACCAGATTCTAAAAAGGGAGGACCTATTTGAAAACATCCTCTTTTAGTGGCAGTTAAATCCCATTGCCAGGAAATCTGATCATACCAAAGCAGATAAAAATCTTCATTTATGGAATTGTTATCTTCCTTAATTATTTCTTTATCTATTGGTATCCGTAAAGTTATCCAAACCGGTAATAACTTATTATTAGATATCCTGGCCTGCAATTTGACTTTTTCTCCAGGGAATCCTTTTTTCTTTTCTGCATCAAAACTATAATGAATTTTCCTAATACTGAAATAACTCCATGTTTTAGCTCCATAGAACATGAGTAGGATTAGAATGGAGATTAAAATCAAATTTTTTTGTTCATAAAGTAAAGAAACAAAAAGCAGGACTACAGCAAAAAATCGAAACAAGCCATCTACAAAAATAGATGAAAGTGGATTATCATAGTTTACTTTCTTCATTTGTTATTTCCGATGCTGGTATTTTGGTTTGCTCTAATATTTCAGTTAAAACCTGTTGAACAGAAATACCTTTTAATTTTTCTTTTGTATTTAAGATAATCCTATGCCCAAGGATTGGTATGAAAAGTTCTTTGATATCATCAGGCAATACAAAATCTCTATTTCTGAGGGCAGCTAAGGCCTGGGCAACTTTCATAAAATGAATGGATGAGCGTGGACTGGCACCATAGCGTATTTTAGGTGATTTTCTGGTAGAACCGGTTAAAGCTACAATATATTCATTTATTTCATTGGACACATATATATTTTGTCTTTTCTTTTGCAGGGCAAGAATTTCTTCAGGGGTTGTCACTGTGCCTATTTGACCCAAAGGATTTTCTTTTTGGAAGCGCTGTAAAATTAGTATCTCTTCTTCAACTGTTGGATAGCCAAGGTTAATACACATCAAAAATCTATCCAGCTGTGCTTCTGGTAAAGGAAAAGTTCCTTCAAGTTCTATGGGGTTTTGGGTTGCTATAACAAAAAAAGGGCGAGGCAACTTCATGGTTACGCCATCCACAGTGACCTGCCTTTCTTGCATGCTTTCCAATAGACTGGACTGGGTTCGGGGTATAGTCCTGTTTATCTCATCAGCTAGCAGAATATTAGCCATTATTGGCCCTGGCTGAAAAACAAATTGAGCTTTTTTTTGATCATAAATATTAAAGCCGGTAATATCGGCAGGCAGTAAATCAGGAGTGAATTGTATGCGGTTAAAAGTACCTCCAATACTTTTTGCTAAAGATCTGGCTAAAATAGTTTTTCCAACGCCAGGAACATCTTCCAGAAGGATATGCCCTTCTGCCAGTAGTCCTGCAAGAATCAACTCTATTGCTCTTTTTTTGCCAACAACCACTTTATTAATATTTTCAGTAATTTTTTGGCATGTTGAAAAAGTCATTTTGATTAATTCCTTATTCCTTTTATTGATTTATTGATATTGTTTATTTTGTATTATAATTCATAAAAACTTGCTAACAGATTATAACAATTTACTAAAATTAAAACAAGCCAAAGAGAAGAACAACTTAATTGTCCTGGTAAATATTTAGATAATTCAAAAATAATTATTTAATATTATCAATGATAGCAATTGCTCTTACTGGAGAACCGTCAGAATTCTTGAATTTTAAAGGAAAAACTGCAAGGGTGAAATATTCCACATTTATGGCATCCAGGTTGGTTAAATTCTCGATAATAAGCATATTTTTTGCAAAAAATAATTTATGGATATTAAAAGTTGTGGAATCAGACTTATCAATTGATATAGCATCAATACCAATTCCATTCAAATTAAATTTTGATAACCAGCAGGCTGCTTCTTTGTTTAAAGAAGGATAGTTGTTAAAATATTTGCCATCCATCCAAAAATTGCTCCAGCCCGTTTTCAGTATAACAAAATTCACTTTAGTTAATTTTTCTTGAAAATTTATAATATCAGACAATGTAATGAGATGTTTACAAAAATTAGAAAAATCTAAAATAATTGCTCTTCCAATAAAAGAATTAATAGGCATATTTTCTAAATAAAATCCATCTGAAAGCATATGGGCTGGGGCATCAATATGTGTTCCTGTATGGGAATAAAAAGAGAGGATGGTTTCTCGAAATCCGTCTTTTTCTAAATCATTGCCTTTTTTCAGGCTGGGAGGCTTGGTTCCGGGATAGATAGGTGTGTCTGAACTGAAAAGATGTGTTAAGTCTATTATTTTCATTTATTCTCCTTTTTATGTTTTTTATTTAAATAAACTTAGAAATTAGACTCAAATAATATTATAATAAAAAATATGTCAAATAGAAAAAATTAATTATTTTATATTTTACTATACAATTCAGCAAGAAAAATAAATTAATTTTTTGGATATTCAGGAGGAGAAAATGAATATAAAAGCTACCGTTCTTTGTGAGAATTATGTATACGGAAAAGCAGGAGCAATTGCAGAACATGGCTGGTCTGTTTATTTAGAAACTAAAGAGGGTAATTTTCTTTTTGATACCGGGCAAGGAAAAGGAATAATAAATAATTCTCTTTATTTTAAGAAAGATTTAGCAGAGGTTAAAGGTATTATTATCAGCCATCATCACTATGACCACACTGGTGGATTATTATCAGTACTGGAGCAAACTGGAAACGTAAAAGTTTATGCCCACCAGGATCTTTTTAAGAATAGTTTTGGTATTAGGGATAACTTAGAAAAAAATATAGGGATTCCTTTCCGAAGAGAGATATTAGAAAGCAAAGGTGCCAAATTCATTTTGAATAAAGATCTTCTTGAAATTGCACCTGATATGTTCTTAAGTGGCGAAATACCCCGCAAGACATTTTTTGAAAGAGGTGATGATAAGTTAGTAGTGAAAGATGGTCTAGGACACTACATCCAAGACAATCTTTTAGATGACCAGACTTTAATTACCAAAACAAATCAAGGATTGTTTATTCTTCTGGGCTGTTCTCATGCGGGTATTATTAATATTATTGATTATGCTATTGAAAAAACAGGAATAGATCATATCAGTGCTATTATTGGAGGAACCCACCTTGGTCCTGCAAGCGATGAAACCAGAACAGAAAGTATAAAAGCTCTAAAAAAATATGATATTGGTAAAATAGGAGTATCTCATTGTACTGGATTGGAGATGTCTTTTCATTTAAAGCAGGAGTTTGGAGAAAGGTTCTTTTTCTGTAACGTGGGTACAGTAGTTGAATTGTGATGAAAGATCCAATATATTTTTATAGAAAGATTGATTTATTCATTATAGAATATTAGAATAAAAAAGTCATAATTTAATATTTAAATTTAATTTTTATAAAAAAGGAGAAAGAGAAATGCAGGATTTTTTAGAAAAAAAGTTTCAATTGTCCGAGAATGGAACTGATGTAAAAACTGAAATCATAGCAGGTTTTACAACTTTTATGACCATGGCTTATATTATCTTTGTTAATCCCAGTATTTTAAGTGATGCTGGTATGCCATGGAACGGTGTTTTTATCGCAACAATTATGGGTATTATTTTGGGGACGGTTTGTATGGCTTTATTAACAAACTATCCTTTTGCTTTAGCATCTGGAATGGGATTGAATGCCTTTTTTGCCTATTCAGTTGTAATAGGAATGGGGGTTAGCTGGCAAATAGCCCTTGGTATCGTCTTTCTGGAAGGAGTTTTGTTTATCATTTTAAGCGTAACACCAATAAGAGAGATGGTTATTAATTGTATTCCCATGAGCTTGAAGTCATCAATCAGTGCCGGGATTGGTCTTTTTATAGCCTTTATCGGTTTGCAAAATGCAGGATTGGTGGTAAAAAATGATGCTACATTGGTTGCCTTGGGAAATGTTATGAGTGGACCTGGTTTGGTGGCTATTGCAGGACTAATTATCATGGCTGTTCTGCATACTCTCAAGGTCAAAGGCTCAATCTTGTGGGGTATTCTTGGTGCCACTTTGATTGGTTATATTCCTGGGTTAAATGTTACACCGCCATTCCAGGGGATATTTGCTATGCCCCAGTTCAGTGACTGGAATCAAGTATTGCTAAAGATGGATATTGGCGGTGCTTTGGACTTGTCTTTACTTGTAGTTATCTTTTCTTTCTTATTTGTAGATTTATTTGACACTGCTGGAACTCTCATAGGAGTTAGTACTCAAGCTGGTTATCTTGATAAAGATGGTAATTTACCAAAAGCCAGCAAAGCTCTTTTAGCAGATGCTATTGGCACAACTGGAGGAGCAATCTTTGGAACCAGCACTGTAACCACTTATATTGAATCTGCCTCTGGAGTTTCTGAAGGTGGGAGAACAGGCTTAACTGGTATTGTGGTAGCAGTCTTATTCTTTTTGTCTTTGTTTCTGAGACCTTTAGTTGGCATAGTTCCCGGTGCTGCTACTGCACCTGCTTTGATTGTAGTAGGTACTATGATGATAGGTAATATATTAAGCATCAAATGGGATGATTTCTCAGAAGCATTACCTGCTTTTGTTTGTTTAATCGCCATACCTATGACCTATTCTATAGCCAATGGAATTGCCCTTGGATTTATCACCTATCCTTTAATAAAATTATTAAGCGGGAAAGGGAAAACTGTGCATGGTTTGGTTTATATATTAGGGATTCTATTTGCTATTAAATTTATCTGGTTATAAAATCAAAGTTTTTAATATTAAAACCTGAAAACACTTCTAAATAAAAAAGAGTGTAGCTAAAAACTACTCTCTTTTTTATTTAGATTTTTCTTCAAAAATCACAATTAGCACACATAAGCAATCTTTGATTATGCTATAATTATATAATTGTTATCTAACTTATTTTAAAATCTTTATTTTTGAAATAATTATTTGATAGAGAAAAGGAGACATCAATGAGCATATTTCAAATTGGATTAATACTAATAACGGGCATTGCAGCTGGGTTTCTTAATACTATTGGTGGAGGTGGATCTTTATTAACCATGCCTATGCTGATTTTTTTAGGCTTACCAGCGGCTACTGCCAATGGGACTAACCGAATTGCAATTATTATCCAGAATATTGTAGGTGTGACAAATTTTCGCAGTAAAGGTTTCTTCTTTCCTAAGCTGGGAATTATTTTAGGGATTCCTGCAATAGTTGGATCAATTATCGGAGCAAGAGTTGCTGTTTCTATGTCAGGGGAATTATTTGAAAAAATATTGGCAATTGTTATGATAATGGTTTTAATACTCATTTTGACACGCCCGGAAAAGAAGTTTATCAAAGAAATTGATAGTGAAAATATGAGTACTCCCCGTTTGATTGTTGCTATAATTGCTTTCTTTGGTGTTGGTTTGTATGGAGGTTTTATTCAGGCAGGAGTAGGTTTTATAATCATTGTTGCTTTAACTTTAATAACCGGTCTTTCTCTGGTAAAAGTAAATTGTCTCAAAGTTTTCATAATATTAATATATACCATTGCTTCCTTTTTAGTTTTTATCATAAACGGAAAAGTGAATTTTGTATTAGGCTTTACCTTAGCAATCGGAAATGCCTTTGGCGCATACCTTGGCAGCAATTTTGCAGTGAATAAAGGTGATAAATGGATTAGAATATTTCTTATTATTACGATACTGGCTATGTCGGCAAAACTGTTTGGTCTTTTTAAATTAATTGGACTATAAGATTTGCTCTAAATGTAAATTACTTCTATTACAGGTATATTAAATAAAAAATGCTATAAGTGTAAATTAAAAACAGAAAGGTAGGTAAGAATGATTTTTGACACCCAATATTATCCTTATCCCTCTCAAAGAAAAGTGGTTTTTGCAAAAAATGGAATGGTAGCCACTTCGCAATCTCTAGCTGCGGAAGCCGGCTTGGAAATACTAAGACAGGGAGGAAATGCAATTGATGCAGCTATTGCTACTGCAGCGTGTCTAACTGTAGTTGAGCCTACTTCCAACGGAATCGGAGGAGATGCCTTTGCTTTAGTTTGGACCAAAAATAAGCTTTATGGATTAAATGCCAGTGGTCCTGCTCCCAAATCTATTTCTATTGATTCTGTCAGAAAAAAAGGTTATCAGGCAATGCCTGATTTTGGCTGGATACCGGTGACAGTTCCAGGTGTTCCTGCAGCCTGGGCAGAGTTATCCCGGAAGTATGGTCGGATTTCTTTACAAAAAACTTTATTACCAGCTATTAATTATGCTGAAACCGGGTTTCCAGTTTCACCAGTAGTAAGTTATCTATGGAAAAAAGCTTATAATAAATTTTCAAGTTATCGTAATGAAGAAATAAGCAAGTACTGGTTTGAATCTTTTACTTTAGATGGGAAAGTTCCCAGCCCTGGTGATTTGTGGAATTTCCCTGCGCAGGCTAAAACATTACAGATGATTGCCGAAACCAATGCTGAAGATTTTTATCAAGGAGAGATTGCTGAAAAAATTGATTCTTTTTCCAAAAAATATGATGGATATTTACGTTTAGAAGATCTGAACTCTTTCTCATCTGAATGGGTAGAACCTATTAATATTAAATACCATGATTATCATGTTTGGGAAATTCCTCCAAACGGACAGGGATTAGTTGCTTTGCTGGCTTTGAATATTTTAAAACAAATGAGCATTAATGGAAAAGAAGACCCGATTACCTATCACCAGCAAATCGAAGCAATGAAATTAGCTTTTGCAGACGGGAAAAAATATATTACTGATTACAGGCAGTCATCAAAAGTAATTAAAGATTTGCTTTCAGAATGTTATGCTGCTGAAAGAATGAAGATGATTGGTGAAATTGCCCAGGATCCCTATCCTGGTAAACCTTACGGCAGTGATACAGTATATCTGGCTACTGCTGATAATGAAGGAAATATGGTTTCCTATATCCAGAGTAATTATATGGGATTTGGATCTGGTCTGGTAGTGCCAGATACAGGCATATCTCTGCAAAACAGAGGTGCCAATTTTTCGCTTGACATTAATCATTACAATAGCCTGCAGCCAGGGAAAAAAACCTATCATACAATTATCCCGGGATTTTTAACAAAAGAAAATCTTCCGATAGGACCTTTTGGTGTAATGGGTGGATTTATGCAACCACAGGGACATGTTCAGATAATTATGAATATGATTGATTTTAAATTAAATCCGCAAGCTGCTTTAGATGCACCCAGATGGCAATGGTCAGAGGGGAAAAAAATAAAAATTGAACAGGTTTTTCCCAGATACGTTGCTGAGTATTTAGAAAGAAAAGGACATTCCATAGAAATACCTATGGATTACAGAGGCCTTGGAGGTTTTGGAAGAGGTCAGATTATCTGGAAAGATAAAAACAATGTATTGCTGGGAGCTACAGACCCGAGAGCAGATGGGGCTGTTGCAGCCTGGTAAAAACTACATCAATAAAAACATACAATAAATGATATGGAGGGATTATGCTATTAAATCTTGATGAATTAACCAAAAGGGCAATAGAAGTTAGAAACACTCTCTTTGATTTAAAAGGGAAAAATGCATTGATAGTAGGAGGAAATAAAGGGATCGGACAGGCGATGGCTTTAGGGCTTGCCGGTGCTGGTGCAAATGTTTGCGTTGTAGGAAGAGGACCTGCAGGATTAGATGAAACAGCAGAAGCTGTAAGAGAAATTGGATCAATTGGTGCATATTTTGCCGCAGACGTTACTGTTGAAGACCAGGTAAAAGAAATGGTTGCTTATAATGTTGAAAAATTTGGCAAGATAGATATTTTAATAAATAGTCAGGGTTTAAATTATTTACAGGAAGCAACAAACTTTGATACAGATCAGTGGCAAAAAGTTATTGATGTAAACGTAAAATCAATATTTTTATGCTGCAAGCATGTTGGAAGAATTATGTTACAGCATAAAAAAGGTAAAATTATAAATATTTCTTCTGTCCGCGGTTTTCAGGGAAGGAAAGAAGATCTGGCTTACTCTACAAGTAAAGGAGCTATTAATCAGCTTACTAAATCTCTGGCAATCGAATGGGGTCCTCAGGGTATAAACGTTAATGCTATTGCCCCGGTATTTACTTTAACAAATATGACAAAATCGTATTTAACTGATAAGGAAAAGCTGAATTGGGTATTAAGCAGAATACCCATGGGAAGATTAGGTCAGTTGGATGATTTTTTTGGTCCTCCGATATTTTTAGCTTCAGAAGCCTCAAATTTTGTTAATGGTCATATTCTTCTGGTTGACGGAGGATGGATAGCCGCTTAAAATAAAAACCGGTTCTTTTAAAGAGAACCGGTTTTTATTACTATTTAGTATTTTTACTTACTCAGCTTCAATGGTAATTTCTTTGGGTTTGACTTCTGGTTTTTTAGGCATAATTATTTCTAGAATACCGTTTTTAAACTTTGCACTAATTTTATCCTTATCTATTTCTGTCGGCAATGAAATAGTTCGAGAGTAACTGCCAAAAGCTCTTTCTCTATAATAATAATCTTCTTTTTTGGTTTCCTCATCTTTTTTCATTTCTCCCTGGATAGTCAAGTTGTTGTTATCAATAGAAAGTTTGACATCTTTTTTATCCACACCAGGTAATTCAACATTGGCTACTAATTTGTCTTTTTTGTCGACTAAATCTACTGCCGGTGACCAAATTCCGCCATCAAACCAGTTTCTTCTAGGACTTTCCATCATATCAAAAAATTCATCAAACAAACTTCTTGATACACTTCTTCTAGGTTCCCATTTTATCAGATTCATAGTGACACCTCCTATAATTATTCTAATAGCACATAATGCCATTAGCATATATTTCTATTAACAATTATAATCTAAAAATAAAATTTGTCAAGGGTTAATCTGAAATATGTGAATTAAAAATTAAAACTGCACACTTTTTTAACCGATTTAAAAATTAAAACTGCACACCTGAAACTATAATCTAAAACAAAAAAATATAAGAGTTTTAATGATTCTGCGGAATTATCTATTTACTACTCCCCAAAAAAGCCAATCAGGAAAATCTCAGAAGACTTGGAGAGAAGTATTAAAAGAAGACTAATAGGAGATCTCCATACTGGTCTAATTCCTCTTGTAAAATAGATTTGATTAAATTAATATTTAGTTAGGACATCTTGAACTATACTCATTAATTTTTTAAAGACGCTTTAATACACATAGATGTAGCTGCAAATCATTTTTTAAATAGTAAAAATGGAAAATACAACCTATCATCAGAAAACAAACAATTAACTCCTTCTGAAATGATAGAATGTTTGGAAAAATTTGTTAGGCAATATCCTATTTATGCGATTAAAGATGGACCAAGAGAAGAAGGTTGGAATAATTGGCTGCCCTTACCAAATAAATTGGATCAGAGGTTGAATTAACTGGTGATGATTTTTCGTTACCAATGAAAATATTGAAGAAAGAAAAGACTTATATTAAATTCTAGAAGAATAGATGGTAGAAGTTATCCTAACAATAATATTAAAAAACTAATAAGGATTGTAAAAAATAATCTAATTAGAGGTAATCCTGAAAGTATCCTTATAGACAAAAAAGAAAATGAAATTGAACTGAAAAAATTAGAGTTCTTTAGGAGGGCATACATTTTCTAATGAAGATCGTGTAAAAGGATGTAAAAAAAATAATTGAGATTGTAAAAGATTGTTGGAAGGAAGATTTAGTTTTCATAGTGGCAACCAATAGGATATCTTCTTTGCCCTATTAACACCGGTTGTAATGATGGGCCAGGAGATCAATTTAAGAAAGGTAAAAATTTCTACCCTGGCAGGTGGGATGGTAAATGGGTATACTGCAAGAGAAGCAAGGAAAAAAAGGATTGATTTGTTTAAGGAAATTACAAAACACAATACAAAACCTGCTTTGTTGGAGAAAAATAGTGGGATAATTGCAAAACATAATATTAGCGTAATTGACCTAACTGCTATTTTGATTAAAAATAATAAAAAGGTATAAAAAACCAAAAAGTGTTTTGTAATGACAAATAACATAAATATAAAGAAATATTACAAATGAAAGGATTAAAAAGATGGGGAAAGGTACAAATATTAAATCAGTATTTGCAAGGGAGGTATTTACTGAAAGAGGACATCCAGGCGTCGAAACAACAGTAATTACTGAAGATGGAAGTATTTCAAAGGCAGTATCTACAAGTGGTGTTTCGATGGGGCAATATGAAGCGAAATTTACTCTTGATGGTGGTACTCGATGGAATGGTTTGGGTGTAATTAAAGCAGTCAATAATGTGAATAATATTATTGCACCAAAAATTATTGGTATTGAATCTGAAAAACAAAGGAAAATTGATGAAGTAATATTAGAATTAGATGGAACTAAAGATAAGTCTAATCTTGGTGCAAATGCTACAGGCAGTGTCTCAGCGGCAGTATTGAAGGCAGGTGCTTCCAGTTTAGGTATTCCTCTTTATCAACATATAGGAGGAGTTCATGCTTGTATACTTCCTGTACCTGGAATAATTTTTATGATAGGTTCAAAAAGGTATGGAGGGGGCTCCAAATCAGGAGGTAAACCTTCTTACAGTGTAATGGCTTATGGGTTTGATACATTTAGTGAAGCTTCTTATGCAGCATGGGAAATCAAAACAGATTTTGAGAAAAAAATTATTGATAAACTAAACCTTACACCATCTCCAAGTCTTTTTACCAATTTTGTAATACCATTTGGAGTGATTAAAGATGATAGGGTTTTTTTAGATATTTTAACTGATTCTATTAACTCTTTAGGATATAAAGACAAGGCGGGAATTCAAGTTGATGTGGCTGCTGGTACATATTATGATAGAAAAAAATATAAATATATTGGTATTTTTTCAGAGAAAGAAAAAAATAGAGAAGAAATGATTTCTTTATATAAAGAATTAGTAGAAAATTATCCTTTTGTAATAATTGAGGATCCGTTAGAGGAGGATGATTTTGAAGGTCATTCATATTTGAAGAACAATTTAGGAGTTGAAATTGTTGGTGACGATCTTTTTACAACCAATATTGAAAGAGTCAAAATAGGAATAAAAATGGATTCTGCACATTCTGTCCTTCTAAAAGTATATCAAATTGGAACAATAAGCGAAGCCTTTGATATGGTTAATTTTGCCAATAGGAATGGTATGAATATTCAACCGTGTAGTAGTCGAGGAGAAGGTCAAGATATAGCAGATTATTCAGTAGGTTTAAATGCAGGATATATAAGGGAGAGCGCAATTGGGAATGAGGGGAATAGGTTATTAGAAATAGAAGCTCAATTAGGGAATCAAGCAAAATTTTTAGGGAAAAAAGCTTTTAAAGGTTTTCTTTAAGAATAACCTCAAAAATTAAAAAAGAAAAAATTACAGTAAAATAAAGAATATTTAATAAAGGTTTTAATATTTCTCTTAAAAAATAAATAATTTGATGACTAAAATTTTATAATTTTATTTTTTAGAATTTTATGACCCTATTGAAATATTTAGAAATATCCTAAATTCTTAAGAATTTAGGATATTTCTAAATATTAGACCAGTATTTTAATATTCATTATTCCCAAAATATTTATTAATAATTTTGCTAAGAGTAATCTATTTTTTAAGGTAATAAAAAGGGTTAATGGTACTATATAGCCAGAATATCTGGATCGATTCTATGATGAGACGAATATAGTTAGAATCAATGAAATACTTTTATGACTGTCTCACTGAGTATAATCACTTCTATCGTCCCTATAGGGGTTTAAATCTTTTGGATGCCAATAGAATGTTGTAGTAAGTTAATAAATAATAAAGACCCCTGCTATTTTGCAGATGTATTGACGCAAACAGGTACTGTTAGTTAATTTTTAAAAGTGCACATTTTAAGTTTTAAAAATGCATATTGAGATCACTATTTTTCACTATTTGTGTACCTAAAAATTGATCTTTATGCCAGAATCTAACTTCAGATAGGCCGGATCTTTTTCCGGATATTCGAAGTTGTATTCTTTCATGAATAGGCATTGGGAACTTTGAATTCTAATTTATTGATAGATATCTTATGATAAGACATTGATCATCCTTTCTGCTCTTAAGCAGAAGATATCCTTGTTTTCTTGACTGAAATGGTGGTGTAATACTAAAGGTTCGAAAGAGAGTTTTATTTTCTCTTATAGCTCTTTGAAATCTCATATAGGGAACTTCTTTTTTGTGGTAGAGTGAATCCAGTGGTGATTGTATTGGTTAATTAGCTTATTTAAAAATAATTTGAGCTTTGTTAATATCAGTAATTCCTTCCTGGCACAGGTTCTCACCAAATGATCCTGAATCCATTGATAAGGTCTTTCAATCTTGCCTTTGGCCTGCGGGGATAAGGCATAAGTCACCTTGATCCGACAATCATCCAATACGTTTCACTGTGGACTTATCTGGTCAGTCAGACGGTAATGATTGCTACAGTAACTATCTCTGCCCTGGACAAAGCGAAAGACTAAAATGGCTGTCCACATAATAACACAGGGGAATGCCATAGTTTAATAAAAATATATTCCAAGGCTAGAATATGCTCCTGCAGCTGGTTTCTTGGCAACCAGGATAGCATAGAGGATAAGCTAAATCATCCAGTGAAGTAATAATACCATTTGTCAGCATATGGTGAGAATTTGTGATGAGAGGAATCATGCTGAATGAGCTGTCCTGGATAATAGTCAAAACCTCCTGTCATGAGCTTTCTCTCTTGCTTTTGGGAAATAGCAATTATTTGCCTCGCCCGGTCAATGATGGTGGAAGTGATACCTTCTGTTGGTAATCCTGTTCTAATAGATCTTTAATATAGCTGTAATTGTAATGTTTTATTGGTGTATTCGGATTTTCGATTAATGATTTTTCCATTTGTAGTTCTCTTTAATATTTTTCTCCAGGTCTTCTGAGATCTTCCTGGTTGGTTTGTTACGGGAATAACAAATAGAGAATCCCTCAGGATCATTCTTGAATTCTTTGACTAACTGAAAGAATCTTCTCTTTTTAATACCCAGGATTTCCTGCAGGTATTTTCTCTCTATCTTATTCTCCATATATCGCTTCAATAGGTCTTTTGACCTGATCATTGTTAAATTTCTTGTGCAACTGAACCATAACCTAAAACCTCTCATGTTTTTGTTTTAGATTATAGTTTCAGGTGTGCACTTTTAATTTTTAATTCACATGACGCAAACAGGTACTTGACAGTATTAAAGTATTTATTATGATATTTGTTAAGAATAATTAAAAAAACAAAATAAAATAGAAATATAAGTTGTATATTTATATTATATTCGTACCTCATTTACGTAATAACACCTCAACAGTATTCTCTACATGATAATGTTTGCAAAAAGATTAATATTAGAGAGTATAAATGCAATAATATTAATAGTCCATTATTATTAAAATAAACAATATTTTTATTGTAATTTTAAGTAAACAAATATCCAAAATTTCAATCATTAATATTTAAAGTACTAAATTTTACAAATTTATTACTCATAAAAATTAACTCTTAATCCAAAAAAGATTTCCTTACTAATAGGCTTTTATATTTTTTAGTTTGTTGAAATATAATTACTGAAAAGATAAGTATTTATAATAAAAGAAACGGAAATTCCTTATTAATTTTCACTAAAAATATATTTTATAAAATTCTTTATATTATCTATATTTCTTTAATTTAGTAATTTATTAAAATATTTTCAAGGTCTAAATATAACTTAAATATAACTGAAGGTATTTTTTAAAAAATAGTCTTATAGTCTTAAAAATAGATCTTTGAAAAATAAATATTAAAAAAAACAAGATTAGCTTATTTTTTAATGATGAAAACTTTTTTATTTTTATATTCTTATTAAAGAAGATACAAAATACTAATTTGCCAAAAATCTAAACGAATACTCCAAAGAAATATATAATCAAAATCTCCAAATCTAAAGACGAGTATTGAATATCTTTAATTCATTTATAAACTAATTTATTTCTTAAAAATTTATAAAAAATTAGACATACTGAGGCCCTCTTTATTTTAAATAAAAGAACTAGCAAAGTAAAAGAAGGCAAGCTCTAAAGGAGGTGATTTTTAAAATAACATAATAGAAATTTATAAGACTTTTAAAAATGTTACTGGAGAAAGGAGAAATAAAAAAAGAAATTATGAAAATTACGAGTATAGATGTAATTGAAGTAACTACTGCTAGAGCAACTGTAAAAGGAGTTCCTTGGTTTCCAGTGATAGCAAGGATTAACACAGATGAAGGAATTAGTGGTTTTGGTGAGGTAGGATTAGCATATGGCAACTCCCAAAAAGCAGCATTTGGTATCCTGAGAGATTTTGCTCCTTTAGTAGTTGGCATGGATCCCTTTGATACAGAAAGAATTTGGCAGAATTTATTAACTAAGACATTTTGGGGTCAAGGAGGTGGTGGGGTAATTTTTGGTGGAATAAGTGCAATAGACACAGCTCTTTGGGATATCAAAGGGAAGGCGTTAAATTTACCTGTTTATAAACTTCTTGGAGGAAAGACAAGGGATAAATTGAGAGCCTACGCTAGTCAAATCCAGTTTGATTGGGGCAAAGAAAGCAATCCGTTATGTAAACCAGAAGAATATGCCGAAGCAGCACTTAAAGCAAAAGAAGAAGGGTATGATTGTGTTAAAGTAGACCCGGTGGGGTTTAATCTTAATAAGCAATGGGTTTCAACACATGAAGACTGGGTTTTATCTGGTGTATTGACACAAGATAAAGTAAGACTAGCTTATGAAAGAGTAAAAGCAATAAGAGAAGCCTGTGGCCCTGATATGGATATTATCATCGAACTACATTGTTTTACAGATACAAATACTGCTATTCAATTAGGAAGGATACTTGCAGATTTAAACTGTTTTTACTTTGAAGAGCCGACAGCCCCATTAAATACCAAATTATTTACTGAAATTGCCAGAGAAGTAAAAATACCCATTGCAAGTGGAGAGAGGATTTATACAAGGTGGGGTTACAGGCCTTTCTTTGAAGAAAGATCTATCCATGTTATACAGCCAGATTTAGGTACATGTGGAGGCATAGGTGAAGGTAAAAAGATATGCGATATGGCACATATCTATGATATAGGAGTCCAAATACATGTTTGTGGTAGTCCTATTGCCACCGCTGCAGCTTTACATGTAGAGACTGCTATTCCGAATTTTGTAATTCATGAACATCATGCCGCTGCCCTTTTAGAAGACAATATTAATACCTGTAAATATGATTATCAGCCTAAAGAAGGTTGTTTTAAAGTACCTGAACTTCCAGGAATAGGTCAAGAACTTTCAGATCATGCTATTAAGAATGCAAATATTATTGCTAACTAGCAATTAAAATTTTTATTTATAAAAATAAAGGAGCTAAAAAATGAAAATTAAAACAGAAAAATTATTTTTTGTATCTATTTTAGTTATGGTGGTTATGTTTAGTGCTATTTCTGCAATTAATGCGCAAGACAAGGTTTATAGGTTAGATTGGGTCTCAGGAGAACCTGGCACACATACTTATCAAATTTCTGCAAGTTTAATAGATGCATTGAATAAAGCAGCTGAAGGACGTTTAATAGTAAATCACGTTGGGCAAGGCGAAATTGTTCCAAATACTCAAGAAATGCAAGGTGTTAATGATGGGATTATTGATATGGGAACATGCCCTTGTGCATGGGCACAATCTCAGGTACCTCAATCTTCACTTTTTTCTGGTGCAGTAGGAGGGCTTTCTGATGCTGCTATGGATATTTGGTTAAGACATTATGGTGGTTTTGAATTAATGAAAAAAGCTTGGGAGAAAGGTTTCCCAAATCTTGTAATGTTTTCCCCTCCAGGCTCAATTATGGGAGAAGTTTGGGGATATTCAAAGAAAAAATTAGAAACACCTGAAGATATAAAAGGTTTAAGGATGCGTTGTATGGGTGATGCAGGAGAAATCTTCAATAGAATGGGTGCGTCTGTTGTATTCCTTCCAGGAGGAGAAATATATGAAGCAATGAGCAGGGGTGTTATTGACTGGGCTGAATGGGCTGATATAAGAGCAGGTTGGGATTATGGTTTTCAGGAATTAGCTGAATATGCATATTTTTCATTAACTAGAGCTCCTTCGAACAGACAGGCTATGTTTATTAATAAAGATATTTGGGAATCTTTACCTGAAGATTTACAAAATTTACTTGTAGTCTGGGCAGAATATTTTAAGAGAGTTCGTTATGAAGATTATGTAACAAGCGATATGGAATATTTGTCAAAATTAGAAGAATTTGGAGTAAAAGTCCAAAGGGTTCCAGAAAGTATTGAAAATGCTTTACTTGCAGAAGCAGATGCTTTTTATACTGAAAAATCAGAAAATGATCCGCTTTTTGCAGAAATTTATAAGTCACAACAAGAATTTAAAGAAAAATATGAAAATTTTGAACAATATATGCTCAGATAATATAAATAGTTTTTTAATTTAAATATGAGTATATAAATTAAGATTAGTTTGATAAACTATTTGTTCATTAAAACAAAGGGGCTAAAACAGGATTTTAAAAATTTAAAAAGATAAAAGTCCCTTTGTTTTAATGTATTATCTTTTTCTAATTATTCATAATTTTTAAATTAGAAAGTCAATAACATATAATTAAAAGTTTGAATGGTTTTTCAAATTAATTTGATAGCTTATTAATTTAATTTTAAAAATACTAAAAATAATTAATATTATTTTTAACACTTAATGATTAATAATTTTATACAATTAATATTAAAAAGTATATTAAAAATATACTAGAAGAAAAAATAATAAATAATTGTTGAGATAAAATATTAAAGGAGGTTAAGAATTATTTAATGCAAAAGCAAAAAGTATTTTTATAAATATATAGAAATAACTGAGAAACTTGTTAATTTGTGCTTTTAATATTAATAGATGGGTGACACTTCTTCTGATCTTAGTTATTATTTATGATGTTATTGCTAGATATATATTTAATTCTCCAACTATATGGGGTTATGACACAGTATGTATGCTTGGACTTGTTGTATATACTCTTGGATGGAGCTATGTTCAACTCAATGACTCACATGTTAGAATTGATGTTTTTTATGAAAAAATGTCAGATAGACAAAAAGCCATTGTTGATGCAATTGGAGACATTTTAATAGGAATCCCTGTTTGTCTAATTTATATAAATATTACCTACAACTATACAAGAAGAGCCTTTTCTTCAGGAGAAGTGTTGCAAAGTTCTTTTTGGTATCCCCCTGCCGGACCTGTTAGAACTGTTTATTTTATTGGAATGGTATTTTCTTTAATTGTTCGCAGATTAATCCAATCATTTTATTTAATTTTTAAAGGAGAGAAAATATGAGTCCAGAAGCAATAACATTAATTTTGGTATAGCGATATTGGGGGAGGAGTAACTGGCTATCCTATAGCATTGATTTTAGGGGGATCGGCACATTGATAGGGTTATGGCAGTTGGGGCCAATGGCCATAAGCCTCATTTATATGAGAAGCTTTGGACACCTAATGAACTATACCCTATTGGCTATTCCTTTATTTGTTTTTATGGGGGGTATATTCTTGGTCATTCAGGAGTAGCTAGAAAATTATATGATACATTATATTTAATGTTTGCTAGAACAAGAGGAGGACTGGCCGCTGCTACGGTTATTATAGGGGCAATAGTTGCTGCATGTGTTGGAGTAATAGGAGCATCTATTGCAATTCTAACAGTGCTTGCATTGCCTTCAATGCTTGAAAAAATATGATAAAGCGCTTGCATCAGGAGCAATATGCTCTGGTGGAACTCTTGGTATACTAATACCACCTAGTGTTATGCTGGTAGTGTATGGGCCGATGGCTCAGATTTCAGTAGGCAGATTGTTTTTGGGGGCTTTTGCACCTGGATTTTTACTAGCAATTTTATATGTTGTTTATATTTTAATTATAGCAAGGCTAAAACCAGAATTAGGGCCCTCAGCTCCAGCAGAGGAATTGGAAGGAGTAACCTTAAGCAAAAAACTAGTTTCACTATTAACCTCTTTGGTGCCAATTGCTTTTATTATTTTAGCAGTATTGGGAGTTATATATTTGGGAATCGCAGCCCCAACGGAGGCTGCTGGGATGGGCAGTCTTGGTGCTGTTATCTTATGTATTTTTTACAAAAGATTTTCTATGAAACTTGTTAAAGATGCTTTGCTGGATACTTTAAATGTTAGTTCTTATATTGCAGCTGTAGGAGTGTTTGCAAACGGGCTTGTTGGTATTTTTTTAAAACTGGGTTGTGGAGATGTAATCAGTAATCTCATTTTAAGTGCTCCAGGTGGAAGGTGGGGCTCTTTTTTAGTAATTATGTTAGTACTTTTTGTTCTAGGAATGTTTATCAGTTGGGTAGGGATTATTTTTATTATGGTACCTTTGATATCACCCATTGCAATTCATCTTGGTTTTGATCCAGTGTGGTTTGCCATAGTAGTGTGTGTAAATTTACAATTATCATTTATGACGCCACCAATGGCTCCTTCGATTTTTTATCTTAGAGGTATGGTTACAAAAGAACAAAAAGTTACTACTACACATATTATTAAAGGCGTCTTGCCTTTTTTGGGTATTATTGTTTTTACAATAATACTTTTAGTAATTTTCCCTGAAATTATTACCTGGCTTCCTAATAGCATGACCAGAACCGGATGGTAGATTATTAAAAAATAATAATTATTAAAATAAAATTAAAAATAAAAGTAAAATAAAAAGGAGAGTATTTATGAAGATTACGAAAATTGAAGTGATTCAGGTTAAAACAAGTCGTGAATTGTGGCGTCCAATAATTTGTCGTATTTATACTGATGAAGGTATTTATGGAGACGGTGAAGCTGCTTTGGCTTATAGAAATGCAGCCCCTGGAGCTTGGAATGATTAAAGAATTAGCTTCTTTAATCATTGGCATGAACCCCTTAGACAATGAGGTTATCTGGGAAAAATTATACAAACAAACATTCTGGGGACAAAATGGAGGGCCTGTTTTCTTTGCTGGTTTGAGTGCTTTAGATGTACTTACTATGGGATATTAAAGGTAAGTATTTCAATGTGCCTTTATGTGTACTCCTTGGTGGTAAGAGGAATGATAATATTCGTTGTTATGCCAGCCAATTACAATTTGATTGGGATTCAAAGATTACTCCAATGTCTTCTACTCAAGATTATATTGAAGCTGCCAAAAGCTTTAGCTGATGGATATGATGCTGTAAAAGTCGATTTCTTCACATATGATAAAGATGGTACTCCCTTTACTTCTAAAGACACAGCGAAGCTTTTAAGCCCATATTATGTTGATCTTATAGAAGAAAGAATAGCAGCAGTAAGAGAAACTGTTGGTCAAAATGTTGATATAATTATGGAAAATCATTCATTTCCTGATGCCCAATCTGCTGTTCAATTAGGACGTAGGGCACAAAAGTATAATATATTCTACTATGAGGAACCCAATACACCAACACCTAAGCTTGCAAAGTATATTTGCGACAAACTGGAGATGCCTATTGCTCATGGAGAAAGAATCTATACAAGATGGCAATATGCTCCTTATTTTGAAAATTGCTCTGTACAGGTTATACAGCCTGACATTGGGAACTGTGGTGGATTAACTGAAGCTAAGAAGATATGCGATATGGCCTATACTTATGATGTTAACGTTCAGGCTCATGTTTGTGCTAGTCCTCTATCTACAGCTGTTGCCCTGCATCTTGAAGCAGTAATTCCTAATTTTTTAATTCATGAGCATCATCGGTATAATTTACTTGATCTTAACAAAGAGCTTTGTATTTACGACTATCAACCAGTAAATGGTAAGTATAAAATTCCAGAATTACCTGGAATTGGGAATGAATTTTCTGAAGTCGCTTTAAACAATTACAAAGAAAAAGTAACAGTTGAATAAATATAATTAATTTTTTTAATAAAGAACATTCCCCATCTTTATAAAGATGGGGAATGTTGTAAGTTTTATTTTTAATTTTAATAGGGAGGTATTGATGAGTTTTAAGGTAGTTTCTGTTGATAAACGGTTTCAAATAATTGATGAAGATAAAGAAAGGCTAGAAAAAGAAGGAGGCATATACATAACATTAGATAAAGAAAAGCCGACAGAAGAAGAAATAATAGATGCTTGTAAGGATGCAGAAATAATTATATCTGTCTACTCAAAAATTACAAAAAAAATTATTGATAATGCTAAAAAATGTAAAATGCTGATTAGGACAGGAATAGGAGTTGACAATATTGATGTAGAAGCTGCCACTAAAAAAGGAATACCAGTTGCTAATGTTCCAGACTATTGTTTAGACGAAGTTTCTGATCATGCTGTTTCCTTGGCTTTAATCTTATCAAGACAAATTTTGATTCTAAATGAGGATGTTAAAAAAGGTAAATGGGATGAAAGTAAAGATAATATCCAAATATTAGCAATGAAAGGTCAGAAATTTGGATTGCTGGGAATAGGCAAGATTTCTCAAAGAGTTGTAAAAAAAATAAAACCTTTTGGATTTGAAATAATAACTTATGACCCATATGTGGATAAAAATATAGCAAAAGATCTTGGTGTTGAGATGGTAAGCCTTGAAAGGTTGTTTAAGGAATCTGACTTTATATCATTACATGCTCCTTTAACAGAAGAAACAAAACACATAGTAAACAAAAATACCCTGAAATTAATGAAGCCAACTGCTTATTTAATTAATACAGCCAGAGGTCCCCTTATTAATGAAAAAGATCTATATATTGCTCTAAAAGAAAAATGGATAGCTGGAGCCGGAATTGATGTAACTGAGATAGAACCTTTACCTTTTGATAGCCCTTTGTTAACTTTAAACAATATTATTATTACACCTCATGTAGCTTTTTTATCAGAAAAATCATTTCCAAATTTAAGAAAAAGAGTTATTGATGAAGCGATAAGGGTAGGATTAGGTAATAAACCTGTAAATTGGTTTAATAAAAAACAAATGGAAAAAGATTTAAAAAACGAATAATAAATTAAAAAGAGGGAAAAATGAAAATAGTAAGATACTTGAAGGATAATGAAATATTTTATGGGAAAATTGATAATGGAAAGATTAGAAAAATAAAAGGATGTATTTTTGATGAACATAGTGTAACGCAAGAAGAGGTCTCAAGGGAAGAAATAAAACTGCTGGCACCTGTAATGCCCTATGACATAATAGCTATTGGGCTTAATTATAAGAAACATGTCGATGAGGGTGGCAGATTATCTTATCCTGAAAGACCAGCTATATTTTTAAAAGCCAGATCTAGTTTAAATGGTCCTGACAGCCCAATTATAATCCCTTCTATGGCTCCAGATCAAGTAGATTATGAAGGCGAGCTAGTAATTGTAATAGGTAAAAAAGCAAAGAATATAGAAAAAGAAGAAGTCAAAGATTATATTTTTGGTTATACATGTGGAATTGATGTCTCAGCAAGGGATTGCCAGCGGACTTTAGATGTTCAGTGGGCTAGAGGAAAATCTTTTGATACTTTTGCGACTTTAGGACCTTGGATTGAAACTAGCTTACCTGAACCTAACAATTGTACTATTATGACAAAATTAAATGGAAAAATTATGCAAAACTCCAGTACATCTTACTTTATATTTAATACAGAAGAATTAGTAAGTTATTGTTCCAAGAATTTCACTTTATACCCAGGGACAGTGATAATGACTGGAACTCCTGAAGGAGTAGGATTTGCCAGAAAACCACCTGTTTTTATGAAGCCTGGTGATACGATAGAGGTTAATATTGAAGGGATTGGGACTTTAAGTAACAATATTGTAAAAGCATAAAAAATTTTCTTCACAATATAGGATATGCTGGTGATTTTATAATTCATTTATCTATAAGACAAATTGAATATTGAGTATGCTGCTTGTTGATAAGAGATAAGAATAGAATAAAAATAGAAAAGTATAAAAATTAAAATAATAAAAATAAAGAAGGTATAATTATGAATTCCAGAATAGAATCCATTAAAGCAAGAGAAGTATTAGATATTGGATGTTTACCCACTGTAGAAGCAGAAGTAGTTCTTGAATCAGGAGTAATGGCAAGTGCTATTTGTCCAGCTGGTACTTCTACTGGTACCAATGAGGCTAAAGAATTAAGAGATGGTGATAAAGAATGGTATGGTGGCAAAGGAGTATCAAAGGCTGTAAATAATGTGAATAATGAAATTAAGAAGAATTTGATCGGTCTAGATGTATTCAAGCAAGAAGAAATAGACAAGCTTCTTATTGATTTAGATGGGACATCAGATAAATCAAGGTTAGGCGCAAATGCTATTGTGGCAACATCTTATGCTGTAGCTAAGGCTGCTGCAAAAGCTAAAAATGTTCCTTTATATAAGTATTTATTAGGCAATAAAGGAATAGATCTTCCTATGCCGTGGATCCTAATTATTAGTGGTGGACTTCATGCCAGAGGAAATATTGATTTTCAAGAATGGTTAGTAGCCCCAGTTTGTGCTAGATCATATAAAGAGTTCTTTAATATTACATGGAATGTAAATTCTTGTGCTGAAAATATGTTAACTCATGAAATGAAAAATAAATTAGCATTTTCTCCAGGAGGCAGGTTAGCACCAATATTTGACTCAAATGAAGAGGAGACTGATTTTTTAAATAAGGCTATCAAAAAAGCAGGATATATCCCAGGGACAGATGTTCTTGTTTATATAGATGTAGCTGCTAGCCATTTTGTTAATGACATTAATAAATATAACCTTAAAAAAGAAAATAGAAATATTTCTTCAACTGAGATGGCTAACTATTTAGATAGTATTATTGAAAAATATTCTATTTATGCAATAGAAGATGGATTAGGAGAAGATGATTGGAATGGGTGGATTGAACTTACAGATAAAATTGGTAAAAAAGTGGAGTTAGTTGGAGACGATTTATTTGTTACCAATCCTGTAAGATTAACTAAAGGAATAGAAAAAAATATTGCAAATGCAGTTTTAATAAAAGTTAATCAAATAGGTACTATTACAGAAGCACAAAAAACAGTTAAAATAGCGAAACAGAATAATTACAGGACTGTTATCTCATCAAGATCTCGAGAAGCAGTTGAAGAGCCAATTATTGCACATTTAGCAATTGGTTTAAGTGTTGATGAAGGAAAGATGGGTAGACCAAGTGCAATAAATGAATTTATTAGAATAGAAGAATTATTAAAAGAAAATAATGTTCCTTTTTCTTATTCTTGGATAAATAAATTCTAGGAGGATTGATTTGAGAATATTAAATAAAAAGCAAATAACCTCCCATGGTAACATAGATGGAAGAAATGATTTATATGAAATATTAGAGGCAGGGCTTATTGAAGCAGATCCATATAACAAAATTAAAAAATTGATAAAAATAAAAAATAATTTTTTAATTATTGGCAACAAGGAAAGTATACCAAAAGGAGACCCAAATACTGAACCTGAATCAATAAATTTAACTAAAATAAACAGGATCTTTGTCGTAGGTGCAGGAAAAGGAATTCAAAAAATTGCCAAAGCGATAGAAGATGTCTTGGGTGATTATCTTACAGGTGGTCATGTTATAGATAAAAAAGGGAACAAAATTGAGCTAGAGAAGATAGGTGTTACTTTGGGGGGGCACCCTGTTCCTGATAATGATTGTATTAAGGGGTGTCAGAAAATATTAAAAATTTTGGATAGCTGTCAAGAAGATGATCTTGTTTTTACTATGGCAGGTAATGGAGTTTCCTCTTTATTAAGTTTACCAGTTGAAGGAGTAACATTGGAAGATGTTAGAGATACAATTTATAAATTACAAATAGAAAGAGGGGTTCCTACATTTGACCTCTGTCATGTGAGAAATCACTTGGATTTAATGAAAGGAGGAAAGGTAACAAAGCATATTTGGCCAGCAAAGGCAATACACTTGATTGCCTATGATTATGACTATGAACATCTGATTTATAATAATCCCTGGTTACATTTTCTTCCGGATAATATGACCACCTTCGAAGGAGCTGTTCATATACTAAAAAAATGGAATGCTTGGGATAATATCCCTTCTTCGGTTAGGAACTTCCTCATCAAAGCAGACTTGAATCAGGAGGTTTTAAAACCAGATGAATTTTTAAAACATCATTTTCGTATTTTTCGATTAGCAGGAAATAATGAAATGATGAAAGCAGCAAAAATAAAATCGGAAGAATTAGGATACAAGACTTATATGTTAACAAAATGGCCAATGAAAAGCATGTTGCAAGCAGAAGCCAAGTTGAAATGTTATCTGCTATTGCTAATAATATAGAGATTAATGGAGAGCCTTTTAAACCTCCTTGTGTATTGCTGGCACTGGCGAGATGATAGTAACTGTTGTTGGAAATGCAAAAGGTATTGGCGGAAGGAATCAGGAATTCACTTATCTGCAACGTACAAAATTGAGGGTAGTAAAAGTATTGTTATTGGTTCAGTTGATAGTGATGGTGATGATGGTCCTGGAATACAATTTAGTAAAGAAAAAGGATTTCAGACACTTGCAGGAGGGATAGTAGATGGATATACAGCAAATGAGGCAAAAGAAAAAAGAATTGATATATTCAAAGAAATTGACAATCACAATACAACTCCTGCATTATTATCACTGGAAAGTGGAATATTAGCTGAACATAATATTAGTTTGGTTGACTTAACTGTTATTCTCATTCAAGGTACGTAAGCAGAATTTAAAAATAAAAATTATAAATAATGATTGAAGGGGTAAATAAAAGATGTTTTTTATACTTTTTTTTGTACTTTTAATTCTTTTTTTCGCATTTAAATCAATTGAAGTGAATTGCTGTACTTCTTTTATTGTTGGTAAAGATGCGACCATAGATGGTTCTGTTATTGCTACTCATATTGAAGAGTTGTATGGTGGAGATACAGCACAAACAATTGAGGTAATCCCAAGAAAAATATAAAAAAAATAGTGTAATTAAATTACAATCAGGGTTAGAAATTCCACAAGTAGAAATGACCTATAAATATATACAATTTCTTAACTCAAACTATAGCCATCTTGTAACTCCAAGGAATTTATATAGTAACGACAACCCAAATGGACTAAATGAATGGCAAGTATTTACAGGAGATAATGCAGATACAGCAAGAGCAGAATTGCATGTTGATTATCTAACAAGGGAATATCCCCAGCTGAATTAAAGAGGTTTGTGGCTGAAGGGCTAGAACAGCAAGAGAGTAGAAATAATTGGAAAAATCAGTAGAAACATACGGTTTTGCCAAAGATGGTAATGGAGGAATGATGTTTTTAATAGCAGATCCCAGTGAAGGTTGGTGGGTAGAGGCTTATGTAGGTAAGCATTGGGCTGCTATGAGATGTCAGATGACGCGATTATGTTAAGGGCAAACGCTGGTCGTATTGGAAGGATAGATTTGAATGATAATAAGAATTATCTTGGAGCAAAACATCTGATTCCATATGCTATAGAAAAGGATTGTATAATCCTTCAGTTGATGGTATTTTCAATTATAGTAAGGTTTATGGTAATGAAGAAAATAGAGTTAAAAAAGATAATTTGCAGAGAGAAATAATGGCCGTTCAATATTTTTCACAATATAAAGATCTAAATATTGCAAACGAAAATTTACCAGAAAACATGATTATCATACCAGAAAAAAAGATTTCTAAGGAAGATGCTATAAACTTTTTGCGCTGGCATTATGAAGGTACTAAATATGATAAGACTGATAATTATCATTTAGAAAGCCCACATCTAACTACAGAAAGAACAATATGTAGTAAATTAGCTCAGTCAGCAGCGGTAGCTCAATTGCGTGGGTTTTTACCAAATCAAATAGGTGGATGCTTGTGGTTGGCATTTGGTTCTCCTTGCACAAGCGCTTTTCTCCCCTGGTATCTCGGTATTAATGATTCACCAGAAGTATATGATAAAGCAATCGATATATATGATGAAAAAAAGGCTTTTTGGCGCTTTAAGGAAATTTCCATATTATCAAATGCCAATTATAAAGAGCTCTATAAAATAATTAGACCTATTTGGGAGAATCAAGAAAAAGAAGAGTTTACTTTGCAATCAATTATAGAAAAAGTAGCTCTTGATACTTTTAATAGCGATAAAGAAAAAGTAGAATTATTTCTTAATAATTATTCAAATTCATGGGCATTAAGGGCATATGATAAATTAAATCAATTAAAGAAAGATTGTTTAACAAAATTAGCAGAGCAGAATAACTAAAAAAATTTAAGATTTTAAAAGTTAGTTAATTTTTTAATATTTACAATTTTATTTGAAAAATTATTTTTTTAAGAATTACTGGAAGCGGTAACAGTATTCTCGTTTTCTAATTTTAAAACTTGGGTTTCTGGTAGCATTCTTAAAAGAATAATTGCTGAAAACTGACATATAATTAATAAAAAAATTAGTGAAAATGGTCCAAAAATACCCCATAATGTACCGCTGGAAACATTGCCTATTTGGGCCATTATTCCTTTAAGTAAACCCTGAAAACCAAACCATTCAACCATATATTCTTTTGATACTGCCTCGGCAGCCATTCCTCCTGAAGTTACAACACTAAAGAAAACAAATCCTTGGAAAAAACCGGATATTATTAACATAAATTGAGATTGTGCCGTAGATAACATTATAAATGAGAGTATTGAGATTAATAAAAAAAATGTAATAGTGGTTTTTCTTCCAAACCTATCCGCTAATCTTCCTGCAGGTATTGCTAATAACAGAGTGCAAGCCCAAAAGGCTGACTGCATTAATCCAATAATTAAAGGACTGGCATTTTTTGCCTGTTGTGCAAATAAAGGAACATAAATATTTAGAACGAACCAAGGAATTTGAATTAGAGACAAAGTTATGATGAGTAGTTTTAGGTTCAAATACTTTTTTTGATTTAATAAATTTTTTATAGTTACAAAAGATTCTTTTTTATCGGCTAATTTAATAGGTCTTCTTTGTTTAATTAAAAAAGAAGGATCCAAGTACCATTTTTTTACTGCTAAAAAAGTTATTAAAAATCCCACTGTGGCAATTATATAAAGAATTGAAATTCCTGAGAAATCCGAATTATGGTTTTGTTTGTGAGTAAAAAATATTAATAATACAGAGCCTATTGAGGGTGCAATAATTTTTGGAATACTAGCAAGCATGTCACATGTTTGCATAGCAGTAACACGCGTATCATTATTCAAACATAATCCACATACTGTTGGGCAGTGATGCAACATTGTATGCCAGGAAAACATAAATAAGCCTACACCTAAAGCAGCAGTAAAAGAATTTTTTGCTGTAGCTAATAAAACTGAGCTTATACCTATGCTTATAATTGTTAATAAAAAAATGCTTTAAGACTATATTTTTTTATATTATTTACTGCTAAAAAAGAAATTATTCCACCAGTAATTCCAGCAAAGCTAGTTATCCATCCAAGTTGAGTTGGAGATAACCCCAAACTAAATGCATAAATTGATTGTAAAGGAAGTACTAAATAATAAAAAAATGAACAAATATAACTCTAATTACGTTAAATTTAAAAGCTTTTTCTTGTTGGTTAAAAATATTTGCTATATTTTTAAAAAAAAATATAATAATATTTTGCATTTTTCTTTTTTACGATTTTCTTTTTAAGAATGTTGTATTCTAGCATGCATTATTATCATAGTCAATATTTTAATTTTTCTTCAAAAATAAAATAAATCATTTTCGCTGTAAATATTATCTTTGTTGGAAGATTATAATTTCCAGTATTAGGTAGATGGAGTTAAGGTTATTTTAAAAAATCAAACATAAAGTCAAATAAAAAACCCTTTGCTTTCGCTAAAGAGGGTTTTTGTTATAATTTTTTTAATTAAAATCTTCTTCTGGGACCAGAATTAAAATCTCTTCTGGCTGACGAGGACGAGCTTCATCAATTTTTAATGGGCGTCCCTGGAATTCCTGGTCATTTAATGCTGATTTTGCTGCTTCTGCTTCTTCTTTAGAAGACATTTCAACAAAACCAAACCCTTTGCCTTCAATGATGTTGACGCTTTGAACAGTACCATGGTTTTCGAACAGTTCTTTCAGTTGGTCTTCATTGACTGCATAGTTCAGGTTTCCTACATAAAGTTTGTTTCCTTCCATCTATCTTACCTCCTTCTTAAGTTTTTTGATTCAGTAACATTTCTTTAGAGGCAAGGTAGAGCAAAGAAAAAGAAAACAGAAAGCTCTAATTAAATATCACTGAGAAAATCCAAAATACCTTGCAATATCTTTGATATTTTTACTATTGGGTATCTTATTTATATTATAAATAACAAACTTAATTATAATGAAAAAATATTTTATGTCAAATATTTTATTTTTGGTCTGTGTCAAATTTTGTAGGTACTTTTTTCCACTGCCAAAATGTTTATGGTTTAAGGCAGAGCTACCTTACAGATTTGAAAAGACTATATTAGTTTTAATACACATCAAATACCCTTTATTTATTTACAGTCATAAATACTAAATATGCTTTTTAAATTTTTTCTATTTAATTACACAAGCTCTAATTGAGATAATTTTTCAAAACACCTACCCAGGGTTTATCCTGATTCGGTCCATCCAAGGCCGGGATCTTAGCCTGATTACCGGGGAAGAAGAAACTTTTGGTAAAAGAAGATGCTGATAAGGGTGGTTTAAGTGGTGTTATCTTGATAGGATGGTTCCTTTCTTGCCCCACCAGAATCCCACTTGCCATTAGAATGGTTTCTTTTACCTTCAGTAAAGAGAATGCCCTTTTTTGCTCCAGCTCTGCCCTGCTTTTAAAGCGGTTAGCAATGGCCAGTTTGACATTGATCAATCGCCTGTTTTGGCGATGTCCTTGTCCTTTAGAGTTGCCTGATTACTGATCCCTGGCGGTTGTTCGCTATATAGAGTAAAAAGTCTGCCAAAAGCTTTTTCTGTTTTGGCTCAGAAGAGACTACCAAGAGATTGTCAATCCTGGCTAGGCTTATCAATCCGTCGGATAAAAGTAAGCTTCTGATCAGCTTCTGCTGGGTCTTATTGCCCGGAAGAGCTTCCTTGAGGCGTTTGTTCAGGTGAAACGGCAAGTAGATAAGTGGCAGAAGGGAAGTAGTCACGGATTCCGAGGTGATCCACTTGTCTCCGTCTGCCCCGAAGTACTGCTTTTTAGATTGGGAGATGTTTAGTTCTTCTTCTGCTCTTAGGCTAAAGTTATACATAAAATTCTTGCCGGTACCCAGGTAGAGGAACTTTTCTTTCAGTCTTTGGGAATTACGGAATAACGATTTTCCTTACCACAATAACCGATCCCGATTTTGACTTCCAGCTTTTTGTCTTTTTCCGGTTTCTGTAGTTTGAGATAGGTGGCATCAGCTTCGGTATAGACAACATCCGGTGCTTCTTTTGCGGAAATATCCAGATTCTCCAGCTGCTGTAGTCTCTTTTTTCATGTTCGATGATCAGCCTAGCCTCAGATAGTACGTTTTTGCGTATAGATCATGGCTGCGGGTATGACCCAGTAAAAGCTGGTTTGGCCTACCACTTCCGGTAGGAAGATACTGGCAAGTAAACACCGGTCATGGCACGGGAAGGCTGATCCGCTGGTTTTTGATGGTAGAAAGAGCCTCATCCAACAGGTATTGGGCTTTACCGGTCTTCTCAAGGTAACGGGTGCGGGAAAGGAGACATCACCAAAACGGGTTAAGAAGGTTTTGCTTTACCGGTATTTTTCAGTTTTCCACGTCTTCTGTTCTTGCGCAGGTAGTCATCAATATCAGAGAGCACTTTGGTAAAGACCATCTGGGCAATTTTTTGCATCATGTCAAAGATCAGGTTCTCTAGAGTGTCAAAGGTGAGATCCTTTATTGGAATTTCTACCTTGACTGGGGAAAAGTTATGGTTATCATATCAATATCCATAGGTGTAGTCTTACCTCCTTTATTTAAAGGATACTTGATGGGTATTTTTAGGTAAGTCTACACCTTTTTTATGTTAGTAAGCAAGTTTAAAGTATCTTTAAGTACCCCAGTAAATTTTACACTAACATTTTTGTGTACTTGTATAAAATAATACTTTTGTATTGATTTAAAAGCTTATCTTGCGCATCGCTAAGGAATAATCTATAATTACTTTATGATTAAAAAAAATAACTTAAAATGTCTTTTTATAATTATATTATTACTTCTTGCCATTATTAGTTTTCCTGTTCACTTAGCTGCCCAGAATAGACCAAAAATTGGACTTGCATTGGGAGTTGGAGGAGCCCGGGGTTATGTTCATATTGGGGTAATAAAAGCATTGAAAAAGAAGGTATTAAAATAGATTATATTGCTGGAAGTAAAAGCCGGGAGTTTGATTGGATCCCTTTATGCCCTAGGATTCAGTATTTCTGAAATCGAAAAGGTGATGCTGGAAGAGGATTTTAAAGATTATATAACATTTGAAAATATTTCTCTGAAGATGGAACAAGATGAAAATAATAGAAATTTTCTAAATTTCGCATTAAACATAAAAAATATATTTTCCAAACCCAGTTTGCCTATGGGGCTTATTTCCGCCATTGGTATCAGAGACCGGCTTGATGATATTACTAACTGGGCTCATTTTGAGCTTGATTTAAAGATCCCTTTTAAGGCAGTTGCTACTGATTTAGTTACAGGAGAAATGGTTGTTCTGGATGAGGGGAAAGTCTCTAATGCAGTAGCGGCTTCCATTTCAGTTCCCGGAATGTTTGCTCCTTTTCAATATGACGGGAAAATACTGGTAGATGGTGGCATGAAAAATCCTGTTCCTGCCGATATAGCAAGAGAGATGGGTGCGGATATTGTGATAGCCGTAAATCTATGGGACATTACAGAAGAACCAGATAATCTGATGAGTATTTTTTATGTTGCTGAAAGAAGTATTGATATAATGGTGAGAGATTTAACTGAACGTTCTCTTGTCAATGCTGATATAGTGATACAACCAACTTACCAGGGAAAGTATTCTTTTTTTATGGATAAAGAAGAGAGAATAAATTATATTAAACTTGGAGAGTCAGAGGTTCAAAAAAAAGTAACTTCTATAAAGGAATTAATTAATAATTTCTAAAAAATAATCTTCTCTTTAGCTACTCATTTTCCCATTAAAATATATTTGCAATCTGCATTTAAGATAGATAAATATTTTTATAATAATTATAATAATAATATAACATTTTAATAATTAGACGATTGAATTTGAATATTCAAGTGTGTTACAATGTTGCTAATTCAAATCGCGTTAAAAGCCATTCTATTTCCTTGTTTTATTTTTAAAGGCAAGGGGATAGAATGGTTCTTTTTAGGAGAAAATTTTCTGTATTAATAAAAAAATAATGATAATATTTATATCTTGATAAATAGAAAGAAGTAGAAATGATTGCAAAAATATTTTCTGAGAATAAAAAAAATCTGAACAACAATGAGTCTTTTATCCATTTATTTGCCTACATCCTGGGTTCTGTGTCTTATATGTTCACTGTTTTTAATAGAATGAATATCGCAGTATTGACTCCTTATATAGAAGAAATGTTTCAGGTAACCAGCAGTTCTTTGGGTTTTTTGTCTGGATTATATTTTTATATTTATTCTTTTTCACAACCTTTTGTGGGAGTGTTGGTTGATAAATTAAAACCACGGAAAATGTTAGTCTTATCAATTTTGATTACTGCCTTAGGGACTTTTATATTTGCCTTTGCGACTAATATTATTTATGTTTACCTGGGCAGATTTTTAATAGGAGTAGGCAGTTCTGGGATTTTTATACCCGTTAACTGGATAATTAATAAATATTTCCCTTTTGAACAAAGAGGGTTTTTGATATTTATTTTACAATTTTTAGGAAATTTTGGTTCAATATTGGCAGCAGGTCCGTTTGCTGGATTAATCAGGCTATTAGGCTGGGAAAAGTCTTTATCTGTAGTTGGGATAATAGCATTAATGCTGGGAATTTTTGTTTGGATGGTAGTACGGGATGAAAGTAAAAATGCTCCAGAAAGCCATCTTCAAAAAGAAGAACTATCAGTAGAAGAGAAAATAAGCTGGCTTTCTATTATAAAAAGTGTATTCAGAATGCGCATCATAAAATATTGCCTTCTTTCTGGCATTCCGTTAGCAGCTATGATGTCTTTTCAAGGGTTGTGGGTAGTTTCATATTTGATAGACATCCATCAATTCGATAAATCTTCAGCATCTTCTTTAGTAACTTTAATTCCCACAGGATTTGTAGTAGGTTTACTGATATTCAGTAAATTGAGTGACAAAGCTTATGGTAAATATATCTTTTTAGGTGCCAATACTTTTGTTACTTTTGAATACTTGTTTTTTGCTTTTTTTACAGACAGAATTTCTGTTAATTCTCTCGCAGTAATTTTGTTTTTATTTGGAATGAGCCATGGTACAACTCCTTTTATCTTAAAGGTTTATACTCTGATTTTACCTAAAAAATACTATGGCACAGCTTTAGGGGCTGTTAATATTATTCCTTTCTTTACAACAGCTCTCTATCAGCCTTTTACCGGGCTTTTGTTTGATATATTCGGAGGAAGCAGTGTTTTATCAAGAAATGCTTCCTCCTATAGGATTTATTTTTTATTTTCAGCTTTCACATTAATGATTGCTGTCTGGGCAATTTACAATATTACTATGATCTTAAAAAAGGATTATGCTGGTAAAATATAATGAAAAAATTATCAATTATCTTTATAATTTGTTTATTATCTCCTTATTTTCATTAAAAGAAAGCTCTTCCCAGTCACCATTGGCAATTATACTTTTATTATTCTGCAGGTCGTCCCAGATTGCTTTTGATATTAGCAAATTTTCCAGTTCTAAAGTATTTTTAACAATAATTAGTCTTAGTTTTTCAATATCAGGCTGCCAGCAAGTTTTGTAGGCTATTTCCAGGGCTTCTTTTTCTGTTTCGACAGTAACCGGAATCTGGGCTCTTTTTAAAAATGTACTGGTAATTGTATTAGCATAAGTATCTTTAAAATTTATTTTATTCACTAGTTTTCTGGTTGTAACATCAGCCAATCCTACTCCCAGGGCATTGCCATGAGATTCATCTGTTATATCTAATACGATTAACTTGCTTATATCTGGTTTATGAGAATCATCTACTCCATTTATGCCCAGTTTTCCAATAACATTTGTATCCAATCCTGTACCGCTGATATTTTTTCCCATCTCCTGAGCAATAAGAATATCTATTTTTTCAGTTGGAAGAGAAGGGAAGACTTCTCTGCATTTTTTTAATAATTTTTTATCAGTCTGAATAATATTTTCAGGAGTACAGAATTCAATTTCCATTGTCTGGTCATAGCCGTTTTCTACAATACCAATTCCCTGAATAATTGGCGTTTTATTAATAATTAATTGAGCTGCCTGAGGAAGTATTTCTTTTAAGCCATATATGCCTAAAGAATGAATGGATTCGGCTCCATCTTTTTTACCCAGTCCAATGACCATAACCTTTGACATGCCGCTTTCTAAATCGCTTTCAAAATCAGTGTGCAATTTAACTCTGTTCAAAGCAATTATTCCGTCTGCCTTAAGGGCGTCCTGGCTAAAGTATACAGGCACCTTGTCTGCAATTATTCCTATCCGGGTTGTTTCCATAGAGGAATAAATAGTTACTCCCATAGATTCTTCTGTTATTCCATAAGAAGCGAGGACTTCTCTTTGCCCTTCGCTGGTTGCCCCGCCATGGCTCCCCATTGCGGCTAAAATAAATGGTTCTGCTTTGATATTTTTCAATTCATTTATTAGCTGCTTTGCAATAATATTCATATTGGCGATGCCTCTGCTGCCTACAGTTATTCCAATTTTATCTCCCGGCTTAATTTTTGATGGCAGATTAGATGCTTGAAAAGCCTGACTTATATATAAAGGAATATCCGCAATATAATCTTTACAAAAGACCTGTTTTATTTTTCTTATTTTGATTGGTTTTGGAATACTATAAATCATTTTTAAAATCTCTCTTTATCTTATATTTCTTATTTCTTATTATTTAATTATTGTTAAGGATAAAAGATAGAGCAATCTATTTTGAAAAATTAATGGCCATCAAGATAGCCTCTAGCATACTCTCTTCATTGGCTCTGCCTTCTCCTGCTTTTCCAAAGGCAACTCCATGGTCTACTGAGGTCCTGATAATAGGCAGGCCGACAGTTACATTTACCCCGCTCATACTGGACCATTTATTTGTTTCTACGTTAAATTTAAATCCGGTTACTTTCATGGGAATATGTCCCTGATCATGGTACATAACAACAACAATATGGTATTGTCCTCCAATTACTTTAGAGAAAACTGTATCTGGTGGGATAGGTCCCTCTGCATTTATTCCTTCTTGTTGAGCCAGCCGGATGGCCGGAATTATTTCTTCAGTTTCTTCCCAACCAAAGAGGCCGCCTTCTCCGGCATGAGGGTTCAATCCGGCTACAGCTATTTTAGGATTTTCTACATTTAAATCCTGTAAGGCTTTGTGTGCTAATCTGATTACTGTTAGCACCCGTTCCTTTTTTACCAGGTCACAGGCCTTACGCAACTGGACATGTGTTGTTACATGAATGACTTTTAACTCTTTATCTGCCAGCATCATGGCATAATCTTTTGAGTTGGTGCGTGTGGCAAAGATTTCGGTATGGCCAACATGAGAAGAACCAGCTGCTTTGATAGATTCTTTGTGAATAGGTCCGGTAACAACTGCAGCAATTTTTTTCTCCAATGCTAAATCAATTCCTTTATTGATATATTCCAGAGATGCCTGACCAGCTTTAGTATTAACCTGCCCGTATTTAAAATCTTCCAGCTTTATATTGTTTAAGTCCAGTAAATCAATTTTCCCGAATTCTCCCAATGCCTGGGAAATATCTTTAATTGAATTTATCTGTAGAGCAGAACCGGTAAATTTAATGGCATCTTCCATCGGTTCACGGCTTCCGATAACTATGGGAATAGATTTTTCATATATATCTTTTCTGGACAGGGCTTTAACTGTAATTTCTGCTCCTATGCCAGCAGGATCTCCCATAGTAATACCAACGATAGGCCTTTTCAGGTCTGTAGTATTATTCATGATTATTTTTTCCCTCCGTATTATTAATATTTTTAAATTGTTTTATAATATTGTAAAGAGTGTCTTCTTCTCCAAAACCACCGGCTTTGGTTATTATATTTAAAGAATTTCCCTGATATCGGGCTACTGAAACAGGTATTCCGGGCAACACTTCTCTCATCAGTTCCAAATTAGAAATATTTAGTTCTCTGCAAACACTTAAGGCAATATCTCCGCCGGTGAGCACAAGATTAGAAATTGAAGCATTGTCTATTATTGATTTAGAGAGGATACCAAAAAAATTTTTAATACCAATTTCTAATTCTCTGGGTTTTATATTGTATTTTTGCATTATTTTTGTATCGATAGACTGATTTTTGTTATAAGTGGCATCTGTATATATTATCAAATCTTGTTTGTTGAGAAGGCAATTCAAGGAGAAATTCTTATACTCATGCAGGGTATTTTCTTGACTGGAAAATATTTTTTCCAGATCTATGATCAGCTCTGCAAAAGGAATTTTATTTTTTAAAAACTTTATTTGGTCGCTTAAAATAGATCTTCGGGAACCAGCAACTATCAATATGGGCTTATTGCTGGATTTCACCAGATCTTTTACTGTATTTTTTGACTGCTTTTGATAACGGGCAAGACAGTTTGCCAGCCCTGCAGAACCAGCAAAAACAATTTTCTTTTTGAAGGATAACCCATAAGTAATTATTTTTTGCAGATGAAAATCATCTACTGAATCGATAATCATAATCTGAGATTGCTTTTTATCATTTGAGGTTATCTTTTGTGCCAGCAGGTTTCTTTCTTCGGAAATATCAGTTAACCCGATATGCTCTATTGGTAGTCGGGATTGTTTTTTTAATAGATAGGGGAGATATGAATTTTTTTCAGGCTGAGAGGTGTTTTGACTATATTCACTATAACCCAGCAATTTATTCTGAACCAGCAGATAAGCTCCTACAGTAATTCTATTCTGAGCGGGAAAACTGGGACTTAATATACACCAATTTTTTTGTGTTAATTCCAGGATTTCTTCAATTTCTGCAGCTATATTCCCGCGAAAAGTAGAATCAATTTTTTTAAAAATAAGATCTTCTTCCTGAATGGTTAATCTGTTACAGATATCTCTAATAATATTACGAGCTGACTTTTCATCCATTTCCCTGGTTTCAGTATCGATTACCAGTACATCTGCATTCTTTTCCTGCCGGATGGAATCCATGTTATGCTTGTTTATAATAAAGAGAGAGGTTTTGTAATTATTTTTTACAAATTGGATCCCGGTATCACTTGCTCCGGTTAAATCATCAGCGATAATGTAGATCATTTGTATTTTCTCCAATGCTATTGTTATTAATGAACATAAAATATTTATTTAGATACTAGTTTATTTAGTGAATTTTTGCAAGGATTAGCTGTTCTTTGAAGGTAATTTACTAAAGCTTAAATTTTTTTGAATTAAAAATCAAATATAACAATATTATGAAGTAATTATAAACAGTTTTAAATGATAAGTATAGCGGTAATCTTTTGATAACTAATTTGAGAAGTGCTATACTGAAAATGTTGAAAAACAAAAAATAAAAATAAGTTTTGGGAGGTTATTATGCGAGAGAATAGATTAAGGGAACTTATCAAAAAAGGCGAACCCAGTATAGGTGTAAGATTACTGACTCCATGGCCTGGAATGGTCGAAGTAGTTGCCAATACTGGAATGATCGATTATATAGAGTTTGTAGGAGAATATGGCCCCTGGGATTTGCATGATTTAGAAAATATTGCCCGGGCAACTGAAATTCACAATGTTTCCGGGATGCTAAAAGTGGATCAAGAACCAAAAGGTTTTATAGCCCAGAGAGCTCTTGGATCTGGTTTCCAGAGTGTCCTTTTTACCGATATCAGGACTGTAGAAGATGCAAAGAAATGCATTGAAATTGTGAAGCCTGAAACCCCTGAGACCGGTGGTATCAATGGCTGCCATATGCGCAGAAATGTTGGCTATGTTTTAGAGGTAGCCAGCCAGGATTATGTTAAAGCCATGAATGAGGTAGTAATTGCCATAATGGTGGAGAAAAAAGGCTGTGTGGATAACTTAGAAGAGATTCTTTCTTTGGATGGTATTGATATGGTTCAGTTTGGTCCTGGAGATTATTCAATGAGTACCGGTCATGTTGGGCGGATGCAGGACCCGGAAGTAAAAAAAGCAGAGTTGAAAACTATTGAAATGGCAATCAAAAAAGGGATAAGACCCAGAGTAGAGATAGGACCTATCAATTTCAGCAAAGATGATATGAAAAAATATATTGATCTGGGTGTGAAAGATTTCCATCTTCCCAGTGATGTTGTAATAATGCATCAATGGGTAAAACAGGGTGCGGAAATTATTAAAGATCTATTTTAACTGAGCATTAACCCTTTTAAAAGAAATGGGGGAAATATATGACATTAGTTAACATGAAGGAAATGTTGCAGGATGCCAGAGATCGACAATATGGGATCGGCTCTTTCAATATATTCAATGCAGAAAGTATAGAAGCTGTTGCAGAGGCAGCTGAAGAATTGAAGTCACCAGCTATACTTGCCTATGGGGAAGTAATGAGAGACTCAGCTAATATAGAAATAATCAGCGGTATTGCTAAAAAAGTAGCTAAAAAAGCAACTGTCCCGATAGCTTTTCATCTTGATCATGCCCACTCATTGGAATACATATTAAAAGCAATCAGAAATGGATTTACTTCAGTAATGATTGATTCTTCTAAAGACACTTTTGATATCAATGTTTCTAACACAAAGAGAGTCGTTGAAATATGCAAACCTTTGGATATTACTGTCGAGGCCGTACTGGGACATGTGGGTAATGGGCATAACAATACCACAGCTAATGATGAATCATTTAAAACTGTCCCAAAAGAGGTGGAGGAATTTGTCAGGTTAACTGCAGTTGATGCGTTGGCTATTTCCATAGGCAATGCACATGGTCTTTATAAAAAAGAGCCAAAAATTGATCATGACCTGCTAAAAAAAATAAATAAAATTAGTCAAATTCCACTGGTATTACATGGTGGCTCAGGTATTTCTGATGATGATTTTCGGAAAATTGTAGCAGAGGGAATTTGTAAAATTAATATTTTCACAGAAATGAGCGAAAATTCAATTAAGAACTTGCAAGAACTTTTAGCTAAAGGTAACTACAAATGGATTCTTGACTTTTGTGAAACCTTGAAAAATAGTGTAAAAGAAGTTGCTGTAAAACGAATGCTGGTGTTTGGTTCAGCTGGCAAAGCTTAAAAATTAGCTTTTAAGATAATTCTATTTATCAGTTTGAGACTTTATTAGTAAATTGTTTCTATTGGTAAAATAAGCCCAGTCAACATGGAAACCGGAGTGAGTTAAGTATTGCTAAAATCATCTAAAAAAGATATATTAGAAGTAATCAAAAAGTGGGTCAACTTTCTACAAAAATAAAAACTGACCCACTCAAATATTTTTAAAAATAAGTGGTGAAGATGAAAAATTATAAAGAAAATATAGATACTTCAAATTGGAAAAAAATTGATATTGAATACTTTGATGATTTTCTAAAAGTGGAAGTACCTCCTAATTGTGATATATTACAGCTGCAACCAACTTCTCCTTTGCGGGAACCTAAAAAAGATATTGAATTTGCTTTTGATAATCCCATTAATAATAAAACAATTGATGATCTTGTCTCTTCTCACACCAAATCAGCCGAAAAGATAACGGTTTCTATTGCTGTTTCTGATAATACCAGACCTGTACCTTATAATTGTGAAAAAGATGAGAATATTCTATCTCCTATCTTGAACAGGCTTGAAAGATCTGGCATAAAAAAAGAAAATGTAAAAATTATTATCGGTACCGGAACACATGCGGCTACCGGACAGGAATGGAAAATAAAAACCTTCGGAGAAAAAGTAGTAAATAATTATGATCTAATAGATCATGACTGCTATTCAAAAGATTTGGTTTCCATTGGAGAGGTTATGGGTATTCCTGTCAGGCTGGATAGAGATTTCCTGCAGGCTGATATTCATATTATTACCGGCTTAGTTGAAAGTCATTTTATGGCCGGAGCTTCTGGCGGAAGGAAAGCAGTATGCCCTGGTATGGTCAATATTGAAGCAACCCGGGTTTTTCACGGGCCTGAATTTATGGCCAACAAAAATGCAGACAATTTGGTCTTTGCAGGCAATCCATGTCATGAATTTTCCCTGGAAGTAGCCAAAAGGGCCAGAGTTGATTTCTCTGTGAATGTTTTAATAAATGGTGAACATCGAATATGCGGCATATACACAGGTGATCTGGAGGAATCACATCAGAAGGCAGTTCAGCAATTACAGAAATTATCAATTGTCAATATATCGCAAAAATATGATATTATTCTCACTCATGGTGGTAAAGGAGCAGTAAATCATTATCAGGCCGTAAAAGGAGCCTGGGGTGCATTACCGGCAATCAAAAAAGGAGGCTCTGTTATCCTTTTAGCACATAATAATGATGAAGAACCTATTGGCAGTAAATATTATAAGGATTTATTAAAGAAATTTATGGAAGTGGGGATAGGCAATTATTATAAGCTTATAACCGATTCGGGATGGAACTTTACACATGACCAATGGGAAACCCAAAAATGGGATCAGTTTTTTTCTCAGATTGGAGATTTTAATAATTTAATTTACTGTACAGTAAATATTCCCCCAAAAGTACTGGCCGAACTACCCGGGTATAGCGGGTATAATTTTGTGGAAAATAATGTCAGTGATATCAATGCTATGCTGCAAAATGCTATTTACGCCAGTTTTTTAAAAAAAGAAAATGCCTCAATGGCTTTCATTAAAGAAGGTCCATATGTAGTATTAAAAAATAACTAAACTTGTTTTTTATCAGAAAAAATCATTTTTATGTCATAAATCATTATGACAGGAATATAGGAGCAAAAGATGATAAAAAAGAAATCCATAATTATTAATCCAAAAGATAATGTAGCTACTGCCCTGGTAGATTTAAAGGCCGGAGATATTTTAGAGGAAGAATTTTCCAGTGAAATAAAAAAGATCAAATTAAATCATGATATCCCTTTCGGCCATAAAGTGAGTTTGACAGAAATTGCAGCAGGTTTGCCCATTATTAAGTATGGAGAGGTGATTGGCACTGCCACCGAGCTAATTCATGAAGGAGATTATGTTCATGTGCATAATGTGAAAAGTAATCGTGGAAGAGGTGATCTAGAAGGGGGAAAATAATGAGCTTTTTAGGTTATCCAAGAGAAGATGGTCAGACAGGAGTAAGAAATTATATTGGAATAATCTCCACAGTAGTATGTGCAAATGATGTCAGTTATAAAATAGCCCAACAGGTAAAAGGTACTGCAGCCTATCTGCATGACCAGGGATGCTGCCAGACCCCTGTTGATTTGGAAATTGTGAAAAAAACTCTAATTAATTTAGGGAAAAACCCCAATCTGGCTGGTGTATTGTTGGTCAGTCTGGGTTGTGAGTCAATTGTACCAAAGGAAATAGCTCAGGAAATAGCCAAAACCGGCAAACCAGTTGAGACAGTTTATATCCAGGAAAGCGGGGGAATGCTACCTGCTATTGCCCTGGGAACCAGCCTTGCCCATGATATGGCAGTTGAGGCCTCAAAAATTAAGCGAGAAGAATGCCCTGATGAGAAATTAGTTATTGCAGTAAAATGCGGAGCTTCGGATACTACCTCGGGATTAATATCCAATCCTTCAGCTGGAGCAGCTTTAGATATTGTGAATGATTTAGGAGGTACTTGTATTTTTGGAGAAACCACAGAATTTATCGGAGCAGAACATACTCTGGTAAAAAGAGCTATTAACAAAGAAGTGGGAGAAAAAATACTATATATTGTCAATAGAATGGAAGGCCGATCCAAAAAAATGGGAGTGGACATGCGGGGAGGTCAACCTACTACGGGAAATATCAAAGGCGGATTGACGACAATTGAAGACAAATCCCTGGGTGCAGTGGTAAAATCCGGTACAAAAAAGATTAATGGTGTTTATGAATATGGAGATAAGGTTACCCAGAAAGGTTTATATATTGTTGATTCTCCCGGAAGAGAGCCTGAATTTTTAACTGCGGCTGCTGCAGCCGGTGCGCAAATAATAATTTTTTCAACCGGTATTGGTGCACCGCAGGGCTTCCCTTTTGTTCCTGTCTTAAAAATTACCGGCAATCCTAATACTTATAAAAAATTAAATGATCATATTGATATGTATCTTGAGATACCGGAAAAAGGCACCAATAAAATTGCCGAGACTGGTAAAGAAATTTTTCAGGAGTTGCAGAATATTGCTTCTGGTAAAAAAACCAAAGCAGAGGTATTGGGTTTTGGCCAGTTTTCCAATATATATACAGTAGGTCCAGTTATTTAGAGCTTTCTAAAAATTAAAACGCTTTAAAAAGATATTTTTCATGTTTTGACTAAATAAATTATTAAGGTATAATTATTACGATTTAGAAGGCAAGGCTATTTTATTTTGTTTTTATGCAGGAGTCTGCTATGAGTTGTGATGTATCAGAGATTATCCAGGAATTAGAAAATGACTTTACCATTCGACCTTATTTAACTGCAATTGAAAAAATACCTTCGAAAGAAGCTCAATTTACTGATTTTCCGCAATGGCTGAATAGCAACTTAATAAATATATTAAAAAAAGATGGCATTAGCCAATTATACTCACATCAGGCCAGCGCTCTTGAGTCAGTTAAAAATGGGGGAAATATCATTACTATAACCCCTACCGCCTCCGGCAAAACACTCTGTTATAACTTACCGGTGCTAAATTCGGTTATAGAAAATCCCGGTGCCCGTGCGATTTATCTTTTTCCCACCAAGGCACTTGCTCAAGATCAGTTGGGAGAGTTGTACCACTTAATAGAAGAACTAAAAAAGCCCATAAAAACTTTTACCTATGACGGGGATACTCCGGTTTCTGCCAGATCTGTCATCCGCAAGCAGGCCAATATAATAGTTACCAATCCGGATATGCTTCATACCGGTATTTTGCCTCATCATACAAAATGGTTACAGCTTTTTCAAAACTTAAAATATGTAGTAATGGACGAAATACATATCTATCGAGGAGTGTTTGGCAGTCATATGGCAAATGTGATTCGCCGGTTAAAAAGAATTTGTGAATTTTATGGTTCAAATCCGCAATTTATCTGCTGTTCTGCCACAATTGCTAATCCGTTGGAATTTTCTGAGAAAATTAGTGGAGAGAAGTTTTCTCTGATCAATAACAATGGAGCTCCCAGTGGAGAAAAGTATTTTATGTTTTATAATCCACCGGTAGTTAACAGGCAATTGGGAATCCGAAAAAGCTTAATCAAAGAAACAGCCAGACTGGTCAGTAAATTTTTAAATCATAATATTCAAAGTATTGTTTTTGCCCGCAGTCGATTGACTACTGAACTTTTGACCAGTTATTTAAAAGATTATCTTGTTAAAATAGGTCATGATAAAGATCAGGTTAGAGGGTATCGGGGTGGATATTTACCAAATCTACGCCGTGAAATTGAAAAAGGCCTTAAAGAGGGGAAGATTAAAGGGGTAGTCAGTACTAATGCCCTGGAGCTGGGAGTAGATATAGGTCAGCTGGATGCTTGTTTTATAGCCGGTTATCCAGGGACAATTTCCAGCACCTGGCAACAGGCGGGCAGGGCCGGCAGACGTACAAATTCTTCTGTTGCTATCCTGGTAGCATCAAGTGTACCACTGGATCAATATATGATAAATGCTTCTGAGTATTTTTTTCAGGAAACACCGGAAAGTGCAGTGATTGATCCTAACAATTTAAGTATTCTAATGAGTCATATTAAGTGTGCTGCTTTTGAATTGCCTTTCATTGAAGGAGAAGAATTTGGTTCAGAAAAGCTGGAAGAAATTTTAGAATTTTTAGAAAGTAAAAAAGTAATCCATTTCTCAAAGAATAAATGGCACTGGATGAGTGAAGCATACCCGGCAGATGAAGTTAGTTTGCGGAGTGCTTCCACAGATAATTTTGCTATTATCGACATCAAAGAGGGAGAAAATAAAGTTATTGGAGAGGTTGACAGGGAAAGCGCACCAACAACTATTCACGAAGGTGCAATTTATATTCATGAAGGAGAGCAATTTACTATTACCAGATTAGATTATGAGGATCATAAAGCTTATGCCAAAAAAGTAGATGTGAATTATTATACCGACGCCCAGGTAGAAAGTCATATCAAAGTTTTAGATGTTTTTGCAAGCCAGAACAAAGAAATATCAGGACATCAACATGGGGAGATAGCTATTACATCTATTTCTACTATGTATAAAAAAGTAAAGTTCTATACCCATGAAAATTTAGGCTATGGTCAG
>JAXGNR010000011.1:0-62239 GCA_040767965.1 Atribacterota bacterium
AAAGATTATCAACAGTATAACACAATATTCCAGGATATAAACAAAGCCATTATGGAAAAAAGGCAGATAAAGATTACTTATTATTCCATTAGTAATGATGAGATAACAAAACGAAACCTTGATCCCATTCACCTGATGTTTCGTGGTGGATTTTGGTATCTGATTGCTTTTTGTCATTTTCGTAATGAAATAAAGATGTTTCGTATTGACCGGATTAATGACTTACAATTGACTGACAAAATCTTTCAGATTCCAGCTGATTTTTCTCTCGCATCTTATATGGGCAAAAGCTGGCAGGTAGTCCGGGGAGAAGGAAAAACTTATCAGGTAGAGATAAAAATATTTCCACCTGCATCGCGCTGGGTCAAAGAAGAGATTCACCATCCTACACAGCAAATCAAATCTCTGGAAAATGGGACAATTCTATTTACGGCAGAAGTTAGTAGCCTTTCAGAAATCAAAAGATGGGTATTGCAGATGGGAAGCTGCACAGAGGTGATTGCTCCAGAAGAATTAAAGAAAGAGGTCATTAAAGAGATTGAAGGAATGGGAAGGAGGTATGGAAAATAAAAAAGAGTTCTTTGTTTATGGTTTTTTGTAAATTATTTAGGAGGTTTTAATGGAAAAAGAAAAATGGATTAATGAAATTCACCGGATTTATGCAAAAAGAAAGGTGGATTTATCGTCATACTCATCAAGAGCTCCACACAGAAGAATAGAAGGGCAATTTGGAAGCAGCAGAGCGGTTAAGGGATATGAACATGTAATCGTATATCTGCAACTGAGTCCCAGGATAGATTTTGGAAAAGTTAGACATTTTTTGAGATATCGTCTATTGCAATGGGTAAAAAAGAATTGGGATTATCCCGAAAAATTAGATGTTTTCTTTTTTAATAATGAAGAAGGGAAATTAATTCATAATACCAAATGCTGGACAAGACTATCTGCCCCGATTGTATCATTGGTAGATTTTATTGATAATACAGTCAAAAGTAAAAATCCTGGAAATGTTCGAAGATTACATGAATTATATCCCAAAACAACTTTTTCTAATCTATATAGAGATGGACAACATCCTAATAGCAGAGATTTGCTTATATTTATATCTGATTATGAGGGTTTTGATGTTGATGAAAAGTTAAAAGAATCATTGAATAGAAAACTAAGAAGAATAATTTGGGTAAAAATGGAAAAAGAAAATGAAGTATTCGTTAAAACAAGAAAAATACCATTTTTGGAAAATAATTTTGAAGAAATAAAAAATGAAATTAACGAAGAAGATATTAATAATATAGATAATGCGAATACCTCATCAAAAAAATATTTAGATAAATCTGATTTTTATTTATTTTTCAGGATAGAAGACTTGTCGCATATTAATTTAGAAAAACCTATGGAGATATCAGGAAATATATTAACTATTGTTGATGATCTCAGAAATCCTTTCAGCAGAATTAGAAATATGGGAGAAACATTTTTTATCCCTACCGATAGAATAATAGATCTAAAAAACAAGCTGATTAAACTTGGCATATATCAAATAGAAAAGGAATATTCATCTATTTCTTTTGATGGAAATAGATGGGAATTGATAGTAAGAATTAATGGAAGAGAAATTCCTTCAAAAGGTCATAATAATTATCCTCCAAATTGGAGTCAAATTGTTAAGGCGATTGAAGACTGTGTGAAATATAAAAATCGTCTAAATACAAACAGAATGAAGTTGGTAAATAAAAATAAACAGAAAGGGGTAAGTATTAAAAAGTTAAAGAAGAATAATAATTTATTCAATTATTTAGAAAAATATCCTCCAGAATGGTGGAAAAATCTTAAAAATGATAAAGAAATAATTATTGAAATTAGAAGCGATAAATCTAAATCATACATAGATTGTTATTATAATGGTGGGTGTATTTTAGGTAGACTAGATTGTGATAGAAAAGGTAATCTTAAGGGTACACTACATTATAAGTATATACCCATAAAGTTAAATAGCAATGGTGATTATGTTAATTATAATTTTAATAATCAGCAGATTGATTTAAATCATATAAACCTAATATACCAAAATTAAATAATTTTGATGAAAAATGCAATTTCATTAATTAAAAACAAATTGAAAATTATTATCCAAAATATTCAGAAAAATGGTTCCAATATCAATTCATTCAAAAGGATTCCTGTTTTATTGATTCTGAATTCCAATTTAATAAATTTAGAGGCAATAATTTAAGGATAGATTTGGTAAGAATTGATCCATCTGTAAAAAAAATCATTTTTATTGAATTGAAAGAATTTGGTAATAAAGAATTATTCAATAATAAAAATACTAGAAATAACAAGGGAAAAAATATTGAAAATCAATTAAGTCTATATGGAAATTTTATCAGTAAAAATAAAGATGATATTTTAGAATACTATAAAGATTTGTTCGAAGTTAAAAAGAAATTAGAATTGCTTTCCCCTGAAACCCTGAAGATAGATTTAGATGATTACATGGTTGCTGAAAAACCATTGCTAATTATTGCGGGTTGCACCCAAAAATGGATTGATAATAACGCGGAAGATATTAACAATAGAATTGAAAGTTTTGCTTTAGGGTGTTTGTATTTTGGAGAGCCAAATAAAAATAGCAATATAACTGTAAAAGGGAAGAACAGGCGGCTTTTTAAAAGAATATAAATAAGATCTTTAAAAAAGTAGATTGGCAAATAATAATAAATTAAATAAAATACTATAGAATTTATCTTAATAAATTTCAATAAAAGAGGATTGTATTAAAAAATGTATGGTTTAAAAGATTTAAAAGAAAAAATAAATATTACTAAAACTACTGTAGAATGTCCGGTTAAGGATTGTGATGTGATAGTGGAAAGACAGAGAAAATCATTCAAAAGGGAAGAAAGGTTTTATTGTCCCAAACATAAAATCTATATATCTCCTTCAACTTTTTGAATATCAAAATGAATCAGATAATTTTCTATGGAAAAACCGGGATGATATGGAATTGTTGAAGAAAATAAAGACTGTCAAGAGAGAAAGTAGGATGGCAAGAGATAACAGTGAAGATTCTTTATCATGGAATGTTTTTCGTTTTTAGAAAAAGAGCAGTTGCTTGAAAAAGTTATGGAAGCAACTTTAGGTGTTCCTATTAAATCGCCTGAAATAATCTATTGGTCCCATGAAACAGAAGGGATGAAACTATTACCAACCTGAAATGACGCAGAGAAGTTGTTTTAGTATAAAGATGTATGGGGATCCAGCCAGATGTTATTGCTCAAAACTGAGAATGCTTATTATCGAAGCGTCAATAGCAGCACAAACAGCACCCACTAACCTGGATGATGCCAAAAAATATGAAGAGAGGGATAAAGATTTTTACTCTCAAATTTTTAAATCTGACTTTAATACTGTTGCTGTTCAGGAGAAGAAATATGAATTACTGAGGTTCTGGTTGCTGGGTAACTGGATTGCCAAAGAAAAATTTAGATTTTTATATTATCGATTTGGTTTTAGAAGAGAAGGAGCAGGATATTGAAAGTACCTTTGGTCAATTGATTAAGCAGGACAAAAATAAAAGATTTATTCGCATTACCTGGGAAGATATCTATGAACAGATATTAAATCATGGTACATCTTTAAATGATAGTAACAAGATAATAGAATATTTTAAAAACAAGACGATTGGATATAATGGATATGGAAAATTACAAAAGGCCTTTTCAATAGTTTAGTTCAATACATTTTTTTTGAAATAACTGTAAGAATTAGGAGTAATATTATGTCTGAAAAAAAAGATTTAGAGCCAAATGATAGGGAAATAGATATTATTGCAGGCGCTATAATTCCAACAAAAAAAGAATTAAAAGAAATGAGAGAAAAATTCAAAGATGATAAAGAGGTACTAGCAGCCTTAGAGGATGCAGAGACTGTAGATTAGGTTAATCTGTAAAAGATATGGGTAACCTGTTTTATATTTGATATAATTTACAATCTTAAAATGGAGGTTAATAAAATGAATTATGGAGAAGAAAAAATGTTTTTATTAGAAGAGCTTAAAAAAATTGATAAACAAATTTCAGAATTAGGGTATAGTGAAAACTATTTGGAGACCCAACAAGATCTATGGGCATTAAGGCAAGACATAAAAGAAAATCTTAAAGATTTTGAAGTTTAGGAAAATCAAACGCCCAGTTTTTCTTGTTTGATATATTGTAAAAATTGAATCTAAGAAGAGATCATTTTGAATAATTCAAAAACTAAAATTGTACTCATTTGTCCACTGGATGATGATTACGATGCCAGTAAAGAATTACTGGGTTTGCATAATGAATCAGAAGTATCAGGACGAATTGTTTCAGGAAGAAAGACATGGGGTCAAGTCTTGAATTATCAGTTTTTACTTAAAAATATAAAGCAAACAGAAAACAGTTCTCTGCATCACTGCTTATAAAAATTTCATAGGAGTTTAACATGGATAAAGTAAGTTTTAACGGGAAAATATTTACTTATTTTGAATATGCCAAAGAGTGCGATTTTGAAAAAGATGTAAAAATATTTAAAAATAACAACAAAAAGATAGAATAGTAGAGTTTTTATTAACCCGTTAGGGCAGAAAACCATGGGCTTGCCCATGGATGAATGAGCAGGCGGCGATATGATAAAATGATAACATGCAAACAAGACTTTCAGGGCACAGCGCCTATCGTACGGAGTATCATATCGTCTGGATACCTAAATATCGCCGCCGTATCCTAAATCCTGGATTACGTGGATACCTAAGAAAACTTTTTCCTAAGATACTCAGGAGCATTCCAGGTTGTGAAATAATAGAATATAACATACAGGTTGATCATATCCATATGATTATGATTATACCGCCAAAATACAGTGTTGCTGATGTAATTGGACAGATCAAATCACAGTCGGCCAGTAGACTAAGGAAAAAGTTTTCCTGGCTGTCTAAGGTATACTGGAAAGAGAATATCGTCTGGTCACCGGGCTACTTTGTCTCAACAGTTGGCATTGATGAGAAAAGTATCATCAAGTATGTCCAATTTCAAGAAAGCCAGGATTTAGGTCAAGCGAAGCTTGAAGGTTTTTAAAAGTACCACGGGCTTGCCCGTGGATATCTATTAATAAATAATGAGGTTTCATATAATAGGATAGGAATAAAAAATAAATTATTTGATAAACCAAAAAGGAGTGGAATATGAAAGATGCACAAAAGCAAATAAAGGGGTCAAATCTTTATTATTGACAATATAAAGAAAAGAAAGAACTCAGGTCTTGAATTATCAGTTGTTTTGTTTAAAAGGAAGACTCTTCCTATTTGATTCAGACAAAAAGCTTAAATATTAAGGATTTTAATATGAATGAAAAAGAATGGATGAAAATAGTTAGATATATTTAAATAATATAAAACTTTATTTATTTTATTAAAAGGAGTGCAATCATGATACCAGATTTTCAGAGTATTATGCTTCCCTTGCTTAAAATAGCAGGTGACAAGAAAGAACATACCTTGCAGGAAATAAGAGAATCCTTGGCTGATTATTTTCAATTGACTGATGAAGATAAGTCAAAGCTTTTATCTAAGACCAGGCACCCAGTATTTGGTAATAGGGTTGGATGGGCTAGAACATATTTAAAAAAAGTCGGACTTTTAGAATATACTTCAAAAGAAGAAGGAAGAGAGGGTCATGTCTTGAATTATAATTTTTATCTGATATTTCAAGAACTGACCCCAAAGACAAAGAGGAATACATTTTGTTAAAAAAAATTATTTCAATAAAAAACATTGGTGTGCTAAAAGATTGTTACTTTAATTGCAAAGATAATTTTGATAAGGTAAACATTATTTATGGATATAACGGTGAAGGAAAGAGTACTGTTTGTGCAATTATAAGGTCTTGTATAGAGGGGAAACTATCTTTAATTACTGAGAGAAAAAGTTACTATTGTAAAAGCAATGATGAAATAAGTTGTGATATTTTATGTCGGGAAAATAGTAACAATTGTTCCTATAAATTTCAAAATGATTCTTGGAATGATAATCTGAAAAATACCATTATCTATGATTCCTATTTTATTGATAACTGTATACATACTGGATTAAACATTCACTCTGACCACCAAAAAGGGTTATATGAATTTGCCATAGGCGAAGAAGGAGTGTTTCTAAGTAAAAGAATTGAGGAAATAAAAATAGCCAATAAAAAACTTTTTAGTAAATTAGATAACAAGAAAGTAGTCATAAGAGCTTTAGCTAAAAATAAGTTTTCAATTGAAGAATATATATTATTGAAAAAAGAACCTGAAATTGATGCCAAAATAGAAATAATTGAGAGAAAAATTGGAACAGCAAAGGTAAATGATGAAATAAAGAAAAAAGAAAAGCTATACGAAATTGACAGAATTAATACTTCTATTGATTTTAAAGAATTGAAGACTTTATTAGAAAAAACAATCAAAAATGTTTCTACAGATTCCTCTGAAAAAGCCAAAAAGTATTTAGACAAATTAAACAATACAATGGAAGGTAATGCAGAAGAATGGCTGCAACAAGGTCTCAATAATTATGAGTCATTAACAGATAATAAATGTCCTTTTTGTCAAAAAGAATTGTTTCCTGATGATGAAATAATAATTATATATAATAATTATTTCAATCGGGAATTTAAAAATTATAAGATAGGTTTAACAGATTTTTCAAATAGGTTGGGCATGTATTCTATAGATATAGAAATTCAAAAGATTGAGAACATTGCTAATAATAATAATTCATTAATGGAATTTTGGAAAAATCATTTAGAAGTAAAAGAGTATCCCTTTATTGATTTTAAAGATTCTGAGGAAAATACTAAGAAAGATGCCAAGAAAAATCTTAAGAAAAAAATAAAAGAAGATTACCTCAATATAAAATTAACAATGGAAAATAAATTAAAAAAAATACTTGATTCGGTGAAAACGAATTCTATAGATGATTTCTTAAAAAGTTTAGAAGAAATAAATAATAAAATATATGAATACAATATCATTTGTAAAAATATAAATAATAAAATATATGAATTAAAAAATAAACAACCTAATTTAGTGAATCTGAAAAATGAAAAAGAATCTCTGGAGATTAAGAAAGAAAGATTTGAAGAAAAAAATGAAAATTATTGTAGAATTTATGATTTAATTAACAAAAAAATTAAAAGAAATCAGGAACAGGTTACTGAATTAAGTGAAAAATTAAAAAAAGATATTAATTCTAAAATAGAAATATATGGTGAATCAGTAAATGGATATCTAGAAAAATTTGGATTACCATTTAAAATTGTTAATGCTAAATCTAAATATAAAGGGACAAGCATAGAACCTTACCTTGATTATTACCTTCAAGTTAAAGAAAATAAAATAAATCCTTTACAAAAAGCACGATATGTCTTAAGCGATGGTGATAAAAATTCCCTTGCCTTATCCTTCTTTTTTGCCAGATTAGATGTAGAACAGGATATTAAAGATAAAGTAGTTATTTTGGATGACCCGGTTTCCAGTTTAGACAGAAATCGTAGAATGAGGACAATTGAATGTATAAAAGATTTTTCCAGTAGATGTTCACAAATAATTGTTTTAACACACTATGATATATTCGCATTTAAACTATATGAAGACCTTTCTGAAACACTTAAAAATATCAAAACATTCCAAATAAAAAATTCAAAAATTAATAATTGGGATATTGCTGAAGAAAGCAAACATCAATATTTTCAAGATATTGATAAATTGGAAAAATTCTGTGAGAAAATCGAAATATTAAATAATAGAGACGCTGAATATTTAATTAGGAAAGTGCTTGAAAATGCATTGAAATTCAGATATTTCCAACATTTTAAAAATTTGGGAAGTAAATGTTGGTTAAGGCCAATGATAGAAGAATTAAAAAAAATTAGTCAAACAGACCCTGCATTCAAATTTAGAAACCCAGATACTAATAGAGTTTTTAATGAGCTAGATAATCTTTGTGATTTTTCAAATACATTCCACCATGCAAATTCAGATAGACCTTATAGGGATATAAATACCTATGACGAACCAGAGATTAGAAATTATGCTCAATCCACTTTAGAACTAGTATTTAACGATTTATAGAAAGATTTTTCTCATTATTTTAACCTGTATATTCTTAATTGATTAAATAAAGTAATATTTTTTCATTTAAATATAAAAAAAATAAAGAAAGCAAAGAGGTATTTTTTTATATTATGGAATTTTTTAGAACCATTAAAGAGAACTTTATTCTATTACTAGGTAGCGGTTTATTTACCTATGGTTTATTCAATTTTGCTAGTTCTAAGCACAAAGGAATTGATATACCTATTCTTTTAAAATTTAAAGAGATGTCCAATGGGGTATCTGAAATCAGAACATTCCCGGTAGCTACTTATTATTACTATGATTTTCCAAACAAACTCTTATTAACTGTAGGTGCCATCCTAATTGTAATCGGAATATTAATGATAATTGGAAAAAAGCATACTGAAAAAGGATAGAAGAATAATTTTTTATAAATAAAATTGAATATATAGGGGTTTTATAAATGAAAAGACTTAAAATAAATTTATTTGTATTAATTGCATGTTTTACCATCTTCTCGTTTACCTGTTATTGCAATGAAACCGTCACTCCACAACAAGATGAAGCCATAGAATGGCTAGAAAAAGCAAAAAATATAGAAGGTTTCGATAATCTGGAATTAAAGATTGAATATTGCACCAAAGCAATAGAAATAGACCCTGGATTTGCTAATGCTTATTACTATCGCGGTGGAGCTTTTTATAATATGGAAGAATATTTAGAGGCAATCGATGATTTTAATAAGGCAATTGAATTAGACCCAGAGTTAGTTGATGCTTATGATAATCGAGGATCTGTTTATATTCAATTGGGGGAATATCAGAAAGCTATCGATGATTGCACAAAGGCGCTAGAGCTAGACCCCGACAAAGTAGATGCTCACAATCATCGTGGAATCGCATTTAGCTGCCAGGAAGAATATCAAGAAGCAATCAATGATTTTACTAAGGCAATTGGAATAGACTCGGAAGATTTTTGGGCATATAGAAACCGCGGGATTGCTTATTATGAAAAGGGCGAATATCAGAAGGCAATCGATGATTGCACAAAGGCTTTAGAGCTAGAGCCGGGTTTGCCTTATGCTTTTTATTATCGAGGACTTTCATATAACATCCAGGATAATCACAGAGAAGCTATTGATGACTTTTCAAAAACAATTAGTCTTGAACCAAAACTAATCGAGGCTTATCGTCATCGTGGCATTGCATTTTATTACCAGGAAGAATATCAAAAAGCAATCGATGATTTTACTAAGTTTCTAGAAAATAGACCAGAAACATTAGAGATTTATTTTTACCGTGGTAACTCATTCTATCACAAGAAAGAATACAGTATGGCAATCAATGACTTTAATAGAGGCATAGAACTTATGCCGGATATATTTAGAGGTGTAGAAATAGTACCAAAAATAATAGAATCTTACCAAAATCGTGGGATTGATTATTATGAAAAAGGGGAATATCAAAAAGCAATCGATGACTTTACAAATGCATTAGAGTTAGACTCGGGATTGCCTTATGCTTTTTATTATCGAGGACTTTCGTATTCACTACTTCAAGAATATTCTACAACTGCCTGTGGAAATTTGTACCAAGCAGGAATGATATTTCTTGAACAAAACAATAAGAACCAAGCTCTAATATGTGTTGATGAAATTAAAAAAATTGATTCTTCATCACCGCTTATTAATAAGCTAATTGACGAAATATTTTAGAAAAAACAAAAAATAACTTTTTAGTATTTTACCATTTTAATATTTGTAGAGGTAAATATGAACAAAGAAAATATGAACTCTAACAAATGCCCCATTTGCGGAAGACCGACCCACAAAACTTCAAAATATTGTATATTCCATGCACCTTTAGAAGAAAAGACTGAAGAAGAATTCAAAGAAGCATTAGGGCGTTATATTGATAAGATTATAACAGCATCAAAAATCTTTAATTTTGAAAAATTTATATTTATTGGTGAGTTAAATTTTTCAAGAGATTTCAATGTAAAAAAAATACATAAAAATCATTTTAATAAGGCTGAATTTTATAATGGCAAAGTAAGTTTTAGTAATATAGTTTTCAGTAAAAGAACAGTATTTATTAATTGTATATTCGGAGATGAAATAAATTTTTCCGGTAGTCATTTTAAGGAAGCACTAAATATTTACAATACAAATTTTATAGGTAATGTAAGTTTTAATGAAGTTGAATTCAATACTTTAGAGATAAAGGGTACTACTTTTCAAGGAGGAAATAATAATTTTCAGAAAGCCAGATTCAATAATGATTTGACAATTGAATCATGTAATATTAATCATAGCATTAGTTTTAATGAAGCATTATTTTATGGCAACGTCAAAATGGGAGGCAAAGATTTTAATCACACTATTTTCAATTTTGATGGGGCAGACATTAATTATAATTTTGAGTTATTTTTTAATTCAAAGGAATTAATACAAATATATCTTACTAAAATAACTATAAATCCAAATTTTACAAAAATTATTATATCTACAAATAATTCTGGTATCTATTTTAATAATGCAATTTTAGAAAAAACAAGGATGATTTTTGAATTATATAATAATTCTTTTTTAGATTTTCATTTGGCCAACCTGAAAGACACAAATTTAAAATATGAACAAATAAAGAAATTTATTGTTCAGGAACAAAGAAAAAATTATGAACAAGCTGGTGAAGTATATTTAACCTTAAAGAATAATTTTCATCGTATTGGAAGATATGATGATGAAAGTGAATGTTACAAGAAAGAAATGGATATGAAAAGAGCATCTAACTGGATTTATAACATGAAATACAATAAACATAATTTAAAAGAATGGATATTAAGTGGTCATTTTTGGAAATGGCTTTCTTCTGCTTTTTATAATGTTCTTTACGGTTACGGAGAAAGGCCTTGGAATGTAGTTTTATCAGCATTAATAATAATTTTAGGATTTGCATTATTTTTTAATAATATTGGAATTGGAAATCCTGAAATAATTGAAATAAAAGAACTAATCATTAATGATAAGAATGTACCTTCAATATTAAATTTATCAATAAAAGGAATATTGAAAAATAATATAATAAGAAATTTTACGGATAGTCTTTATTTTAGCTTAATTACCTTTACTACTTTAGGGTATGGAGACTTAAGACCACTTGAAGGGATAGGAAGAATCTTAGCTGGTTCAGAAGCTTTTATCGGTGCGTTCATGATGGCATTGTTTGTCTATACATTTGCTAGACGAACAGGAGGAAGATAATTGATTTATAAAAAGAGATTGGGGTCAAGCCTTGAATTACCAGTTTTTACCTAAAAAAGTAAAACAAACAGGAGACAGTTTTCTGTAAAAAATATAGTATACGGTTCCCTATTTGATTGCTTTACCTACCCGAGAGTCAATATAAACAGGAAGTGATAAAAATGAAATTTCTAACAAAATCTTTATATTTAGCCGGATTAAAATGCCCGAAATATTTATGGTATGCCTCTAGAAATCAATTACCGGAAATATCTTTGTATGATCAGCACAAATTTTCACAAGGAAGAGAATTTGAAAAATATGTCAAAAAATTATTTCCAGAAGGTAAAGATCTAGGATTCTTAACCAAGAGGGAAAATATAAATGAAACGCTAAATCTTATGAACAAGGGAGAGACGATTTTTGAAGCAGCTATGATTTATAAAAATCTTCTTTTCAAGGGTGATATACTTCAACCTAATCCATATGGGTGGGATTTATATGAGATAAAAGCTTCAACTGAAGTTAAAGATGAACATATTCCTGATTTAGCTTTTCAGAAATACATCTGCAACAAAAATGGATTTGATATAACACAATGCATTATCAAATACCTTGATAAGAATTATCAGAAAGATAATTCTATTGATCCAAGCGGCTTAATAATACAAGAAGATGTAACTGATAGGGTAGAAAAAATTAATGATATTGAAGGCAATATAAATGCCTTTTTAAATGTTATAGAATTAAGCAAACCACCAGAGTCTTTACTATCCCAAAATTGCAATAAACCACATGAATGCCCACTAAAAGAATTTTGCAGAAGTTATCTTCCTGAATATCATATCTTTCAACTATCTAATTGGAGAACATATTGGAAATTATTTGAAAAAGGAATTTTAGATATAATGGATATTCCAGATGAAGAAAAATTGTCATTAAAAGATCAAATAATCAAAGAGTCTATTGCTAAAAAAAAGATTAAGGTAGAAGTAGAAAAAATAACTGAATTCTTATCAACATTAAATTATCCGATTTATTATTTAGATTTCGAAACATTTGATACAGCAGTACCAATTTATAATATAAGTAGACCATATCAGAAGATTCCTTTTCAATACTCACTCCATATTCAGGGGGAAAATGGTGATCTATCACATATTGAATTCCTTGCTGAGGGCAATGGTGACCCAAGATTAGAGCTATTGAATAGGTTGAAAAATGAGATTGGAAGAATAGGGAGTATTGTGGTTTACAACAAGGTCTTTGAAAAAACAATACTAAAAGAATTAGCTAGAGATTTTCCAGAATATATGGATTTTATACAAGGGTTACTTGATAGAATTGTTGATTTAGCTGATCCATTTAGAAATTTTAGTTATTATAATCCTGTACAAAAGGGAAGTTATTCGATAAAAGCTGTTTTGCCTGCAGTCACAGGAATAGGATATACAGATTTAGAGATAAGTAATGGAACTGATGCCAGCATGAAATACTTCTATAGCCACATAAAGAAGGACTTAGAAGATGATAAAGAAGAAATCAGAAATAATTTACTGAAGTATTGTTGCCTAGATACCGAAGGAATGGTTTGGATAGTCCATCAATTAAAGGAAATATCTAAAAAAAGTAAATAGCAATTGGAATATTAAGAAGAGAGTAAATTATGAAATTTTCTGATTTTACATTTTTAATTTGTTTTGGCTGAGAGACACAGGGGAATAATGAATATAGTTAATTAAAAGAATATTTATTAAAATTTTAAGTATATAATGATTCTATTGAAAGGAGTTAAAATAGATAGATGGTAAATGGTAAATTCATAGAGGATTGGAATAAAAAAGATATACTTTATGCAAAAAGCAGAGGTGGAGTTTTTGTTGTTTCTAATCCTTTGGATAATCTTGTATATCCGGATTATATTAAGTAGCCAACACCTGAAATTGTGCAAAAACTTTATAAAAGCAGACAAATACGAGCATTTGATGGAAATCAATCTTCCATATGCACATCAGGTCTTGGATATTATTGTGATTTGCAATCTTTACATAGTGAAGACGCAATAACTTGGTCAATTTTTGGACCTTTGTGCTATTCAAACTTATTGGTTAGAGAGAAGTGGGTTTCTCAATTTTTGGAATTGTTAGGAATTAAAAAAGCGAAACCAACAAATTCAAATATTTTTTTATGGAGAAGAATTCCTCATCCAGATACACTTGTTTCAGGTGGACCCGAAATTGATTTTGGAATTTTAACAGACAATACATTGATTTTTGGTGAAGCTAAATGGATGTCAAGAATTGGAAACAAACAAGGTAAAAAAAGGGATAAGGATCAAATTCAATTACGACTAGAATTCTTAGATAAATATGGGAAAACTACATTTCCCTCAGTGGACATTTTTTTAGTTGTAGGAGTAGGTTTATCAAAAGATGCGTTTAATGACAGCAAGTCATTAATATTTGGTGCACGGCTTATTTCTACAACTTGGCTAGATATTTGTTCTATCAAAGAACACCCTCATTATAATGAGATCCAAAGGTATTATAAGTGGAAGCTCAAACACACTCTTTAGTGATAATCTAGGAAGAAATCAGGGGATAGTTAGTGTTTTGCATTATCAGTTTTACTCGATCAAAAAGGAGGTAAAAGTTTTTCGACTTTAATATATAAAAAGAAAGTCTACTAAAAAGAGTATTTTGTCTAAAAATAATAAGTTTAAAAACCAAGATAATAGTTGAACAAACAGTTTTGTAGAATATTAAGATTTTGTTAGGAGAGGATTTATTATGGCTACAAGAATAAAGACATGGGAAATTGTTGATGATGAATTAAAAGAAACAGTAGAATCAATGCCAGAGGCAGCCAGGAAAGAAAAAGAGCATTTAGAAAAATGGATTAAAACAAATCCAAAAATATTGGGTGAAGACATATTGATTATAGGTGAACAAGTCTATACTAAATCAGGTCCATTAGATTTTTTAGGAATTGATAATTCTGGAAATGTTGTAATTGTAGAATTAAAAAGAGATCGATTGCCTAGAGAAGTGCTAACACAAGCGATAGATTATGCTTCAGATGTAGCCACCTGGGGCATTGATAGGCTTAATGAGGTTTGTTTGGAATATAGAGAACAGGCACTTGAGGATTATATTTCAGAAAAGTTTGAAGGAGTTGAGTTGGAAGACCTTGTTATTAATAAAGCCCAAAGACTTTTATTAGTTGGATTTTCAATTGAAGAACCTCTCAGCCGTATGATTGAGTGGTTATCTTCAAATTATGACCTGGGTGTCAATGCTATTATTTTAAATTATATAAAGACTTCATCTGGTGATGAATTATTGTCGAAAACAGTCATAATACCTGAAGAAGTTGAAAAAGCAAAATCAAACAAGAAAAAATTCAAAATTTTAATGTCTGATGAACCCGGAACCTATTCTGATGAGGAATTAAAAGACTTGCTGATAAAATATTTTTCTAAAGAACTATATTCAGTAAGCAGAATAAAGAATGTTGTTCTACCTTATTTGTTGAAAAATAAAATTGCAACAAGGGAGGAACTCAAAAAAGAATTTGTGAGAACAAATGCAGCAGATGATAAAAGCCAAGCAGGATATTTCTTGTCATTAATTTCGAACCAATTAGGGCAACAGAAAAAAGATTATTTAAGACAAATAATAAGTTATGAGTATCCTAATTATTCTTGGGAAAAGGATAATTTTAGATTAAAAGAGGAATATCGAGAAATGGTTGAGAATATCTTAAAAGAATTAGAAATGTTAGAAGCAGAGAAAGAAAATAAATTGGAAGAAGAAAACTTATAGTTATTAATTAAAACAGCTTGGAGAATTTTTTATGAGAGTCGTATCCTGGAATTGCAAAGGCGCTACCAAAGAGAATAAAATATGGAATTACCTGCAAAACTTATCTCCTGATATTTTGCTACTTCAGGAAGTAACTTCATTTCCTCTTTGGATAGAGGAAAATTATTCTTTTAATTACAAAAAGTCTATTACAAAAAATTATAATAAGCAGAAATTTGGTAATTTATTAGCTTATAAAGGTAAATACATAAAAGAGTGTAATTTAACGGTAGATTTAATGTGGGTAAATGATGAGATTAAAAAATTTAAAGGGAATATGAGTACAAGCGTAATAAATTTTAAGGGTATCATATTAAATTTAATTTGTATTTATAGTCCTGCCTGGCATTTAAACAAGAGTTTATTAAAACAAGAAAATATAGATTCTGTTAAATTGTCGCAGAGTAAGAATTTATGGCTTGCAGATTTATTGTGGTTTGCTCTGAAAAGTAATGTTAAATCTGAATCTTATTATATTGTTGGAGGAGATTATAATCTTTCAGTAACATTTGATTCCTGGCAAAAGAAGCCCAGGGGGAATCAAGAATATTTAGATAGGATGAAAAATATTGGTTTTATTGAATGTTTGAAAGAATTTAATTGCAAACTGGTTCCTACATTTAAAAATTCAAGTAATGGGAAAATAATCCATCAAATGGATCATTTATTTGTTATACAGAGTTTATATTCGAAGTTGAATAACTGTCATCTTGGTGATGCCGATGTTATTTTTAAGAATAACTTAAGTGATCATTTGCCCATTATTGCTGATTTTGATTTAGATAGACTAATAAAATTTCTTTAAATAAGGAAGAAAAGGGGTCAGGTCTTCTCATTTGACATATAGACAATAAAAATATCTATATTAGGAAATAAATCAATAAAGCCAACAAAGAAATATATGGTCTGTTGTTGATTTTAAAACTTTAAAGCTGTAATACAAAAAAAATAATCAATATAGTCATAATATTGTTAGTAGTACTTTTATTTGAATGAATATAATTATTAGTCTTAGAAGGAGGTATTGATGAAATTATTTAGAGAGGATGCAAAGTTGAAAAAGAAGAATTATATTGTAATTTTATCATTGATTTCAATCCTATTATTTGCAGGTTGTAGTGCAGGAAATCCAACCACTCCAGGAATATCAACCAATGAGGAAGTGAAAATAAAAAGCGTTATAAATGAATTTTTTAGCTATAAATAATCAAAACTGGAATAAAGCAAGGAATTATTGTGTTAATGCCGGAACAAGATATTATGCTACAAGTCAAATGGAAAGTCTAGTGAATTCATACTATTCTTATTGCTATGTAGTCACTGTTAATTTTATACCTGATATTATTAATATTTCTGTAACTGGAAATTACGCCCAGGTATATATGTATTATTATGGGACAGTATCGGCATGTGGTTATTTTTATTCTGATGGATATTATACTACTTACACATTACAGAAAGTTGGTAATAGTTGGAAAATAAATTAAAGTAATGAGAAAATAGTAATACTGTGGTAAGGTCTCAATGTTTGCCATAAAACACAACATATAATTTAATAAGAGGTTATTTTGAATAAAGCAAAAATCAAAGTTGGAATCATTTGTCCACTTGATGATGAGTACAATGCCTGTAAAGAAATAATGGGTTTGAAAAATGAATCAGAATTATCAGGCCGAATTGTTTCAGAAAAAAAAGAGGATAACATAGAGGTTTATGCAATTAAGGCAGGAGTTGGTAAAATCAATTGCAGTTCTGCTACACAATTAGTTATTGATAAGTTTCATACTAATTTTGTTATTGATGCCGGCGTTGCCGGATCTCTAATTAAAGATTTGGATATTTTTGATATCGTTTGTGCTGAACATTGTTATGAATATGACCCATGTTCTGGTAAGGAATTGGGGAAAATACCTTCCGGGGATGATGAATCTCATACAGTGATAAGTGATCCTTTCTATAAAGAAGCTTTTCTGGAATTTTCCAACCATATCCAAGACACAATGACAATTAATATCAGGATTGGTAATGTTGTCTGTGGTGAAAAGGATGTTAAAAACCGGCAATTAAGGCAAGAATTACACGAAAATTTTAATGGACTTGTTTGCAACTGGGAAACATCTGCTGTTTTAAGTGTTGCAAACTTAAATAAAGTAAAAGCTTTTTCATTCCGGGTCATTTCTGATTTAGCTGATGAAAATATGGATGATTCTTTTGATACAAATTGTAAGCCAGCACTTCAGAAGATGTTCCCGGTATTAAAGGAATTTATCTTTGGAGGCTGGATACAGAAGTTTTGTTAAGAAAGAAGCTAAAGCCACAAATTTTTAATATTAACTGTTGTTTTTTTGATAATGTTTCTTAAGATAGTATTTATAAATTGGGGGTTTAAATGAAATTTTATTTATTTTCTACAATTGAACTTGAAATTCCTGATCCTGTCTCTCTAGTTGAATGCTATTGTTACCAGAGTGATTTTTATTCCAAGTATGATGTGATAGGAAATCGTAAAATTGAAGATGTAAATAAGATTGGAGCAAGACTAACAAGTGATGTAATTTCAAAATGTAGGGTTGTAGTTGAAAACACCATGGGATTAGATATATTTCAGAATACACTTGCTCAATTTTTGGATTTAGACAGACAGGAAAGAGAAAAACAGATCAAAGAATTAAATGGTGTAGTTTTTCAAAAACTCTTTAAAATTAATGGAATCCGTTTTTCTACTGCAACAAAGATTCTGCATACAATTTACCCTGAGATTATTCCGATGATTGATAATCCACTACAAAGAAAATACAAAAAAGAAATCAATCATTCCTGGACTTATAAAAATGCTGATGAAATTTTAATAGATTTTTATAATAATTTGGAAAATGAGGATATTAGAAAAAATTTAAATGAGCTTTCTACTGAGCTAATCAAAATCAATCTTAAGCATCTTACTAAAATTAGAATCTTTGATATTCTCTGGCGGTCTTATCTGAAAGCAGAAAGATTGAAGAATTTAAGGAATATTAATTGGACCTCGATTTTGTATTGATAATCGTTACCAGAGTGATATTTATTATATATATTAGTTAATTAATTTGACATTGTCCAATTAAAGCATTAATATATTTACAATAATATAATATTACAATAATTGGAGAATAACCAATGAATGCAAGAAATAATAGTAAGCATACTAGAAAAGGTATAGAAATGATCAGGAAGCTTTCTGAAGAAGGGAAACAAATATTTACTGTTAGTGATGCTAAAAAGATTGCTCCCTTTTGTGAGATATCAGAGCAGTATGTCAATGAAGCCTTGTATTACCTTGCAAAAGATGGTTGGATAAAAAGACTTAAAAGAGGCTTATACTTGATTTCTTCATCCTTTCCAGGAATAGTGCCAGCACATGAATTTGAAATTGCCATGTTTTTAGTAGAACCTGCTGCTATAAGCCATTGGTCTGCTCTTCATTTTCATGGCATGACAGAACAAATACCAAATAAAGTCTATATAACAACTTCAGGTAATATTTCAGCTGAGAGAAAAATAAATTCACAAAACAATAATTTAAAGGGCTTCAGCAGAAAGATAAATAATATTATATATGTTTTTATTAAGGTCAAACCGGAAAGATTTTTTGGTGTTAAAGAATATTGGGTTGGCGAGAAAAAAGTTACCATCACTAACCCGGAAAGAACGTTGATAGACGGTTTGGTATCTCCAGGATATTTTGGAGGATGGGCTGAAATATATAATGCTTTTGAATTACATGTCTCAAGAGTTAATATAAATAAACTAATCAGTTATGCTATGAGGCTTGATGCATCTGTAGTGAAAAGATTAGGATGGATATTAGAAAAAAATGGATTTGAAGAAAAAAAACTGCAAAAGTTGATAGCTTTTCCTATCAAAGGGTACCGTATCCTTGATTCTAGCGGCTTTCAAACGGGGCCTTATAATAAAAAATGGATGATTCGAGAAAACATTTCAGTAAAGGGAATGAAATGAAACCAATTAGAAAAAGACTAGAGGAAGCAAGAAAAGAAACTGGCTTACCATGGGAAATAATTGAAAAGGATTATATTCTTTCTTGGATTTTAGCTGGTATTGCTACCAACAAAGCATTAAAAAACGAATTGATATTTAAAGGAGGAACTGCATTAAAAAAGTGTTATTTTGGAGATTATAGGTTTTCAGAGGACCTTGACTTTAGTTTAAAAAAATAATATTTCAGGGGAAAATATTCTAGAACAAGAGATTAAAAGGTCTTGTAAGGTTGCTGTAGATTTGGTTCAGAAGTTTTCACCTCTTGAGTTGAAAATTGAAAAATATACGGAAAAGCAAAGTCATCCAGATAAACAAGAAGCATTTACTGTTAGAGGTAAATTCCCCTGGCACAGAGATTTTTTTTCGAAAGCCAAGATCGAAATTACAACTAATGAACCAATTATAATGGAACCCAAAAAAAGAAATATTATTCATGGTTATCAAGAGGATCTATCAAAAGAATTATCCGTTTATTCACTTGAAGAAATTATATCTGAAAAATTAAGAGCAATATTACAACATTTAAAGAAATTAGAACAAAGAGGTTGGACAAGATCACGAGCAAGGGATTATTATGATTTATGGAGAATCTTTAATGCTTATAATAAAGATTTAAATTTGAATAACATACCATCAGTCTTTCTAAAAAAATGTGAAGTTAAAGATATTAATTTTTCAGGGGCAGATGCTTTTTTTGATGAGAGATTATTGACATATATTGCTGATACTTGGAATCAATGGTTAGGTCCTTTGGTTCCAGATCTGCCAGAGTTTCAGTTAGTAATAGATGATTTAAGAGAAAAGATCTACCAGTTATTTTAATTAAGAATATATTTATTTTTTCCAATATCTATATAGATATTCCCAATAATACAGATAAAAATTAGCATAAGTGGAGACAGGTATTTTCAGAATTATTTTTTTATAGTCTGATGATTCTTACTGACTATTACAAAAAAGCCTAAAATTGATGCAAGCTAAAACATCTATATAATTGGCGAATAAGAAAGACATGGGGGCCAGGTCTTCACATTTGACATAAAATACAAAATAGAAAACAATAAGAGGTCATCTTGAACAATCAAAAATTTAAAATTGTAATCATTTGTCCCCTTGATGATGAATATTATGCTTGTAAAGAAATACTGGGTTTGCAGAATGAATCAGAAGTAGCAGGACGAATTGTTTCAGAAAGAAAAAAGGATAATGTAAAAGTAGTTACAATTAAATCAAGAGTTGATAAAATATTTGACATTGGCTTTTTAGGTCAGTCAATGGGTCAGATATTGTCTTGAAATACAAACCTTACCCTTTATTCGTAAATCATCTTCCCATCCTTCAATTGTTTCTTGATTCTCTGTACCCATTTTAACGACTCCTGTCTGGGCAGGGCGTCTTTGGTCACATTATTGCATAGTATTTAGCCGTTAGTATTTGGTATTTAGTGTAAAAACTGTAAGAGAATGAAATGATGGAACGTTGGAATTATGCAATAGTGGAAGATTGGAAATCAAGAAAAGACAACATTTAAAATATTTATTCACATTTTTACATTCTTCCAATATTCCATTGTGCTAGGCTATACAGCTTTGAGTAAAAAATTATTTTCTCTTTTTCTAAAAACTAAAAACAGAAAACTAAAAACCTCTCCCCCAGGAGATATCAGGAGAGATTTGTTTTATTCATCTTAGTATTATTCATATTACCTCAGGTAAGTACCCCTGGGGAAGAAATGTAAGTAGGTTGTTACCTGAGGTAAGTAGGGTAAAAAGATAAAAAGTTGAAATTGACTATTATAAAAAGTTAGAATATTCATATTGGGAATTCCATAATTATATAAAATGTAAATGGCAATAAAGAGGTGCTTCAATGAAAAAACCAAAATCATCTATAGAGGATTTAAAGGATATTTTTGAAAAAAACATTAAGGCAAGACATATCACCGAACCGCTCTATTCTTTTGATTCATCAGCTGATGCCCAGCAAGTTAAGAAAATTATGTATGAAAAAGATTATGATGTTATAGGAATAAGAGATGGTGGAATAATCCAAGGTTATGCTGTAAGAGGTGATTTGGATAAAGGTCAGCTTGGCATTTATTTCAGGAATTTTAACGAACAGGAAATTTTACCCGATAATGCAACAGTTGATGAAGTATTTGACAAGATAAAGATTTATGACCACATTTTTATTACAGCATTTGATAGGGTATCCGGAATTATAAGTCCTGGAGATTTAGAAAAAATACCTGTTAGAATGTGGCTGTTTTCTCTTGTTTCTCTAATTGAGATGCAGATGCTTCGAATTATTAGAAATAAGTTCCCCGGAAATAGCTGGAAAAAGTTTATTTCTTCAGAAGAAAGGTTAAGTGACGCAGAGGAAATATTTAAAGAGCTTAGAAATAAGAACAAAGCGATTGAGTTGGTAGATTGTTTACAGTTTTGTGATAAGCGTGACATTATTTTGGAGAATCCAGATATTTTAAAACAACTTAAATACAGTAAGAATAAATTTGATGAGTTACTCAAAGATCTTGAAAACTTAAGAAACAATTTGGCTCATGCTCAAAGCATAATTACTTATCAATGGCCAAAGGCGATTACTTTATCGAAAACAGCGGAAAAACTTCTTACCAGGTTCGAAGCAATTAATTAAAAATCAAATAGTTTTTAATCTATGTAAAAATAAAAAGCAGCAATATTGAAAAGGGGGACAGGTTGAAAAAATATATTACTGAATATCTAAAAGCAGCTCATAAACATTCTATCTTTCATAAAAAGGAAATTATGGAAAGTGAGTTATGTGGCTGCTTTAATTGTTTACGCACATTTACTCCGGATGAAATTTTCTATTGGGTTGATGAGGAGAATCCAAAGAGTTCTACCGCTATGTGTCCTTATTGTAACATTGATGCTGTTATCGGCTCTAAATCCGGTTTCCCTGTTGATGACCAGGATTTTTTGGAGGAGATGCAAAGACATTGGTTTGGATGATGAGCTGCTCCCAAAAACAAAAGATTTAACATAATATGCCATTCTTTAAACAAAATACAGAGCAGGATTTGGGGTTTTATATTTTCAACAAAGATCAGGTATTTGCTGAGAACTTTTTGTAATAATAAAACAAAATTAAAATATAGAAGGGTATTTATTTTAATTTAAAAATGTTAGGACTTGACATTTAAATCATAACATCTTATAATTTTATTACACAATCAGGAGGTAGTAAAATGGGACTAAAAATTACAGGAGTTAAATTTATTCAGCATGATACTCATTTTATCATTGGGTATGCCAAGGCGGGGGATATCTTAAGACAAATCAGGGTTGATGAATGGAGTATTGCCAATCCTAAAGGATACCAGCGTAGGGCAATTGAGAGAAGGGCAAGAGAATTTGGTAATTTTATTGCCAATAACGGTATTTCCCCCAGTGCAGTCTTATTAAATATTAGAGATATAGATATAAATGATATACATAAAATCAATGAAAATGAATTTGAGGTTCCTGCTGGTATAAATTTGTGGATAGTTGACGGACAGCATAGATTAAAGGGCTTAGAACTTGCCAGCATGAAATATCCTGATGTTTTAGAAATAAATATCCCAGTTATTATATTAAATTTACAATCAGCCGATCCGGATTTAACCAGAAAACAAGAAGCTACCCAATTCCTTATCATTAATAAAACCCAGAAAGGTGTTCGTTCTGATTTGGCTGAACGTATTTTAGCCCAGGAAGAAGTAAAGAAGGAACAGCATGAAAATCTGGATATACCAACTTTTTTAAGAAGAAATAGTAAATTAGAAATTGATCAGAATGAAGTAATCAAAGAAAAATCAGAATACCTGTATAACAAATCTTATAATATGTCGATGCCGCCCATTTATAAAGACAATCTTAAAGCAATCGATAAAGAATCATCTCACATCAATTTCAACCAAAGTGTCCTTCCAAGTAATCTCAGAAGAGAATTGCGCTGGAAACCCCGGGCTGTGTATATTGCTGATTTACTTAATAATCGACTGGATTCTCCACTACAGGGTAAAATGAAATTACCCAATAGCCGTCCCAGGGGTACTACCTTCAGCCAGGTTTCCATGGTCGGTTCACTGAAAAATGTTTTGAGTACAGCACCCTTTTCAAGTTTGTCCGAGGATGAGATAGCTTCTGTCCTTATCAACATGTGGAAAGCAGTCAAAGAGCTTTGCCCGGAGCCCTTCCAGGAAGTGGAAAGAAAACAAAGGGCGGATGATTATGTTTTGTTAAAGACTACTGGAATATTTGTCATACCAAAAATATTGATTGGTATAAACTCCTATATGCCCCATGATAATGAACGTCATATTTATACTATGGAGGTTTTCGAGAGTTTCCTGTCCCGTGCTGGTCGGTTGATGGAAGCAGGCTTCTGGCGTTCAGCTGGACCTGGTACTGCTGGCTCCTATGGTACAGGCCAGAAGAGTTTTTCTTATATTGCTCAGCAGATTATAAAACGAATTATCACGAAGGGAGATGATCGAGGAAAGCAAAATGTAATTTTGTAATCTATTTAGTTAGGAAGTGAAAAAAATGGAAAAGATAATAAGTGATTTTATCTCACAAATACACTTTGGAGAAGTGCAGAGTTATCAGAATATGCAGGTAATTCCTTTGTACTCAGATATCAAAGAAAACTTGCTTTATCTGACCTTAAAGGAAGCCCTGGAGAAGAGATTGCTGGTTATCCAGGAAGTAAGTACAGGGGGCTCGGTACCTGAATTAAAAGTAATCAATCACTCTGATACCCGGGTATTGTTAGTAGACGGAGAGGAATTATCAGGAGCCAAGCAAAATAGAGTATTGAATACCACCATTCTGGTAAAAGGGAAATCAGAGCTGAATATACCGGTCAGCTGCACCGAACAGGGACGATGGTCCTACCAGACAGATAGTTTTTATGATTCAGATATTATTTCTCCAACTTTTTTAAGAGCCAAAAAGGCATCTTCGGTCAATATTTCCTTGAAACAGGACAGAGGTTATCATTCTGATCAACAGGAAGTGTGGGAAAATGTTGCTTTCTTACGCAATAGTGCCAGGGTTAATTCTGCTACCGGCGCGATGAAGGATGTTTTTAAGCAAAAGGAAACAAATTTAGAGGAATACCTTGAAGCCTTTCAGTGTTTACCTTACCAGAAGGGCATCTTTGTTTTTATTGATGGAGAGATTGCCGGCTGGGATATCCTCTCCCGTGAATCATCTTTTGCGCTTATTTTTCCGAAACTGGTCAAGAGTTATGCCATGGATGCTTTGTTAAAAGAAGAGAAGAAAGTGGTCACATGCCGGAATCCAATAGAAGAAGCCAGGCATTTTTTGGAAGGAATACAAGATTGCAAGGAGGACAAATATCCATCAACAGGTCAGGGATTTGATTATCGCTTTGAAGGAGAAGATAAAGTTGGTTCGGCTCTGGTTGTTGAGAATGAGATTATTCATATGGCTTTTTTCAGGACGACCAGGGAAGAAAAAACTGGCAGGATGTCCGGGTATAAGAGGAGAAGAGGATATCGGATTTGATAGGGTAATTAGTCTTAGAGTTAAATCTTAAAATATAAAATTTTAATCTAACTCATAGATTTTTACGCTACTGATTAATTTTTTAATCTCTTTTTATCTGTATCTGAAATTATTATGCTTTTCTGTGGGATAAGTGGATGAGATTGCTTCATTCTGCTGATGCAGAATTCGCAATGACAAAGAGAGGAGAGATTTTTTAGTGCCTCTGGCAGGTCTGAACATTAATATGACAATTAATTAAAAATGTCTTTGAGTGAAAAATGAGTAAGAGAAAGATAATGAAACAGGGAATGGTTTTTTGTATCATTCAGAAAAAAATAATAAATACTATGGGAGTAAGGGAGGATTAGGTGTCAGATACTGAAATATCAGGTAATATTTATAATTTTCGACCTGAGCCCATTAGATTTAAGATTGACCATATGTTTTATTGATAATATAATAAACCATAATAAATCACTAAAATTCAAGGTAATGGCTAAACTTAATTGCACTAAATTTGCTCTTTGACAATGGAAATCTGTTGATTCAGTAATCTCCTTAATAGGATAACAAGGTTCTCATTACGGTGGTTAAATCTCCACTCTACCTCTTTTAGATAGAGAGGAAAATAAGCATTGGAAATACCTCTATAATGATACAGCCAGTGTTTGGCAAAGGACCAGAAACCTTCAATGCCATTAATGTGATCTCTGCCTTTGGGGACACCCTTGTCTTTTAATACAACCACATGATTACCTCTAACAGGCAGGAATGCATAGGCAAACCAGTCATCTGTGTAGTATAAACTCCCAGCCTTGGTATATTTGTTAATATAAGGCTGCATAGTTTCTTTAGCACGTGATGTGATAGGAAAAGTAAGGACTTTACCGTTTCTTTGATAGATACCAAAGACGATATTCTTGCCGGTTGCACCCCAGCCACGTTTTCCAGGTCTTCTGCCACCGAACATAGTTTCATCCATTTCAATCTCACCAGAGAGTGGTTTTAGTTCTTTGATACAATCACAGTATATTGCTTCTCTAAGCGTCCTAAACCATCTGAGAATTGTTGGTTTACTGTAAGGGATCCGAAAACGCAGGCGATAAGCTGGAACACCTAAAGAAAAATAATCAACTAATCTGCCTTTCCAATAAGGTGAAATCCGGGTCTTGCTCCAGAGATTTTTAGATGCCTTTATGGTTAGTCCGCACTTACTACAACGGATCTGACCGGTGGAAAGAGACCAATATTTTTTACTGCCGCATCGAGGACATGTTTTCATACTCTCTTTATACTGATTTATCAACAGTTTTTCAAGGTTCTAAGTGCAAGTTTCTTTTACCATTACCTTATTATATTCTAACAAAAAATAGATAAGCGATACTTTTCAAATTGTCATTTATCTATTTTTTGTTAGAATGAAACATTTCAATTAAAGCATTGGTTATGTTAAAATTAAAAATGGTTTTAATTTTATAAATAATAATTTTATGTGTTAGGGGATAATAAATGGTCACTTTTAAAATAAATAATTTATTAAAAATTGTTTTTATTCTTTTTTTATTGAGTTTTTATTTTTTGTTCAATATCTGCGTTAACAGCCAAGAAAATCAGCAAAGTAATGAAACTTTAATACAAAACGAATCAACTCAGAACAGCCCTGTTTATATAGCTAAATTTTTTGAACCTGGATGTCATGATTGCGAGAGAGTTGCCAGGTTATTAGAACAAATTATCTTTCAATATCCTCAAATTGAGATAATGGAATTTGATATTTCCAACCCAGAAGGAGTTGCCCTTGCAGAACAGCTTGGAGAACATTATCAAGTCGCGGAATATGACCGGCTTTTAGTGCCATTAATTTATATTGGAGATGAATATTTTTTAAGAGAAAAGATTACATATGATAATATCATTGGTACTATTGAAAAAATTAAAAATCAGGAAATGTCTGCACCCTGGGAAAAAATAGAAGAAGACCTATCTTCGGTTCAAAGTCGATTAATTGAACGCTTTCAGTCCTTTGGCATTGGAGCTATTGCTATAAGTGGCTTGATTGATGGTATTAATCCCTGTGCTTTTGCAACGATTATATTTTTTATTTCTTACCTGACATTAGTTAATCGAAAAGGAAAAGAATTGTTGTGGGTAGGAGTCATGTTTACACTGGCAGTTTTTAGCACATATTTTCTAATAGGTACCGGGGCTTTAAAAGTAGTTACTACTCTTTCTATTCTTCCTTTGGTAAGAAAAGTATTTATTTATGCCATGGCAATTATTAGCGCAGTTTTAGCCTTCCTTAGCCTGTCTGATTATCTTAAATTTAAAAAAACCGGTAAAACATCTGAAGCTACCCTGCAATTACCTTCTCGAATAAAGAAAATGATTCATTCTACAATCCGAGAAAATGTTAAGACCCGTAATTTTATAATAATGGCAGTTGTTACCGGATTTTTAGTTTCAATTTTAGAATTGGCTTGTACCGGGCAAATTTATTTGCCAACACTTATTTTTATTAGTAATGTACCTGAATTAAGAGCTAATGCACTTTTATACTTGCTGGTATACAATCTGATGTTTGTGGTCCCATTAATAATAGTGTTTTTATTTACTTATTGGGGGACGAGTTCTCAGAAGTGGGCAGAGATAACCAAGAATAATTTTGGGAAAATGAAGTTAATTATGACTTTTTTATTTTTAGGATTAGCTATCTTATTATTAATCACCGGATTAGTTTTTTAGTAAAAATGTGATAAAAAGAGAGCTAAAAGATGTTAAGATATTTAAATAGAGTAACAATATAAAATTTATAGTATATTACTAAAGATAAAAAATTATTATTTGCCTGAAAATATTTATTTCTGTTTAAAAGAGCAATATCATTTGAAAACTATTTAAAAAAATTAAAAATAATTTTTTAAAAGTATACTAACCAAAATAGAGGTGAACTGTTTTGTTTAAAAGAAATTATACAGTTTTTATTATTGTTCTGTTGATTTTAATTTGTTTCTTTTCTTTAAATGTAAGTTCATCTTCAGTTTATGTTATTCCGGTAAAGGGACAGATTGAACCGGGATGGTTACTTTTTTTGGAGCGCTCCCTGGAAGATGCTCAACAAAATTCTGTGATGGCTATTATTCTTGATATTGATACCCCGGGAGGATTTGTTGATACAGCCCAAAAAGCAAAAATACTTCTAGATGAATTTCCAGCACCTATTTATGGTTTTATTAATACCAATGCTCTTTCGGCTGGAGCATACCTTTCATTGATTACAGATAGCTTTTATATGACCCCAGGGTCATCTATTGGAGCTGCTGAACCAGCCTTCTTAGGTGGAGGACAGATTAACGAGAAAATACTTTCCTTCTGGGAAGCAGAGATGAGAAGTGTTGCCGAAAGACAGGGAAAAGATCCTGATATAGCAGCAGCTATGGTTCGGAAGGAGATAGCTATTGAAGGTCTGGTTGAAGAAGGAGAATTATTGACTCTAACTACAGCTGAAGCTGAAAAAATAAAATTTAGTAATGGTACTGTTTCCTCTATTTTGGAGCTACTGGAATTAAAGAATATTTCATCCGGGAAAATTATTTATACATCTCCAACTTTTTGGGAAAATTTAAGTGGATGGATTATTAACCCCATTATAGCTACCCTCCTTTTAATATTTGGGTTTTTCTTTTTAATTGTGGAAATCCTGTCTGCTGGTTTTGGTTTTTCCGGATTTTTGAGCTTGCTTTCATTTGGCCTCTATTTCGGAGGTCACTTTTTTATGGGAATTAGTGGATGGCCAGCAATCTTTTTATTTATTTTTGGAATAATATTTATACTGGTTGAAGCGTTCATGCCGGGCTTTGGAATATTTGGAATTGGTGGATTGGTAGCAGTAATAATTGGAATTGTGCTGGCTGCAGCATCCACAAAAATGGGAATTTATATGTTATTGATATCTTTTCTTACTTCAATAATTGCCGGATATATAGTGTTTAAACACTTTCAACGTAAAGGAACTCTTAAAAATTTTATACTTTCCAACTCTGCTACCAGAGAAGCTGGTTACAGCTCATCTAAAGATTATGGTTACCTGCTTGGTAAAAAAGGACAAACTGTTACACCTTTACGCCCTTCAGGTTCTGTTGAAATAGAAGGGGAAAAATATGATACAGTTAGTGATGGGGCTTATATTTCTGCAGGAAAAGATATTGAAGTAATTAAAGTAGAAGGGTATAGAATTGTAGTTCGAATTATAGATAAAGAAGAATAAATTTTAGAAAGGAAAATAAATTATGATTGATATTGGAAGTACTTTACCTTTTTTGTTGTTAGTATTTCTTGTAGTAGTTATTTTTTCTGTTATATTTAGTTTTATTCCTATAAGGCTCTGGATAGCTGCTATGGCTTCTGGCGTGCGAGTAGGTTTAGTTACCCTTATTGGAATGAGATTACGAAGAGTTATTCCGGCAAAAGTTGTAGAGCCATTAATAAAAGCAACCAAAGCGGGGCTAGACCTTAATGTGAATAAATTGGAAGGGCATTACCTGGCTGGGGGAAATGTAGATAATGTAATAAATGCCCTTATTGCTGCCCAGCGCGCAAATATAGATTTGGGTTTTGAGAGAGCTGCCGCCATCGATCTGGCCGGCAGGGATGTTTTAAAAGCAGTTCAGATGAGTGTTAATCCTAAAGTAATTGAAACTCCTGTGGTTGCTGCAGTGGCTAGTGATGGAATTGAAGTAAAAGCCAGAGCCCGGGTTACTGTAAGAGCAAATATTGAACGTTTAGTAGGGGGAGCAGGAGAAGAAACTATCATTGCTCGAGTTGGTGAAGGAATTGTAACTACGATTGGTTCAGCAGAAACCCATAAAAAAGTTCTGGAAAATCCTGATGATATTTCTCATACTATTCTTAAAAAAGGACTGGATTCAGGAACTGCATTCGAGATTTTATCAATAGACATTGCAGATGTAGATGTTGGTAAAAACATTGGCGCCAGACTGCAAACTGACCAGGCTGAAGCAGATAAGCGAATAGCTCAGGCTAAAGCAGAAGAGAGAAGAGCTATGGCTGTTGCCAGAGAACAGGAAATGAAGGCTTCTGTCCAGGAAATGAGAGCAAAAGTTGTGGAAGCTGAAGCAGAAATACCAAAAGCTATTTCACAGGCATTACGAGAAGGAAAATTAGGAGTAATGGATTATTATAATATGCAAAATATTCAGTCTGATACTCAGATGCGTGGAACAATCTCCAGAATGGGAGTTGATACTGATAAAAAAGACAAACAGGATAAATAGTAATTTATTGTAAAAAGAAAGATGAAAAAACAGAAGGGATTGTTTAATAATGGATTTACTTGTAATTTTATTTATTATAATATCTCTTATTTCTTCGATTACTAAAAACATAAAAAAACATACCAAAAAAGGACCAATTTTTGATCCCTGGTCTTTTGATGCAGATAGATCAATTGGAACAAATGATAATCAAGAAAAAATTACCAGGGGGAAAATACAAGACACAAACAAAATAGAAACTGTTTTATTCGAAAATGCAGAACAAGAAAAGAAAAAAAATGATTCACAGGAAGATTCTGCATTTATTGATACTTATTTGATTGAAGAGAATAATACTGTTGATGCTATTGACGAACAGATTGAGGATGCTTACCAGGACAAGCCAATGACGAAAACTGTAAAAAAGAAAAACACAGTAGAGGTTACCGAAAAGGTAGGAAAAGGACTCGAATTTATTTTAAAAAAGGATTTAGCGTCAGGAATATTGATCTCAGAGATCTTGGGTCCTCCCAGGTCTAAAAGAGGTCATTTTTCAAAAAAATTGATTCATGACTAATAATTTAAATAATCTGGAATAATTCTATTTTTCTCCCATATTTTTTCTATTTATCTAATCTGATGGGATAATTTGATAGGTTTTAAAAATAGCAGAATTTTTGGAATTCGAACAATATACTTTAAAAAGATATTTCTTAATTTATATTCTAAAAATAGAATTATATTTTACACAGATAGAAATGAATGATTATAGAGGTAATAAAAATGGAAATTAAAAAGAAAATTAGTTTGCTAAAGGATGAGATAATTTCTTTAAGAAGAGATTTCCACGCACACCCTGAACTGGGATGGAATGAATTTAAAACATCTGAAAAAATAGTAAAATATCTGGAAAATATTGGGCTAGATGTGAAAGAAGTAGCAAGACCAGGTGTAGTGGGTTTGTTGAAAGGAAAAAAAGAAGGTCCTACTTTGATGATGAGAGCAGATATGGATGCTCTTCCGATTCAAGAAATGAATGAAATCTCTTATAAATCTTTAAATAATGGTGTAATGCATGCTTGTGGTCATGATGGGCACATGGCCATGCAATTGGTAACTGCAAAGATTCTCAGTGAGTACAAAGAAGAGCTGGAAGGTAATATTAAATTTGTATTTCAGCCTAATGAAGAAACAGCTGAAGGGGCAAAAGAAATGATTAAGGAAGGTGTTTTGGAAAACCCAAAAGTAGATGCGGCCATAGGAATGCACCTTTGGTCTCAACTGGATAGTGGTTTGGTAGGTTTGAAAACTGGTGCTGTAATGGCTTCTTTGGCATATTTAAAAGTAAAAGTAACAGGGAAGGGTGGACATACCGGTTACCCTGAACAGGCTATTGACCCTATAATAGCAGCAGCAGATATAGTTCAAAAAATTCAAATATTACAAACTAGAGAAAAAAGCCAATTAGACCCAACTATAATTGTATTCGGGAAAATAACAGGTGGGTCCAAGAATAATATTATACCTGAAAGTGTAGAATTAGAAGGCACCATTAGAAAATTAGAATTAATAGAAAATCAGAGTAACTATAATTTAGAAAAAAGACTGAAAGAACTGCTGTTTTCTTTTGAACAAAGTCATAGAGTGAGAATAGATTTAGATTTAAATCAAAAAAATAAAATGGTCATGAATGATCATGTTTTAACGGCAAATGTAAAAACAAGTGTCAGAAAGATTGTAGGTGAGGACAAGATAATTAATTTTGCCTGTACTGCAAGTGAAGACTTTTCTGAATTTTCTTCTCGCTTACCCGCTGTTTTTATATTTTTAGGGTGCGGGAAAAAAGAACCTCAAGAACGTGTTTCACATCACAATTGCTACTTTGATATAAATGAAGAAATGCTTCCACTAGGAGTTGAAATTCAAGTAAGGAGTGCTCTTGATTTTTTTAAAAAAGGCCTTTAATTAAAAATAAATGATCCAAGCTGGTTAAAATAATTTAAAATGGCAGAAAATTTAATTAAAATATCCAATTTAACAAAGACCTACGGAGGGGTGAAGGCCTTAAACTCTTTGGATATGGTAATAGAAAAAAACAAAATTCATGGAATTGTCGGCCCTAATGGTGCAGGCAAAACAACTTTGATTAATATTATAACAGGTTTAGAGTGTCCAACCTCTGGTGAAATATTTTTTCAGGGTCAAAAAATAAACAAGGCTCCTCCTGAAATAATATTTGAAATGGGCATAACCCGAACTTTTCAGGAAGGGAAGATAGTTCCAAATTTAACTGTACTTGAAAATATTATAATCGGATTTTTAAAAAAGAAAGAACAAGAAAATTATAATATTGTAAGTATATTTTCTGGATTAGCAAAATATTTTCAGCAAAAGCAAAAAGATATAAAAAAAGGTAAAGATTTGCTTAAAAAGTTTGATTTGCAGTATTTGGCAGATAAATGGGCTGATGATTTAGCCTGGAACGAAATACAATTAGTTCAAATAGTGAGAGCTATTGCTTCAGACCCCCTTTTTTTACTCTTAGATGAACCTACTGCCGGTATGAACGAAAAAGAAAAAATAATAATAAAAGAAAAAATGTTTGAAATTAATCGATCTGGAGTAACTATTCTGCTGGTAAGCCACGATATCCCTTTTATAAAGAGTGTTGTAGATAATTTAACAGTCCTTAATTTTGGAGAAAAAATAAGTGAAGGTCCGGTTGCACAAGTTCTGGCTGATCCCAAAGTGTGGGAGGTTTATCTTGGATCCTGAAAGAAGATCTTTGCTAAACATGAAAAATATAGTTGTTCGTTATGGAACAATTAATGTTTTAAATAAAATAAATTTGAGCTTAAACAAAGGAGAATTTACTCTTCTTGTTGGATCTAACGGTGCAGGAAAAACAACTTTCTTAAAATCAATAATAGGAATAGAAAGAATTTGTGAGGGAAGTATTTTTTATGAAGGAAAGAATATTGCTTCTTGGAAAACCGAGAACATTGTTAAAAAAGGAATACTTCTAATTCCACAAGATGGAGGAATCTTCAGAACAATGACTGTTGAAGAAAATTTACAACTAGGAGCATATTATTTCTTCAGTCTTTATGAGAAGCAATTAAATATGGTTATAGAATTATTTCCTGTTTTAAAACAAAGATTACAACAGGTAGCGGGTTCTTTAAGCGGCGGAGAGCAAAGAATCCTTGCTTTCGGCAAGGCATTAATGTCTAATTCACAAATATTGATGCTTGATGAGCCATCAATAGGGTTATCACCAAAAAATATGTTATTCATTTTTGAAGTTATTCATAAATTAAACCAACAAGGATATACTGTTTTGCTGGCTGAACAGAATGTAGTGCAAACTACTAAATATGCAGATGAAATGTATGTTTTAGAAAAAGGAGAAATAGTGCTTGCAGGAAAAAAATCTGAGATAGAGAATCATCCTAGAATCAAAAAAGCTTATTTGGGAAGCTAGCTTAGGAGGTATTTTGTTGAATATATATATTGCTCAAACAATTAATGGGATAGCTTTAGGCAGTATTTATGTTTTACTGGTAACAGGTTTTAACTTAATGTTTTCAGTTGGAAAAATTATTCATTTTGCATATCCATTTATTGTTGTTATTTCTATGTATGTTTGTTGGGGTTTGCTAAAATTAACTAGTAACCTGCTGGTAGCTGTTCTTGGTGCAGTTGTTAGTTCCTTTTTTTTACATGTGATTATTGAGCCAATATTTCATCATATCAATACCAGAAAAAAATCTGTCGATATTAATTCCTCTTTTATAATATCAATGGGTATTTCTTTGATATTAACTGAAATTATGTCCCAACATATAAATTATGGATTTCCTGTTTCTTTTCCGTTAAACTGGCTGAACAGCTTGCGGTTTTTTGAAATTTTACAAATCAGAGTCTCCAGTGGTCAATTATATACTTTGTTAACCAGTATTTTTATTACTTTTGGATTGTTTTTTTTAATTAACAAAACGCAAACAGGAAGAACTTTTCGGGCAATAGCAGAAAATATTACGACAGCCCGCATACAGGGAATACCTATTATTAAAATGAATTTGTTTTTATATGGCTTTGCTGGAATTTTGGGCGGAATAATAGCAATAATGTTTACTATACTGATAGGTTCAGCATCTCCCTGGCTAGGAGAATATATGGCCTTAAAAGTGCTGGCTTTGGCTATTGTAGCAGGAATAGGTAATATGAGAGCAGGTTTGATCTTTGGATTTATTCTAGGAGTTACAGAATCAATGATTATCCATTTTTTCCCGGGATCATGGTCCAATGCCCTTATATTTATAATTATGCTGATAGTTGTTTTAATAAAACCACAAGGAGTTTTAAAAATATAAAAGTGTTTCTAGTTTTTAGTCTGTAGAATATAAATCAAAAGTTGGAGTAAAACAAAATTGGTGCTTTTTTATTATTTTCTGGTTTTTACAGCAATATATATATTGATGGGCTGGTCATTGTATTTACCATATAGAATTGGTCATTTAAATTTCTCATCGATATCAATAATGGCATTTTCTGCATATTTTACAGGAGTTGCTTTACGGGAATGGGGCTGGCCATTTTTTTTAACTGTTATAATTTCCATGATGTCTGGGTTAATATTAAGTTATATTGTTTCAAAGTTAGTGATAAATGTTTCTGGTTTTACCGTTGTTATTATTGGGCTAACATCAATTTTTATAATAAGAACAGTAATAGAAAATTGTCATTGGTTAGGTGGTAGTATTGGATTTTTCAATATCCCAATAGTATCCAATTTGGCTATCTGGACTTATGTCATACTTTTTATTCTGGGATATATATTATTCCTGGTAGAAGATTCTGTAATTTCTAAAAAAGCTTTCGTTCTATTCAGTGATAAAGAATTAGGAGATTGTCTTGGCATTCATCGACATGAAATAGCACAGTTTCTACATTCTTTCTCTGGTATTTTAGCTGGTTTGGCAGGTACTTTATATGCTGCTTTAATTGGGGGAATTAATGTAGATTTTTTTAATTTTAGTATGATTGGCACGTTGATGGCAATACTGTTTGTAGGTGGATATACTTCTATGTGGGGGGTAGTATTTGCAGCTCCCATACTAGGAGGAATTCCGATTTTTTTACCAGACAAATTGCTAGTTTGGAAACAAATTATTTTTGGCGGGTTATTAATAACCATATTATGTATAAAACCGGAAGGAATTATCACCAGAAAACAAGCAGTTAAAATAAAAAACTGGTTTAAATTTATAAATAAAAAAATCTTTGATAAAATATAAGCTGACAATCTTGACTTAAAGTTGTATAATAATAAACTAAATCAGAAACTTCTTCGGGGCAGGGTGAGATAAATTTTGTTTATCAAATTCCCGACCGGTGGTGAATTTATTACTTGTAATAAAAAGCCCACGAGCTGGTAACAGCTGATCTGGTGAAATTCCAGAGCCGACAGTTAAAGTCTGGATGAAAGAAGAAGAATGTCTCATTTACAGCCCCGATTTTGTTCGTGGGCTTTTTTATTTAAAAAGCCTTTTATATTTCCTAAAAGAATCAAGTTATAAAATATCTGAAAGATAGAAAATATGAGGAATATAGAAAGGATGTTTTAATATGAGTGTTAAAAATATATGTCATTTTTCAATTTTTATTGCCTTATCAGTGGTTACCGGATATTTAATACATTTTCCCATTTTACCACAGGCCCCATTTTTACTGTATGATCCTGGTCATGTTTTTTTACTTATAGCAGCTTTTAAATATGGTCCAAAAGCAGGAATGATGATGGTATTTATCTATGCAACTACTTTTGCTTTAATTACAGGGCAGGGAGGACCTTATGGAGCGCTAATGAATTTTCTATCAACCAGTGCTTTTGTTTTAGTTTCTTCTTGTTTCTATACTGATCAACATAATAGAAAAGGTGCGATCCTCGGGCTTATTTTAGGTACTTTAGCTATGACCATTATAATGATCCCGGCAAATTTAATTATCACACCTTTGTATTTAGGAGTTAGCAGAGATATAGTGAGTCAACTTTTATTGCCGGCAATAATTCCTTTTAATTTGTTGAAAGGTTTGATTAGTAGTGTTTTAACCTTACTAATATATAAAAAGATTTCAACTTTCTTAAATCAAGGAGAAGTTATAACAAGATAATTGTTATCCATGATTCCAAATTGATTTTTAGATTTTTAATTATTGTATAATAGATAGAGAAAACAGAAAGGAAATAAATATGGGTTGTGGAAAAAAATTTACTTTAGTTTTTTATAAAAGTATATTAATTGTGCTGTTAATAACATTATTTACCATTTCTGCAGTTTGCTCTCAAGATGATAACAATGTTTGGAAAATCGACTTTTTAAATAGCTTAACCGGCTCTATTGCCAGCATAGGGAATTATATGTCTTGGAGTGCTCAAAGAGCTGCTCGAGAAATAAATGAATCAGGCGGGATAAACGGGAAACCGCTGATTGTTATGGAGCACGATACCGGAGATTCACCTGAAAAAGCTATCTCGGAGATGGCAAAAATAATTGATAAATCACTTGTAGTTTTAGGTCCAGTTCCAGAAGTAGGTATTCAGGCAGCTATGCCATTAGCAGTGAGCAGAGGTTTATTCTGTATGACTGCCTCAACCAGTTATGAAATTGCAGTTAATTATTTTCCTTGGTCTTTATCATGGTTTCCTCCGACAGAAGAGGTTCTCCCAGGAGTAACGCAGACTTGGGCTGAAATAAATAAACCTCTTAAAACAATAGTTCAGTTTATTGAGAAACAGGCTGTTTGGCCACAAATGGCACAATTCCATGCTTTAGGATTAAAGGCTGCAGGGATAGAAGAAGTAGAAGAAGTAGAAGTACCCAGAGATGCTATTATGTTTGATTCTCTTGCTGTCAAGGCATTGGCAAGAAAGCCGGATGGCTTTATTCTTAATTGTAATCCTGAAAAAGCAGCTAAAATAATTATTGCATTACAAAGACAGGGATGGAACAATATGTCTAAAATATTGATTTTTAGCAGTGCAGATGATACTTCGTTATATACCACTGCCGGACAGTATTTGGATGGTTGTTTTATATACAATTATATTGATCCCAATAGTGAAAACAAAAGATGGATTTCGTTTAGAGAAGATTATAAAAAAGATCATGGAGGACTGGAGCCAAGCTCTTTATCGACCATTTACTATGACTGTATATATATGATTAAAGAGGCCATCGAGGACTCTGAAATAACAGGGAGCATTGAAAATCTAGCTGAAGAAAGAATAAAGATTAGAGATTATTGCCGGAACATAAGATCTTTCCAGGGTATTCAGCAAAATTGGGATATGTTTGATGGTGTTCCTGCTAAAAAAGGTGCATTTTTATTTACAATTCAAGATAGTCAGAAAATTTTTGTGACACAAACAAATTAGGTGATTGGAAGAAAAAAGGAAATAAAAAATAATTATGAAAAATTCAATTTGCGATGTAGATGGAATACAGGTTGGACATGCTCAAAATCTGGAGGCTGGCACTGGGTGTACAGTGGTAATAGCGCAAAAAGGTGCTATTGCTGGTGTAGATGTGCGAGGAGGAGCCCCGGGAACAAGAGAAACTGACTTGTTAGACCCGGTCAATTTAGTACAAAAAGTGCATGCCATATATCTTGGTGGAGGTAGTGCCTTTGGTCTGGACGGTGCCGCAGGAGTAATGCAATATTTAGAAGAACAGAGCATTGGCCTTGATGCAGGCAATGTCAAAGTACCGATTGTTTCAGGTGCAGTAATTTTTGATTTAGATATAGGCAATGCCTCCGTAAGACCTGATAAAAATATGGGTTATCAAGCCTGTTTGGACAGTATTAATAGTAAGCACAATACAGTAGAAGGCTGCATTGGGGCTGGGACCGGGGCTACTGTTGGTAAATATTTTGGAATTTCTCGTTGTATGAAAGGTGGAATAGGAACCGCTAGTCTGAAGATTGATGAGTTAATAATTGGTGCTTTGGTAGTGGTTAATGCTTTTGGGGATATAATTAATCCTCAGACTAATGAAATTTTAGCAGGAACCTTAAATGAAGAGAAAAATAAATGTATAAACACAGATTCTTTGCTAATTAATTCTACCATCATACAAAATAATTCTTTTTTTAAAAATACTGTTCTAGGCGTAGTTGCTACTAATGCTGACCTGAGCAAGTCTGAGGCAAAACGTTTATCCATATCTGCCCATGATGGATTTGCTAGATGTATATCTCCTTCTCATACTCTATACGATGGGGATACAATATTTTCATTAGCTACCGGTAAAGTCAAAACTGATAGTACTATCTTAAATGCTTTAAGCGCACAGGTAATTTCCATTGCCATTCAAAGAGCTGTTTTACAAGCCACTACCATGTTTGGTATTCTAAGTAATAAAGATCTTTAAAGTATTTTAATTTAATAATAAGTTATATATTAAATATGTAAAGTGTAAAAATATAATAGTAAAAATAAATATAATACCTACAATCTTTAAAAGACAGTAAATACATTATTATACTCATTAAACTGATTGTAGATTTAATGTTATAATTATTCTAACTTTTTAAAACTAAAGTGGTTTAGGAATTTTCTATTTTAATTTTAATATAATAAAGGTGACCCTATTTTTAAGTTAGACTTTTCCTGGCAAGATTAAGTATTTCAAATTTGTTTTATAAGCAGAATCAAAAGAGAAAGAAAGGTGGATTTCAATGAATCCTTTAAAAGATCCAAAGATAAAAATGTGGACAATAAGCGGATTAGCTCTCTTTTTTATCCTTCTTATTGCTTTTATCGGCCGGTTTTATATTCCTATGGTTTGGCTATCATCAGTAAATTATCTTTCAGTTTTCTGGAAAATAATAACTGCTCAATTTTGGGTAGGAATATTTTTTGCGGCATTATTTTTTGTATTGAGTTTTATAAATTTTAATTATGTCCGACATTATGCACCTCCAATAGAGGTTGAAGAATTACCGGAAAATGGCGAAAGACCGGAAATGCAGATATATAGAACACTGCAGAGTTTTAAAATCAGCAAGCGGATAGTAATCGGATTATCAGTAATCTTATCTATATTAATGGGTATTTCAGAATCAGTAAACTGGGAAAAGATATTGATTTATCTGAATCGAGTTCCTTTTGGAATAAATGACCCTGTATTCGGACAGGATATTGGTTTTTACCTTTTTAGCTTGCCATTCTTTGAGTACTTACGTAATTGGTTAAGTTTTGCAATAGGATTGATTCTGGTGATTGTTCTTGTTGTTTATGTAACCAAAAGAGCAGTACGTTTTGAAAATCGAAAACTAATGGTTGACCCACCCGTAAAATTGCATCTTTCTCTATTGTTTGGTGCTTACTTATTAATACAAGCAGCATCTTTCTGGATTAGTGCCAGAAAACTTTTATATTCTTCCCAGGGTCTTATCTATGGAGCAGGATATACAGATATCCATGTTAACCTTTTAGCAATAAGAATTTCCACACTGCTTTGTATAGTTGCAGCGATTGTGTTTTTTATTACTGCTAAAAGTCAAAATGTTAATTTACCAATAATGAGTGTTGCAGCTGTCTTTGTTGTATATATTGTGTTAGGTGGCTTACTTCCGGGAATTTTTCAGAGAGTGTTTGTTTCACCTAATGAATTAGCCCGAGAAAGACCTTATCTTGCCAATAATATTGAGATGACCAGAAAGGCTTATGGTTTGGATAGAATAGTGGAGAAGGATTTTCCAATTGAAGAAAGAATCAGCTATGCAGAGATACAAAATAATCCGGAAACAATAAGTAATGTCCGTTTATGGGACTGGAGACCAATCCAGCAGACTTTTAACCAGATACAATCAATCAGATTATATTATGAATTTTTTGGAGTTGATGTTGATCGTTACCATTTGAATGGGGATTATCAGCAGGTGATGATTGCTGCTCGTGAATTAGACAGTAATCGTCTTGCCCAGGAAGCCCAAACCTGGGTAAATCAAAGGCTGACTTTTACCCATGGATATGGTGCAGTTTTAAGTCCGGTAAGTATGGTAGAAAGTGATGGATTGCCACATCTTTCTATCAAGGATATTCCGCCAATATCTTCAGTTGGTTTGAATATCAGCAGACCTGAGATTTATTATGGAGAAAAAACAGAAGAATATGTTATTGTGAATACTGATAACAGGGAATTTAATTATCCCCTTGGCGATGAAAATGTTTATACTCATTATGAAGGTAACGGGGGAGTTCCTATTTCTTCATTATGGCGCCGATTAATGTTTGCTATTCACTTTGGAGATGTAAATATAATATTAACTGGAAGCATCAATCAGGATAGTCGTATAATGCTGCATCGCAATGTTATTGATCGCACTAAACAAATTGCACCATTCTTAGTTTATGACAGCGATCCTTATATAGTAATTGCAGATGATGGGAAATTGTACTGGATACAGGATGCTTATACTATTTCAACTAATTTCCCTTATTCCAAACCATATAGTCGGATGTTTAACTATATTCGCAATTCAGTAAAAGTGGTAGTCGATGCCTATAATGGTGATGTAGATTTTTATATTGTTGACCAGGAAGACACTATTATTCAGGTTTATGATAAAATTTTCCCTGATTTGTTTAAACCAATTAGTGAGATGCCTGAAGACCTTCATAGTCATATTCGCTATCCAGAAGATTTGTTCAGAGTTCAAACGGAAATGTATTCAGATTATCATATGCAGAATCCTGATGTTTTCTATAACAAAGAAGATTACTGGACTGTTCCCAAAGAACTTTATCGAGGGGAAGAGATAACAATGGAACCATATTATTTGATTACAAAATTACCGGATTTTGAAAAAGAGGAATTTATATTGATTACTCCCTATACTCCTGTTAATAAGAATAATATGATTGCCTGGTTAGCTGCCAGAAATGATGACGAAAAATATGGAGAATTACTAGTTTATAAATTCCCCAAGGATAAACTTATTTATGGACCTATGCAGGTTGAAGCATTGATTGATCAGGATTCCGAAATTTCTCAGCAGATTACCCTGTGGAGTCAAAGTGGTTCATCTGTTATAAGAGGTAATTTACTGGTAATTCCAATTGAAGATTCTGTTTTCTATGTTGAACCACTTTATTTAAGGGCAGAACAGGGTGAGATCCCTCAATTAAGAAGGGTTATTGTATCTGATGGTTCTGAAGTTGCCATGGCTGTGGATCTGGAGACTGCCATAAGATTGCTATTTGATGAAACTATCAGAGAGATCGAAAAAGAGATTGGTCCAGATATTATCCTGCAAGAGGGTACTACTCTTAATAGTCTGATTGAAAATGCCAATAAATATTATAGCGATGCTACTAATGCTGCTCAACAGGGTGATTGGGCAGAATATGGTAAAAGCTTGGAAGGTTTAAAAAATGTTTTAGAATCTTTACAGAAATTTACCGAACAGGATACAATAGAAGGATTAATTGAAGAATAATTATTAGATAAAAATAATCAAAACAATACTTTTAGATCTGATGTTTAAATTGGATCTAAAAGTATTGTTATATTTGTTGTTTATATTTATTTGATAAAAAAGAAAAGAAAATATTTTAAATAGTAGTAGTATGTTATTTATTTTAACTCAATAATATCAGCAGCTAGAGTATTTAAACTCAAAATAGCTATACTGCTGGCGCCTGTTACCCATCCTCCGCATTCACCAGGATTGATAACTATTGTATTGCCTTCCCTGTGAAGATCTTTTTTATGAGTATGGCCATAAATAATTATGTCAAATTCCTGGCTCTTAGCTAATTCTGCAATAATGTCATTTTTATGAAACATTATAATTTTTTTCCCGGTGACGTTAGTTTTATAAGGCTCTGGGAATATTGGACCTATTTGTTGAAATTGATTTTTTAGAAATAAACGATCCCCATCATTGTTACCAAATACGCCTGCAAAAGGGCAGCTTATTCTTTTTATTTCATTTATGGTAAAAGGAGACACAAAATCTCCAGCGTGAAATAATAAATCAATTTTTTTATCATTAAAGATATCAATGGCTTTTCTGATAGCAGGTAAATTATCATGAGTGTCTGCGATAATGCCTATTTTCATAACTAATCAACCTCCATGGGTTTTTTATAAAAGTGATATTCTGACTTACTGAAAATTTAAAGAATGAGTTAAAAAACCAGCTGTTTCAGGCGGGAAGGAGAATTCGGCTATTTGTCAGATTCGTTTTTATATAAATAGCTGACTTATCTGCAATTTTAAATAAAAGTGTTATTAAATATAATTAGAAAATCTAAATAGAACAGCTAGGCTTGACTAATTATTTATTCTATAATAGATTAATAGCTAAGTAAAGATAAAGCTCTCTGATAACAAAGAGAAAATTACTTTTAAGAACTCTCAAGACAGGTATTAAACTTAAAAAATATTAATATAGGAGAAATAAATATAATGAATATTAAAGAAGAAGCTTTAAAATTACATGCCGAAAATAAAGGTAAAATAGAAGTTGTCGGCAAAACAGAGATCAAAAATATGCATGATCTTGCTGTTGTATACACACCTGGAGTAGCAGAACCGTGTCGGAAAATACATGAAGACAAATCACGCGTATATGAATATACAACTAAAGGTAATATGGTGGCAGTAGTTACTGATGGTTCAGCGGTATTGGGATTAGGGAATATTGGACCGGAAGCAGCTTTGCCGGTAATGGAAGGAAAAGCTGTCTTGTTTAAATATTTTGCAGGAGTTGATGCTTTTCCAATTTGTATAAACAGCAATGACCCTGAAGAAATTATCAGAACAGTTCAATTAATCTCCCCTTCTCTGGGAGGTATTAATCTGGAAGATATAAGCGCTCCCAGATGTTTTGAAATTGAACGTAGACTAAAAGAATCTCTGGATATTCCTGTATTTCATGATGATCAACATGGTACTGCAGTGGTAACTCTTGCAGGTCTTATTAATGCCTTAAAAGTAGTGAATAAAAAAATTGAAGACATAAAAATTATTGTCAATGGAGCAGGAGCAGCAGCTATTGCAATTACTAAATTCTTTTTTTCAGCCGGTGCTCAAGATATCACTATTTGTGATTCAAAGGGGGCTATCTATGAAGGCAGAACAGAAAATATGAATTCTGTAAAAGAAGAAATTGCCCAGCAAACCAATAAGAATAAAGTAAAAGGAACACTAATTGATGTTATTGAAAATGCTGATGTTTTTATAGGGGTATCTGCGGCAGGAGCTTTAACTCCTGAAATGGTGCAAAAAATGGCCTCTGATTCAATTATTTTTGCCATGGCAAATCCGGAACCTGAAATTTTGCCTGATGCCGCTAAAAAGGCTGGTGCACGTATTGTCGCCACAGGTCGTTCTGATTTTCCAAACCAGGTCAACAATTGTTTAGGTTTCCCGGCTTTATTCAAAGGAGCTTTACAGGTAAGAGCAAGTGAAATTACTGAAGGTATGAAACTGGCTGCTGCCAATGCTATAGCAACAATTATACCTGATAATGAGTTAAATGAAGAAAACATTATCCCTAATGTATTCCATCCTGATGTGATGAAAGTTGAAGCAGATGCAGTTTCCCAGGCAGCTATTAAGGATAAAGTGGCGCGAATTTAGCTTTTTAACTGGAAAAGTTAAATAAATAAGATATGGGGGATAATTATTTTGGAAAATAATAATAAAAAATTAGAATTTAAATTAAAATATGGAAATGAAAAAATTGAATTTAAACTTGATCAGGAAAATGTGATTGATGTTTTAGCCGGTAATAAAGTAGAGCCATTACAGGACCCTTTAGAAGAATTAAAAAAACTATTGGAAAACCCTATTGGATCTCTTTCATTGCAGAAAGAAATTGAAAGTAAAAAAGCTGAAAAAGTCTTAATTGTAGTTAATGATATTACCAGGCCAACTCCTTATGATATCATTTTACCTCCATTGCTTGAAAAACTTGCTGAAATAGGGTTAAAAAAGGAAAACATTATCTTTATAGTTGCAACAGGTTCACACCGCGGTAATACCGAAGAAGAAAACCGGGCAATTTTCGGACCAGAAATAGTCTCATCGTATAAATTTATAAACCATTGTTGTGATGAAGAGGGTTTTTTGGATTTCGGAAATTTAAAAAGCGGTAATCACTTATCAGTAAATCCCATCATTAAAGAAGTAGACTTTGTCATTACTACAGGAGTGATTGTGCCTCATTATATTGCTGGATTTTCTGGTGGCAGAAAATCAATCTTACCAGGAATTTGTGCCAGAAAGACCATTGAAAATAATCATGCCAATATGGTGCACCCAAGGGCTTTCAAAGGTAATCTGGATGATAACCCGGTCCATAATGAAATGCTAGAAGCAGCTGAAAAGGTTGGTGTAGATTTTATCATAAATGTAGTTACCGATCAGAATGGAGATATTATCGGCATTGTTGCAGGAGATTTAAAAGAATCCTGGAAAAAGGGACTAGATATTTGTCAGCATGCACATTTTTGTCCCATTAGAAAAAAAGCAGATGTAGTAATAGTAAGTGCAGGTGGATATCCAAAAGATATCAATATGTATCAATCTCAAAAGGCTTTGGATAATGCTTATGAGGCTGTAAAAAAAGATGGAACCATTGTTCTTATTGCAGATTGCGAGAATGGACTGGGAAGTGATATTTTTGCAGAATGGATGGAAAGCGCAACATCTATTGCAGATATTGAAAATCGGCTAAAAAAGAAATTTATTCTGGGAGGACATAAGGCATATGCTATTGCTCGTGTCGCTAAAGAAGTAGATATCCTGCTTGTTTCTTCATTAAGCGAAAAACAAACAGAAAAATTATTCATGAAATATTGCACAGATATTAATGATGCAATAAACTATATTCAAAAAAAACATGGTCAGGATTTCTCTTCTTATATCATGCCTTCTGGAGGTGCATTAGTGCCTTTTGTAATATCAGGTAAAAAAGAATAAACTAAATAAACTAAAAAAAACGGAGTGTGCTAAAATTGCATCCTATATATCAAATATTAGCTAAAGTTAGCAACAAAAATAAGGTTTTACCAGGTGATTTTATTACTGTACCAGTGGATTTTGCTTTTGTAAATGATTTATATTTACAGGTTATTCTATCTTTCAGGGAAATTGGGGCAAGCAAAGTTTGGGATCCTTCAAAAATTGGATTTGTAATGGATCATTATGCTCCTTCTCCCACAATTCAAGCTGCTGCCAATCAAAAAGAAATGCGGGATTTTGTATATGAACAAAATATTCAGCATTTGTTTGATGTTAATAAAGGGGTTTGTCATCAGGTAGTTCCTGAAGCCGGACTGGTGTTTCCGGGAATGATATTGGTAGGGACAGATTCTCATACCACTACCCATGGAGCTTATGGTTGTTTTTCTACTGGTGTAGGAGCAACAGATATGGCTGGAATTTTATATACCGGTGAAATGTGGATCAAAGTACCTGAGATTATGAAAGTTAATATTAGTGGTTTACCAAAAGAGAGAGTTATGGCTAAAGATATTATGTTATACATTATTGCTAATCTGGGTACTGATGCTGCCTTATATAGAACAGTTCATTATACCGGGGATACTGTTGATAAACTGGATCTTGATGAGAGATTGGTTTTATGTAATATGTCAGTTGAAATGGGTGCTAAATCAACATATATTCATCCAGATGAAAAAGTTTTTGATTTTTTAAAAGGCTATGGTTCCAGATTGGATAATTTTTCAGAAATATTCTCTGAAAATAACAAATTAGATATAAAGGAAGAAGAATTTTTTTCAGTTAATGATTTTAATATATCAGACATATCTCCTCAAGTAGCTCTTCCCCATCAAGTAGACAATGTTGTATCTGTTGAAAAGGCTGAAGGCATAGATATTGATCAGGTGCTAATAGGAACGTGTACAGGTGGAAGAATAAACGATATTAAAGTTACAGCTGAATTTTTGAAAGGCCGAAAAATATCTTCTCGAACCAGATTGTTAATTGTTCCAGCGTCAGATTTAATTTTGAGAAAATGTATTGAACTAGGTTATATTCAAACATTGCTTTCTGCCGGAGCAACTATAGTAACTCCATCTTGCGGACCTTGTTTGGGAGCGCATGAAGGAATTATTGCTTCTGGAGAAACATGTATTTCAACATCCAGCAGAAATTTTCCAGGAAGAATGGGAAGCAAAGAAGCAGATATTTATCTATCTTCTCCAGCCACTGCTGCTGCAAGTGCAATTACTGGAAAGATAACTGATCCGAGAAAGATAGATTTTTAAAAAAGATAATTACATTTACAATTACAAATATTAAAAAGAATACAGGATGGAGAGTCATATGAATTTATCGACAACAGAAATTACTGGCAAGGCATATATCTTTGGAGATGATATCGATACAGACCAAATATATCCTGGTAGATATCTTTATTTAACATTACCTATTGAAATGGCCAGGCATGCAATGGAAGATGCTGATCCCAATTTTTATGAAAAAATAAAAGATGATGGTGGAATAATTATTGCTGGAAAAAATTTTGGTTGTGGTTCCAGCAGAGAACATGCTGCTCGAGTGCTGCTAAGTGCTGGCATTAAAGCTGTGATTGCCAGTTCTTTTGCCCGTATATTTTTTAGAAATGCTATTAATGTTGGTTTGCCTATTTTCCAGGTTTCTAATTTTTATAAAAAAATTACCGAAAGGGAAATGTTGAAAATTAATATTTCCCAGGGAATAATTACAACTCAAAAGGATAATAAAGATTATAAAGTCGAAAATAAAATGCCTGGAGAAATTATCAGCTTAATTCAAAGCGGTGGTTTGATTCCTTTTTTAAAAAAATATGGCACTAATGCATTTCACATAAAATAAAGCAGATTTATATCCTTTTAATCGATTTTACATTTTAAAGGAGTTAATATGATAAAGAAAATAGACCATATTGGTATGGCAGTTCAGGATATTGAAAAAATATTAAAAGCTTTTTCCAAAGCTTTACAGATACCAGTACCTGAAATAAAAGATAACAAAGAAATGAAAATAAAATCTGCCATGATAGAATTGGATGGCGTTGGAATAGAAATATTACAGGCTTATGGTGAATCCGGCAGATTAGTAGATTATGTAAAAAAGAATGGCAATGGCATACATCACATTTGTTTTCAAACTGATAATGTTGAACAGGATATGAATGAATTAGAAGATTCTGGTTTTTCTTTCAGTCTGGCAAAACCTATTATTGGAGTCAGAGGTAAAAGGTGTATCACAACAACAGATGAAGCACTGGAAGGAATTCCTTTCGAGATATCTGAACCATGAGGAAATAAATAAACCCTATCTTTTTTAAAATAAAGAACAGGGTTTATTTATTAACTGTTTATAATTTTAATTTTGTTTTTATCTCAGGTGATTTCATCATAGAAACAATTCTTTGCATTGATGACAATATTAATGTTTGTTCCCATTCTTCTAGTCCATCAAACTGATTTATGAAGCTTTCTTTTAACAGGGAAGGGTTTTTTGATATTATTGATCTGCCTTTTTCGGAAATGTGGATATACACTCTTCTTTTGTCAAAATTACTTCTTTGTCTAACGATAAGGTTTTTTTCCTCTAGACGATCTAGAATATCAGTAACGGTAGCCTGACTTAAACTTACTTTTTTTGCTAATTTGCCAGTCGGTATTTCTTCTACCTCTGAAAGTTCTTTTAAAATAGACAATTGCGGGCTGCTTAATCCATAATATTTGTGTAAATATTTTGAATGTACATCCATCGCCCTGACAATTTGTCTTAGGGTTGAATATACTTCCTGGCTCCTTGATAAACGTTCATCCAATTTAAACACCTCTAATATTAGATAAATTGTTTATAATACTAATATATCGTATACAAAATAAAAAGTCAAATTTTCCTGTTGACAATTACCATGCAAATCATACTGGATCAAGAATTTATTTGTATTATAATAAAAAATATACAAGAAAATACTTACTTTTGTAATTCCTTGACATCAACTATAGCTTTTGTTAACATTTTAACAGTCTTATAATATATAATAAATATATATAATATTTAAGGAGATATAATATGAAGAAGAAGATTTTGATTCCTTTCTGGATCCCGCAAGAAGTAGCCGAACAAGTAGACGATCAGTTCGAATTGGTTTATCCCACCGAAAAAGATACCACTATGAATTTAGAGAAAGTCAAAGAAATACTGCCTTCAGTAGAAGGTATATTAGCCCTCGCAGAACCAATGAACAAAGAAATGATTGATTTAGGCGGAAAATTAAAAACAATCGGCAGACTCGGCGTTGGTTATGACAATGTAGACATTAAATATGCCGCCAGTAAAGGGATTGGAGTAATCAACACACCGGTTGCTGTTCAACATCCTACCGCAGAACTTACAGTTGCTATTATGATGGCTGTGGCTAGATGTGTGGTAAGTTTAGATAAACAAATTCGCTCTGCGAAGAAAATGGGTCGTCAACCCGTTTTTGATAAAAAAGCAGCTACTCTTTATGGGAAAACCCTTGGAATTATTGGATTTGGTAGAATTGGAAAAGCAGTAGCTGCCAAATGCAATGGCTTGGGTATGAAAATTGTTTATTCTGACATTATTGCTGCCCCTGAAGATTTTGAAAAATCTGTAAATGCTACTAAACTATCTACTGAAGAACTCTTAAAAAAAGCTGATTTTGTTACAGTCCACTGCCCGTATTTGCCGGAAAATCATCACCTGATCAATGCCAAGACCTTATCTTTAATGAAACCTTCTGCTTATTTGGTGAATGCTTCCAGAGGTAAAATGGTAGATGAACAGGCTCTGGTAGATGCCCTAAAAGCAGGTACTATTGCCGGTGCAGCCTTGGATGTTTATGAATTTGAGCCAGAAGTAAACCAGGAACTGCTGTCTTTAGATAACGTTGTCCTTACTCCTCATGTAGGTACCTGGAGTTATGATGCTCGCGTAGAGATGGCCTTTGAGGCACTAGAAGGCATGATAAAATATTTAAATGGTGAAATTCCTTTAAATTGTGTAAATAAAGAGGACTTGAAATAAATCTGTAATCTGTAAAAATGACTAAAAAATTGAAAATAATTTTAAAAATTTTCAATAATCCAAAAATAAAATAATATCCAAAAGAGAGAGGATTAACAAAATGAAAGAAAATAAAATCAGAGAATTGCTGAATGCAGGAAAACCTACCATAGGCACTCGTATTGTAAGCCAATGGCCTTATATGGTTGAACATGTTGGAGCTAGCGGTAATTTTGACTACATAGAATTTTTAGCAGAATATGCCCCTTTTACCCAATATGATTTAGAAAATATTGCCAGAGCATGTGAATTATCAAATATGGGCTCTATGATAAAAGTTGATTTCCAGAATCGCGCATTTGTTGCTCAAAAAGCTGTGGCTTCTGGTTTCCAGGCAATTCTGTTCACTGATCATGCAACCCCGGAAGAATTTCGCGAATCAATCAGAATGATAAAACCACATGAACCAGTAAGCGGAGGAAGATTTGGTTATCCAAATCGTCGTTATATTGGTAATCAGCCTTATATACCACAAAAAGATCATATAAAAAGATTAAATGATATTGTAATTTGCTTTATGATTGAGAAAAAGGAAACTATGGATAAAATTGAAGAAATATGCTCAATTCCAGGAATTGATATGCTACAATTTGGTCCTTCAGATTATTCCATGAGTATGGGCATGAATAAAGCTGAATCAGATGAAGAATGCAAGGCTGCACAAAAGAAGATGATTGAAGTAGCTTTAAAAAATGGGATTCACCCAAGATGTGAAGTTTTTGGTGATCCTGATCAAGTGAAATACTATTTAGATCTTGGCGTAAGAGATGTATGTTTTGGAGATGAAGTAAATACCTTTAACACTTTTGTACGCAAAGACGGTAGTTACATGCGTGGTTTGATTGATGGTTTAAAATAAAATAATCTAACTAAATAAATATTTGAATTAATTTAAATATTGAGATATAATTTTAGACTGAGATAAAAATAATTATTTTTATCTCAGTCTTTAGTAATAAGTAAAATAAAAAAGTATTCTACACAAAATACTAACAGTCATTATAAATTTTAAATATAAAAATGCTATTTTTAATGTATTGCGCACTAATTGTGTGTATATTTGACAAAAATTTGATAAAAAACTAGAAACAGGAGAGAAGTAATTATGAAAATTGTAGTTTTAGACGGCTATACATTAAACCCGGGTGACCTTGACTGGGATGGCTTGAAGGCTTTCGGAGATGTAAAAATCTATGATCGGACTTCATTAACAGACGAAAAAGAAATAATCTCCCGTATTGGAGATGCAGAAGTAGTTTTTACAAATAAAACACCTATCAGAGAAAACACTTTAAATGCCTGTCCAAATATTAAGTTTATTGGCGTATTGGCTACTGGGTTTGATGTTGTTGATGTTGGACTTGCTAAACAAAAAGGGATTCCTGTTACCAATATACCCACTTATGGAACTGCTTCAGTTGGTCAATTTGCCATTGCTTTATTGTTAGAAATTTGTCATCATGTTGCCCATCACAGCCAGGCAGTTCATGAAGGTCGCTGGGAATCTAACCCTGATTGGTGTTTCTGGGATTACCCATTGATTGAACTTGATGGAAAGACAATGGGAATTATTGGATTTGGTAGAATTGGTCAGAAAACCGGTACTATAGCAAAAGCTCTAGGAATGAAGATACTGGCTTATGACACATTCCAGAACGATACAGGAAGAGAGCTTGGAACATATGTAGAACTAGATGAATTGCTTGCAAAATCTGATGTAATTGCTCTGCATTGTCCATTATTGCCTTCCACCAAAGGAATAATTAATAAAGAAAATATTGCTAAAATGAAAGATGGAGTTATAATACTCAATAATAGCCGTGGTCCTTTAGTAGTTGAACAGGATTTAACTGATGCTTTAAACAATGATAAAGTTTATTTTGCAGGTTTGGATGTAGTAAGTTCAGAACCAATCAAAGGAGACAATCCTTTATTAAAAGCAAAAAACTGCTTCATTACACCTCATATTTCCTGGGCTCCAAAAGAAAGCAGAAAGAGATTAATGGATATTGCTGTTAACAATTTAGCTAAATTTGTTGAAGGCAATCCAATTAATGTTATAAATAAATAGTTTAAAAAAATAAATAAGATATAAAAATAAAAGCACAACAATATTTATGTTGTGCTTTTATTTTTATAATTATGTATTTATAAATTAGTTATACTTTTGTTTCAAAACAGATCCCATATATTGTGTTTTGTTTTTTTCTTCTATTTGAAGGAATCTATTATAAATACCAGTTGATGGGTAACCAGGCACACATCCTGCTTTGATTTCCGTAGCTCCTATGGCAATTGAAAAATCAGCTAAAAATAGTTCATTGGTACTTTTGCTTCTAATAGAAGAAATCATATCAATATTAAGTTTTTTAGCCAGTTTTGCTATTTCTAATAATTCAGAAATTGTACCTATTTGATTAGGTTTTAAGAGGACGCTATTAATTAATTTCATATCAGCAGCTTTTTGCAATCTGGTTTTATTGGAAGCAATCATATCATCCCCAACAATTTGCATATTATCAAAAGTTTTAGAAAGCTGTTGATAATTATCCAGATCATCTTCATGGAAAGGATCTTCTAAATATAGAAAAGGATAGTTTTCAAGAATTTCTCTGTAATAACTAATAATTTCTTCTTTGGGTATCTCAATTTGATCTATTTGATATATATTTTTGGATTCATCAAAGCATTCTGTAGCTGCAGCATCCAGGCCCAGTTTGTATCTATCTTCATAACCACACAGCCTGGTTGCTTGCAGCATACAATCTAATGCCTCTCTTGTTTTACTCATTTGTGGGACAAAGGTAATTCCTGGTGCTACCAGATGTTTTTCTTTTAATAAATCATATAATTTATAATAAATTTCAATTCCGCTTTCTAGGGCTTCTGAAAAAGAATCGAAATCAACCGGGATTAAGCAAAAATCCTCTAATTGCAATAGATTGGAAAATCCAATTCCACCATGGATCATTACAAAAACAGGGGCAGGGATAGAGATATCCTGATTTTCTTTAGATGATAAATGATGATAAAGAGGAATGTCCAAGCTGAGAGCACCAGCTTTTGCTGCTGCCATAGATACACCCAGCATTGAATTTCCTCCTAAATGTGATTTATCAGGAGTACCATCCATTTCTATTAATCTTTCATCTATTAATTTTTGATCTGTAACATTTATTCCTATTAATTGAGGAGCTATATTTTCATTGATGATCTGGACTGCTTTTTTATTCCCTTGGCCAAACAATCTATTCCCACCATCAAATAAAGTAACCGCTTCATATTTACCAATTGAAGTGCCAATGTCTACTGCAGCCCGGGCTTTAATATTGTTTTCTGTTTCTATCTCAACTTCCAGGGTTGGTAAGGCCATGACCGATAATATTTCCCTTGCTTTAATCTTTTTAATTCTATCCATTTTAGTAATCTCCTAATATAGGTTTAATTATTTTCTCTAAACATTATCTATTTACTAACACTAATTTTATGCTTTGAACTGCAACATTTGTCGGGCCAGTTATAACACAATCTTCAAGCTGGTCCAAAACATAAAAAGAATTATTGTTATTTAAAATATTAAATATATCAATCTGCTTTTCTATACACCGTAACATGGTTTTGCCATCAACTATTCCACCTGCAACCTGGGTTGGACCATCAGTTCCTTCAGAATCAATGGCTACTGAAGTGATATTTAAACCATTAATTTTGGTTGCCAGGCTTAATACAAATTCCTGGTTTCGGCCACCTTTGCCTTTCTTATTACTTACTATAACAGAGGTTTCTCCGCCTGCTATAAGTACACAGGGAGGATGAATAGGGTTATTAAAATTAATAACTTCTTTAGCTATACTACCAATAGCTATCCCAACTTCCCGACTTTCGCCTTCCAGCATAGAGGCTAATATTATTGCATTTAAACCAAGCTCCCTGGCTCGCTGATAAGCTGCCTGGCAGGCTGCGTGTCTGTAACCGACTCTTAAATTATGTATTTTTAAACCCTGTAAATCCTTTATAGTTTCAACTTTTTCTCCATCTTTTCCTTTCAATAAATATGTCTGAACAGAAATAGGAGTTTTTTCCCAAATATTATATTTTTGTAAAATAGAAATAGCATCCAAAAAAGTAGTAGGATCTTCCCAGATTAAATCAGGCCAGGGCATTTTATGAAAAACTTCCTTCTCATTACCGGGCTGGAAATTAATAATAGTAGCCGGGGAAATATATTGTCCTAAAATACCACCTGAAATAGCAGAAACATGCTTTCTTACACAATTTATTTCTTCTATATTATTTATATTATCAAGCAATAATTCATATAAATTTTGAGTATCTTTTAGAGAAACCCCTTCCACTGGTAAGCATAACAAGGAAGAGGTTCCACTTGATCCGATAAAAAATACCAGATCATCTTTTTTTGCCAATTTAGCAATTTTAATAGCCTCTTTAGCTGCAAGAAGACTTCCATCGCTTGGCAATGGATGACTTCCTTTGATTAGTCTTAAATTATCAATTGTTTGTGATTCAATATCTTTAACAGCAATAATTCCTTCTGTTAATCTAGCTCCCAATATTTCTTGTAAGGCAATTGCTGATAATAATGAACCTTTCCCTCCTCCTATTATGAAAATATTATTAATTTTATCAATATCAAAGGAGATATTATTCTCAGCAGTATTCAAAAATAATTTATTATTTTCAATTTTTACTTTTTCTTTAACTTCATAATAAGGGTTTACTTTGTTTAAAGAATATTCTAAAATGTCGAGGATTATTTTCCGCCCTTCCTGGTCACCTTTTTCCAATAACTCTTTCTTGTTTATAATTTTAGGGAAAAATCCTTTCAAAATAATCAGTACCTCCTGTCCATAAATTTATATTTTATAAAAATCAAAAAAATTAGTATAGTTTTTATTAGAGGATGTTACATATTAATTTTTATAATTTAGCAACGTATTAAGTTACTAATGATTAAAAATATTTTATATTTTTTCATTTTTTAAAAAGCGGCATGTATCATATGCATGGAAATATATTAACATACAAATTAAGTCATTTCTATTTTTTAAGCTCGCTTTTAATGGTTGATAATGATAAAATTCCAAGAAAAACCAGACTAAAGCCTCCTATCTGATAGAAATCAGGAAGCTCCCTCAATATAAACCAGGCTAAAATTATAGAAATAACTGGATAAACTGAAATAATTGCAGTTGCCTTAGAAAGATTTATTCTCTTTATGGATTCATAAAATATATAATAAGTTAGAGCATAAATAACAATTCCAAAAAAAATTACCATTTTTAAAATACTGGTTTCCTTTAAATAATGAAATTGGTTGGTACCAGCAAAATGACTGATAAGCATTAGAAATGTCCCCCCGTATAAAGTTCTTCCTGCTGCAATGAACAAAGGATTAAGATCATTTTTTAAAAGCAATTTTTTACTAAAAAAATGACCTATTTGATAACATAGAGGTGTTCCTATTATCAGCAAGTCTCCCCAATTTAATGCCACTGTCCCTTTATAAATAACTAATAAAGTTCCTGTAACTATAATAAGGGTAGAAATAATTTGTTTACAGGAAATTCTTTCATTTAACAATAAATAGCCAATAAAAAGAGAATAAATTGGTTCAACTTGCAATAAGATAGCAGAATTAATACCACTGGTTAATCTTACTCCATAGAAAAATAAGATATTAGATAATGTAGTACCAAAAAAACCAATACAGAGAAGATAGAATAAGTTATTTTTTATTAAAGTTAATAGCTGTTTTTTTTGTATTATTATTATAAAAATCAAAGCAAGGGCTGCAATCAGGTTAGTTATGGCTCCAAAAAAAAGAGGATGCAGAAGAGAAACTCCAAATTTACCTAATACTGGTTGAGCTCCATGCATAAAAACACAAAGCAATACCAACAGAATTCCTTCTTTTTCTTTTTTGTCCATAGTGTTTATCCCTTGAAATATAATATTGCTTATGCTTGTTTGTAAGAAATAAAGCTAAATATACTAAAAATATTTAATATGTTATAATAAATAATATACCGACTTTAACTTTAAAGGAAGGGTAGATATGTTATTCTTAAAAAGAATAAAAAACAATTTACCCATATTTTTAGTTACTCTATTCTTTTTTCTGCAAATTATTAATATTGCTGCTGCTCAGGTCCCAGGTGATATTTATTTGTTAAGATTAGAAGGTACCATAAATCCGATCACTGCTCAATATATAGTTGATGGTATACAAGAAGCTGAGATAAATCAAGCAGAATGTATAATTATTCAAATGGATACACCAGGCGGATTAGATAACTCTATGAGGAGAATTATAAAGGAAATACTTAATTCATCAACCCCTATTGTATTATATGTCTTTCCTCAAGGAGCCAGAGCTGCTTCAGCAGGGGCTTTTATTATGTTAGCTGCTAATATTGCTGTGATGGCCCCTGGAACCAATATTGGTGCTGCCCACCCGGTTGCTATAGGGGAAGGCCAAATCGATGAAGAAACCAGGTCAAAAATTGTTAATGACGCAGCAGCTTATATAAAGAGCATTACTAACATCAGAGGTAAAAACGAAGAACTTGCAGAAAAATTTGTGAGAGAAAGCATTTCAATCACAGAGCAGGAAGCATTAGAAAATAACATTATTGATTTTGTAGCTGTGGATTTGGATCAATTATTATTCATGCTGGATGGTGTTAAAACTACAACTAGATCTGGAGAAATAAGACTAAATACTTTAAATAAAGATATTTTTAAATATGAAATGTCTATTAAGGATTTATTTTTACACGCTCTAACCAACCCGAACATTGCTTACATTCTTCTTTTTTTAGGTATTTATGGAATTCTGGGTGAATTCAGCAGTCCAGGAACCTTTTTCCCTGGTATATTTGGAACGATTTGTCTCATTCTTGCTTTTGTGTCTTTCCAGATGATTCCAATCAATATTGCAGGTATATTTCTCATTGTAGTAGGAATTGTCTTGTTTATTTTTGAAATTTACACACCAACTTTTGGATTGCTTACTATAGGAGGAATTACTTCATTGACCCTGGGTTCTTTTATGCTAACAAAAGATATGGCTCCATTTTTAAAAATATCCTCTAGTGTGATTATTACCATGGTGATTTTTACCGGCTTATTTTTTTTATTTGCAATAACCAAAGGAATAAAAATACAATGGAAAAAGCCAATTGCAGGTAAAGAAAATATGATCGATTTAATAGGTATAACAAAAACTGAATTAAATCCAAACGGACAAATCTCAGTACAGGGAGAAATTTGGCGTGCTGCTACATCTGATAATGAGCCAATTAACAAAGGAGAAAAAGTAAAAATTATTAAAGTCGAGGGATTAACTTTGATAGTTCAAAAAATAGAGAAAAAGGAGGGATAAAAATAAAATGGATATCATTACCTCATCCAGCTTATATTTAGGAATTATTATAGTCTTAATGCTTATTTTTTCACAGGCTGTAAAGATAGTCAATGAATACGAAAGAGGTGTTGTTTTTCGGTTAGGAAGAGTTGTAGGTGCAAAGGGCCCAGGCATCATACTATTAATACCTGTTGTTGATAGAATGGTTAAAGTCAGTTTACGGACTATCAATATGGATGTACCAGCTCAAGAGGTAATAACCAGCGATACTGTACCGATTAAAGTAAATGCTGTTATTTATTTTCGAGTGATTGATCCGGTAAAGGCAGTAATATCAGTTGAGAATTATATTTCTGCAACATCTCAAATAGCACAGACAACCTTAAGAAGTGTTTTGGGAGAAAGAGATTTGGATACTTTTTTATCACAAAGGGAAAAAATTAATCAAACATTACAACAGATTGTGGATGAACAAACTGACCCCTGGGGTATAAAGGTTACTACTGTAGAAACAAAAGATGTAGAGCTGCCAGAGAATATGAGGCGTGCTATGGCTAAACAAGCAGAATCTGAAAGGGAAAGAAGGGCAAAGGTAATTCATGCAGAGGGAGAGTTCCAGGCTTCAGAAAAATTGGTACAGGCTGCAAAAAAGATGAGCACTCAGCCATTAGCGTTACAGTTACGCTACTTGCAAACCTTAGGGGTTATTGCAGCTGATAAGAATACTACCACAGTCTTTCCGTTTCCTTTAGATTTAGTAAAACCTTTCCTGGATTCACTCACTAATCAAAAAAAGCAATCCGCTAATCAGAAAGAAGAATAATAAATAGTGCAAGTAAAATATGATAGAGGAATAACTAAAAATGATTAATAATTTAATTTTTAGGATTATATATTTATAAGAAAAAAATAGAAATGGAAGTATATAAGATAATTATTCACTTATAATCTTATATACTTCATCACCTTCTCTTGTTCTTTCTTCTACTTTAATCCCAATTGAGTCTCCTGCTGCAGCTGTATCAGCCTGTTTTTTTTCAATTTGAATTGATTCGATTTCTTGTATAAAATCAGTAGTATGTCCTTTAAATTGGACCTTGTCCCCAATTCTTATTTCTCCTGACTCAATTTCTATAGCAGCAACCCCTATTTTTGCAAAATAAGCAATTACATAACCAACCAACTTTTTTTCCATCATATTTCTCCTTTAATTTAATATCACCAACCTAATCACATAAAATATTGATAAATTACATCTTATCTGAAATTATAAATACTATATTTATTAATATGCTCTTCCAAAATAAACTAAAGATTTTGAATCTTTTCCACAGTAAATACATTTTCCTTTCGAACTATCATCATCCTTTTCTGAAGCCAGACATCGTATTGTAGCTTTAGTATCATTTTTAACCTGTTCTTCGCATTCTGAGTTTCCACACCAATAAGTCTTTATAAAACCACGTTTTTGTTCAATAACATCTTTAAAATCATCGTAACTCTCTGCAAAACGAATATTTTTTTCCAAACGAGATTTGGCACTAAAGTAGAGATTGTTTTGTATATCTTCCAGCCATTTTTTTAAGGTTAAAACCAGATCATTTTCAGGTATAATGGTTTTTTCCATTTTATCTCTTCTTGCGGCCATTACCTGATTTTTGGCTAAATCCCGAGGACCAATTTCGACCCTGATAGGGACACCCTTCATTTCCCATTCATTGAATTTCCAGCCAGGTGTATAAGCATCACGATCATCCAGCTCAACCCTGAAATCTTTTGCTAAAATATCTGTCAGCTCTTTAGCTTTTTTTAACACTTCTTGTTTGCTTTTATCGAAAAGAATGGGAACAATAACAATTTGAATTGGAGCTACTTTGGGAGGTAGTTTTAAACCACGTTCATCTCCATGGACCATAATTATTCCCCCCACAAGACGAGTTGAGGTTCCCCATGAGGTAGTCCAGGCATATTGCTCTACCTGGTTTTCATCTAAAAAACGAATATCAAAGGCTTTTGCAAAATTTTGACCCAGATTATGAGATGTACCAGCTTGTAATATTTTACCATCACCCATCAGGGCTTCCAAAGTATAAGTATGCATTGCTCCGGCAAATTTTTCGTTGGCACTTTTTTTCCCAATCAGTACAGGTATTGCTAAATCATTTTCAATATATTCCTGATAGATTCTTAAAATTTTTAAGGTTTCTTCTTCAGCTTCTTGTTGATTTTTATGAGCAGTGTGGCCTTCCTGCCATAAAAATTCAGTGGTTCTTAGAAAAGGACGAGTAACTTTTTCCCAGCGAACAATATTAGCCCATTGATTGATTAGTACTGGTAAATCTCTCCAGGAATGAATCCACTTAGAGTATAAACTTCCAATAATAGCCTCAGAAGTAGGTCTTACCGCCAGACGTTCTTCTAGTTTTTGGTTTCCACCATGTGTGACCCATGCCACTTCAGGCGCAAAACCTTCTACATGTTCAGCCTCTTTTGTTAAAAGACTTTCCGGAATAAACAAAGGGAAATAGGCATTTTTATGCCCGGTTGCCTTAATTTTTTGGTCTAGACATTGTTGCATATTCTCCCATAAAGAGTAACCATATGGTTTTATTGCCATACATCCTTTTACCATTGTGTAATCTGCTAAATCAGCCTTTTTTACGACATCAATATACCATTGGGAAAAGTCTGTATCTTTAGAAGCAATTTCTTTAACAAAATCTCCGTCACTCATTATTGATATTTCTCCTTAGTTATTTTGCTCAATTTACTTAGATAAAGTATCCTGATGGAAAATTTTATCATATTTTTATTTAATTGTCTAAAGCAGGTTGTTTTAAGTGTAATCACTAATAAATTATCGATAGGAATCTCTTTTTTTTATTTTTTTGTAGTATAATTTAGCATATGAAAATTGTAAATATAAACAGAAAGAAAAACAAAATTATTAATATATCTGAGGAAATTAAGAATGATTGACAGGATAAAGATTTTTAAACAAACAGCTGTCTTTTTATATATATTTTCTTTATTTTTAACTATTTTATCAATTTGCATAACAGGTTATTGTCAATCAGAACGTACTTTTCAGATTACTGATTATCAGGCACAGGTAGAGATTCTTGAAAACGGAGATGCCAGGGTTAGTGAAATATTTACCTATGAGTTCAGTGGAAATTTTAATGGTATTATCAGAAGTATCGGGCTTATCGGTTCTGACGGGCTGCAATATTTCCAGGCGTCACAATATCTTCCACAACAAAAAATATTAGACATTACCCGTGAAACGGAAGGTAATATGGTTACTTTCCGAATTTATGATCAATCCTCCAATGAGAGAAAGTCTTTTTTGCTTGAATATCAGTTGAAGAATGTGGTTACAAAATATAATGATATTGCTGAATTCTATTGGAAGTTTTTTGATCAGAGTAACAGTTCTCCTGTTCAGCGTGTTCAGATTGAAGTATCCTTTCCCGGACAGATTTTAAATGCAGATGAATTGAAGGTATTTGGTCATGGTCCTTCACAGGGGCAGGTCTCTATTTTAGATAGAGGAGTTGTCCTGTATGAAGTTGAGAGCTTGTCAGCAAACGAAATGTTAGAGGCAAGGATTCTCTTTCCTACCAGTATTGTCCCTAATGCCGGCAAGATAGTCAATAAAGATCAATATGCTCAGATTATGCAAGAGGAATTAAACTGGGCCAAAAGCTCAGATAGAGAAAATTTATTTATGCTTTTCGGTTTACTATTAATACCGGTTATGATTATTTTAAACATTATTACTGCTATTCGATTGTACTTTAAATATGACCGTGAATTAAAACCAGAAATTGAATTGGATTATTATCGGGAACTTCCTTCAGATATTACCCCGGCAGTATTGAGCCATTTAATGAATATCCAGGGAGCAGATACTAAAGATATTATGGCTACATTAATGGATTTAACCAGAAAAAAATATCTGCAGATTGAAGAAATAACAAGCCAGGGGCGGATGAAAAAGAAGGATTACAGATTTATCCTATTAAATATGGATGCTGGCTCCCTGAAACAACATGAAATAAATTTAATCAATTGGTTTTTTTATAGTATTGGCAATGGTGAATCAGTTACTTTAAAAGAGATTGAAAATTATTCTAAATCATCCAGAACCCAAAGTTCATTCCGGCATCAGTACCTGAAATGGCAGGAAGCTGTAAAAAAAGAATTTAAAAAATATAATTACTTTGGAAAATCAAAAGAAGGATTAAAGGTAGCCTTTAAGACTGTTGTCCTGGAGATTGCCGGATTTTTAGTGCTGATAATAGGGACAATTCTATTGCGGGTGTCCTGGTTTGTATTGATACCTTTATTGATGACTATTCTAATTACCGGGATGGGATTGATAATCTATGGTGGATTAATCAGGAAAAAGACCCAGGAGGGTGTAAATGAATATGAAAAATGGTCAGCATTTAAACGATTTTTGTTACATTTTAGTAATATCAAAGACTATGAAATACCTTCTTTGGTTATTTGGGAACATTATCTGGTTTATGCCATTTCTCTGGGAGTAGCCGAAAAAGTTATTTCAAAATTACGAGTGGCTCTGGCTGACCAGAATATCAATATGAGAAATTCAGCTTTACTGTATCATATGACTGATAGAAATGGACAATTAAATACATCTGTTTTTCGTTCTTTTGATAAAGCTTTCAACAATTCACTGGTAAGAACCAGTCCCTCTAAAGGGTCGGGAGGAGGATTCTCTTCTGGTGGAGGAAGAGGTGGTGGAGGCGGAGGTGCCGGTGCCTTTTAATTTTAAAACATATACTTCCAGCGGGGATAATTTTATCATATTATACTTAGTGTGATATTTATTTTAAAAATTAAGAATGAATAAATAAACGAATAAAGGAGAAGCTATATGAGTTATATACTAATTTTTCTGGTATTAATTGCACTCTGGGCAGCTGTTACTTATAATAGGCTTGTTGTATTAAGAGGAAGAGTAGATAATTCCTGGGCCCAAATTGATGTTCAGTTAAAAAGAAGGTTTGATTTGATTCCTAATCTGGTCAATACAGTTAAAGGATATGCCCAGCATGAAAAGGAAACATTGGAAAAAGTAACCGAATCCAGAACAAAATATTTATCTGCTTCAACTCCTGATGAGAAATTGCAGGCAAATTCAGAATTAGCAGGTGCTTTAAGTAGATTATTTGCAGTTGCAGAGAGTTATCCTGATTTAAAAGCCAGCACTAATTTCCTTGACCTGCAAAACCAATTGAAGGATACAGAAGATAAAATAGGATTTTCCAGGCAGTTTTACAACGATACTGCTATGAAATATAATATTGATATTGTCAAAGTTCCTGTTTCAATCATCGCCAGTCTCTTTGGTTTTAAAAATCGCTCTTATTTTCAGGCTGAAGGTGAAAGCAGAGAGAACGTGGAGGTTAAGTTTTAACATCATTGGTTGACATAATACGTCAATATATGTAAAAATAGACTAAATTTGTTTTTTTATATTTATTTTAAAATAGAGAGTAGATATGCAGTTGATTAGGAAAAATTGTAAAGAATTAAAGGCAAGAAGGATTTTAATTTTCAATAAAAAATATTTGAGTCGTTCTTGCTTTTTTATTTGTATTT
>JAXGNR010000012.1:0-56237 GCA_040767965.1 Atribacterota bacterium
TTCGATAATCTCTCTTAATTGATTATCTAATATATAAGCTTTGATAAATTGCCGTATTATATAAATCATTTTTGGCTCCGGATGATATATGGAGATAAATTTATCCACTTCTTCTTCCAGTAATTCATCTTTACTTTTAAATTTCTTAATCTTGCCAAAGATTTTTTCCAAAATTTCTCTTAAGGTTAAACGACGATCAACATTCACTGATTGTCTCAGTTTTTCCAGATTGAAATAATCTTCCGGTTTATTAAAAACTTCTTTTTTAATATGTTCTTCTGCTTCTTTGAATTTACCTTTTTCAATGGACTGCATAATATAAGAATTTGATTTTACAGTCTCTTCAAATTTTTCAAATAGTTTTCGGTCAACCTTCATCCCTTTTGCGCCGATTGTGGTTTCATTAAATTTAAATAATGGGTCAGGTACAATGCTTTTATATTCATCCGAAGAAACAGGCGGAGGATCACCAGATGGACCTTTACCACCACCAGTAGGCGGTAATTTGATAACTTCATCATAATTATATTTTTCTTCAAAGTATTCACAGACCGCAAAAAAGTCAAATAATTTAAAGTTTGTTTTTTGCTGGCTGTATTTTTCCAGTTTACCAATTTCATTTTTTTGTTGATGGTTAAAAGTATATTTACGGGTGCCTCGGCCTTTCATTTGGACAAAATAGGTAGGAGAAAATACTGGCCTCATCAAACAAAGATTTAAAATATCCTCACAATCATATCCGGTAGTCATCATGCCAACGGTAACACAGACTCTGGTTTTGCTTGATTTGTATCCTTCCATAAATTTGGTATGGCCATTGAGATTATTATTAGCAAAATTGATAGTCATCCGTTGGGCATCCAGGATAATGGAAGTCACCTGAACTGCAAAATCAGAATTATATTTTCCGGGAAATATTTTATGGGCAAAATCATTTAAGATTTGGGTTATCTTGGAAGCATGATTCTGACTGACACAAAAAACAATACTCTTGCCTATCTCTCCGGTTATCGGATCAGTAAGCGCATTTTCCAGGAATGTTTTACAGAAAGTCATATTGGTCTTTTGAGAGAAGAATTTCTTCTCAAAATCCTTTTGATAAAATGTTACTTCTTCATTCTGTTCTACTTCATTTTCTTCTTCGTGTTCGACACTTTTTTCAATATAAACTGAATAACCTTCATCTGACAAAAGCTGGGTGGTAATCTCTGTACGGGCATCGATAACAATAGGATTTACCAGATAACCATCCCGGACACCATCCAAGAGGGTATAACGGAAAGTCGGATCAGCTGATTCACAACCAAAGGTAATATAAGTATCCAGAAGCTGTCTTTTTTCCAGCTGGCGTGGATCTTTTTGGGCCATTTTTTCACGGTCAATCTTTTTTAAGTAATCTTTGGGAGTTGCGGTTAGCCCCAATTTATATCCGGTAAAATATTCGAATAATGCACGACTGCTGCCATTGATTGAACGGTGTGCTTCATCAGAAATAACCAGGTCAAAGTCAGTCGGTGAAAACAGGTCTTTGTATTTATTGTTAAATAAAAGGGATTGAACGGTGGAAATAACAATTTCTGCCCTTATCCAGTCATCTCGATTCTCTTTATATATTACAGTTTTATAATCATTTCTAAGGTATAAGATAAAATTCTTTCTAGCCTGCTCTTCCAATTCTAATCTGTCAACCAAAAATAAGACTCTTTTGGCATTTCCGGAACGGAGAAATAACTTTATTACTCCTGCAGCAACTAATGTTTTTCCAGTGCCGGTAGCCATTTCAAAAAGAAATCTACTTTTTTCTTCTTTTACTGCATCCTGAATTGATTTGATGGCATTGATCTGATAATAGCGTAAGAATTTAAGTTTATTCTTATCGATAAATTCCTGGCTGGTATTAGGGTTTTTCCAATCAGGATTATCTTTGTAGTCAGGTTTTTGGGTAATAACAATATAATCGGCTTCTATCTGCTCACGCATTAAGTTTTGAGGATTTGGATTAAAATCTTTCTTATATTTGATGGATTCTAATGTAGGGAATTTAGTAATAATAGCAGGGTTACCGAATTGAATATCCCAAAAATAGTGGAGATTACCATTTGATAGAATAACAAAGCGAACATTGAGAGAGCGGGCATATTTTCTAGCCTGCTCTTTTCCTGTAAGTGGATCTCGGTCTTCTTTTTTGGCTTCAAGGACAATCAGCGGAAAACCTGATTCATCAAGAAGAAGAAAGTCTACAAAACCATTTTTTGTTTTTTCAAAATTCTCTCCAAGGTCGTTCAACCTTTTTTCTGTTAGTTTAGCATTTGTTTCCAGTAGAACATTTGCTTTGCCCTGAGGAGTATCAAAAAATCTCCAGCCTGCCTCTTCAAGAAGTTTATTGATTCGAATACGCGCTTTCGCTTCTTTGGGCATTACTTTTCCTTTATAAAATAATATTTCTAAAAATAGTGGCTACATTGATGAGGTGTAACTTTTATTATTTTAACAAATTAGAAATGTAAATTGCAAGAGAAATAATACTAGTTTTCAGTTGACGGTTTTTAGTTTTCAGAAAAATAATAATGCAGGTGATCTGTATGAGATTACTTCGTCGCTACGCTTCTCGTAATGACAAAGCAAGTGATATTAAAAACATGTGATTGCTCTGCCTGCCTCTTTAACATTATTAACATTAGTTAAGAGTAGGTTCAGGGAGAGAGTTGCAATCCTTTAAGAGATAGGTAATTATAATAAAAGACTATTTTTCGATATATAATTCATAAAATATCTTATGAAAGCTTTCAAGATGATTTTTGACACAGTATCTAAAAAACAGCAACTTATTAATAATATTGTTATTAGTAGTATACCATTTAGTTCTGACTAGTGCATGACAGGAATTACAATCCCAAAAAAGGAGAGGTTCTGTGTTTGTATTCATTTCTTCCAAAATTCTGGGACAAATAAGATTAAAACTGTGAATATTTCTAATCTACCCAGCAGCATGCAGATTATAAGGGTAATTTTACCAAAAGCAGGAATAAAGGCATAGTTTTGCAGCAGGTCCTACTAATCCTATTCCCGGTCCTACCTGCCTAAAGTAGCTGCAACTGCACCTATAGCACTAGGAATATCCAGATTGTTAGCTGTCATGATAAAAACTCCTACCACAAAAACAAAAACATGAGCAGGAAAAAAGATTTTATGCTTTGCATAATATCATCAGAAATCACTCTGCCGCCTAACCTGATAGGTAATACTGCATTTGGATGAATAATTTTATTAAAACTTTGCTTCAATTGTTTTAAAAGCAGCAACATTCGAACACTTTTTATATTCTGGCAGTAGAACCTACACAACCGCCTAAAAACATTAAGACAATCAAAATCAGCTGGGAAAAATCAGGCCAAAGACCATAGTCTTTCGTATTTACAAAACCGGTTGTGGTGACAATAGAGACAACCTGAAAAGAGGTACAACGAATAGCTCAAGCATGGTATCATAGATAGAATATTGTCTTAACTGAATAGCAATTAACAAAATAGATACTAAAACAATTGCAGTAAAAAATATAAATTTTGATCTTTAAAATAAATCTTTTCTCTTCCCAAGGAAAACTTGAGTAATGAAGGCTGAAATTAACTGCTGAAATAAACATAAAAAAGATGATAATTATTTCAAAATACTATCATAATAAGCGATACTCAAATTTTATGGTTGAATCCACCTGCTTCATACAGTGCCAAAAGTATTTATAACAGCATCATATAAAGGCATACCAAAGCCATACAGGCAAACAATTTCTCCAATAGTAATCAGCATATAAATTATCCAGATAGTTTTGGCAGTTTCCACTATTCTGGGTTTTATTTTATCAATCTCAAAACCAAGTGAAATTCAGATTGCACCAATTTCATTCCACTTACTCCCAATAATGGAAGCAAGGCTACGACTAACAGAATAATCCCCATACCACCAATACACTGAATTTCATTCCTCCACAACAAAACAGATAATGGGTTAGCTTCAATGTCAGTTAAAATTGTGGCTCCGGTTGCGGTGTAGCCAGACATACATTCGAAATAGGCATCCAGAAAATTGGGAATGGTTTTTGTTAATAGAAATGGCAACGCACTAAAACTGAAACAATAACCTGTACCTAGAGTTGCTGTTAAATAGCTTTTTATTAATGGAATTTCTAAAAGGGCAAATCTTCTGAAAAATAAAGCCCACTAAAAATATAATTGCAATAGACCATAAAAAAGACGTAACTGTTTTATTCATTAAAATAAAAGCTACCAGAAGCGGCAAATCATTAATAAGCTTAAATACACTAACAATTTACCTAATAAATTAACAACTACTTCTGGAAGTTCATATAAAAAACCTCGTTCTTTCTTTGTTTTAATACCGCAGTAATTATAACGAGGATCTTATAAAGGAAGTATTAATGTTTTTTTATTTATATAAAGATTCTATAAAGAAACAGGCCTGTATTCTATTCATCAGTAAATCGATATCCAATACCTACTTCAGTAAAAACATATCTGGGTTTGGCTGGATTTATTTCTAATTTTTCTTCTGATATTAGCCATAAATACTCTTAAAGACTGAACATCACTCTCCAGATAAGTGCCCCATACATTTTTCAAAATATATTTATGGGTTAAAACTTTACCGGAATTTTTTACCAGTAGTGTCAAAATGTTGTATTCCATGGGAGTAAAATGCATTTTCTCACCATTCCTGATTACCTTATGTTTATCTAAATCAACTTCTAAGTCTGGCGCATTTTATATAAAACTATTTTTTCTTCTTTATCATTTTGATGATGACGGAAGATAACTCTAATTCTTGCCAATAATTCCTTTTATACTAAACGGTTTTGTCAGATAATCATCAGCTCCTGCATCTAATGCTTCTACCTTTTCACTATCCTAATACGTGCAGAAACAACAACGATGGGGATGTCTGAAAATTCACGAACTTTTTTTATAATTTCCAATCCATCCATATCAGGTGTTTCAAATCTAATATGATGGCTTTTAAATTTGGTTGGGTTGCTATTAAATTATATTTCTTTTCCGGTAGCTGCTTCTATGCATTCATATTCCTGGATTTAAGGGAAAAATCAAATTTAATTTTTCTAATTTTTGTGTCATCTTCAACAATTAAAAACATCTTTTACCTCTTCTGCTCTATATCATTTTTAAGATTTAAATAAAAACGAAAGGTAGAACCTTTTATATTATTATTTTTCACCTAAAATTTCTCCGCCATGCAAATTTACAATAGCCTTGCAAATTGCCAGACCAAGACCTATACCATGCTTTGCATCAATATGGGAATCGCGGGCAGTAAAAAATATGTCAAATAATTTTGGCAGGTTTATTCTCATTAAATTCCAGTTCCTTCGTCAATTACTTCAAACCAGACTTTTTCTTTTTCTTTATGAACACAATAGTAATTTCTCTCAGAAGGCAGAGTATGTTTAATAGCATTATCAAGGAGGTTGCCATCAATACCTGAATAATCAATTTCCATCCATGGAAATAAATAATGGTTCCTCAGGACTGAAATTGAAATTTCATGATTAGAAGCATATTTGGAAGCCTTATTGACAGCTTCTGCTACAATTTCTTCAGCTACCCCAGGTTGGATGTTTAAAGCCAGCTTCCCCTCCTGATTTTGGTCAGACTTAAAATATTCACTAAACGGATAAGCCAGCCTGATTCCTCAAATATATCCTGCAGCAGTTTTATATTTTTCTCGTCATTTAACCTCTGGAGCAGCATTTCAGCTGCACCCATAATCCCTGTTAATGGGGTTCTCAGATCATGAGAAATAGCCCTTAAGAGATTACTTCCTTAACCGCTCCCTTTCAGTTTCAGCTTTAGCAGCCTTTTTCTGCTGTCAGGATTTCTCGTTGAATAGCAATATGATTTGCATAATAACAGAATCTAACAAAATACGATCCTCTTTATTCATTTCTTTGAAATCGTCAGGAAAACAGATATAACCCACAATTCTATCTCTAACTGTAATCGGGAAGGAAAAATGATTGGCACAATTTTTTTAATATCGTTCATTTCGATATATCTGGTGCTAATCCCATAACCTGCCACTGCAGGAGCCAGTTCTTTGACTGTATTATCTTTGTGGTTAATAATAATAAAAATAATATCACTTTTAAACAAATCTACCAGTGCATTGCATTGATACCAGGAGCATGACTACACCACCTGTTTTGGCCAGAGTGCTGGTAATTTGATATAAAGTTTGTGATTGTTTTTCCCTCTCATCAGCAAGCTCTTTGGAATAAATTAATTTACTGGTAATAGCGCTGGTAAAAATTGCAGCAAACAGAATTACTGTAAAAAGCAAAATGTAACTGGATCATTTACGCTAAAACTATAGCGGGTCTGTAAAAAGAAATTAAAAGATAACATAGAAATAATCGAGGCAGCAATTCCGTAAAAATAGCCTTTGGTATATCGGGAAGTAACTAATACTGACAGTATATAGATAACTACAAAATTAACCTCGGTAAAGCCTAAATGCTACCAATAAAGATAAAACTGTTGCTAAAACATTTAATAAAACGGTAATTGCTATATTTATAGTTATAGTTTTATTTTTAAACAGCACTTTTCTCACCGCACCCGGCATAATACTTCAAAAATCTCTTTATAATTATTAAATATTTTTAAAATAAGATTAAAATACGAAAGAGTATGATAGATAATACCATTTTTTATTATTTTGTTAAATGTTAGGATTATTTACAATTCAAATCAGTCTTAATTTTGATTATTGAACATTGGTATTATTAGAAATTTTCATTTTATTTTTACTGCATAGATTTATATTATATAAATTTTACTCTGGCCAAATAGCAAATTTTGTAGTATAATTTTGTTTGTGCATTATTTCACAATGTTATAATAATTAAAATTATACCCTTAATAAACTGATATTTTAAGCAATAAGCTTATAAAATATAGAATTAAACAAGGAGTTAATATGTCAATAAAAATTGAAATAAATAATATACCGGTAGAAGTGGAAAAAGGAACAACTATTTTAAAGGCAGCAAAAGAAATTGGAATTAAAATTCCCACTTTATGCTATTTGGAAGGTCTGCAAAACCCCGGATCTTGTCGCCTATGTCTGGTTGAAGTAGAAGGTGCAAACAACTTACTCCCTTCCTGCATAACCGAAGTAGCTGAAGGCATGAAAATCAAGACAAATAGCAAAAGGGTCAGGCAGGCTAGAAAAATAGTATTGGAATTACTTTTAAGCTCTCATCCCTGGGAATGTAATACCTGTGATAGAAATCAGGATTGTGAATTGCAAACTTTAGCTGAAGAATATGGTATCAGAGAAGTGAGATTTCAGTCTTATAAAGTAAAATTACCCTTAGATACCAGTACCCCGGGTATTGTCAGGGATCCCAATAAATGTATCCTGTGCCGGCGCTGTGTTACTGTCTGTCAGGAAGTACAAAAAGTATCCACACTAGGACCTCGTTATCGCGGAATCAAAACAATCATTGGTCCTGGACAGGTTGATTTTTTATCAGATGCAGTGTGTGTACAATGCGGACAATGTGCTGCTGTCTGCCCGGTAGGCGCTATCAGTGAATGTGATGACACTGAAAAGGTATGGAATGCTATTGAAGATCCCCAAAAATATGTAGTAGTACAGACAGCTCCTTCTATCAGGGCAGCTCTGGGAGAATGTTTTGGCTTACAGCCAGGTACCCTGGTTAAAGGACGTATGGTTACTGCTTTAAGAAGATTGGGCTTTGATCAGGTTTTTGACACCAACTTCGCGGCTGATCTTACTATAATAGAAGAAGGACATGAACTACTGTCTCGCTTAAAGAAAAAATTAGTTGAAAAAGATGAAAATACAAAACTTCCCATGTTTACTTCCTGCTCTCCGGGTTGGATAAATTATATGGAAAATTTTTATCCTGAATTAATTGATAATATTTCTACCTGTAAGTCACCACAACAAATGTTTGGCGCTATAGCCAAAACCTATTTTGCCGATAAAATCGGTAAGAAAAAAGAGGATATGGTAGTGGTATCTATCATGCCCTGCACTGCCAAAAAGTTTGAATGTAATCGAGATGAAATGACCGATAGTGGAGTACAGGATGTGGATTATGTTCTGACTACCAGGGAATTGGGTAAGATGATTAAACGGGCAGGAATTGATTTTGTTAATTTGCCGGATGGGGAGATGGATGCCCCGTTAGGTATTTCAACAGGTGCAGCAGATATTTTTGCTAACACTGGTGGAGTTATGGAAGCTGCCCTGCGAACTGCTTATGAAACAGTAACCGGGAGAAACTTACCTTTTGATAGATTACACATAACCCCGGTTCAGGGATTAGAAGGAGTTAAGGAAGCCCAGCTAACCATAAAAGATACATTACCAGAATGGAATTTTTTAGAAGGTGTAACATTAAAGGTAGCAGTTGCTCATGGCCTTGGAAATGCCAATAAAATAATTGAAGCTACCTCAAAAGGGGAAAAAGAATATCATTTTGTTGAAATAATGACCTGCCCGGGCGGTTGTATCGGAGGAGGAGGCCAGCCTCGTTTGACTACCGATGAAGTCAGAAAAGCCAGGATTCAGGCAATATATAAAGAAGATGAGGGTCGGGAGCTCAGAAAATCCCATGAAAATCCAGCTATTAAACAGCTGTATGATGAGTTCCTGGGAAAACCGCTGGGAGAAAAATCACATCACCTTCTTCATACGAAATATTTTGATAAGAAAAATAAAAAAGAGAAACAGGAAGATAGAAAAATTCAAATTAGTTCACAAACAAAAAAAACAACTGTAAAGAAAAGAGATAAAGAATGCAGCATACGAACATAAAATGGATTTCAAGGACAGCCTTTTTGCTTGCTATTGCCCTGGTCTTCCAAATGGGAGGTTTTCCGCAATTTATAACAGGTCCATTAGTAAATACCGTGCTTTATCTGGCAGCGGTGATAGTTGGATGGCAGGGTGGGATTTTGATTGGTATTTTTACGCCGATTATTGCTGCTATGCGGGGGATTTTACCTCCTCCGCTAGCCCCTTTGATTCCTTTTATTGCCCTGGGCAATGCAATACTGGTAATTTTATTTTTTTGGCTGAAATCAAAAAACAATATTCTGGCTATTATTATCGCCTCTTCAGCTAAATTTTTGATTTTAGTAAGTGCAGTAAAAATATTGGTTCAGGTTCCGCCTGCAATTGCTCAGATGATGAGTTTCCCTCAGTTAATAACTGCATTGGTAGGGGGATTTATTGCCCTTTTAATTGTGAAGATTTTTAAAAAGACTGATATTGAATTTAAATAAAAAGTTGATTAGATAGAGATAGTTTTATCAGGATGTCTATAAAATGACATCCTGATAAAACTAGTAGTCATAGTGATTAATAATGTTTTACTTCTGCATGTTCCAGGTTTTCCCAAATTAACTCATTTCTATCCTGGAATTTCTTTACCAGCAATACAGACTTGTTTTCTTTTAATACTGTTTTTACCTTGCCTTTCAGGGATACCAATTCTTCATCTGAAAGTATTTGCCCATCTTCAGTACATGCTTTATCTATTTCCCATTTCTCGCACAGATCTTTAATTTTGAATTTGCAGGGATTTTCTAAAATAAAATGGCTTCCACGGAACCTTCCGTCATTTCCGCTAAGCCGTAATCCAGTTCCCGCCAGAGCACCAATAACACCGTCTCCGGTTCCTCCATGTTCTGTTAAGTATATGGAAAGCTCTTCTGCCAGTTGGTAGGCATCCTGCTTGGATAATTTTTTTATTTTCGCTTTTCGGCCAAAATTGATAATTCTTTCGGGATATTTCACCTCATCCGGAAATACTACACACAAGCCAGGATCTGATTCAGGTGCTGATTCTCTTTTTAAATAGGAAATAGACAGATCGATAATCCTTTCTATTTCCTTCCTTTGAGATATTTCCCCGGCAAAGCACATCACACTATTGTGAGAGGTATAAGGGACTGACGGGTGAACGAATAGCTGGTGCCTGGTGATGCTGTCAGCTATCCCCCATCCGTTTTCAGTAATATTTTTCCTTATTTTCTCCAGTAGATGGCCGGTACCCGGCCAATCTTTCTGATCTGTATCATCAATTGCTAATAGATATCTCATCTGTTGATTTATACATCCCCTTTTCTCAAGCGCATTCCTTCACCGCTTAATATCTTTTCTATATATTCATCTGTTAAATCCCATTCATAAAAGCTGGAATAAAAATATTTTACTTCTTCCTGCATACTGATATCTTCAAACAAATCCGGATATAGCAGTTTGGCTACACATAAAATTGCTAGAGGTGTTTCCAGGGCATTAGTGGGATGACCCCACCGGGATACCCCATTGGGCATTTTATAAACTCTTTCATTTTTTACTGCCTGCAAATCAGCCCATTGTTCATTGGTAAGAATATATTTATCTACATTCTCTTCATTGACAATAATGACTTCTGCATCCCAGAGTAATATTTGTTCTAAACTGGCAAAGTATTTATTTTCTAAAAACTTTAAATCTGTATCCAGGAAACATTGTGGGCTCCGGCAATTTCCAGCCATTCAGCTGCCCGGGTACCCCTAGCGTCAGTCCTGGTTGCCTCGTTAACTGAATGATATACGGTAACTCTGTCTGAAAAAGGTATTTCCTTAATTTTTTCCTGTACTCTTTCTATGCAATAATTATAATAATCAATATATTGTCTGGCTTCTTCAACCTCACCAAGGGCTTTGCCTATCATTTCCATAGAAAACTGGTGCTCGGCAATAGATCCATAATCAATGACCAGATAGGGAATATCAAATTGCTCTATCTGGGCAACATAGGCTTCGCTAACCGCATTTTCTCCCTGGATAAACAGAATATCACAGTCGGCCCTGGCCAGCTCTTCAATGTTAATGACACTACTTTTACTGGGGACTAAGGCATCCTTAATATTTGGAAACATTTCTGTAAAGAGAACATCTCTTTTCAGTCCATCTACGATTGCCACAATGTCAGGTCCCCGGTTCAGTAAGGCAACAGCATGGCCGGAATAGGCAAATAGGCAACCGATTCGCTCTATTTCTTCTGGATTAGGCACTTCTACTTCTCTATCAAAACAATCAATAACAATATTCTTTTCTGTAATTGCAGTCTCATCTGCTATAATTGTTATGCTAAATGCAAATAATATACAAAAAATCATACTGAAAAAGATAATGAAATTTCTTTTAAACATATACTAAAGACTCCTTTTCTGAAATTTTTATAGGGATGATATATTTCTGCTTTTTTAGATCATCCAAATCATAATCAATAATTTTGCATTCTATTTTAAATATTTTACTAATATTCTCTTTAGTCAACACCTCTCCAGGCCGTCCATAGATGGCAAATTTTTTTTCATTAAGCATGGCAGTAAAAGTTGTTAATCCATTATTCTCAAAATAAAAAGCATGATTCAGGTAATGAGTTGCCAGAATAATAGATAAATTCTTTTTTTTGGCTAACTGCCTGGTTACCTCCAGAACAGTTAAACTGTTCTGGAAATCCAGATAAGTTGTGGGCTCATCCATAATCATAATTTTTGATTGCTGAGCCAGTGCTCTGGCTATCATAACCAGCTGTCCTTCCCCACCGCTTAATTCAGTATATGGCCTGTGCATTAAATGCTTTATACCTACAGTCTCAATGGCTTCATGAGAGGTTGAAACATCCTCTCTACCAGGAGACCCGAACATTCCAATATGGGAAGCTCTTCCCATTAGAACAATTTCCTCAACTGTATATGGAAATGTTTTTTTATGTATTTGAGGGACATAAGCAATTGTTCGGGCAATTTCTCTTGCTTTTAGATAATTGATATTTTTCCCCTGTAATAATATTTCACCTTTTTTCAATGGGAAAATCCCCATAATGCAATCCAGGAGTGTTGTTTTTCCTGAACCATTAGGCCCTATCAGGCATATAACTTCTCCGGCTTCCATCTGGAAATTAATATTTTCCAGAACATTGTGACGGCCATAACCAAAACCAGCTTCTTTTACTTCTAATAAAGACATCCTACTACCATCCCTTTCCCTTGGTCTTTTTTAAAAGATAGACAAAGAAGGGTCCGCCGATTAAGGCAGTAAGTATTCCCAGGGGTATTTCAGCCCCAATCAAAGTACGACTTAAATTGTCCACCACAATCATAAAGAAAGCTCCCAGAAAAAAGCTGGCTGGAATAAGAATACGGTTATCATTACCGACCATCATCCGACCAATATGAGGCATAACTAAACCCACCCAGCCGATATTACCACTGACGCTAATCGCTCCAGCAGTAGCCAGCGAAGCACATAAAACCATAATAATTTTCGTCAGGATATTATTAATGCCCAGTGCCTGGGCTTCTTTATCCCCCATTGACAGGACATTAATCTGCCAGCGCAGGGCAATTAATCCGAGAACACCAATAGAAATGGGTATAATAGAAAAGTAGATATCTTGATACTGGGCAGTAGCCAGACTACCCATCAGCCAGAAGGTAATTGATGGTAATTTTTCAAAAGGGTCTGCTACAAATTTTGCAAAAGAAACCAGGGCAGAAAATATTGAAGACACAACCACACCACCTAACACCAGTGTAATTGTTGGAGTGGAATGGTAAATCTGTCCAATAAAAAAGCTCATTGCTACTGCTAACAAGGCAAAACCAAAGGCATAAAAATAAACCATATAATTCTGACCATATAGAATAATTGCCAGCACTGCACCAAAACTTGCTCCGGAGCTGACTCCCAAAATACCTGAACTTACCAAAGGATTCCGAAATAATCCCTGAAAGGCAGCCCCGCTAATAGCCAGGCTGCCTCCTACCATTGCACCCAGAATAGCCCTGGGCAATCTTATTTTCCAGACCACAGTGTTATAAATATTCGGAAAATCCTGATTAACCTGAGGATTAACAGTTACTCTGAATACAGCCATGATGTCAGCCCAAGTCAAGGGATACCTGCCTATAAAAAGTGAGAAAAAAATCCCGATAAAAGGTAAAATGATAATTAATATCAGGAGAACACTATTCTTTTTTAATTTTAAAGCAGAAAAAATTTTTTGCATCTACATTCCGGTAATCATAATTTTGTTCAAAATTATTTTATTGCCCCTAAGGCCATAAATTCCAATATCAGTTCTTCACCTAATTTTTCACCGCTTTTTGATTCTAATTCAGGAAAAATAATAATCTGGTAAGTCTTTAAAGATTCTATACCTTCTTTTATAATCAGGGTAATATTATTTCTCTTTTCTCTTTCAATCTGGTCATCAGCCATTTCAATTTCTACAGCTACTTCACTACCGCCTTCTTTGTTAATAACCTTGAAGCATTGACTATTATTTTCACTGACTTCCATGTTAACTACATTCTTGCTGAAAGTGAATTCAATAACAATGTTTCTTTGTCCTTCATCATTTAATTCATCAGTCATACGAAATGCTTCCAAAACCAGAGGATTCTTTCCACTGTCCTGTGCCATAGCAGAAATAGTTCCTAAGGTAAACACAACAACCAGAATAACAGCCAAAATTAAATTTGATTTTTTTATACTCTGTAAATTTAAAAACATAAAAACCTCCAAATATTTTTTTGATTAAAATAAAAAATCCTGTACTTTTCCCCGTACAGGATATAATTATCTCTTCTTTCCAAACACGGGGGGCTCAGCAATTTCTCACTAAACCTGATGGTTAGCTTTCATGGAAAACCTTTAGAAAAACTAACTCGAAGAAAATTGTACAGTATTTAATTTAATAAAAGTTATTATACACAATTAGTTATTTTAGTGCAAATAGATGAACCGGATATAGCCTATATATCATCAGGCAATCCAAATTAAAAAGAATAGATATATTCAATATATCTATTCTTTTTAATTATTCTATTTTTCCTTATTTTTCAATAACTATACTGGCTAATGATTGAGGAAGATTGTTTGAAAAATCCACAACTGGTGGATTTATGACTACCTGTCCGGTATTTTCCATTATTCTCTGGCCCTGGGGACTAAGAATGAATTCCATCAGTCTGATTGCCTCTTGTGGATTTGGGGCATTATTGGGAATTGTTATTCCGTAGATAATAGGTAAAATGTCATAATCCGGATTGACTGATAAAAACCTTTTAAAAGCAAGTTTGACTTTCATATTCGAGCATAATGCTTTAAATTCCTCAGAACCCAGATTTATCTCCGGTGGAAACTCCAGAAAATTAACCTCATGCTGCCGGGCAACACTTTTGTATTCAAAACCATAATCCAGATCACCTGACTGAATAGGAAAAAGTAATTTGATACTGGAATCCCGGATGGCAAGTCTCTCCGCTTCCAAAATTTCCGGAATTAGAATTGTGTAGCTGTCTTCATTTTTTTCCACCTTAATAGGATACGAGAATCTTCCAATTACATTATGCAGTAAATCTTTTTCCTGATAAAAAATTTCTGCTAATTTTAAAGCCATCAATGACCTGTAGCCACAGGCATCAAATCGTGGATCTGAAATTCCAACTTTTACCTCTGGTCTGGAAAGAATTTGATACCAATTATCGGTATTGATCTCATCATTGTATTTGCTTTGGGAAGTGTAAGCTAATCCCAGAATGTTTGTTCCAAACTGAATACACCAGCTGGCATAAGGTTGCTGGCTTTCCGGAATCATTGTTTCGTACATCAGTTTTGGAATCAACGAATAGTCAGCTACTGCAACAATATCTGCAATAGGCTCTCCTGAAAAAGCTGGTAATTCGATTACATGCCGGATAACCTGAATACTGCCATGCCCTTCAACCAGGACATCAATCCCTGGATTTTCTGCCTCAAAGGCCTTTTCTATAGCCCCAAAAGGAACTAACAAACTTCCGGCTGCCTGGATTTTCACAGATATCTTTTCCTGGTCCTGGCAAAAACCAGATAAAAATAGGCTGATTATCAGTATAATTAAGCAAGCTCCAAAGACTGTTTTCCTTAACAGTTTTATGGTCATCATTCCTCTCCTGTTAAATAGAGAATTTTAAAAAGTTTTGGCTATTTGCCTTTAGGGAAAAATAACTTTAATTTCTTTTATTTGACCTACCTGCTCTTTCCCGGTTAAACCATCTCCTACCAACCTTAATGGCCAGGAATTTTCCGGTAAAGATTCTCCGTCTAGTTTATATGCCACAATGATATTATTCCTTCGGGCAATAGATGAGATTGGAAGTGTTGCACTAAATCCGTCTTCAGCAATAATTTCTACTTCATATCCGTCCTGGACCAATGAATCATTAAAGGCTTTTCCTTCATGAGGATTATCATCATCTACCCGTCCTACCAGTAGCCACAGGGGAATTCCTTCCCATTCTCTACCTTTATCATCAACATATCTGGTACCATGACAACCTTCGGCTGAACCAGATTCAAAAGTAGCCCGATCAATATTTTCATCCCGTGCACCTTTCAACTGTAAAACCCAATCCTTAGGAGCAGGAACCAGCTCTATCTGTTCAACCCACTTACTCCACCAGTGACCGTCTGTTACCTGATTCTTCTCACTAAGAATAGCCAGTCTTAGGGGACCACCCAGCTCAAAGGTCATTGCTTCTCCATCAGTCATATAAGCCAGAATCATATGCAAATCACCATGGGGCACTTCATTTAACGAAACAGGGTCATAGGTAATAAAATCATTTTCGGTTACTTGTTTATAACTGAAAGTCATGGCATAACCGTCTCTGGAAATGATTTTAACAGCTGTATCAGGGTTAATGCCTCCGACCATATCGCATATTTCCAGAACAGATACTCCTTTTAGTTCAAAAGGACCCTCAATAGCACCGGTGCTGCGCATTCTACCTCCCCAGCCTTCTAAAGCAGGTAAATCCATAATTTCCTCCAGAGTTAATGTTTTTACTGTATCACCGGATGTTATTTTCAGGGCAACATCTTCCTGAGCTGCCAAAACATTGCCTATTGTTAATGATAGCCCAAATATGACCAGAAAAATTATTGTTTTTAATTTATTAATCTTCAATTTATTTCCTCCTAGTTTTTTTATATTTTAAAGATCGTGGTAATTTTTTCAGTTCAAATATAGATATAAATAATCCTCCTCTCTTTATATGTTTTCATTTCTCATGATTAAAATTCTTAATATAATAAAGATAATAAGTGAAATCATTACTCCCAGGGCAGCTATAGGGCGGGCATAGAAAAGTCCAAAATTAAAGCGGTCAGATACCAAGACCGGCAATGTCTTTCCACTCTTCCCTAAAAAAGATACATTATAAGCAATGATCATTACTGCACCAAACTCACTTACACCTCTTCCCCACATAAGAATACAGCCGGAATAAATGCTTTTTAAGGCTAAAGGAAGAGATATATACCAGAATACCTGCCAGTGTGAAGCGCCATAAGTATAGGCGGTTTCTTCCAGTTCAATATCTATTGACTTAAAACCTTCCTTAACTGAATCAATCAAAAAAGGAATACTTACAAACATCATTGCCAGGACAACTCCATAGAATGTCTGGAAAAATTCAATTCCGAAAAAACTAAAAACTCTCCCCAGGAAATAATTACGGCCAAAAACAAACAAGAGAGCTATGCCGGCTGCAGAATGGGGAATAACAATGGGAATATCAATAACGGCTTCCAGTATCCCTTTACCAAAAAAATTGTGTCTGGCTAGCAGATAAGCCAATGGTATCCCCAGTAAAAATCCCAACATTGTTGCAAGCAGTGCTGCAATCAATGTTAAACAGATAGAGTGATTCACTTCTGGATCTTTTACTGTATTACACAATACAGATAATGGAGTATAAAAAATTGTTTTTAATGGTGGAAGAAGTATAAACAGGATTGTCATGATACCAATTAAAATAAAGATTAGATAGAACAAATCAACATTTTTTCTCATTTTAGCAAGTAACCCTTTATTCCTTTCTACACCAACGAATATTTATACTTTCCATTTATTTGCTATTCACCAGGAAATAAAAAAACAGCACTTTTTGACATTAGTAACAACAAGTTACATCAAAAAGTACTGCCCTATATTTAAATTTCATCTTTCTCTCCTTTCCAAATACGGGAGGTTTAAACATTTCTATTTAAACCCTTAAGACTTTTGAGGTCTTGCGTTTACCGGTCATAGAAAACCCTTAGGCCAGGTAAATCGAAGAGACTTATTTATAAATTATAAAAATTCTATTTCCCTGTTAAAAGTAATTTAATTTTTAGTCATCCACTGCTATCATAACATTGCTGGCCTTAACAACAGCATATACCTCTTTCCCTATTTCCAGTCCCAGATTATTAACAGATGATTTGGTGATTACAGAGGTTATTTCCATTCCGTTAGGCAGTTCAACGATAATTTCATCATTAACTGCTCCTTCTTTAATCTCTTTTACAATACCTTTAAGCATATTTCTAGCACTTATCTTCATTTTCATATCCTCCTGTTTACTTATTTATTTTTACAGGCAATTTTTCTGTTCGTTATTCATTATTATATATCATTATACTATTTTTTGTGAAATAATTTTTCTATAGTTTTCTTTAAATATATCTTTAAATACGCAATAGAAGATTCCCAAAAAAAAGAAAGAGCAATAATACCCCTACTTCATTTAGTTCATTAACCGCTCCTATAATGTCACCACAAATACCCTGTATCTTTGCAAAAGAATAAAAGATTAACAGATAAGTAATAATTGCTGAAAATACCAGAAAGTAAAATGTGAAATATGATAATAGATAAAAGCTGCATATCACAGCAAAGAAAGTAGCTATCAATAACTCTTTCCCTCCCAAATATATAGTGAACATGCGCGATAAAGAGTTATCAGCAGAGGCAGGTTTCCCTGAATAGCCAGCCAGCACCATTGACCATCTTCCAATAACCGGAGCCAATAGCAATGCTTCTGATTTATAAGCAGCAGGTAAATTGTTTATTAACAGCAGTTTTAAAATAATCAACAAGATTAAGCCAATGGCTCCCTTTGCCCCTATAGCCCCATCTTTCATTATACGGATAATCTCCTGCTGGTTTTTGCCACCGGAGAATCCATCTACCATATCAGCAAAACCCTCCAGGTGCAGTCCTCCGCTTAAAAAGATCCAGATTGCAAGAATAATTCCATTGACTAACAAAATATCAAAGTGAGTAAATCCAAGTAAATAATTTACACCCACCAGAATAAAACCAATAAAAATACCAACTATCGGAAAAAATACACTGGATTTTGATAAATCCTCTTTTATATAATCCTGTTCTTGTTTTGGCTGCTCCTTATTAGGAGTGGAAAATAAAAAGCTAACAGGCAAGACTGTTAAAAAAGAAAAGGCCAGAAGAAACCTTCTACACAAGTTTTTCATCATTATTCCCTTTAATTAAAATCGGAATACCGGCCACCATCAGATATACTTTAGCAGAATTGGCTGCAATAAATTGATTAGCTTTACCTAAGGTATCACGGAAAAAACGCCCCAGCGGATTTACAGGAACTAATCCCAACCCTACTTCATTTGATACAATAATTAATGTAGCTGAACTTTTTAATGATTGGTTGATAATTCCTTCTACCTGCATCATAATGTTTTCATTTATTTCCTGGTTTTCTGAACCTTCCTGATAGTTGGTCATAAGATTAGAGACCAAAAGAGTGAGGCAATCAAGTAATATCACATCTACCTGTTGACTAATTTTCTTAATAATTGGGAGAATATTATAGGGTTCCTCATATGTTTGCCAATCGGTAGGGCGGTGAGCGCGATGCTTGTTTATCCTCTCATGCATCTCTTTATCTAAAGCCTGTGCAGTGGCAATAAAGGCAACCTTTCCACCATTGTCGCGAGCTATTTTTTCTGCAAAAGAGCTTTTCCCACTGCGAACTCCTCCGGTAATCAGAATTATATTTTTATTTGAATAAATCATTCTTTTTCCTGCTGATAATACAAATAATAGTTAAGTAACTGCTATTCTTTTAAATCATCAAATGTGGCCATTTTGTTAAGTAGCTTAAATCCTGTTTCAATAAAATTCATACCATAAACAGCCCCGGTGCCTTCACCTAAATGCATTTTTAAATCAAAAATCGGTCTTTTCTGCAGATAAGATAAAGCAACAAGATGTCCCTTTTCCTTTGAACAATGACTGGCAAACAGATAATCTTTTACTATGGGAACAAGGTGCACTGCCAGTAAGGCGCAGGCTCCTGATATTAAACCATCCATTACCACAGGCACTCTTCTGGCTGCCGCAGCCAGTATGCAACCGACCAGTCCTCCTATCTCAAATCCACCTACTTTGGCCAGAACATCCATTGGATCTTTGGGGTTTGGCTGATTTACAGTAATTGCTTTCTTGATTATAGCGGTTTTATGCTCAACTTCTTCAGGAGCAAGTCCGGTACCCATGTCTACTGTATCTTCAATTTTTGCTCCAGTTAAGAGACTGATAATAGCACTGCTGGCAGTGGTATTACCTATACCCATTTCACCTAATCCAATCAGGTTAATTTCCTGACAGGCATAGCTTTCTTCAAAGACCTCATAACCGGTTAGAATAGATTTCTCAGCCATTTCAGGAGTCATAGCAGGACCGTTAACCATATTAAAAGTGCCATGAGCAATTTTCCTTTTATTTAATCCTTTTAATTCTTTGATGTCTGCAAATTCCCCCTTAACACCAATATCTGTAATGGCTACCTCTATACCGAAATGTTCAGTTAAGATATTTATGGCAGCACCGCCATTTAAAAAATTTAAAACCATCTGGCGGGTAATTTCAGCAGGATAAGCACTGATTTTTTCAACTGTTACTCCATGATCGGCTGCCATTAAAAAAACTACTTTTCTCTTTAAAGGTGGATTTACTGTTCCATAAACTCCGGCTGCCAGGGCAATTATTTTCTCTAATTCGCCCAGGCTCTTGGCAGGTTTGGTTAAATTATCAAATTTTTTTATAGTTATCTCTTCTAAATCTTTATTAACTGGCATAATTTTTTGAATTATTTTTTCAATTTTCTTATTTCTCAATTGAGCCAGCCTTTTCTTTTTGAAATTTTAGATGGGCTACATCATTTACCGAACTAACATAAAAACCACTTTCCTTTTCAAATTTCAATATGTTTAAAGCAGTAGATTCCTGTCTGATGTGCCATATATTTTTAATTGGGATTTCAAGTGCTAAGGCAATAATCATTCTTGTTACTCCGCCATGACAAACAATAATTATTGTTTTTTCTTTGTTTTCTTCATAATGATCCGCAATTACTTTATCTAAAGCTGATTTAACTCTTTTTTGTAAATCAAAAACACTTTCTCCGCCTGAGAGTGGTGAATCAGGTTGATTCCACCATCCGGGTGAAATACTTTCTCCTATTTTCTGATTATATTCTTCAAGCTTTAATCCTTCCCATACTCCAAAATGAATTTCCCTAAAACCTGGTTCTATGGATAATGGTGTTTCTCGATTCTGTAACACAATTTTTGCTGTATTGACAGCTCTTTTCAAATCACTACTATAAGCAGCATCAATTTTCTCCCCACTTAAACGCTTGCCTAACTGTTCAGCCTGCCAGATACCTTTTTCAGTTAATTCAACATCCTGGTGGCCTGAGAATCTTCTTTCAACATTACTTTGTGTTTCACCATGCCTTATTACCAAAAATTTCAACATTTTACAAACCTTCTACTATTCTTATTTATATAATTATTTAATTTATTATAATATAAAATCTGGTAAAACTTTATAACATCCTTACCAGTAATTAATTTTCGCTCTTTTATTCTATGCCATAGTGGGCTAATTAACTTATCTAATAAATATCTTATAAATATTATCACTGCTTTTTTGCAGATACCGGCAAAGATTTCAGATAAACATGTGGAAAATGGTATTGTCCTGATACCCAGGTAGCCTTTTCTCCTACTCCCAGTATATTTTTCATAACCTCAAAAGCATTGCCAGCAATCATTACATTTTTTACCCGACCTGTTACCTGGCCATTTTTAATTTTAAATCCCAGTTGAACATTATTAGAGAAGGACCCACTTAGGACATTGCCCTGGCCTAATCCCAGAACCTGATCAACTATAATACCTTCTTTAATATCTTTTATCATCTCTTCCATTGACATTTCCCCTTCCGGAATAACAAGATTACTTATTCCGGGGGCAGGGGGAGAACTGTAACCAGGTCTCAATCCGTTACCGGTAGGCTCTACTTCGGCTTCGGCAGCATTTTGCAAATCATAATAATAATTTTCCAGCACTCCATTTTTTATCAATGGTAATCTTTGCATCTTAATTCCTTCATCATCATAAGGAGCACTTCCTCCGGCATAGTCAATAGTACCATCACTATACATTGAAAAAAGGGGGCTCCATACCAGTTGTCCTTTTTTGTCACCCAAAGGTGATATTTTCTTATTTACTGATCGGCCATTTAATCCGCTGATGAAAGGTAAAATCAATACTAATAAAGCTTTCGGAGTAAAAATGACTGGCATATTTCCACTTTCAATATCTACAATTTTAGAACTCCATTTTATTTTCTGTTCAAGCTTTTCCCAAAAAATATCCAAAGGCATGGAATCACTACCCCACTGTTGAGATTCCATCAGCATTAACATATCATTTTCAGTAGTATTTTGAACCATAACAGAATAAGCAAACATGGTTTGTTCGTACTGAAAAGAGCCTCCAAAAGTATTGTAGTATTCCACCGTGCTTTCTTGTTTTGTTAAACCGGCATCACAGCGAAAATCTGCATTTATGGAATTGATTTTTTTAATAATCTTGTTTCCTTCTTCAATCATTTCGGCAATAGTTTTTTCTTTGATTTTTTTATCAGACATCTGCAGATTTAAATCAGTGGCAGGGATAATTTTTTCTGGAAAATTAAAATAAGCTTTTTGCCCGAATTGAGATACTTCAATAGCTTTTTCCAACATGCGATTTATTTGTTCCTGTGAAGTTGCGGAAGAAAATCCTATTTTATTATTCTGAATAATTCTCAGGGCCCATCCTTCTAACTCCTCTGCATTAATGGATTTCAGTTGATTCATTTCATAATCAATGGGAATAGATTTATAATTGACCCGAAATAACTCTCCTGCCGGAACTTTTTGTTTTATTTTTTCTATAATCTGTTGCATATTAACGATTCCCTCCTACTACTACATTTCGAATTCGGATATGAGGGCTACCAAAGGTTACCGGTAAAGGGCTCTGTCCGCCTTTACCACATCCTCCTCCAGATTCAATAATTCTTAAATCATTTCCAATTCCTTCAATATTGTACAATGTATCAAAGAGATTACCTGTTAGAGTAATATCTCTTACCGGTTCAGAAATACATCCATTTTCGATCATATAGCCTTCTCCGGCACTAAAGGTATACATTTCAAAAGTAGTATTACCGCCATAGAATTGACGGGCGTAAATGCCTTTTTCAATTCCGTTGAACAGGTCTTTATAAGGAGTTTTACCCTGCTCTATATAAGTGTTGGTCATTCGCACAATTGGTTTATGCTGATAACCGATTGTTCTGGCATTACCGGTGAGACTTTCACCCATTTTGGCAGCTGTTTCCCGGGAATGCAACCTGCCAACCAGAACCCCATCTTTAATTAAATAATTCTTTCTGGTTGGTACGCCCTCGTCATCATATTTGGAGGAACCCAAAAGGCCTGGCAAAGAGCCATCATCTACTACACTAAGTTCAGGTGAACCAATATTTTTTCCTATCTGCATTATATTGCGCATTCTGGAATCTTCATATAAAAAATCAGCCTCGCTCAAATGTCCAAAGGCTTCATGTATAAAAACGCCAGCCAGGATTGGATCAAGAACAACTGTAAATTCTCCTCCATTAACCGGTTTGGCTTTTAACAGATTGGCTGCTCTTCTGGCTGCCCTATGGGCGACAGAAGAAAGCTGTTCTGCTATCTCATATCCTTTTATACTCCCTGAACTTTCAGTAGCCATCTGCACATCATCTCCATTACGGGCAATCGCTGTAAAATGAATATTTAAAGATGGTTTCTCCTGGTAAATATAAGTTCCATCTGAATTAGCAAAATGGGTAACTGTATATCTGTCACTGTAATTGACAATTGAAGATTGAATTTTTGGACTGTATTTAATTATTATATTGCTATAATTTTGAAGCATAGACGATTTTTCTTTTAAGCTGACTTTTCTGAAATCTCGCTTATATTCTGTTGCATATAAATGCTCTACTACGGGTTCAGTTTCAGCTAAAAAACTTTTATCATGCCCGATTAAAGTGGCTATTTCAATAGCCTGGTCAGCTTTTTTTTCCAGTTCATCCCAGCGGTTAAAAGTTACAAATCCCCAACGGCCATTTACCAGAGCTCGCACATTGCCACCTTTTTCCTGGGAACTGCTTATCTTTTCCATTTCTTTGCCCTGGAAGCGAATTTGTGAAGATTCATTTTCTTCTAATCGAATTTCCAGGTAATCTGCTTTTTTTTTAGAAATCACTTCAGTTAATCTGTTTTGCATAATTTCCTCCTGCTACCTTCTAATGCAAATTCTGTAATTAATATTTTTGTATTTGTTTTTATTTATTCTTCTATATTTTCAGCATTTTCGGTGCTGTTTTCCATAATATTTTGTTCTTCCAGATAAATTGATCTTTCCAACCACCAAACCCATTCACTCCATCTTCTATCAATATTTTTACTTTCTTCTTTCAGTCCTATCAAACCATTGATTTTGGCATCAGTATCATCAGCATAAAAAAGGGCTACTGCTGGAAGAGTGCTGGGTAATTTGGGGGAACCAAATTCAAATTTTCCATGATGGCTTAAAATGGCATGTTTTACCATTAAAGATAAATCTTCCGGAAAATTATTAATCTTTTTAATTTTACTGTCAATTATTTCAGTACCAATAATAATATGTCCGATTAGTTTTCCCTTATCGGTATATTCTATTGTTCCATTCAGCTTGTATTCTTCGATCTTCCCAATGTCATGCAGAAGAGCAGTTGTTATTAAAAGATCCCTGTTTACCTGGGGATATATCCTGCAAATTGCTTCACAAAAATTAGCTACATTAATAGTGTGCTCTGCTAACCCTCCCCGGTAAGCCTGATGTAATTTTTTAGCTGCCGGAGCATTCATAAATTTTTCCCGGAAATCAGGTTCGTTAAATAAGCTGGCTAATAATTTTTTCAAATATAAATTGCTGACAGAATTAATTTTTTCGTCAACTTCCTGCATTATTTCATTGATATTTCTCTCTGTAGAAGGCAAAAAATCTGCCGGATTGTAATCTTTAGCTTTCTGCAGAGTATGAATAGTCATCTGTAGCTGACCATTATTTCTTTTTTTTGTTATCTGTCCTTCTATCTGGGCAAATATTATTTGTTCATATTCTGTTCTTTTTGGAACAGAGATATCCCATACAATGGCTTCTACTTCACTACTTTTATCAGCAATTTTCAAAAAGCCATCAACTGTTTCTCCATTTCTCCTGAGGCGAAATTCCATTTCCTTAATATAAAAAATACCTTTTACCCGATCGCCTATATCTAATTGATTAAGATTTTTGTATATCAATTATGATAACCTCAACTTTTTATAATAATACAAGTATAACCTGTTATTTCAGCAATCAGCTATCATTATATAATAAAAAACTGTTTTTTAAAAATAAGTCTGTTTTTCCTGTATAAATACAAATGAGATTTCCTTGACAAGTTTTCTTATTTTCACTATTCTAATAAAGTAATGAATAGCAAATCATTTTTACCAGCAGCCAGCAGTTTTATTAGCCGAAGTGGCGGAATCGGTAGACGCGCTACGTTCAGGGCGTAGTAGGTCTCGCACCTGTGGGGGTTCAAATCCCCCCTTCGGCACCAATATCCAATACTTCCTTCACATTTCCCATTAAGTTATTCAAGTACTTTCTGGTTTTATCATTAACCAAAAAATACAGTAATTATCTCATCTAAAGAAATATCACCAAAATAATGCTTTAGATTAAATTTTGCTAAAACATTTTTAACAGCATTTAGCTCATAGTTTACATTTTGGAAGGCATCTTCAATTTCTGATACTTCCTGTACTGATAGAAAATCACCAAAAATCTGACAATTCTCTATTATTCCTTTTTTAACATCCAATAAAGCTTCAATTTTACCGCCTGAAAATCTTCTGGAATTCTTAATAGTATAAGCAGGAGAATAACCGAAATTCCATTCCCAGGTATTGTATTTTGTATCAACTAAAAACAGTATGTTTTTTATATCAGCATCAGTTAATATATATTCATCAATTTCCTTGTCTTTAAATAATTCTTTTAAAATCTCACCTCTAAATTGTTCAACGCTTTGCTGTTGCCTGATGTATTCTTTTATATTGGCAACTCTGCTTCGCACTGATTTAATCCCTTTAGATTGAATTTTGTCAAGGCTTACCTGTAAGACATTGGGCATGACATCCAGATCAGTATCAAAAAGTAAGGTGCCATGGTGAAGTAGTTTATTTCTAAAAAGACGTTGGGCATTTCCTGATATTTTTTTGCCTTCAACTGTAATATCATTACGTCCAGACAGTTGGGCAGGAACACCCATATTATGCAAAGCCTCTACCACCGGTAAAGTGAATTTTTTTATATTTACATTGTCTTTTTCATCGAAAGTCATTAAAAAGGTAAAATTTAAATTTCCTAAATCCTGATAAACAGCTCCTCCTCCTGAAAGTCTGCGGACAACATTTATCTTATGTTCATCAACATAAGGCATATTTATCTCTTCTATAGTATTTTGATTATTCCCTACTACAACTGTCGGCTCATTACGCCATAAAAAGATGACATCATCATTTATAATATTGTTTTTCAATAAATATTCTTCTAAGGATAAGTTAAAATATGGGCTGTGTGAATGACTGTCAATGTATTTCATTTTTACCTCTCATATCAAATATTTTTTGAATGTAATGTTAAGATATATAATATTGATTATTATAATACATTATTATTAAAAAAATCCAAAAATAAGGGAGATATAGACAATCAATGGTTTTCATTACAGATAAATTAAGAATATTCAGGGATGCAATTCTCCTAAAGAATATTTTTATCTTTTTTGGATGCAATTTTTCAGGTATTGACAATAATGGTATTATTATGAAAATAATAACTACTATTAATAGCAGATAACATCTTCTTAAATTTTCAGGAGGAAAGAATGTCATCCTTTAAAACTCTGACCGAAATGTTAAAAAATAATACCAAAAATTTCGGCAATAAGATTGCCTTTAAAGTAAAAAAACAAAATGAATTTGAGCCAATAACTTATAATGAGCTATATGAAAAAATCAAAGAATTGGGAACTGGCTTCCTGGAAATAGGTATCAAAGAATTTGATCATGTAGGGTTGGTCAGTGAAAATAGATTAGAGTGGATAATTTCAGATATGGCAGTTATCCATTTAAGGGCTGCAGATGTTCCATGCAGCGGAAATAGCTCTTCAAAGGATCTTTATTTTAAATTAAACCATTCAGACGCTAGTTCAGTAATCCTGGAAGGTGAAAAACAATTTAATAGCTTCCTTCAGATAAATAATCCTCTGCCGAAAATTACAAATATAATTTTAATAGATAAAATCGATGTTTTTTCTAAATCTGATGAAGTGCCTGAATGGGCAAATCCAGTTGATTTTCAGGAAAACGGTAAAATTAGAAAATCTTTCGAAAAAGCAATCAAGAATTTATAAAAAATGAAAATGCTACCTTATTCTTATCTCCCGGAGCTCTAGAGTTTTTACAAAAATACCTTGATAATAATCAGGAAATGTCAGCACTATCTGATAAGGAAAAATTGCCAAAGGACTTTATCAAGGAAAGTATTCTGCAAAGAGTATTTCTGATTGATAAAGAATACAACGAAAAATATTCCTTTAATATTTACTCTTTTAAATACCTTTCACAAAAAGGTCGTGAACTTTTAAAACAAGGAGATACCCGCCTGGAGAAAATTGCCGATAGCGCTAAAGAAGATGATTTAGTTACAATTATTTATACTTCCGGCACTACAGCTGACCCTAAAGGGGTTATGCTGGTACATTCCAACTTTGTTCATAATGTTCGGGTAATGCCTCCAGTGCAGGAAATTAATAAAGATGATCGTTTTCTGTCAGTGTTGCCTTCCTGGCATATCTTTGAAAGAACAGCAGAATATCTGGCCTTAACAGTGGGCGCCTCTACGGCTTATAGCAAACCATTTAAACAAATACTTTTACCAGACCTTGCTGCAGAAAAACCTACTATTATGACCAGTGTTCCCAGAATATGGGAAAGTGTTTACCAGGGCGCTATTTTAAAAGCTAAAAAAGGAAGTCCTCTTAAAAAAAAGATATTTGATTGGGCTTTTGGGATAGGTAAAAAATACAAAAAAGCTGAAAATATTGTCAATAACACTATCCCATTATTTGACAGACTGGAATTCACAACAGAAGAAGTTAAAAAAGCCAAAAAAACTCTCTTTCAATTGGGATGGCAATACAAATTAGCAGATAAATTAGTTTACAAAAAAATTAGAGAAGTAGCAGGAGGAAAGCTTAGGTTTGCCATAAGCGGTGGCGGAGCCCTTCCGGATAATGTTGACAATTTTTTTGATATAGCAGGTATTTTTGTTTGTGAAGGATACGGTTTGACTGAAACCGCACCTGTTTTATCTGCCAGAAATCCCAATGCTCGCATTATGTCAACAGTTGGAGAAACTATGCCAGAAGCTGAGCTAAAAATTGTGGACAAGGACAATCTTAGCAGGGAACTCCCTAATGGCGAAACCGGAGTAGTGCTGGTTAAAGGGCCTATGGTTATGAAGGGATATTACAAAAACGAGGAAAAGACTGCTGAAGTAATTCAGGATGGATGGTTTAATACCGGTGATTTAGGCAGAAAGACAAAAAATGGAAAATATTTACAGCTGGTCGGCAGATCTAAAGATACTATAGTTTTAAGAGGCGGAGAAAATGTTGAACCTCAGCCTTTAGAGGAAAAATTACTGGAAAGTGAATTTATCAATATGGCTGTAGTAGTAGGGCAGGACAAACCCCGCTTAGGAGTACTGATTGTACCTAACTTCGAATCTTTGAAATCATTGTGGGAAAAAGAAAAAAAGAAGATTGAAAGCTTGAGCGAAGCCATAAAAGATCCAAATATCATCACTCTTTTTCAAAAAGAGGTAAAAAGGCTGATTTCTCGTGAAAATGGATTTAATCCCTTTGAAACAGTAATGGGAATCGCAATATGCCCTAAGGAGTTTTCCATAGAAGCAGGCGAACTGACGGAAACATTAAAAGTAAAAAGATTTGAAATCCATAACAAATATCAGGAATTAATCAATAAAATTTGCGGGTAAGGATTATTGACATCCTATAACTCTATTCAAAAATGTACTTCAACGAAATTAATTTATTCATTAGTAATTTTTAAGAATTTATTTTGATATTAATGGTAATACCATTGCACCAAGATCATATATTATTACCTTAGCATCATCCCCATATTTTGCCCTGGTAATATTAATGGCTTCCTGAAAAGTACTTACAACTTTTTGTGATTTCAATGTTGGTGTGCTTGAAGGAAATCCTTTTGTAACCATTAACATATCTGATTTTTTTAATGAGAGTAAATGCCTGTGAATAGCGCAGGCATTTCTTGAATTATCAAACATTTTCCCTTTTTTTTCTTCCCAATACCTAGATAAATCTTCCCACTCGTCTCTCAAGGAATCAAAGTAAAAAATTATTTCGTGCTGCGAATCTCCAAAACCTTCAGGACATTCTGCAATTATAATTCTAGTTCCTCCTTTTTTTACAACAGAATCAGCATTATACCCTGAGATAGCAGCTTGTCCCCAGTAATGAAATTTAGGGTCAGATGTAGTAATAACAATATCTGCTTCTTCTTTAAAAAAAATACAATTATTTTTTTTAAATACATCAATACATTTTTTTTGTGTCTCTACAGCTTCACCAGAATAAATAGCACTAATCTTTCCTTGTTGATCCAGTAAAATATTAATAACCATATCCAAGCCTGACAATTTGGCTGCTTCCTTAATATTTTCCCAAAAAGGATTACCTGTTGTTTTGCCAATTTCAACATTTTTTTCGATGACTGGTAATGCATGGGTATAATTTATTGTTTCTTTGCCAGCTATCCCGGGACAAATAATTTTTGGCCCTCCTGCAAAACCAGCCCAGGGGTGAATTTCTACTATTCCTATCCCAATTATAAAGTCAGCATCTGTTGCTAATTTATTAATATAAATTGGTATATTATTTTTAGTTTTTCCAATATAAGTCAAACTTTTTTTATCAAGTGAATTATGATGTATTATTTCGTAATTACTACATATTTTTTCACCAAACTTATCAATTTTTTCTTTTGGTGTCATTTCTCTATGAAATCCTGTTGCAACGATAATCTTAATATTTTCTTTCCTGACATTTTTATCAAATAAAAAATTTAATAATTCAGGCAATATGTCTTTAGTTGGGGTAGGTCTTGTATAATCATCAGAAACAATGAGGATTTTGCTTTTACTGTTTATTTTAGAAGTATCGACAATTCCTATTAACTTTTCAAGACTCTTCTTTACTTCAAAATCAATATTTCCTAAAACTTTAACATCTTCTTTGGTTTTTCCTAATACTACATTATTGAAAGGAATTTTAAATTTTTTAATCTTATTGCCAACATGCAAAGAAAAAGTATACATTAAACACCTCTCATATTGCCTTTTTAAAATTAGTAAACCTGGACAATATTACTTTTTAAATTTTCTTTATTAAAAATAAAGTCTAATTTAATATTAATTAAGCAGCTATCCATCCACCATCAACTAATAATATATGACCATTAATAAACTTTGATGCATCAGATGCTAAGAATATCACTGGCCCAAAAAGATCATCTAGTTGGCCTAACCTTTTCATGGGAATTCTATCCAATACCCAATTTAATCTATTTTTATCTTCTAAAAAAGATTTACTCATTTTTGTTATAGTAAAGACTGGAGCAATCGCATTTACATTTATACCTTCAGGACCCCATTCAATCGCCAAAGATCTTGTCAATTGATTTACAGCTCCCTTGCTTGGAGCATATGCTAAATCCTCTTTTCTGCCTTGAAATCCTCGCACAGAAGAAATATTAATAATTTTACCATTTTTTCTTTCCAGCATATGTTTACCAACATTTTTACAACAAAGAAAAACAGACTTGAGATTAACATCCATCACTTCCTGCCATTTCATAGCATCAAATATTTCTGATTTCTCTAAATATCCCGTTCCTTGACTATTTACTAATATGTCTATTTTTTTATATTTAGAAAGCACAAAGTCAACCATATTTTTAACTTGCCTTTCATCAGTAACATCAGCAGAAAAATAATTTCCAGCTGGCCCCATACTATTAATTGCCTCTGCTGTTTCAGAAAGCCCTTCTGGTCCTCTGCTGACAACACATACATTAACACCAGCCCCGGCCAGCGCCAAAGACATGGCCTGGCCCAAACCCTTATTGCCACCAACAACAATAGCATTTTTGCCTTTTATGTTAAATTGGTTATTTATATTTTTTGCTTCATTGACTAAATCATTAAGCTCTAATACCATATAAATCCCTCCATAAGGTGTATTGAATATTTTAGAATTCTATTAACTACATTAAAACTCCGTTTGCATAAAACTGTAAAAGTTCTTTATAATTTGTTCTTTTTTCTGTAACAGTTAGTTTTCCAGAAGATACACTTATTATTTCTTGAAATATTTCTTCTCCTACCTCATCTATAGATTTATCACCATTAATAATATCACCAGCGTATACATCAAAATATTGCTTTTCAGAAATATCTTCTGGACTACCTAATATTTTTATTACAGGTAATGTTGATAATCCACAAGGATAAGAAGGAAGTCCCCTGAATCTAGCTGGCAATCCTCCGGCAAAACTAAATATCTGTAATTGAGCTCCTGCAGTGAACATACCTAAAAACAACTGTGATGCTTGTGTTGTACCATCCATAAAATAAAGCCCTGGCTTTTGAGGCTTCTCTCCGTATTCGAGTGCTCCCATCAATGGAGTTGTTCCCCCTTTAGCAATAGCACCTAGTGATTTTTCTTCAATTGTGGTTAAGCCACCCTGTATATTTCCTTTTGTTGGTTCAGAACCTAATATATCTACACCATAATTATAAATATCTTTATTCATTTGATTAACAAAATTTAGCAATTTATTTGCAACATCTTCACCTGTAGCCCTTTTTGCTAATACTTTTTCAGCACCTATTAATTCAGCCGTTTCGGAAAAGATTACCTTTCCTCCTTTGGATACAAGGATGTCAGATGCCTTGCCGGTAGAAGGATTACTTGAAATAGCTGAAATTGAACCAGAACCACCACATTTAATACCTATAGTTAAATTTTTTATATCACAAGACACTCTAGTTTCATCTGATGCTTTTGCTACCATATCACTAAGAATTGTTATCCCCTTGTCTATTAAATTCTGATAACCACCATCCTTTTCTATTGATAACATTTCAACTCTTTTTTTTTCTAATTTTATTTTCTCGGCAATTTCTTCTATTTTTATGCCTTCACATCCGATACCAACTAATAGAACTGAATGAATATTCGGATTACTACCCATCCCCACTAGTGTTTTTTCAGCTCTTTTCAAATCAGGGCCAACTCTAATGCAAGCATGATTATGTAGCATTGGATTAACTCCTTTTACTTTTGATGCAAGTTCAAATGCTATTTCATTAGCACATCCAATAGTTGGTATTATAGCTACATAATTTCTTATACCAACACTTCCATTTGCTCTTTTATATCCTAAAAAATTCATTACCATCACTCCTATAATTTTTTATTAATACATTAATTTATCAATTTGTTATTTTTATTAAATTTGATTAAATTTTTGTTTTTAATAACCCAGCAATCTTGGAATAAATGATCAATCCTGGCACATAGGTAATTAAAAAAAGAACTGCTATTTCAGCAAATAAAAAAGGCAAAATTGCCTTGTATAATCTTCCAAGCCCAACGTTAGCTATCCCTGATGTAACAAATAGAGTCACTCCTACAGGTGGTGTTATTAATCCTATTTCCAAATTAACTATAACAACTAAAGCATAATGCAATGGATCAATCCCCAACGTATTAGGCAACAGGTGTTAATATTGGAACCATTATTAAAAGAGCAGGAGCAAGATCTAAAATCATCCCAATCAATAACAATAAAATATTTGTAATTAGTAAAAACATTAATTGAGAATTGGCAAATGCCATAAAAAGCCGCTACTTTCTGAGGTATTTGCAATATAGTAAGAACCTCATCCCATATTGCTGGCTGAAGCAATTATAAACATTACAGAAGAAGTCATTTTAGCACTCTCAAACATCAAAGGAAATAAATCTTTAAAAATAATTGTTTTAAAATAATATCTGCAAATAAGAAAGGAATACAAAACAGCCGCCCCGCAGCTTCGGCCGCTGTAAAAACACCTAATAAAATTCCTCCCAAAATTAAAACTGGTAAACCAAGTGCAGGCAAAGTTCTAATAAAAGCTTTTGTTATTTTATAGATAGATGGCTTGTCCTCAGATAATGGATATTTTCTTTTTTGAAATAATATATACAGTAACCATTAATCCAGTTCCCACTAAAATCCAGGGATAATTCCAGCTAAAATAATGCAGCTACAGATAATCGCCTTGGCAACAACTGCATATATAATCATAGTAACGCTCGGGGGAATAATTGGTCCGATAATTGCAGAAGCAGCTGTAACAGCAGCAGAAAAATCTTTATCGTATCCCCCTTTCTCCATCAATGCCATTTCAATAGGTCCTAAAGCAGCTAAATCAGCAGTTGCTGTTCCGCTTAAACCTGCAAAAAGCATACTACTAATTACATTGACATGTCCGAAGCCTCCAGCTATATGCCCTACAAGATTTTTAGAAAAATTTACTAAACTCTCGGTTATCCCACCTTTATTCATAATTTTTCCTGAAAGTATAAATAAAGGAATAGCCAAAAAAGTAAAAAAATCAATCCCTACTACCATTCTTTGAGGAATTGCCAGCAGGTTACCACCCAGCATAAGGTAAGAACCAATTGAGACAATGCCAATGGCAAACCCTATAGGCAAACCGATTATTATTAAGAATAAAAAAACTAATAAAATATAAAGAGCAATCAATTGAACTTCCCTCTACTTTCTGTTTAATTTTACATATTTTCTTTTTTAGAAATATCATCAATTTTATTTACTATATAAGGGATTAAATTTATCAAAATCAACATTGAACCTATAACAGGAGCCGCATATATCCAAGCAATTGATATTTCTAATGTTGGGGTTGTAATATTTTTTGTTAACTCTATTAACCCTTTACCTTTGACTATGATTAAAATGGAAAATATAAAAATCAGAACCCCATGGAATATATACATAATTTTCTGTCCTCGTGGAGGAAGTTTGTTTATAAAAAGATCAAGAAAAGGATGACTGTTTTCTTTCAAATTTATTGCAATTGTTAAGTAGGTAATCCAGATTAACAAATATCTTGCCCCCTCATAAACATAAGGAAAAGAACGGCCGGTATGCTTCACTATCAAGAACCTATAAAATATTTGGACAAGAATTGATAGTACCAAAATACCCATTAAAAAAATTATCATATGTTTTATCTTTGAATCTATAAAATCTGAAATATTTTTTATTTTTCTCAACAAATTAACCTCCAGTTATAGTTTTAAAAATACAAATATTTAAAATTTTATTAATGAATAAATAGGATTATTTAAATTTGTTTTATTTATAATTGACTATAGACAATACTTAAAAAATTCATTGATTAATTTATCAAGCAAGATTAGGGTTAAAAAAGTTTAATATAAAAAATAGATTACTCTTAACCTTACATTTAAGGATAAGATAAGATTAGCTGAAAAAAATATCTTAAATAGTATTACAAAATATAATTTTTTATGAAAAAATTATTTCCAGTTATTTTCAATGGTTGATATTTACATAATGCTTAATCAGATAATAAATAAAGGACATTCCATTTTTTGGATGTCCTAAGTCAATTTTTATTTAAGTTTTCTCCTTAAATATTAATTGTTTTCAATTGTTTTTCCTTTATTTTATATAAATATTTTGTATAAAAAATTTCCGTTTGCCAAAAAACTTTCATATTTATAATACTTTACTTAAACTATCTAAATTAAAATTTATGAACTTTATTCATATTTATTTTTTATACAATTTAACCAGATGATTATTTAAAAGAGCATCTGGTTAAATTGTATTTATATAAATTTTAGTAAGAAAAAATAATTTAAATAATAGTAATTTACATTTCCTTATTTGTTATAGTTACTCAGTTCTAAAAACATCTCATCAACAACATCATCTCCTAGTTGTTCTCTGAGGTATGCTTCTCCAGATGGCCTTACAGCTTCTTGCCATTTAGCGGCTTCTTCAGGTGTAGGATTATATATTTCTAAATAGTCTGCAAGATATTTTAACCCTACTTCTTCTTGTAACATTTGCATAACTCTCATAACAATAGTGCCCCTTTCAGCGCCGGCCAATACAATTTCTTGAAGATCTGTAGGTAGGTTCTTGAAAAAGTTATTATCTAATAATACAAAGCAGAAAGAAGCAGTATGTCCGTCTAAAGTCATATATTTTTGGACTTCAAAAGTTAAGTCCTGTCTAATGCTAACAATTGGATTCTCTTGTCCATCAACTACACCTTGTTGGATAGCACTATACATTTCTGCAGAAGGAATTGGTTCAGCTATAGCACCTAAATCTTCCACCATATTAATAAATATCGGGCTTTCCATTACCCTGAATTTTATTCCTTTTGCATCTTCTGGAGTTCTAAGTTCACGAATATTGTTTGTAAAGTGGCGGAATCCTTTAGGAGCCATAGAAACTATTTTTAGGTTTAGTTTCTGGGTAACATCCTCTACTAAATTCTGACCCCACTGACTATTTAAAAGATAAACACTTTCCTCTACTGACTGAAATAGTCCTGGCATATTTAGCAAATTAATTTTTGGGTATAAACCAGAAAGGCCTGCAGAATCAATGGATACAGATTGGATATTCCCCATCATAGCTCCTTCAAGCAAATCTCTGAAGTTTCCTAATTGGCCAGCTGGATATATTTCTACTTTAATCCTTCCCTGGGATGCTCTTTCAACATAACCCTTAAACACACTTATATATGCAGTATCAACATTTTCAAAAACAGTTAACTCAGGGCTAACATAAGCGTGTTTAATAATATATTCTTGAGCAAATGATGTCTGTCCTAAGAAAAGTAATATTAAAACCATTAAAAATAAAGTGACATAATTTCTTTTCATATAAAAACCTCCAGATTTAATTATTTTTTATTAACCTTTATCAAGCTATATAAATTTTTTCTATATTTATTATCACCTCCAAATTATTTTTTTATTTTACTTTTATTAATTTTATTGTACTCTACGGTTGTTTTAACAAACTAATTGGTATATTGCATCTCAAGGCATCTCTAATTACAATGTTTTGAGATATTTTCTTTGTTTAAAGTAAGACCTATACCAGGCTTATCTGGAATTTCAATAAATCCATTAATCGGTTTAGGTGGATTTATAAATACAAGATCATCCAAAGGCTCAAACATAATTAATTTTTCTAGTATTAAACCATTGGTAATAGAGCCAACTAAATGCATATGCATATATTCCATGGCATGAGGAGCAACAGGCCTATTCCAGGCTTGTGCTATCATAGCCATTTTCATCCATTCAGTTATTCCACCACATTTTGTAACGTCAAACTGTAAAATATCAGCAGATTTGCTGATTAATAAGTCTCTTGCGCCATACTTTGTATATTCGTGCTCTCCTGTAGCTACTGGCATGTCTATAGATTCTCTTACTTTTGCCGGCCTTCAAAGTCATCCGCTATAACTGGTTCTTCATATAAATATATATTACAATCTTTATACCATTAGCTACATAGATTGCAACTGCTGAAGTATAAGCATTATTAGCATCAACTAATAAATCTATTTTTTCCTATATTTTTTCTTACCATCTTTACTCTTTTAATATCTTCATCGGGTGATTTACCAGAATTAACTCCTACTTTCATTTTTACTGCCTTATACCCATTTTCTACCATTGACATAATTGAATCAACAAGCTCTTTATCACTATAAGAAGTCCATCCACCACTTGCATAAACCGGAACTTTCTTTTTACCTCCTAAATATTTATAAAGAGGCAATCCAACTGATTTTGCTTTTAAATCCCATAGGGCAATATCAATAGCACTAAGGCTTAAAAAAGCTAATCCTTTTCTGCCAATGCCTCTCATAAATTGGAAAATCTCATCCCAAATAAATTCGGAATCAAAAGGGTTCTTGCCGATTACTAAATTTTTAAGGTCTTTTTCAATTAACAATTTTGTAGCATCTCCGCCCACCTCGCTATAGGTTATACCTATTCCTGTTAAATCATTATCAGTATGCAGGCATACGATCACATAACCGACTTTATCAACTACTCTTGTCGAATCAGCTATATTTTTCAATGGATAATCAACAACAAATACTTCAATATTTTTGATTTTCATTTTTTAACCTTTCTTTTATATATTTTTAGATAACTTATTGATTAGAAATAACTAATTTGATTAGGATCTGATTAGGAATATATAATGGCAATTTATTTAATTTATAGATATAGCCATTAAGAGTAATCTTTTTGTAAGAAACCTGATAATCAAATCTTTTAATATTTCATTATCTTAAAAGAGCTGACCAGAGTACCGATTTTTTGTTAGAAAATTTTACTATCTTAAATCCTTTTCTGATAAGAATCTTTTTACAAGAACCTAGATAGAAAAATATTTAATTGATTGATAAAAATAGTAAGTAAATATATTTAAAAGTTAATATATCTTTTATTGATTGTAGATTTAAAAATGTAACAAAATTTATTATTTTTAATTAAGTATAAACCTAAAATTAACTTGTGTCAATTATTCGAATTGCCTCATCAAAAATATAATTGAAAAAGTATCGATGCCTCATATAAAAATCTAACTGAAACTATTTTAATTATAGGACAATCTCCTCTATATTGGAAGAAGAAAGATCTTTCCAATAGAGGGGAGGCTAAGGAGATGTTAACTATGAGGCAGAAAAAAGCAGTAACCAGGGAATTGCAGAATAGATACCAGAAAGCCAGAAAAAAGGAAAAAATAATGATCCTGAATGAATTTACTCAACTGACCGGCTATAACCGCTGTTATGCCAGTCAGTTACTTGGTAAAAGTAAAATACTGGGTTATGTTCAGATAGCTGGAGAAAAGTTCAATTATGTACGCAATTATCAGAAATCCAGGAAAAGGAACAGCTACTATGACCAGGAGGTTCTAATTGCCTTAAAGAAGATCTGGAAAGAAGCTGATTACATCTGCTCCAAACGACTGTCTCCCTTCTTAGAGAATTCATTCAGGTATTAGAAAAACATGGAGAAATAAAACTTACTCCCAAGATAAGAGAAAAACTCTGTAGCATCTCTGCTAGTACCATTGATCGGCTGTTAGCTGATACCAAAAAGAAACAGCAGCTCAAGGGCAGGTCCACTACCAGACCGGGAAGCCTCTTGAAGAAGAATATCCCGATACGTACTTTCAGTGAGTGGGATAATGCTAAGCCCGGCTTCTTCGAGGTAGACTTAGTCAGCCACGATGGAGGACTGTCTAAAGGTGACTTTATCCAGAGTCTCAATTTTACCGATATTGCTACCTGTTGGGATGAGATGATAGCAGTTAAGAATAAGGCCCAAAGATGGGTCTTTGCCGGAATCAAAGAGATTAAAGAAAGGTTGCCCTTTACCATCTTAGGCTTTGATTCAGATAATGGCAGTGAATTCATCAATCATCACCTCATAGTCTATTGCGAAGAACAACAGATTACCTTTACCAGAAGCAGACCTTACCGTAAGAATGATTCCTGCTACATTGAGCAGAAAAACTGGTCTGTTATTAGAAGGACTGTGGGTTATGGAAGGTATGATACTGATAGAGAGCTTTGCCTGTTAAATAAACTGTATGGTTATCTGAGATTGTATGTGAATTTCTTCCAGCCGGTGAGAAAGTTAGTACAAAAAGAAAGGATCGGGAGCAGGGTTATCAAAAGATATGATGTAGCTCAAACACCTTATCGCAGGGCATTGGCTTCACCTCTTGTCTCAGAGGAAATTAAGATGCAGTTACAAAAACAATATGCTATGCTAAATCCAGCACAGCTTAAAAGAGAAACTACTAAACTACAGAATCAGCTTTACAAAGCAAATATTTTAAAACAGAATAGAGAAAAAGAAACTGTTCTGAGTGAAAAACCTCAAAACAGCTTCGATTACATTTCTACTTGAGGCAGCGTATTAGCTTTCGATTAGATTTTTAGGTGAGGCAACAGGTATTTTTGAAAGGCAAAATATATTATCGAAAGCTTAGTAAATATTAATGAAGATACTAAAATATTAAAAAAATTAGGTTTTATACCATGGCATAATAAGTAATATCTCAAATAAACAAGATGCTCATCACAAAATAATTAGCTATTATCACTATTAATAAAGACAGGAAAAATTTCCAGTAATCTTTATAAAGATCTGCTGTTGAAACCTGCATATATTCACAGGTAAAGAGCTGACATAAATGCAAAGGTGAAAAGAAATAACCAATAAAACTCCAAATGTAAGTGAAATGAGTATATAGCAACAATTGTCTACTGCTAATAGGCAGCATTAATAAAATTGGGATTACCACCCCTAAGGCAGTAGGCTGGAATCCGGTTGTGATACCAAAAAAGAAAGCAGTTATGATTATTCCCAGCATAATGGTACTTTCATTGCTGAAAATATTAGTTAAAAAACCCAGCAGAGAACCCATTTGACCCATAACTCCCTGTATAAGATAAACACCTATTATAGCAATCAATATTTTTATACTAAAAGCCTTTGCTGCGTCTTTCAAAAATGTTTTAGTTGGGTGCAGCATATATAATATACACAGATTAATTAACATACCAAAATAAAAAGGTACTTTAAAAAACAGGTTTAAAAGCACTGCAGTATAAACCGGAGAAGTATATTTTAACAATTTAATTAAGTTGGGCAAGATTGGTTTTCCGGATGGTATAGCATCTTCTTTTACCTGTCTGATATATAAGTAGTATCCTAATAAGCAGTACAATATAACAAAGATTATATTTAAACCGATAAGACTGTAAATGGGTATTTCCGGAGCAATTGAGGCAATAAGTAGAAATCCTGAGCTATAAGGCATAATATTCATAGCAATATGCCTGTAAACCAGGTTGATAATAGCACGCTTGGTGTGGGGAATATTTGAATCCTCTCCTAATCCGTTAATAAAAGGTGCAGACATAATTGCTCCACCGGGGACAGACAACAAGCCAACTAAAGCCGGGATAAACATTAATGTAAATCTTTTGCTTCTTACTACTGAAATAAGGTAATTAATAACATGATCAATAATGCCATACTGTTTTAGAAGTACTCCTAAAATTCCAACTTCTAAAATAATTATATATTGCTGTACTTTTCTAATATTTAAAAAAGTCCCGGCAAGAACTGCTCCCATATCAGCAAAATCCAATCCCCCAATTAAGGCCATCATCACAGCACAAATACAAATAGCAATACCTATAGGGACATTTTTTTTATTCAAAAATGGAATAGTCAAAAAAGACACTATTACAGCTATAAATTCTCGCATTCTCTTACCTCTATTATGTATTTATGTTTTATAAAATTTAAATTATTTTAAATCAATAAAATAGAGCCCCATATAATTTAAAGAATATTAGGGCTCCATTTTATATTTTTTGACAATTTTTTAGTTTAATACAGCCTGAGATATTCTACTTGTAATATTTTAACACTATTTTTTATATTTTTTAAGCTGGAATGAATTTTATTAATAAATATTAAAATCTATTTAAGGAAATAAAGCATGTATCTACAGATTTTAGTTTAAATTAATCTATTAAAAATTACAAATATATATTCCTTTTATTTAGCCTATAAAAGTTACAATAATAAGTATTATTGAAAACCAATACAAATTTGTTTTAACATCAAATAAGATGCAATACTGGAAATTATGATTCAGGATATTTGGTGGAAATAATTTTCGTTTGGTATTTCTGAAATTCTGTTTTCCAAAACCTTTAAGGCTATGTCTGCTACCTGTTCTCCCATTCTCATATAAGATTCCAGTGCTGTTCCCGCAATATGTGGGGTTATAATAATATTATTCAAATTAAATAACGGGCAATCTGTTGGTAACGGTTCTTGTGGAAAAGTATCCAGCCCAGCCCCTGCAATTTCATCACTTTCCAAGGCTTTTACCAGGGCTTCCTGGTCAATTATCGCTCCTCTGGCAGTATTTATCAAATAAGCACTTTTTTTCATTTTCTTCAATTCATTTGTGCTTATTAATTTCTCTGTTTGCTCAGTTAAAGGACAATGGATACTGACAACATCTGATTCTTCCAGCAATCTATCTAAAGACTGCACCAGTTTAATGTTTTCAGGTTCTTTTGTTAAAAAAGGATCATAAGCTAAAACCTTTACCCTAAATGGATTTAATAATTCCGTAAGTCTTCTGCCAATCCTGCCCAACCCAATTAAGCCAACTGTTTTTCCATTTAGCTCGGTAGCCTGATATTTTCCCTGATTCCATTGCTTATTAACTTTTAATTCCTGATCATAACGATTTACTTGTTTCATTAAAGTCATAATTAATGCTAAAGCATGCTCTGCTACTGACTCAAAATTAGCAGTAGGGGTATAAAAAACCGGAATATGTTGTTTTTTTGCTTCTTCAATATCTATATTGTCAACTCCCACTCCATGTTTGATTATCGCTTTCAGATTAGTAGCTGAATTAATAACTTTAGAATTAATTTTTCCTACTCTTACGACAAATAGATCAAAATTAATTTTTTTAATTAAATCAATCATTTCTTCTTCTTTAATTCCTTTTGGAACTAAATGCACATCAGCTTTTGTTTTTATTCTATTTATTGCCTCCTCATAAATGGGAGCTGTCAGTAAAACATTATACTTGCTCACAGATACCACCTCTATTATTCAATATTGATTATATTAATATTTATTTCTTTACTGCTTTATTCATTTTCAATCCAACAAAAATAGAAAATACAGAAAGAATAATCATTACAATACAAATTGGTCTGGTGAAAAATATAGACCATTCTCCATGGCTTATCATTAAAGCACGTCTAAATCCTCTCTCAGCAATCGGTCCTAAGATGGCACCCAGCAGGATTGCCGGCATTGGGTATTTAGCTAAAGTTAAAAAATAACATATTGTACCTATCCCTATTGTTATCCATACATCAAAAAAATATTGACGGGTTGCATATGAACCTAATAATGTTACCAGCAGCATGGCTGGTGTTAATATATACAAAGGAATATTAGCAATTCTAGCAAAAAAACGGCTAGCATAGTAACCTAATCCAAACATAATGAAGTTTGCAAAAATTGTTGCTGCAATATAACTGTATGTAATGTCAGCATATCTTGTAAAAAGCTCATGACCCGGTATTAAACCGTGAATCATTAAAGCCCCTAGCATAACAGCTGAAGCGGCATTGCCCGGAATCCCTAATGTCAATAAAGGAACCATGGAACCACCTTGAACAGCATTATTAGCTGCCTCTGCAGCTACAATTCCTTCGGTTATCCCTGTTCCAAAATCATCTGGATTTTTCGAATTTCTTTTAGCTTCACTATAACCAATCCAGCAAGCAATATTCGCACCTGCTCCTGGAATAATACCAATAATTGTACCGATAATACTGGAACGTAATAAAGTTTTCCAATAGCTGATAATTTCTTTAAATGAAACACTGTGCCCTATTTTTCCTCCCAGCTCACCACTTAAACTCACCTGTTTATTTTGAAAACTTTCTTTAATCATCATCATACACCTGGGAAAAGCAAATAAAGAAAGGATTAAAGGAATCATTGGGATACCATCATACAAATACATTTGTTGAAAAGTAAATCGGCTTGCCCCAGCGATTGCATCAATACCAACTGTACTCAACAATAAACCAAAAACACCTGCCAGCAACCCTTTTATAATTGATCTGCCAGCAAGAGAAGCAATTAATGTTAATCCAAAGATTGCTAATACAAAATATTCAGCTGGTCCAAACATAACTGTAACCTTTGCCAGTATAGGGGAAAAAAATAAAAGAACTATTCCACCAAATATTCCACCTATTGTTGAAGCTATAATGGAAGTTGTCAGAGCCTTTTGTCCTTGCCCTTTTCTAGTCATTGCTAATCCATCAGCAACTGTTGCAGCTGCTGCTGAAGTTCCTGGCACTCCTACCATTATTGCAGTAATACTGCCACCATAAATCGCCCCGGCATAAACTGCTGCCAACATTGGTAAAGCTACATTTGGATTCATACCAAAAGTAAAAGGTATTAACAATGCCATAGCCAAAGCCGCCCCAAATCCTGGTAGGGCGCCTGCGAGGATACCCCATGATACCCCAATAACCATAAACATTATTGTATAAAAATTAAATAAATTCGCTACCCCATTTAAAAAATAATTTATCATTTATAATTAATCCTCACTGTAATAAATATTACCTATTTATTCTTCAAAAATCAAAAATAAGCTATTAGAACATTTTTTCTATTAATAATGGTAATCTCAAATTTAGTCCATATTTAAATAACAAAACAATAGCAAAAGGAACTAATATTGCCAGATACAATTTTCCAAGAGCTTCTTTTTTGTTCATAAATAGCATAATTACCAACATGGCAATAAATGAGCTTAAGTCAAATCCAATATATTGAAAACCTATCAGAAACAACACACAGATCAGAACTAGAATAATTGGATAAAATTCATAATAATTATTAATTTTTTTTACTTTTATATTACTTTTGTTAGTTATATTTTCTTTTTTCTTTTCTGTCTTTTCTATTTGTAATTCTTTTCTGCTTTTAAAATTGAAATAAACTAATAAAAAGCATAAAAAAAACATAAGATAAGTTAAAAGTTGCGGAAATAAAGCTGAAGCAACTCTTAGATTACTAGACTGATTTAACACAATTAAACCTAATAATACAAATCCTAAATATATACAAAGATCTAAATTTATTTCATTTATTTTTTTCATAAATAATCCCTTTTAAATATTTTCCGGGAATAAATTATAGCTTAATAAAAATTATTCCCGGAAAAATTTTCCTATTAATTTATACCTTAATTTGCTGCTTCCAGAATTTTCTTTGTATTATCCTGTAATTCAGATAAATGATTTTTAAATTCAGGGCCATTTAAATAACCTAATGTTGATTTTATACCAATCTTTTCCGCTTCTATCAGGAATTGAGGATCTTCTAATACTTCCTTTAAAGTTTTGCTTAGAATTTCAACATATTCCTCTGGAGTTCCGTTAGGAGCAGCCAAACCTCTATCTGAACCTACTTCAAAAGCATAACCTAATTCTCTATAGGTTGGTACATCTGGTAAAAACTCCATCCTTTGGTTACCGGCTACAGCCAAACATTTTACCTGTCCAGCTTCAATTTGAGGTTGCCATTCAGTGGAACCGCTAGTTCCTACATCAATATGTTTTCCCAGAATTGCAGAGCGTGTTTCTGAAACTCCATCAAAAGGAATATAGCTAAATTTGGCACCAGAAACATCTTCTAATAATGCAGCATGAATATGATGAGTGCCCCATAGTAGTGTTCCTCCTATATTTACTCTACCAGGATTTTCTTTTGCATAAGCAACCAGATCATCAATTGAATTAAATGGACTATCAATTGGAACTACTGCTGCAGATGGGTCATATTGAATTCTACCGATTGGGGAAAAATCATCTTTAAAATTAAAATCAACCCCGTCTCTTGTTAACTCCATAGTGACTATACTCATAGTGGTGATAGAGCCAATTGTATAGCCATCAGGCTCAGCCATTGCTAAAGTAGTATAACCAATCTGCCCTCCTGCTCCGGAGTAATCTTCTACTATAAAATTAACTCCCAATTTTTCTCCCATAAATCTTGTGACCAATCTAATCATAGTATCAGTGCCCCCACCAGGGGATACATGCACAATTACTTTAATATCCCTTTCAGGATAAGCAGCCAATACAGGAGAAGATATTCCCATTAAAAAACAAACTAAAATAACCATTAAAGCTATTGAATACAATATTTTTTTAAACATACTTATTACCTCCATTACTTATTTTTTAACTTCTTTAATTTTATTTAAATTTTTATTTTTTGCACACCTCCTTTTATTGAAAAATATTTTATTTAAATTTTTTAACAGTACCTTCCCAGGCATTTCTTAGGATTGTGTAATCATGACCAATCTCAATCATCTGACAGCCCATATCAATATATTTTTGAGCTTCTTCTTCCCAGGGATAACCAACTCCAATCATAACATGTTTTCCGTTATTTTTAGCTGCCTTAATAGTTTTTTTAAGAGCATCCTGTACATCAGGATGGTTTTTTTGAGGAGCAGGCAATCCCATATTCAGTGAGAAATCTGCCGGACCAAATAAAACAAAATCCAATCCTTCTAATGACATAATATTATCAATATCCTGTACTGCTTTTGGATCTTCTATCATTACACCAACTAATAATTCTCTATTGCTCCATTTAATCCATTCTTCTCCAGCCCTGGTACCAAAGCCTGATGAAAACACATTACCGCTATAACCTCTTTCTCCAGCAGGTGGAAATTTTGCAGCATTAATTATTTCTTTTACTTCTTCGCTGTTTTGTATATCCGGGATTATAAAACCCATTGCTCCAATTTCATATATTTTTCTTATTAAATATGGATTATTCTTATCAATTCTAGGCAAGGCAGCTATATCTCCAACAACAGCAGCTCTCATCATATGTTCCATACTCTGATCCTGTCTCCAGGCATGCTCATTTTCTATCCGGCAAAAATCCAATCCACAATATCCAGCCAGTTCTACCAGATTTGGACTGAAAACATTAATACAAGTACCAAATGCAACCTTTCCATCTTTTAGGGTCTGTTTTAATTTATTAGGTTTTAATTCCATTTTTATTACCTTTCCTTTAAATTATTTTTTTTCGTAAAAAACGACTTTTTTATCTATTAATATTTTTTCTTCTTTCTCCAGTCTCTTTATCGCTTCTTCCCTGTTTAGAGAAAATACACCAGCAATAATAGCATCGGCCAAAGCCATTAAAGTAACATTTGAATTATGAAATGTAGCACTTTGTGTATTTGCTAATAGGCTTAGCTTAGAAATTTGATAGAGTGGAGACAAATGGCTATCAGTAACAGAAATGACAGTTATTCCTCTTTTATAAGCATATTGAGCAAACTCAACAGTAATTGAGGTATAACGAGGTATACCTATTGCAATAATTATATCTTTTTCATTTAATTCTGGAAATATGTCATAATATCCATAATCACAATTATTTAAAAAGATAACATCAGAAACAATTTTTTTTAATTCAAAATATAAAAAATGACCTACAGAAAATGAACTTCGATTAGCAATAATAATTTTTTTTCTTGCAGAAAATATAATTTCTGAAAATTCTTTAATTTTTTTATAATCTGTATTATTTATTAAATTAAACATATTCTCATAAGATTTATTTAATGAAATCTGGATAATGTTTTTTTCTTTATGATTTTTATAATTTTTTGCCTTTGCTAATTGCCCTGAAAACTTCATTTCTTCGATAACAAACTTACCTAAATCTTTTTGAAATTCAGGATAACCTTTGTAACCAATGCTTTTTACAAAACGAATCAATGTGGAAGAATCTGCTTTTATTTTTCCAGCAATATTATAAGCAGACAAAAAAGGAACTTCAAATTTGTTGGCAATTATATATCTAACGAAGCGCTTTTGTGTTTTTGTAAATTTATTATAATTTTCTTCTAAGAGTTGAAAAATATTCTCATTTTTCTCTATATGCATTTTATTTACCATTTATGCAATATATATTGTTTTTATAAATATTAACAATCTACATTGCTATTGTCAATATTTATCCTGATCTAAAATTTTTCTAAAAAATAAAAAAGAAACTTATCACAAAGACAGTTTCTTTTTTTGCAGTTTAAAAAGATGGCTATAAAACTTATTTCACCAGATCTTTTCCCAGCCCAAAGGCTTTTTCAAGGTACTCCGGACAATTCTTGGCTCCTTCTTTATAATCTGATTTTTTAACGACCAGAGTGTCCATCAGTTCAATATTGGCAAAATATTTACACCATATACTAACAGGTACTAAGGCATGTTTAGGATTTGTTGATATATTGGCAACCCAGATAAAAAGAGCTTTTTTTCTTTTTTTTAGCCTGGATTTGAAATTTAATTTGTTATCTGGTAGGGTTATCATTTCTGCAAGGCAATTTGATCTGTCAATTACTGTTTTTAATTGAGCACAAATTGTGCCAAAATAAGCAGGTGCTCCGATAATTAAATAATCTGCATTTTCTAGAATATCATAAATTATATCCATTCCATCATGAAAAAAACAATACTCAGGAGCAGGAAACCTTTCGCAGGCCTGACAGGGAATCATCTTGAGATCATTCAAATAAATTTTCTCAACATCAGATCCCGCTTCTTGAGCACCTTCTAGTGCTTTGGTAACCATAGTATCAGTATTCATCCCTTTTCTTGGACTACCTATAATGCCAACTGTTTTAAATGTCATTTTCTTCTCCAATATTTTAATTTTTCTATATTATATTTAATTTCGTACATATTTCCTCAATAGTGGGGATAGTTATTTGCAGTTCATTCGACATACGGATTAAGGTTCCACCAAAGATATCCCCTTCATGTCTCCCTGTCCCTTTTTCATAGTCCCTTTGAAAAGATGTTTTGGTATCAAAAGGAAAATTGTTTGCTATTTTCAAAACATTTTCCAAAATATTTTCTTTAAATCTAATTTTTTTTGCCTGGCCAATTCTGATTACTTCCTGGATAATATTTATAGTTATTTTTTTTAGTTCTGCATCTGCCATTACCTCTCCGATTGTTTTATCAGCATAAGCAGTTATTAAACTAAAAGGGGCAATAAAAATATATTTTTCCCAGACTATCTCAGATATGTTTTCAGTCATTGAAGCATTTATTTCCATCAGTTGAAAAAAATTGTTAATTTTTTGATAATCATAATTTTTCATTTCCTGATCCTGACCAAAAAATATTTTGCCTGCTGGTCCTTTTTGTCTGACTACTGCCGGTTTTTCAATGCTGGAGGAAATATAAACACAGGCTGGCAAAACAACTGTATCTGGTAAATTTTCTTTTACACGGTCATAGATGTCAATACCATTTAACAAGGGAAGTACTATAGTTTGTGGTGAGATATTTTTTGAAATTGAAATAGCTGCTTCATTTAAATCATATCCTTTCACGCAAAGCAGGTAAAGGTCAGGTGTGGGAATTTGGGTTATGTTATCTGTAGAAAGATGAGGAACACTTGTTGTTTCCCCATCATCAGTTATAAGTTTAAGCCCTTTTTGATGAAGTGCCAGTAAGTTCTCTCCCCGACTTATAAAGGAAACTTTTAGATCATTGTAGTTCCCAGTGTTTATTTTATGGGCAATTTTCCCACCAAAATAGCCTCCTACTCCTCCAATACCGTATATACAAATATTTTTAATTTTTTTTGTCATCTATTTTCTCCTGAATTAATTATAATTTTGAATATTTTTTTGAAGAAAAGAAATTATTTTTTGCAATAAATCAATGCCCAGATAAGGGCTATTGACTTCTATCACTAAATTTCTTTTATATTTATTTTTTTGCAGTACTGCAAAAAAATTAAGCCAATCCAAATCACCTTCCCCGGGAGGAAGATGACAGTCCTTTCTACTATCAACTATACCGTCAGAAACATGAATGCCAACAGGCAGATTTTTTTCATTTAATTCAGTCAGTATAGATTGTATTTGTTTATTTACAAAGCAATGAGAAATATCCAAGCAGGTTTTTATATTTGGCTGCTTGAGAATTTTAATTATCTCTAAAGACATTTCCCAGTTACACCCGGATGGCCAACCCTGGCTTGGAGGTAGATTTTCAAATGCTAAATCGAGGCCATACACTCCGGCTTCTTTACCCATCTTCAGCCATAGTGATAAGCTTTTTTTCAAAAGGTGAATTTCTTCTTTATCTCTTGTTATATTTTCTTCACCAGCAATTACAGGTGGGTGTATTACCAGATATTTTGCTTTATAAGCCTTTCCTTTTTTACAGCATTTCTGAAACTTCATAAAATAGCTTTCATATTCATCCTCTGAAATGATACAATCCTTCTTAAAAGGTGCATGTAGTGATCCAACAATAATTCCAGCTGTTTCCATTTGTGGTAACAAGTTTTTAATTACTATTTCTACCCCAGTTTCAGCAAAGAAACCATCCTGGTCCCATAATTCATAATTATTAATTTCTATACCATTATGCAGTTTCAACAGATCCTCAAGAGTTTTAATTTTTAAAAAACCTGTCGCTAAACTTAAATTTATTTTTGGCCTCCTAAACCTAAATACGATATATTTTTCTAGAATTTTTTCATAAAAGAAATAATATCAAATTTGTGTTTTATTAACTTCATCTATTTTATCTACAATACCAACATTAGATTTAATGATAATTTTGTATTTTATGCAGGGTGTTTATTATGCTAATTCCTAGTTTTTTAAATTATCTTAATCAGTAAAAAGATGCTGCTGTGTTTCAGGTATATCTTTCAGGTATATTTTGAATAGTTCATTCATTTTTTAGCCATCAACTTTGTAATTATTTTAGTCTAAACATCCTATGTTGTAAAGAAACTGCCTTTTAGAACCATTATTATACTTTTTATTTATATTGTTCAAAACAGGTCTTATTTTATTAATTGCTAATACTTATTTTTTCTAATTACTTATTGATTTATTTAATTTTTTGCATGTGGTAAGATAAGTGATAATAATTTAATAAATGGTCACTGCTTTTATGGAAGAAAATATTGTCTTTTTAATACTCAGTATAACTTTGATTTTTTTTGTCTGGGGAAAAATCCGTTATGATTTTGTGGCCTTAATTGCCCTTTTTGCAGTAATTGTTTTTAAGATTATTCCAGCAGAGAAAGCCTTCACAGGATTCGCTCATCCGGCAATAATTACAGTAGCAGCAGTAATGGTAGTCAGTCAGGGCCTTCAGGATTCTGGACTTATAGATTTAGTTGCCCGCTGGTTATTAAAGTTAGGAAATAATTTCTTTATAATACTCTGGTAATGAAACCAGGTGGCTACAAATTTAATGATTACTGGCGAATGGGTTTACCTTTGCAGATTTTTATTATAATAATTGCCATTCCTTTGATAATCCTTTTTTGGCATCCTTAATTTTTAAAATTGCACTCATTTTCCGTCTATAGCATAAAAACAAATATTTTTTGTCATTGACTTTACTTTTTTTAAGGTTATAATGGTAAACGAGTTTTGTTGATTTTTAAAATTCAAAAAAATCTTCAAAAACTCTTTTTTTATAAGGAATTATAAGGAATTAATACTATGAAAAAATATTATAAACGCTTTTTCTCTTTAATATTTGGACTTTTTTTATTTGCCTTTGGCATTGTACTTACAATGAAAGCCAATATTGGTTATGCCCCCTGGGATGTATTCCAGGTCGGATTATCGAAAACTGTTGGCATAAGTCTAGGCAGTATATCTATCCTGGTGGGAGTTTTCCTGGTAATAATAACTGTATTGCTTGGCGAAAAAGTAGGATTTGGCAGTATTTTAAACATGATCCTGATTGGAGTATTTCTGGATATTATCCTTAAATTTAATCTAATACCGGAAAATAGTAATTTCTTAGCAGGTATTTTAATACTGATAGTTGGTTTATTTATTATTTCTCTTGCTTCCTATTTTTATATAGGATCTGGTTTAGGAGCCGGTCCCAGGGACAGCCTGATGGTAGCTATCACAAAAAAATCAAAACTTCCCATTGGTATGTGTCGGGGAATGATCGAGGCTACTGTTGTTTTTATAGGATGGTTATTAGGTGGCATGGTGGGTTTAGGAACAGTGATAGCTGTTTTTGCAATTGGATTTTGTGTACAGATTACCTTCAAATTATTACAATTTGATGTTACAAAAGTGGAACATGAAACCTTAGATAAAACATTTAAAAATATTTTCCATAAAAATTACCCGGAAAAAGAAATTATATCAAAATAAACAAAAAATTTTACCCATAATCTATAAAAAATAAGCCTCCCTTTTGGGGAGGCTTATTTTTTTAGTTAGGAGGTCTAAAAATGAAAAAGTTATTTGTTGGTTGGTTGGTTTGCTTTTTCAATTTTCAAACTTTCTATATTTTAACATGAATAATTTTATTGTCAACCGACTTCTAAAAAATTTTTTTTGATTTTTTCATAATTATCTATTATGATATTAAATAGAACATATGTTTGCTTTTTATAAGCAGGAAATTTACCTGGAAACAAAGAAAAATCCAATTAATAATCAATAAATATGATAAATATTGTAGGCAGAAATGAAAATAGAACAATTAGAGTATTTTGGAATTCCTTCTTATTTAGTAGAAATTTGGAAAAAACATTATTCACCTTCTTTATTACCTGTACAGGAAAAGGCAGTTTGTAATTTTAATCTTTTACAACACAATTCTGTTTTTGAATCAGAAAATTTAAATGGTAAAAATCACGACTTTAAAAACCTGCTGGTTATTTCACCAAGTTCTTCAGGTAAAACATTCCTGGCTGAAATGGCTATTATGCAGCAAGTCTGTTTAAATAGAAAAGCCCTTTTTCTGGTCCCTTTACGTGCTTTGGCTGAGGAAAAATATCAGCATTTTGTTAAGCTATATCAAGAAATCGGTTTAAAAATAATTCTATCTTCCAGAGATCACAGAAAGGATGATAAAAATATAATTAATGGTAATTTTCATGTTGCTATTGTTGTTTATGAAAAATTCTATTACTTTCTTCTACAATATCCTCAATTTTTAAGCAATGTATTTTTAATAATTGCAGATGAAGCGCAGCTAATACAGGACTTCCAGCGAGGACCCAGTTTGGAAAATAATTTTAATTATGTAAAAAATAATTTCCCCCACATCAGGATAATTGCCCTTTCAGCTTTTCTGGAAAATTTTCACAGATATGCCAAATGGTTATCAGCAACTGTTCTATTTTCAAAATACAGGCCGGTCGAATTACAAAAAGGCATCGTGCGGAAAGGAATTTTTAGATATGTTGAGCACAACACTGGTACCAAAGGAGAGGATATTTTTTTCTCACCCCAAAAAGCTCAGGAATGTAATTTGGCTAGTTATTTAAAAAATACTTTACTGTACCTGCTGAATTTTAATGAATCAAGTTTAGTCTTTTTCTCTACCAAAAAAGAGGTCCGATTATGGACTAGTTGGCTGGCAGATCAATTCTCTTTGCCTCCTGCAAAAAGCGTTATTGATAAACTGAAAACTATGGAAAATTCTACTTCCCGGGAAGAATTGATTTTTTTCCTGCAAAAAGGGATCAGTTACCATTGCGCAGATCTGTCATGGCAAGAGAGACATTTTATCGAGGAAGGAATTAGAAATAGTGATATTAAGATAATTTGCGCAACAGGGACTCTTTCTATGGGAGTTAATTTACCGGTAAATAATGTAATTATGACCGGACAGAAAGTTGTATTAAAAGAAGATATCTATTCAAATAAATTCTACCACAAAAAAACTCTTTCCCTCTCTGAAGTAGAAAATATGGGAGGACGAGCTGGTCGTTTTAATCAGAAAAATAATTTTGGAAGGATGATTTTTTTGGCTCCTTCTTTTATTGAATTAACTTCCTATCAAAAATTATATTTCCAAGTCCAGGAAGATACTTCACCGGAAATAAGTTATATTTGTAGGGAAACTGATGAAGCCCAATCGTCAATATTAACAAAAAATATGAAAATAGAAGAAGATTTAATGACTTTTTTGCTCCAGCAAATTGCCTTTACTTCTCAACCTATAAAAGATCTTCTCTCTTTAATTCATAATAAAAAACAAACCCAAAATGATAATCTCTGGCAATATTCTTTTTCCGGCAAAATAACTAAAAAAGAGCTGTGGGAAAAGCTGCACCAATTGGTAAAACAAAATTTAATTCATGTTTATAATAAAAAGTTTTGTAAGCTTACAGAATTGGGTAAATTGATAGTTTCAAAAGGAATTTCCTATAAAACATACACACATTTTTTGTATTGGCTAAACTCAAAAAAAAATAGTGGGATTAATGAATTGGAAATTATTCTTCTGCTTGCCCAATGTGCTGATGGTGAAGAAATCTATATCAGTGGATTGAATAATACCCCTAATGGAAAACAAAAAACATTTTTTAACAAACAATTAGAATGTTTGCGTATCCGATTATTGAATCTGGTATTTGAACAAAACGAGGAACACAAGCTAATTTTTCAAAAATTACTTCGTTTTGATAAAAATTCACACTTATTCCAAAATCAAAAATCAACCAGAAATAATTTATTAATTATGAAAATAACTCTACTGATGTATGATTGGATTAACAACAGGGAGATCAGAGAAATAGAAGAAGAATATGGTCTTTTAAAAGGATCCGTTAAAAATATTGGAGAGAGATTTTCCTGGCTTGCTGATACTTTATCGGCGATGATGACAAAGATAAATCAAGGTGAATATAAAATCAATGACCTAAAAAAAGTAAGACAAATCTCTTACAGGTTAAATACAGGCATCAGAACTCCAGACATTCCTTTATCTAAACTACAAATACCAGGTCTTACTCGAGGCTATATTCAAAAATTAGTACAGGAAGGATACAATAATGCCCGCTGCTTGCAAGAACTGAATATAGCAGATCTTGAAAAAATACTACCCCCTTTGCTTGCAAGAAATATAAAAGACAATTTTAATTTTCCTGAAAAAGGGAAATTTCTTTCTTCTAATAGCAAAATTCAATTACAATTATCAAAAAGAAAGACTAGTGATGATATTAATACTCCTGCTTCTACTCATGATGCTTTTCTCCAGGATAATAATGTAGTAAAAGAAATAGATATAATTATTGACAATTATCGTCCAGATAAAATTTTATTCTGCAGTTCGGATATAAAGGTTAATAAAATTAGTTTTCAGCTTATTTCTCTGCTGGCAGATAATCAAGGTAAAATGATTTCTTATGACGAAATTATTGATAATCTATGGCCAGCTGATGAAGATGCTACCTATCATAGGCTCTGGTATCATCTGGGAAAGCTGAGAAATGGTATTAAATCAATAATTAAAAATCAAAACATCTCAGGTTCTCCAGAAAAATATATCCAGGAAAAAATATTAAAGGTTTTTCCAGGAAGAGGCCTGCTGCTTGACGCAAAGATCCTGGTAAAAATAAAAAACTAAAACATTTTTGCATTTTAAAATAATAACTCTTAAAATATGATAGCATGAATATTGATTTAATTACTCAGGAATATTGAGAATAATGAATAATAACACATTTAAAGAACAACTCAACAATAGAACAAAAAAAGGGATATTAATAGCATCATTATCTCTTGTTTCCAATCTAGTGCTGGCAATTTTTAAATACTGGATAGGAATTCAGCTTGCTTCTATTGCCATCCTGGCAGAAACCTGGCACACTTTAAGCGACTCCCTTACTTCTTTTATGGTAATTATAGGATTTAGAATGGGAGCAAAACCACCTGACAAACAGCACCCCTTTGGTCATGGACAGACTGAAACAATCTCTTCCCTTATTATAGCTATTATCCTGTCATTAGTAGCTTTTAATTTTTTTGTTAAATCAATTAACAGATTATTGCAACAGCAGTCAGTGCAATACAATAAGACTGCCCTTTTTATCTTTATTATTTCTTTAATAGTAAAAGAGGTAATGGCTCAGATTTCTATCAAAACCGGCAAAAAAATTGACTCTGACTCATTGATTGCTGATGGCTGGCATCACCGCAGCGATGCCCTGGCTTCCCTGATTGTTATCATTGGTATTGTTCTTAATCCTTATTTCTGGTGGGCCGATGGTTTTATGGGAATGATTGTTTCTCTTATTATTGCCAAAATAGCCTTTGATATTCTAAAAGACACTACAAGTATTCTTATTGGAGAAAAACCAGAGGAATTGTTTCTTGAAAAACTGGAAAATATAATCAGAAAAGACGCTCCTTATAATGTGCAACTACATCATATTCATTTGCATCGTTATGGAAATCATCGGGAATTAACATTTCATATTGTGTTGCCAGGAGAAATGAAACTAAAGCAGGCACATAAAATTGCTACTCAACTTGAGGAAAAAATTAATTCTGAGATGTCAGTAGAAACCACTATTCATATAGAAAGTTCAGATGATAAACCTGTTAATAAAAAAGTTATTTGAAAAATGACTTTGTAGGCTTAGTTGAATTCTATAAATTTTATTTATGGATTATAATGCTGTATTAATAATTTTTATCTTATTATAAAGAATAATTTTATTAAAAGGAAAAAATTACAATTGACAATAAACAAATTGAATCACAACACAGAAAAAATATCCATGATCTCAGGAGAATTTACTGAACCAAAACTGGAACAAGAATTTTTCTCCTACATGTTAGAAGAAACCATTGAACATTTTAGCCACAATTTGCTAATTATAAGCCTTTTATTTCTACTGTTTATTATTCCTGATTATTTTCTTATTGCGGAAAAAACAAGATTTAATATTATATTTCTTATCAGAATACTCTTTTTCCTATTATCTGTCCTTTACTATTTCCGCATTCATTATATGCCTGATAATCTCTATGTTTTTTCGACAGTATATGAAATTTTCGGGGCAATTTTATTCTGGGGATTACTGATTTTTTATGAGCACCCGGATGTCATGATACATCAACAGGGACTTATTGTTGTGATTTTGGCCATCTTTTTTATTATTCCAAATAGGTTTTGTATAAAAACATTAATGTCAATTATCGTTTTAACTGTTTTTTTTCTAATTGCATTTTTTAGAGGATTGCTTTCTGTATCGAGTTCTTCCTGGGGATTACTGATTTTTTCTGGATTGGTTTTTGTCTTTTGTGCTATGACTACCAGAAGAATAAATAGATTGTATAGAATTCAATTTCAAAATAGCCTGGAATTAGCCAAAATATCCAATACTGATACATTAACTGGTGCTTATAATCGATTAAAATACGATGAAGAGCTAAAAAGAGAAATATCCCGTGCTCACAGATACCAGCTTGCCCTTTCCGGCATTATGTTTGATCTGGATAATTTTAAAAAAATCAATGATGAGTTTGGTCACCTGGAAGGAGATAAGGTGCTAAAAAAAGTGACTCTTCTCATTCAAAATATAATCAGGGAAAATGACCAGCTATTCCGCTGGGGCGGAGAAGAATTTATTATACTGCTTCCGAATACTGAACTAAATTCTGCCATCCAAATGGCACAGCGGATTAAAGATAGCATAAGTAATGAACAGTACTTTTCGACTAAATCACTTACCTGTAGCTTTGGAGTTACCTCGTTAATGAAAGATGATACAGAAGTAAGTTTTACTAATCGGCTTGACAAACTGCAATATCAGGCAAAAAATAAAGGGAAAGACTGTATTGTTGCTGATTTACTAGGTAATATTTAAGTTTGTTTGTGTTGGGAGAGGGGAAAGATGAGAAGTAATAATGCAGAATTGCAAGTTTGGAATAGTGCAATACTGGAAGAATGGAAAAGTTCAAAGATTGGAATAATGCAAGAGAAAAGATTATTTGCTTGGAAAATTGCAATAATGGAATTATGGAATAAAAAAACCTAGGACTAAGAGTAGAATAATGCAATATCGCATCAATGGGAAATATAGGAAGCAAAATGGAAGATTGGAAGGATTAAATATTGGAAAATTTTCCTGTTGTTAGTATA
>JAXGNR010000013.1:0-48900 GCA_040767965.1 Atribacterota bacterium
TTTTTCTGATTCTATCCCTAAAGGTAGAAGTAATAACATTCTTGTTCTCCCTTATATCCAATATGTCCTTATCTATGGACATGACCTCTAAAATATCTTTTTGTAGTCTGGTTATATTGACAAATATCAAGCATTTACCTATACCTTCATACTTTTCTTTTACAAATTTTTCGGTGTACTCTGCACTAATAACAGAATCAGAGATTACAATAACAGGATGAACTCCTTCTTTTAAAAGTCTGCTATCTAACAGTGCATCTTTTAATCTATCTTCATCCTTACCCCATATAATATCTACTATTCTGTCCTCGTGAACATCAAGATAAGGTCCTCCTTCTACCTTGGTCCTGACACATTCAACGCCATTGATGGTATAGAAACTTTCTTCTGGGTAGTTTATTTCCAATGCCCTGCAGGCACCTGAAAGAACCCTTTTTACTTCCTCTTTTCTATTTTTGCTTCTTTCTTTTACTAACGCTTCAATCTCTTTGTTTTTTTCAGTATCTGGAACGTAGCCAAAATCATCTTTTTCTACTCTATACCTTTTATCAAGGCGGATTAAATAGGCAAAGTTTGGTCCGATATATTCTGCTTCTTTTATATCTTCTTTTTCTATTTTTTCAAGGATGTATCCATAGATATATCTTGCTGATTCTTCAATATCATCCTTCGGATACAACATCCTGACCTGGTCTAAAAATGTTTCTTCTTCCTTCCCCACAATATACTCATTTTCTTTTACATTGAGAGAAAAAGTTTTTAGGCTTCTCAAAAGTATGCCTAAATCAAAACTGCTTCCGAAATTATTAACAAATATATCTCCCGTTTCTCTTTTGTAGCCTTGAGAATTGAGGTAAACCGCCAAATCATCCTTTTCTAATTTCACACAGTAAAACTCTTTGAATAACTTTTCGCCATCTTCTGCCTTTGCATCCATCATGGCATTTATTTCTTCCGGAGAATAGTTTGTTTTCTTCTGAGGGATTTGCTCTAAAAGAGCATGCTTAAGAATCTGCCTGAACCTATCATCACACTGGATATAGTCAAAAGCAGGCTTATCAATCAAACTTTCTTTGAAACGGTTGCTGGAGTTTAATATGGTTTCAAAGATATGTCCCGTATCCTTTTTGACAGAACTATCCTCCATCTTTTGGTCTACGTTATGCATAATAACGTTAAACCAGCCAAAATTACCTCCTGCTATGGTATAGGCTGCTTCTATCAGCCCTTTTGGATAATCGGGTATCATACCCTTCTTGTTAAGATAAGCGATATAATCCGATATATCTGCAAAGGAATTCTGAAGCATTTCATACATTTCCGTTCTTCTGTCTAAAGCACCTATCCCCTGGATACTTCCTCCTATAACTGTAGAACACAAAAGAAGATAGGAAACCTCTGGATATTTCTTTCTCGGGTCTTCATGTTTTATAGCACTTGTAATTACCTGAATTGCTTCTCCATCTATTTTGTTTACCAGTTCCTTCTCTTTTTCAATTCCATACTTTGCAATTTCCCCCGCTGTTTCTAATTCATCACAGACAATAAGGAAATGTTCAATACCGAATTGCTTAACATACTCCATTCCTTTTCGGGTTAGTTCATCCAATTTTTCTTTGCTTATAACCAGTTCACTTAGATTTACCCTGTCTACTTGCAGTAAATCTCCAAGGATGCTTCTATCAAACCCTACAGGAGATAAGGCATCTTGAATGGCTTCCATAATCTTTCCTTGAATGCTTCCATCGGATTCTCTGCTTAAATAGGACAGCGCTGTATAAATGCCGTAAGCCACCCAGTTATCTCCAATTAAATCAGGATGGCACATTTGGGAATACCTTATGTATAACGGGAGAACCTTATCTTCAAAATTATGTTTAAAAATTCTGACTTCTTTTTGCTCACCATCCTCATTAATAATCCACCCTTTATCCATTCCAAGGGGTTCCGAGATAAGTTCGAAACCGATACGGGATTTACCTACACCCCATTTTGAAATGAGTGGGAATATTGTTGCCATCCCTGCACTTTTCATAGTCTTCGTAAAGCCTTTAAAAATTTCATAAAACTCTTTCTGCCCTACCATCGGCTGATTTAAAGGAAAATCACTGGTACCGAAAGGAGCCCATATAGACATATCCATCCCTCCTAATCTCTAATCTCCAACTTAATTAATTGATAATCTTTTTTCCCCAGCAAGCCCCTGCCGTGCCTGGGCTGTCCCTGCTCATGGTCTTTAATTATAAACTTTCCTTTGTTTATACCTGTAACAAAGTAATGGTCAATCCATTGTTCTTCTGCCATGGTATTCTCACTGTCAACCTTCTTTTTCAATATGGAGCCTACTATTCCTATTGGGAAAAATCCCCTTGCATCTGAGTATTCCTCAATTAATTTATGTAGTATTTCTATATCATCCACATCGGCTTCATTTACTAAACTTTCATATACATCAATACCTACATCCTCTTTTATCTTATGTTTATCTAAGATGTACCTTCTATCTTCGCTTTCAACAATCCAACCTAAATAATCAAATAACAGCATTGGTATTTTCAAATAAGTACTCATAGAACCTAAAGAAGGATAATCTTTATTAACGCCCCTAAATTCTATTTCTTCCCCATCTCCAATATCAAGTTCCCTTCTCCAGAAATCTCCTAATATCTTTGATTGATTCTCCTTCATTAAACTATTAATGTTCATTTCATCGGGCTTGTTGCTGAAAATGTAAAACTTCTTGTCATTTAGGGTTATATAAGCCTTTGCGAAGTTTTCCATATATCCTTTTTCAAAATAGAGATATCCTCCATTTAGCATCGCATAAGCAATGGTCCTAATTCTTATGGAATACTTTAATAATTGACTTCCCAATACCTTTTCCCATTCTTCATTATGTTTAAATCTTTCTACCAGTTCATTGGCACCCTCTGTAAGTTCATATCCATCTTCAATTTCCTTTATAAAGTTACATCCAACAATAGTTAAAGAGTCTTTATCTTTTTCTGCACCAAACAGACCATATACCTCATCAGCATTAACAATTCTTCCGCTCTCATCAACCTTATAGCCCAGATAATCTCTGGCTAAATCTTTTTTACTGCTGCAGGGTATTTTCTTTGGTAAGGATTTTAAAATTTCTGCCCATCTTTCTATATTGGATGCCTTTACCCAAAATCTGTCCGTACCTATTTTTATAATCATAATGTATTCCTCAACTTTTCTACATAGTCTTTAAGGGTGCTTTTAAACTTTCTGGAGCGGTTTTTTATAATAATATCCTTTGAGTATATCAAGTCTTTAAACTTTTCATTAAGGACATATTCCCCATCTTTAAAATCAATTTTCTGCTCATCCATCATATCAAAAACCACCTTGTCTACTTCAGGAGCCTTATCTGGGAAAAGGTACATATCATTTTCCATGCAAAACTCATATACAAAATCATTGAGCCTTCCTACCCTAACTTCCCTGCCCTTTGTATTGAAGATGTAAAAGTCTAAAGGCTGGGTTGCATAATAGTTGGTGTGGTCTGTAGGTCTTATGGATAATCCTTCAAAACCAGCGGTCTGGTATTCAAGGGCTACCATTGATAGTATTGTTAAAAAAGTTTTCCATGGGTAAGAAAGAACCTCCGCTACTTTCTCTTCCACTGGAAAATCCCTGTATTCATAGGGAGTAAAGGTGTATTTATTTTTATCCTTTAACTTCGGGAGATTTACAGATGAAGTTATCCTCCTGCCCTGCACCCATATTTCATTAGGATTATTACCCATCGGTGATAACTCCACATCCTCTGTATCCTCCGCCAACTGCATGGTTTTTAGTTTTCTAAGGATTGAAGGATATTGAGGATAACCATTAAATACAGCCTGATAAAAGGACTTTATTTCTTCCGTTTCTTCTATATCTCTATCCTTAATGTTTAACATAGTTTCAGCAAATTCAGGGATGCTGTCTATAAACTCATATAAGGCCTTACCGTCTCCCCTTTGACCTATAATACAAGCCTCTTCGTATACTTTTTTCAGCAACCTATGTAACAGATGTGGATAGAAACAAAGAAGTGAAGATATAAAATCTTCCCTGCTTACCTTTCCGCTGAACTTAATCCATTTTTTTGTGATAATCAGCCTGTCCTCTATGAGCCTAATAAAGTTTTGGTCTATAAGGTATTGTAAATCAGTGTTATTTTTTATTTCTCCGTAGTCGTATAGGCTATTTAAACTTTTAACTAACTCATTTATATTTATCAAAGGTCTCACCTGCCTTTGTCTTAAAACTTTAACTATTCGCCTTCACTTTTGACATATCAAAGTTACCCTCAATTAGGTCTTCTACATCTTGCTTGGCTTCTTCAATTAGTTTTTTTGATGTATAAATATTATCAATTATTCTTCTATAATTCTCTGTAATTTTATTAATTTGATTTTCAGAATACATTGGAATAAATACTTTTACAACATCATCTTCATTAATAGTAGGGTAAGTTGAACCTGCACAATAACGTTCAAATTGAATTCCTACAAAATTTGTTCTTAATACAGCAGTTAAAAATTCTACTGGAACTTTACCCTTTGATTGTAAAACTGCAAACCCACCTGTACATATAGCATTATCATATTCTTTTGTAACAATTGATATTGCCTTCCTCGTAGGTCTAACAAGAGATACCAAAATATCTCCTTCTTTCACTTGGTATTTTGCGCTTGTTGGAATCTCTTCAGGACGCAACTCTTCTACTTCATCAATTGTACCAAAACTATTATTAATACTACTTATCTCGATATATTTATTTATATTTCCTGTTTGATATCTTATTTTAGTTATTCTTACATATTTTTCTAACCTTACCTTGTTGTTACCTAATTTTTCAATTGTCGATATATACTTCTTCTGGTAAAAATTTGGGTCAATTCTATCTTCTATATTAATTTCGTTAGTCCAATTTATTTTTGAATCATAAATATTATATACTTTATCAGTTTCTTCTTTTAGTAACATGTCCACTTCTAGCAATATATCAATTTCCTTCTGTAAGGTTTTCGCTTCTTCTCTCAACTCTTCTGCTTTTCTAACCTTATCTCCTATGTATTTTTGGATTTCAGGAGATGGGATGGGAACTTGAAACTCTCTTATCTTACTAATTGTCAAAAATTTTCTAGCAGTATTTGCAATGTTCCGCTTTATTGAGTTTTGTCCAATATTAGAATTAAAATAGGCAAATGCATATTCTTTATCAATTATTTCATCTTTCAATTTTATTATTGAAATATTACCTGAAACATTCTTCCCTTTGTAGCAAGGAAAAACCGATGCAAAAGTACCACTTGAATTTCCCACTCTACTAACCAACAATTCATTTCCTTCTAAATGTGAGTTTTTAAATATATCTTTATGACAAGTCTCTGAAATTGCCCTAAAATTACCTTCAATTCCATTTAAAGTTATATTTTCAATCATAATCATTTCAAAATCCGACTTATCAACAAATTCAGGAGCAGTATGTGGAGGGTCAAAAATCCTCCTTGAAATATTTCCTAGCGTTTCTATTCTAAACTGATTGATTTTTTTCAAAGATTTTATGTATTCAGGAGTAAAAAATTGAGCATCTATTCTATCATCTATAATTTCTGAATGGATGTATTCAAAATACATTATTGTTCCTCCTCTGGCATACCCTTCTTATAAGCCTCCACAATCTTTAATAAGTCGTTGTGGTCATCGCCTAACTGTACCTCTACATTCTGTTTTACAGTAAATCCTACTTCATCTGCTACCGCCATAAATACTGGACCCTGTTTTTCTCCTGGATGTTCCTTCTTTTTTAAGTATAACAGCGAAGTCTTTGCACCTGCTCCTGACAAAGCAAAGGTTTCCTGCGGAAGGCTTATAACCGCTTTCAGTATTGCTTTGCCGCCTTCAAATTCACCTGTTACAGGGTTTTTCTTACCCATGATGTATTCACGTACATATTTATCCCCTGAATTTGAAAGAATTCCATCTGGTACAACTATCATGAGAAGTCCGCCTGGTTTTAGTAATTGAAGGTTTCTGTCAATAAATAACACTGCTGGGTCTACCGAATTTACTTCTTTCCACTTACCTCTGCTATCTGGCTTTGACCCAAGAGATAAACCATAAGGACTCATTCTATTTTGCCCATCCTCATCTATGTCAGAAGAGTAATATTTGATAATTTCAGCACCTTCTGGGTTTTCTACGGTTGTTTTACCTTTCTTAATTTTTTTTGAAACTCCGGTTTTGGAAAACGGAGGATTTGTCAGAATGGCATCAAAGGTTCCCGGCTCAAGCCTTGTATTCATCAATGAGTTTCTAGTTTGGAAAATAGGACACTTAGGCGCTCCATGCAATGCCATATTGATTCTTGCCTTGAGAACCATTCCTGGAGCATTATCCGCACCAATAAAACAGTGTTCCTTCATTTGTTCAAAAAGTTCTTCATACTGCTTCTTGTCTCCTGTCAATTTGTTTAGAAGGTAGTGCTCTATCTTCTGAAGCATCTTTATTAAAAATCCTGCCGAACCACAGCACAAATCACCTATGCGGAGGGTAGGTATTCCTGTTTTGGGGTCTTTACCTATTAGTTTTGCTGCCCCGTCTTTGGTAAGGTCGTGTAAAACAATTTCTGCTGCTGCTTCCGTTACCTGTCTTGGGGTAAGATAGATACCCATACCGCCTTTATTCTCAAACTTTCCACGAAGCAGTACATCAAAAACCCTGCCCAATACATCCCCTGTTAAATCCCTTAAAGTGGCAGGTCTCTCTACACCGTCAATTTTTATCGGTCCTAAATCCTGGAGAGCCTTTAAAACAGCAATATAGATGTTTGGATTCTCCAGTTTTATATATTCATCTGCACTAAATATGTTTGCCTTTTCCCCATTATCCAAAATAGCAACATAATCTGCATGGTCTTTTATTTCTTTAAAGGCTTCCCTTATCTCCTGGACTGCCTTATCCTTATGTTTTTCTACATATTCGTATCTATATATTTCGTTAAATAGTTTCCCTGTTACATTACCCTTAGTTAATCTATATTCAGGATGATAAAGCCTGAAGGTCTCCAAAAATATAAGTTTGCTGAATTCATCGATTACATCATTGGAGTTATTTACATGGTCCTTCATTCCATAAATCATCTCATGAAGGCCATCGAAGGTCTCTTGCAGTTCTTGATATTTTCTTAGTGACCATTTGTCCCTATCGGTAAGTTCTCTTTTCCATGCATATAAGTTGCTTTCATCTTCAAAAACCGATGGAATTTCGGAAATAGCCTTTTCTTCTGCTACAAGCACATAGGCATTGCTTGTGCCATTTGTAACCCAAACATATGTAGAAATAGGGTCAGTGACCATTGCTTCATAGGTTATGACTGTTACCACTTCTGGCTTTAACTGTTCTTCGTCTACTTTTTTTACATACACATATGTATCCTTATGACTGGCTACAAATGTAGTCTCATCAATATCCTTTATAGTTCCATAGCCAAGTTTTGTTATTTTGCTCTTTAATTCTTGCATAGAAAGTCCTCCCTATTCTTTATTCCTTATTAAAACAGCCCCATTTGGGTGAAGTTTGTATTTTCCACTATGTTCTGCAATCTTTGATATCTCTTCCGCACTAATAGTAATATGATTTGGAACATACTCCATAATCTTTCTTATAGGCGCAACAGGTTTCCCATCCATTACTTTATCTACCACATCCAGTACGATAGAATTTATACTATTTCCTCCTGTGCTGTATAAATCCCCTGTCTTATTAATATTGCTATCCATAAGAAATAATAGTTGTAATTGTGCTTTATTCCATTTCACTCCAGACTCTTTTAACCTTTGGTGCAATTCTTCAACAGACTTAGGGGTTTTCAGTTGTTCATATATTATTTCTACCATCAGCATCCACCTCCATTAATGTTCCTTATCTTTTGGTGGACACGGGTCATTTCCATAACTGTCTTTACTCCTGATTTTGCCGTCTCTTCCTTGGATAATAAGTTCCGATTTCTGGTTTTGGGCAATTCCCTTTGCTACATTTATTGCTTGTTTTTGAGTATCAGTAACTTTAGTTGCTCTTTCGTTGTCTTCACCTTTAACAGCCCATTTGTCGCCATGTCTTACAACCCATTGATTTTTACCCATATATAACACCTCTTTTAAAATTTGTTTTGTAACACACTTAAATAATTCATCATTTTATCTACTATTTGTTCTTCCAAACTACTTTCCAGTCTTGGAATTTTGATTTTTTCAAAGTCATTTCTTTGAATGAGTTTATATAGTGTCCCTTTAGTAAACATGTTTACCTGGTTTAGAATTATTGGTTGTTTAAATAAAAACAGAAGATAGTAAGGATTAATTCTTCTGGGGACCAAGTTATATAGAGCATCTGTTGTAACCAAACCGTCAAATTTTTCTGTAATAAGTGCTGTTGCATGTCCCTTAGTCCCTGTGGCACTGCCTCCTTTGGCAGTTACTATTTCTCCCCTCCTCACAATATATCTCATCCGATTGCTTAAATTGCCGTAAAAATCCTCATGTGTTTCTTTTATAATTGAAAAGTTTGGGTCTATATCCGCTAACAAAAAATACTTTACTTTTTGATTCTCACTTATTTCGGGCTTATCTGCTTTTTTTATTTCTACAAGTTCTCCAAGTTCCTGCCATTTTACATCATCAAAATTCTTGTGAATTACCCTATACAGTTCGGTGTAAAAGTTCGAGTAATACTCAGGGTCTAATCTGTGACTGTCAAGGTATTCTGTCACATAAAAGTGTTTAAGATTCTTTTCTTCACCTTTATAATCAAATACCCTGTAAAATATGTTTTCTGCAGACCTGTATAGTTTTTCAGCCTCTGCATATCCTGTAGAATCATCAGAACAATCTTCCTGATATGTATCAAAGTTCTCAGGAATTAGTAAATTCTCAACATCCTCCACAAAAATTTTATTTAAAATCCCTATTTTAATAGAGTTTAACAGCATTTGTCCTATGCTGCTTTTTAAAAAACTATATAGCCTTATACCTTTATCCCTATCCCTTAATGTTATTTTAATAATATCCGATGTTACTACACATCCTTCTAATGCTTCATTTACATAAATTACCTGTCCTGATTTGCCCGAGGCTGTAATCAATATATCTCCACTATTTATAATATCTTTTTCTTTTACTACTTCAGGCTGTATTACTTTAAGTTCATTAATATATATAATTTCATTTCTTATGTCCCCAGGAGCAATAATCTTATATCCGTTTTTATTTGTATAATACTCTTTCTTAACCCGAATCCCACTTGTAATTTCTTTACAAATATTACTTAATGCTATAAGGGGATGTCCCTGTAGTAATCGCTGTATTTCATATTGCTGTACTACATAATCATAAGAAATTCGCTTTCCATCCATTTTATCTGGCGTAATAAACATGCAATTCACTTAACTCACCATCGTTCTGTAACATAATTTCCCCTCATATTCGCTTCTCTTGTAAAAATAATATTACTATTTTCAGGAAAAGTCAATAGTTTTGTTTCCAATTAATTATTAATCACGCAATATCAAATCTCTGTATTATGCACAAAAATAAAAACAGGCAAATGCAACCTGTTTTCTATAAATGTGATTCACCATAATCCTTTCCTCTACTCCATTATTATAAACAAAAATCAATTTTTCTCCTGACAAAAACAGGTCTTGCCCTATGAATAATCCGATGATGATTGGGACAAATAATAACCTGATTTTCTGGGTTATTATTGAGTGATTCAACAAAGGGGTCTATATGGTGAGATTCTACAATATTGACTCCATACCTTGCACTAATATTTTCTCCACATATCTGGCAGCGATAATTATAAAGAAGTTTTAGGCTCTCCCCTATTGCCCTGTTAAGTTTCCGAATCTTTACTATTTGGTTCACTGCAGCAATAGTAGCATCAGGGTCAACAGTGTTATAGTTAATATTCGCTTCATACTCATGCTCATCTTCATGAACCATTGTTTCCTTTATTATCTTTGTATCCTCCAGCGTTATACATTCAAGCAAATATGTATCTGGATAGTCTGTTGTATATATAACCAGGTATTCTTTTTGTTCGTCGGGAACTTTTATGAATTTACGTTGATTTTCAGGCAGGCTATTTCTCTCCTCTAATATATACCTGTAACTTACAGCAAAAATGCTTCTAAGTCTTTCCGCAATCTCACTTTGTGGATGATACCTTATTTGCAGTATATCTTTTCTGTTTGGATATTTTCTCTCATCAAATTTCTGGTTTACAAGCCTTGCCTTATAAGTCTTTCCTTCCAGTACCAGATAAATATCTTTAGACTGACCTCTTGGCAAAAACTTATTTATAGTAGTTTGGAAAACTACCTGTATGATTACAGGAATGCTTACACCCTGGTGCAGCACCGACCAGTCCACTTCTTTTTTATATACATAACAGTTGTTATCAAGCAACCTATCATTCCTTATATCTTTAAACTGTTTATCTTATTTTATTTATTCAATAATTGCAAATAAAATCCTTTTTGATTCCTAAATTTTCCCACATAAAAAGCACATACCAGTTAAGGTATGTACTTTTTATTTAAGCCCATATCTTTGATAAATAAACTATTTCTAGTTGGTTGTTGTCCAGTGCATTAAAATAATCCAAAATAGTCTCAAAGTCTGTATCTTTTATTCTCACAACGTCTCCAAACCAATTTAAGTTATCACGGTGAAAATAATCTTTTTTAGAGTTTTTATGCATCTATATCTCATTCTGTAAAATAAAGACATAGGTTAATTGCTGTCAAACACATTTGCAATTCTCCCAAAAGGGAATTGTGATACGACTATTCCCCTTTGAGAGAAAAGATGATTTTAATTTGGAACCTCTTTAATTTGTCCTAACTTACAAGGCTGGTATCGGTAAATCGATTATTATTTTGTGCAAATATTCTAATACCTGCTGTAACTGAATTATTGTTGATAAAAAAAATATCCAGTTTCTTTTTCCTCACTATATTAATTGTCTTATAGAAAAGCGCATGGGAACAATATGCAGTATTAAAATATATTCTCTCAGCGTTTTCAAGTACTTTAGTGTCATAGTTCAATTCATGCGCTTCTATGAATTTGTAGTGCGGGACAATTGATTTCATATTCTGCTGCCACTGAGGGCTGCCCCCTATAATTACTCCTTTTGTCACTTTTGGTATATCATTTATTATTTGTTCTTCATTAGCATAATGATTGCCTTGTAGCAAATCTTCTATAACTGTCTTTAACGCTTCATTTTCTTCTTTATATCTTTCTATCGTGTCTGCCATTTCTTGGATACTCGATTCATATTGTCGCTTAATCTTTATAATCTCTTGTGCTTCATGTTTATTTTGCTCTTCTTTCATTTTTCTGAGTTCTTCTTTCAATTCTTGGTTTTCAGATATAAGTTTTTCATTAGTTTTCTTCTGTTGCTCAATTTTGTTGTTTAAATCAATCTCATTTATTAAACTAATTTTATATAATTTCATATATTCTTTATATAAAATTTTGTATTTCTTTATCAAACCTGAAGGAAACGAGCGGTTATTATAAAATCTGCTATGTCTCTTTTTTTAATATCACTACTTAAAATATCATTAAATGAATTTTGGGAACAAACTGTATAAATATTTAACAGTTCTTTGTCATTTTCTTCTAATTTACCTGAAATACTTAACTCTGCTATTTCATCATTTAAACTAATATTGTAAGATTCAAGTAAAGAATACAGAGCAAAAACCATATTTTTATTTTTTTCCGCAACCAGTCTGTTTTCTAAAATATTTTCTTGATTCATTTGCACTAAAGTTTTTGACAATCCTCATCATTTATTTTATATAATTCATTTAAATCAGGACTGTCACCTATTATCGACATCCGCCATTTGTCAAAGTTTTGTATAAAAATTTTACCTTCATTTGTTTCATTATATACTTTCTTTTCAAAAATCATACATAATAAAATAACTATATAGAACAAATAGTTATCTAAACCTTGCGATTGATATCCTTTTACTTTTGCAATTTTATCATAAATGATTTTGTTACTATTCTTGATATAAGCATAAAGTTGAGGCCAACCTTCTTGCAGTATTTTATTAAGGAACCATTCTCCATTTGGAGATAGTAGTATACCCGTAAGTTTTATCGCATAATTTATCATTGATTCAGGAATAATATCAAATTCCTTATTTTTAAAGATTCCACTTTTTAATGCTTTTTCATCATAAGTTGTTTTATTCTTGCTATATTCTTCATCTATTAAACTATAAATCCTAGAATTTTTTAATATGCTTATTATAATTACAGGATAATCTTTTGAATTTATAATTTGTGAAATCATAGGCATTCTCCTTCCAATTTTTACTGATAGACCTGCTTATTATTTATTTTTTTAAAGTTCATTAACTGACACAATAACCATAAAGGCAATATTATATTTAATATTAAAAAATTTACTTTTAGTTCTGTGATTTTATATGCAAAGGTAATTGTTTTCCCACTGTTCATATCAGGTTTTGTCTGTTATAATTTTCTATAGATTAATTTTTATAAGTACATATTTTACTTACAGAAGGAGCATTTTGCAAAATGCTGCCTTCTGTTTTTTCTTTTATAAGGACATTTTTTATTAATCTAAACGTTGCACAGAAATATTTATTGCTCTTAAAAGTTCTTCGCCCAATACATTTGCAAAATATCTTTCAATCGCTGTAATACGGTCAATTCTATCTAGCCAATTATATACATCATGCGGTTTTAACGGAATAATGTCTTCACGCCCTTCATATTCTGTATATATCCCGCCAGAATAGTATAAAAACATATCACCAGTTTCAGTCTTATAAAGCCTTTCAACATGGTAATAGTTGTCGTTTTTTTCACGACCGTTCCAATATTCTTTTATCAATTCGGCTGTTTCAGTATTATACATTTTGTTGTTGATAAATTTTTTCATGTTTCATCTCTCCTTAATTTTGATATAATATTGATTAACAAATTAATTTATTTTCAATATCACAGGGGCATTCGGCAAAATACTTCTCATTTTCTTTTATTAGGTGCTCTAATATCAATCACAAAACCACCTCCCTTAATTACCTCATATCGTTAGAGCAAACTGTATTTCTAAAACCAGAGGGGTGTAAACCTTTTAAATTTTATTTGAACCATTTAAACCCTACATTATAAGTATAGCACATACAATTTTTGGTTATTTTTATAAGCATTTTCACCCCTCTATTGATAGTTTAACATATAAGAAAATTGAGATTTTTTTAACCATATCTCCCTTCACTACTAAGCATAACATATTGTAATATAGAAAATTTTTCCTTTATTTCCACATTTGTAGTATAATTCATAAGAAATTTGAGTTTTTTTAAACCTTACCCCTCTATAATTGAGTATAACACATGTAAAAATTTGTAAAATTGATTTGCCATAGGACTAAATTTCTTATACCTTGCACCCATCTCGCCTGTAATTGGCAATAAAAAACTGCCTACTTTTATTAGTAGACAGTTTAGTAAGATGGGCATCAATGATGAAACCAGTTTTTACTGAAGCGTTTTATATATAATTAATTATTCATGTCAAGTATATTTTTTCTCTAAAATTTATCTAATCACCTACCTCTTACCCCTAATCCCAATCCCTTAACCCTATAAATATATGTATATTAGTGAGTCAGGGCAAAGGCTTATGGTTTAAGGGGTTTGGTGAATTTTTATGCGACAAAAATTATACTCCTGCCCCAGATATCAACCTTATAACTAATTCCTTAAACCTTCCCCCCCTCTAACCAAAAAGGCTGACAGGTTAGTATACTACAACTACCCGACAGCCTAGTTAAAAAATGTAAATTATTCAGTCTTTTCGTTTAATAGTTTTTTAAACATTCTTTCTATCTTGTTTTTAAACTTCTCCCTGCTTTCACTGGTATTAATAATAGAATATCCTCTTTCCTTTCCACCCTTTATCACTTCACCATACCATATTTTAGAGGATTTTAGCAGGTCAAGTTCATTTATAAGGGGCAGATACTCCTTCCAATTCTCCTTATCCCGTAGCACCTTACTTATGGCCACGTATCCGTAAAACATAAAGTTCTCCCCTATTAGCGATGTTTCCTTGCTTTGTGCCCTCTTTTCAAAGTTGTATAATTCAGGAATAAGATTTATCAGTTCGTTAAAAAATTCTGCAAGGTATTTAGATAATTCCATCACCTGAACCCTTGTCTCTAAATCCTTGTAAACTATCTGTATAGCGTTTACAAGTGTAGCAAAGGTTACGATATGTCGTTCATCGTTTTTTGGTATGGAATTTCTTACCACTTCCACCCTGCCTGCGAGGTCGCTGCTTTTCATAAGTTCCCTTACTACAATGTTAGCAAGCCCAGTCTGATTAAAATATTCTGAACGACTGGAACTTATTTTAAGCCCCTGGGAGAACTGGTGAAATTGCTGCTGGGCAGTCTGCACATCATAATTGGTGATTTTTACAGGGAATTTAAGTTCAGACAAATCAAAGGCTGTATTCCCTTTTTCGTTTCCTTCGAGAATCATAGCCAAAGCCCTGATTCTGTGCTGTCCATCAGAAATGTTTATTTCACCTTCTACAGTAAGGTTCCCCTCATCATCAAATTCAATCTTTTCACTTCCGTCTTCAAGTACATTTAATGTAATCATATCTGTGAAATATTGGCCTGACAGCATAGAAGTATAGATTTTTTTCACATTTGCTTTGCTGAACACAGCAACCTCAGTTTCCGTGTTGTCCTTTCCCCTTTTAACCTTTGTTCCTCTCTGAATCTCTGGGTTATATGTTATTATCCCATCCCTCCACATCTGTGCTAATTCCTGCCCATCGATTACTGTCTGGTATTCCTTTTCGCCTATCTGGTTTACATCCCTGAACACATATTCCGCCATATGTACTTTTCCTCCCTTGTTTTTTACATTTATAATAATACAGCAAACTTTTCCAATACTAAAATTATGGACAATATTTTCTGGTTGCATTCTATCAGATTGAGGTCAAAGGCTCAAGGGAAAAGTTGATTTTGTTGCCTATACCATAAAAATGTCTGACTACCTGTAAAGAAAGTTTACAAAATAAAAAGTGCAGGATTCTCTCCCACACCTTACCCCTTATTCCTTATCCCTTATATACCTAATTTCTATTTATCCCTGCTATTCATCTTTTAAGTACCTTGCAATAAGTCCATCCAGTCTCTGGCTTAGTTTCAACGCCTCTTCATTGTTTATTCCTTTGCCCTCGAGGGTAACTTTTTTATTCAACTCATCTCTTAATTTCTCTATTTCCTGAAGCAAATGCTTCAATTTCTTACTATCCTGTTTGTCTTTAGATTTTTTTACTCTTTTCTCTTTGTACAAATCTCTATCTGCCATTTTTATTATGTCCCCCATGTTTCGTAAACAATCATAATAGGCTGCTCCTGCACTAATTTGAATATTCATCCCTTGTCCTGCTGCTAATTTATTAATCTCTTTTCTTATTCTTTCTATTACTCTATAAGCAGCCTTTTTATCCTGGTTAAAAAGTAAAATTATGAATTCATCGCCCCCGTACCTTAGTCCTGCATCCTCCTTCCTTATACACTTTTTTATCGCTTGTCCTACTATTTCAATGACCTTATCTCCTGCTGTATGTCCATATGTATCATTAATTTCTTTTAAATTATCCACGTCAATAAGTATTAAGGAAAAGTTTTGGGTTCTAGGGTGAAGAGTTACATCGCTGATAATCTGCTCCCAATAGTTACGGTTATATAGTCCTGTAACTGCATCTATTAATGCTTTTCTGCAATCTTCACACTTAGGGTATTTTAATACAGCAGTAATCACATAGTACATATTGCCAGTAATATTAACCTCATCAATAATGACATGATAATTCTCCAAATCATATTGGACAGGTAAATCATCAAGCAATCTATTTGCGATATCCAGTTTTTTAATATAATCTATAGCATTTTGATTGTCTATGCTGGCATATTGAATATCATATCCTTTGTTTAATACAATGCGGATTATCTCTTCATTTTTATCTTCCTTGCACATAATAATAAGCCTCCAAATTTTCTGTTCGTTCTTTATTAGAACATATTATTGCATAACTTCGGATAAAATACAACTGTTCCAATAAAGAACATAAGGTGGTGTGATTATGAAATTAATACTCGATTCCGAGGAACGCAATATTGCGGGTTCCAGGGTTAAAATCGCAAGATTAAAAAATAATCTGACACAACAGGAACTGTCGGCGAAACTTGAAACACTGACTGTCTATGTTGACAGGGCAAGTATTTCAAAAATTGAACAACGCAAAAGGATAATTACTGATATTGAACTTTTAGCCTTATCCCAAGTGCTAAATGTAAGTGTCAATTGGTTATTGGGTCTAGAAAAATAAGTTTTTGTTCTAATAAAGAACATTATAATATATATCCTTATTTTTGTAAATTCAACAGCCCCTTTTTCCTTCTCTTACACCCTATACCTTATATGCGTTCAAATGCACACAACTTGTTTGTTATATATTTAACCATATTTTTCAGAGTGCAAACAAAAACACACCTCTCCTCTGCGTTATGCAGTATAAGAGAAGTGTGTCCCTTTCGGCTGTATGCCATCATATTACCATATTTTAGTTATGAGTACAAGAATTAATATTATTTTCCCTTTGCAATCAATGTCCACCGAATGGCAGTCTTACTAATTGGCTGTATATCATTTCCTGCTGTGTTTACTTTAACGTAATATGGCCTCAAATTAAACCTATACCCTTTACTCACCAGATATTCAACCGCTTGTATAAGGGCTTTCACTGTCATATATGTTGCCTTTATTCCTATTGCATCAATATGGACAATGCCATCCTCAACTACGTATTTATTAATTGTATCAGCAATAGCGTTTATATTACCATTTCCTGAAACCTTTAATACCTGTATACCCAATATAAAATCCCTCCTTAATGCTGGTTTTGAGCATTATAGGAAGGGATTGCTCATAATTTCAAGTTTCTTGGTTTCTTACATTTATGTAATGAAGTATTAATTAAAATACTTAAAACCTATACTTCATTACGAAAGAGAGGAATTTGGTTAATCTCTCCTTTTCGTAATGAAGTACTTGTTTAATACTTCATTACATAAGTTATTATAAAGCCCAAAAACTTTTTGTCAAATTTTCACGGCTATTTTTTTTATTAAATTTTTGTTACAATTCTTGAAAAGTTTTTTATCCAAAAAGTTGATTTTTATTTATTTCAAAGTATAATGCCGTCATCATTTAACACACCGTCAAATGGCGTTTTATTTTTATGTGTTACTTTTTAATTAGATGATAAATTTCTACGAAAGGATGATGGCAATGAATATCAATGAAATTATAGAAATCAAAATCAAATATGAAATGGGACAACTGTATAATTACCTAAATGAAATAGAGAATACTTATATATCATCTCAGATAACTGGGGAAAATTTAGTTAAATTTTATAACCTGAATGCAACTAATCAATATGGACACTGGCGATGTGTATGTCCTTTTCACCAAGGCGCATCAAATAGAACTGAGTTTATATTTAACGATAACGAAAAAAGTTTTACATGCTTTGCCTGCAAAACCAGTGGAACCTACTTAAAGTTTATTGCATTAATGCAGGGATTTACTTCAAATGCTCTTAATGAAGCCAAAATATTTGCTGCAGTACATTTTGCTCATTTGAACCTTGCTTTTAATTCAATAAGTGATTATAGAGAAAAAATAAAGCAGAAAGTCATAAAAAGATATGAGGCAACAAAAAGTTTAGACATTAAGGATTATTATGATATCTCAATATTACCCGATAAATCTGCTTTACCGGTCAATACAGTAACGAGAAAACCAGATAATTCTTCTGTGAATAACAAAAATGAATTTCCTATTGAATCATCTTCGAAGAAAGATGCTGAACATAATATTTATATACAAGCGACAGAAGACGCAAAAAACAGTATATTGCTGCATGAAATCCTGTTAAATAAAGAACAGTTCAATTCAATTGATAAATTGCAGGATTTCATGCATAAAAAGTATTATATTTCTGGCGGTATTATAGAAAAATATGGACTTATTTATTTTGACAGACAAAGCCAAAGTAAACTTACTCATCCTAATTTTTATGGACTTAGTGATAGAGTAATATTCCCATTCAAAGACCATAACTCAGGCATAATAGTAGGGCTTCATTGCAGACACGTCTTATACAAAAAAGAAGAAGGCAAAAGTAAACAATGGGGGAAGTATTCAAATATTCTTGATTATGGTGAACTCAAAACTAAAGACAATGGATATCAGTATTACGGTATAAAATCTTTTTCCATAGGCCAGTTTTTGTTTAATTTATTTGAAATTAAAGACAACAAAGTAACCAAATTATGGATTACTGAAGGTGTTGCCGACTGCCTGAAACTAATATCCTTAGGATATATTAGTGCAGTTTCCCCCGGTCAATCTAACCTCACTGACGAACAGATAAATCTTTTAAAACACTATTTTGGCTGTGAAATTGAAGTACTGCTCTTTTTTGATAATGATAATAATAACATAGGACAGTGCAATAGCATCCAAATAGCCTATAAGTTATGGAAAAGCGGATTTAGAAATATAAAAATTGTCCGCACCTTTCCTGGACAAGGAAAGGATTTGACGGATGTTGCTGTTGCAATCCAGAATGATAGCCAACTGCGGATGCTGATTGACTTGTGGGAAAAGAATGCTTATGCTTTCTCGCCTGCACCACAGGAACATATAAATATACTTTTGAACTCTGGATATTATACTGATTCCGAAGTATATTCAATAGACCCTAGAAATATAGAAGATGAAATCGCAAAAGTTAAACTTCTTAAAAAACTAAGCAAACATCCCGACTTGGATATCAAAGAATTAAAAGGGATAAAAGATATTAATATTACATCAATCACTGAACCTGATATGAATAATGCTAAAAACAATACAAATAATTGTAAATTTGAATTAAATAGAACAGACCCTCTACCTCCCTCTCCTCGTAGTGAAGCAGAGTTATGTGAAACGGATTCTTCCCAGAATCCTGAATGCTGTTTTATGAACATTTCAGATGCCCAGTTGTATCGGCTTAAGCAGAAATTTGATATGGATACAATTAAAGAAATTGATGAAAAATGTACAAAAGAACAAATTATTGATATCGTGGGTAAGATAATAAGTGGCATTCCGTTTGAACTTGATGAATATCTTTCTCCCGAAAAATGTACACCACCTATTTTAGTAGACGAAAATTTAAATCCAATCATAGTTGAACCTGAAGATATACCATTTTAGAACTAAATTTATGAAAAAAATAGTTGACTCTTATATTTATCCTTTCCTATAATGCCATAAAACTTTGGAAAGGAGATGGTGCTTTATGAAGAATAAGCATCTTAAATCAGAAATCAAAACCTTATTAAGTAGTGTTGAAAAAGCCTTTGGTAAAGACTCTTTGCAGTATGAAAATCTCGATTACTACCTTGACATAATAGAATCCGTTTATGAATACAATTACAATAGTGAAAGGGATTTGTTAGAAGAATTGAAAGCACTTCTGATACAACTTTCAGGTAAAATGCCAGAACTGACTCCTGAACAGTTTAAAGAAAAATACCCCAACATAAGCGAAATGATTGATTACCTGGATAAATGGCTAACAGACTAATTATCTTTCAAGGCTTCCCAGTTTTCTTGCTGGGAAGCCTTTTTTCTATAGATTTTTAATAAGATTTAATGGGTAAGAAAAAACAATATTTTTAATAGTTACTATCATATTATATAGTTACGAATTCCAAGACTCCTATCCCCTTTAACCTATAATCCCCCTACACCTGCCTTTTTCAATTTTAGAATCACTTTTTTACCCCTTTATCCCTTAGAACCGTTTCTAACCCTTTTGCCTATTAAAAACCTACTTATTTGCTCCGTTTCTAATGTAAAAAGAACGAATTCTAAATAATTATCTTATCAGTTTTCTATATAAAGGAAACCATTTCTAAAACCGGGTTTTACGCTTCTATTACACTCTTGATGAAAAAATTACTTTATATAAAAACAAAATAGAGAAAGAAACTGCAATAAAGCAATCTCTTCCCCTATTTTGCCCGTTTACCAACTACATTTCCCAGAATGCATATTAAATATAGCATATCCTAGAGTTACCTGTAAAGAAGTATATCTTTTATTTAATTATCCTCAAATTATAGTTCCTTTTAGTTCCTAACTTTTTATTCCAGTTCTTTTTGGGACTGTATATTATAGAATGAGGAATTAGGAGAAAGGAACAGGGAGGAATAAGGCTTAACCTAAGGTAATTTATGCTTATTCAATGTCTCTCCACCTATACTTTTATATAAGAAAAAAGCAGGAAGTCTTAAACTTCACTGCTTGTAAAAGTTAAAGTCTATAGATTGTCAAACATATCAAATATATCGTCAGGCAATTCATGTTGTATGCAACTATCATTCTCTTTTCCCTTGTTTTCTATGGTAATTCCTCCACACTCTGCTATTGCCTCCTTTACAGCCTGTTTTATTGCTTCCTTGCCTAAATCCTTATCCCCTTTTCCTGTAAAACTTAACACTGCCTTAATGACATAATCTGTTTTATATTTCTGCTTTGATAGTATGTTAAATACTTCTAAATCATCTTTCCTATCTAATGAAAAAGATAGATTAATCCTTTTTACAGCCATAAAATCACCTTCTTATTTCCTGCTCCAGCAAAATCTTATAGCCCTTAGCATTTGCAAACTGGTCAAGGTTTTCAATATACCTTATCTTATCCGATGATTCTATATATTTTCTTAACATCATACCCCCACCACCAGCAACTATTGTCGGGTTCCTGAATTCAAAACCGTATTCTAAAATCTTTGTCAGCAAATTTTCTACATATTCCTTTGCTTTTATTTCTATCATTTTATTTATATCTGCATCAAATAGAACTGGCTGCTTACCTAAGATAATATCCTGTATCTGCTTTTCTGTCAGATTAATATTTATTTTTAATAATTCCTGCTGTATGGATGCAACCAATGTGATTGTACCGTTCGGTAGTGAATAGCAGGATGCTGTATTAATTATCCGTTTTCTACTATAAAAAAATCTGTAGTATAGCCACCAATGTCAATCACATTTACCAAAGCAATATCTTTATAATCTTTAAAAATATTAATAAATGCAGCATAACCCTGGGGATAGACTCTGCAATCTTTAATGCTGATTGTATAGTCTATTCCTAAATAGTTGAAATTAATATTATTACACAAAAAATACTCTCTGAATTTTGCTTTCATTTTACCGTAGTGAATGATAGGAAGCCCCACACCTAAAAATACATCTGCTTTCTGTTCTATTCCTGCCTTGTTAATTGCATCTGCTATTGCAGCCAAAGATATTATAAAAGCATCCTGAGTCTGAGTCTTATCTAATTGAACGCTCGACCTGTTGTTTCCTATGCTGTAATAAATACCTTGATAAATAAGCAGATTTTGTTTTGTAATAGGCTCTACATCAGATTTTGTAAAGCCCGACTGACAACTAAAACCCTCACTGCTTTTGGTATAAGCATTTCCATTGTCTAATCCTAAGATAATTTTATTCTCCATAGAAATTCCTCCATTTCTTTAATAAATTTAAGTTCGTTATAGTTCTTTTAATAAAGGATTCTTTAAAAATTCAAGTCTGTTTTGCAAAAAAATTGCTTACCTGAATTGGTAAGCATAATAAAAATATAAACAATACGGAGGTTTTTAATGATGTTAGAGTAAAATGCCTTATTATTCGTAAACGTTTATTTTATATTAAATCATTTTATACAAAGTCAAGTGTTTTTTATCCTCTCTTTTTATCTTAACCTAATCCCTTTCTTCTTTCTCCCTTTTATCCTTCCACTTATATATATGTATTTAGTAAAATCCCTTAACCTCCTGAAACTACTGCATTCATATAGATTTTAATGCGACAAAAACTAGTTTAGGGTATTAGGCACGAGGTACATGGACTAAGGATTAATAATGTATTATAAGCCCCTTAACCCTTTTACCCTTCAGTAATTACTTTATAAAAATTCTAACATCAGAATTTGACTTATCCCTAACCCTTTATATAATGTAAAAAATTGATTTGAAAGGATGAGTTATATGTCTGAAAATTTACTCATAAAGGATTTTAAGACGCTTAAGGTTTGGCAGAAGGCGAATGTATTGGAACAGGAAATAGGAGAATTGGTTAAAGGGTTTCCGAGTTATGAGCAATATAGGCTTACAGACCAGTTAGTAAGGGCTGTTAGGAGTATAGGAGCAAATATTGCAGAAGGAAATACACAACTGTTTATCAAACGAGAATTATTTCATGCCAACGCTGCCCTTGGCAGTTGTGGTGAAACGAGAAACCACCTGTTAACCGCATATCAGAATAACTATATAAGTAAGGAACTGTATAGTATTTTGGATGAGAAATTTTGCGAAATAATAAAAATGCTTTATGGTTACATAAAAAGGCTAAAATCTAATTTAGATAATGAATCTGATGCTGCTACTAATTGGTAGAATTAAAATGTCTTTACTTATTCCTAATCCCTTTAACCCCTTGTATCATCTCTATAAAATAGCGTAAAATATCCTTGGAAAGGAAGTGTAAATATGACTCCTGAAAAGAAAATTGTAAGCCTTGAAGAGTTTTTGCAGATGGATAAAGAAAACGAACATAGATTAGAATATTTTGATGGTGAAGTAGTTTACCTTGAACCTCCGTCAGTAAAACATCAACAGGTTTTATTAAACATTGCTGCAGAATTCAGGAATTATTTCAAAGGCAAATCTTGTGAGGTATTCATCTCCCCACTGGATGTCTGGTTAACAAATAAAGAAAAAACTGCTAAAGTAAAAGTTCAACCTGATTTAATGGTCATTTGTGATAAAACTGGATTAATGGAAAACGCATATGAGGGTGTACCAGTCCTAGTTATTGAAATAATTTCCACTTCTAATCAAACCCATGACAGAATAAGAAAATACAGTACTTATATGGAATTTGGCATAAATGAATATTGGATGGTAAATCCAGAACTTAAAACAGTTGAGGTATATGTATTAGAAGAAAATGAGTACAAGCAGGCTGCTATTTACAAAGGTAGTGATTGTGCTGCATCTCAAACTTTTAATGAACTTAAGATTTGCTTAGAAGAAATTTTCCCAAGTAATAATAACTAATCCATCCGTCATACTTAAGTGTTATTTACCAACTATCCAAATAATTCATCTCACTTAAGTATCCAAATTCTTGTGGAAAGAATCCTTTATCAACGTATACATCAAAATAAATATTAAAGACGCTTTGCTATAAAGCATGATTATAGTCTCATTTATCGACTAATAATCTTTTAATACATTAATTCATTAACTAATATGAAACTCCCGTAATGTACCTTAAATGCCCTCAAATAGGGATAAGTTTTGAGGATTAATGATTTTGGATAACAATGTTGTTATATCCCATAGTGAATTAAATACTTGTTTCCTGTTATAGCCTCAGTTATTTTTTCAGTGAGAAGTTGAAGTTCTTTTGCCTTGAAGTGATTATTTGCCTTTATAATAATATCCTTGAATTGTTTGAGGGATTCTGGAGGGATAAGCGTCACACCGCAATAATCTAATCCAGTACCTGGCTGGGTTGTAACCTGAAAATATGTCTTTATTGCCATTAATTCTTCATTATACTTTATAATTAATTCTTCAACTAAATCGTCGTTGACAGAAATACAATTATATTTTTCAGGTTCGTAATCACTATACCATTTGTTTTCTTCGAATGAATCTATTATTCCAAACTCATGCTTTGCCAAACTATCACTCCCATGCAAGTATGTATAACCTCTTAATACATATTTTATAGAAAGTTTTGACCTAAATAATCTCTGCAAAAATTTCATGTATATTGCCATCTGGGTCTGCAAATAATGCTGTTCTTTGATTCCAGGGCATATTTTGAGGTTGATGAACAGGAGTTGCTCCCATCGTAACTAACTTTTTAAATGCTTCATCTACATCATCAGGATTTTCACATGGAAAGGCCAATTCAAAAGCCTGACCAACTACTTTTTTCCTATACTCATCACTATATGAATACATAACATTTCTCATACATATAGCAAATCTTACTCCATTATTTTCAAATTCAACATAATTGCCAAGGTCATTTTTAATTCTAAATCCAAGGACTTGATTATAAAAATTTCTCATCCTGTCAATTTTATCTGTCCAAATTGTAATAAGGTTAATCTCTGCTTTCATTATAAGTTCCTCCTTCTTAATTTCTCGTTTGTAGTTCGTAATATAAGTTCTATACAAAATGATTTTATTACTTAACAAGAAGGATTTCTGTTTCAGAAATAAGTTCCTTAAGCATATTTATCCCTTCTCTTGTAGTATCTCTATCAGCGGAAAGTAATGTAATAATCTTATCTATTCTATTTTTATAATCCCTGGGCTTTATAAAAAAGCCATCAATCATCCTGACCGCTTTTTTCTCATTAATGCAGTATTCTTCATTCAAAGCAAATAAAACTTGATTTAAGCAAGAAATACTTCTGAAACAATGTCCACATACATAATAAATGTCATCCTTATCGACATTATCCTCAGCAAACATTAAGGAAAAGGAGGCCTCAAACATAAAATATTGAACTATTGCATCTTTTAAAGTTTGAGGATATGGCTTGGTTCTGGATTTTAATTCTGAAATTTTACCCCTAGGGTCAACAAGTATTTTGCAAACGGAAATTTCGCCCATATACATTACATTTAAATATGCATGGGGATGACCAGTTTGGTAATGAGCAGATACTTTTCCTGACAAACAATCATCAACAACCTGAGACACCCTTTTTATGTCACGTAATATAAAGTCTACATGATATCCTTTAACAACAAGCCATCCGCCCGCATTTACCCAAGGTCCCCATCCACCTATTTGTGTAATTAAATTTTCTCTATGCTCATCATCTAGTTTTGAAGCAACCTTGCCTAATTCTCTGATATCAAAGCCCTCTGTTTCGTCATAGTATATTCCGATATCTATGTCGGACTTTTCATGATTGGTACCTCTTGCTCTTGAGCCTCCTAAAACTATACCTATAATGCCTGGTATGCCTTCCAATTCTCTGGTGATTTGATTCAAAATATTTTCTACCATCGCAGCACTCCACCTCCGCCTTCATTTTGTTCTAATATAACTTCTTTCTTGCTGACACAAGCAGCATCATCGGCCGGCGCAGTTCATCCTGCATCCCAGGTACTGTGTTGAGCATATTTTCTGCAGGCTTTGGTTCGACAACACCTGTTATTTCAAAGCCTATTTTTATGAGACTGTTTAAGTATGTAGTAAGTGTCCGATGATATTTAATAACTTCCTCACCTAGAAATTTAGCATTGCGAATGCCTTCTGTGAAATAATGGTCAACTGGCCAATGCAGAATATTGCCCTTATCATCATAATACCAATCCTGAGGGCCTTGGGCAGTAAAAATGGGATGCTCTACAGAAAATATAAAATCTCCACCCCTTGAAAGGCATTTATATACTCTATCTAAAACATCCTCAAAGGATTTAATATAGTGAAGCGCCAGGGAACTGATAACAACATCAAAGGATTCTTCAGGAAAATCTATGTCTTCTATTGGCATACAGATATACTCGATATTTCCACACTTTGTTTTACTCTTTGCTTCACTTAACATTTTTTGTGAAATATCAATTCCAATTACTGACCTGGCACCGTTCTCTACAGCATAGCGACAATGCCATCCAAACCCGCAGCCTAAATCCAAAACCCTTTTATCTTTGAAGTCAGGCAGCATATTTTTCAGTTCATGCCACTCCCCCGCACCTTCAAGACCATTTTTCGACCTATCCATATTACTATATTTATTAAAAAAGGTGTCATCATCGTATTTGTTTTGTTTCATTATAAATTTCCCTTTCTATCTATTTGTTCTTCTTTTCATTTCAAGTTATATGCAAACAAAAACACCCTATCCTCCTACTTTGACGTTTTGTCTCGATATGCAATCAGAGTAATTGCATTTAATATGATAGTAACAGTGAGAAGAATAATAGCGGCAAACGCCGCAGCACCAGTAGTGTCCATAAGAGCAGACCAGTCCTCAATCTTTACTAGATGGTAGCCATAAAGAATCTGGAAACATAGTGAAATAGCACAAGCGCTGATGCTCATAATAGAAAGAAAAACCCAATTCCTGTTGCCATGATTCTTATATCGCATAAGATTGACAACAGGAAGTATCCAGGCAATTACTCCAAGCACTAGGCTACCAAGATTAAGCAAACCAATCATAACATATCCCCCTTTTAGATTTTTTGGACAGCATAAATAAGAGTTCACCTTTATCGCAGCCGATGTCAAGGCAAGTATTAACATTATCTGGAATAAGTTTCATGAGTTGTTTGAAATAACAGTTATTATGATTCCATTTCGGGTCATCAAGTTCTGGTATTTCATTAAAATCATTTTTCACAGCATTATAATTTTCCATATATTTATGGTAATAACAAAAAAACTATTATGCCGCCAACTCCAACAATTGAAAAAAAACCGCCTACAACACGAGTTATTTTTATATAAAAATCTGAAGGTTCTGCTGCGGCATATGATTTCCATGATTCTGTAATTTGCCACCATGTATCTGGACTAATCAACATGATAATCCCTATAATTAAAATAAAAATGCTCAACAATATCATCATATAATGTTCTCCTTCATTATTTCGCACTATAATACTATTATGACCTTAATATAACATAACTTCATTTTCAATTAAACAAGTTTTGCTCCTTTTGATAGTATATTTTTTATGACAGTATATTTTTATTTTTGTAATTATTCTTCTATCATTAAAAGAAAAGGGCTTTTAACCTTTAACTATAATTATGTGATTAAAATCTTAACATAACTTTATTATCTATTTGATGTGACTTTATTATTTTTAACACAAGTTTTTTATTCTCCACCCTTACCTCTTTACCCTTTTTAGAATAAAACTTAATCCTAACTATGTATACACATAAAAATTCATGTCAAACCCCCACACTCCTAAAACCCTTGTCCCTTCTCACCTTAACCCTATTTCCCCAACTCTTTCCAGATAAAAACAAGTCACGGTTTTAATAAGGTTTTTACTCTTATTTTACCGTGACCTTTACTAATTCTTTAATTTTTGATAAGTTTGTGTGGCATAAGATTGCTATTGTACAACTACACCTTATAAATATTATCAAATTGTGAATATTTATCTATAAATGCTTTATTTGCAGCCTGGAGTTTTCCAAAATACTCCCTATATGAGTCGCTCAATATTTTTAAATTTTCAATAAATATATCGTAATATCCGCTCTCTTGCTGAAATTTCAATAATAATTGCTGTATTTTACAGACTGGTGATTTTTTATATTCATCTGAGTTTCTGTATTCCAAATATTTTTCAATGTCTTCTTTATTTTCTTCTAAATACATATCTATATTGTTTACTGAATCTATTATAGATGAATTAATTCTCTGCATATCTGCTTCTTCCATCTGTCCAAGACCCTGCTGCAAAAATTCTTCCAGTTCTTTGGGAAATTCTATTTCTTGAATCTTATCCAAATAATCAACAATTTTATTATATGCCCTTTCTTTTTCCTCAGTATCAATTCTCCCATTAAGAAACTGTCCAAAATGTACACATAAATACATCCCATAACCTCCTGGAAATGCTTGCAGCAGTTTCTCTTTAATTGTGAAATGCTTCTCAATGTCTTCTTCAATATAGGTAATTGCTTGCTCAATGTCATAGTCTTTTATTAACTGTTCCAGGCATTTTTTCTTAGCCATTGCTTTTTCAACTTCTAAATCCATCTTATATTTGCACTTTGCCAGAGCAGCGGCTTTATTTGTACTTGCAAGAATATCTTTGATTTCAGCAATGCTGATGCCTAATTTCCTTAAAACTCCAATTTCTTTTAATACAGAAATATCTTCATCACTGTAATTTCGATAACCATTATCCTCTACCCTTGGAGATATCAATCCCTGCTGTTCATAATACTCAACTGCTTTCTTCGTCAATTTACATTCTCTACATACATCTTTAATTAACATTCTTATCACCTCGTAATTATCATAGGCTAACACCTAAGGTGATAGTCAATACCTATTTTGTATAAAGTTTAAAATGCTTCTTTTTCTTTTGACAGCGTTAAAACAACTATTTTCGGGATGATTGAAAAGCCTTTGTGGAATAATGCTGTTTCCAAGTCCCCTGCTTACAATCATAGTGCAGTTCCCTCTTTTGTATTCTCCTGATGTATATTCTGGGAAAAATCCCTGATTCGGCGCAATTAATCCTCTTATAATCTGGTTAATTTAACACCCTTTTTATCCTGTTTAAAAGTAAACAGCGCTTTTAGGACAACTTTTCACACATTCCATGCATAAAATGCACTCTGTTCCATTTTCCCTGCTTCTTTTGCTGTCTAAAATATCTACATTCATGGGACATACTCTTTTGCATTTTCCACAAGAAATACACCTCTTCACTGCTAAAAAGCAAATTCCCTGTTCCTTTGTTAGTGCTATTTCATAAGTATGTTTAACATCTTCTGCGTATTGTTTAAGAAACTTCTCATTATCTGGTAATGTTCCGTTTCTTCATATTTGACTACTTTAATACCTTCTTTTATTTCATATATAATTGCATCTGGGTATGCCATTAAAATAGGAGAATGTGTTGCTATTATAAACTGTGAGTTCTTCCCAACCAACTGATGAATCCTGCTAATCATCGACATTTGCCTTGTAGGTGATAATGCTGCCTCAGGCTCATCCAATATGTAAAGTCCGTTTCCCCTAAACCTGTTCATAAACACGGCAAAAAAGGATTCTCCATGAGACTGCTCATGAAGTGAATGTCCACCATACGAGTCAATAATTCTTGCACCTCCCCCGCTTTTATCCAGTTCTTCAATTGCGGTTGCAAGATTATAGAAACTTTCTGCACGAAGGAAAAACCCGTCTTTAGGTCTTCTGATTCCTTTAATTATCCTGATATAATTATATAATTCAGAATGAGACGCTCTTGAAGAAAAGTGGAAATTCCTGGTCCCACCTTCAGGATTAAACCCGCAGGCTGCGGCAACAGCCTCTAAAATGGTTGACTTTCCTGTTCCATTCTCTCCAACAATAAATGTCACTTTAGGGTGCAGGTCAAGAATTGATAATCCCCGAATAACTGGAAGACAGAATGGATATTTTTCAAAAGATTCCACCCTTTTTCTGTCAAGTTCTATTTGCCTTATAAATTGGTTATTCTCTAACATTTCTAATATCAGCGCCCCCATTATCCCGAAATACTCTATCTAGTGTTCATCTGCATCAGTTTCAAATTCCATAAATTCCCCTTCTTTTTAAGGGTCAATCCTTAACAATGTATAAAAGTCTAACACTTCTTTCGAAAATGTTTTACAATTCCTGCAAGCAAACCTTCTTCATCATAGTATTTATTCCTTTAAGTTTCCTTTATTCTTATTAATTTTTATACATTGCATACTTCTTTTATAATCCGCCAATTATATAGGACAACACATCAAATTTACTGAGTAATACTGATGTTAATATTGTAAATATCAATACCTTTAAATATTGATATTTATTTTTGGGTAAAATGCAAAACAGTATAATGGCAGCAATCAAATAAAATCCTGAAACTGGAGAAAACGTATAAAGAAAGTTATAGCCTTCTGAAGCCAGTAATCCAATAGGAAAAGCGGCACATAATGCTGCAGGCCATCCACTTCTTCTGCTAAACCAAACTACATAACACATAAGTGGAGATAGTAATGCAATTAATCCCCAGCGAATAAAATAATATACTGGAAAGAAATTAAATAATTTCATTGAATAAATATAGTAAGCAATTAGCATACCATCAAAAAAAGCAAAAACATGCACTGCCCCTGCTTTGGGTGTTCTGCTCCATGCAGCAATAATAGTAGCAATAAACACCCATATTCCAATTCTTGAACTTATATTGCTAATTATATTAATCAAACTGCCAATTGCACCATTAGAAGGTATGGTGTCAACGTATTTTGCCAGGAATCCAGAAAAGATTCCGAAAATAAAAAATAATATAATTCGGATTGCTTTTCCCTTGATATTTGGCATGACATCATTCCCCATTCTACTAAAAGTAATAACTTATGAATTAACATTTTGATGATATGTAAGTTTATCCATTATATGCGCTGGACAGTCAATAATATCAGCATCAACACAAAACCGTGCTACTACTTTCATCTATATCCTCCATTTCCTATTTATATTCTTGTTTTATATACCTTATCGCAGTAGTTTTTAAAAGCCAAAACATCATCATAAAATTCTGTTTTAAATACCAAAATGCTTACTGCTGTAATAATTATGGCTGGGACAACCAAATATAAAGCACCGCCAAAAGCATCTAAAATATTTAGCATGCGCAGCAGTCCCAAAACCAAATAGACAGGCAGTAAACCAAAGATAAAAATATAAACTCCTGAAAGTAAAAACATTGTTATTTTAAATGCTATCCTGTTGCCTTTACAGTACAAAAATATGATAAATAGAATTATTCCGCTAATAAATGTTTTTCCCGTTAATCCTTTAATGCCGTTAGATACTAAACTTATAGCAATATCTGCAAGTAAAAGAAAAATTAAAATAATTATACCTGTATTTACGATTTTCCTGCCCCTGTTAACCTGTTCACTGCTAAAAAGCAAAATTATCTACCCCCTCTAATAAACTAATTGGAAAATTACTTAACCCCATATTACCATATATAACCAATAAATCTTAAAAACTTCCAGCATTTCTATTATTTGACATTTAACGATAAATAAAATGCTTTCAATTCATCCTTGATATCCTGTGATAAATAATGCCATCTTATATTTCGTATAGCACCTTCAAAGGCATACAACCTGTTTATGCAAGCACTACTATCAATAGTTCTAATCCGCAGAAATGCTTCTTTACTTCCTAATTCTATTAACTGTCCAGGCGTTTCCACTCCTGCTTTTTTTAATTGCTTTTCTAATTCTTTGCCTATATTCGGCATATCGCTTAATTTAATCATTTCGCCTATCTCCTTTACTGAAATGCATTTTAAACATAACTTTATATTTTATAGAAAACCTTTTTTATTGCTTATTTATAAGTTCTTTCAATTTAGTTCTTCCTTATCTTGTGGCGGCATAAAATTTTACATTGATATTAACTATTTGCATTTTCTGAATACTTACTATTTGCTGTGAGCCAAAATCATGAGGAAATGAACTTTCTCATAAATATAGACTCCTATCGTTACAGATATGATGTCTGCCATAGTTCTTATGACTAAATCAGCAATATCTGATTCGAACACCAAAGTAATGAAAAAATTGAAAAGAAAAAGGTTAATTCCGAAGACTATAATGCCAAAAAATAGTGATTTCACCATCGGAGATTCTATCTTAATGCCTTGTCCAAGAAATAAATACAAAACCCCTATCCAGATACCTGATGCAACTGCCCATATCATTGTTCCTAACGGATTGGCAGTAAAAGAGGAATAAATATGAACTATACTATAACAAAATACTCTCAGTACCAGGAAACATACAGGTATTGCCATTAACGGTACAATGTTAAGATTAATGTATACTTTCCCTGACAATTGAGAATCTACAGCAACGAATTTTCCTAACAGCAATCCTAAAAATACAAGTGATATTCCATCCACTATTGGATAAGCAAAAAGTTCGGTCAGTGATGTGCTTGAAACGTGAGGTAAAGGCTCAAATAAGTATATACACCACATCATGCAGAATAAAAAACCGAACATTAAACCTTTTTTAATCTTTGTTCCTGGTAGACGACCCTGTATTATAACGAATACTACCGCTAATAAAAAATAGGTTATTAGTGCATAAATCGTAAAAGAGGGGATTAATAATCCTGCTTTGACGATTGCACTCGGAGGAAAAGGATTACTACCGCTTGAAGGGATAAAAGCCTGCAGTATTAATCTAAATATTGTTGCTGATAATGCTACTAAAAATAGCGTCAACCATTTTTTCTTGTTAATTTCAAAAAGCATTGATTTCATAGAGTTTGACCTCCAGTATAAATTTTAAATCTATTACGAGGTAATAACTTTTTTTCATCTTATCCATATTAAAATTATATCATAGAGTTTGAAGCATCTTCCATCCGCTGCTTATAAAATAGATTGAAAATGCTGTAATAAATATACCTAACAACAAAATAATCCAGCGATACACTACATCACTTATCAGTTTCTTGCCTCTGGAAAATGCCGTGGGAATTGCTGAATACCATACAAAGTCGGATAAAACATGTCCGATGAAAAAGAAAAATACACCAATTAAACCTGAAGTATAAGATTGGCGTATTGATTCCATCCCCGTTGACGCCCACCAGAGAATGAAGTAGGGATTAGTAGCGCTTACAAGTGCTCCCGCCAATACAAGATTTCTCATGCCTGCACTATTCCCTGCTCCTTGATTCTCTAAAGAAACCGACTTATTTATACTGGACTTTATCATTCCATACCCCATCCATGCAAGAAAAGCACCACCAAATAATCCGATAAATCCTGCAACTGTCGGATTAGAGAAGAAATCTTTAAGCCCGAATGTCATGATGATAATTAATATAAGTTTCAGGATTCCGTGTCCTAATACTGTCAAAGGTCCTGCTGTCCACCCTTTTTTAAGACTGCCGTCAATCGTGACCCCCAGCATAGGCCTAGGCATCATTGCTCCTGAAAAGCCTATTAAAAAAGCACTAACAAAAATTCCCCACAAAACCATGTTAATTAACCCCTCATATTATCAAAATACTTTACTATCAAAATCGGCTCTATTTTTAGTATCCATGCACATAAATATAATAACAATAAATTTCAATTTAATTAATTTTTATTTTAATAAAATCTTACCGTTTATGAAAGCACTAACAGCATCATTCTCTTTAAAGAACTAACTTTATTCTTATAGAGCCAACTTTATTATTACAGAATCGACTTTATTATTATAGAACTAACTTTATTATCACAGAGCATACTTTATTATTTTATATACAGCCCCTTATTCCTTATCCTAAAAATCCATACCCCTAACTATGTATATTTAAAATAAACTCCGCTCCAAACGACTTTCCCTCAAACCCTTATCCCTTCTCACCTTAACCCTATTCTCCAAATCTCTTCCAGATAATAATGTCCGCTCTAAAATTCAATATTTTCATTCCATTTAATAACATTTCTTCCTTAATTCTTGTAGTAATTTTTAAAATAAAGTCGGTTCCGAATAGGGATAAGGTGCAAGGGAAAAGGTATAAGGTTGCATTTTCTCATTCGCTTTTTCTAATGCTTTTTATCAATCCTGGTATCAATATTTAAATCAATATAGTACTCTCAATCTCTTTAAAATCAATGCCTTTAGCCGTATTCCTTAATCCTAACATACACCTTATCCCTCTCCCCCTAAAAATCAAAAATCCCGCAGCCAATCAGGATTTATCCTGCATCTACTACGGGATTTTGGAATGAACTTTATTTTTATAGAGCGAAGTTTATTATTACGGAGTGGAGTTTATTTGTATTATTCATAGTTAGGTTCATGGAGCAAGGGAGTAGATATAAAGGATTATATTGCAAAAATTCATATGTGTCATCTTACACTTGTTATACCTAAATATCTTTCCCAGCCATTTCTGCTAAATCTCCTCATAGCCTTTCTGTACTGGTCATCAAAAGTATCTTGAGTCGGATATGTTAGTTGGCTATTTATTCTATCAAAAATATCTTCTGCCTCACTTTGCTCAATATTACCGAAATAAACGCATAGAGTTAGAATATTTCCATGCGTTAATGTTATAAACTCATCCATCCATTTAAATTCTGTATAATTATCTGATATTATGATAGGTATTCTCAATGCATGAGCATAACCTGCGCATTCGCTTTCTCCTGGTCCTATAACTTTTCTCATCTCTTCAATTATATCTTTCGCAAGTATATTTATAGACTTATCCTTCTTTCTATCTAACACACGAAATATGCTCCCGTCTTTATTAATAGCGTGATTTATTGTGCTGTAATACCTTCCTGCTTTCTTCTTAATTTCAAAATCATATACATATTGAGGAATAATTATTTTTTTAAATAAATAATCCAAAACATCCAATCTATTAACCTTGGCTAAATTGATTAAAATATCAGTGTCGGAAATTGCACCTATATAGCGCATTTTAATATTCCTCTTCCTGGGGATATTCATATCCGAAATCATCAGGTGTTAACCCGATGAACTCAAAACTGCTTTTCATATTCTCATATGAAATATTCCCTCTCTCGTAATTGTTTTTCACAAACTCAATATACTCTTTAGAAATACATGTTACTTTTGAAGGAGTAATTAAGTCTGTGCTATAGCCTTCCCGTTTGGTTAAAGATTGGAGTTTTTCTGTATTTTCTATAGAACAAATCTTAACAAGTTCCTCATATTTATCTATAGAACACAGGCTAAGTTGAATAAGCCTTTTTAACATTGCTTTATAACTTACTTTAAAATAATTGTGCATTCTTATTATATGCCGTGGTAAAACACTGTTTTTATCTACATTAATGATTTTGTAAAAAATTTCTTTTACATAATCTTCTGGCATTAAAAATTCGGAGGCAAATACATCCGCTGCCACTTCTTCTTCCTTATATTTCTCTTTGTCTAAAATAACCTTTTCCTTTTTTAATATATCTGGATTATATATAATATGATACAATTCATGGGCTCCTGTAAATCTTTCATGACCTAAAGTAAAATTACTGTTTAAAAATACGATGAACTGCTCCTCAAAATAAGTGCTAAACCCTGAAATCTCATTTGTTTCCATAGGTTTTCTTATTAAAAATGCAGCCTCAGCAAGAACGTCAAATATATCAGAGAGCCCTTTTTTAGCAAATTTTATTCTTACTTCTTCTGCCAAATCTTTGATTTGCAGTCTGAAGGATTCTTCTGGGAGATTCAAATTATTCTTTTGCAATATTAACACTCCTCCCACAGTGGCTTTCTCTTTTGTGGTTTAAACTCTCCATCGTATATTTTCTTTTGGTAAATGAACATCTTTATTATATCCTGGAGTTTCTCAACTTCTTTAACGGTTTTTTCCGAAAAATTTTTCTTCCTGAATAGTGTAACTAAATCGTCGTCTTCTTCATCTTCAAAAAGAATGTTTATATCTATATTCAGAACTTTGCATATGGCATTTAACTCCACAGCCGATACAGTCCTGTTGCCGTTTTCTATTTTGCTCAATGTTTCCCTGCTCATGTTAATCCCCTTTTCAGCAAGTCTTTCTACTGCCTCAATCTGGCTTAATCTCCTTGCCTCTCTAATAGCCTTTATTTTTAATCCAATAGGAATATCCTTTGACATCTTTAATCCCTCCTTTTTGTAATATTATATTACACCAACATTGGTTTTGTGTCAATATTTTATGCATTTATGTAATATTTTATTACCTTTGTATAAAGTTATACTTAATTCGTTAAATAAAATTTTTGCACTGATTTTTTGATTTTCTATGAACTCACCTATATAATACCCGAAAATCTCTTGCGAGGAGTGGTTATAATGATAAACTTAGAAGTTTTTAGGCTGGAACTGAATTACCTGAAGCAAGTTGTAAAGGGTATATTAGGGGATAAGGTTTCAGGGGAAATAGGCGAAGCAATTGAGGCCTTAACCCTTTATTTTCTTAACCCTGCTACCTATAATTCCTTGTCCCTATCTAACATCCAAACAATTGAACAGTATTTAAAACAAACTCAGCAAAAATTAATACCTTATGAATATAAACAAATGCTTAACAACATCCCTACAATAAGGAATTTTATAGAAAAAGTAAAATTTGAAATGCCTAAATGCTAATACAATAAGGCTTTGTAGGATATATTGTCCTATCCCCAAAGCCTTATTCCTTTATCCTAATTTTCCTTATCCTCAATCACCTTGTTCCCTTATAAACTGAAATAAGTCTGAATTATCCATTTCCCTAAAATCATCGGCTTTTATAATATTTGTTAGTACTATCGAGTTATTGTTTTTACTCATTTCACCGACTAGAGTAAACCTAAAATCTTTATCATAGGCAATTACAAAATCCTGGTCTTTTTCTATTTTAATCGTTTCTAGTTGTTTTATAATGTTTTCTCTACTTAATTCATATTCATCAATGAGAGTATCACATTCAATTAAAACCTTATTCATACCGTCATATCCCCTTTTTCATATATCACTTACTATATTATATGAACTTACTATCTCTAAATCAAATCTGAATAAATCCTTGCAATTTCCTTTGACACTATACTTGTTCCTTATTCCTATTACTCCTTAACATACTTATTAATCGGCTGCAATATCAAACTTCCCGTCCTTATACTGATACACTTTATCTGAAATCCTATTCGGGTCTGTATCTATTGTCATTAATGACTTTAATATCGAAATATATTCAGGACGAAATTTGGCTATGATAAGTGTAGTTGAAGAGGGAATTGCAAAAAGATATTCCCGCCCTATCTTTTTGCATATCTGATTCTGTAGTGCAGTACTTAACAACAGGGTCGAGTTATAATCTGTTGTAAATTTCAAAGTATATATTTCCAGCACCTTGTCTAATTTAACTAAGGGATTTCTCATTTTATTTAAATTTTCCCATGCTGCTTTTTTCACCATATCAAAATTCACATCATCGGTTTTTAATACAAATCTAAAAACTTCTCCTGCATCTGTAACATAAAGTGTATCTAAATCGGCAAAGGCTTCCTCTCTATAAAAATCTAAATCTTTTTCTCCTTTCCCAAACATCCTACTCTTTAGCATCGGGTAAACATTGGTATAGTCAATTTTGAATTTATATTGGTTCAAAATGTCACTAATAATTCTAATATATGATGTTAAAGTTTTTCCATAATCCTTAATTTCCTGATATTCCCTATAAATACTACTAACAGGTATAGACACACTGTTTGGTTCCGACTCTACGACAACATACTTTCCCTCCAACCTGGCTTTAGGAAATGTTTTATTTAAATCCAAAATTATTTTACTCGAAAAATTAGCAAAACTAAGCATTGTCTACCTCCTCAATACTCTATAAAATATGAAAAGAGCATACTCCCTCTTACGTTTCCTCCAGCATATACTGGCCGTATAAGAGAATATGCTCTCAATCTGTATACTTATATTTTACGTTATACTATTAGTAAGCACAATATATATTTTTGATTAAATATTGCCTTGTATCCCCTTTTACCCTTTACTCCTTAAATCTTATTCCTTATGAACTTGATTCAAGACCAAGGTTCTATTATTATATTATAAATGCTTATTGCCTATCATCAATAAGTCCTAAATACGGTAAAATAACCTTCCACTGGTCTAACTTATCTTTGAATCGTATGGCTTTTGCTGGGCTGGTAGACGGCAGTCTATAAAATAATAAGCCTTCTTTAAGATTCATTTTCCCTATTACCAATTTTCTAAATAATTCCTCTGCTTTACTTCCATTAAAAAATACTGCTTTTATATCAGTATACTGATTGAAAAAAGTTTCAAAATCATTAGGAACAGGGTTAATTATTTTGGAATCACTGCTCCCTTCTCTATCACAACTTTTCAACACATCCCAAATAGCAATGTGGTGGTTCAATAAGAATATCTTCCTATTTTCATAATATTCTTCAACGTCTTTATTAAAAAGCCCGTATATTATCTTCCAGAACTGATTTTGCTTATTTCCATAATATTGCTGATTTTCAAGAGACTTTACACTGGGCATAGTCCCCATGACTAGTATTTTGCAGTTTTTATCAATAATTGGTTCAAAAGATGTAATCATTTTCTTCCCTCAAATCGAATATCATATCTACTCTGTAGGTTCTATAATCTCTAACTTAAAGTTCCATCCTTCACAAGACATCATCATCCTACCGAATTCTTCTAGGCTGTATTCCTGACCGTCTATGATAAATTTGGGTGTTCTGTCATCATATCTATCATCCCATTCAATACGTCCTTCTACTATATTACCTTTAAAAGAGATAAGTTCATGTCCTTGAAATACTTCTCTTTTTATGAACTTTTGTGATAATCCTTTTCTTATCTTTTTATAAAGCCTTTTTAAGGCATCATTTGAATCTTCTTCAAAATCCTGATGTACCTCAAAGGAATACCCTACTTTATCTACCCCAATAAACTCTACTGCCTCCCAGCAAATACCTGTTGGATGAATTTTCTTTCTTATTTGAAAGCAGTGTTCTATTCCATCGCAGTCTGTAAAAGTTGCTTCTTTTTCATAATCTTTATAATCTTCAACTCCAAGTATATCTGCCATGTATCTATTGTAGCAGTCTTCACATATAGACTGGGACGGCTCATCTTCTTTTATAGTTAGAACTACCATGCCATAACCACTGGAGTTTTTACCACACCATTGACACCTATACATACAAATTCTCTCCTTAAAATCACCTTGAATTAACCTTGATTCCTATACTTCTATTATCCTCTTTGCAATAGAAATTAACTGGTCTTTAACCAATATCTTTTCCTTCCATCTATCAGGGATAGCATTGTATCCATAGTATACCCCAGCCATTCCTCCTGTAATAGCGGCTATAGTATCCGCATCTCCTCCAAGGTTGGCTGCTTCACATACAGCATCCTCAAAGGTAGAAGTGTTAATAAAACACCATAATGCACATATCAAAGTATCAAACACATATCCCGTTGGCTTCAATTCTTCTTTTGATACCTGAAATACCTGCTTATACTCTGGATACTTTTCAATATGTTCTCTTATAGCAGGTACTTTAGGCTTATCATTTAGATAATCATAAACTAACAGATTATAAAACTGGCAGGCATCCGTTGCTTTCTGGTCATAATGGGTAAGAACACTTTGGGAGGCAGTTATCTCCAGCATTTTTTCAACATCATTGTAATATAATGCAACCGGCAAGCATCTCATAAGTGAACCATTTCCAGCACTCATGCCACCTGTTGCCTGATGAGCGTAGTAGGCAGTTTTCATCCAGTCATTGCTTCGCTTGTATTCACCAAGTGCAATTCGGATAATGTTGCCGATATCTTTAGGTTTGCTATCATACCATTCAATAAAGTGTTTTCCGATATCTTCGACAGGATTCTCTGGATTGTCCAGGATGCCTTCTGCGACAGCAATAGTCATCATAGTATCATCGGTCACTTCTCCAGGTTCCAAGTTCCAACAGCCTCCACCTATAATATCTTTTAAATATCCATATTTCCTTTCAATCTCATCCTTTGACATGAATTCCAACGTTCCGCCAAGGGCATCTCCACAGGCAACACCAAAAAGCCCTCCGAGTATGCGTTCATATCTATCCATGAAACACACTTCCTTTAAACTCAGTATCTATGATTATTTATTTGTGCAAAAGTATTTTGCAATGCTGCATATTGCTTCATCAAATTTACATTTCCAACCCTCATTTGTATCCTCTTTGCTGTTAAATGTAATTTCTTCTACCTTTTCTTCAAAAAGCAAAGTTAACCTATAGTCGCCATAATCATCTAAAGGACATTCATAAGTAACACTCTTAATTTTGTTTATATTAAAATATTCTATAACTATATGCTTATCACCATTAATCCAAACTTTAATAAATTTGTTGTTCTTTAAGACAAAATATAACTGTAAAGTTTGTTCATCAACAAATAAGTATTTTGGATAAAAATATAATATATCATTCTCGTCAATTATTTGTGAAACTTTTTCAAACATACCTGCATATTTACGAGCAGTATTATCGCTGTAACGGTTGTTATAAAAGTAATCCTTAATTTCTTTAAAATCTACACTCATCTTAAATCCTCCTATTTATTATGAGTTAGTAGCCTAAATATTGAACAATCTGTTTCCATATTTTAACAGCAATTCTATATGCATCGCTAGCATTATTTCCCGTCATAAAATTCATTGTCATTTTTAATTTTAAATCTTTAGTTTTAGTTACTTCACATTCAATTACATCATTAAACGAATTATCGCTATCAATACTAAATCTCCCGTATGACAAATAAATACTTTGGTTTTTACCACCAAATAAATTTCCGAGCCAAATCTTAACTGCATATTTTTCCATACCGTTTATATAGAATCTTATAATAGCCTTTTGATTGTGTATATTATCTTTTTCAAAATCAAAATTACTATTTTTTTGTCTGGTCTGCTCCGCAAAGTCAGATAAATAGGACAATATTTCAGCATAACTTTGTTTCATAAATTTATTTTTATCTAAATCTGTTATTTCTTTAAAATTAGGTATTATAACAGTAGTTCCATTTACTACTCTATCATAAATAATTTTCTTTGGTTCTAATTTTGGTTTTGCACCTACTTTAGGTACATCCATTACATCAACCTGAAAAATCCTATGTAGTAATTCATCAAACTTAATATCAAACTGGCCATCATCTGAAAAATCAATGAAATGAAAACCTTCCAGATAAAATGGAACGGCTTTTCTATAGTTTCCTTTATGTCTCATTATTAAGATTATTTTATCTAAATTATCTTTTATATAGCGTATTAACAAATTTGTCTCATACCCCACTCCACCTTGAAAAGTATCTGCTTTCTTAGCGTAGTTTTCAGTAAGAATAAGTAAGATATTATCACTATTTTTTATTTTTTCTACCATCATCCTATTCAAGTTAACAGTCTTGCTTTGTGTTTCAAATTTATCAATCGTTGCATCAACACCATTTTCCCTTAATTTAGCCGCTAAGAATGTTACCCAGTTTTCGTGTTCCTCACTATCCCAACTATAACTGATAAATACCGAAGGATGTTCTTTTGACATTTTTATCCCCTCATCCCTTTCAAGACTTTCATAAGAAACTTGATTTCTACCAAAGTTAAATAATCCTGCCTAATAACTAAGATAATTCAAATACTTATTATATTCTTCCAGCCTGCTCCTAATTAGCATGTCGTTCGGGTCTAAACGTATGGCATAATTAAAATAAGCCCTTGCCTTTCTAAAGTCTTTTCTCTGGTCATATGCATGACCAAGTTTTTTTACTATATAAAGCATTCCGGGTGTCTTTTTATTAATATCTTCCAGAATTTCAATTGATTTTTCCTGTTCATTATTTAAGCCATAAGCACATGCTAGTTTATATCTATAGTTCAAGTCATCTGGATTCCTTGATACCAATTTTTCATAAACTTTGACTGCTTCCTCATATCTTTTTAGTTCAAAAAATAATTTTCCTTTTAAGTATAGAAGGTTATCTTCTAAAGCCTCTCTTCTGACATCCTCTATCTCTTTAATATCTATACCGTTTAATACATCCATGCTTTCAAAATATCTTCCCTGCTGAAAATATGTATAAGCAATGTGATATAATATGTCAGCAGATTTATTTCCATTCTCATACTCCGTTTTTAGCAGTAATTCTGCCTTATCAAATTCTTTATTCTTATAGTATCGGATTACTCTTTCTATCCAATCAGTATCCTCATATCTTACTTCAACCCGCTCATTGTAAGAAATAATATTGTTATTTCCTTTTCTTAATACCTCTTCGAAATCCCTTTTTACTTCCCTTACATTCTGATACCTTTCTTCAGGGTTTCTTTTAAGTAATTTCATGATAATTTCTTCAACCGATTCAGGTATATTATCATTTATCTCCCTTGGTTTTGGATAAGGCATATTATTTATAAGTTGATTAGCAGTTTCATGAGGAGTCCTGCCAGTTAAAAACTTGTATAAAAGCACTCCCAATGCATATATATCCGAGTTAAGATACCTGCGGTTTGACCCAGCCACTTCTGGAGCCATATAAGCCCAGGTGCCTCCACCATCAATTGTCTTTATAAATAAATCTTCTATCAATTTACTTGTACCAAAATCCGTTATTTTCACTATCTTCCCATCCGTTAGAATATTCTGAGGCTTTATATCCCCGTGGCAAATATGCTTTGAATGTATATATTCTATACCATCCAATATTTGAAAAAACAAGTTGTATATTTCATCAAATGTTCTTGGACTCTTAAATCCCGTTTCACATAACTCGTCTGATAGTTTATGCCCATTAAAGTACTCCATTTCTATCAGAAAAACCCCATCTACCCGCCCCATCCAATATATAAAAATAACATTCGGGTGATGACTCCTGATGAATTCTTTTCCTTCCGATAAGGTGTTGTCTCCCCGTTCCTGGTCCTTGGGTATTTTGAGCGCCACTGTTTGCCTATTATCAAGGTTTACCGCTTTCCATACATAACCAAAGGAACCTTCATCAATAAACTCTTTCAATAAATATTTATCTCCTATACTCATATCTACTTGCGGATGAAAATTAACTGCTTTTTTCTTCATAATTAACCTACCTCTACCCATTGATTTAGTGTCAAATTATCAATATTGCCTGAAGCAACACAGCGATAAACCAGATAGGTCGTTTTCAAAGCATTTATTCCTTGTACATAGGTACCATCACTTCTTTTAAAGCCATTATCCAGTATTGATATATATTCTTCAATATCCCCTGGATTTTCCCCAGCATAACTCCAATATACAAACAATATAATAGGTACATTCCCGCCCAACTGGTGATAAGCAAGAAGCAGATTTTGTATCTTTTCCTTGATTTTTAAATCTTTTCGTCTATTCTTTTCATATCTTTCAAATTCACAAATCAGTATAGGACTATTATCCTCTTTCGAATACCAAATAGAATCTGGTCTTACTTCGTTAACTTTTATTTCGTAACTGGCCTGGCTCTCTGCAACCATTTGTCCATAGTGGCTTCTTTCAGAATATGGAAACACAGGACATTCAGAAAGGGATGTAACCCCGTCAACAAATCTTCCTATTGCGGTTATATAATTAAGACCTACAGTATGGACAGTTTCTGAATAGTCCCTTATTCCGAATTTTGTCATCATAGGAAACATTTCGTTTCTAATTTTTCCTTCTTTAAATTCTTTTTTTATGAAATCAATGATTGTTTCCTTATTCATTGAATACGCCCCATTCTTTGATAACTTCAGGGGACTCTCCGCCATGTATCAACGCTTTTGTTCCTATTTTCACAAGCAGCGGCGCTGGTATCGACCTCCCGTTTATCAACGCTTCACCCGTAGATAAGGATGGCAGTTCTTCAATATCAGATGTTGAAAACATATCCGACGTTTTTGCAATAAACCTCTGGTCGTCTGGATTCTTTAGTCTCATTGTAATGATTGTATTACATTGCGACGTAACATCAGGGTCCAGTTTTGACGGCCTTTGAGAAATAATCGCAAAGCCAGTACCAAACTTTCTTCCTTCCGCCGCAATCTTCTTAATAATTTTTTTAGATATGCTCGGAATGCCTGCTGGTGCAAAATTATGCCCCTCTTCATAAACAAGGAAGCATGGCCTTATTTGCCTTTTTTTATCTGATGCTGCCCTCATAATCTCACTGGATATCAACGCTGTTATAATTTGTTTAGCATCATCAGATAAACCTTGCAAGTCTATTATTACAAGCCTTCCCACGTTATTTCCCTTTTCTCCGACCATCTTATAAATATCTGTCGGTTCACCAATAGCCCTTGTATAAAAACTCTTTGCTTCATTGATTACTCGGGTTAATTTCATGGAAGCCACTGCTGCGCTTCTATTATTCAGGGCTTTTGCCTCACCTTCCGTCAAATTGTCCCAATTCTTTAGTTCCTCAAGCCCCTGTTCGTCAGAAAGGAGATATGTTAAATCCTGAATATCCCGAGGCGGATTATTATATTTTGCTTTCCAATACCTGATTGCAACATCCAATACTCTTTCCTGGGCTTCTGTCAAACCTGGAAGAATAGAAGATAAATCATCCATGTCAAATCTATCGAATTGAAGCGCCAGGTGATGATTTTTTGCGCTGTATTTATAATCAAAGGAATCCATTTGTGGAGTATATACTTTAATTCCTCCACCAGCCTTTATTAATTTTAATAATTGTTCCTGAATTCTCTGGATACTCTTCTTTTCCCTCTCATCCTCAATAAAATCAAGATTGTTATTAAAATGTATCTCTCCCTTTTCAAATGCTTTTCCATATTCTCCATGGACATCAAATACAACTACTGTGCCATTCATCTCTGCTACAAGTCTTTCAATAATTCTGCCCACAGTATATGATTTCCCTGAACCTGTCATTGCCAGCACAGCCAAATGTTCTGTAACCAGTTTGTTTACATCAAGATAAACAGGGACTATATTACTTCCCTTGTCGTATCCAATCAAATTACCTATGTTAATGCTTGTATTCTCATCAAACTTATAAAACTTTGACAAAAACTCATAGTCAACACCATATACCTTTTCCCCTGGGTTGAGGGGTCTCCTGGGTATTTTTATCTGCCCATAGTTATCCCTGTATCCCACCAGTTCTATGGTCCCAAATAAAGTCTCCCCAGTAACTTGTGCACCTGGTAGTATCTCAAGAGATGACAGCCCCTCCCCTATATTGGAGTTATATAGAATATTGCTTCTGGATATGGATACAATTCTCCCGAGAACATATGTATCCCCATCTTCTTCCGATTCTCTATGCTTGATTTTTACAAACTCTCCTCTTTTAGCAGAAAAACTGTTTTCGAGAGCAATCTTTAAATCATTAGGATTGCCTGTATTGCCGATAAGTTTGCCTATATATTTATCCACTGAAATCACCCCTCCTCCTTAATCCTCAAACACATCCAAATCTTCTTTCCAAATGCTCTCCAATGCCTCACTTTGGAGCATCTCCCTGGCTTGTGTTTTATAGTATTCTAAAATCACATTTTTCCCATTGTTTGTGGCCTCGACTGGCTTTAAAGCATATTTGGCATACCATAATGGCAGTGGCAGTGCTTTTTTTTGGTCAAATGCAATCAGGGATATAATTTGAGAAGCCAGTTTATCCAGCATTTCAGATGACCAATCTTTTACGCCCCCTAATACTTCTACCAAAAGTGGCGGTGTAGTGTTTCCCGCCTTAATATGCATGCCTATTAATCCCACATCTCGTAAAGTTTCAGGCTCCAGCCTGTTATCCTTATTTAAGCCATCATATTGAAATGCTGCTGTCCTTGTTCTTTTTACAAGAATACCTGTTAGCAGCCTTTTAATACCTACATCTTGAATTTTGGGCATTAGTTCTTCCATCTTTTTAATTATACTATTGTCCACATCATCTGGAATATAGACTAAATTATCCTCAGTAAGTGCATATATAATTGCACCAAACCTTTTTGTTCCTACTGATGCGATTTTAATTCCATTTTCATTAAACGGGTATACCATATCCTTATATTTATCCCAGAAAAACTTTATGGTCTCCCTGCATTTATCATAAACTTTTATAGTATCCTTTCTATCTTCAAGGGGAGCATCCGAACGCTCAAGTACTAAAGGTACATCAACCAAAACGAGTTCAGGCTTTTCATCATCTTCCATTAAGTCAGACAGGAGTTTATAGACATTGATAATATCTATAAACTTCAACTTTTTCTGATTATCCAAGTCATCTATCTCATCTACATCAACGATACTTTCCTGTCTTGTTTTATAAATAGAACCTTCATCTATAAGGATGTCCTGTCTTACTGACCCAGCAACATATAACATCCCGCCAAATGCACTGGAAGTCCTATTGGTTGCCGCAATACCTGATGCCTTGATAGTGAGAGGGGCTATTAATTCTATATTTCTAACCACCCCACTTTCCTTTAGGGCAGGGGCTATTTTATCAATAAACCGCATTTTCGACGATAACCTGGAAACTGTGGCTGGAAGACCTAATTGAATATTAGCCACTATGCTTTGGGATATTGGAGTACTATTTTCCTTAAATCCATCCATCTTCTTTTTCTCCCCTTTGTTTTACAGCATTGATAAAGGATTTCAATTTCCTTTCTTTAACTACAGTCATACCCTTGCTCAACAATCCATTCTCGTTAATATATTGATTTGCTATCAGGTCTTGATATCCTTGCTTAGCAGTTTCTTCATCAATCAAAACTCCAAAATATTTATGAATTATACTTGACAGACACTGACTTAAGTCAATACCAGCCCCTGTCAGGATAATCAAATAAATATGAATATCATCTAATATAAAATCTTTTGTTTCTACCAAGGATTCTTGTTTAACATCCTCAGCAAGGAGCAGGGAATTAAAAAGAGCCTTTAATTTATCTTCTAACTGAATCATTTTATAGTCCAATAACGGTAGTGTGACTACCGTTATCAGACCTGTTCCTGTATTCTTCCTGTAATGAATCCCAAATTTCTTCCCATTTTGTTGAAATATAACATCTTTTACAGTAGTATCAATCAAAAAGCCTATCGGAATTCCCTCATAATTATCATCTGTTCTATTTATTCTTATATCTACCGATGAGTGAAGAATTTCCTTTAAATTCATTTCGGTCCAGGAAGGTGTAAGTATTAACTGGTTTTTATTATCCTCCAGCCATGCATTAAGTAAGTCTAAGTTTTGTTTGCCCAGTTTACTTAATAGAATCCCAGGCAGAACTAAAACCCCAGTTTGCAGTGAATTCATCTGGGCTACCTGGCAGTCATAAAAATCCTTAAGAAGCCTGTATTCTGTTCTATTCTTATATTCATCTAATATTTGAATAGCCATCACAGTACCTCAACCTTTGTCCGAATTAGTTTCACCGATTCTAACTCACGCTTTTCCTCAAGGTAGTCATCCCAGTTAATATCCCCATCCTTTTCTACTACCTGCTTAAAGAAACTAAAGGTAGTTTTCCTAATCAATGGTGAGTTTTTAAAGAATGATTCACCTTCACTTGCAAGCAAATTCATTTTATTCTGTATCGCTTCTTTTGTAGAAGCATAAGTTTCCTCTTTTGGGTACTCTTCCGTATTTATCTGTGCGGATACGGGAGGTTTCCCCTGTACTCTGCATATCTTATCTATGGTACTTATCAGCAAATTATCATAAAACTCATTCTTCTTTGTCCTTGCTAGATTCATTACGTTCATTTTATACCCCTCAATAAGCCCTACATACTGCTGCATATCTTCAACACTCTTTTTAAGAAGTGCCAAAAATTCATCAGGTTTACTCAGCATAACAGGCTCGTTATCTTCAATCTCTTGTTCAAGACCGCCGTTAACAAATAACTCTATTTCCTTAATACAGTTGCTTAAATTCTTCACCTCGGTATGATTCCTTAATTTTTCTGGTGCATTTGAAAAATAATCAACCCACCTTTTGCTTTCAGGTAATTTCTTATAACAGTCAATGATAGAAGTAAAATTCTTATAAATAGCCTTATACTCACCTATTATTCCTCTATCATTAGCCCACTTTAATTCATTGTTTTCAATAGGCTCTAATCCACAGGCATCAAGAATATCTTCAATTCGCTTATATGCTCCACTAAAATCTCCATCTTTTAACTTGTATGCTAATGTATTTATATAGGAAACCATAGTCCCTGTACCTGATATAGTCATCTTCTCGTAATCTGTTGAGTTCTCCAGTTCATTACAATACTTTTGCAATATATTCGTTATCGGAGAAATAGGGAGCATGAATCCGCCATACTCACAATTTTTCTTGATTTCTGCAATTTTATCCGTAATGCTCTTTACTGCTGGGTCCTTTAAGGTATTAATATAGTCTATAAACAATCTTATATGCCTTACCCTAAACCACAAAGGCTTCTCCTTATCATCAATTTTAATATCCTTTATGATGTTTGGATTATAGGTTTTGATGTTATTCCATCCATCACTGTCATATACTTGGTAGCAAACTCCTAAGAATTCCTCAATCTTCGAAATAACATCTCTGAAGTTTTCCATATTCTTATCATCTTTTTCTGATAACTTATCAACATTAATGCTATCCTTAATTTTTTCAGCCTCTTGAAGTTGAACTTTATAATAAGGTACTTGATTCTTCTCAAGGACATCCAAATAAGGACCGTTTATAACCTTCTTCATGCTGTCAATTTCTTTTTTGCAGTCATCTTCCAGCCATTTTTTAACTACAGAATACTTGCCGTCCAACTCATAATTGGATATTCTCTCAATAAAACCGTCCTTGGTTTTTAGCAAAAGATTTAGCCCCATCATAAACTCTATCCACTGCTCTAAAGTGCGTTTCGGCTTTACCTCGTGTATAAGGCTGAAGAAAAATTTACTGCTGTAATCAGCCATGGATTTGTTGCTGTTTCCATTAAACTTCAGTATTCTGTTCATACAGGCTGGTATATTTATGCTGTATCTATTTTCATCCTCATGAATGAATAAACCTGTTTCCTTATATCCTTTTCCCTCATTCATTTTCCCTATGGCAGTTGATTTCAAAACGTTCTTTAACTCCGTATATTCTGCATCTGATAATCTAACATTTTTTTTGCTTCCAAGTTCCTCAAAATCAATGCCGTGGATGAGCATCCGCTTATAGGCCTTTGACAGTAATGCTATTTGTTTCTCATCATGTTTCTTATAGATGATAGGTCTTAATATCCAGCCTTCCTCATCTAATTTTTCAAACCATTCTCTTGCCTTTAAGTTAAAATGGTCCCTGA
>JAXGNR010000014.1:0-40595 GCA_040767965.1 Atribacterota bacterium
CTGGCTAAACGGGAAGTACATAGATGTACTATTTTTTTTGCTGCCTGCTCCGGGTCTTCTTCTTTGATAAAATAAAAATCCCTTTCCCTTTTCCCGTTAAGCATTGGAAATTTACCCTGGTTTACCAGGTGAGCATTAACCACAATCAAGCTATTTTCTTTTTGTCTGAAGATATGAGTTAGCCGGATTACCGGAATAGTTTCAGAATTAATCATATCTTTTAAAATATTACCTGGTCCAACTGAAGGTAACTGATCAATATCTCCAATCAATATCAAAAAAGTACCTTTTCTAACTGCCTTTAAAAGTTGATGCATCAGAACAATATCAATCATTGAAACTTCATCTAAAATAATAACATCGGTTTTTATGGGATTTTGTTCGTCTTTGGTAAAACCTCTTTTTTTGGGATTATATGATAATAAACGATGAATAGTTTTGGCATTTCTTCCAGTAGCCTCGCTAATTTTTTTAGCTGCCCTGCCAGTAGGGGCTGCCAGAACAATTTTTAACCCCAAATCTTCAAACAATTCAATCAGACCAATTGTGGTAGTGGTTTTACCGGTACCAGGACCGCCTGTTAATATTAAAACACGGTGTAGCAATACTTCCTGAATGGCTTTTTTTTGTTCAGGAGCAAAGCTTATTTTATAATTTTTTTCTAATTCTTTTATTTTTTCTTCAATGTTGATCTGGCTTAATTGTTGAGGATGATGAATTAAATCAGCAATTTTCTGGCTCACTTCTTTTTCTGCATAAAAATAGATAGGTAACCATACCTGGTTATCCTGCAGGATAATCTCTTTATTTCTGTCTAATACATAAAACTCTTTTTCAATTAAATTCTCTTCAATTTCTAATAATTCAGAAGTCAGTTTAATAACCGCATCCTGATAGCAAAAACAGTGGCCTTGCCCGGCATTTTCATTTAAGGAAAATTTAATACCCGCTCTGATTCGAAAAGGAGAATCTTTTTTTATCCCTAAATTCTGAGCAATCTTATCAGCAATCTTAAACCCAATTCCAAATATATCATCAACCAAACAATAAGGATTTTCTTTTAATTTTTCAATTGCTTTTGGTCCGTACTGTTTGAATATTTTTACTGCATATCCGGTAGTAATTTTGTAGGATTGCAAAAATAGCATGACTCTCTTGATTTCTTTTTGTTCTTGCCAGGATTTTTTAATCAAGTCAATTCTTTTTTGAGCAATACCCTCTATTTCATTTAATTTTTCCGGGGTTTTTTCAATAATATCTAAAGTTTTTTCGCCAAAGTGATCAACTATTTTGTTAGCTGTTGAAGGACCAACTCCTTTAATCAGGCCTGACCCTAAATAACGGCGAACACCTTCCAAAGTTGTTGGTAAAATTATTTCATAATCATCAAAGGTGAATTGCCATCCATAACGGGAATCCAGGTTCCATCTTCCTTTAAACTTATAGGTTTCACCGACATTTATATTAGCCATTTTACCAACTATGGTAGATTCTTTCTTTTCAGGCTCCTGCAAGTCAACCCTGGCAACAATGAAGCCATTTTCCTCATTATGATATACTAATCTTTTAATTGTTCCTTTTATGAGGACAATTTCGTCCATTTATACCTCAGGTAATCAAATTACTGCAAATATCATTTTAGTATAGCAGCATTAAAATAAATTCTATATTAACTTATTATTTTTATCCAAACTTCACGAATCCTTGGCCCGTCAAATTCACAAAAACAAATTCCCTGCCAGGTACCTAACTTCAACTTACCATTTTCAATAATGACATTTACTGAAGAACCTACTATACTTGATTTTATATGAGCAGCAGAATTTCCTTCCAGATGACGGTAATTATCTTCAAATGGTATTACTTTATTAAATTCCTGTAGTATATCATCCAATACACTTGGATCATCATTTTCATTAATAGTTATACCTGCTGTGGTGTGTGGAACAAAAATGCAGCACAAGCCTTCTTGTTTTTTGCTTTCTTTTACAACTTCTTGAATTTTAGAAGTAATATCAAGCATCTCTGTCCTGCTATGGGTTGCAACCGAGATTGTTTTCAACATAATATTCTCCTCTAATATAATATATTTGCACAATAAGTCTATCATATTTCAAAGCCTATTCAAAGGCTCTTGATTTACTTGCACTAAATTGATAAATTTTTTTAAACTATTTCCTTTGCCAGAACAACATCAAAGATAAAGCTAATAATTTGCATCTTTCTGTTATAGAAGGTATTTCCAGATACTCACTGCTGGAATGTAAATTGCCTGCTACAGGACCCATTCCACATAATGTGGGAATACCATTTTGTGACGCAAAACCAGCATCTGCACCACCACCTGTAAAGGCTTCTTTTATTTTTATGCCCAATTTTTCTCCTGCTTCAGTAATAATATTATAGGCAAACATTGTATTATTGTTTTTTTCTAATGGAAGAAAAAGAATCTTTAACTCTGTTTCTATTTTTGTTCCTTTAACTTTTGGCTTGAAAAATAACTCCTCAATCTTCCTTTTTAAATAGCCAATATCAGAAATTTTGTTAAAATGGACAGCACACTCTGCTTTTGCCTGGTCAGAAATTATACCACGGGCAGAGCCGCCTGAGATAATATTTGCATTTATTGTTAAGCCTTCTTGCAATCCATTTAATTTATTTAACTCAATAATTCGTTCAGCCAATTCCAGGTTGGCATTAGCCCCTTTTTCAGGCTCAACTCCGGCATGAGCAGCTTTGCCGGAGATATTGATATCTAAAGAAGCTGTCCCCTTGCGACCGGTCACCACAGCCCCATTAGGCCTGGCTGGCTCTAGATTAAAGACTAATTTTGCATCCTTCACTTCAGAATTTATTAATTCCCGGGCATATGCTGAGCCAATCTCTTCATGACTATTCAAGATAACGCTTATGGGTTTTTTTAGGTATCCTTGTTTCTGCAAAGCCTTCACGGCATAAAACATGGTTACTATTCCACTTTTCATGTCTCCAACCCCTGGTCCAAAAGCTTTATTCCCATCAACAGTAAATGGTCTTAATCTTGCTTCTCCTTTGGGAAAAACTGTATCAAAATGTCCGATTAAAACCACTTTTTCTCCGAAAGAATTTTCATTAATTCTGGCAATATAACAATTGCCAACCTGCTCAAAAATGAATTTTTCTATCGAAAATCCTATTTCTTCCCATTTATTTTTCAATAAATCCCCTAAAATGTCCACCTCTTTTTTATATCTGCTGCCACTATCCATATTAACCAGAGTCTCAATCATTTTTAGCATCTCCAGGTCTTTTTGGTCTATATAATTCATTAAATCATTAATCATTATAAAACCTCTTCATTATTATTATAATATTAATAGATAAAATTATTTATTCACAAAATTCATTAGAAATAATTATATTTAATGTTCTTCTACACTTGCTGGCATATCAATGGGTTTTACAAAAAATAAAATCAGCAGAAATGAAAACAAACTAATTATTAAATTAATAGCAAATATGAATAGGTAACTTTTTGTTAAATCAAAAACTATTCCTGCCAACAAAGGACCAAAGGCCCCACCCACACCAATTCCTAATGTTATTATCCCCCAAAGTGAACCGAAATACCTGCTGCCGAAGATATCTGCTGCAAAAGGAGCTGATTGTGAGATCCAGGCTCCATAACTTATTCCGTATATTCCAATGAAAAAAAATAAAAACATATAATTCTTGATAAAGGGTAATAAAATAAAAGAAAATGCTTGAATTAACATGGCAAATGCTACAATCTTTTGCCTGCCTATGCGATCAGCGAACCAACCGCCATATACTCTTCCTAATATACTGACAAGACTCAGTAGAGCGATATATCTGGAAGCCATTGTGGCTGAAAGTCCTAAATCTGTAGCATAAGGAATAAAATGAATCATTACCACATTTAATTGAAAAGTCATCAAAAATTGTGTTGCAGCTAGCATCCAAAAAGTAGATTTTTTCATGGCTTCACTACTATTAATGGAATTTTTTTCTTCTAAAATAGCAAACTTTCTTAATTTTTTACTTTCAACATTTTGATTGTTTTCAATGTTCAAGTGAGGTGCTTTGAAGGCAAAAAATCCTGCCGGTAGTAATATTAGAATAATTAGAATTCCAAAAAGTTGGTAACTAAATCTCCAGCCGTAGGAAGCAACTATAATAGTAGCTAAAGGAATAAATATTGCATTTCCTAACCCGCTTCCAGTACTGGTTAGGCCAGTTGCCAACCCTCTTTTATCAGTAAACCAGCGGGCAATAGTTGTAGTGGCAATTACCCACCCCGTGGCGGCACTTCCTATGCCTACTAATAATCCATAAAAAATGTATAACTGGTATATTTCAGAAACAAAAGAACAGGCATAAATACCTCCTCCCAGCAAAATAGATCCTCCTATTATTAATAATTTAGGTCCATATTTATCAACTATTCTGCCGGTTATAACCGAACCAAATGCATAAGTAATCATATATAAAGAAAATACCCCTGAAGTCATGGTTCTGGACCATCCAAAATCTTCAGCCATAGGTTTAAAGAAAACACTAAAAATATAGCGTGCACCATAACTGAACATCATACAGGCAAAAGAAATTAATACTATAATCCATCCATAATATATCTTGTGCTTCGAAAAAATAATGCAATCATCCTTCTTCAACATAACAACTATTTTTTGTACTCCTTTTAATATCATTTTACATAATAATTTAACTGTGTTTTTAATAGGTAAATTAATAATTATTTATCCTAAAATTAATACTATTTTATTTTAAATTCATTAATGCTTGTTGCCTTCTGTCCATTAGGCAAAACAACCGGTTCTATTATACCTTCACTATGCAAAGCCCAGGGTAGAATCACTCCTGAATGCCCCCCTCTCCCTCCGACCACTACTATCTCGATATCTTTTGGGCTTCGGGTTACTGGCATCGGATGTTTATTTTTGAAATAATCAGGTCTAACTGGTATTATCCCCCTATCTCTTAACATAGGAACCTGATGAAAAGCGTACTTATGAATATGTTCCCGTATCATTTCTTTAGTGAAACCAGATTTTTTTAATAGCATGCCATGGTCAGGAGTTAAACATAATACCAATGGTCCTGGTATATATGCATTATTTGATCCTAAAGTAGTGCAGCAAGCTGTAAGTGTATCAAGCAAATCATAGCCATTTATGCTGAGTAAATCAATCACATCGTGCATTGCCTCTGCTTTTAACACATACACTGTTGTAGTTTTTTTATCATAATGCTCCTCATTAATCATTTTCCATTGTGCAAGCTCTGATTCTTCAGCAAAACAATAAGTAAATTCTGCCTGAGAGGCCATACAATCCAGATCACATATTCCCGGAACAGAACGGGTTATATTCAAGATAACTAAATTTACTGCTCTTCCAATAGTGGCATTCATAGGCCATCCCGGTCCCATGCATCCTTGTTTGCCTGAAATTCCAATCTCTTGAGCTATTGGTCCACTTACTAAAACTAAGTTGCCACCAGGATGTGAGGTAGTAACAGATTGTAAAAAATTATATTTTGAATTACTTAATGCTTTAAAAACCGTTACCAAAATAGGCATTGCCAGAGGATTACACCCTGCCATTATTGCAGCAATGGCAACGTCTTTCACTTTAATATCATTACCGGCAGGACCAATTTGCTTACAGAGCACAAGATCTTCATCGAAAGGACAAAAACTCATCATATTCTTAAAACGTTTTTCCGTGGGTGGAATAATGGGCAAGCCATCACTGATATGCTCTCTGTTAAAATATTCATTTATTTCTTCCAGATAGCACCCTGGCTCTAATAATTTTTCTTTATCAATATCAATATTTTCAATTATCGGAAGGTGCTCGCCTGTAGAAGGAGTTTTATCTATGGGGAAATTAATATGGGATATTTCCAAAATTCTATTTTTATCTGAAGTAAAGAAATCAATGATCCTGTCAAGATTCAGATCGGTTTGTTGTTTTACTTCTTCTTCTGTGCTGATTTGGTGAACATCAAATGAGCAAATACAAAGATTACCTGCACGATAATGAGCTACTCCTTCAGCAATGGCCGTTCCTGGCGGTGCTGTTATATATACAGTAGGTATGCCTGATTTCTCCAAAGCGATGGTTAGAATTGCTGAGGCAGCAGAAACACCCATATCACCAAAAGCAACAATTGCCGCAACCGGATTTTCCTTAGTCAACACTTCTGCTAGTTCTGCTAATTTGTATGCATCTTTCCCTCTGACAGTTTCCGTATAATCTATAAAGTTATTAATACCCATTTGCTGAAAGCGTTCTTTTATCCTGGAAAATATATGGATATAATTGCAAAAAAACAGTTTTGTATTATTAAAAAACAGGATTTTCCCTTTTTTTAAATCTTCCAAAGTAACTCTCTCGGCCAAATTTAAGATTGAGTGCTTTTGACAGCCTCTTGGGTCAAGGATTGGATTAAGTTTTTTTTTATTCATATTTCATCTCCCTGGTTTTTGAACTTCAAATCTCATTCTAAGCAGCTAGATACTATCCTGTCAATTTATAAAATAATAAAATTTATTTTTTGGAATAAATGATTGAAATTATTTTTTGGAAAATCATAAAGACAACCTGCTGTAATTTTTTTATTGTTAAAAAGAATGCAATATGTTATTTTGAAAATATTCTATAATATTATTTTCATATTTTTTATTTTAGATAGGAGAATAAATACAAATGTTTAATAAACTGTATTTAATAGCTTTACCAGTTTTTTTTATAATTGATATGATTTGGTTGGGATTAATAGCAAAAAATTTTTATCGCAATCAACTTGGTTTTTTGATGAAAAGCAATATAAATTGGCTTGCTGCTATAATATTTTATCTGATTTTTATAGCCGGACTAGTATTTTTTGTTCTTACTCCTGCAATTGAAAAACAGAATATAATATATGGAATCAGCATAGCGGCCTTTTATGGCCTACTTACTTATGCAACCTATGATTTAACTAATTTGGCAACACTAAAAGATTGGCCTTTGATTGTTACCATCGTTGATATTATCTGGGGAATGACTTTGTCTATTTTAGTAACAACAATCTCTTACTTTATAGCCACCAGATTTGTTTTATAGATTAATTATTTCTAAAAAATCAATCAGTTTTTGGTTAAATAAAACAGGATGTGTTTCCATCGGACAATGACTTGCGCCTTCGATAACTGATAATTGAGCATTGGATATTTTCTGTATTATTTTTTCTCCGGACTTTAATGGAACCCATTTGTCATTCTGCCCCCATATGCCTAAAACAGGAATTGAAATATCGCCAATTCTTTCCTCCAAACGGGAATCAGATTTATATTTTCTAAGCAAAGATGAATAAGTTAGTTTAGTGTTTTTAATTTTTAATGGTTGATAATATGCCTCTATTTCTTCTTTGGTAGGTAGTCTCCCATAAGCAGAGTTTAAAAAGGACTTTATTTTTTTCCTGGTAACAAACAATTTATCAACAATAGAACTAGTTATATTTCTGATTAATTTGCAGCGAGATAAAAGTGAGAAAAATCCTTTTTTATTTGAAGATACTGTTCCATCCACCAGCACCAAAGCTCTGGTATCGTCAGATCTTTGTAAAGACATGGCAGATACTATCCCCCCTCCCATGGAATGTCCTATCAAAACCCATTTTTTAGATAAATCTAACTCATCAATTAGTTTCCATAAAATTTCTGCTCTGTTTTCATGGCTATGTAAAATAGATGGTTTTCTTTGGCTTAACCCAAATCCTGGTAAATCAGGTACCAAAACCAGATATCCGTTTTCTGCAAGATATGGAGCAGTAAAGCGCCAGCTGTAAGTTGATCCAGCCATTCCATGCAACAATAGTATTGCTCCTTTCAAATTGCCTTCGATTGGATTCCAAATTCTAAAATGCATATCTATTTCATCAACTTTTACAAAATCACTATTATCAAATAAAAGCTTTTCAATGGAGCTTGACTTGGCATCTGAATTAAATGGATAAAGATATAATAGAAATAAAACCCCAATAACCATAAATAAACACAGGAAAATTATTTTAATGAAATTATTGTATGTTTTCATTTTTCATTCTTTTTGATTAATTTTTTAACAAATTAATATTTATCTCATCATCCTGCAAAAGAGACTAATTTAAAAAACTTTGAAATCTCTTATATAAATAAAACTTTTTCCTATGTATATCTGTCTTTCTTTGAATTAAAAGGATACAAAAAATCGTTCAGGGAAATTACTCTGAGTCTTCTTAACAAATGTACCCAGTCCTCCTGTGATTAAAACATAGCATTCTATTCTCAAATTTATTACCTTATTATTTCTTTATATTTTTTAATGTCCATTCCTTAATATTTCTTTTTCAGTGGGAAATGATATGGCTGCGCCTTTTTTCTGAATAGAATATGAAGAGGCATAATTGGCTAATTTTATAGCTTTTTCAATATCATGAAATTCAATCATTCCTTTTACAAAACCAGCATTAAAACAATCACCAGCTCCTGTAGTATCAATGACACGTGCTACAGGATAGCCTGGTATAATAATCAACTGATTATTTTTTTCGTAACAAGCACCTTTTGCTCCCATTTTCACTACAACTTCCTTTACACCTTTATTCTTTAAAGCAATAATTGATTCCAATAAATCTTTTTTCCCGGTAATATCCTGTATTTCTATCTCATTAGGCAATAAAAAATCAACCAGATTCCAAAACTCGCAATTGCTTATCTTTTGTGCTGGAGCCGGATCAACAACTGTAAATATATTGTTTTCCCGGGCAATTTTTAGTCCATGCATTACTGAGGATAATGGTATTTCAAATTGGGATAAAAGCCACTGTGCTAGAAGAAATGCTTTTTTATTTTTATTTATAAATTTTATACCAACTTTAGCATTAGCGCCCGGGTAAATAATAATTGAGTTTTCCCCATTTTTGTTTACCCAGATAGAAGCAGATCCAGTAGAAACATTCTGACTTATGTCTACAAAATTTGTGTTTACGTTATAATATTGGAGAGTATCCAAAGCAAATTGTTTTAACTGATCATCACCAACCTTGCCAAGCATCCAGGTGGGACATCCTAGCTTAGAAATTGCTATTGCCTGATTTGCTCCCTTGCCTCCCTGAAAAATTGAAAAATCAGTGCCGGTAATAGTTTCGCCTGGTCTGGGAAAACGTTTGGCAAAGGTAACATAGTCAATATTTATACTTCCTAAAACCAGGATATTTTCTTTCATTTAATTCTTCCTTTTTTGATAGAATTAAAATTGTTTTTTTAATTATATCAAGTTATAAATTAATCTCAAAGACAAAAAGACAAAGAAAAGAATATATAATTGTTTTTATTATAAATTTAATACAAACTACAAAGAAATATTAAATATAGAAAATCAGGAAATATTTTGGTTTTTTAAATAAAATTAATGGAAAAATATTTTTCTGAATGAAAAAGTTTCATAAATATTGTAAAATCAGACTTTAATTATTAAAATAATATGCTATAGTATATTACTATAGTCTAAAATATTTTTATGGTTTTTCATGAAAATTAAAAACTAATAATTTTTTATTTATTGTTTTTTTTATTTTTCCTTTTATGACTATTAATTCATATCAGGAAGTTTTTTTGTTAGACAAAAAAATATTTTGGACAATTTTTAATAGTAATTTTATTCATATGTCTTCTGAGACCGCTTTTAATTAATATCGTTTTTAATTAAACTACGGCCCTTGAAAATTATATTTTGCATTGGATTTTTATTAGTTATGGATATTAATTTAAATAATAGAGAAGAGAAAGAAAAATTTAATTGGTTTATGCTGCTTTTAATTTCTTTTGTTGGTGTAGCTACGGGTATCTACCGAGATGGATTTTCTACTCTTTTTCCTCTTTTACAGGAAGACTTTTCCTTAACAAGGGCACAGCTGGGTTTACATTCATCAATATTCTTCTTCGGTAACGCCTTTGCAGCACTATTCACCGGAAGTTTGGTTGATTTAAAGGGTTCAAAATGGGGATTGCTGTATGGGGTTATTTCAATGGGAATACTGTGTATGCTTCACTCTATTGCCCCAAATTTTATAATATTGTTACTGCTTGGAGGTTTAACCGGAACTGCAGTCAGTATTAACCTTCCAGCATCCACCAAAGGAATCATAGAATATTTCCCCCAAAAATGGAGAGGAACTGCATTTGGAATTCAAAGCACAGGATTCCCTGTTGGTGGAATGATCGGGGCTTTGCTGTTATCTTCACTAGGTGGGGTAATAGGATGGCGAAAGACAATTATTGTACCTGGCATAATAGCATTTTTGTGTGTCTTTATTATTTTTTCTTTTTATAAAGATAAGACATCTGTTGATCTTTCTTCTGATAAAAGAGAAAATGAAAACAATCTTCCTTTCTGGAAAAGTTATGGTCTACTACTTAAAAACAAGGAATTAATCAGCATTTCCATCCTGGGATTTTTTTTAGGTGCCACCAGTGGTTCAATAGGAACCCATTTCACTATTTTCTTGTATCTTGATTATGGATTAAGCGCAAGCATTGCAGGTGTAGGGTTTGCTATGGTGCAGTTGGGAAGTATTCTGGGGCGTTTAGGATGGGGATTAACCTGTGATAAATTATTAAATTATAATAAAAGAAAAACCTTCTTATATATTGGAACCTTATTTACTTTAGTTTCATTGCTATTAGGATTATTCTTAAAAAACATTCCTTCTCCTGTCTTGATACTTTTCATACTGGCATTTTTGGCTGGCTATTCAGGAAGAGGATGGCAAGGACTATATTTTGCATCAGTTTCTGAAACAGTGGAAGATGAGCATATTGGTATTGCAGTTGGATTTTCTTCTGTTCTCTTTAGGACCGGTTTAATGGTAGCACCTCCGATATTCGGCCTAATCGCTGATATGCGTGGGAGTTATGATTTAAGTTGGATTTTACTAGGAATAATACTTTTCATTGTTTCTATCGGACAATATTTATTACATAAGAAATAAAATAGTAATAATGATTAATTTAAATTAATCATTATTACTATTTGTTAATCCCGATAACACAGAAACTCTTACTATAATCCCTAATAATTTATTATTATTATCCACTACTGCAATCGGATACTTACTTTCGATCGCTTTTGGTATGAGATCTTGCACATAAGCATCCTCATCAGTAGTAAAATAATCTTTCTTTAAAATCTCTTTTAGCTGTTTCTTACTTTTTATGGCTTCAACAGCATCGTCTATGGTAACAATACCTTCTAATATGCGGTTTTTGCCAACCACAAAAACACTGGAAATACCATTTGATTCCATCTCTTTTATAGCAACCTTCAAACCATGAGATATATTAACTAAAGCTCCTGGTTTAAACATGACATGTCTGGCTTGTAGAATCTTTGATCGATCAATATCTCTGACAAAGTCTTCAATATAGGCGTTAGAAGGATTATTTAAAATATCTTCAGGTGTTCCTATCTGGACAATCTCAGCATCTTTCATAACAGCTACCCTATCTCCTAATTTGAACGCCTCATTTACATCATGAGTAATAAAAACTATAGTTTTTTTTAGTTTAGATTGTATATCCAATAATTCAAGCTGCATTTCTCTTCTAATTAAGGGATCAAGCGCACTAAATGGTTCATCCATCAATAAAATATCCGGATTATTAGCCAGCGCCCTTGCCAGTCCTACTCTCTGCTGCATTCCTCCACTTAACTCGGTAATATATTTATCTTCCCATCCGGAAAGTCCTACTGATTCTATTGTCTCCAGAGCAATTTTTTTTCTTTCCTCTGAATTCATTCCCCTAACTTCCAGACCGTATTCCACGTTACCTAATACTGTTCGATGATTAAACAATCCAAAATTTTGAAATACCATGGTGGCCTTTTTCTGCCTGAAACCTCTTAATTGACTTTTATCATATTTTACAATATTTTCATTATCAACATAGATAGATCCTGCAGTAGGCTCATTTAGCATATTAAGACATCTTATTAATGTGGACTTGCCACTGCCAGATAGACCCATAATAACAAATATTTCTCCCTCATTAACTGAAAAGGTAGCATTTTTAACTCCAACAGTATGACCTGTTTTTTTAAAGATATGATCTTTAGATTGTTTTTTTTGTAATCTTTTTAATATTTCTTTAGGTTTTTTACCAAATACTTTGGTTAAACCTTCAACTTTAATCTTTGTAGTCATTTGTTACTCCTTTAATCTAACTGGGAACTAGTTAAATAATTAATTATTTAATTAATACTATTACTAACTATTAGAAATTATTTTGGAAATTTATATTTGTTAGCAATACCCTGGGTTATTCTGTCAATTGTTATAGCAAGGAAAACAATACTAATTCCAGCCTCAAATCCCATACCAATGTCAATTCGGTTAATAGCTTGCAATACATTTAATCCTAATCCTCTGGCACCTATCATAGAAGAAATTACTACCATTGCCATTGCCATCATGGTTGTTTGATTAATTCCCATCATAATGGTTGGAAAAGCCTGGGGTAGTTCTATTTTTGTTAGTATCTGCCAGGGATTCGAGCCAAAAGCATGTCCTGCTTCTACCATTTCTCTGGAAACACCTTTTATTGCTAAAGTTGTCAAACGAATTGCTGGAGGAGTAGAATATATTACAGTAGCAAAAACAGCTGGTACACTACCTAAACCAAACAGCATAATAGCAGGAATCAGATAAACAAAGCTGGGCATGGTCTGCATGGCGTCCAAAATTGGTTTAACAATTGCCTCCAGTCGTTGGCTATAAGCCACCAGTATTCCTAAAGGAACACCAATCATACAAGCAATAATTACAGCAACCAAAACAACTGATAAGGTTAACATCATTTCATCCCAAAGACCCATTATCCCTATTAAAAATATTAGAGTTGTAAAAGTAACACCTGACTTCCAGTTTAGAACTTTCCATCCCAAAATAAAAACTGCAATTAGAATTACAGGCCAGGGTATCAACAAAAATAAATCTCTGGTTTGTAGTAAAAACCACAGGATTCCATCTTTGATTGCATCAAAGAAAAAAGAATAGTTCTGCACCAGCCATCTTACAAAATTCCCTACATGTTTCCCTAAATTAAGATGCCAGGCTTCGGGAAAATTAATAAACATATTTATCATATAAGTTAATTAACCTGTCCTATCAATTTCTGACAGGACAGGCATCATCCTTTCTAGAATTTATTAATTAGACTTTCTAATTTAATTATGTAAATTATATTATCTATCTTTTACAATGAAGCTCTAACTTTTTGGGCTATATCTTCTGAGACCCATTTTCCCCATACATCTTCTCTGTTCTTTAAAAACCAGATAGCTGCATCTTTTTCATCAGTTTCATTTTCCATCATATAAGCCAAAGCCTCATTTGTTAGTTGTTCACTGGTACGATATTTACTTAAAAATTCAGCTAATTCAGGAAATCCATCTGCAAAATCAGCATTCGCAGCAATGGCAATCTCCATAGATTCAAATTCACAGGCATAACCATTATTCCATAATTCTTCACTATAAGGTTCGTCCTCTAACAAAGTCATATCCATCATTCCCATAATCCAGGTTGGTTCCCAGTAATAAGCCACTATAGGCTCTCCTCTTTCGTAAGCAGATACAATTGCTGCAGCCAAAGCAGTATCTGAACCTGGACTGAAATAATTATAATATTCATCTAAACCATAGGTTTCAACTTTTGTTCTCATAATTTCATCCACTGCCCATCCCGGAGGTGAACCGTATATTCTACCTTTAGATCTGTCTTCTTCATCTTCAAAAACCTGCCAATAATTAGCTAGATCTTTTACAGTTTTCAATTCAGGAGCCATAGGTTCAATGTCTCTTGCAGAATCTCCTTCTATAAGAAAAGTTGGAACATATAATCCCTGGGTATTACCATCAAAATTAACACCTAATTCGACAATATCTCCAGAATCAAGGGCTTCTTGATAAATTTCAGCAATATTACTTGTCCACATTTCCATTTGTACATCAATATCTCCTCTGCGCATTCCTGTTAGGATAACAGGTGATGAACCGGCAATCATTTCATAAGAATAACCAAAACCATTTTCCATAATTATACCGGCAATATGGCTGTGAAATCGAATGCTTTCCCAACCAGCATCACCAAAAATTACTGTCTCATTTGCTGAAATATTTATTCCTATACTTAACATGAAGCCTATTACAACCAAAGTGGCTATAATTTTTTTTAAATAATTTTTTTTCAAAACAATTATCTCCTTTTCTTTTTTTATTAGATTTAGTAAAATTTTTTATAGAGAATCTCTAACTTTTTGAGCAATATCTGCTGGTACCCAATTCAACCAAACATCTTCCCTATTATTTAAAAACCAGATAGCTGCTTCTTTTTCATCAGTTTCATTTTCTCTCATATAAGCTAAAGCTTCACTGGTTATCTTTCCACTGGTTCTATATTTTCTTAGGAAATCAGTAACCTCTGGTGCTTTTTTGGGCAAATCGGCGTTTGCTGCAACAGTTACGTCCATTGTTTCAAAAGCACAAGCATAACCATCATTCCACAATTCTTCGTTATAAGGATCTTCTTGCAATAAGGTTAAATCCAACATTCCCATTACCCAGGTTGGTTCCCAGTAATAAGCCACTATAGGCTCTCCTCTTTCGTAAGCGGACACAATTGCAGTTGCCAAAGCAGTATCTGAACCTGGACTGAAATAATTATAGTATTCATATAATCCATAAGTGCCAATTTTTACTCTGAATATTTCATCAGCATTCCAACCAGGTGGAGATCCGTATATTCTGCCCTTAGAAGGATCTTCTGGATCTTTAAATAATTCCCAATATTCTGCCAAATCTTTCACTGTTTTTAAATTTGGTGCCATTGGTTCGATTCCTCTTTCCGGATCCCCTTCAATCAAAAAAGTTGGGACAAAAAGTCCTGCATCCTGATCACTGTCATCGAAATTTATTCCTAATTCGATTACATCACCAGATGCAAGGGCTTCATTGTAAATTTCAGCTAAGTTGACAGTCCAGACTTCCATCTGAACATCAACATCTCCACGACGCATTCCGGTTAGAATAACAGGTGATGAACCTGCAATCATTTCAGTAGGATACCCATAACCTTCTTCTATAATAATTCCTGCAACATAGCTATGAAAACGGATACTATCCCATCCGGCATCACCAAATATTATTGCTTCTTTCTGTGATAAAACAGTTAATGATGATGTGAGCATAAAAAGAAATATAAACAACAATTGAAATAATAGATTTAAATTTTTATTAATTTTACGATTTTTCAATTTCTTCAAACCTTCCTTCCTTTAAAAACTTATGGTATTTCACATATTAAAATAAAAAATATTCAATCATTACTATATACTATATTTATGTGATTCATTCTACTATAATTCTTTCGTGTTATAAATAATTGTAGTTATAACTAGTACTAACTATTTCTACTTACTGGATATTTTGAAGTATTAGATTTGTTTTTTTTACCAGGAAAAATAATTACATATTATGTTATATCTATTAGCTTTTCAAGCAATGATTAATTTTTTTTATATTTTTATTATATATAAATACTCAAATTTGTCAAATCAGTCCCTGCTTTTAATACTTAGTACAAACAGTAATTATCTTATTTTTTAGGATAAATTTAATCAGGTATTACTTAGTATTCTATAAAAGAATATTTTGAATTCTCAGGATAAACCTGTACATCTTGGCTTAAGTATTTAAGAGTATTTTTAATATATTGATAGGTTTCTTCGATTGTTATTCTTCTATCTTTATCGATATCTGCGGGAAATGGAAAAATAAAATCATCATAACCGCAACCCTGACTTAATGCAGCAGAAAAATAACCATAAGGATTTCCATCAACTGGATGATAGAGAGTTTCCCAACATTCCTGATCGCCGGTAGCAGAAACAAGAACCTGAAATGAACCTGTAGCCAGGTTTTTTCTGGTAATAGCCTGGTCTTGTAAAATAAAAACATTTAGTATATTATTTATATATTCCTCTTCTTTCATGCTTTTAATAAAAAATCTTTCAGAAAAAATATCTTTACCAATAAAACCACCTGAAAAACATGAATCAAGCAAAACAACTTTGGTTCCGGCAATATTGCTTAAAGCAGATGCTAATTGCTCAGCTGAAATATCCATTGAAGCATTTTTCGCTAAAGCATCGTGAGGAAGTAATGTGCTGGTTTGACCGTCACTATACCCATGTCCTGAAAAATAAAAATAAGAAACATCGTCTTCATTTGCACCTGCAAAAGATAGATTAATAGCATTGAAAATATTTTCTTTTGTGGCTTGTTTACCAATAAGCGTATTGATATTTGTAAAGTCATTATCCTGTTCACCAAAATTACTATTTTCTAGTACCTGCACCATTCGTGCTATATCATATGAAGGAGCCCTCAAATCTGATATCCCTGGATCCTTGTAATCATCTACCCCGATACATAAAGCTCTGTATTTGGCTGGAATAGAAAATTCTATATGGATTGAAACTGTTTCATTGCTAACTACTACAATGGAATCCTCATAAACAAGAGAACTGTCTTCTAAGGTTAAGCGAAGATTATAATTTCCAGGAACAAGATCTGGAATAAAGCTCGGGGTAACTTCTCCTGAAAATTCATTATTGAGATATATTCTTGCTCCAGCAGGTGTGCTGTTAATATACAAAGAACCATTGCTAGGCTTAATAAAAGCAGAACACCCATTTAATATTATTGATATAATAAAAAAACAAATACTAAAGATTATTATTTTATACTTATAATTATTAATCATTATCTCTCCTGCTTGTATTTAATGAATATAGTTTGTCATATGTTTTTAATTATTGAATAAATAATAGAAATGTTAATCCATCATTGAAATATTGGCTTCTTATTTTATTAATATCTGTATTCCGATCAAGATCAAAATTAGTCCACCTATTTTTTCAGCATATTTTTTTACTAAATAGCCCACTGACTTTCCAATCAACACTCCGGCAAAAGAAAATAAAAAAGTTATTACCCCAATATTCAAAATAATTAATCTCATGTTACAGTCTAAAAAAGAAAGTCCGATTCCAGCAATAAATGCATCAATGCTTGTTGCAATAGAAAGTAATAATAAAACTGCTACACTATTAAAGTTTAATAGTGTATTTTTATTACTGTTATCATGAAAAGAATCATACATCATTTTGCTCCCTATAACAAAAAGGAGTAAAAATGCTATCCATTTACCATAAATAGATATATATTTACTTAGATTTCTTCCTAAATACCATCCCAGATAAGGCATAATCATTTGAAAAACTGCAAAAAAGACAGATATTCTGAAGGCATAATAGAAATTGGTTGTTGTCAATAGAATACCACCAGTTATTGAAACTGCAAAAGCATCCATTGCCAGTCCTGTTGCTAAAAATCTGGTAGATAAAAAATTCATTTATTCCTCTTTGTTTTGATTAATATATAGAATATATTATTAATTTTAAAATAATCTAATTGGATTACAAGCAATAATATTTCTTTATATTATAACTCATTAGATTAATTTATCTATTACACTTACACTTTATATCAAAAATCAGGCATAAATATTTTACAGCTTTAATGTTAAATTTGACAAAACGAGGATACTTTTTATAGGATATAAGCACAAATAAAGAAAAATAGTGATAATATAGGACAAAATAATAATTAAATTTATCCGGACCACAACAATGAGTAAAGAAAAAATAAATCAAAACAATAAAGAAAAAGAATTTAAATTCAGACAACCTTTTAAGCCTAGAATCCCCAAAATAAAGGCAATTTCTACAAAAAATTTTATTCTTTTTTTAGCTTTTTCTTTATTAATTTATTATCTTTTTTTCTATATTGATATTGATAAAATATTAATCACAGCCATTCTTGCTTTAGTTGGAATATCAATAGAAATGTTTAGTCAAGCTTTTACCTATGCCTTAACATTGATCCAGGCAATACCCTATGTTGGACCGGTAGTGGCAAGGGTTATTACCTGGCCAATCTTTGTTACTTTAAATGTGCTAGCTTACTTCGTTTCCCTGGTTGTTATCCGATTTAAAGGAATAGCAATGGTAAAAGATGCTCGAATTTTGACTACTATTTTCATAATCGGCATCTTGTTCGGTTTTATCCTGGGAAGATTATTCTAATTTAAAAGTTAATATTTTTAATATACTCTAAACCTCTATTTTCAATAAACATACAGGCATTCGCCAGAGCATTCTTGATAGCAATTGATTTTGATCTTCCATGGCATATAAAACATAAACCATTAACCCCCAATAAAGGAGCACCTCCATATGTTTTGTAGTCTCTCTTGACTGCATATTCAATCAATTTCTCTTTTAACAATTGAGTTGTTTCATTGTCAGGTAATTTCTCTAAAATATTACTGCTAAAATCTGCCATGAACATCTTGGCTAAACCTTCCACTGTTTTTAAAAATATATTGCCAGTAAATCCATCACACACAGTTACATCAGCTAATCCTAAAAATACTCCTCTTCCCTCAATATTGCCAATAAAGTTAAGGTCATCCCGTTTAGCTAAAAGATCATAAGTCTCCCTGCTCATCTTATTCCCTTTGCCTTTTTCTTCACCAATATTCAATAGGCCGATACTGGGATTATCAACTTTCAACTCTGCTTTTGCATAGGCAGCTCCCATTAGAGCAAAATGCAGCAAATGAATTGGCTTGCAATCAACATTAGCACCCATATCCAGAATAATTTTTCTTCCTTGCATTGTTGGAATTACAGCAGCTATTGCCGGTCTTTTGATTTTACCGATACATCCCAGCTTAAAGAGGGCAGCAGCCATAACCGCACCACTGTTTCCAGCAGAGATAAAGGCATCTGCTTTTCCTTCTTTAACCAGATCCATTCCTATTACTACAGGTGAATTAGGTTTTCTTTTAAGTACCTCAACAGGCAAATCATCATTTTCCACCCTATCCTTACAATCAACCACCTTAATTTTATTAATATCAATGGAATATTTTTTAATTCCATCTTCAATTATGTCTTTATCCCCTAAAAGAGTAACCTCACACTCATGCTTTTGTAAAAAAGAGGCAGCCCCCTTTAAAGTTTCTTCAGGGCTGAAATCTCCGCCCATAATATCTAATGCAATATTCAAATGTATTCTCCTCCTTAGTATCTGCTACTAAAAGCAGATAAAAATAATAATATTATTATAATGATTTTATTGGTTATTTTCAAAAAAATATGCGGGTATATTTTCAATATTTTTATATACACGCTTTTTTACTGTAGTCTTTTATTACTTTAGAGGTTATTGTTAAACAAAAATAAGTTTTTAACAGGAGTTAGCATTCTTCCTTTAAATCTCTTTCAATTAAAATTTCTCTTATTATATCAATTATTTCTTCGGTCCAATTATTATTGTTTTCCATTACTAACTCCTTTCATTCCTGGCAAATATTTTTGAAATAATTTTATTTGATTATACAAGTAAAGAAAAAGAAAGGATGGAAACCATTTTTTAAAAATTTTTTATTCTGTACTAAGCTATTACCACAATTGGAATGCCATTATAGTTATCAACATACGCAGTCACATCATAAACTTCTAATATGTTTGCAGAGTTTATTATATCGCTTTCCCCTTCTGAAAATATTTCCCCATCTTTTAACATAATAAATTTATCAGAAAATCTTAAGGTTAGATTTAAGTCATGCATTACTACAATGGAGGCAATATTTTGAGATTTAGAAACATTCCTGATAATTTCCATTACTACCATTTGATTTTTAAGATCAAGATTATTGGTAGGTTCATCTAATAAAAGCACCTGAGGTTCCTGCACAAGTGCCCTGGCAATTATTACTTTTTGCAGCTCTCCACCACTCAACTCGTTGGTATTTTTTAATGCAAGTTCTTCCAGTTCCATTATTTTTAATATCCGACTGGTAATTTCAAGATCTTCCTTAGTAACTTCCCATTTAATATGTGGTTTTCTGCCCAGCAATACAGAATCAAAGACATTGATATAATTACCACTTGTATGTTGGGAAACATAGGCCATTTTTTTGGCAATTTCCTTTTGGTTTAGTGTGCTTAACTTAAAATTATCAATTAATATAGAACCTTTTTTGGGTTTTAGCATTCTATTGATGCATTTTAAAAGTGTTGACTTGCCTGCCCCATTAACACCTAAAACAGAAACTACCTCTCCTTTATTTACCTTAAATTTCACATTTTTTAGAATATTTTTACTCTGATATGAGAATTCAATATCATCAACTGAAAGTATCATCTTAAAATTTCTCCTTTTAAAAAGACAATTCTCATTTTTAATTAATTATACCACTTTGAAAAAAACATTATAAACCATAAATCTCTGGTATTTTTTGTTGAATTTCACTTATTTATACATTTTTACCAGCAAATACAAAAACAGAGGTGCTCCCATAAAAGAAGTAAGTATCCCTACAGGCAATATTACTGGAGAAATTACAGTTCTGGCAATAGTATCAGATATTAATAATAATATTGCTCCAAACAAAGCCGATATTGGAATAAGATATCTGTAGTCTCCACCAATTAAAATCCTTACCAGATGAGGACAAATTAATCCTACAAATCCTATAATGCCCAGAAATGCTACATTTACTGAAACCAGCAAGGCTGCTATAAGCATTCCTATCAGTCGGGTTTTTTCCGTATTGACACCAAGTGATTTAGCACTTTCTTCACCACTTTCCAGAGCATTAAAGTCCCACCTTTTATAGATAAAGTAAATTAAGGAAAAAACCATGGTAACAAACATTATTCCAACCTCAACCCAAAGAGGTCTTCCAAGATCTCCAAAAGTCCAGTAAACCATTGATGCCAATTGCAAATCATTGGCAAAATACTGAATTACCATCGTTCCAGCTGAAAACAAAGAACCCATAGCAATACCTGCTAATACCATTGCTTCAGGAGGAAAATTTCTTAATTTCGCCATTAACAAGATTATTAATACTGATAAGAATGCCCCTAAAAAAGCAAAAATAGTAACAGCATACGGACTATTGATAAATATCTTCCCGGTAGGCTCGGATCCTCCAATGCCAAAAACTATTATCGCAAAAGCTGCTCCAAACATAGCCCCATGAGAAATCCCAATTGTATAAGGAGAGGCAAGCGGATTTCTCAGCGTGCATTGCATTACAGCACCGGAGGTCGCAAGCGATATGCCGGCAATAATTGCCGCAATAATCCTTGGCAGTCTGATATTCCAGATAATTAAACTTGCTGAGGTATCTCCTTGCCCAATTAACACTTTCAAGATCTGGGAAATTGATATCTGATAACCTCCAATAGATAGAGCATAGAGGCTTAAAATAAGTAATAAAACGGAAAAAGAAATTCCAATATTTTTTTTTCTTTTATTTAATTCTTCATACTTTTTACTGATATCTTTTTTTTCACTCAATATAAATAATTATATAAACCTTTCACTAATTTATTCATATTTTTTAAAAGCACCAAATCTATCCTTCAGTTGAATATAAGCATTTTCACCTTTTCCATTATAAAAAGAATTATAAATTTCAATGCTCTTCTCATCAATGTCAACATCCTGGAACAATTCAGGGTAAACTGTTTTACCGACATAATAAGCATTTGCAATCAAGTTTTCCTTGTTATAGGAATACCAGCAATAAGGAAGTACATAATAAACTTCTTTTTCCTTTACTGCTTTTAATTCGCTAAACGGGCTGGTTTTTAAATCGCTTTCCAAAGTAGAAAGAGAAACAGGAGATATAAATATTATATCTGGATTCCATCCAACCAAAGCCTCCTTGTCTACATTTATGCCTGAACTCAAATCAGATAATTCAAAGGCAACATTTTTGACATTAATCAGATTAAAAGGTGGCCATTGTGGATCTGTACCGGTAATACCATGAGATCCAAAGAAGGCTCTGCCTCCAATATAAGCATTTACTTTATTTACTTCGGAAATACCCTTGGTTCTCTCTTCTAAATCAAACGCATAATCTTTTATAATATTAATAAGCTCTGCGGCTTTTTCTTGTTTATTTAGAACTTCTCCAATAATTTCTAAAGAATCAAAAAATAACTTATCCTGTCCAGGAGTTCCCACTGGGTTTGTATAGACTGCAACTACCGGGATTTTTGTTTTATTCATTAAATCATCTACCTGTTTTCTGTCACTGGCTCCCATAAAAATTACATCTGGTTTTAATTGGATAATTATCTCATGATTAAAACCGCTTCCTCCTACTCCAATATTAACCACCGGTAAATCATATAGTTCCGGGTAGGCAAGCATATATGGCAAATCTGACCCTTGTGGAACTCCTTTCTCGTCAGTTTCTGATTTCTCCCTGTATTCAATTCCAACCACTTTTTCTGCTACATTGAAAGCAACAATTTCTCTTAGAGAACTGCCTACTGCTAGAATTCTCTCGACTTTCTTTGGTATTGACACTTCTCTTCCCAATATATCATTTATTATTATCTCTTCGGCTGACCCAATAATTGACAAGACAGCCAATAAAAAACTTATAAAAATTACTGTTAAAATTTTTTTGCTGAACATTACGAAATCCTCCATGTGTTTAATAATTTAAAAACAGTGTTACTATTTTAATAATTGTAACACTGTTTTTAAATAAAGCAAGTAATTATGCTGTTAATCATACAAAAACATTATTAGTATTCTTATAATGTCTTTTAAAGCAAATTGTCAACTTTTTCAATACTACACATAAATAATCTATTGGAAGTTGTGCTGGTTATGGAGTCTTTTAAATTATCATCTGTTAATAAATTCAAGTTATACTTTTCTTCACATTCACCCCATCCCCAGGCTATTCTTATCTTTCCAGGGGCAATAATATCGGTAATATTTGCTTTCATCTGAATTTGGCCATTAGGTGTAAGTATGTTGATCAAATCATTTTGATTAATATTTCTTTTCTGTGCATCCAGCGGGTTAACATCGGCTGATGGCTCGTCCTCTTTTTTTCTTAGAAAGTCTATGTGTCGAAATTGTGAATGAACAAAATGATTTGGCCTTTGTCCGCTTAAACCTGTCAAAGGATAGGCTTCTTTTTGTTGATAGAAAGAAGGGTTCTGAGATTGAAAATCTTCCCAGAAATCCGGCACAGATCTGTAATTGTATTTTTTTAACAAAGAAGAGTCTATTTCAACTTTACCAGAAGGTGTTTTAAATCCTTCGATAATATATTTTTGATATCGGGTATCTTCTGAGGTGATTCCTGCTAGATTTTTAATTATATCTTTTGTTTGCAAACCTGCAGGCAAAAGTTGATCATCAATAGCTTCTTCTACATTTTCCCAAGGGAATTCTTTATTAAAACCTAATCTTTTAGCCATTAAAAATACAATCTCCCAATCAGGCTTACTTTCACCTACTGGCTCAATTACCTTTTTCTGTAGTCTGACACAATTATTTGAAACTGCATTATTACTAAGCATGGTTTGCTCAAAAGAAAAACTTGCCGGTAAAATTATATTTGCTAATTTAGCTGTTTGAGTCATCATCGGATCAATAACAACAACAAATTCAAGCTTTTGCAATGCCTGTCTGACTCTTTTAATATTAGCCATTGTCACCAAGGGGTTTGCTCCTTGTATAAGGAGTCCTTTTATAGGATATGGCTTTTCTTCAATAATCGAATCTATCAAAGTACCCAGCACATGGATACCCCTTCTAGTGCTATATTGGCTAAATAGAGGATAATTCTGACTTATAGAAAGAGGGGGCTGGAAAAAAGATTCTCTTAATTGGTAATTTTTTATCTTTATTGGTTGTGGAATTAAGTCTCCCCCTTTTTTATCCAGATTACCGCTAATAGCTCTTAAAATTGCAATTGCTCTGGTAACCTGGGCCATATTGCAATGCATATCAAGCCCATTCCCTTCAGCAATACAAGCAGGGGTATTATTAGCATATAATTGGGCAGCTTCTACTATCTTTTCTTCAGGTAACTGCACAATGGCTGCTATTTTCTCTGGGGGATATTTGTCAATATTTTTTTTTAAAGAATCAAAACCAATCGTGTATTCTTCAATAAATTTTCTATCAATCAAATTATGTTTTATCAGATAATTAATAAAAGTCATAGCTAAAAATCCATCAGTTCCGGGTTTTATCTGCAGCCAGACATCAGCCATTTCGGCTAATCTGGTTTTTACAGGATCAATTACTACTAACTTTGCTCCCTTATTTATTGCATATAATAAGTCTTCAAAGGCTGTGGGATTAGTGTCCTGATCATTTCTTCCCCAACAAATAATACAATTGCTATTCTTGTAATCTGGACTGGTCATCTCTCCATAAGTAAAAGTTTGCAAAGCTTCTCTCCCGGCATGGCAAACAGAACCGTTACCAATTACATTAGGAGAGCCAAAAGCATGCATCAAGCGCATGGCATAATGCCAATTGCCTCCCCAATCAGGCGCCTGTCCTCTTAACCAGCAGAATGCTTCAGCACCATATTTATCTTTAACAATATTCATTTTACTGCAAACCATATCTAATGCATTGTCCCAGGATGTTTCCCCCCATTCACCTTCTTCGTTTTTTACCAAAGGATGCACTATTCTCCTGGGAGAATAAATAATCTCTGGAACTGCCTGTAATTTTGGACAATTCTGGTGAATTGCTTCAGAGTATCTTTTGACTCTTTCTGCTGTTACTATTTTTCCGTTTAGTATTTCCACTTCCACAGGGCAGCATCCTGAACATAATCTGCATATGGTATTTATTCTCATTTTTTACCTCTGTCTCTTTCCTAAATCTACTTATCTACTTAGCAATATTATATTGCACTGAATTAATATCAGCTGTTTGTTTTTTAATTTTTCTTTGCTGAAGAAATATACCTATAAATAAAACAATTCCTGCATAGTTTAACCAGCGAAGGGGGAAAAACATACTTAAAGCTGATAATAAAATTAACATGCGATTTATAAAAGATAAATAAGTAAAAATATATCTTTCCCAAAATATAGCAAAAGCCACCAGGCCGCCTAAGATCATGATAGCTGTTTCGAAAATCATCCAGGGGGTTCCCTGTAATAATATTTCCGGGCGATAATAAAATAAAAAAGGTAATATATAAAGTCCTTTTGAAAATTTAAAAGCAGTAAGCATGGTTTTAACCGGGTCTGCCCCGGCAATGCCTGCCCCTACTATCGATGCCAGCCCTACAGGTGGAGTTATCTCAGAGTTAATACTGAACCAGATCATAATCATATGGGCAACAACTAGTGGGAATCCAAGCCCTGTAAGACTTGGTCCTGCAGTGATAGCCACAATAATATAAGCAGCGCTACTGGGTAAACCCATTCCTAAAATTGTTGAAATTAAACCTACCAAAAAAATAGCTAAAAAAGAATTTTCATGGCTTAAACCAGAAAGAAACCAGGATATTTTTAACCCTAATCCTGTTAATCCTACCAGAGAAAGAATAATACCGATACATGGCACAAGACTGCCGATATTAAGAGAATATCTGCCGCCTGTTACCAAAGAATTATAAATAAAAAGTAAATTAAGAGATCTCTTTTTAATGATATGGGTGATAATTAATGTAGTAATACCAAAAAAAGCTGCAAGGCTTGGTGAAAATCCCAATATCATAACTAAAATAATAAAAAATAAAGCGAAAAAATAATACCAGCCTTTTTTTATCAAAAAACTCCAATTTTCATCATTATCTTTATCTATTGAACCAATATTTTCTTTTTTGGCTTCTAAATGAACAAAAACAAAAAGAGTTAAATAATACAAAATAATTGGTAAAGATGCTATAGCTATTATTTTTAAATAAGGTATGCTGGTAAATTCCACCATTATAAAAGCGACTGCACCCATTACCGGTGGCATTATCTGTCCTCCGGTAGAGGCAGAAGCTTCAATAGCTGCTGCAACATGGGGCTTATAACCTATTTGCTTCATCATTGGGATAGTAAACACTCCTGTTGAGGATACATTGGCAATAGCACTACCTGATACTGAACCTAATAAAGCGCTGCCTAAAATGGCCGCCTTGGCTGGTCCGCCAGCAGTTTTACCGGTAATTGCAAAAGCCAGCTTAATAAAAAAATCACCTGCCCCGGTTTTTTCTAAAAATGCTCCAAACAAGATAAAAGGAATTACATATTGAATCATTATCCTGCTTACCATTCCATAATAACCTTCCATGCCACAAAAAACCTGACTGACAATGGTCTGAATTGAAAATCCGGCATGCCCAAAACGACCAGGAATGTTATTCCCAAAAAAAGCATACACCAAGAGCAACCCCGCTGTAATTGTTAATGTCCAGCCGATAACTCTTCTTCCAATATCTAACCCGATAATAATCATGATAATTCCTATAACGATATCAAAATTATTAAGAGAGCTTAAACGGGAAAAACGTTCATAAGGATTATGCATAATATAAAAAGAACCAATTATAATGAAGAATACAAACAAATAATCAATGTACAAAGAAATTTTTTTATTGGTTTTCTGAGAAAAAGGATAAATAATAACACACAATATCATTACCAGCATCAAATAAATGGCACGTTGTGCAACCATATCAAAAGTAATTACAATAGTCCAGTAAAGGACTAATGCTGACAGAGCTGCCATCATCAAAGAAGTTACTTTAACCCCGAAAGAATTCAAACTTCGTTCTTGTGGCATTAATCCATCGGAAGAAATAGATTGCTGTTTAAATGAATCACTGTTATCGCCTGGCACGTTAATAGTCATGATATTCCTTTCTCGTTTATCTTGCTTGTTTGTGAAGCAATTTTGTCGGCTGCAATACTGTTAAAAAAGCAGCCGACTTTTTATAAATAGCATTTAATTTATTAATCCCTGCTCCTGGAAGAATTTTCTTGCTCCAGGATGCATTGGTATAGGTTCCCATTTTGCTGCATTTTCCAATGAGATCCCTCGACCAGCCGGATGAACTGCAGCCATATGCTTTAATCCATCTTCGCTATAAAGAGTTTTTACCATTTCATAAACCAGTTCTTCCGGAAGATCTTTATCACAAACCAGCATTGCCGCCATTCCAACCGTTTCAATAGTTTCATCAATTCCTTTGTAAGTTCCTGCAGGGATATCCATTGCAAGATACTTAGGATTTTCTGCAACCAGCTTATCCCTTAATCCTGGGGCAAATTTTAATATTTGGAAATCATGAGTTAGTGATAATTCAGTGAGACCTGCAGTGGGAATAGCAGCAATTTCCATCACTACATCAACCTGTCCCATTTTGATTGCCTGTACTGCAGCATCTGCTGCCAGATAAACTGTTTTTTTGAAATCTTCTTCTGGATTAATCCCATGAAATTCACAAATTTCAAAAAAGATTTTATGCATCGAACCACCAGGCGATCCTGCGCAGACAATTTTATCTTTTAAATCCGAATAACTTTCTATCTGACTTTTCTGCAAAGCATATGGTTCAACCCAATTACCAAACAAAATGCCCATTCCTCTCATCTGATTGTAAGGGTGATCATAAGGTTCTTCACCCTGGAAAGCTATATAGGCATCTCCTGTGCTTACCAATCCCATATCTGATTCTCCTCTATCCAGGCGATTTAAGTTCTCATCAACACCTCCTGAAGATACTGCAGTTACATAAAGATCTGGTATGGTTTTAGAAAAATATTCGGCAATTCCTCCTCCCATAGGATAAAACCCTCCTCCCATGGGCCCGGTAGTAATAGATAATTGAATTTCACTAGCAAAAGCTGTTAAAGTGAAGACAGAAACAAAACTTAAAACTAAACCTATTAATAATAATCGTTTTTTACTCATAAATATATCCCTCCAATAATTTATTTTTGATAATTTTATTTGTTTTCAATCCAAAATCAGGTTATGCTTTGTCGACAACCTCCTTTAATTTATAAATAAAAAAAGCTCTTCATGTCTTCCTTTATAAAAAAGGGACGAAGAGCTTGCTTCGCGGTGCCACCCCGGTTGGATTAATGATTCTAATATCATTCTTTTTTCAATATTTTAATTATTAATCCCTCTTACTGAAATACAGGTATATTACTTAGTAGAACTGAATAAAATAAAAAATCCTCTCATCTGTTAGAGACGAAAGGAATCCGTGTTGCCACTCTTATTCTAGAACATAATTGTTCCACTCAACAGAATACTGGTAAAATTTTTTATTATGCTTTTAATATACCGATATTCTTTCCTTTTTTACGGGGGAAAACCGTCAGCACTTACTTTTTTGTTTCAGGCTGAAACTCCTGGGACCATTTAGCAATTCAGTTCTTTGCCACATCCCACCAACCGTGGCTCTCTTAAAAGTAAAACAGAATTGTTATTTAACCCAATCATGGTCTTTTGAATCTTAAATTGTATTGATTATAGTTATAATTTTGAAATTAGTCAAATATTTTAAAAAATTATTTTTATATTTACTGTATTTATATTATTTATCAGCATGTGCTATTTGCCGTTCACAGATCCATTAACCCAGTCAGGCATAAAACCTTTAAACTGAGATTGGTAAAGTTTTGTATATAATTTTTTTTGAGCTATCAGTTCATTATGAGTTCCTTTTTCAACTATTCCTTGATTTGTAAGCACTATTATTTGATCGGCATTCCGAATAGTAGAAAGTCTATGGGCAATTACTAATACTGTTCTGCCAATAGTAAGCTTTTCTAATGCTTTTTGGATTATTGCTTCTGATTCCGCATCTAAAGAAGAAGTGGCCTCATCAAGGATTAAAATAGGAGGATTTTTTAAAAATGCTCTTGCTAATGATATTCTCTGTTTTTGTCCACCCGAAAGCTTTAAACCTTTTTCCCCAATATAAGTCTCATAACCATCAGTCAGGCTATTAATAAAATCATGAATATTAGCATCTATAGCAGCCTTGATAACCTCTTCTTTAGAAGCATCCGGTTTCCCGTATAGTATATTTTCTCCAATAGTTCCGGTAAATAGAAAAACATCCTGCTGCACTAACCCAATGTTTCTTCTTAAAGAATTTAAACTAACATCTTTAATGTTTATGCCATCAATCAGAATTTCACCGCTATTTACTTCATAAAATCTTGGAATTAAATGGCATAAAGTAGTCTTCCCTGCTCCCGAAGGTCCTACTAAAGCAAGGGTTCTGCCTGATTCTATTACCAGATTTATATTTGACAATACAATCTCTTCTTTTTTATAGCTAAATGATACATCTCTAAACTCTACCTTGCCTTTTATCTTGGCTAATTCCAGAGCATTTTCTTTATCTGTAATAGATGGTTTAATCGTCATAATTTCTACAAATCTTTCAAAGCCACTGATTCCTTCCTGCAACTGTTCGGTAAAATTTGTCAGCCGGCGGATAGGCTGTAAGAAAAAACTGATATATAAAAGATAAGCTACCAGATCTCCGATGTTTATGATATTTTTAAATACAAAAAATCCACCTAATCCTAAAGCAACAATATTTAAAAAATTAGTCAGGAACATAATAGTTGAAAAGAATTCTGCCATTACCTTGTAAGACATTTCCCTGGATTCATTAAATTTTTGATTGCCAAGGTCAAACTTTTCCATTTCAAATTCCTCATTGGTAAATGCTTTGGACACCCTTATACCGGAAATACTATTTTCCAGTTGAGCATTAACATTGGCAATTTTTTTCCTGACTAACCTGAAAACCTCAGTCATTTTCTTTCTTTTATTTATTGCATAAAAAAGTAGTATTACTAAAAATCCATATAATATTAAAGTAAGTCGCCATTCAATGCGGAAAAGTATAATAAATGAACCTATTATCATTACTAATGATAAAAATATATCTTCAGGTCCATGATGAGCAAGACCAGCAATTTTGCTAATGTCATTTACCACCCGGGACATAATATGTCCTGTTTTGACACTATCAAAATAATCAACTGATAACGCCTGTAGATGCCGAAAAAGATCTGTTCTCATATCTCTTTCCATCCTGGCCCCCATAGCATGTCCCCAGTAATTTACTATATACTGAGCTACTGCACGCACTATAGAAAGAATTACTAAAATCCCTATGTATGTATAAAAAAGTCTGAACTGATTGTTGGGAATAATCTGATTAATAAAACTTCTTGTAACCGAGGGAAAAGCCAGATCAACTGCAGCAATTATTGTTGCAGAAGCTAAATCTAAAAACAGTATTCCCTTGTAAGGCTTATAATAATGAACAAATCTCTTAAACATTTATCTTCTTTCTAAAATTATTTGATAACTTTTTCACACAATAGGAAATTCTATCATTAACTGCACTGTCTTGCAAAATTTCCGTAATCAGACAAAAAGAAGTTAAATTTTTTCTATATCATTGATTCCAGCAATTGCCGGTATAATCTCTTTCAGAGATTTAAAAACCATATCCGGTTTAATTAAAGAGTGAGCTATTTCTTCTTTTTTAGTTTCCCCGGAAAGAACCAGTATAGTATTTATGTCACTATCTTTTCCTAAAGCAATATCGGTGTAAAGCCTGTCACCAATAAAAACAATATCCTGACCTTTAAAGCCAGTATGTTCTTTCATAAAATTTACTGCATAAAAAGATGGTTTCCCAAACACAATCGGCTTTTTCCCGGTAGAAGCAGTTATCAATGCGCATATTGAACCACAATCAGGGAGAAAGCCATTCTCGATGGGGCAATTAAAATCAGGGTTTACTGCATAAAAATTGGCTCCATTTCTAATGAAATGGCAGGCTGCAGCTACTTTTTGATAATCCAGGCTTGTATCAAATCCGACTACAACAATATCAGGGTCCTCATCAACCATCCTTAATTTGGCATTAACAAAATCATCTCTCAAATATTTATTTCCAACCAGATATATTTTTATATTATTCTTTTTCTTTAAATATTTTATAATAACCTGGTTAGCAGTTAATATATTTTTTTCTGTAATTGAACATCCCATTTTATCCAATTTTTTTCTATAATATGAAGCATTTCTTGAAGAGTTATTGGTGAAAAAATAAAATGACTTCCCCAGACTTTTGATATATTCCAAAAATTCCAGAGAGCCGTCTATGATCTTATTGCCTAAATAAAAAGTCCCATCCAGATCCAGAATAAAACACTTCACCTGTCGTAAAATTTCTTTTTTTTCTTTTGTGAGGTAATTCATTTATGTTTTTCTCAATTATTTTCTAACATTTCAAAATATCCAATGCTTTTTATTTTCTTTAGGTGTTGCCCCTTAAAAATTTTTTATATTTCTAATCTTTTTTACTATTTTTGCTATTATTTATTTATTTTATTGCAAAATTATTTTGAATACTTTAGGCCATAATTTACCGGTAACATACAGATAGTCATTTATATTATCATAAGCTATCCCATTTAAAACATCCACATTCTCATTGTAAAAAGACAGGTCCAGAATATTTGAAAGATCTATCCATCCTTGCACCTGTCCATTTTCCGGTTCAATAATAGCAATTTTTTCTTCCTGCCAGATATTTGCATAAAGATACCCTTGAATATATTCCAGTTCATTGATTAATTGAAGTTTTTGCATACCTTCAAATACTTCAACCTGTTTTACTTCTTTCAAGGTGTAGGGATCTAGAAAATGTAGTACTGAAGTGCCGTCACTGATGATTAAATGAGTGCCGTCATATGCAGCACCCCAACCTTCAAATGGATAATAAAAAGTATCTAACAGTTGAAAGGTAACAATATCATAAATAAATCCTGTTTGTTCTTTCCATGTTAACTGGTATATCCTATTATCAATAATTGTTATTCCTTCTGCAAAATAGCTGTCTGCCAATTCATATTTTTGCAATATTTTCCCAGTAGAAGCTTCTACTTTTCTTAAAGAAGAATTGCCATAAAGTCCTGTGCTTTCATAAAAATAACCATCTTTCCATATCAAACCTTGGGTAAAAGCAGTGCTATCGTGGGGATAGCTATCAATTATTTGATATTGATAGTGCAAAACATTTGGATTATCAAGATCAAGACATCCTTGAGCGGGAAATATAAATATAAAAAAAATATTTAGAAAAATTAATAACTTTCTGTGCCTGGAAGAAATAAAATACATCTTTAACAGGCTTATATTTTTACTAAACTTAATCATAATGTAATCGATCCTAAAGTATTTCTATATTATTCTATTCTTTTTCTTTTTTGCCATCATTTAGCAGTTCTGGATTACATAAATGGCAAATCCCGGCAACTTTTTTAACTTCAATAACAAAAGCTATGCCTTTCCCGGGCTCATTTAAACTCATTTCTCTTTCAATTGCCTCTAATACTTTCTCTGTTTTCTCTCTGCTGATCAAGGTCAGGACAACTTCTTTTTCCGGCTGGATTGGGATTCCAAATATTTTTGATTCTTCATGAACTCCGGTTCCTCTTCCAGGTAAGATTGTTCCCCCTTCCGCCCCAGCTTTCTTTGAAACATCGCTTACTTCAGTAGCAAAGCCCCTATTTACAATAGTTACAATTAAATCAAAGTTAATATTAATTTTTTCCATTTTATCCACCACTCCTTAGGATATTTTAATGTTCAGAGGTTTGTTTTTGTTCTTTTTTTACTTTAGATTCTTGTTTATTATACAAAACTCCCAGTATCAGAATTGATATTATTGGCACCATTGAAACCAGGGCTATCATCCCAAAAGCATCTGTAATAGGATTGCTGCCACTAACGGCATGTGAGCTACCTAAGATAAGTGCCAGTAGAAAAGTGGCGATCATTGGCCCTGTAACTACCCCTCCGGAATCAAAAGCAATTGCCACGAAAATTGGTTTAACATACCACATTAGCAATAAAACAATCAAATATCCTGGCAAAATAAAATACCACAAAGAAATTCCCTTTAACATCCTGGTCATAGATAGTGCTACTGCTACAGCTACCCCAAAAGATAAAAAGAAAAGCATTATTTTTTTGTTAATATAGCCAGATGATACCTTTTCAACTTCAATATTTAATACCTGGATTGCCGGTTCAGCAAAAGTTACTACAAAGCCTAGTACAAATCCAATTGGTATTAAGACCCAATTATAATGTGATTCTCCTAAAGTTTTCCCAATTAGATTGCCCATCTTGATAAAACCGATATTCACCCCATGGATAAATAAAACCAACCCGGCAAATGTCAGCACAATTCCGCGAAGAACAATTACAAGTCTTTTTATTGGTATTTTCAGATTAACAAATTGAAAAACTAAAAATAATACTAATAATGGTAATAATGCCCAAAATACCTCTTTTGAAACAATTAGTAATTCTTTAAAAAATATATTCATTGATAAATTATTCCTAATATTAAAACTGAAATAATTGGTCCGATAGAAGCCAAACCTACAAAACCAAAACTATCAGCAGAAGCTGTTTTAGAGCCACTTATTGAAGACATTCCTACTCCCAGTGCCAGGATAAAAGGAACAGTCATTGGTCCTGTGGTTGCCCCACCAGCATCAAAGGCAACTGCAAAAAAGCTGGGCGGGGCAAATAAAGCCAGTGTAAATACAATGATATATCCTCCTATCAGGAGAAAACGCAAAGGTATTTTATAAATAATCCTCAGCAATGCTAGGGAAAGAAATAGTCCCACACCAAGAGATACTATTATTACAAGCAAATTTTTTGGGATAACTCCATTGGAAACACTATCTATTTGATCAGCCAATATTTGCAATCCTGGTTCAGCTATTGTAACTGAAAATCCAAGACAAACACTTAAACCTATTAAAAACCAGATACTTTCATTTTTCATTAAGGAAACACCAAAAGCCTCCCCGATAGGTAATAAGCTTACACGAACACCAATTAAAAATAATGTAAAACCTAAAAATGCCAGCAATGCTCCTAATAAAAAATTTAAAAAATCACTTATTGGCAACCAGATAACAGTAAATTGTAAAATAGCGATTACTACTGTAATAGGTAAAATAGCAAATAACACTTCTCTGATTACTTCTTTTGGGTTCATGAAAATTCTTCTTTACAAACCTTTATGTTTTCTTTATTTTTATAAGCCAATTAACTCTATTGTATATAAAAACAAGATAATTAACAAGCAAATTGGAATTATAACTATCCAATGATTTACTTTCAAATATTCTGGAATAGTAATTTCACCAAACCAGCCTTTTTTAAGGATTTTTTCTAATCCAGGGTATAAATGAGCAAATATTCCAGACCCAATTATAATCCCTAACAGCCCACCAGCTAGTGCATCAATATTGCCCTGTCCGATTGCCGCTGAAATGGTACCAGGACAATATCCTAATAATGCAAATCCGATTCCAAAAATAAAACCTCCAATAATAGTCATACCGATGGATCCTGGTTTGGGGTGAAGCTGTGCTAATTTAAAATCTTTCAGAAAATAAACTCCCACCATTCCAACAATAATAGCTGACAGTATTATTTTAATTACTGTAAAATCTTTAAGAAGTAATTGTCCCATGATTACATCATATTTAGCTACTCCTCCTTTTTGCAGGAGGAAACCAAAAATAATGCCCATTAAAAGACCTAACAAAAGTTGTGTTTTATTTTGAGAGTGTAATTTTTTAAACATATTTTTCTCCTACAAATAATAAAGGAGGCGAGCCATAAAAATACCTCCGATAAAGAATACTATTACAGCAAGCCAGCTGCTTATAGCCAACTGCATAGTTCCACTAATACCATGTCCACTGGTGCATCCTCCAGCCCACCTTGCGCCAATTCCTAAAATAACTCCACCCAGTAAGGCAGTTAAAAATCTTGGTAAAAAAGAAAACCCAAATCTGGCCATCCATAAAGAAGGAATAAACCTTAAAGAAAAATCAGCGGAAAGTATTGCTGATAAAAAAGATCCGATTATAATTCCCAGCACAAACATCCATTCCCAATCAATCACTGCAGGAAATTTTTGATAATAAGAGTTATTTTCTACAGATTTGCCTGTTATAATCTGTTCTATCATACCACTGGTTCTGGAAAAAGCAGTAGAGCAACCGATAGGTTTATTGGAAAGTAAAAAAGTAAACCAGCTTAAGATACCAATTCCTCCTCCAACCAGATAAGGAGACCATATTTTTAAAGTAAAAAAATCCATTTTTTCACTCCTTTCAATTTGCTTTTATTTATCTATGAATTTTCCATCTATAAGGAAAACTTCCCCATTTATTTATAGCTTCTTTATTTTCTCCAAACTCACCCATTCCAGTCATACCTCCGGCAACATTTACCAAATCTTCAAATCCCCTTTGTAATAATAAAGAAATTGCTAAAGTTGAACGATGTCCAGTGCTGCAAATGACATAATATTTTTCCTCTTTACTCAACTCCTTATACCTTTCCCTTAAATCAGGAGCAGGAATATTGATTGCTCCTGCCAGATGTTTCTCTTCATATTCAGCAACTGCCCGTACGTCCAAAATATTTATATTATTATCTTTTAGCAAGACTGCTAATTCCGGAGAAGATACCTGCAATGAATGACGGCTTGGCAATCCATCTTTTGCCCATTCAAACATTCCACCTTCCAGATAGCCATAGGTATTATCCAAACCCACTCTTTGTAGCCATACAGCTACTTCTTCAGCAGTAACCTGCTCAGGAGTAACTAATAATATTTTTTTCTGCGGTGGGATTACCCATCCGGCAAAAGTAGGAAAATTTCCATCATAAGTAATTCCATAGGCATTAAAGATATGTTGCCCCTCAAAAGCATCATAGGAACGGCAATCCAGTATCACATAATTATCAGATTCTGCTAGTTTACCGAATTCCAGGGGAGACAATGCTTTAATTCTTTTTAATTTACTAACTAATTGAGGTCCTTTTCTATTTATTTCACTGCAACGTCCAAAATGGTCAGGAACAGGTGGCATATCATTTGTTAGCGAAGTTATAAATTCTTTTTCTGAAGCAATCTGCAAAGCCTCATTATATCTTTTTTCATACCCGATTGTGCTTCTTCTTTTAGCGCCCATAGCCCTCCCGCAAAGAGATCCTGCTCCATGAGCTGGTAATACTTCACAAAAATCAGGTAATGCCTTGAATTTTTTTAAACTATTAAATAGTTTGGAAGCTAATTCCTCTGCTCTGCCAGGGAACAGATCCGGTCTTCCAACATCTTCCACAAACATAGTGTCCCCTGAAAAAAGAACAACAGGTTCTTCTCCTCTGGACTTGTCAGTTACCACATATGCTATGTGTTCAGGTGTGTGACCAGGTGTTTCCAGTACTCTTATTGAAACATTATCAACCTGAAATTCATCTCCTTCTTTTAAAGAGTGATGTTCAAACTCACAATTTGCTGAAGCAGGAGCATATATTTCAGCTCCAGTCTTTTCAGCCAGGTCCATATGTCCTGAAATAAAATCAGCATGCAGATGTGTTTCTAAAATGTGTGTTATCTTAAAACCCATATTTTTGGCAGCAGCAATATAGTGCTCTACATCACGGCTAGGGTCAACGATTGCACAATGTTCATTTCCTGCCAGAAGATAAGAACTGTGAGCAATTTTCGGAATATAGAATTGTTCAATATACATAAATCCTCCTTTGATTTAAACAAAATTTAAAAATAAAAAAAATAAAAAATAAGAGTAACAACAAAAATAAAAAGAATGGTCATCAGGCCTCCGGCTTTTAAATAATCAGAAGTTTTATAGCTTCCGGCAGTAATTAACATAGCATTAACCTGGTGAGTAGGTAAAACAAAAGAATTTGCAGCACTAACTGCAACCAGTAGAACCAGTGGCCTTGCATCCATTTTGATTAATATTGATAAGTTAATAATAAGAGGAACCAAAACAACGGTTGAAGCAACATTTGACATAAATAAAGAAAATAAAGTTGAAAGCAAAGCAATAGAAAAAATAATAAAAAAAGGATGTTTATCTTGGATAATTAACATTAATTTTTCAGCTAGAAAGGCTGCAGTACCCGTTTTTTCCATTGCCATCCCCAATGGAATTAAGCCGGCAATTAAAAACACCACTTTCCAATCTATCGCTTGGTAGAATTCATCAATATCAAAAACCCCAGTCAGTATCATGGCAATTGCTCCTGACAGTAAAGATACAGACAAAGGATATCCAGCAATAGCCAAAGAGATTCCTCCTGCAAAACATAATAATGCAATCAATGGTTTTGTTTTTATTCCATCTTCTCCTTTTATTGAGGTCAATATTATTACCTGTCCTGAGTTTTTTAATTGATTAATATTTTTCCACAAACCATGAAATATTATAATATCTCCTGCAATTAATTCTCTATCAGAAAAATCTCCATGCACTGCTTTCCCCTGACTAAAAATCAGGACTGGTTCTATGTGGAAAGTTTTTCTAATTGCTAATTGTCGGATAGTTTTTCCAACAAGATCAGATCTGGGAGGAATGATAGATTCAACAAATCCTGCTTTCCTGGAATTTTGAATATCTGGAAAAATATTTGATTTTTCAATTAAAATCAATTGATAAAATTCAGCAAATTCTTTAACATGTTCATCATCTCCTAATAAAGCTAGTTTTTGTCCTGCTTTAAAGCCAGTTTCTCTCCAGGGTGCATATTCTATACCCTTTTCCATGGATAAAGCAAGGATATTTAGCTGATATTTCTCCCATACCCCGGAATCTTCAGGATTTTTATTAATTAAAAGACTTTTTTCTGGTATAGAATAATGCCTTATCTTCCGGGGTAATTGCCATGAGTCTATCAGTATTTCCTGCTCTGGCTTAAATTCTTTAATATCTTTTTTTGGTAATACAAATGATCCTAAAAAGTAAAAATAAAAAATACCTGTCAATAATAGTATTAACCCGATCGGAGTTACGCTAAAAAGGTTATATGGCTCAATCCCTGCTTCTCTTAAAAAATCATTCAATATAACCAGTGGTCCTGATGCTATCATGGTAAGTGTTCCTCCTAGAATGGCAGCAAAACCCATAGGCATAATTAATTCAGAGGGGTGATATTTTTCCTTTTTGGAAATGGTTATTATAACAGGTAAAAAAAGTGCAGCTGCACCTATATTTTGCATGAAGGCTGAAATCAGACCAACAGATAAAGAAACTATAACTATTAATTTACGTTTACTGCCAGTAACTATTTTTAAAATCCAATTGGAAAAATAATCCATAACCCCGGTCTTGGATATTCCATAACCCATAGCCATTACTGCAATCATCGCAATAACCGCATTACTGGAAAATCCCGAAATCATTTCCAAAGGATTTAATACCCCAGACCAGCCCAATAATAACATACACAAAATAGCTACCAGGTCTACCCGAAAAATGTCAAAGACAAGCAGGAATATTGTTATTATTAATATTATCAGAACAATAAACTGTTGAATCAGCATATACATTCTCCTGATAAAAATTAATCAAATGCTTATTGGTATTCAAGAATGATATAACTAGTTGTCTACTGTGCCTTTTTTAAGTCTTTAATCTTCTGAATATATTTTTCCATATCAAATTTTCTTTTTAAACCACTTTCATTCATAAAACGCACTTTGCCAAATATAGGTCTTTCTTTCCATGCACGGTCATGTTTCCCAAAACACCAGGCAATCCCGGCATATCCATTAGGATCACGACCATCCAGCTCATATTTATTATTTAGATAAATACACCTCTGGTAAGCTTCTTGAGGGGTGGGACTCCATTCTAATATTTTTTTGCCCCAGTACATGCGCATATATCCATGCATTTTACCTGTGACAACCATTTCTTGTTGTGCTGCATTCCAATAGGGATCATGTGTTAGCGAGTGTTCTAATTCTGCAATTGAATAGATTAATTTTCTGGTATCATTTTGGTGCTTTTCCAGGGTGCTTTTTGCCCATCTGGGCAAACCTTTAAATTGGTCGTAATTAGCATTATAAAAAACATAATTAATTGACAGTTCACGTCGCACAATTAATTCTTCCAAATAAACTCGATATGCTTCTGAAGGTGCTTCTTCTTTCAGCCTTAATGCAATATACAATGGAGAAATTTGTCCGAAATGCAGGTAAGGACTCATGTGAGACAAGTAATCTTCTGATGGATTATTTCGTAATGATTCAAATCGGTTTATTTTTTCATTGATAAATACATTTAACCGATATTCTGCCTGGCTTGTTCCCCCTTTGAATATTGTAGAAGGCAAAACAGAATTATCTATAGTTAAATATTCCAGGGTATTCTCAATATTTTTAATGGAAAAAGAAGGAATTTTAAAATCCATAGATGAATAAAGGGGCTTTGTTTTTTTTAGAGGTTTAAGATATTCAGGCAATAAACGGTTAATTTTAGGTCGAAATGTACCAGCTGTAAATTCTTCTTTCGATGAAGCGATTTCTACCGGAACAATAATGTTGCTTTCAACCTGTATCATCAGACAGGGTAATTTTTGGGCATAACTTTCGTACCATTGACTTAAAAAATTCAGATATCCACAATCAGCAATAACTATTATTGCTTCTTTTGCCAGCTGCAGCAGGTCTGGAGTTTTATAATCATTTTGAATATGAATGATGACCTGGATACCTATTTCTTTTAATTCCTTAATTACTTCCTGTAAACCTTCTAACATAAAATAGTAATGTCTTTTATTGGCATCCGGATATTTTTCAGTAATCTCGAAATAGACCAAAACTGGTTTTTCTTGTTTATTCCCTATTCTAATAGCAGTCTCCAGGGCGTGGTTATATTGGACACGTTGAGATGACTGCATCCAGTATATTACATACTTCCCGGGCTGCTCTTTATTTTCATTAAGATAAGAAATTCTCTCATCCTGAATCATTATTTCATTCACCTCTTCTTCCAAAAATGTTTTAATAATAATTCAAAAATCGCTAAAAATCCTCGTTGCTGTTTATTAATCAATATTCTAACATAAAAAAGTAATAAATATTTATTAAAAGAATTTATTTTAATATTAATAAAAAATTACTTTTTAATTTTTGTAATTATTTTAGAAAATAATTCATAGTTTTATAATTAAAAGACCTTTCTTACCATTATTAACAATAATAAGAAAGGTCTTTCTTTTAATAGTATTGGCTCAATAATTATATATCTATAAAAATTCAGGTAAACTTAACGCAAACTTTGCAGGCTGAACATATCTTCATCCAATTCAGGATTTAAATTAATTTCAGTTATTACAAACTGGGTATAGGTGTCTTTACGCAATTTATTTTCCATGATTGATTTTATAGGTAACCATCTTCCCTCAATTTCTTCAATTTCCTGTATCTCGCTTACCTTCAATAATCTTCCACTTTCTGCATAAAGTTCTTCTTTTAACCCTACAAAACGCTCTTTATCTATCCAGGTTACCCTGTGGTAATAAGATACTTTTTGACCTGGAACAGCAATGGCTTCCAAAACATAACAGGGACGATCATTAAAAGTTTCTTCTTCTAAGAGCGTAAATGTATATAATTCAGTCAGTTTGTCGGATTCCATCATCTCCTGGTAAGAGAAATCA
>JAXGNR010000015.1:0-37722 GCA_040767965.1 Atribacterota bacterium
AGTTGTTTTATCAGGTCTATTAAATGCACTTAAATTGGCTAATAAAAAATTAGATGAAGTTAAAATTGTTGTTAATGGAGCAGGATCTGCATCTATAGCAGTTGCCAAGTTTATAATGTCAGCAGGTGCACAGAATGTTATTTTATGTGATTCAAAGGGAGCCATATATGAAGGCAGAGAAAATAATATGAATTCTGCCAAAGAAGAAATGGCTAAAATTACTAATAAAGGCAAAGTTAAAGGAAGCTTAGCAGACGCATTAGTTGATGCAGATGTATTTTTAGGTTTATCAGCACCTAATGTTGTTAACCGGGATATGGTTAAAACAATGGCCGATGACCCAATTATTTTTGCAATGGCTAACCCAACTCCGGAAATATTACCGGATGAAGCAAAAGCAGGTGGTGCCCGTATTATTGCTACAGGTCGTTCAGATTTCCCGAACCAGGTAAATAATTGTTTAGGTTTCCCAGCAATCTTTAAAGGTGCTTTAAGAGTAAGAGCTAGTGCTATAAATGAAGAAATGAAAATTGCTGCTGCTCAGGCTATTTCTTCATGTATTCCTGAAAATGAATTAAGCGAAGACAACATTATACCTAATGTATTCCATCCAGATGTTATGAAGAAAGAAGCTGATGCAGTTGCTAAGGCAGCTATTGAAAGCGGGGTGGCAAGAATAACCGATATAAAATAATTTTATAACACATTTATAAAACAAAACAGTTAGTGAAAAATGTAAAAAGAATTATAATACAAATAATAATATCTAAAATAAAAAAATAATAGAAAAAGAAAAGGAGAAAGAATAATGATATTTCAAAAAACTAGAGATTTCATTGAAAAATTAGGTTTACCCGGAGGAGATCTTTTTGATCTGCCAACTTCCGGCAAAACATTCCCGGATGGTGCTCATTATCGTTTAGAAACTCCAACAATTAACTCAGCTGAGGCGATTAAATCTTTGTTGGAAAATGCAAAAAGACAGGGAGTTAACATCAACCGTGTAGATGAAACTTATGGTATCTTCAGACATACCTTAACTGAACTTAAAGAGTATGCCAAAATAGCTAACGACTTTGGTTGTGAACTGAATATGTCTGTTGGCCCAAGAGCTGTCTATGATACCGGTGCTACAGTTCAAACTTCACAGGGTGTTCGCGTAGGTTATAGATTAAGAGGTATGGAACAGGTTGTCAGAGCTGTTGAAGATATTAAAAGAGCAGTTGAATGTGGTATTCGTGGAATTCTTATCTATGACGAAGGACTACTCTGGCTGGTTAACGAGATGAGAAAAGCAGGAGAATTACCTAAGAACATGCATTTTAAAACATCAGCTCACTGTGGACATTGTAACCCGGTGTCATTTAAAGTCTTAGAAGATTTAGGCGCAGATTCAATCAACCCTATCAGAGACCTTTCATTACCAATGCTTGCAGCTCTTAGAAGAGGAACCAGCTTACCATTAGACTTGCATACTGATAATCCTCCAGCTTCCGGTGGTTTCATCCGTTCTTATGAAGCACCAGAGATTGTTCGTGTTGCCTCTCCATGTCACTTAAAAGCCGGAAACTCAGCTGTTTCTGCTCATGGACAAATTACCAATGCTCATGATGGTCAAATGATGGCTGATCAGGTTGTTATCGTGAAAGAAATGGTAGACAGATACTTCCCTGAAGCTATCCAGAGTGAACCAAATCAGGCAGATATGGCTATTCCTGAAGTGTAAGGACAAACAAATTATTTATGTAATAAGTATTGTTGTAAATACTTGAATAGTAAATAAATATAAGGAAGGAGAGAATAAATGGCAAAAGATAGAATCACAGTTAATGAAAGCGAAGTAGAATCAATAAGAAGGGATCCACCCAGAACATCAAAAATATTGTTAACTGAACATACTGTAGGTGCCACCAGTATGGCAATGGGGGTTAACTACACAGATGTAGGAAGTATGATTCCTGATGGTGTACATGAAAATCAAGATGAGGCTATGTTCTTAACTCAAGGAAGGGCAAAATTGGTTATAAATGATAAAGATGAATATATTATGGAAACCAATACAGCCTTTTTTGTAAAAGCAGGAACAAAACATCGCATCGAGAATATTGGTGATGAACCTTTTAAGATTGTATGGGTTTATTCTCCACCACTTCCAGCTCATCTTAAAGACGATAAATAAAAAGAATAAAAACTATAGGGCTGACATAATTTATTGATCAGCCCTATAGAAAATAATACAAACCATCCAAGAGAATTATTATTGTGAAATTAAATAATAGTTAAGTTTTATTACCCTATCTTCTATCATTGTTTCTTTTTCATAGTCATAAAAAGGAGAGGAAATGAAAGCAGCAGTTTTGCACACAAAACAAGAAATTAGAATTGAAGATTTACCCGCATTGGAAATAAAGCAAAATGAAGTTCTGGTAAAAATTTTTAGTTGTGGAATATGCGGAACTGATTTTCATGTTTATACCGGGGAGAGAGAAGTAAAATTACCTCTAATACAAGGACATGAAATAGCTGGAAAAATAGTCAAGGTTGGTAAAAAGGTTAGCAAAGATCTTGTTAATAAAAGAGTAGCCATTGAGCCGAACTTTTCCTGCGGGAAGTGCTTTTTTTGTAAAAAAGGAAGACACAATCTATGTGAGAATAAGCAAACCTTAGGTTTAACCCTACCTGGTGGTTTTTGTGAATATATTGCGATACCTCAGGAATATGCCTGGGAAATTAGCGAGAAAATATCTTATGATGAGGGCGCCCTCGTAGAACCTTTAACAGTTGGTTTACATGCTATAGAAAGAGCAGATGTAAAAGTAGGACAAAAAATAGTTATATTTGGCTTGGGTATTATTGGACTTTCTCTTGTTCAATTTGCAAAGTTAGCTGGAGCCAAGGTATGTGCAATAGATCTAATAAATGAGAGGCTGGAATTAGCGAAGAAATTTGGAGCAGACAAAGTATTCAATGCTTCAACAGAAGGAACCACATTAGATGAAAAAATAAAAAAGTGGAGTAATGGTTATATTGATTGTGTATTTGAGGCAGTTGGTGTACCTAAAGTACAGGAAGAGGCTATTTCCATCGTGAGACCTGGTGGTAAAGTGGTTCTTGTAGGTCAATCGGGAGAACCAATGAAATTATCATCTTTCGTTGCTACACGTAAGGAGTTAGACATAATTGGAACAATTGCTTGTTTATATGACTTTCCAACCGTAATTGATTTTTTAGATAAAGGCCTGATAAATGCTGGTTTACTCATTACACATAGATTTAATATGAATCAAACAAAAGAAGCCTATAAGGTTATCCAAAACAAGGAAGCTATTAAAGTAGTATTACATTGCCAGGAGTATTAATTTTTGCTATTGTTATAATTATCTAACAAGTTTAATACTTTACAAGTACAAGAAAAATATTAGTTATTTGTTAATATAGAGAAGATAATATTATAAATAATATCACATGAAAGGAAGTGTTTTATATGGGAAAATGGAATTTTCCACAAGAAGGTTGTTTGGATAAAGATAATGGAATGTATCTCCAAACAATGAATACTAAGTCATTAAAAGAAAGATTGTCTAAAGATGATGTTATAATAATTCCAGTTGGAAGTACCGAATGCCATGCTGCACATTCTCCTTTTGGGGAAGATACTTTTTTAGTAACTAGAATGGCAGAACAGGTTGCCGGTAAAACCGGATGTACAATTGCCCATCCGGTTTGCTACGGTTCACATCCATACCAGCATGTTGGCATGCCGGGTACAGTAATTATTCCGGAATTTGTTTTTATTGACTATCTGGTAGCAGTTATTGCAGGTCTGTGGAATGCCGGTTTCCGCAAACAGATTCTTTTAAATGGACATGCCCAGGAATATGTCATTCCAAATGCAATACATATGTTTGAAAAAAAATACAAAGTACCGGCAGTTATTGCTAATGTAAACTGGCCTTTTGCAGCTGCTCAATTTTTAAAAGATAAAGAACACGGAGGCCCTTTTGATACACCATTCAGACATGCTTGTGAAGTTGAAACATCCCTTGCCATGGCCTTATTCCCTGAATTTAACCATCTTGAAAACGCAGTAGATACAAAACCCCTCGGGCTAATTAAAGGTGATCATGTTGATAAGGGTGGAGATATTTATCAAAGACCATTACCTGGTCAGTGTCAGGTGGGATTTAGTGCAATGGAGATAAAAGGAACTCCAGAGGGAGTTGTGGGTTCGGCAACCAAGGCTGATCCTAAAAAGGCACAACAGGCAGTAGAATCAATATTAGATTACCTGGTAAAATTACATGATGATATATTGGAAGCATTTCCTCCAGGAAAATTACCCGATGCTGAATTGATGTCTGAAAGACCCAAAGAAGAGATTGAAAAAGTATTAAAGGGACCTTTAAATGGAGGAGTTAGTATTTACGCATTGGATTAAAATAGAACCTGAGAAGAAATACTATTATTTGTTTGATATGGAAATACTAAAAGATAGTAACTGATGTAAATTAATTACATCAGTTACTATCCTACAAATATATCAAACCATTTTTATCTTTAAGTTGAAACATAATTTAATATCAATTTATAATACAAAATAACTACTTGTGAATATTATAATTATTTATTTCATTAAAAAATATAAACATAGAAGGTGGGAAAAATATGGCTGATAATTCATTAGCAGCAATTAAAGTAACAAGTTTTGATTTAAACAAGTTTTGCCTGTCTTGTTTCTCAAAAATTGGAGTGACTGAAGAACATGCAAAAATATTAAGCGATACTATCGTTCAGGCAAATTTAAGAGGTGTTGATTCGCATGGAGTTTCTCGATTACCCGGTTATATCAATAGGGTAAAAAAAGGTTTAATTGAATACCAGGAAACCATAGATATAATAGAAAAGAACCTTTGTGTTAGTTTGATTAATAGTAAAAATAATTTTGGACAGATTGCTGCCTATTATGGAATGAAAGAAGCTATTAAAAAAGCTGATAAAAAAGAAACAGGTGTGGGTTTTGTAGGAATAAGTCATACTAATCATATTGGCATGGCCGCCTATTATGCTATGATGGCAGCTAAACAAGGCATGATTGGAATTGTAATGTCTAATTCACCTTCTACTGTAGCTCCATTCGGAGGGGCAGAGCCTATCTTAGGAACAAATCCTCTTGCAATAGCTATTCCGGCTGGTGATGAATATCCAATTGTTTTAGATATGGCAACCAGCGTTGTCGCCAGAGGTAAAATAAGACTTTCATTAAATAATAAACAGGAAATACCTCTTGGCTGGGCAGTGGATCCGGAAGGCAATCCTACAACTAATCCGGAAGAGGCTATAAAAGGCGCTTTATTACCGTTTGGAGGACCCAAAGGATACGCCATAGGGCTAATCATTCATATATTATCAACTTTATTAACCAACTCAGCTAGAGAATATGAGATAAAATCAATAGATGATTTAACAGGAAAATCAGAAGTTGGTAATTTTATGGGAGCAATAAGGATAAGCAGTTTTATTTCACAAGAAATATTCAATCAAGAGATTGATGAACTTATTCAGAGAATCAAAAATTCAAAACGGGCAAAAGATGTAAATAGAATATATCTTCCAGGAGAAATAGAGTTCGAGGTTCAAAAAGATAGAGAGAAAAATGGAATCCCTATTTCTGATGGAGTCGCAAAAAATTTAAGAAAACTCGCTGAGCAATTAGAGATTTCAATGAATTTTTAGTATAATCAATATTAATTAGAATAATAAAATATAAGTAATACAAACTTATTTAAAGGAGGAGAAGGAATTGGACGAATCAAAAGAAAAAATCCTTGAAAGAATGAAGGAACGGAAGAGTATCAGGGATTATAAGGAAGGAAAAGTAAGCGAAGAGGATTTAAAATTAATTTTAGAGTGTGCTAGATTTGCTCCTTCAGGTGAAAATGCCCAGCCATGGAGATTTATTGTGGTAAAAGATACTGAAAATAAAGAATTTTTAGCACAAATTTCCAAAAATGGCAGTGGAAGAAGATTTACTGGAGAATTTTTAAGTAAACATATGCAGGCGAGGTTTGCAGGATTAAAAGATCCCGAAAAGAGAAAAAAAGCATTCAAAAAATTAACTTCAGGAAGCGTTTCAGCCTTTGTAAGCCAGGCTGATTTGATTTTAATTGTATGTGGTAAGAAAAATGTTTGGGACACACCCTATGATACTTCAGCCGCCATAGAAAATATTTTATTAGCAGTAACTGATTTGAACTTAGGTTCCTGCTGGGTAATTGCTCCATGTATCGATGTTAGAGACGAAATGAAAATTAAAGAACATTTTAATATTCCTGATGATGTGAAAGTTGTGAGTATTTTTCCTATAGGCTATCCGTCAAGAATTCCAAATGTTCGCCCGAGAATTGCCTTAGAAGATTTAGTATACAATGAAAACTATGGTAATAATTATTATAAAAAAGAGGAGGCTGAATAGATGGTACCCGAAAAAGATTTTAGAGAAAATTTATTTTTTGAAGCAGTAAGAGAGTTTTGGAACGAACGGGGAAGGGGTGCAAGATATCGCCTAACAACAGTGGGCGTTTCCTTTTTTAAAGACAAAGTAAAATTAGGCAAATCAAGAGAAGAAAATATTGAAAATTTTAAGAAATATTTAATTGATAATAATTATTGTAAAGCCATAGAATTCAATGATGAGGAATTTTCGTTTTCAGTTAAAATAAATGATTGTTGTTTGATGAATATTAGAAAGCAATATGAGGATAAAAATATGGAAATTTTAAGCTGTCCTATTGCTAATATGTTTATGTATATTTATGAATTAGAAACAGGCATGTCTCCAGAATTGCTGCCTGTTGAAGTAAATGAGGGGCAGTGTAAATTAACCATGGGAAAAATGGGAACTGATAAAGTAACTGAAGTGGAGTAATAAAATCAAATAATGTATTGGTGAAAAAAATTGAAACTGGTCAAAAAGATTTCTAAAAATATATTATTGATTAGTTTCAATAATAAACAATCTCAATATATTTATTTACAATAGATTTAGAGAAAATAAGAAAAGGAGGTATTTTTTGAGAAAAATAATCAATATTATTGGGTTAATTGCCGTTGGATTGCTATGTATCATTAGTATTAGTTTTGCAGATGTCTATCCTGAACACAATATACAATGTGTGGTGGGTTTCCCCCCAGGTGGCCCTACTGACGTAATTGCCCGGGGATCAGTTCCAATTTTACAGGAAATTTTAGGAGTTGGTGTTGCTATTACCAATATGCCGGGTGCCTCTGGAGCAACAGCAGGAAAACATGTCTTAGACCAGCCTGCGAATGGCTACACATTTTATTATGGTTCTGAAATAATGTCAGTTTGGCAAACAATGGGCACAATGGATGTTTCTCCAACCAGAGACTTTGTTCCAGTTAAAATAGTAGCACAGGCAACTCCAGTATTGGCAGTTCCTCCAGATTCTCAATTTAATTCAGCAGAGGAATTTGTAAAGTATGCCCAGGAGCATAAAGGAGAATTAAGACTTGGCACTGCTGGTCCTGGTACGGTTCCACATATTTCCGGTTCATTGTTACAGGAAGTGTTAGGTTGTGAATTTACCTTTGTTCCATATCAGGGTGGCCCACCAGCAATTAATGCAGTTATGGGCTCCCAGGTTGATGCAACTATCGAAATGGTACAGTCCATGGTTTCTGCGCATAAAGGTGGACAATTGAAAATACTGGCTTCCTTTACAAATGATCCAATACCTGGTTTAGAGGAGATACCTCCTATTGGACAAATTTATTCTGAATTGCAAAAAGATTTGCCCTATGGTCCTTATTTTGGCCCTTTTGTTAAGAAAGGAACACCTCAGGAAGTTATTGATACTTTAAAAGAAGCAATGGATAAAGTAATTGAAGATCCTCGTTGGATTGAATACACTGACAATTTCTTCCTGACAAGGGTCAATTACAGCGGAGAAGAAGCTTATGAGTTTTTAGATGCTTGGACCGCAAAAGCAGCCTGGTTACTTTATGATACAGGAGCTGCCCCTAACTCGCCTGAAGAATTTGATATTCTTAGATTAGCTGAATAAAATTTAATACATATATTTATGTTAATATTGAGAAATAGTTAAATAATATAACTTTATTTACATTAAAGGGGGAAATAAAAATATACTTAAAAAAGGGGTGGATTTATGAAAAGAATTAACAGTTTCAATTTAATTTTAATAATTATGGTTGTGCTATTCGTTTTTAGTAGTGTTAGTTTGGCAGAATCTTACCCGGAACACAATATACAGTGTGTTGTGGGATTTTCTCCAGGTGGCCCTACCGATGTTATTGCACGAGGATCAGTTCCTATATTACAAGAAATATTAGGAGTAGGAGTAGCAATTACCAATATGCCAGGAGCCGCAGGAGCAACTGCAGGAAAACATGTTTTAGATCAACCCGCTGATGGTTATACATTCTATTTTGGTTCTGAAATAATGTCAGTTTGGCAAACAATGGGAACAATGGATGTCTCTCCAACCAGAGACTTTGTGCCTGTAAAAATTGTGGCAGAGGCAACTCCTGTTTTAGCAGTTCCTCCTGATTCTCCTTTTAATTCAGCAGAGGAATTTGTAGAGTATGCCCAGGCACATCCAGGAGAATTAAGAATTGGTACTGCCGGACCAGCTTCAGTTCCCCATGTTTCAGGTTTGATGTTAACACAGGAGCTCGGAGCAGAATTTACCTTTGTTCCATATCAGGGTGGTGCACCGGCTATTACAGCAGTTATGGGTTCCCAGGTTGATGCAACTATCGAAATGGTACAGTCCATGGTTTCAGCATATGAGGGCAATCAGTTAAAGATATTAGCTTCATTTACTAATGAACCAATACCTGGGTTAGAAGAGATAATACCAATAGGGCAACTTTATCCTGAATTACAGGAAGAACTCCCATATGGTCCATATTTTGGGCCAATGTTTAAAGCCGGAACTCCACAAGAAGCAATTGATGTTTTAAAAGAAGCAATGGATAAAGTAATTGAAGATCCTCGTTGGATTGAATACACTGACAATTTCTTCCTGACAAGGGTCAATTACAGCGGAGAAGAAGCTTATGAGTATCTGGATAATTGGACCGCAAAAGCAGCCTGGTTACTTTATAATTCAGGAGTTGCTCCTAATTCTCCAACACAGTTTGGAATTAAGAATTTAAATCTTTTACGAAAATTAGGAAATTAATAATATTAAAAAGTACATTAAGTTAATTTAATAATATTCCCCCTTTAATGTGATTTTTTAAATTAAAAAAGTCGTACTTAAGAGTAAGAAAGAAAGGATGAAGAATTATGGTAAAAGTAGATAAAGAAAAATGTATAGGTTGTGGGATTTGTGTAACAGTATGTCCTGTTGGTGCGATAGCGCTTTCTGAGGGAGAAGAATATGCTGTTATTGATAATGACCAATGTATAGAATGCTATACTTGTATAGAATCATGCCCACAAGAAGCAATTTATAAGGATGAGTAGTAAATATAAAAAAGATTTAATTTGAAAAAAAATCCAAAGAACAGGATGGATTATTATGGTTCAAAATGAGGGAAAAAATACGGTTTATAAGATATTATCGTTGTCTTTTTCTTTACTTATTATAGTTGTGATGTTTTTTGATATTATTAATAAATATAGCCAACAAAATATTAAAATATTTTCTATAGAATCACCAATCTTATTCCCTTTCTTACTTGGCTTACTTTTACTTATAAATTTTATGCTCGAATTAAGGGCTGAAATAAAAAATAGGCCAACTAAAGCAGAAAATATAGTAGAAAAAATGGGAGAAAAGGCTATTGTTGAAAACAAACAAGGAAAAGAAATTTTAACTATTCTTATTTTCACTGCTATTAGCCTGATTTATATGTATATATTGCCTATTTTTCATTTTATTATTGCTACAAGTATCTATATGTTTTTGATTATGTTTATAGCTAATAATAGAGATAATATTTTACAAAGATTGGTAAAATCAGCAATTTGGACAGCAATAACAATTCCAATTATTTATTATATTTTCTATGGAATTTTTGATGTTATTTTACCTTAAACAATGATTGCTTTTTTGGAAAGGAGTATTCCATGCTAATGCTATTATTATATAATTTTGTTGGAACAATTGTTGGGTTGGTTATGGGTGCCATGCCGGGCTTAACTGTTACAATGACAGCTGCATTAATTGTGTCATTAACATTTGGTTGGCAGATGATCGAAGCCCTTGCTTTTATTATAGGTGCTTTTTGTGGAGGAGTTTTGGGAGGAGCATTGTCAGCAATTGCAATCAATATTCCCGGAACTGCTGCTGCAGTGGCAACTACATTTGACGGATTTCCACTAAAAAAGAGAGGAGAGGCAGATACCGCTTTGGGTCTTGCTTTATTCAGCAGTTTAGTCGGAGGATTATTCGGACTCATCTTTTTTCTAATTCTAGGACCCATTATAGGTAAATATGCACTAAAATTTGGTGCACAGGAATATTTTATTTTAACAATTTGGGGGCTAACACTGGTATCTTTGTTAAGTAAAGGTAATTTTAGAAAAGGACTTATCAGCGCCGGTATTGGTATTTTTATCGGCATGATTGGCATGGATCCGGTAACTGGATTAATGAGATTTACTTTAAATGTTCCACTTCTAAGCGGTGGAATTCATTATGTTGTTGCAATGATTGGGCTATTCGGTATGAAGGAAGTTTTTGTTCAGCTTACCAGCGAAACAGGATTCAAATTAGATATAAAAGGATACAATATTTTAAAACTATTGCCAAATTTTAAATTAATAAAAAAATTAGATTTAAAGTGGCTTATTGCTGCCCCTTTAGGAGCGTTTGTCGGATTACTGCCAGGTACAGGTGGTGATATAGGTGCTTTGGTATCATACGGTACTGCGAAGAATATAATAAAAAAACCCAGCAGACCATTTGGCGAAGGTGCCTATGAAGGTGTTATTGTTCCGGAAGTTGCCAATAAAGCCGCAGTTGGTGGGGCGTTAACCACGATGTTAACCCTGGGGATACCTGGTGATTCGGTTACAGCGGTTATATTAGGAGCCTTTTATATTCATGGATTATTACCTGGACCAACATTTATGCTGGTTGAAAAAGATTATTTTTATTTAATTGCTCTTTTTGTGGGAACAGGAATGATTTTTGCCTATATAGTAGGAATATTTGGTAGTAATGCTATGATAAAAATGCTAAATCTCCCTAAATGGTATTTAATTGCATTTATCCCAATACTTTGTATCGTAGGTTCGTATGCCTTACAAAATAAAATAACTGATATTCTGTTCATGCTTATTTTCGGGGTAATAGGCTTTATATTAGAAAAATCAAATTATCCGGTTAGTCCGATTATTTTAGGAATTATTTTGGGACCAATGGTAGAAACAAATTTCAGACAGGGATTAATTATAACTGGTAGCTTTCAAAGCATGATTACATCTTTCTTTACCAGACCTTTAGCGTTAGTATTACTGATATTATTTGTAGCTTCTTTCCTTTTGCAAAGTAAAGTGAAAGAATTAGAAGAAAATAAATAATGTTATCTGAATTAATTAAACTATTTTTATGATAAAATAAACATATTAAGTAGAAAGGATTGTGGTATTTATGTATGGATACTGGGGTAAAGTCCTTCGTATAAATCTTACTAAGAGGAGTTACAAGGTAGAAGATATTCCAGAAAGTATATGGAAAAAATTTATAGGCGGTTCCGCATTTGGAGCAAAAATCTTATTAGAGGAAACTCCACCTAAGGTTGATCCATTGTCAGAAGAAAATAAGATAATCTTCGCAGTAGGTATCTGGCAGTCTGCTAAAAATCCTGGTAGTGGTAAATGGAGTGTAGTTACAAAATCACCACTGACAAAAACATTTCTTGATTCATCAGGCGGGGGTAATTTTGCACCAGCCTTAAAACGGTCAGGATATGACGCTCTAATAATTGAAGGAAAAAGTGATTCCCCTGTCAAGGTTATAATCAATAATGAAGATGTAAGGATTGAAGAAGCCGATTCTCTCTGGGGCATGGATGCGATGGATACTTTTGATAGTCTTAAATCCTCACTTGATGATAGACGGTATAGTATAGTTTATATTGGACCCTCCGGGGAAATGGGCCATCCTATTGCCTGCATAGGTTGTGATGGTCATAGTGTAGCCGGTCGTGGAGGAGCTGGTGCAGTAATGGGTTCAAAGAATTTAAAAGCCATTGCTGTTTTAGGTACTAAAGATGTACCTCTGTATAATCCGGAGAAAGTCAAAACAAAAACAGTTGAAATGATGAGAGAATTCTCTAAAAGAGCTGCTGGAAAAAGAAGCACAGGTACAACCGCAGCTCCAATAACTTTTGAAAAAGTTGGCAATTTACCTCTAAAATACTGGTCAGGAGAAACATGGGGTAAAGCGGATATGATTGCCGCTCCCTACTACAATGAAATTTTACATACAAAACCTACCTTCTGTGCAAATTGTCCTTATGGTTGTCACCGTCATATAAAACTGGAAGAACCCAAAGAATATGCAGTCGAAGGAGCCGGACCAGAGTATGAAACCCTTGGTATGATGGGAGGGGCATTTTTGTGCTCCGATCTGCCCGCAATTGCTAAGGCTAATGATATCTGTAATCGAATGGGTATCGATACTATTTCTACCGGTGCCTGGATAAGTTTTTTAGCAGAATGCTATGAAAAGAATTTAATAAGCAAAGAAGATACAGATGGCATTGAAGTTAACTGGGGAGATGGTAAAGTACTTGTTAAGTTAACAGAAAAGATTGCAAAACTTGAAGGAATTGGTCAGTATTTTAAAGAAGGAATTATTGGTGCAGCAAAAAAAATAGGATCTGATAGCATGGAATCAATTGTACATGTTAAAAATATGGATTATCCTGCCCATGATCCCAGGTGTCATTTAGCTGCAGGTTTAAACTACGCGACAGGTACCAGAGGAGCTTGCCATGAAAGGGCTGATGTACAGGGATTCTTTTATCCGGAACTTGGAATGAAAGGGCCAGCCCAGACCATGGACGAAGTTCCGGAATATGTAATGCGCCAGCAGAACATGAGCAGTCTTGCCAATACTTTAAGTGTATGCAAATTTATAATAAGGGTACCAAAACTACAATTATCAGAAATAATCGAAATCCTCAATGCTGCTACCGGTTGGGATTGGAGTATTGAAGATTTGGAAAAAGCCGGAGAACGGGGATTTGTTCTGGAAAGACTGATAAATGTCCGGGATGGTATTACCCGCAAAGATGATATCTTACCTAAAAAGATGACTATTCCGGCAAAGACTGGTCCCAGAGAAGGAAGAGTACCGCTTCCCCACGATAAAGCTCTGGATGAATATTATAAGTTGAGAAACTGGGATAGTGATGGTATTCCAACTGTAAAGGCTCTGAAAGAAGTTGGATTGGAAGAATATAGTAGTTTATTGCAAAGCTAATATGTAAATAACAGAATATAAATATAATAAGCAGGGAAAAATGTATTTTTGTCCCTGCTTATTATATTTATATAGTTTGTTGAATATTTATACAAACAAGATAGGTTAACTAAATATAAAAAACGAAAGATTAAATATATCTTCAATTGATAGTTTAATATAAGAACATTATTAGAATGATTTAGTTTTTAGATTGTACTCATTTAAAAAAGATACTGATAAAAGAGCAATCTTTTTTATGCAATTTTATCTTCACCTATTGATATATTAACAAATTAGTATATAAGGTAAAATGAGAAAAATTATTTTCAAATTACCATTCCTCTCTCATTTATTGCTAATTATCTTCATTTTATTGATCAATATTCTTCAAATGAGAAACAATGTGTATATATGTGAAAGCTATTTTGCAGATTCCTTTTAATTGAACACTGTTTTTATTTTAAAACTATTTAAGAAAAAAAATACTTGACAGATAAACTGTTTTGATTTATTGTTTATTTATTATCGATAATCGATAATAAATAATTATATAAAGAATGAATATCAAGAAGGAAAAAATAAATCGTTGATAGATAATAAAATTAATCACAAAAGATTATCAGAAAATATTGTGGAGTATATTATAAATTGTTTCATAAATAAAACTATTAAACCTGGTGAAAGAGTTGTTGAAAGTAAAATTGCGAAAGATTTAAATACAAGCCAAGGTAGTGTAAGAGAAGCAATTTATAGGTTAAACAACATGGGGTTTATAATAAGTATTCCATATAAAGGAAGTTATATTAGAAATTTTACTTTGGATGAATTGAAAGATTACCAAAAAGTAAGAGGAGAAATAGAATTATTGGCCGTCAGGTGGGCAGTAAAAAAATATCAATGGGAAAATTTTGACTTAGTTTTATTGGAAAAACTATTAAAACAAATGGAAGATTGTCTAAAAGACAAAGATTACTTAGGGAGAACTAATACAACAATTGAATTTCACAGAATTTTGGTTAAGTCCTCAGGTAGTAAATGCTTATTAAAGACATGGGAATCTTTAAATATTCAATATTGGGCTCATGTTTGGAATTATATAGATATTTCAATATTAGAAGGAAGATCTAATTTACATTCACCAATTTATCTTGCAATTAAGAATAAAGATTATAAAGAGTTAAAATTGCTAATTAGAAACCATTTTTATAATTTAAACACATTAATATAAATACAGGTTTAATTATTGTTCATTTTATAAATTATATTAATAAGGGCAAAAAAAGAAAATCAAATAACCAACTTGTTGACTGTCATTTTTTAAAAGCTATTCAGTATAAATATTTTAATACATATAATAAGGTGACAATTATGGGAGGAGAGAAAATTTACGATAAATTGTTTTCACCAGCAAAAATAGGAAGTCTATTAATAAAAAATAGAATTATTATGCCTGCAATGGCTACCAACTTTGCCAGCGAAACAGGAGGATTAACAGAGCATTTAGTTGATTATTATAAAGAAAGAGCCCGAGGAGGAGTAGGTTTAATTATTATTGAGAATACCACAGTTGATTATCCCCTTGGAAGAAATGGAGCAACGCAAATTAGACTTGACCACGACAGATTTATTCCTGGTTTAAGCAGATTAGTTGATGAAATACACGAAAATGGAGCCAAAATTGCAATTCAAATAAATCATTGTGGAGGTTCAACTGATCAGAGCAAGACAGGAGGTTTGCAGCCTGTATCATGTTCTCCAATGCCATGCAAATTAGACGGTGATATTCCTAGAGAATTAACTGTAGATGAAATTCAACTCTTAGTAGAAAAATTCGCACAAGCAGCCTATAGGGCAAAAAAAGCGGGTTTTGATTCAGTAGAAATTCATGGTGGACATGGCTATTTACTTGCACAATTTATGTCAACATATAATAATCAGCGGAAGGATCAATATGGTGGTAACTTAGAAGGTAGAATTCGGTTTCCCTTAGAAGTTATTAAAGAAGTTCGAAAAAAAGTAGGACAAGACTACCCATTAATTTTCCGAATTAGTGCTATAGAGTATGTGAAGAACGGAAGAAAACTGGAAGAAACTATAGAAATTGCTAAAATATTAGAAAAATCAGGTATTAATGCTTTAAATATTACAGTAGCTACTGCATTCAATACTGCCAAGCAGATTGAACCAATCACCTATCCCCAAGGTTGGAGAATTCCATATTCTTCAGCTATAAAAAAAGTGGTTAACATTCCAATCATTACAGTAGGTGTTATCAGAGAGCCTGAATTCGCAAACCAAATTATAAAACAGGGAGATGCTGATTTTGTTGCAATCGGGAGGGGGTTGATAGCAGATCCGTTTTGGCCGTTCAAAGCTGCAACTGGAAGAAAAAAAGAGATTTGTAAATGTATTTCCTGCAATGATGGGTGTATTAATAATCGTGGGTATAAAGATTTGCCTATTTGTTGTGCAGTGAATCCTGCAGCAGGCAAAGAAAGTAAGTATCTTAATATAGCAAAAACAAAGAGACCAAAAAATATTGTTATTATTGGAGGCGGCCCTGCAGGTATGGAAGCTGCAAGAGTTTCCCGACTAAAAGGACATAATGTAATCTTATTTGAACAAAATAATGAGCTTGGAGGGCAGATGTTATTGGCTGCAAAACCACCTGGTAAGGATAAAATAAGATGGTACATTGATTATTTAACTTATCAAATGCAGATTTTAGATGTTGATATAAAATTAAACTCAACAATTGATAATGGTGAATTTATAAAAAAGTATAATCCAGATATTATAATACTTGCCTGTGGATCAAGGCCAATTTTTCCAAATGTTCCCGGTATAGAGAATTCTGAATTTGTTATTTCTGCACATGAATTATTAAAGCAAAATAAAATGATACAGAATAAGCAAATAGCTGTTATTGGAGGTGGTCTTGTCGGCTGTGAAACAGCAGAATATTTAGAAGAAAAAGGTAATAAAGTTACAATTGTAGAAATGTTGGAAAATATTGCTTTAGATGTGAACCCGGTGTATCGAGAAGATATTATTGAACGTTTATATAATAATAACAATATAAAAATATTAAAGAATACTCTATTAGTAGGAATAAATATAAATAATAATGAGCTGGAACTAAAAAATTGTATTAATGGCAATAATAAGAAAATTATCTGTGATTTTACTGTGTTAGCTTGTGGGGCAAGACCAAATCAAAAATTATATAATATCTTTCAGGATACAAATCAAGATATATATTTAATTGGTGATTGTTATTGCCCTGGTAAAATCCTGGATGCTGTTGCAAGCGGTTCAAGGATAGCCCGTTTATTAGATTAATTTTTTATAAAATATTATTTGTTGCTTTAGCAAATTAAATAAAAATAGAAAGGAATATTATATGGGTAAGTATGATAAGTATTTTGTAAAACCCTTCGATTGGGGAGAAAGAGATCTTGTTCATCATAAGATGAAAGGCGGGGTATCTGATATCGGCCCATTGCATGCCTTTTTGAACAAGAAAATGGTAGAAGGTGCAGATCTAAATGTTTTTGTCCACTACATGGATATTAAGCCCGGAGAGGCACCGGATTATGTTGCAGTCCATACTCATGATGTATCCCAGGCATATGTCTTTCCTACAGAAGGATTAAAGTTTGAGGTGATTTTAGGTGATGAGAAATACACTGTAGACAGCCCTGCTACTGTATTTATTCCACCTGGCTTGAAGCACAACTTAAAAATGTTGGAAGGTAAAGGTATTGAAGTATGTATCTTACGAACAGGCTGGTATGAATAATTTTTATTGTTATCTAAAAATATCAAAAAAATCATTTTGAATTTTAAAAGGAGAAACATATGGGAAAGTATGAAAAATATATTGTAAAACCATTCGATTGGGGAGAAAGACCATTAATTGGTCATAATCGTAAAGTAATGAATGAATTAGGTCCTCTGATGGCTTTTTTAAATGAGGATATGGTTAAAGATACTGATTTAGATGTATTTATTCATTTTATTGATGTCAAGTCTGAGAATGGTCCGGATTATGTAGAACCACATGTACATGATTTTTCCCAGGCCTACATATTCCCGGAAGAAGGATTGACCTATGAAGTTGAGCTAGATGGCGAGAAATATGTAAAAGACAGTCCTGGTACTGTTTTTATTCCTGCAGGTGTTAAACATACCATTCGTATGATCAAAGGAAAAGGCTTTGAAGTATCCCTTACCAGAACTTCTAAGTATCACTGGGATGAGAGTAAATCATGATGGAGAGAGATATTGCAGGACTTAAATTTGGGAAGAAATGATTCCACTTTTACTTTATTATTCTTTAGATATTAAAATTAGCAACTTATACAGTAAGGGTTAAAAAGTAAATTGTTGGATAAAATTGATTAAAAAAAAGGGGGAATGAATTATTTAATCACTTTTAAAAAGTGATTTACATTGTTATATAAATTTGTAAATATTAAAGGAGAATTAAAATAAAAATGAGAAAAATAAATATACTAATCATATTAGGAGTAGTAGTTGTATGTTTATTGTTGGTTGGGCAAAACATTTCTGCCGAAGAATCATATCCAGAAAAGCCTATTACTATAGTTGTCCCGTGGTCTGTAGGTGGTGTAACTGACTTAACGGTTAGAAGCATTCAACCAATACTCCAGGAAATATTAGATGCCCCTGTTGTGGTTAATAATATGCCTGGTGGTTCAAGTGCTGTTGGTTCGGAGTTTGTTGCTAATGCCAAACCGGATGGTTATACACTTTTGTTTGCTACAAACGAATTAGCCATTTTTCAAGTAATGGGTTTATCAGACCTAAGTTTTGATGATTTTAATCCAATAATGATTTTAACTATGGGTTTGCCCTCATTTTGTGTCCATGCTGATTCTCAATGGGAAACAATAGAGGAATTTTTAGAAGATGCTAAAAAAAGACCGGGAGAAATTCTTGCAGCCCATTCCGGTTTAGGTGCAAGCAGTCATATTAATGCTATGATGCTTGGAGCAGCAGGCATCGAAATGAAATTGGTTGGCTATAATGGAGGGGGACCTGCAGTTACAGCAGTCCTCCAAAAAGAAGCTGATGTTACCTTTCAATTATTTACTGAAGTTACGGAATATATTGCTTCTGGTGATTTAAGACTTCTAACTACCTTTACTAATGAGAGGACTGATTTTTATCCAGATGTTCCTGCTCTTGGTGAAGTATTACCAGAAATAAAAAGTTTCCTACCCTGGGGTATTTTTAATTCACCATGTACTCCAAAGGGAACCCCAGATGAAGTGAACGAGGTGCTTGAGAAAGCATTTATTGAGGCAATAAAGGATCCACGCTGGATTAAAACAGTAACAGAAAATGTAAAGGCATTAAATTTAGGATATACAGGCGAGGAAGCAATTGATTTTATAAATAAATGGAGATCTACTACCGGTTGGATGTTATATGAAGGTGGTTTAGCAAAAACTTCTCCAGCTGATTTTGATATTCCAAAACCATAATTTATTAGAAAGTTAATAAAATAAATTCTATCCACTCGAATCTGTAAATATTATTAATCCGAGTGGATAGAATTTACTTAAATTACAAAAAGAAAGAATTAAAATTTTCATAAAATGAACAATAATATGGTATCTACATTGATAAGGAAAATGCATTTTGATGTTGAAGATAAGCAAAGTATTATGCTAAAATTAAACAATGGTGAGTTTGTTAATATGCTTTTAGTAGATTGTACCCCCTCACCTTTTTACAAAATATACTATTGATTAAAAAATGTAGGTATAAATAGTATTTTCGTTTTTTAAAAATATCATCTATTTTGAGATATTGATAAAGATAATAGGGGGGCGAAATTGAAAGTATATCCGGGAGAAAAGAACTTAGCAATAATATTTTTTGTATTTTCTTTGTTAGTAATGTATTTTTCTTATGAAATATCTGGCTTTAAGAGTATGTCTTCACCGGGTTCATTTCCAATGTTTGCATCTTTTATTTTATTTATTTCTTCAATTTTTGTGCTGAATGAAGTTAAAATAAAACAAACCAAACACAGACAAGAGACAATTGAGAATAGAGATATCTCAATTTATTCTGCAAATTCTTTAAGCACAAGTGTTAGCACTATTAGTTATTTGTTTCCTCGTTTATTTGTAATATTTCTTTTTGCTACTTTAGTTTATGTATTTATAATCGTACGTTTATCTTTCATTCCGGCCTCCATATTGTTCTTGGTGTTTACTAGAATATATTTTAAAAGTGAAAAATTGAAACTTGATATAAGAGAAACGTTTAAAACGATTATTGTATCTATAATAATTGTCTATGTAGTATATTTTATTTTTCATGTTCTATTCAAAGTTATTTTGCCTTAGAGTTTTAAATTATTATTTAAAAGAAAGGAGGAAATTTTTATACTGTATTTGAGTTAATAGTTTAAAAAATGATCTATAAATTAAAAGGAGGTTACAAATAAATGAAAACAAAAGTAATTTTAAAAAGTGTGCTGTTAAGTCTGTTATTGATACTTCTACTCGGACAGATTAGCTTTGCAGAGGAGGCATATCCTGAAAAACCTATTACATTGATTGTACCGTGGGGTGTAGGCGGAATGACAGATTTGACTGCTAGAACCATGCAGCCGATTCTCCAGGAAATATTAGGTGTAGCAGTAGTAGTCAATAATATGCCGGGTGGCTCAGGTGCCGTAGGAACAGAATTTGTGGCAAATGCCAAGCCGGATGGTTATACCATTTTGTTTTCTGCTGAAACACCTGCAACTTTTAAGGTAATGGGATTATCGGAATTAACGTTTGATGATTTTAACCCTTTGGTTGTTTTAACAATGGGGATTCCGTCCTTCTGCGTACATGGTGATTCCAAATGGGAGACAATTGAAGAGGTCCTGGAATATGCTAAAGAAAATCCCGGGGAATTAAAATTAGCGCATTCAGGATTAGGTGCAAGCAGTCATATCAATGCCATGATGTTAGAGGCAGCTGGTGTTGAAGTGAAGTTAGTGGGTTATGCCGGTGGTGGCCCTTCGGTGACCGCTTTATTGCAAAAAGAAGTGGATCTGAATTTCCAGTTGCTGCCTTCAGTCAGTGAATACATTGATTCAGGAGATTTTAAACTCCTTGCAACTTTTACCAATGAGAGAACTGATTTTTATCCGGATGTTCCTGCAATTGTAGAGGCTTTGCCTGAAATAGAATCTTACCTACCCTGGGGCACCTTCTATGTTCCTTGTACCTTGAAGGGAACACCGGATGAAGTTAACGAAGTTTTGTTGAATGCTTTTGAAAAAGCCGTTAAAGATCCTCGCTGGATTGAACAAACAAAAAATATGAAAGCACTCACACCTAATTATGTCGGTGAAGAAGCAATGGAATTTATCAAGGGATGGCAATCAGTGACTAGCTGGTTATTATATGAGGGTGGAATTGCAGAGAATAATCCAGCTGACTTTGGCATTCCAAAACCATAAATAACTTGAACAGTTTATAACAAATTCTATCCTCCCTAAGCTGTAAACTTTTAAACTTAGGGAGGATAGAATTTAAATAACAGAAAGATTAAGGAGTAAGATTATCAGAAAATGAATAATAATCCGTTCTCTAAACTCATTAAAAAAATAAATAAAAATGAAATTATAATTGGTTTTATGATATTTTTCTTTAGCATCTATATTTATATTGAATCCATTCAACTGCCGGATTTTGGAAAATCTTTCGAAAGCCCTGGATTACTTCCTGCTTTCATTGCCGTAGTTATGTTTTTTTTGAGTATTTTTATGATTATTGGAGAACTAAAAAAGGGATTTTTGCTGATTAAAGCAGAGGAAGGTTTGAATGGAGTTAAGAAAGAAGAAATTGATACTGGGCAAAGAGAGCCTCTTTGGGATCTGAGGGTTTTTTTAGCCATTCTCATTATTCTTCTATATGTTTTTGTTTTACCATATATAAGTTTTTTAATTGCTTCAATTCTATTTTTATTTATTATGATGTTTTTCTTAAAAGCGGGAAATGTTTTTTTAATTGGCTTAATTTCAGTATTAATTCCTTTGGGTATTCAATATTTATTTGCTAACGTTTTTCAACAGTTGATTCCATAATAAAAGAAATTTAAGAGGATAAAAATGTTAGATTTGTTAATACAAGCAATTAGTCAGGTATTCGTATTTAAAGTTATTTTTTTGATAGCAATTGGTACTTTTAGTGGGATATTGGTTGGAGCTATTCCGGGATTAACTGTAACAATGGCTACTGCTATTCTGGTTTCCTTTACCTATGGATGGTCCCTATTAGAGGCGCTTGCTTTAATTATGGGTGTCTTTGTAGGAGGAGTGTATGGTGGTTGCCAATCAGCTATCCTGGTGAATATCCCCGGAGCACCAGCGGCTATTGCTACCTCTTTTGACGGATTTCCACTATCCCAAAGAGGAGAAGCAGGAAGAGCTATCGGGATTGCCACTTCGCAATCCTTTGTAGGGGGGTTAATTGGTACTTTTGTTCTGGCAATACTAGCTCCCCCAATTTCCCATTTTGCCCTACGTTTCGGCTCTTTTGAATATTTTTTATTAGGAATTTTTGGTTTAACAACTATTAGTCGGCTTGCCAGTAAATCATTGATTAAAGGACTCTTTAGCGCTTGCTTGGGAATTTTTGTAGCAATGATCGGTGTTGATCCGGTTTATGGTGTTTGTGGACGTTTTACCTATGGAAGTACGCAGTTAATGGGAGGAGTTCATTTTGTAGCTGCTCTAATAGGTTTGTTTGGATTGTCAGAAGTTTTAGCTCAAATCAAATTAGCCCAATTTAAAGCTATTATTCCCAAAGCAGTTGGTGTAATGCCTAAATTGAGTGATATGAAGCGATATTTTTCTTTAACCATTAGTTCTTCTTTTATCGGCGTTTTCATTGGTGCCCTTCCTGGAGTAGGAGGTGATATTGCTTCCCTGGTAGCTTATGATAATGCCAAAAGAACAGTAAAACACCCAACTCGTCCTTTTGGAGAGGGTGCCTATGAGGGTGTAGTTGCCCCCGAGACTGCTAATAATGCCTGTGTTGGAGGAGCATTAATTCCTGCTCTTACCTTGGGAATTCCAGGAGATGCAGTAAGTGCGCTGATTCTAGCTTCTTTTTTCCTCCATGGATTAAGACCTGGACCACTGGTAATGGTTCATAATCCAGGACATTTCTGGCAAATTGTAGTTATGAGTGTTGTGGCGAATTTCTTTATGTTAATATTTGGGTTGTCTTTAACAAAAGTATTTTCCTATGTAGTAGCTATACCCAAAAACATTTTGATGCCCATCATTGTGGTCCTATGTGTTATCGGCTCTTATGCTATTGAAGGTAATATGTTTCATGTCTGGGCAATGGTGGTGTTAGGAATTCTTGGTTGGATTATGCGGACTTATAATTTTTCTGTCGGAGCAATGGTTTTAGGAATTATTTTAGGGCCAATCATTGATCAAAATTTCCGCAGGTCTCTGGTTTTATCAGAAGGAAATATTATAGGTGCTATTATTAATAGACCAATAAGTTTGGTTTTATTTATAATTATAATAGTTTTAATTGTAAGTGAAATCCCAGCAGTAAAATTGCTTTGGTCTAAGATAATTTTCAGGATATCACAAAAATCTTCTAACTAAATAATAATTTTGATAGAAAATGTTCTAAAGGCAGTTCAGAAAAATAAGTTTTTAAATTTGAAAGGAGTACAAATTTTGGAGAAAATAAGGGTTGCAGTGATTGGTCTTTTTCATGGCATGAATCATGTTAGAAGTGCTCTTAAATGCGAAGATGCACAACTTGTTGCACTATGTGACCTGAAAGAGAAATACAGAAAAGATGCAGTAAAATATGGTGTTCCCTTTTATCTTGATTATAATGAAATGTTTGAGAAAGAAGAAATTGATGGAGTTGTTCTTGCAATTCCCAACAATTTACATGCCCAATTATCGGAAGAATGTGGCAAAAGAGGAATAAATGTTTTAGTTGAAAAACCTGTTGCCAGCACCATCAAAGATGCTGATCGAATAATTGAAGCCGAAAAAAAGTATAATATTAAAATACTGGTCGGGCATCATCGACGATTTTCCACATATATTCAAAGATTAAGAGAGGCAGTCCAAAAAAAGGAGATTGGGGAATTCGTCTGTGCCAATATTATGTGGAATACTCTAAAGAATAAAGAGTATTATCAGGAGATTTGGAGAACAAAAGAAGGTGGCGGAATACTGAATATTAATGCGATTCATGATATTGATGACATGCGCTTTATTGTCGGTGATATTAGCCAGGTTTATGCTGAAATAAGTAATCGAATCAGAGATTTTGATGTTGAAGACACAGCAAGCATTGTATTAAAATTTAAAGAGGGTGGAATGGCAAATATAATTTTGTCAGATTGCACACCTTCACCTTTTTTCTACGAAGCATCCTGTTACGAAGATAAAGGCTTTTCTCCAACACTAAAGGATTGTTACTATATTTTTGGAACAAAAGCATCCATAGCTATGCCTAGTATGGAAAAATATTATTATATTGAAGAAGAAAGGGAAGGCTGGAGGTGGCCTATAACCAATTCCAGAATAGAAATTCCTAGAGTTAACCCCATGCTTGAAGAGATGAAAAATTTTTGTAAAATAATTCGCGGAGAGGAACAGGCAGTTACTACAGCTAAGGATGCTAAAAAAAGTTTAAAAGTAATATTAGCTATTAAAGATTCTGCCAGGACAGGTAAAACAGTGCAGATTGATTAAAAAGACAATATTTTAGTTTTTCTATTTCAGTAATTACTTACATCATTAAATATTAATTAAAAAATATAGAAAATTGATTTAGATTTTTTCTTTAGCTTTAGCAAATTAAATAAAAGAAGGAAGGATAATTTTTATGGGTAAATATGATAAGTATTTTGTCAAACCATTCGATTGGGGAGAAAGGGATCTTGTTCATCATAAGATGAAAGGCGGAGTAGCTGATATTGGTCCACTACATGCTTTTTTGAATAAGAAAATGGTAGAAGGTGCAGATTTAAATGTTTTTGTTCATTACATGGATATCAAACCCGGGGAGGCACCGGATTATGTTGCAGTCCATACTCATGATGTATCTCAAGCATATGTCTTCCCTACAGAAGGATTAAAGTTTGAGGTGATTTTAGGTGATGAGAAATATACTGTGGACAGTCCTGCTACTGTATTTATTCCACCTGGCTTGAAGCACAACTTAAAGATGCTGGAAGGTAAAGGCATTGAAGTATGTATCCTGCGAAAAGGCTGGTATGAATAACTTCTATTTGTTATCAAAAAAATATTCATTTTAAATTTTAAAAGGAGAAACATATGGGAAAGTATGACAAATATATTGTAAAACCATTCGACTGGGGAGAAAGACCATTAATTGGGCATAATCGTAAAGTAATGAATGAACTTGGACCCCTCATGGCCTTTTTAAATGAAGACATGGTTAAAGATACTGATTTAGATGTTTTTATCCATTTTATTGATGTAAAATCAGATGATGGTCCAGAATATGTGGAACCACATGTACATGATTTTTCCCAGGCCTACATATTTCCGGAAAAAGGTCTAACATTTGAAGTTGAATTAGATGAGGAAAAATATGTCAAAGAAAGTCCTATTACCGTTTTTATTCCTGCCGGAGTCAAACATACCATTCGTATGATAAAAGGAAAAGGCTTTGAAGTCTCACTTACCAGAACCTCTAAATATCATTGGGATGAGAGCAAATCATGAGAGAAAAAAATATTGCAGGACTTAAGTTTGGAGAGAAACCAATATTAACAGTTACTATTTTAGAAGAAGAAATAAACAATGTGCTATCTTTATCTGAAAAGGCTATAAAATCAGGTGCAGATTGTGTTGAAATTAGAGTAGATAAGATTAAAACAAATAAAGAGATTACGCAATTAATAAAGGAAGCATCTTTCCCTTATATAATTTCATGTAGATCTAAAACTGCAAATGGTTTTTTTGAAGGAAGTGAAGAAGAAAGAATTGAAAGACAAATTCGAGCAATTGAAGCAGGGGTCTCTATTATCGATATCGAGTTAACCACAGAAGAGAATTTAAGAAATAAGGTGATAAAAAGCGCAAAGAAACACAATATTCCTCTGTTAATAGGTTTTGAGAATATGCAAAACATGCCTACAATAGGCCAAATATTAAAGGCCCTTAAAGATATTGAATCATTGGGTGCAGATATTGCAAAATTTGCTGTGAAAACAAGTAGTTATGAGGATGCCTTGAATGTTCTAAAAATAGCTAATTGGGCTAAGGATTTAATAGATATTCCCTTTGCTGCTATTGCAATTGGGGAATATGGATTATTTACAAGACCCATTGCTTTATTGATGGGATCTTCTATAACTTATTGTGCATTAGAAGAAGGTGGTCCTTTGAAACAGCTATCCATAAGACAGATAAAAAATATTTTAAATATTTTTTCTTAAATTTAACCAATAATGCAAACAAACATCATTTATTTAGCAATTATTAAAGAGGGTGATGCAAATAAAATATATGATTGATAGCTAGTAATTTAGAAAAAGACTTATAGAATTACAGATTAAAAGGAGAATAATTAAAATGAAAAAAATATTTCTTGTGTTTTTATCATTAATATTTCTGTTATGCACCTTATTCATTACAGGATTAGCCCAGGATTATCCTGCAAGAGATATTAATGGGGTTGTTTCCTGGGGAGCGGGTGGAGGCACTGATATTGTCAGTAGACTTTCAATACCAGCTGCAAGCGAATACTTAGGCAAAACAATTATTATGACAAATATGCCAGGTGGTTCGGCATCTATAGCACATCAATATGTATTTGATCGTCCGGCTGATGGTTATACTATTTTATTCAGTTCTGAAATACCTTCTATTTATCAGGTTCTGGGAATATCTGACTTAACCTATAATGAATTTGAACAAATTTGCCTTTTCTGTAATGTAGCAAGCATTATTATTGTGCGTAAAGATTCTCCATATAACACTTTAGATGACCTGATCAATGATGCCAAAGAAAGACCAGGTAAAGTTACTTTTAGTTTAGCCGGTGTTGGTGGCTTACCTTATGTAGCTAATTTGTTGTTGAATAAAATTTATGATGGAGTTGAATTTGCTATTGTTAACTACGCTGGTGGTGATAATGAGATTATTCCAGCAATTATGGGTGAACAACTTGATGTTGGGGTTGTAGCGACTGGAACAGCTGTTCAACATATTCAGGGTGGAGATTTTAAAGGATTGGCAATTGTGTCAAATAGACGTATCTCAGCTATGCCTGATGTTCCCGCCTTAGGAGAATTAGAACCTCAAGCTCAAGGATTGTTGGAAATAACAGGAACCTTCTTTGGTGCTCATATAAAGAAAGGGACTCCAGAAAATGTAAAAGAAAAATTAACCGAAGCTTTTCAGAGAGGATATCAGGATCCCAGGATGCAGGAATTTCTTGAGAATAGTGGTTATATTCCATTGGGCTTATCAGGGAATGAAGCTAAAGATTGGATAAAAAAATGGCAATCCCAGACTGCTTGGTTAATTTATGATGCAGGTGATGCAAAAGAATCACCTGAAAAATTCGGGATTGAAAGACCAGTAGATTAACAGTGATAATGACTGAAGGGATTTCAAATCCCTTCAGTCAATTTGGTACAATATATAGTAAACAGGTATTGAAATGTTTCAACCTAAAAAAAATAAACAAAAAATAAATTCGACAGAGTCGTACAATTCTCCGGGAGAATACTTGATTTTTATTATTCTTTTCTTTATAACTGGGTTATTATTCATAGAATCAGTAAAATTACCAGGTATTTTCCAGGGCTATACCCATAGAATGGGTACAATGCCGCAGATCATGACTGGAATTGTATTGCTGTTGCTTTTTCTAATTTTAATTCAAATGATTAAAAATCGATATAGGCAGGGCACAGTAAAGGAAATATTATTCCATCTTTTTTCTAAAGAAGTTATAATTCTAATTTTTGCCGTGATTCTATATGCTTATCTTCTTAAATATTTGCATTTTAGAATTACTACCCTGTTTTTTCTATGGGGGTGTATGTATTTCTTTGATACCAAACAACCATTACAAAAGTTGTTTATTTCTATCGTAGTTCTGATACTGATAAACTTTATTTTTTCAACTATATTTAAAGTATTGTTACCATAAGTATAAATAAGGAGAAAAAATGACCGGAATTGAGGGATTTTTAGTTCCTTTTATGAATATTAGCTTAATTCTATTAATAGCAAGTGGTGTTTTTGTTGGAATTTATATAGGTGCTATGCCAGGTCTTTCGGTTACCATGGCTTTTTCGCTATTAATCTCTTTTACTTATGGGTGGGATGTAATGCCTGCTTTAGCAACTATGATAGGAATTTATACTGGTGGCGTTTATGGAGGCAGCCGATCGGCGATTTTATTAAATATTCCCGGTGCTCCCGCTGCGATTGCAACCTCTTTTGATGGATATCCTATCGCAAAAAGAGGCGAAGCAGGAATAGCAATGGGATTATCTACTACTGAGTCAGTCATTGGCGAGTTTTTTGGAATATTTATTCTGGCTATTGCATCACCTTTAGTTTCTATGCTAGCCCTCAAATTTACTCCACAGGATTATTTTCTATTAGCAATTATGGGTTTATTTTTGGTTGGAAGTTTATCTATGGGGTCTTTAACAAAATCATTAATTACAGCTTTTTTAGGTATAATTCTCGGGATGATTGGAATTGATCCCTCCACTGCACAAGCAAGGTTGACTTTTGGAAGTCAAACATTGCTTGGTGGGATTCATTATGTTGTTATTATGATTGGTCTTTTCGGATTGTCAGAAAGTTTGTTACAACTGAAAAATAAAGAAGAGCCTGTAAAGCAGAAGATTGACAAGATTTTACCCAATTTAAAAATAATAAAAAAATACTTGCCTCTAACTCTGAGATGTTCAGCTATTGGCACCATTATTGGTGCATTGCCTGGTACAGGGGGCGATATTGCATCTATGATTGCTTATGATCACGCAAAACGAACAGTGAAAAATCCCAGTTATCCATTTGGACAGGGAGCTTATGAAGGTGTTATTGCTCCAGAATCAGCGAATAATGCGGCAATTGGCGGGGCTTTTATTCCTATGATGACTTTGGGGATTCCTGGAGATTCTGGAACAGCTCTTTTACTTGGTGCCTTGTATATCCATGGACTGAGGCCAGGCCCATTAATGATGAGAGTTCAACCGGAGTTCTTCTGGATAATTGTAGGGTGTCTATTTCTATCAAATATTTTTTTATATTTTTTTGGTATGACTGGTGTAAAAATCTTTAGTAAAATTGTAGAAATACCAAAAGCAATTATAATTCCCATAATTGTTATTCTTTCTGTGATTGGCAGTTATAGTATCAATAACAAAATTGGAGATATTTATTGGATGATTATCTTTGGCATAATGGGTTATTTTCTAAAAATATATCATTATCCCCTGCCTCCTATTATTTTAGGAGTAATATTAAGTCCAATTATCGAGCAAAATTTATTAAGAGGTATTCAACTATCATATGGAAGTATCTGGGGTTTTATAGGTAGCATTTTCACTCGTCCAATATCTCTGGTTTTATTTTTATTCATACTGATGATGGTCTTTGCAAAGACCAAAATATGGAGAATAGTAATAACAAGGTTTAGGGGGAAAATTAATTAATAAATATTTTTTAAATAACTGGAGAAGCAAATGATTAAATTATTATTAATATTTGGGCCGAATATAAATTTAATGGGTTCACGAGATCCCAGTCATTATGGAGATACTCCTTTTGATAGTCTTAATCAAATGATTATAAAATATGGCAGTGACCATAAAGTGGATATTGACATTTTTCAATCAAACTACGAAGGTGCGATAATTGATAGAATACATGAAGCAAAAGATTACGCAGATGGCATACTGATTAATCCAGGTGCATATGTGCATTATAGTTATGCAATTCGGGATGCTATAGCAGCAGTAAAGATTCCTACTATTGACGTTCATATTTCTAATACATATGCCAGGGAGAGATTCAGGCATGACGATGTTTTAGCTTCAATATGCCAGGGAATTATAATTGGTTTTGGAATTAATGGTATTTTCCTCGGGTTAAATGGATTACTCGATATTATTTCAAAAAAGAATCAAGTTGAAAAATAACAAGAGAATAAAGTAATGAACTGTTTTATTTTATATATGATTATTACAATCTAATAACTATTGTTAAGAATTTTTTATAATATAGATTTTAAATTGTATTATCAAAGAATCAAGTAAACTAAATGTGTGGGGGTAGCTCGAATGTTTTTAGAATCAATGTTAATGGCTTTGGATATTAAGGTTTTATTATTAGTAGCAATTGGAAGTGCAGCAGGAGTTACTGTTGGAGCTTTACCTGGACTATCAGTATCAATGGCCACAGCTTTACTTGTTTCTATTACTTATGGCTGGTCAATGGAATATGCTTTGGCGATGATTATCGGAGTTTTCTGTGGAGGGGTTTTTGGAGGGTCTATTTCTGCAGTATTACTCAATATACCAGGTGCTCCAGGAGCAATATGTACTGGCTTTGACGGTTATCCGTTAGCTAAAAGAGGAGAGGCATCATTTGCTTTAGGCTTAGCTCGGATAGGCTCATTTATTGGAGGAATCATAGGGGTAATATTCTTAGCTACATTTGCTCCTATAATTGCCAGAATTGCTTTGGCCTTTGGGCCATTTGAATATTTATCACTGGTTGTATTGGGTTTAATCACCATTGGCAACTTGAGCCAGGGCTCTTTTATAAAAGCCCTGATTACCGGTTTAATAGGATTATTGATTTCGTGTGTAGGTATGGATCAGATTTATGGAATTGGTAGATTTACCTTTGGAAACATAAATTTAGCTGCCGGAATTGGATTAATTCCTTGCTTAATCGGATTTTTTGGCATGTCTGAGGTACTTATAAATTTAAAAATTCCCAGCGGTAAAGCGGAAATTATTGAACAGTTAGGCAAGGTAATTCCTAAGATGTCTACTTTTATTAAAATGTTACCACTAATTTTAAGATCTTCTGTACTCGGAACATGGATCGGTGCCTTGCCCGGGGTTGGTGGTGCGGTTGCTGCTCTTTTGGCTTATGACAATGCCAAGAGAACAGTAAAGAAACCATCCAGGCCTTTTGGAGAAGGTGCATATGAAGGAGTAGTTGCTCCTGAAGTTGCTAATAATGCAGGTATAGGAGGGGCTTTGATACCATTGCTTACCTTGGGAATACCAGGAGATGCAGTCACTGCTATTATGATAGGTGCTTTCATGATGCATGGCTTGAGACCGGGTCCTTTATTGATGGTACAAAGTCCGAAGCTGTTCTGGTATATTGTAGTTCTTCTATTAGTGGCAAATGTGATGTTTTTATTTATTGGTTTGGCTGCAACAAAATATTTCCCTAAAATTCTAATGATTCGTAAAGAAATACTAATGCCAATAGTTATTATTCTTTGTGTAGTAGGAGCTTATGGTATTAACAATTCAACATTTGATATTTTGGTAATGATATTAGCCGGTGTCATTGGTTACCTTTTAAAGCAGGCTAATTATCCGGTTGGCCCTCTGGTAATAGGTTTAGTATTAGGGTCTTTAGCTGATGGCGAATTAAGACGATCGGTAATGATATCAAAGGGTGATTTTATCGGGACTTTTTTAAATCATCCTATAGCAATTGTTATTTTGATGTTTGCTATTTTGCAAATTTTAAATCAGTCTACTTCATTTAAGAAATTAAGTGCAGGTTTATTTAATATGATTTTAAAAAGAATAAAATCTAATTAAAGTTTTTAAATACAAATCAATAGTCAAAGAAGATTGATCTGATCCGATATCTTTAACTTAAAGAAAGAGATAGGAGGTGATAATTATAATTATTTATAATTAAACAAATATTTTTATCGACTAAATATATATTAGTTGATATAAATATATTTGTGGTTTAAAGGAAGTAAAAAAATAATTATATATGGAGGTTTAGTTAATTGAAGAAATTTAATTTATTATTGAATTCAATATTTATAGTTGTATTGTTTGCGTTTATGTTTTTTTGCGCTGGAGTAGTTGTTGCCAGTGCTGACTATCCGGAACGCCCGATTGAAGTGGTGGTCCCCTGGGGTGCAGGTGGAACTACTGATAGTGTAGCAAGGGTCTTTGTTCCGATATTAGAAGAACAGTTAGGTCAAGCAATGCCAATACAGAATAAATCAGGTGCTTCGGGAGCTGTTGGTACTCAATATGTGTTAGACAAAGAGGCTGATGGTTATACAATATTGTTTTCAGCTGAAAGTCCTGGAGTTATGCAAGTTATGGGAACGGCAGATATAGATTTTCATGATTTTGATCCCATTATACTTCTTGTTGGACTAATTCCTACACTTACAGTAAGTGCAGATGCTCCATGGGATACTGTTGATGAGTTTGTTCAGGAAGCAAAGGAGAAACCGGGTGAGTTAATTGCTGCTTATGCTGGCCCTGGAACAACAGGACATATAGCATCCCTTCTATTTGAAAAGTATTCAGGTCTTAAATTTACCAATGTACCGTTTGGAGATGGTGGGAAGGTTGTTACTGCACTCTTAGGTGGTCATGCAGATTTGCAATTTGCACCTTTAAATTCAGTTATAGAACAATATCGTGCTGGAAACTTCAAGCTCCTGGCACTATTTACAAATGAACCAGTAGAAGGTATGGAAGAAATTACCCCTATTGGTCAAGCAATTCCTAGTTTTCAAGAATATATGCCCTGGGGACCCATGATTAGCATATTAGTTAAAAAAGGAACACCAGTGGATATGGTAAACAAACTAAAAGAAGCAGCTTCTATTGCTATTATGGATGAAAGATGGCTTAAATTTTCTGAAAGCATCTCTGGTAATAACCTGGGATATCAAGGTGAATATTTCTGGAATTACGTAGATAAATGGACTTCTGTTACCAGCTGGTTACTATATGATGCAGGTGCAGCACAAAATTCTCCTACTGATTTTGATATACCAAGGCCAGAATAGGAAAAATTAATGGGCAAAAGCAATAAAAATGCTTTTGCCCATTTTAGAGAAATTATTATGCTTTATGCTTATCATAAAAATGATATCTATATTCAGAATTGAGGAAAATTATGTCATCTTTTGAATCATATTGTACAACAGCAATATTACTTTTAGGAGTTTTTTCTATTATACATTCATTTTATTTACCTGTGATGGGTCCTAGAGCATTAAGTCCTGCTTTATTTCCACTGGTCATCGGAATATTGCTTGCAGCATTGAGTGCATTACAATTAGTCCTGGATATTTTAAGAAAAAGAAAGAATCAGAACAATTTTGGAAATTTCTCTCAAGAAAAAAATAATAAAATACAACATACCAGTGATAAGAAGAAAGAAGAAAGAAACCTGTTTATAATAGTGATTATACTTTTATTATATATGTATTTATTGCCATTAATTCATTTTGTTCCTTCAACATTATTATTTTTAATACTGCTAATGACATATATTAATAATAAAATATCATTAAAGATAATTATTATTTCTGTAATTATCACTGTATCAATATATTATTCTTTCAGTTCAATATTTAAATTAATCTTACCATAAAAAATTAGAAGTAATCTAAAAAACAGATAGTATAGGAGGAATTGTTTTAATGCTGGCAATTGTTCAAAAATCTCAATTATATGGAGAAACAATAATACCTGGATCAAAATCACATATGATACGCGCTTTGTATTTTGGAACATTAGCCAAAGGGGATTCAACAATCATTAATCCAGTTGAATCAAATGATGCTCTTTCATGTTTAAGTGTATGTGAGGCTTTAGGAGCCAGGATAGATAGAGCTAATCCAGAGTGTTGGATAATAAAAGGAGTAGGAAAAAATATAGAACCCTCTGAATATATTTTGGATGTAGGGAATTCCGGGACAACCTTATACCTTGGTGCTGGTTTTGCATCCTCGATAGACGGATATTCGATTTTTACCGGTGATGAACAAATCAGAAAACGTCCCATTCAACCAGTTCTGGATTCATTACAAAAATTAGGAGTTTTTGCAGAATCTACTCGGAATAACGGTAGTGCACCTGTAATAATCAAAGGTCCAATAAAATCTGGCAGGACAGTTATAAACGGACTTGTCTCTGCTTATGTTAGTGGTATAGTATTAGGCTGTACCTTATCTCCGGTTGATTGTGAGATTGAAGTTGAGAATGTCAGGGAAATCCCTTATATTAATATAAGTTTAGATTGGGCTAAAGCTGTAGGGTTAGAAATAGAGGCAACGGAAGATAGAAGCAAATTTTATGTTAAAGGCAATCAATTTGTTTCTCCTTTTAAGAGAGCAATACCGGGAGATTTTAGTTCGGCTGCTTTTATGTTAGTGGGAGCAGCTATTACGCAATCGGACATAATCTTGATGGGATTAAATATGGATGATGTGCAAGGTGATAAAAAAATAGTCTCTATTCTTCAGGAAATGGGAGCAGATATTACAATTATTAACAATGGATTAGGTGGAATCAAAGTCAAAGGCGGAATTAAGTTAATGGGAACTACAATTGATTGTAATGAAATACCAGATTCAATTCCTATACTGTCTATTTTAGGCTGTTGTGCTGAAGGAGAAACTAAGTTAATAAATATTGAAAGTTCCAGAGTAAAAGAATCTGATCGTCCATTATTAATGACTCGAGAGTTGAGCAAAATGGGAGCAAATATCAATTTAGAGAATGATGAGTTGATAATTAGAAAAAGTAACTTAAAAGGAGCATTTCTGAAAAGTTATAAAGATCACAGGATAGCAATGGCAAATTGTATTGCCGGGCTTGTCGCTGACGGTGTCACTTTAGTTGATAATGTAGAAACAGCTGATGTTTCTTTTCCTGGTTTTGGAAAGATATTGAACAGTTTGGGAGCAAATGTTTCTTTTGTTAATGCCATATTGTAAGCAATTACATAAATTACATAAAAATAGTCTGTTGAGTATATATTTGAGTTAAGGAAAATTAATAGGATATTGATTATAAATTAAAAAAATTAACAAAAATTTGAATCTTGAATTAAGTTGTTTTTATGAAATTTAAATATAGCTTTATTTATTCAGAAATTAAAATAAATAAGATTTGGAGGGAGTTTTATTTGATAGATATTAAAAATTATTTTAAAGATGCAAAAATTTACGATATCTCAGTAAGTTTATCTTCTAAAATGCCTGTTTTCCCCGGGCAACCAAAATTTAAGAGGGAATTTATTTCAAAAATTTCAAATGGTAAAAACTCAAATGTCTCAAAAATTACTATGACTTCCCATACAGGAACACACGTTGATTCACCATATCATTTTATCCAGGGTGGAGATAAAATTGGGGAGATTAATTTTTCCAGCATTATTGGTTTTACCAAAGTTTTTGAAATTCATTCCTCAAAAGTAGGTATAGAAGAAATAAAAGATTTAGAGATTGTGAAAGGTGATATTATTCTTTTTAAGACAAGTAATTCAAATTTATGGGGAATGGAAAACTTTTCATATGATTATGTTTATATTACACCTGAAGCGGCTACTTATTTAGCACAAAGAGAAGTACATGCAGTGGGTATTGATTATATTATCCTGGAAGCCTTAGCTGACCCAAAAAGACCGGTACATCACATTTTATTAGGACAAAACATTATATTAATTGAAGGTTTAAATTTTAGCAATGTTCCAGCTGGAGAATATCTATTGGTCTGTTTACCTTTAAAAATATCAGGAAATGAAGCAGCTCCTGCTCGAGCTATATTAATTAAAAACAAGTAAATATGATAGAATAATATAAGAAGCTATAAAATATAATAATAATTAGAGTATATTGGAATGGTTTTTTTGTTTGTAATATGCAAATTATGATTATTATATTATATTATTTTCAGTATTCATCTTAGGCTAGTATTATTATCTCAAGATTATCACAGTTAAAAATCTATTACTTTTAATTTAAAAGTATAAAATAAAACTTCTTTGATGTAAATTTATACTTTATGCTAAATTAAAAATTTATTAATTAAAATAATTAAAAATTCTTTAATAGTAAAGATAAAGAAAACATAGGAGACAAAATGATTAAGATATTTCTTATTTATGGACCAAATTTAAATTTAACCGGGATTCGTGACAAAAAACACTATGGGGATAAGCTTTTTGAAGATATCAATAAAATGGTTTTAGAATATTGTGAAAACAATGAGATTGAGATTACAATTTTTCAATCAAATTTTGAGGGGAAAATAATTGATAAAATACACGAAGCAAGAAATAACGCTAATGGAATCATCATTAATCCAGGAGCGTATGCACATTATAGTTATGCTATTAGAGATGCAATAGAAGCGGTTGATATTCCCACTATCGATATCCATTTTTCTAATATATATAACCGAGAAAGTTTTAGGCATGTTGATGTCTGTGCACCTGTATGCCAGGGACTTATTACTGGTCTTGGAATAAATGGAATTTTTTTGGCAATCAAAGGATTGGTCGATATTATTTCACAGTAAAGATTTAAATATACATTATGTATTTCTACAGTATTGAATTTAATAAAATAAAAAGGAGTTAACAATGTTGTTAAAAAATTGTATTGCAATTATAACCGGAGCTGGCAAAGGTTTAGGCAAAACGATGGCAGAAGAATTTTTTAAAGAAGGCGCCTATCTTGGCTTATTTGATATTCAGTATGATTTGGTAGATGACCTTGCAGAAAAATTAGATCCCTCTAAGGAAAAAGTTTTCCCGGTTAAAGCTGATGTAACTGATGAAACTATGATAAAAAATGCAATGGAAGAAGTCTTTACTAAGTTTGGTAGAATTGATATTTTGGTTAACAATGCCGGGATTTCATTACATGAACCAACCAAAGAAACGTCTATAGGAAACTTTAATAAGGTCATCAATATTAATCTAAATGGCACATTTATTTGCTGTAAAAATGTGATTAGCTACATGGAAAAACAAAAAAGAGGAAAAATTGTAAATATTGCTTCCTTGAGCGGAAGAACAGGCAGACCGGGAGTTGGTGTAAACTATGCTGCTTCAAAGTCAGGTGTTATTGGATTAACACAAACCTTGGCTCGTGAGTTTGGCCCTTCAGATATTTATGTAAATTCTATTTGCCCGGGTCCTATATTAACTGAGCAGACTAAACAATATTCAGCGGAAGTTTTTGCCAGCTGGAATGCCGGTAGGGCAATTAATAGAGATGGTATACCTGAAGATATTGCCAATGCAGCAATATTTTTGGCCTCAGATAAATCAGACTGGATTACCGGGGCAACCCTTGATGTAAACGGTGGTATTTTAATGAGATGATTTTAAATAGAATATTAATAATTAATATAAGCTGATTATCTTGATTTTCAATAAAATAACATAGTATCATAATAAAATCACGATGAGTTTTAACTAAGAAAATTATCATGTTTAAATATTATTCTGCTAGTAAATTATCTTTATTTTTTGCCAATATTGATCTTTTGCAATTTTTAAAGCCACTTAATAGTTCTCCTTTATTAACATATTTAGTATGTACAAATAATAAAATAAATAGTTATTAGTTGAGAGTATTTCTTGTATTAGATGTAATAATCATATAAAAGCATATTTTGAAGATTCAAGTACTAGATACTTGTACTATACAAATATCTCTTAAATTATTAAATTATGCTATCATGATACTCAGAAGAGTTTGCAGTAGGCAAGGTCAGCTATATTACAGGAGCCACCTGATAAGGTGAGCTCGATAATAAGATGGACCGCCCTTCTCCAATCTTGGACAGTATCAGAAGCGAAACAGATTAAATCTGATTTCAGCTTGGGTTGCCACAAGTAAAAGTTACAGAAGGGCGACCCACACAAACTCTCCTAATAATAAATCAGGAGGTTTCTCTATAATGTATTATATCGGAATTGATGTGTCAAAGAAAGCCCTATCTGTGTTTGATGGTAAAACAAGTTTAGAATTTGAAAATGTAGCAGGTCTAAAACCCTTCTACTGTTATCTTAAAAAACATTACAAGCACTTTGATAATCTGGTTTTAATATTTGAGGCTACCGGCATCTATTCAGACTCCTTAAGGGAATTCTGTGCTACTCATCAGATCAAGGCCTATATTCTAAATCCTA
>JAXGNR010000016.1:0-29939 GCA_040767965.1 Atribacterota bacterium
GGATGAACTGCAATATCAGGCAAAAAAGAAAGGCAAAGACTGTATTGTAGATGATTCAGCAGATAATAATTTAAGCTTGTTTAAAATAGACAAGAACAAAGACAAGATATGATATTTCAAAATTGTGAGAATGGAAAAGTGTAAGATTGGAAGAATGGAATGTTGGAAGATTGGAATAAGAAAAAATCAACAATTGGAAGATTGGAAAGCTGGGATACTGGAATTATGGAATATTGGAAGAATGCTTGGGAATTTTCTTTTTTTTAATATAATTGTAAAATATTGGAAAGAATTGTAAAATGGAAAGAAGGAATGTAACCAGAGGTTTTAAAAAATTACGAGTATGGAATAATGCAGTTAATCTATATATACTTACCTGCCAAGTTTTAGCTGAATTGCCATTTGAATTAAAAAGAACAGCTGGTAATTGCATTGACTGTGCTCAAAGTATTAGTCGAAATATTGCTGAAGGTTACTCGAGAAAAGGAGTCAAAGAATACCTTCGTTTCTTATACTTTGCTCTTGGATCAAGCAGTGAGTACCATTCTTGTATTTTTTGTTTTTATAAAGCAAATCAAATTTCAAAAAAACAATATGAAGAATTGGATAAACTTCACTATCAAATAGAAAATGAATTAATCCAATTAATTAAATCAGTTCAAAATAGAATTAAAGATACAAGTTGGAATGATGGATTATTAGACTAAGTATAATAATAATATTGAAAAATTGTAATATCTTGATCGGCTTATTTTTAAGTTGTAATAAATAATTTGATTTATATTTACCCAATTTTGCAAAATTCCACCATTCCAATATTCCAATCTTACATTCTTGCAATCTTACCAAAGGAGTGTGCCATATGTCCAAACAAAAAATGATTTCCAAAACAATTCAGTTTCCACCTGAATTAATTTCAGAAGCTAAGCAGGCCAGTCGGGAAATGAACATGAATTTCAGCGAACTGATTAGAACAGCTACCTGTCTTTTTCTAAAACATGGGTGTCAGGAGAAAATAAAAAAGCTCCTGGCTGAAGGGTACCAGGAAAAATCAAAGCTGAATAAATGCATCTGTGACGAATTCGGAAGCTCTGACGGGGAGAATGTCTTATGAGCAGCAAAATCAAGAAAGGTGATATTGTCCTGGTGAATTTAAATCCTGTTTTAGGCTCTGAAGCGGGAAAAACCCGTCCATGTATAATAATCCAGAATGATGTAGGAAATGAATTTGCCTCTACGACTATCGTTGCAATCGTCACCAGTCAGAAAGATATCTCCCGGGAATATCCAACTGATGTCTGGATTAGCAAGAGTGAAAGTGCCCTGGATCTGGACAGTATTGTCCAATGTGATCAAATTCGTACTATTGATAAAAACAGGATTTTAAGGAAAATCGGACATTTGAATCAGGATATTATCAAAAAAATTAATCGAGCAATCCTGGTCAGCCTTGATTTGAGTTTTTAAATAAATAGTATCTCAAAAATCAATTGACAACCTCATCCCCACCTTAATCCTCCCCCATCAAGGGGGAGGAAATTAGAAGAGAGATAATTCTCGCCTCTAGGGATAAGATCATTATGAACCTTCAATTGTGTTTTATTATAGTCTTATCTAGCTGTCCAGGAAAGCAGGAGGTTCATCTTATCTAATTGTCCAGTAAAATGGGGGGAGGTTCATTTATTATAGTTTTATCTAATTGTCCAGTAAAGCGGGGGTTCAATTAGAATAATAATGGTCTTCCTTCAATAATTCCCTCTCCCCTCGGAGGGAGAGGGTTGGGGTGAGGGGGATCTGATTTCACTCAAATTTAAATTCTTTTTCCCTGAATAGTTTCACACAGATATCTACTACTTGCGAGTCATACAATATTCCCTGGTGTTTTACTATCTCATCTAACGCCGCATCTATTCCCAGAGATTCGCGATAAGGACGATAGGAAGACATAGCTTCCACTACATCCGCAACAGCGATAATTTTCGCCTCTGTTAAGATATCTTCACTTTTAAGACTTTCCGGGTAACCGGATGAATCCAGCCTTTCGTGATGCTGGAGAACAATTTTGGCAATAGGATAGCCAAAATCAATATCTTTCAGAATATCATATCCTATCCGGGGATGATTCTTGATCAAACTGTATTCGAGATCACTCAGCTTCCCAGGTTTAGTCAAGATCTCAGAGGGAATTCCAATTTTCCCGATATCATGGACCAGAGAAGCAATCCTGATACTCTCAATCTTCTCTTCAGGCAATTCTAATTCCCGGGCAATACCAATAGCAAGTTGAGTCACTCTGACCTGGTGACCGGCAGTATATGGATCCCGAATTTCGCTAATTCTGGCAATGGTTTCGATAGCTCCGTCAATTGTTTTTTGCAGCCTGGACTGGTAAGTTCTCAATTCTGTTATATCAATAGAAGCACACGTCACTCCAACTATCTGTCCTTTTTCATCCATCAGGGGTTCTGTAACTAACTGGTAATAAAAAGGCTTCCCTGGATAGTTGTTCTGACCTCTTCCCGACTCCCTTCCCTGCTGGCAAGGACCTCTTTTTTATTTCCGTCAAACGTGCCGCTTCCTCGGCAGGTAACATTTCTTCATCTGTTTTCCCAATAACTTCTTCTGCATCAAAACCGGGATTTGGGTTATAGATCCAGGTATAGCGTAAATCTTTATCCTGGCTCCAGACAATAATTGGAGATTTATTAATCGCTACTCTGAATCTTTCTTCACTTTTTCGCAAAGCATCTGCAATTTCCTCTTTTTCGATTCTGATTTGGTTATGCCGCAAAGCTTCTCTGACAGCTAATGGCAAACGATGCATATGCTCCTTTATGACATAATCATCTGCACCGGCTTTCATGCATTCCACCGCTGTTTCTTCATTCATAGAACCGGTCAGCATAATAAAAGGAATATTCTTACCTGCAGACATCAATATTTTTAAGGCGCTCATGCCATCAAAAGAAGGCATAGAATAATCTGAAATGACAATATCCGGATTAAATTTCTCCAATGCTTTTTTGTAATCGGTCTCATTGTCTATAACCTGATCAGTAAAATCTATCTTCTCTTTTTTCAGTGCTCGTCTGGCCATTTCTGCATCAGTTTGTAAATCTTCTACAAAAAGGATTTTAATCTTATTGGACATATCTACTCCCTAAATGTAAATTTATTATTTTATTAACAAATTTATAGAATAGAAATTTTTATTCACTTTATTCACGTTTCTGATTTAATAATAACCAGTATAAACCAATATCTCGAACTGCTGCAATAAATTTATCAAAATCTCTACTTTTTTAACTTTTTCCATGATACCTCTTTATCCTTTTCAGACAATATCCTGCCATGTTTCATGTTCCCTTACCCTGGCAATGAGAAATAAAAAGTTGCCCCTTTATTTTCCTCTCCTTCAGCCCAGACTCTTCCTCCGTGCCGGGAAATAATTCTTTTGACAATTGCCAGCCCTACGCCAGTTCCCTCAAATTCTTCTTCCCGGTGTAGTCTCTGGAAAACCTGGAAAGCCTTTTCAATATACTTCTGGTTAAATCCCACGCCGAAATCCCTGATAAAAAAGATAATTTCATTATTTTTCCTCTGGAAGCCAATTTCGATCTTTTTTGTTTGTACACGGGAACTGTATTTTAAGGCATTACCAATCAGATTCTGCCAGACATGTTTCATCAGGTTTGTATCACATTTAACCATGGGCATATCCTTGATAACAACATCAAATTCATCTTTCTCCCCGGCAGTAGCAACTTCATGATAAATGGATTTGGCCAGCTCGCCCATTTCAATCTCCTCCAATTTTACTTCAGTTCGGGAAATTCGAGATAAGTTGAGCAAATCAGTTATAAGCTGATCCATCTTTGCAGCATTATCACGGATAGTATCAAGATATCTCCTACCCTCATCATCCAATCGGGTAGAATAATCTTCCAGCAAAAATTTGGAGAATCCGTTAATTGCCCGCAGGGGTGCCCGTAAATCATGAGAGACCGAATAAGTGAAGGCTTCTAATTCCTGATTAACCTCTTCCAGTTTTTTTCGTTCAGCTTTTAATTCATCAGTAATTTCATTCAGGTCCTCTACCATATAGAGTAAAGCCTTTTGACTTTTATCCAGTTTTTCTACATGTTTTTCTAACTGCGCTGTCCTTTGGTTAACTTGTAATTCCAGTTCATTTTTAAAATTCCTTAATTCAGATTCAGTTTTTATCTGATCGGTAACATCAGATTATATTTCCATAAAGGCGTTTTACTTTTCCATTTTCCATTTCAGATTTCCCGATTGTCCGAACCCATTTTTTTGTTCCATCAGAGGATTTAAATTCCAGCACTAAATCATAAGGTTCACCTGTCTCAAGAGCTTTCTGAAAGGCGATATCCAATTTATCCCTTGCTGCCGGCAAATAAAAAGAACTGCTTGCCTCATAGCTAATTAATGGATTTTCTTCCCGGGGAACTCCATATATCTCATAAACCCCGTCAGTGCAATTTACCGTACCGGTTTTCACATCATACTCCCAGCCACCAATTTTTGATATTTTTTCCATCTCTTTTAAAAGTAACTGCTGCTTTTGCAAAATATCCAGTGTTTTTTTATGTTCTTTTATCTCTGCTTTCAGGTTACTGGTTCTTTTCTTAATTTGTTTACGCAGGATAAAGATAGAGGCCAGCAGGAAAATAAGAAATAAAGGGAAGAATACATGCAGGGCAATAGTCAAAATCCTGTTTAATGGAATTTCTTCCATAGCCTGGGGACCAAACCATTTTAGCCGGATACTGTTATAGGTACCATCTGCTATGATAATGGAAAGACCTTCGTTTAGACGGGATAACAATTCTTCATCACCTTTCTGCACTGCAAAACAAAAATCCTGACGGAATTCAGGCAACTGCAAATCCAATACCTTCACAGACTCTATTCCCATTTCATCCAAAAGATGCAACCCCATTACCCTTTGGGTAATGACTGCATCATATTCACCACCCGCTAATTTTTTAAAAGCTTCTTCAAAAGTATTTGTAGTATGGATTTGATTAGAGATATTCTCTCTTCTGACAAATTCCTCCGCATTATCCCCGCGCATTACACCGATTGATTTGTCTTTAAGGTCTTCAATAGATTTAATATACTCGGTTTCCTTTCTCACAAATACAGCACCATGTAATGATAAATAAGGTAAAGTGAAATCAAACAATTCTTCTCTTCCAGGAGTTCGACCTACCAATGGGAGAGCATCGATTTTACCTTCAGCAAGATCCTGTTTAATCTCATTCCAGATACCTATCTTAATCTGGACATCTAAATTGACTCTATTTGCAACTTCTTTGAAAAGCTCGATTGAAAATCCATCAGGATTACCATTCTCATCAACAATACAGTAGGGAGGATAATCCGGTTCAGAGGCAATAGTAATCGTTTCAGGGGTTCTTTCAGAAAAATCAAAATTTTGCTGTCCTTCTGAAGCAAGACTAAAAATGATAATTAAATTTAAGAATAGAAACAGACCTAGGGCAAGCAGAAATATCTTTTTCTTTGGAAAGCAATTAGGTTTTTTCAATAAATTTTTATTATTTACTTCCATCATGGATTCTTTCTTAATTCTTCAACTTCCTGATTCAGTGTCTTGATTTCTTCTTTTAACTCATTAATACGATATTCACGGTTAATTGTGGCTTTTTGATATTCTTCCAACTCAGCAACTCTGTGTTGTAATTCTCCGGTTTTCTCTTGAACCTCGATTTCCAGCTTCTCTTTTAATTTTTTTAATTCCTCTTCTGCCTCTTTTCGTCTAGTGATATCCCTTCCCAGACCTATAATTTCAATCACATTGCCTTTTTTATCCAAAATTGCCCTATCATTCCAGGCAAACCAGCGCCAGCCATGCACGGTTTTTGCCCGCTGCTCCAAGTAACAGGTATAGGGAGGCTTATAAAGAACTTCCATGGCTTTAGATGTTGATTCTAAATCATCCGGATGGACCAGATGTAAAAATTCATTTCCAATTAACTCCTCCTCTTTTTTACCAAATGTTTCACAATAAGAAGGACTTACAAAAAGAAATTTTCCATGGATATCAATCTTAACAAGTAAATCTATCTGATTGGCTATCAAAAGCTTATATTTTTCTTCACTCTCTTTTAACTTTTCACGTGAATCAATAAATTCCTCCCTGTCAATGATTAATTTAGCAACAAAAACAGTTGCAACAGGATAAATTGCCAGTATGGGAAGTGCCAGATCATAAAGCACGGCCAACCCTGTCTTCCCGGGCAAGGTTAACATCCATGATAGCATAATAATATGAAGAATAAATCCAAACAAATATAGATAAAGTGGAGTCCTGGCTTTCTGATAAGGAATCAGGCGTCGGTATAACAGGCCAATGACTGCATAGGTTACAATACCGGCTATTCCTGTAAGGGCTGCAAATCCGCCTAGAATATAACGATAGACTGCTGCCATAATGACTATAATAATAGCTGCGATAGGGCCACTGAAAAATGCTCCCAGGCTGATAATCACAGATCGACCGTCAAAAATAAGCCCGGGAAGATAATGAATCGGAACCAGCATAGCAACGATAGCAATCAAGCCAAAAAGTATTCCAGTTAATACCCTATAAACCATCCTGTTCATTTGTTTAAATTTTTGGTAAACAAGGCTGTATAGAAAACTTAAAACAATCAAAAAAGCGATATTACTGGCTAACCCCTGGATAAACAATGTATTTTTCCTTCTATTTCATTTAATATTAATCTGGATTATCTTTATTTAAACGTTTGATTTCCTCTTTCAACGCTTTAATGCGGAATTCTCTATCTACGGCTGCCTTTTGGAATCTTTCCAGCTCTGTAACCCGTTCCTGCAGTTGCCTGGTCTTTTCTTCCACCTGTTGCTGGAGATAGTCCTTTAATTTTCTCAATTCCTGTTCAGTTTCTTTTAATTCAGTAATATCAGTAGCAATAATTGAAATCAATCCCGGTTTTGGTGTACTGGCAGTGATATAAAGATGCTTTTGTATTGGTTTTAAAAATGTTTCAAAAGAAGCCGGTTTGCCCGTATCTTACCACCTGGCTGTAGATATCCAGATAAGGTGCCTCTCCAGTTCTATAAAGTTGAGATGCCAGAGAACCAATTGCCTTTTACGGCTTATCCCATGTAACTCTTCATAAGCAGAGTTCACATCAAGAATTCGATAATCAACTATTTTCCCATTATCATAAATAACTTCATCCAGGCACTGGCTGAAGCCATATTTTCAAAGATTGTCCGATATTTAGATTCACTCTCCTGCAAGGCTTTTTCAGCTTTTTTCTGTTCACTGGTATCCTCATAAACTGCAACTATTTCTCCGGAAGGCAGTTTATAGACCGTGTTTTCCACCCATTGATGAATCCGGTTATCCTGATACATAACAAGGGGCAAATGCATCATTTTCCCGGTTTGTAGACCTTTCTGAAGACCTCAAAGAGGCCACTTTGACCATGGGAAAAATCTCTGTCACCTTTTTCCCAACTACCTCTTCCTTTTTAATCTGGCTTAAATTTTCTGCTGACTTATTAATATCTCTGAAGATAAAATCTTGTCCATCCTGACAGGCTTCATAAATTGCTACACAGCTGCCTATGGTATTAAACAATGCCCGATAACGCTCCTCGCTGATATAAACTTCTTTCTCGATTTTTTTACGCTGGCTGATATCTCTTGTTACACCCTGAAAACCGATGAATTCACCTTTTTCATCTAACAGGAGCTTGCCCGTTACTTCAAAATCACCTTCCTTATTCTGTTTATTGAAAGCCTTTGTTTCAAAACTAATGGTTTTAAGATTTTTATTTTTATAGTCTTTTAAAGCTTGATCTATTTTTTTTAGAGTCTTTCTATATTCTTCTTCACTCCATGAGATTTTAGTGATGTTCCAATCCACTCTTCCGGCTTGAAACCAAGTATTCTCACTAAAGAAGGGCTCACATAGGTAAATACGAGATTTTTATCTGTGGTCCAGATACAGTCAACTGAATTTTCGGCAAGCAGGCGGTATTTTTCCAGAAGCCATTGCTGGTTTTCCAAATTCTGTTCTTTACTAATTTTATTTGTCTTAGAGTAATTTTTATCTGCCAAAATTACCTCCAAAAATAAAAATAGGATAAGAATCACTTTTTTCTCAAAAGTAATTATTTAAGTGTTCAAATCTGTATAGGTTTATGAAATTATTATGAATAGAAAGATCTTTAAAGTAGGCTGAACTATGTTAATTATATTTATTTTATCAGAAAACAAGAAAATCACTAAAAAATTTAAGTGTATTTTAAGTATATTTTGTATATTTTATTGATTTATCATAATAATATAAAAAAATGCAAGCCAGAAATTATATCAGAATACTTTCTGCTTAAACTGACAATACTTTTTTAAGAAAAACCTCTACAATTTCAGGGTCAAACTGGCTTCCTGCTCCTTTTTTCAACTGCAGGACAGTCTCTTCCTTGCTTAAGGCTTTCCGGTAGGGACGGTCATCGGTCATGGCATCATAGGCATCTGCCACCATGATAATCCTGGATTGCAGCGGTATCTCTTCTCCCCGCAGTCCACCTGGGTAACCTTTGCCATCCCATCTTTCATGATGATAAAGCACAATTTCGGCTATTGGGCCATATTCATTAACTGAGCTTAAAATATTATAGCTGAGCTCAGGATGTCTTTTGATTTCTTTCCATTCATAATCGGTAAGAGGGCCTCTTTTATTCAAAATATCACTATGAATGGCAATTTTTCCAATATCGTGGTACTCCCCTGCAACTTTAAGCTCTTTTATTTCTGCTTCACTTAATCCCAGAGCAGAACCGATTGCCACACTGATTTTGCTGACTCTTCTGGCATGATCTCTTTCCCTGGATTCCTTGTTAAATAAGGTATCGATAATAATCTGAAGAGATTGCTGGCGTTGATCGTCTTTTTTATAGGCTTTTTTGCTATACATATAATCTTCAGCTCTTTTAAAAACACTTGCAATATCTTCCTTCTCATTTGCCTTGGTTTCCCAGCCAAAAGAGGCAGAAACCGGCAGATTTCTGATTTTCTTTTTATGAATTGCCTCAATCAAACGATCACCCAGAATGGCAACCTGCAAATGGTCTGTTTTTGGCAATAAAATCACAAATTCATCTCCACCAATACGGGCAATAATATCATCTGCCCGGCATTCCTCTTTTAAAACCTGAGCAACTTTTTGCAGCAGCTGGTCCCCAGCTTCATGGCCAAAGGCATCATTGGTCAGTTTTAATCCATTTACATCAACCATGACCAGACTAAGAGGCAGGTTTCTTAAAGTATCCAGTCTTTTCAGTTCTTCTTCAAAAAAACGACGGTTATACAATCCGGTTAACTGGTCAGCATAACTTAATTCTTTTACCTCCTGTACCGAGATTCTGATTCTATGTCTCATTTCATTCAGATAATCGACAAGCATCTGCAGCTCATCCTGTATTTTTAAACTTCGCTGCAGAATCAATGACTGGCTTTTTTCACCGGGATTGTCTGTCTTGATAAAACGGGCAATCACTATCAGATTTTTCCCGATAACAAAATAGAAAGCACCTGCTACAATGGATGCTAAAACAAAAGCGAGCAAGGTCTGCAGCAAAAAGAAGGAATAAGCATTGTGAATCACTCCTGATTTTATCAGGGCTGTATTGGTATAAAAAATAATAGCCCCGATCTCCCGTTCTGTATCCCGATAGGGATAAATGAGCTTATAAGTAACAGGCTCCTGGGACTCCTGGATATCTTTTCCGGCAACCCAGAAATGCTGAGCATCATCATATACTTCTACCCGATCGATAAAATCAAATTGAGTAAGCCCTTCAATCTGACTCTGTAAATGTTCATAATTGGTTATCCATAAGCTGGAAACAATAACAGGGACATGAAGGTCTTTGATATGAACCAAAGTGTTTTTTAAGTGATTTATCTCGTTTCGATGAAGCACTAAACTATGAATCACCGTCACAACTATAGCCAGAAAAAGAAAGGCAATCAAACAATATAGAAATACTCTCCAGGTAGTAGAATCTTTCCAGTTAAACCCTCGGGAAACGTTTGTCATTTTTTTCTTCTCCTCTAATGTTTTCACATTATGACTATCATCTTACTACTTTATTGCCTTGAATTAAATGACCGGTTGTTTCCTGGACAATTAAATCATATGTCCCGTCTTCTTTCATATCTCTTAATGCTTCTGCAACTTTATCTATCAAATGTTCATGTTTTTTATTCAGATATAAATACATTTCCCGACTTGCCAGAGGGGGTTCCAGATGATAAATATCACTCAGGCCACGCAGCATAAGCTGCTCATAACCGGCTAATTTGGAATATAAGGCAATATCGAGTCGGTCTTTATCCAGCATATTAAATAATTCGGTTTCAGTGGGCACCAAAGTCACATAGGGAAAACCTGAAGTATTATCCTCAAGGATTTTCCAGCCCTGGACAACTCCAATATCCAAATTCCTGATGCTCTCCCATCCGTTTATTTTATAATCCTTTTTGGAAAAAGCTACAAAATGCATGACCATATTTGGTTCAGGAACTCGAATTAAATTCGGATAATTTTCTTCCATGCCTGCAATCCGGTTTATTTCCGCATCAAGAAATCCTTCATTTACATCTTCCAGAGATCTTCCGGTTGGGTTAAAAACCACTTCAGCATTTATTCCTATTCTATTGAAAGCCTCTTTCACAATCCTGTCCAGCATGCCGGTTTGTTCAGGTGTAGATAAAAGACTCTTATAAGATGTACTAATAGTTAAAACAGATGATTTCTCATCAATTTGGCTCTGAGAAAAGGCAGTTAAATTTATAAATCCTAAAAAGATATAAATACTCATCACAATGACTGTGAATTTTTTCATTTCTTTCTCCTTAATTTTAGTTTGCATTTACAAATAAAGTTAATTACTTTCGTGAAAATCTTATTTTAAGGCACTAACAATACACTATTATTATTCCCTAATTTAATAAAAAATCCACAAAAAAGATTTTTGCAAGAGCTTTCAATAAAAACAATAATTGAGTAAAGCTATCTTTTCAATATAACAAATGCCTTTTATTTTGTCATTCTTTAGATAGTTTTTATATAAAGAAAAGAAACGTGCTTAAGAATTTTTTCTTTAATTATTAAAATGGTTTATATTGGCTATGGTTATAATGGTTTTAAAACATTTAATAATCCTTATTGAACATGATTAAATTTTATTTAAATTATATCTTATTCATTATATGAATTAAACTAAAATTTATGTTCAATATACTTTATTTTCATTAAGAAAAATGATATAATTTAAAATAAATTGAAAAAATATTTAGTATAATTATTGTTTTATTATCTATATAATATAAATCTTAATATTATTTTGGGAATTTAAAAACTGTTGTGATTTATTTTGCTTATTTTTATCAACTCATATTTTCTAAATTTAACAGCAGGAATTTGATCTGTCTTTTTGCAGATTGAAAAATTAATAGTTCTCTAAAATAAATTGTAAAAAGCAAACTGTCTGAAAAGACAGGACGCAAAGTTATGGGCCCAAAGCAAACCTTTGCCATGGCTGCCAGACTACCAATTTATTTTTGTTCGTTACGGTAAAATGAAACGGATGAAAATAACAAAAGCTTCAACTGCCTCTACCCTTTCATTTTGAAATATTCTGAATATTTCATCCTTTTCTTTATTTCATCTTTTTCCGGATGATAAATATAAATTACTACCAGGAATAATTGGTTTCTATATTGCAGTTATTTAACTTCTATAATTTATAAAGGAAGGAGTTGGTTATTTGTTTAACTATTACTCTAAGAAATTATTTTGAAGGAGGTGAATCGCTTAAGCTAGAGAATATTTGTTAAATAAATCATTAAAAAACTTTCATGTTTAACTTAAGAGTGAAATCCAAATGAAAATGAAGGAGTTTAATTTAAATGAAATATAATAAGAATATATTTTATTCAGTCTTACTAATAGCATTTTTGATCATGGTTGCTGGCTGCGTCCCACCTGTTCCTCAAATTATTGAAGTAACAGAAGTCAATATACCACAGGAAGACCAATCATTAGAAGTTGGTAGTATTCTTCAGCTTTCTGCAGTGGTAACTCCAGCCAATGCCACCAATAAGGCAGTGGAATGGAAATCAAGCAATAGCAACATTGCCACAGTAAGTGAAGAAGGGTTGGTTACAGCAATATCCATCGGTGCGGTAGATATAACAGTCACCACTGATGATGGTTCGTTTACAGATACAGTTAAAATAAACATTATCGCTCAATATGGTAATGGAGATGAATGTGACACTTGTCCACCATCAGGACCAACAAAATATGCCCTAACCATGGCTGTCTCACCTGCAAATAGTGGTACTGCAAACGATACAACCAATAACAGCCCTTATGTAAAAGATGCAGTCGTTAATATACAGGCTACACCTGAGGACGGATGGGCTTTTGTTGACTGGAGTGCACCCACTGGTGTTTTTGGAGATAAAGATAATCCAAATACAACCTTCACAATGCCAGGTCAGGCCGTTACCGTTACTGCCAATTTTGAAGAAGTCTATCCGGTTAATTTTGAAATTACCGGTTCACCAGGAATCCCTGATGCGCTTATAGAAATTTTTTCAGATGAAGCTATGACTAATAAAGTAACTGAAATTAGTACTGATGGTGATGGTGAAGCATCTGTAGAATTACCGGACGGTGATTATTGGTTTAAAGTAACCAAAGATGGTTATGTAGACTATCAAGGTAGTTTTACTGTTAACGGTGGTACTGTTAACCTTGATGTTATAGATATGGATAAAATCCTGCACGTTACTTTCAGTATAGTCAATCCCGCAGGTGGAACCCTGATAGCAGAAGTAGATGGAACAGAAATAAGCTCCGGGGATGAGGTAATTGAAGGTAAAGAAGTTATCTTTACTGCTTCTCCGGTTACTGGCGCCAAGGTTAAGGAATGGAAACTTGATGGATCTGTCGCAGCAGGTGAGACCGGAAATACTTATACTGTTTCTGATCTGCAGGCTGACATTGAAGTTACTGTGGAATTCGAAAGAAAACCTTGTTTTGAGCCAAGAATAGCTGTCAGTGCAGAAGAAATCAGACCAGGGGATACCTTTACCATTGAATGGTATGTAAAAAACAAAGGTTCTGTGGCTGACACCCAGGATGTCCTTCAACAGGTTGTCTTAAAAGATAAAGACGGAAATATTAAACATGAAGGTGCAGGTACAACCAATACGGTAACTTTGGCTGCAGGAGAAGAAAAGTTGGTTGCAACTAATAATCCTAACACAGCTGCTGGAAAAGTATGGGCTGCAGAAGATGGCGATTACTTTGAATTAACCTTAACCACTGATTGCGGGGATCCGGCCACTCAGAGAGTAGATGTGGTTATTCCTAAATATTTAGTCACTTTTAACCCGACACCTCGTGGAGGCTCCTTAATTGCAGAAGTGGATGGAACAGAAATAAACTCCGGGGATGAAGTTCCTGAAGGTAAAGACGTGGTCTTTACTGTTACCCCCATCGATGTGGCTCAGGTTAATCACTGGGAAGTCAACAGCACTGAAGTTCCTGGTGAAAAAGATAACATCTATACCTATTTGGATTTACAAATGGATATAGATGTAGCTGTTTTCATGGAAAGAATCCCTTCAGTTGTAGACCCTGATAACAGCAGTGCCAGCTTTATGGACAATACAAACGGAACCGGAACTATGACTCTTACTATTATGGATCAATTCAATGTTCCAATGGATGGATTTGGTTTAGCTGATATGGAAAGAGAAATAGCCAATTGGGTTAATTTTGAACAAATCAATACAAATGCCAGCTGGGATGTTTCTCTGGAAAGCGCAGCAAGTGGAATTTATGAAGTACTCTTCACCTATTCTGATAATGGTGGAAATTATGGACCAAGGAACTGGAATATCAGGGTAGATAATGTGGTGATAGAGGAAAATTTAAGTGTTCAGATCACCTATATTCCTCCTGCATTCTTTGATGCATCTTTTACCATGAAAATAAATGGTGAAGAAATTTCTGATGGTGGCAATGTACCTTTAGGATCAACTCTTAATATTCCCTGGTTAGTCGAAAATACCGGTGGAATGGAAGGCACTCAGGACATCTTCTATGGTATTTTTGCTGAAAATGGTGATCCTATTGGTGTAGGACCTTATCCGACCAATCCGGCAAATGCTGCTAAAACTCTTGCTCCAGGTGCCCAGTGGTTCTTTGACAGCAATACAAATATTGACAACCGTTTCAGTGCAGGCAATACCTATATGGTTAAAATTGAAACTGAAGATGATACAGAAATCATGTATTTTGTAGCCGTTGAACCTGCCTGTTTTGAACCGAGAATTGCTGTCAGCGCAGAAGAGATCAGACCTGGAGATATCTTGACTATTGAATGGTATGCTACCAATATCGGCGGCATCGAAGATACTCAGGATATCTTGCAAAAGGTTGTCTTAAAAGATAAAGACGGAAATATCAAACATGAAGGTGCAGGGACAACTTATACAGAAACACTTGCTCCTGAAGATGGTGAAGTATTGCTGGGAACAAGTAATCCTAACACAGCTGCCGGAAAAGTCTGGGCTGCAGAAGATGGCGATTACTTTGAATTGACCTTGACTACTGATTGCGGGGATCCGGCTACTCAGACCGTGAATGTGGTTGCCCCCTTCCCAGATGATTTATCCAGCTCAGTTGCCTGGATAGACAATGAAGATGGCACCGGCACTATGACTCTCACGATCATTGACCAGGATGGTAACCCAATGGACGGATTTGGATTAATTGATATGGAAAGAGTTGTCACTGGTGGAATCAATTGGAGATCATTTGATAATATTAATGGTTTTGCCAGCTGGGATGTAGATCTTCAGGATGTGACAAATGGTGTTTACACTGTTTTGTTTACTTACTATGATGGTGAATATGGACCGGAAAACATCGATGTCAGAGTTGATGGTTATGTTATTGAAGAAAATCTGGAAGTCGGCATCACTGACCATGTTTCAGATGTAGAAGCAGATGTGTCAGCGCTCATTTTGTATATGGAGAGCGGTTTCGCTAGTTCAATTTCGAATCAATCAACCTATCCGTATTCAGCAGCCTTACCAATAACAGGGCCTAGCGGTACAACTATTAAATGGCAATACATACTCTCATCTGGAGATATTATTTTAGATTCCAGCTTTGAGGATGATGACAATGGTTGGGATCTTGACCCGGTTGAATGGCAATTTGATGATGGCGCATCTGATGCTGCCTTTACCGCCAGCGTCTCCAAAGGAACCGTTGAAGAATTAATAGACTTCACTATATCTGTTACGGGAACAGGCGCAGCTGCAGTGTTTACCATTAACTATATACCATAAATTGGATTGTGAATTGATACTCAAAAGATAATTTAGAAAAAACCTTGCCGGTTAAATCTGGCAAGGTTTTTTTAAATCAAACTATCAAAGAAAATCTATATAAAGTACACTAGAAATTATATTCTTATGATTGTATTGTTTTTTTCCTTCTTCACTTGATACATTCCCTTATCAGCTTTTTTAATTAATTCATCAATATTTACTGCATCCTGGGGAAATCTCGCACATCCAATACTAACGCCCAGAAAAGGAATATTCATTTCCAGAAAATTAATAATCTTTTTTCTAAAAGTTTTTAAAAATGAGCTTATCTTACTACCCCGATATAGGCAAACAAACTCATCTCCTGACATTCGATAAATTGTTCCACTGCTGCCTACTGTAGCAATTGTTGCCTCAGTAAATTTTTTCAGGTACTCATCCCCTTTTGAATGCCCATAGGTGTCATTAACTTTTTTAAAGTTATCCAGATCCATATAAATAAGAGTAAAAGGAATGGCATTTACAATCATTTCATCACAATCCAGAAAAAGCGCCAGGCGATTCTTAATACCAGTCAGGTTATCGGTATAAGCTAAGTTCTTCAGCAAACTAATACTTTTAGTATTTTTTACTATTATAAAAATCAGGTGATAATTAACCAGGGCAGTTAATGCAACTAGGAGCCCTGTAATAATTTTCCAGATAGAGATCATGGAAGGAAGATAAAAATAGATTATGCATAAAATAAGAAATTCAATCAATCCCAAAAATACAAGATAATAATTCATCCATGCAGAGATATTTCTCAAGATATAGAGAAACTTATTTCTTACAAACTTTATTACAAGGGGAGTACTAACAAGATAGACAATAGTTTGTATTATTAAAGCAGCCTGGAATTGATGGCTGAATCCAAGTATTTCAGATACCTGAATTGAGAAGAAAGTGACAGTCATAGTGTGAATCCAGGAGAAAAACATAATTGATAAAATCTTATACCAGGCTTCCTGGTAAAGATAATTTAAAGGGAGGAAATAAGTAAGTCCTAATAATATTATCAAGCTGGGATCAAGATAGGGAATTGTTAATATAAATCTTAATGAAAAAGAAGTCAATAATATAAATAATGTGCATAGCACAAGCATCAATACTGTTTTTCCCAGGGAAAATTTTCTTCTGGCACTGCGGTCTGCTGTTAACAGATTCACCAGTAACATTTCTAAAAATATAATCGTTCTTGCTAATGTTTCCATACTCTATTCCTTATTTCAGTAATTTTTAGATTCAAAAGAATAAATTATTTCTATTTTCACCCTAATTCTTCATTTAAAATTTAACAAATTACTTTTTATCATATTAAATATTTTGTGTCAATTTTTTTAATTATAGCTCCAACCTTTATAAACCTTCTTGTAGCTTTTTAAATAAATAATACTAAGCAATAGCAGGTAATCCCGTAAAGGGAAAAACGCGAGCGACATTTGGGATCAATATAGTTGTTAGTAAAATAATTTTCAATTTTTTGTTCATAGTTTTTAGAAAAATATCCTCTTTATCCATTCCTGTATTCTGCATTATCCTGTTTTTGTCGTTGGTCGTTAGTATTTGGTATTTAGTTAAAAATCATTAAGTATGTCTTGAACTAACACCTTATTCAAACTGAATGTTAATAGTATCGTTAATATTTTTTAATCATTACCTCCCCCTCACCCTAACCCTCTCCCTCCGCGGGGAGAGGGAATTATTGAGTAACTTCCGAGAGGAGAGGGATTTGATAGTATTCGGACTCAATACTATATACTTGATACACGATACATTATTCCATTATTGCAACGTTCCATCGTTCCATAATGCCACTATTTATTTCCCTATTCTTCTATTATTGCATTATCTTGGTATTTTAAACTAATTAACCAATTAACTAACACAACTAATTAGCTGGAATTTATTGAATTAAATTACCCATTCTTCCAATATTCCATTTTTGCAATGTTCCAGTGTTCCATTATTGCACTTTTTCGCTTTCCCAATCTTACAAGATAGTTCATTAGTGGACATTTGTGAACATTAATGATAATATATTATACGAGGTGATTTTAATGAAAACTGTTAATTTAAGAGAAGTCAGAAACAATTTTAATAAAATACTGGAAATGAATCAGGAAGTTATTGTAGAAAGCAGAGGGAAACCCTTAGCCAAGATAAAACCATTTACTAAAGCTGATATTGTACAATATTATCTGGAAAAGGCCCAGGAAGCATCTCTTGAATTAGGTATTACCAAAGAAAAAGGAGATAAGCTTTTAGAGCAGGTGAGAAAGGAATTGCTTGATGAAGGTCGTTATTGATACAAATGTTGTCATCTCAGCTGCTTTAGGTTCTAACACCTGTTCGAAAGTTATACTGTGGACGATTAATAATACAGAAATTATCGAACCCAATATCGTATCAATTGAACTAGAACATTTTTGTAAGAAAATTGTTTCACAACAGAAATTAAAAAATAATACCAAACATCTGGAAGACTTTTTTAAAGTTTTTCTATCCTTTTGTACAATTAAAAGTCCTGGCAAGATATTAAATATCAGTACAGACAAACCAGATAATCATTTTTTATCTTTATCCCTTGAGGAAAATGCTATTTTTATTACCGGTGATAAACTGGCACTTAATTTTGCAAAAAATAATAAGATTAAATCATCTTCTCCAGGTGATTTTTTAAAGAAAATGAAATAATTACAGATATATATTCCATTGTAATTGATAGTGAGTAGTTTTCAGATTTTAGTTTATAGTTTTCAGAAAAAGAAATCCTGTTTATCTATACTTGAATTCTACAATATACCGTTTTTATTTTTGAAAAAAAGAAAAGGAAAAGTTGATTACTTAAAGTTTTATAGCCTGGAATAATAGAATATTGGAAAAGTGCAATTTACTTTTTAATGTATTCAATTGTTTTTAACTAAATACTAACTACCAACTACTATCGACTAATCAGGCAATCTCATGCATTTATAAAAAAGTATCGCGTCGTTAGTATCGTATATGTAGTTGAAAAATCGTAATTAGTTAGAAATGTATTCTAATTCTTTAAGCTCTATACTCGGTACATTATTCCAATATTCCAGCATTCTACTCTTGAAGGCTTATATGGTATTTCCTCTAACAACCAAATACCAACAGCAAATAGCTATTCTACTTCATATCTTGGATATTGTGATTTTTATGCTTGCAAAAAAATATAATTATAGTATAATATTGTTATCATATGATAACAATATTAAATTTGGGGGATAATTAAATTCAGCCAAATATTGAAATTATTAAATTTATCTTATTTAAAATAAAAAACATTATATCACAAGGTTACTATGAATTTATGGGTACTCGCAAAGAAAACCTGAAAACATTAATTGAATTAGGTTTAAATTATAAACTAGTAAAAGATGAACTTCTAAGTCTGCTGCCGCAGGATTACTCAGGAGGGCCTATAAAAGATTTTGATCAAGTATATTATAAAGGCGAATCAATTTGGATATTTGGTAAAAGCATCCAAAACAAAATAATATACATTAAATTAAAATAAGGGAAAACAAAAAAACGAAGAAGTAATTTGCATATCTTTCCATATTGCAAAATATCCTATGAAATTTCTAAATGAAAGTACCTTTTTCTATCTCCAGGAGGTAATGAAAAATGGTAATTAATAAAAATAATACTAAAATTATTAAAAAAGCTACCTATGAAGTTAAAGGCGAACCGATTGAAATAACGGAAAAAGTTCGAATTAATATGGCTAATAATCAAGAGATGATTGACGAAAAGTTGGAAGATGAAAACTTAGAAAAAATTTACAATCAATATCGCAAGAAAAAGGCCTACTAACACCTGCGCAAATAAGAAATATTAGGGGAAATACGGGTTAAGTCAAAGAGCTTTTTCTCGTATTTTAGGTTGGGGCGAAATCACCATCCATCGTTATGAAAGTGGGGCTTTACAAGATAGGTCTATAATGATTATCTGTGTTTTATTGCAAAATCCCAATAATATGAAAAAACTGTTAGAAGAGAATAAAAATAGGATAAACCGAAAGGATTATCTGCAGATTAAAAATAATATTCAAAATATCATGATTAAGGATATAGATAAAAAAATTGAAGAAAATATTTGAAGAAAAAATATTTTAATGAAGTATTGGACGAATATTGTGGTTTTACTCAGTTTAATTATGAAAAAATGGTAAACATGATTCTATTCTTCGCCTTAAAATTTAATCGGCTCTTTAAAACAAAAACTTATGAAATTATTATTTTACTGTGACTTTATCCATTTTTCATGACTATACTCTCTCCATAAGCGGATTAAAATACCTGAAAAACCATTATGGGCCTACGCCAATAAAACATGAACTACTATTAGGAGAATTATTCGATAAATATATTACCTACAAAGTAGATTATGTTAATTCTTCTGAGGAATGTATAGAAGAGTATGAAACAATCAAGCCTTTGGAAAAGCCAAATTTATCTATCTTTTCCAAAGAAGAGATAAATAGTATCAATAAAGTCCTGAAAAGTTTTAAATTTCTTACTTCTGAAAAAATATCTGAATATTCACATCAGGAAAAAGCCTGGAAAGAAACAAAAGTAAAACAATTGATCAATTATAAGTATGCAAAAGATATGATGTTATTTAAATAATTTATCTGCAAAGATATTTTTAAAATTTTTAATTCCATAATCATCAATATTGCTCTTCATACATACATGTTCTGGCAATTTTTTCACAATAAAGTATATGAAATTTCTTCGTTGCGTTTCATTCATTTTAATAACGAATGATGTCTGTAGTTTTGTGTCTATCTTTTAACCTTTTGTGGGAGTAATTGGATGAGATTGCTTCGTCACTGCGCTCCTCGTAATGACAAAAAAAGGAATATGTCTGGCAATGACAAAAGAGAAAACCCCCTCACCCTAACCCTCTCCCTCCACGGGGAGAGGGAATTATTGAACCTCCCCCGCTTTACTGGACAGAAAGATAAGGCTATAATTTAAACCATTGGAGGTTCAAGTATTATGGAAAGAAAATTAAGACAGTATACGCAGGAATTCAAGAAAGAAGCAGTGGAGTATTCCCTGGCATCTGAGAAATCTGTCAAAGAGGTGGCAAAAGACCTGGGTATATCTTATCATAACTTAGACCGCTGGCGCACCCAGTATCGTAAACGCAAAGAGCTAGCTTTCCCAGGTCATGGCAAGCAAAAGTTGACTGCCCAGGAAGAAGAAAACCAGAGACTTAAAAAAGAACTTGCCGATATCCAGATTGAGCGTGACATCTTAAAAAAAGCCTTGGCCATCTTCACGAAAAAACAGTAGATTACTATCTGTTTATCCGGGAACACACCAAAGAATTTAGTGTTAAGAAGAAGTGCCAGGTACTTTCAGTTTCCCGGTCCGGCTATTACTATTGGCTAAGAGAACCCATTAGCCAAAGAAAGATAAAAGATATGCAGTTAAAAGAACAAATACGAATAATCTATTACCAGAGTCATAAGAGATATGGCAGTCCCCGTATCTACCAAAAGTTATTACGGCAAGGCTATACTATTGGCAAAAAGCGTGTGGAAAGATTAATGTCCGATATGGGTATACAGGCAGTAGCCAAAAGAAAATACAAGGCTACCACTGACTCAAGCCATGGTAGACCGGTTGCCGACAATCTCTTAGACCGTCATTTTACACCCGAGAAGCCCAATACATCATGGGTGGCTGATATTACCTACATCTGGACATCTGAAGGCTGGCTTTATCTTTCTACCATCATGGATCTGTATTCACGCAGGATTATCGGCTGGTCATTACGGGAGAGATTAACCAAGGATTTAGTCATTGCTGCACTTAACATGGCCCTAAAACAGCGCAATCTTTCTTCTGACTTGCTTATCCATTCTGACAGGGGCAGCCAGTATGCCAGTGAACTTTATCAGTTGCTTTTGTTAAAGAATGGTATACTATGTTCTATGAGTGGCAAAGGTAATTGCTGGGATAATGCCGTGATGGAAAGTTTTTACCGCAGCCTGAAGGTAGAATTGATTTATCAGAATCATTACCAGACAAGAAGAGAAGCACAAAGAGATATCTTTGAATACATTGAAATTTTTTACAATAGGGAAAGGTTACATTCCTCTTTAGGATATTACACCCCGGAGGAATATGAAAACTTAATGTTAACAAAAACGTCTTAACTTGGTGTCCGGATTATCGGGGGAAGACCACATTACTGGCTACTTATTATTTATAACTGTACTTAATATGCGATACTAATTACTATTCTGACTGGCAGACTATAGTATTCACCCAAGCTTGAATTTTTAATATTTCCATTGTAAAAAATTTGACATTTTAAATATGAGATATTAATATATAGTTAGTTAGTTAATTTAATTAATAAAGATAATGAAATCTTCAGAAAGCTTAATCCGAATAAAATTTTGAATAACATTACAGAAATATATTTTCTACTTTAAAAAATGAAATGGATTGATTAAATGGATATAAAGAACATTAATCAAGGTTTAGTTTTAAAGGTTATTGAAAATAACGGTCCTATTTCCAGAGCAGCCATCGGAAAGATAATCGGTTTAACTCCACCTACTATTTCTGCCATTGTCAGGGATTTAATTAACAGGGGTATTGTCAGCGAAATTGGAAAAGGTGATTCTTCCGGTGGTAAAAAACCAATCTTAATACAGATAAATTCTGAAAGTGCATATATAATTGCTGTAGATTTAGGAAGCGAAAATGGAATAAGAGTAGCTTTGATGGATTTATCCTGTGATATTGTTAAAGAAAAATCCTACCACGAGAAAGACCCTTTCACTATCCAAAATCTTAAAAATACCCTTAGCATTATCATAAATGATTTTTTAGAAGAGATAGAAATTCCACTAAAAAAAATATTAAATATCTGTATCGGTGTTCCGGGAATAATAGATTATAATGAAATGAAAATCACCGCTGCTCCATATTTAAATTGGGAAATATCAATTAATGATCTAAGTTTAAGCGAACCTGATATACCTATTATTCTTGAGAACGATGTTAATCTGATGGCATTAGGGGAAAAAGCGAAGGGAATTGCACAGGAGTTTGATAATTTTGTATTTGTTGGAGAAAGAACCGGGATAGGTGCTGGCATCATAATTAACGGAAAGCTTCATCAAGGCGCTAACAATGCCGTGGGAGAGATAGGCTATCTTCTTGTTGATCCTGAATATGCTCCTAAAAATTCCAAAGATTTTGGCTGCCTGGAAAAATTAGCCAGTTCCAGGGTTATTATTGAAAAGGCGCGAAAGAGGATAGGGAAGCAGGTTAAGATAATGGAAATATTTAAACTTGCTGCTGAGGGTGACAGTGTTGCAGCTGGTATTATTAAAGAGACATTGAAATTTTTAGCTTATGGAATTGGAAATATTTCATGTGTTCTAAATCCGGAGTTAGTTGTTATCGGAGGCGGAATATCAATTTTACCGTCCATTTTTTTAGAAGAAATCAAAACAGCACTTCAGAACATTGTTCCATTTGTTCCCAGGATAGAATTTTCAAAATTGAGAGAGGATAGTGTTTTAATCGGCGCTGCGGTAAAAGTATTTGCACCTTTAAAAAAGAACGGGTTAGCACCCATTAATTAAATTGAAAAAATTGACAAAATTAGGGCCCCAAGGTATGAATCCATTGAGTGGAGAAAGTATTCCTGAAAATTAAAAACCTTACTGTCATGAATAAAAAAACATAAATTAATTCTGATAAAGGCGGTGATGTGAATATAAATAGCAAGTGTTTGAAATGTAAATAAGAGGAAAATATTAAATAAATTCAGGAGGATTTTGTAATGAAAAGATACATAAAATCATTTGTTCTAACCATGTTGCTTTTAGCTTTTGTATTTGCTGTGTTTTCAGTTTCTTCTGCCCAGGAAGAAAAACCCAATGTAGCAGTATTACTTCCGGGAAGCGTTGAATTTTTTAGTGTCCAGCGTAGAGGTATAGACCAGGCAGCCGAGGATTATGGTTTAGATATAATATATGCAGATGCTGAATGGGATGCAGGAAAACAGCTTTCCCAGGTCGAAAACTTTATCGTTAGAGGTGTAGATGCAGTTATGCTCTGTACCGCAGATAATATGGGCTTAATTCCTGCAGTACAACTATGCAATGAAGCAAATATTCCTTTGATAACTTTTACCAATGCCCTTGGCACAGATCCTGAAGGTAAATTTCCAGGAGTAGTATCTTTTATCGGCAGATCTGAGATTGGGGCAGGGATTATTCAGGCTGAAATGGCTGCACAGCTTTTAGGTGACAAAGAAGCAAATATAGTGCTGATTGAAGGCCAACCGGGAACTTTTGCCCAGAGAATGAGGGAAGAAGGCTTTATGAAAGTTGCAGAAGAACATCCAAACTGGAATATTGTGGAAAAGAGACCTATTGAAGGCTGGACCAAAGAAGGTTCGCTTGCATTTATGGAAGCTTTTCTCCAGAGCGGTAGACCGGTTGACCTGGTCAGCTGTCAATGGTGGAGTGGGGCAATCGCTGCAGCAATGGCATTAGAAAACGCAGGTGTCACTGATGTATATGTCACCGGGCTCGAGTATGCAAAAGAACTAGTTCCATATATTGAAAATGGAAAAGTTACAGCCAGCACTTACTTTTCAGTTGTTGAAGAAGGATACAAAGCTGTTGAGGTTACCGCAAATCATTTAAAGGGTGAAGAGGTTCCTCAATTTGTAGAAATTAAACACATTATTGTAACTCAGGATAATGTAGATGAGTTTGAACCTGAGATGTAATCAGGTGCAAGTATCAGTAATATGTAAATATCAATTGTTGTAAGTAATATGATGGGGGCAAATAAATATATTTGTTTTAAATTATGAAAAAAAAGTGGATTAGTTGCCAAATTGTTCTAAATAATATTGAGACTGATGCCTTAATAAAAAATGATTATCTAAAGAGGAAAATAGCGATTGCCAAAGAAACGCTTGATCTGGATGCCATAATTATATGGCCTGATAATCATAAAAAGAATCTTGCCTTGATCCAGGAAGTCTGTTCAAACTTTAAGATTAAGACTTATCTTTGGTACCCGGTTTTAGCTGACATATCTGCCTTTCAAATTAAACCTGAACAGTCTGTGGAAGCATTTAATGGAAAACCTGGTCATGGAAAAATCGGTCGCTGGAAGAAATTAGGGCATGTGGAGGAAGATTTTTTATTTCTATGTCCAAATGAAGAAAAATATGTAATGGAAGTTTTTAAACACTATCAGAAACAATTATTGGAAGAGGGGTTTGATGGTGTTCTATTGGACAGGATTCGATTCCCTTCACCTGCCAATGGTTTTGAAACACTTTTTACCTGTTTTTGTCAGGCATGCCAGGATAAGTTTCAAAAAGATTATAATGAGGACCTAAACCATTATCGCGATAAGATAAAAGATTTATTGCAAGAATTAAAAGATATGAAAATAAAAGATTTTTCAGGTTACAGAAACCTGTCTGATGTAATTATTCGCAATAACCTGACTAAATTTTATAATTTCCGGGAAAACAGTATATTTCAGCTTACAAAAATGTTTGCAGATTATGCAAAACAAAATGGAAAAACAGTAGGATTAAATTTATTTGCCCCCTCAATTGCATATTTATCAGCCCAGAATTACAAATTATTATCAGGTATTTGTGACTGGATTAAACCCATGTTGTATTGCCATACTGCAGGACCAGCAGGTCTTCCTCTGGAATTTTCCTGTTTTACTGAAGCCATAATGAACATTAATCCTGATTTAAAAGAACACAAGTTAATCCGTGAAATTAGCAGGATACTTGGAGTAAATCTACCCGGTTCAATAAATGATATTTTAGAAAAAGGTGTTACTGAGAACATTATTTATCAGGAAATAAAGCAAATACAGAATTATAACTTAAAAGAAGGTGTAAATATTTATCCAGGTTTGGATTCAGTACAAATTCGCGGGATATCTTATGTAGATAAACAAATTTTGGAAAAATATTTAAGTTTGATTTTTGAGCTTAATCTAAAAGGTATGATTATGTCCTGGAATCTGTTGAAGATACCAGACGAAAATATAAAATTTGTAGGTGATTTCTTATTAAAACAGTAACAGATATGAAAAAAAATAATCCCTTATTAAAGGTAATAAAATTAAGAAAGACTTTCCCCGGGGTAGTCGCACTGAATAATATAGATTTAGAGATAAATGAGGGTGAAGTACATGCCCTGGTAGGAGAAAACGGAGCCGGAAAATCGACATTGATTAAATCAATAGTTGGTGCGTATAAAAAAGATTCAGGTGAAATCTTTTTTGATAACCAAAAAGTGGACTTTAATTCACCTGCCCAGGCTTTTCAAAGTGGAATCAGCGCGATTTATCAGGAAAACAGTCTGATACCACAATTAACTGTTATACAAAACATTTTTTTGGGAGCAGAGCAGTTCACCAGATTAGGCATAATTGATGAAAAAAAGATTTACCAGCAATATTTGGAGATTACCGAACAGTTGGGGTTTGAATTATCTCCTCATGATAAAGTAAGAGATTTGGGAGTAGCAGAACAAAAATTGGTAGAGATTTTAAAAGCCCTAATTCACAAAGCTAAATTTATTATTATGGACGAGCCGACTGCTTCCTTATCAGCAGATGAAATAGAACATCTTTTTAGAATCATTTCTGAACTAAAATCAAATCATATAAGTATTTTATATATCACCCATCTTTTAGGAGAAGTGTTCAGGATTGCAGACCGAATTACAATTTTAAGAGATGGTGAAAAAATAGATACTGTTTCTACCAAAGAGGTGGATCAGGAGAAAGTGATTACCATGATGGTCGGAGAGACTTTAAAAGATGCTTATACTTCTAAATTTACCGGACATGAAAAATGCCTGGAAACTGTCTTAAAGGTAGAGAACCTGAAGAGAAAACCCAGAGTAAACGGTATTTCATTTAAAGCTTGCGCAGGAGAGGTTCTTGGCATTGCAGGTCTCAGGGGGGCAGGAAAAACAGAGTTATCCAGGCTTATATTTGGAGCTGATAAGATGGAAAGCGGTCAAATTTTCATTAATGAAAAACCGGTCCAGATTCAATCACCCCTTGATGCTGTTAAACAAGGTATCTCACTGGTTCCGGAAGACAGGAAAAAAGATGCCCTTATTCTTATGTTAGAACTATATAAAAATATTACTCTTCCTACCCTGAACCAGGTTTTAAACAACGGAATTATTTCACCATCAAAAGAATATGCAATAGCAAAACAGGCGATAGAAAAATTGGACATAAGAACTTCCGGTGTTAAGCAGATTACAAGATATTTGAGTGGAGGGAATCAGCAGAAAGTTGCCATCTCTAAATGGTTGCAGACTGAACCCAAAGTTTTAATAATGGATGAACCCACTCAGGGAATTGATGTAAAAGCCAAGCTGGAGATTTATAATATTGTCCGTAAGCTTGCTGAAGCAGGTGTTTGTATTATATTTATATCTTCTGAAGTGCCGGAAGTAATAAAAGTCTCAGACAGGATATTAGTCTTAAGCAATGGTGTAATCACTGATGAATTTCATCAGGGCGTCACCCAGGAAGAAGTTATGAGAACTATATTGAAGAAAAGTAAATAAATTTTACAAATTGTGTAAAAAATATTTAAAAAAATACTAATAGAGAAAAGGTTATGAAAAAAAATACAAATGAAAATTTAAAAAAATACTGGAATTTAGTAAGTAAAAACGGAATATTATTTATATTCTTATTATTATGCATTCTGTTATCTTTCATTACCCCGGGATTTTTGTCCTGGCCTAATATTATCAATGTACTCAGACAAAGCTCTATTATAGGAATAATGGCAATTGGAACAACCTTTGTCATTATCGGAGGAGGATTTGATATCTCAGTCGGGTCATTGCTTGCTTTAACAGCAGCTATGAGTGTTGGTCTGCAACACCATATGCACTGGAGCCTGGCTGTATTGCTTGTGTTAATAATAGGTGCTATTTTTGGATTTTTTAACGGCTTCTTAACAGCAAAAGTTCACATTCCGGCAATAATTGCCACACTGGGCACCATGACGATTATCAGAGGCCTGGCATACCTTTATACTGGTGGATATCCTGTTTATGTAGAGGCTCCGGATTTTGCCTATATAGGTACGGGGTACCTGGGACCAATACCATTCCCTATCATTATTCTTATTATAATGGTAGTTTTATGGCAATTTATTTTAACAAGAACCAGGTTTGGAAGATATGCCAGTGCACTTGGTGGAAATAAAGAAGCAGCAAGACTTTCAGGCGTGAAGGTAGATTATTATCATATTCTTACTTTTGTTGTAGGAGGTTTAATGGCTGCTATGGCCGGTATTGTTTATGCTTCACGGCTTTTATCAGTTACCCCTCTTGCCGGACAGGGTTATGAATTAGATGCCATTGCTTCTACGGTAATTGGCGGAACCAGTGTTTCCGGTGGTGAAGGTTCGGTTGTCAGGACACTCATTGGTGTTTTGTTACTGACCATTATTGCTAATGTATTCAATCTTATGGGTATACATATTTATGTTCAGTATGTCGTTAAAGGGGCTATAATCCTTTCAGCCGTAGGCTTTGATACCTATTCAAAATACCGGCAATAGTTTTCATATATGCACATTAAATACAATAAGTAAATAGGTAAAAAAAACAATTTCTATGCCTGTATGTTTATCTATGTAATATATTTAAGCAATAAAAATTTATATAGAAATAAGGATTTTTAATGAAAAAAAATGCTGTTATTGGTCAGTTAGGTGGGCCAACCTCTGTAATTAATTCAAGTCTTTACGGGCTCATTCAAGCAGGGCTTAAATCAAAAAAAATAAATCATATTTTGGGAATGAGAGACGGAATTATAGGTTTACTGGAAGATAAAATTATTGATCTGGGGACAGAAAACCCCGAAGTCCTTCAATCGCTCTGGCAAACCCCTGGCTCAATCCTGGGTTCTTGTAGATATATTCTGAAAAAAGATGATTTTCCTCTCATCCTGAAACAGCTTCAAAAACATAATATTGGTTATGTCTTTCTTATCGGAGGCAATGGAACCATGCAAATCAATAAGCAGATTGAACAATATTGTAAAGAAAAAAATTATCAGGTTTGCATAATCGGAATCCCAAAGACAGTAGATAATGATCTTTGTGGCACTGACCATGCCCCCGGATTTGCTTCTGCAGCACGATATACTTGTCTTTCGGTACAGCAGGCAGGCAGACTTGCCCGGGATATGCAGAGTGTAGATAAATATGTTGTTTTCCAGACTGTCGGAAGAGATACCGGCTGGCTGGCTGCTTCAGCAGCACTGGCAAAAAAAAAGGAATCAGATGCTCCTCATCTTATCTATATTCCCGAAAGACCTTTCTCCAGAGAAGGATTCCTGTCTGATGTAGAGGATTGTATAAAAAAATACGGATGGGTATATATAGTTTGCGGTGAAGGTATAAAATGGAAAGATGATAGATTTGTAGCCAGTCTGCATTCAGAGAATAGCAATAATGATTTTGAATTTGGAGCCATGGGTGGAGGAAGTGCTGCACTTAATTTACACAAGATTATCCATCAGGAAACAGATTTCAGAGGTGAATTCCAGATAACTGAGTCTTTATCCATGTGTGCTATAGACAGGGCAAGCAGGGTAGACCTGGAAGAAGCCTATGCCTGTGGAGTGAAAGCTATAAAGTTAGCCGAAGAGAGTATATCGGGAGTAATGGTTTCTATTATACGGACTAATTCTTTCCCTTATCAGATAAAATTAAGTACAGTTCCCTTTGAAGATACAGCCTTAAAAATAAAGCCAGTGGATGATAAATATATTAATGACTGTGGAAACTTTGTAACTAAGGAATACATTGATTATATAAAACCACTAGTTGGGAAATTTCCCATATATAGTGAGTTGAATTATATAAAATATAAATAATTAAACCTTATCTTTACTTTTATTTATTCCAAAATTAAGTAAATACTTTGAAATATAATTTCATAGTTTCAGGGTGATTTAAATTCAGGAGAGAAGATATATGAATGTTGTGACTGTCAGAAACTATCACCAACTCAGTGTTCAAGCGGCTCAGCTGGTTGCCGACCAGATTACACAGAAGAAAAATACCGTCCTGGGTTTGGCTACCGGTCAAACCCCGATTGGAATGTATCAGGAACTGATTAACATGTTTAATAGAGGCGAAATAGATTTTTCTAAAATCACTACTTTTAACCTGGATGAATACTACGGCTTATCATCCAAACATCCACAGAGTTATCATTATTATATGTGGAATAACTTTTTAAAACATATCAACATCAAAAAAGAAAATATACACCTACTAAACGGGGTAACTGAAAATATTAAGGAAGAATGCAATCAATATGAAAATCTTATTCAAAAAAATGGCGG
>JAXGNR010000017.1:0-27222 GCA_040767965.1 Atribacterota bacterium
GACCAAACTTTTAAAATAATATTTAAAATTTAAATTTGTTGACACCTGACCCCCATAAATAAATAAATAAATGATAAATAGGATGTTTAGACCTGTTCAAGACCATATTTAAATTAAGTCAGGAGGTCAAAATGAAAACAAAACAGGTTTTTGTTCTTATTTTATTTCTATTGTCTAGTCTATTTCTTATTCATTTGGGAGTTTTTTCAGCTGAACAAATCAGATTGTTAAACACGGACAGCATGGAAGAAGCAGCTACAATAAAAGCAGGTCTTTACACTGGCAGCCTAGGTGAAATAAGGTCTGACGAAAAGAAGGACAATGAAGATTATTACCAGATTGAAGTAGAAGAAGGACAGATTGTTTCTCTTAAATTGACTGTTCCTGGAAACGCTAATTTTAATCTAACATTGTTTAATCCCGGTAAAAATTCTCGAGGATCTTCAGTGACTGAAAAAGAACATAAGTTTTTGGAATATATAGCTGATTCAACAGGTATCTGGACTGTCAGGATTAGCCGTTCTTCCGGAGAAGGGGAGTATCTATTGTCAGTGGAGGTGAAAAATCAAAACGATGGAGAAAGCGGAAAAGATGCCGGGAAAACTACAGAGGGATCCATACCGATTTTCCCATCAACAATCACCGGTTTTTTAAAAGCAGGAGATAATGAAGACTATTATTCTATCGAAGTTGAAGAAGGTCAGATTATCCGTTTAAAGATGGCGATACCGGGTAATGCAAACTTTAATGTAACTCTTTTTAATCCTAATCGTAATTCGCGAGGAACATCTTCAACTCAGGGTGATTTTAAGATTTTAAATTATGTTGCCGATTCAACTGGTATCTGGTTCATTAAAATTTCCCGCTCATCAGGAGAAGGAGAATATCAGCTTGCTGTGGAATTAGAGAATCAAAATGATGCCGGATCGGGACAGGATGCAGGAGATTCCAATGAAAAAGCAATTTCTCTTTCCACAGGGGTTTACCAGGGATTTTTAAAAGCAGGAGATAATACTGACTACTACAGTATTCATCTGCAGGATGGTCAATCTATTTCCCTTCGATTGGCAATTCCCGGCAATGCTAATTTTGGGATTACCTTATTTGACCCTGGTCACAATTCTCGTGGTTCTTCACTCGCTGAGGGTGATTCTAAGACTTTAGAATATATGGTGAACTCAACCGGGATCTGGTTTATCAGGATCAACCGCACTTCAGGAGAAGGTGAATATCAACTGAACATTAACCTGAATACGATAATAACAGAAGGTACAACTGGAGAAACCAATTTAGATGATTCCATAGCCAGGGAAGAAGCGGAAGAAAAAGATAAGGAAGCAGAACAAAGAGGATTCAGGGAATCTGAAAGTCTGGTTGCCCAATTTACCTATCAGTTAGTTGATAGTGAAGATAAAAATCACTTTTTCTTTGATAGCTCAACTTCTTATGGCCCCAGTCCTATTGCAGAATACGAATGGGATTTTGGGGATGGGAGTAGCCTTGAAACTGGCAAACAGGTAGAACATAAATTTGAGATTCCTGGAATATACCTGGTAACTCTGACTGTTGTTGATGAAAACGGAGAGCGGGCTAAAGAGATAAAAGAAATTGATACCACACTTTTACTGACAGCTTCTTTCATGTTTTTCCCTGAAGAGCCTGGGATATTGGAAACTGTGAAATTTGATGCTTCTTCCTCTTATAGTCCTGTAAGCATTGAAACCTATCAATGGAATTTTGGTGATGGGAGAGAGGAGGTTTTCGGGATAAATGTTGAACACAGCTTCTCAGCTCCGGGAAGCTATTCTGTGCAATTAATGATTACTGATAATTTTGGGGAAACCAGCATTTCTTCTCATGAGGTTAATGTCCTGGCAATTGATGAAGATGCATTTATCCAGTGTGGTGTTATCCAGGCTTCCAATCACCAGAGAATTCCCTTCCGGTCTTCTTTCCCCGGCCAACCAATTGTTTTAACCTCTGCTGTGATGGGAGATGGAAATGTCCTCCTCAGTACCCCAATCAATATCACTGATGGTTTTTTTGATATTGCCATCAATAATTTTCAAGGGGATCCGGTTTCTAATGCTCTGGTACATTGGATTGCCTTTATCCCTGATTCAGCCAGGGGATGCCTGGGAGGAATTGCCCATACCGGAGGACAGGCTAATATTTATATTCCCTTTACTGAACCTTTGAATGTGAGAGAAAATGAACAAATCATTGTGTTAACCAATGCAGAAAAAAATAGAGCTTATCTCAGCAGAATAGCTCAAATTGATGAGCAGGGAAGCCAGATTTGGGTTACAGATCAGGATGGTAATCCGGTCAGTGCAAATGTTTACTGGATGGCCGTAGTTCCCAACGACTTAAATGGTTTTCAGGGTTCTCAGGAAACTCTCAGCCATGGAGATACGATAATATTTGAAAATCCTTTTGTCAATCAAGCAGCCTGTGTATGTTCCAGCTCTACCCAGAATGTTCTGTCTGCTGCTTCAAACAGCGATCAAAATCAGTTTGTCATCAACATATCTGCTGATCAGGCAAATGTGAACTGGTTGGCTTTTGGAGGAGCTGTTCCCCCAATTCAGCCCGGTCAGATCCAGATAAGTTCAAATCCCTCCGGAGCAACAGTCTATTTAAATGAAACAAATGTTGGAATAACTCTGGCTGATGTTATTCTGGAAATTTCAGATTTGTTTCCAGGGACGTATGCATTGAGAATAGAATTAGCCAATTACAATGCCTTTGTAACAGAAGTCACCGTTAGTCCGGATGAAGTTGTCATTATCAATCCCAACTTACATTTTACTTCCGGCAAGATTATTATCGGATCTGAACCATCTGGTGCTATCATTCGAATTGATGATTCTCCGAATTATCCATTTTATTGGGATAATGAACAGGGTTGGGTGAGTCCGGAATATGGTATTACCGGGATCACCCCTGTTAACTTGTATCCCATTCCTCCTGGTGAACACGCCATAACCCTTGAACTGGACAATTATGCCATTTGGTCAGAAACAGTCAATTTAGAACCTGGCGGAATTCAAAATATTCAAGCTGTTTTAGAGCCTGATCCCGGGGTAATCTCAGTGACTTCAACTCAATCCGGAGCAACAATTTACCTGGCAGAAGGGGATTGGACCCAGCAACCCGATTCAGAAGAGATCGTTTGGATTGAAAAAGGAATGACTCCCACAACTGATATTTATGGAACACCTGTACCTTTGGTTCTGGAAAATATTGTTGCTGGTACTTATACCATAAAATGTGTCTCAGAATATTATCAGGAAATCATCCAGAAAATTGAGGTTGATTCAAATATGATTGCAGCAGTGCATTTTGAGCTGATTCCTGCACTTGCTTATGTAAAAATCATTGCTCAGGATGAACTGGGGATTCCTGTTTCAGGTGCATATACCAGTTTTTCTCCATGTTTTGGAACGGGATGCAGTCAGGGACCTACAAACGATGATGGAATTTCAAAAGGTTCTCTGAATGCCGGTTCTTATAATGTTACAGTTTGGAGACAAAATTATCAGACTTTCACCAGGGAAATTCATTTAACCGATTCCTATCCTTCCGAAAATCCTCTGACTATACAGGTCACCTTAATCGGTAATCCAGGGACTATTCAGGTAACTTCCAATCCACCGGGAGCAATCATCTATCTGGCTGCAGGAGAGCAAAATGATGATAGTGACAGTTCGGTTTGGGAAGAGCTGGGATTGACTCCACAATCAATTACCGGATTAAGTCAGGGAGATTATACTCTTAAAACTTTTCTGGAAGGATATACTCCTGTTGAGTTATCAGATGATATAATGATTCCTTCTGAGGGATATGCAGATTTCAATACTTTTTCCCTAAATCCAGGGGAAACGAAAAATGTCAATATTCAGTTTAAACAGATGACTGGAAATCTGCTCGTTTCCTCCAATGAAAGCAATCCAGAAGTCTTTTTAAATAATCAGTCATTAGGATTTCTCCTGACTGAAAATGGTATCAATAGCAGACTTTTTGAGGATATCCCCATTGGTACTTATCATTTAACTGTCAGCAAGGAGAACTATCTGCCTTACCAGGAAAATGTGGAAATCCTTTATCAGGATACAACCAATACACAGGCAAATTTATATTTATCCCAATTTTTAACCGCTTATATCACCATGACTCCCTCTTTTGGTCAACCGCCTTTAGAGGTTAATTTTACCGGGGAGGGGTCAGGGCCGGCAGGAACAAATATTGAGAGTTATCATTGGGATTTTGGTGATGGGAATTCTTCTTCTGAACAAAACCCGACTCATATTTTTCAGGAAGCAGGTCAGTATAATATAACCCTAACTGTAACTGATCAGCAAGGTGATATGGCATCGAAAGACCTTTATGTTAATGTAATAAGCGGGGATCAACTGATAGTGAATCCTGCTTCAGGATGTCTGACTATAAGTGCTGACGGTGCAATGGTGGAAACCGGTTCAATGACCTATTCGGGCAATGTACTTTTGAATGGCTTTCTTGAAATAACGGATTCAGTCACTGTTCAGGATGGAGAGAATGGAGAAATTTTCGGGAATGGAGACCTATCCACTGGTATTGATTTCATAGATTCAGCTATGGCTGGGATAAATACAGAAAAAAGCTTCACCATTGAGCCAAAAGAATATGATATAGGTGGCTGTTATCGGGAAATCTCTTTTATGGATAGTGTTTCCAATTTTAGTTTTACTTACTATGGCTTAAACTTTGAGGCTGCTGATCCCAAGTTATATACAGATAGGCTTTCTTTTAATGGAACCGTATCATTTTTCAGCACCTTATTACCCACGGTTGGACTAGGATTAAGCGTAGATCAATCCGGGTTTGATTTTGGCACGAGAATTGAATTACCAGAGTTGAGCATCCAGGGATTTGGCATTGAAGATGCTTATCTTGAGCTTGATTTAGGCTGCGGAAATTGCTGGGGAGCAGGCATAACTTTTGGTTTGCCACCATCGGTAGGAATAAAGGTAGGTGGGACTCTGGGAATACTAAATGGGAATGTCAATAAAGTATCAGCTAAGGCTGCCAGTTTAGGTCTTCCCATTGGTAATACCGGTGTATTCTTAGGAAGTATTGATGGGGGTCTTGAGCACATTCCTCCTGATCCGGAACCTTTAGTCTTAAAGGCTGGAGCAGGATTTTATGCTGGACCGAAAATAACCATCCCACCCATAAATTTATTAGATGGAGCTTTAGAGGTATCAGGAGGAGAACTTCATCTTTTGGGAGGGGATGTGGATTTAATCTTTGACTGCAGCGGAAAGATGACGGCTGAGGGGATAGCTTATATTTTAGATAAAAATTTCGGTGAAATCGGCAGTGCAGAATTATTAGTCGATCTAAACAGGGGTTTTTATGCTAAAGGGGAGTTGAGATATCCACCAGGGAGCTTTGCCCTATTAAAAGGTACACTAGCCAGTAAATTGGATTTTGACCTGGAGTTTCAGGCAAGCATTGCGGGAATATTACAAGTTCCGGAAGCATTACCAATTATCGGTGGAATGCATTTTGGTGAGGCTGCCGGATACATTGATAATGACTTAATTGCTGCAGGTGTTTCCATAGGCGATGAAGTTTGCCTGCCGGTAGTGGGATGTTATGATTTTACCTTTCCGGTTTGTTTGATATTTTCCTTTGATGATCCTGGATTTGAGGTTGTTACCAATTGGGATGCTATTCAGGAGGTCAGTTTAACCCAATTACCATTACCCTATATTAGCCAGATGCCTTTACAATTTGCCGGGGTAGGTTTACCATTGTTTTCCCTGGCGCAAGCAGGCAGGAATCCGACTATTGAAAAAGTGTTTGAAGTGCCGGAAGGATTAGAAGTAGCCATATTTCATATGAATATATCTCCTGGAGGTATTTTACCGGAATTTAGAGTGACCTCACCAAATGATCTGGTCTATGAACAAGAAAGAGATTCTGCCATCTGGCATGGGAATGAAACGACTGGTGATCTCTGGTGTGCTGTTTCAAATCCTTTACCTGGAAGATGGGTGGTTGCTTCTGATATGCTTTTATCTGATTTAGAATATAAGATTACCCTTTATAAACTAAATCAGAAACCAACAATTGAATTAACCACACCAATAAATGAAATCATTACAGAGGTTGGAACTCAAATTCCGATAAACTGGAAGGCTGAAGACCCTGATAATGATGCAATGATACGTCTTTGTTATACTGAATCACCTTTGTTACTGGAAAAAACAAATCTTCCGGCCTTCCCGGGAAATACAATTGTAAAAAATATTTCTGAAGACAATTCCAAAAATACTCACATCTGGGATACAAAAGGAGTTGCACCTGGCAATTACTATGTCTATGCTGTAATATTTGACGGGAAGAATTTCCCCGTATATTCCTGGAGTAAAGGCAGTGTTACCATTACTGATAGCAAGTTTATACCTCCAAAAGGAGTCAATGCATACCAGGATAGTTCTGTAATACGGGTTGAATGGAATAGTATGCCAGATGCAATTGGATATCATGTCTATTATCAGGATATCCAGGACCAGACACCTTTGATACTGTCTCCTTCACTGGCTATCTGGGAAGAAAATGAAACTGAAATAAGACATTTACAATCTGGTAAAACCTACCGGATAGCAGTCACAGCTTTCCGGGAAGATGGTTATGAAAGCTATCATAGCAAACCCATTGAAGTTAGTTATAGATAAAATAAGGGGTCAGGTCTCAACATTTGACATAAAGTAATCCTTTGAGGTCAGGTCTCAACATTTGACATTTCTAATTCTTATGTCAAATGTTGAGACCTGACCCCAAAGGAAGGGAGTACAGAAAGATGAAAAAAATGATTTTATTTTGTTTCTTATGTCTTTTTATTTTTAACTTTACTGTTTATAGTCAGCAGCAGGAGTTACCGAACGAGATAAAAACTCCGGAAGGATATATTTTCTATAATTATCAGTATGCCTATCTGGATATCTCTTTGATTTATCCGGAAAAATGGATGAATTATTCCTCCCAGGAAAGAGGGGTCTTGATCGATACTCCTGATTCCAAAGGTTCCATTATGATTTTAGGAACTCCATTATTTGGAGAAGATTACACCTTAGAAAAATTATGGGCAGAAAATAGAGAATGTTTAGAATTAGCCGGGGCAATTTTTCAGGAACCAGTTTCGGATACATTTTCAGGATACCCGGCAATTAAAGGCCTGCATACAATCAAGATTGGCAACAGTAATCACCAGTATCTTCGCTATAGTGCTATTATAGATGATTTGTTCTATACCTTTAGCTTCCATGCCCCTGTTGCAGAATTTGAAAAATATTTGGAAGAGGTTCTTTTTGTGGCTCATTCAGTGGTCATAAAGCTAGTAGAATAATGGTGTATTTAGAAAAAAGATATTAAATGGAGACGTTTTTATAGATAAGTTTTAGTCTTTTGGACATCATTTTTTGTTCATTTGAAGAAAAACAACTGGAGGACGAAGACATGAGCCAGGTTTATGGAAAAGCATTTTCTAGAATATACAATCAGATGTTGGGTGGTTTTTCTAAAAAAGCTGCCTTACAGATCATGAAATACTATCAAGGGAAGGATATTTACAAAACCAACAGAAATGTATTAGACATCTGTTGTGGTACCGGTCAGTTAGCTCTGGAATTTTTAAAAAACAATTACCAGGTGACCGGAATTGATCTTTCTCCTTATATGCTTGTTTATGCCCGGGATAATACCAGAGACTATGAAGGCAGGGGTACTGTTAATTTCTTAGAAGCAGATGCATCTAACTTTAATCTTAAGAGAGAATATGGTTTAGCAGTTTCAATTTATGATTCCATGAATCATCTCCAGAATAAAGATCTTTTAAAAGGATGTTTCGAATCCGCTTATCAATGTGTGATTGAAGGCGGATATTTTATTTTTGATTTAAATACTAAAATTGGATTTCAAAATTGGAATGGTGTCCGTATTACAGATAAAGAAAATATCTTCTTAATTATTAAAGGTATTTTTGCTGAAGATAAGGGCGAAGCAGTAACCAGAATATCTGGGTTTATAAAAGAAGGAGATGATCTTTACAGCCGATTCGAAGAAATTGTTTACAATTATGTTTATCAGCTGGAAGAAGTACAAAAAATACTGGAGGATACTGGTTGGCATCAGGTTTATTTTACACGAATAGACGATCTGGAAAAGAATATTGAAAATCCTGAAACAGAAGAAAGAGTTTTTATTGTGGCCAAAAAATAGAAAATACAAAACAATCTACATTATTGGTCGCTATAGGAATAACCTTGATTTTGCCACATAATAGACTGTTTTGTCATTGCGAGCAGGCTTTGTAGCCTGCGTGGCAATCTCATGCGCTTATACCCACGGTATTTTTAATTCAAAGATTGACGGATTCCTGAACCTTTCTTGTCCGATGATCAGAAGACTCTGATGCTAATGGTGAAATATCATCGACTAAATACTATTAATCTGAAAAACTTCTAATCCATTCCGGTTCATCCGGCCCACCATTGTTTTCCAATATCTCCCGCCAAGCCTCATCTGTTAACCGTTCGCTCATAGGCTGTTTGAATTCATAGTAACTGAAAACAGGCCCCATACCTAATACAATATGTCCCTGGGGCAGTTTGTAGGCTACGATAACTGTTTTGATAAAACCTGTTCCTTCCTCCAGCACTTTTTTGGTATTTCCTTCAGTATGAACATCAGCTATCATAACTGATTTCAAGGAGCCTGGATTTATATCCCCCCCTGCAATTAAACCGATCAAACTGGCAGAGATAGTGCCAAAATTTTCTATAAAGTCATAATCCGACTCTCCAAGTGATTTATTTTCCAACTCTTTTAGGGATATATCCAGCAATCTTTGCAATATCTCAGCAAATCTGTTCAATCCCGATTCTATTCCCAAACCCTCCAATTGCTGCTGAGGAATCAATTTTCTAAAACCCGTTAAAGTCACGTTGGTTAAATTCAGAAGTCTATTATAAAATTCTGGTACTGGTTCCACATAACCCACTACCGATGGTCTAAAGAATCCCCCTCTTTCGGCCATGGTATAACTTTGTTTTACATATAAAATCGTATCATGCCGCAACTGAGCCCAGGAAGCTAAAGTTGTGTTAAGCTCTTTATCCTGCCAGGCTTCAGTTTGCATAAAAGTAGGGTATCCTGCACTAAACTCTCTGTGTAATGCCTTTAAAACATAAAGCCAGTTTAAATAAAGATTACCGTACCAGTCTTTCTGCTCCATAGAATCCAGCTCACATTTAAGTCGTAGGAAGGCCTCTTCAAAATCACTATACTGAGTATCTCCGGACTTTTCCAAAATTTCCCAGGCTCTCTCCGAGCCCAGTAAAGCCATTAAATCCAATCCCCGGGGAAATCCCCGCACTTCCCTGGAAGCCGGAAGAGGGCAGGAAGCAACCTCTGTTTTAACCCAGGTAAATGGCCTGTTATCCCTGAATTCTTCATAACTATCATCCCAGCTAAAAGTAAATGGCTTTTCCTCTGTTGGTAAGGACAGTGTCGACCCATAATATTCACCACTATAAGGAGAAACAAGCTCTGAAAAAAGCCAGGAATCCAGAGTAAATCTTTGTCCCATCAATCGGAACCCTTTGGTTTGAGACAAAAGGTCTTTTGCCTGGAGCTTCAAATTCTGGATATCATTATCACTAAGCGGAGGGCAGGGCATCAATAATTCACATGCACCCAAACCACTATATATTTTTGGTTCATAAGGGTATTTTCTTATCACATTTTTCAGCTCATTATATTTATCAGTAATCCATTCTGTATTTTCCATGCCATTTTTCTCTGCAAAAAATTCCTGTAATACAGCACTGTATTCATAAGGTCCTAAATCGTCAGAGAAACCGACCATAAAAGAGGTAATATGATAAATTCTTTCCCATCGTTCCCGAATATTCTGGCTGCTGATAAATTTATCTGCCAGCAAAAATGCCTGAATGGTCTGTATCCGGGCATCGTATTCAGAGATAATTCCTCCCACACTCCCACTGCACATGGATTCTCCTGCAGCCAAAAATGGAGAGCCTTCAATTAAGGCAGTCATTCTCCCATACCAAATCAGTGCTTTAAAGTAATTTTTCAGCTTCTCAGATTTGGTATAATGTCCCCGGGGAACATATTGAGAATAATCTTCCTGATAAATAAAGATAGGAGAATATTCCCAACCTTTATGTTCTTCGATCAGTCCTATTTCAGCCATCACCTGATCCTGAATAATTTCTGGAATATCAAAGCTATACATATCAAATTCTTCTTTACTAAAATATTGATAGCTGGTTTGCTTGCCATAAACATCTTTTACCCCATTGATCATCATCTCGCAAAATTCCGGTTCCATATCCGGCGTACAATATTCCTCTTTTAACATTTCATCACTGATAACCTGGTTTTTTGCAGGCTTTAAAAGTTCCAAAGCCACAGAAAGATAGGCCAGATTCCTTCTGGCTGCTTCTTGTCCATCACCAGACAAGTGATGATAATCTTGTACTGATTTCTCAAATAATTCCTGGCTGATTTCCCAGATATCCTGATAAAAAAGATCTCTTTCCAGACGCATTAACGTGGTATCGAAAAAGATATGATAATAGTGCAGCAAAGAATCTGAAGTTATAAAAATAGGTACATCTATATTTTTTAATACCTGATAATAAGCAACAAAATCATCCTTAGGGTTGGCTAATTCACGGGTGAAATTAAGAAAAACTTCCTGTTCGGCAATATCCAGGGGGGTAGGGATGACTACAAAGGCATTTTTTTTCAATAATTTTAATGCCTCATTTTTCAAAGGCATTTTTTCAAAGAAATCCGGATAATTTTCAATATCAGTAGTATTCAGAGGCAGGGAATGCCCTTGAATATTAGCTTCGAATTGAATCGATTCCATAAAAAAATCTCCAGGATTAATCAATTGTTTATTGATCTGGTCTGCAATTGCAGTAAGCTGGCAAAAAATTAAAGAAAGCAAAAATATAATAACAATCGGAATTAAAATACCTTTAAAACAAAAATGTTTTTCTTTTAATATTCTTAATTTTTTCATTTTCTGTTCCCCCAGATTTTTTATCTTACCAGTTCCAGTTCTATTATACCTTTTTTAATGCTTTTCCATAATCTCATACTGGATCTTTGAGCCAGGTTTTCGAGAAATATTTCGGCCTCTTTCTTATTCATTAGCATTGGTTGGCCGTCTATCTTCTTTATTGGAAAGAGTCGAAAGGTGAGTTGGTCCCTTTCTATTACCGTGCCAATCAATAAACCTTCCCTTGTTTCCGGCAAAAATTGCTGATCAAAGATAAAATTACCCAAAGAATAAAATACCGGCTTACCTTGAATAAGCTCAATCCCCTGCACTACATGAGGATGATGTCCTACAATTATATCAGCTCCGGCAGAAATGATCTGATGGGCCAATTCTCTTTGTTCAGAAGAGCTGTTTAATTCATATTCATTACCCCAATGCATGCTTACAAAGATAACCTTTTCTGGATTTGACTGTCTTGTTTTTTGCACTTCTTTAATGATTTCTTCTCGAAAGTCAATAAAGGGCAATACCCGGTTAAACGCTAGAAAAACAGTCTTTTTACCATAAAAGAGATGATATTTTGTTTCCGAAGAAGGTAAAAGGGGAGAACTGATAAAATGAATCTGGTATTCTTGCAACCAGCTTTTTGTTTCTTCTAAACCATCTTTTCCCAGGTCAGTTGTGTGATTGTTGGCTAATGAAAACAAATTAATCCGGCTCCATTTTACAGCCTCCAGCACATTTGGATGAAAAGAAAATTCCCATTCATTATCTATAAAATTCCGTGAATTTTCCACCACAGATCCCTCAAGATTAGCAAATACAATATCAACACCTCTTAAAAGCTGCACAATGTTTTGAAATGGATAATAAATACTCTTTTCCTTCATTAATTTTTCCAGACCACGCGCTAACATCATATCTCCTGCCAACAGGATTGTTTCAACCTGGTTATTTTCTTCCCAACTTCCTTTTTGAAAAATTACACTGAAATAAGAAGTGGTAGAATCTAGATCATATGGCAAAAAATCAACAGAGTTATTATAGACAATATTTATTGGTTTTTCGCTTTCCCGCAATTTGGCAAAAAGCCGAGCAGCATATAGGGATTGCCAGCTATCCACCTCTATATTTTCAAAAATATCTTCCTCAAAGTTTAATAAGACCCTTATGCTTTTTAAATCATGTAATACTGCAGCTTCTGCTGGCAGATAATGAGAAAAATCCACGCTGGCAACAAGTAAAATGTTAGTAGTATGTGCAAACATATTAATTGTTGATGTTAATTGATTTAGTTGTTCTCGTGAAGTATTCCTAGGTATAACAACAGGAATTATTTTGGTTCCGGTAGATATTTTTTGATAAAAGGAAGTAAATTAGTAATACCAAACTCTGCAAGGACAACGCTTCGGTCCAGAAGAATATTATTATTAATTTTCAGTTTTTTTAATAACTCAATATCTATCGGTATTCCTGCCAGTTCAGCAGAACCTTTCTCCCAATCAATACTAATAAATGAATTATCATCCTTAAGAGTTGAACAGTTAAAATGATCCGGGCTAAAAAGAATAATTGTTTCAGGATGCTGCTGCTGGCTGGCTATAAAAATGAAAAAATTTTCTATGATTTCTTTTGCCAGCATATGGTGAGGGATCACTCCGGCAGAAATATTATATTCTGCAGAGAAACTAACAAAAACAGATAGAATACTTATAAAAAAAATCAATAAAATTAATAGTAATTGTATAATTTTTTTCATAATTATTAAATTAAATATTTTTGATATTTTAAACTAAAATTTTTTTATTGTTTTTATTATAGCCATAATTTTACTATTGAAAAGAAGATTAAAGTTTTGTATATCAATATTGACAAAAAGGATAAAATAGAATATATAGTAAATATTACTTTTTAATATTTACTATTATTTTTTACAATTAATAGATGTAAAAAATTATTTACAGGATTTGTAATTTTATAAATATATTTTGTAGATTAATTAAATTAATCTGCACATAGTAAAAAAATAATTTACTTATTTTAAAAAAGTAATGACTTTTAGGAGGTGATAATTAACAGTTAAGATATTATTTTAAGATTATAAAAAATTTAGGAGGTAATATATTATGAAAAAAGGTTTATTTATTATTTTGTTTATGGTTATAGCGATATTATTCAGTGGTTGTTCAATATTTGAACCTGAACTTGATATTGTTGATACTGCAATCCAAAATGGCAATTTTACAACCCTTGTTAGTGCTTTGACTGAAGCTGACCTGGTTTCAACATTAAGAGGAACTGGTCCATTTACCGTATTTGCCCCCACAGATGCTGCTTTTGCTAAAATCGATGCAACCGTTTTAAGTGACCTGGTTGCTGACAAACCTAATTTAACCAAAGTGTTAACTTTTCATGTGGTAAGCGGAGAATATATGGCAGCTGATGTTGTGGGAATGACAGAGCTTACCTCAGTAGAAGGCAGTGATTTAGTTATTGATGTTTCAGGCAGCACAGTTAAAATCGATGTTGCTGAAATTACTATCACTGATATTGAATGCAGCAATGGGGTAATTCATGTAATTGATACGGTTATGATACCCCCAACCGTTACTCTATAGCTAGTTTTTAAAGTCGGGAGGGTTAAAAACCCTCCCCTTTCATTGATAATTAATATTATAAATAAAAAATCAGCCCACACATTATTTTTTTAAATGATAAGGGCTGATTTATTTTTAAACATTAAAATGGGTCTATTATCTTCCCATTAAATCATTTCTTCCTCCATTAGAGGCAATTATTTCACCGGTAATCCAGGATGATTCATCTGAAGCTAAGAATAAAGCTAAATTGGCAATATCCTCAGGTACCCCAATACGTCCCAGTACTGCATTTTCAACTCCGCCACGAACAAATTCTTCTACCTGTTCAGGGGTTCTTTCGCTGTATACTATATTGGTTAATATTCTGCCAGGGCAAATTGCATTAACATTGATGTTGTAAGGTCCAAACTCAAAGGCGCTGGCTTTGGTAAAACCGTTAACTGCAAATTTTGAAGTTACATAAGCTGCACCGGAAACGAATTGTCCCAGGGCTGCAGTTGAAGAGATATTAACAATTTTTCCGTACTTTTTTTCCATCATATGCTTGGCAACTGCCTGTGTGCAAAATAGAACGCCCTTTACATTTGTATTCATGACAAAATCCCATTTTTCTTCTGTAAAATCAACAATTGACATTTTTCCGCCAACACCGGCATCATTAACCAGAATGTCTATTTTGCCAAATTCTTTAATAACTTTATCAACCATGCTTTGCACCTGTTCTTTGACAGTCACATCAGCAGTAACTGGCAGGGCACGTCTTCCTTTTTCTTCGATTTCTTTAGCTGTTTGGGCTAAATTTTCCATCTTTCGACTGCTGATTGCAACATCAGCACCTTCGCTGGCAAAAAGTAAAGAAATTGATCTTCCGATTCCGGTTCCTCCGCCGGTTACCAGGGCTACTTTATTTTGTAGTCTCATTAAATCCTCCTTTTACTACTGTTTATATTATTTCATTGACCAATCATTTATTTGACTGATAACTGACATTAATATTTTTAGCTATTAAGAAACAAAAAGCACATCATTGCTAGTTAAATACTATACTTCAAAAATTGAGATGTCAACAACATTCCTGCTTATTAGCCCGGTATTTTTCTTTTCTAAAAAAATCAAATTATTTTCAATAAAATAAATAGAAATAAATACAATAAATATCAAAAATATTGAAAGAAATTTATCTTTTTGTGCGTATTAGCAGATGAAAGGAAATTTTAAGTTATAAAATTCAAATAAAAATATCCAGTGGAAAAAAGAAGGAGTTTATACTTATGCCACGTAAGAAAAGTAAAAGTTATTGGCTGCGAACCATAATTCAGGTGTTCTTTTTGACATTGATTGCCTTAATCAGTTATAATCGCTATCGAATTACTAATGGACTAGCATCTCTTCCTGTCAGCGCCTCTACCATACATTCTCTTTGTCCTTTTGGGGGAGTTGTTACCCTCTATCATTATTTTACAGAAGGCATTTTTATCAGGCAAATTCATCAGTCTTCTCTAACTCTTTTGTGGCTGGTTCTTCTACTTACCTTATTTTTTGGCCCTGTTTTTTGTGGATGGATCTGCCCTATTGGAAGTATCCAGGAATTTATAGGAAAAATCGGGAAAAAGCTGTTTCCTAAAAAATACAATCGGTTTATACCTTCTAAAATTGATGTCTGGTTTAGATATATACGCTATTTAGTTTTAATCTTAATAGTAGTATTAACTGCCCAGCAGCTCAGACTGGTATTTCAGGATTATTGTCCTTATTTCTCAATCTTTAATATCTGGGCTAGCGGAATAGCTTTTTCATCTTTAATTTTGCTTGGTTTTATTTTGATTGGCTCTTTATTTGTGGAACGCCCCTGGTGCAAATATTTATGCCCTTTAGGCGCATTGCTGGGAATATTTAATCTGTTTCGAATAATTAAGTTAAGAAGAAATACAGAAACCTGTATTAATTGTACAAAATGCAACAATGTTTGTCCGATGAATATTCCTGTATCAACTAAAAAAGTAATTAGAGACCATCAATGTATTTCATGCCTGTTATGCACCGATGAAGGAGCCTGCCCGGTAAGCGGTTCTTTAAATTTTAGTCTTTTTACTAAAAAAAGCAGAATAAATAATGCAGGAGGAAAATAATGAAATTTAAACATATTCATATATTCTTTTTTATAATTGTATTTTTTGGTGGAGGCATCTGGTTTGCAAGTGAACAGGGTTATTTTAATACCACCAGATCTTCTGCTCATCCAGCAGCATCGCCTGGTAGAGGAAGAGGCAGAAGTCAAATAAGCGCTACCAGTGAATTATCCAAGATAAACCAACCAGTACAACCAAATCAGACATCTCAGTTGAATCAAAGTGAAGAAGCTCAGATTTTAGAAAAATTAAGCACAGAAGTGACAGAAGTGCATGATATTAACGAGATAAGAGGCTCTTTTACTTTAACAGAATTAGAAAATATATATAAGGTTCCTGCCGGAGCTTTTATAGAGTCTTTTCTTCTGGATAAATCAACAAATACATCGATTTTTAGATTAAGGGATTTAAAAGAGCTTTATAATTCTTACGAAATTGATGGAACTGAATATCATGTGGAAACTGATATGGTAAAAGTATTTGTATCCCTTTATACAGGCATTCCTTATATATCTCATGAGACTTTTTATTTGCCGGAAACTGCTGTGAATTACCTGCTTGACAATAACAGGTTAAGCTCTGCTGTGGAAAATTACTGGAAAGAACATACTTTTGATTTAGCTTCTCTGAAAATAAATGAATCAGCAGCAGCCCCAATAGAAATCAAAACATTTTCCCTTACCGGTAACACAACTGTAGCTGATTTGCTGTCAATGGGAATGGATGAAGAAATGTTTCAAGGGATAGTAGGGGCAAAAGTGCCGGAAGATAAAAGGATAACTATCAGAAATTTCCTGGTTCAACATGGATTAGGGTTTGATGATGTAAAAGAGACAGTAGAAGAGTACTTTACCTCAGAGGAGTAAAGTACTCTTCTCTAATGTTGATATGTTAAAATAAGCTATTAAAATTGCCTATCTTCCCATTAAATTGGTTCTTCCTCCATTAGAGGCAATTATTTCACCGGTAATCCAGGATGAATCATCAGATGCCAGGAATAAAGCTAAATGAGCAATATCTTCAGGTTCCCCAATACGGCCTAAAACAGAAGATTCTATTCCTACCCGGACAAATTCGTCCACTTGTTCCTGAGTTCTTTCTTTGTAAACTATATTAGTCAGTATCCTGCCAGGGCAAATTGCATTAACATTAATTCCATAAGGTCCAAACTCAAAGGCGCTGGCTTTGGTAAAACCATTAACCGCAAACTTGGAAGTTCCATAGGCAGAACTGCCAACTGCAAATTGTCCCAGGGCTGCAGTAGAAGAAATATTAATAATTTTCCCGTATTTTCTTTCCATCATATGTCTGGCAACTGCCTGGGTGCAGAACATAACACCTTTTACATTTGTATTCATTACAATATCCCAGTTTTCTTCTGTAAAATCAACAATGGGCATACTTCTGCCAACACCGGAATTATTCACCAGAATATCTATCTGGCCAAACTCTTCAATAACCTTATCAACCATTCTTCGTACTTGTTCCTTGACAGTTACATCTGCTGCTATCGGCAAAGCACGTCTCCCTTTTTCCTCTATTTCTTTAGCTACTTTAGTTAGATTTTCCATTTTTCGGCTGCTGATTGCTACATTTGCACCAGCGCTTGCAAATTCTAAAGAAATAGCCCTTCCAATCCCGGTCCCGCCACCGGTCACTAAAGCTACTTTATTCTGTAATTTCATAAAATCCTCCTTTTCTTATTAACTTTCTTTTATATTATGGAAAAATGTGTAAATATATTCTTAAACAATATTTTGAAGATAACAATGCAGCCCATACCGTAAGTAAAATTAACTAAATAGTATACTTCAAAAATTGAAGTGTCAATAAGTAGCAGGTTTTGTTTATTCTAAAATTTTCTTTTATTTATTATAAAAAAGAATTTTACGCAAAACAGTGTCAAAAAATGAAGAAATTATGATTATAACAAAAATTAAATTTTGTTTGAAAAATATTTAACCTGGTGATATTTATCAAAATAAAAATCGATGTTATAAATATTTTAAAAATTCAGCAACCTGTAGTATATTAAAGCAAAAAGGATATTTATTTGAATAATAACTTTGATCTCTTAATATTAAATAGTTCAATTATCGATGGTTCCGGAAATCCATTAGTGCATGCTGATATAGGCATAAAAGATGGGAATATTAATAAGATTGCTAAATTAACAGCTGCCACTGCAAAAGAGATTATTGATGCAAAAGGCTTAACCGCATCACCGGGATTTATTGATATTCATAACCATATTGACCATGCCATTCTGGCTTTTCCTAATGCCGATTCTTATATAATGCAGGGAGTTACCACATCTCTGGTAGGTAATTGTGGATTGTCTATGGCACCCCTTAATCCGCATAACCTGCAGTTGCTAAAAAAATATCTCACCCCTTTTTTACGTACTGATTTTAATTATCAGTGGGATTGGAATAGCACCCGGGAATATAGTGAAAAAATTAGCAAAAAGGGTACAGCTGTAAATTTGGCTTTTTTAGTTGGGCAAGGCACTCTTAGAATAGCAGTAAAAGGATTTGAGATGACCCCTGCTACCATAGAAGAAATGAAAAATATGCAAAATATTCTCAGGAAAGAGCTTGAAGAAGGAGCATTTGGATTATCCACAGGCTTGGTTTATCCTCCGGGAAGCTATACCAGCACCGAAGAACTGATTGAGTTAACTACAGTATTAAAAGATTATAATGCACTTTATACTACCCACCTTCGAAATCAAAGCGAACAGCTTATTCAGTCCACCGAGGAAGCTATTAAAATAGGAGAAGCAAACAATATTTCAGTGGAAATCTCACATCATAAAGCTATTGGGAAAGACAACTGGGGTAAAGTAAATAGATCCATGCAGATAATTGCAGATGCTCGCCAAAGAGGAATAAATGTCAACTTTGATGTTTACCCTTACACTGCCGCCATGACTACAGTCAGCTCCCTTTTACCCGGCTGGGTCCTGGAAGGTGGCATCGAAAACATGCTGCAGCGTTTAGAAGACAAAGCTGTCAGAAAAGAAATAACTATAGATATAGCAGAAGGGAGAATGAAAGGGGAAAACAGAATAAAAAGTATTGGCTGGAAAAATATTGTAGTAGCTGAATGTCCTTTAGATAGAAGTTCTGAAGGTAAGTCTTTACATGATCTTTTTAAAGAATTCCCTGAACCGTTCAATCCTTTGTTTGATTGGCTGCTCCATATTAAAGGAGAAGCCACCATGCTCTTTTTCTGCATGGACGAAGAAGATGTCAGAGCAGTTATTAGAAATCCCCTTTCAATGATAATTTCTGATGCCTGGGTAACTGCCCCCAGTGGTGGCGGAAAACCGCACCCTCGAGGATACGGCTCATTTCCCAGGGTAATAAGTAAGTATGTAAGAGAGGAAAAACTGTTAACTTTACCAGAAGCAATTAGAAAGATGACTTCTCTACCTGCCCAAAAAATAGGCTTACAGGATAGGGGATTGATAAAAGAGGGTTATTGTGCTGACCTGGTTTTGTTCGATACTGAAAAAATTAAAGATATGGCCACCTTTGAAAACCCGCATCAGTATCCGCAAGGGATTGATAGGGTAATAGTAAACGGACAATCTGTAGTAAAAAATGGACAAATAACCGGTGTAAAGCCTGGCAAAATCCTGAGAAGAAAAAAATAATTAAATATTTTTAAAAAGTTGAGGTGGCATTATTAAAAAAATATTGCTTATCATACTATCATTAATAATAGTAACAGCTTTAATTCTAAGAAGGATATATGATTGCTGATTACTAAGGCCTGGTTTTATTGCCAGACCTTAGCAATTTTTTATTAAAATCTTTGGCATTTTTTCATTAATTTTATTTTACAACTAGCACGCTGCAGCCTTCTGCCTCCTGTACTACTGCATTACTGACACTCCCAAGTAAAAACTTTTTCAAGCCTCCTATACCTCTGCTGCCAATAACAATCATATCAAATCCTTCTTCTTTTGCTACTTTAACAATTACAGAAGAAGGGTGCCCTTCTTTTAAGATTGTTCTTGCTTTTATATTATTTTTTTCTAGAAAACCTGAGGCTTTAGTTAAAAGTTTTTCTCTTTCTCTTTTCTGACCTTCCAGCATATTTTGGTAGTTTTGCATTTGTTCCGCGGTAATGCTTTCATAATGGGGAAAAGTTGTATCAAGGGCCGGATCGTGAACATGAATTACAGCTGCCTCCACAACATTACAACCTTGAGCAATTACTTTTGCTTCTTCCAGAGCTTTCTGGCTGGATTCTGAACCATCTGTACAAATTAATATTTTCATAATATTCCTCCTTTTACTAATTATTAACTAATAATTTTATCATAGAAATATAAAATGTAAAAACTATCCAAATTATTTCAATTAGAGCTTGTGTAATTAAAGAGAAAAAAATTAAAGAAAGTAATTTAGTATGTATGACTGTAAATTGAATAAAAGAAGGGGTATTTGATGTGTATTAAAACTAATATAGTCTTTTCTAATCTGTAAGGTAGCTCTGCCTTAAACAATAAGCATTTTGGCAGTGGAAAAAGTATCTACAAAAATTTAACACAGATATATTATCTGAGTATTTTTAGGCAAATCTACATCTTTTTTATGTCAGCGGGCAAGTTTTAAGTATCTTTAGTACCACAGTAAATTTTACACTAACAAAATATTAACTAAATCTTTGTATTGTTAAAGTAACATGATGAAATTTTGTCATTGCTCCAAGCGGCGAAGCAATCCCATCCATTAATTTTTCACCAGATATTAACAATCAACAACTAATTTTATTCTGCAGCTTTTTTATGTCCGGCAAAATATTATCTTATATTTAATCACTTGAGATTACATGCCCTTATTATATACATACTAGAATGTCTAAAACATATTAAAATAGGGAATAATAAAATTAGTACCATTTATTAAAAAAATTCTAATTAACCGGAAATGTTTGGTTATTCTAAAACACAATACTATATCCCCGATATGGGATTTATACTATACTATATACAATTTTCAAAAGGAGTGCCTATGGAATGGTATCTTGAAGTCATAAAAAAATATGCAGTTTTTAATGGCAGGGCCAGAAGAAAAGAATACTGGATGTTTTTCCTGATAAACTTTATTATAGGAACCTTATTAGGCATAATGGATAAATCTATCAGTAATATTGGATTACTGGGGGCAATTTACAGCCTTGCCGTATTCATTCCCAGCATGGCAGTTACAGTCAGAAGGCTTCATGACACTAATAGAAGCGGATGGTGGATGTTAATTGCTCTGGTTCCTTTAATCGGTTGGATTTTTTTCTTTATCTTTACAATTCAGGATAGCACTCCCGGGAGAAACCAGTATGGTACAAATCCAAAGGAAGAAGATATCGAATATTCTAATCAAACACCATCAGATTTAAAAAAATGTCCACAATGTGCAGAATTAGTCAAAAGAGAAGCGCGAATCTGTCGTTTTTGCGGGCATGAATTTTATCAGAAGCCAAAGACAGTTGAAGAAGAGATCAATGAATTTGAGAAAAAGCAAAAAAAATCGAGTACTGATGACTTTGAAGATGATGAGATAATCTAAACAACCTCCCGAGCAGGGTTTAATTATTACCATTTACTTAATCGAAAGGTAAGAATTTACCTATTTAACTTCTTCTTATCATTGCGAACATAGTGAAGCAATCTCATCCATTTACATCAGAACGGTTTTACATTTATATTGTATTAAACTAGAGACGGACTAATAGCTACCAGATACTAACTTTATCTTGCAATTTGTAATGAGAAACTCGCATCTTTATTTTGACCGGCAGACTGGTAATTTTCACTCAACGAATATTGTTTCTGTCATTGTGAATCCCGTTATCATTTCCTCTCCCTTGAACCAGAGATTGCTTCTTACATTTCCTCAACCAAAAAGTGAGAATTTCCCTGCATAGTCTCTTCCCGCTCGAGAGGAACACTATACTTTTTCTATCTTCTATCCCTTGAGGCGAGAATTAACTCTTATTCAGTCTCCTCCCCCCTTTAATGAAAGGATTTCCCCAACCCAGTCTCCTCCCCCTTGAGGGGGGAGGACTAAGGTGGGGGTGAATATTATACGTTATACATTATATGATTCTGTCATTGCAAGCCAATTTTAATTGGCGTGGCAATCTCATACAAATATACCCGGAAAGAATAGTATTTCTCTGCAATTTTCCATCCTTCCATTATTGCATCCTTCCATTTTTCCAATCTTGCAAACTGTAACCTATGTCCTGGTTAAATAATTAGTCTAAAAACCAAAGACCTTAAACTGATAACTGTTTTTTCCCTTGTAAAATAATAAAATATTATTATAATATATTAATATAATAATAAATTATTAATATCAATACAGGTGATAAAGATGGACAAAATGACCAAAATTAGAGACAACTCTCAAATAACCATTCCCAAAAATATAATGGATAAATTGGATTTAAAAAAGGGAGATACTATCTCTATTGAACTTCGGGATGACGAAATAATATTAAAACCAGTTGTCATTATTGATAAAAGCCAAACCTGGTTCTGGAGCAAAGATTGGCAAAAAGAAGAGAGGGAAGCGGAAGAAGATATAAGAAAAGGCAGAGTAAAAACTTTTAATAATACCGACGATTTAATGAAAGATTTAAAAAAGTAAATGAAGATCCAAATAACCCAACGGTTTAAAAGAAGTTTTCAGAAATTAATAAAAGAAGAACAACAAACATTTCAAAAACAGATAGATCTTTTTTTACAAAATCCAACAGTACCATTCCACCCTTCTTTACAGATAAAAAAAATCCAGGGAACTGCAGAAATATTCGAATGCAGGATCAATCGGGATATTCGCATGACCTGGCAATATCACCTTTCAGGATATATCTTACTTCGCAATATTAGTAAGCATGACCGAACACTGAAAAGACCATAAAATAAAAAACAGTATGTAGTGTTTAGTATCGCGTATCGAGTCCAAATTTGGCAAGCTATATTTTCAGTTAGCAGAAAATCTCACTCTTATCATTGTTACTAGCTATTTCTTCTGCCATTGTAAATCCCGGATCATTCCCCCCTCCTTGATGAAAGGATTTCCCCAACCCAGTCTCCTCCCCCTTGAGGGGGGAGGACTAAGGTGGGGGTGGAACAATCTTTATTTTTTACTAAACACTAACGACCAGCGGCTAATTCTATCTTTCATATTTTTTTGACAAATACCTTTAAGTATGATAATAATATCATATAAAGAGGTGATACAAATGCCAAGACATACTATATATTTATCAGAATCTGATAGTAAATTACTCCAGGAATTAAAAGAAAAACATGGCTCAGTTTCTAATGTAATTAGAATATCTCTCAACAAATTAAGAGAAGACAAATTAAAAGAATATTATACAAATAAATCTGAATCCTATTCTGAGCTACGCAAAGCCCAACAAAAAGTTATCAAAAGACAGGAAAAAGAGGAGCAATTATGATTTTCCCAAAAAGAGGAGAGGTATACTGGGGACCCGGTAAAAAGAAGATCAGACCACTTTTGGTTGTTTCAAATAATTTGGGGAACCAGTACAGCAGTGATGTTGTAGTCATCCCTGGTACTACTCAAAATACAGATACTGTCTATCCAATAGAAGTCCTGGTAAAAGATGGATTTTCTAATCCTACAAAATTTCAGGCAGATTCAATCTTTACTATTGAAAAAACAGACCTAGGTGAAAAAATTACTTCTCTTTCCCCTGATATTATGAAAGAAATAAACCGGGCACTTCAGATTGAACTTAATTTAGAATAATAAACAAAGTCATTGGTTTTTGGTTTATCGTTTTTATTTAGAATATTTTTGATTTGATACTTTTTGCTCATTATCACTGATTATTATCTTAATCGGTAACCAGTAAACATTATTTTCCTACATCATGCATTTACTGACAGATTTTTCTTGTATACAAACGTTTTATGTAATATGCTATACGGTTTACTGTTTCTTTTTTATTGAGGTGAGAATTTCCCAGCCCAGTTTCCTCCAACTTGAGCCTCAAAGCTATAATAAATTCCATAGCTAGCGCCGGAGATAATTCCAGAGTCATTTTCTTTTCTATTAATCACTACCTCCCTTGGGTTATGATAGATGTTTGAGGGAAGGATTTCCCTGCTTAATTTCCTCCTTCTTGAGGGCAGAATTAACTCTTCTTTTATATCCTCCCCCTTGAGGGGAGAGGACTAAGGTGGGGGTGAAAACTATTGCATTGGGGAACGAATTGCCAAAGCCTGTGATTCTGATTTAATAATTGATTTTGTTCCTAAAAAGAAGTAGCTAATTACTTAAATAAAAGCAAAATTGAAAATATGAATCCCTTAATTTATAATATAATAAGAAATAGGAAAAAATATTAAAAAGTTTTTAATAATTAAATAACAAGGAGCAAGTTTTGAAATTCAGCGAATTAGTTAGAATCTTAGAAAGAAACGGTTACTCTATTGTCAAAGAAAAAGGTTCAATTCGCTATTATAGCAAACCCGGAATAAAGAAGTTAATTAGAATTGATTACCATGGCTCGAAAGAAGTGCCAACAGGTACCTGTAAGTTTATTTTAAAAAGTGCAGGTTTAAAATAAAGGAGAACTTATAAAATGATTAATTTAAAATATTCGCTGGTAATAGAAGCAACAGAAGATCCCATCTTCTTTACTTTTTATTCTCCTGATATTGAAGGGTTCACTGGAGTTGGACATTCTGTAGAAGATTGTATTTATCAGGCAAGATGGGGAATGGAAGAACATCTGGATTTATTAAAAGAAAGAAAATTGCCGATTCCTAAAGAAAACAAAAACCCGGAAATTATAATCAGAAATGAGAATAAATCAAATGTAGCAGTGTAATAAGGGAAAATAATATTTTTCAATTATATTAGTTTTACCAAGTAACTTTTTATTACTATATCTATTAAATTTGAATTGTTTTATAGTAATATGTTATACGCAATACGATATACTTCTTTGTCATCGTGTGTATTTCTCCCTTTTTGGTCAGCACGAACTTCCTTCTTATCTCCTCCCCCTTGAGGGGTGGGAGGACTAAGGTGGGGGTGTAATTAGATGAACATTATACATTATGTCTTTTTTAGTTGTCGCAGGGTATCCTTTTCCCGTCATCGAGAGTGATTATTCCTCTTCTGTCATTGCAGCAGGCTTTATAGCCTGCGAAGCAATCTCATCCAAATATACCCAAAAGTTTTGTATTTATATTTTATCAACTAGTTACCAGCTACCGCATTTCAAACTAATGAACGAATTAACCAATTAATTAATGAACTAATATACTTATAATGATCAATCTAGCAAACTACCAGGAAATCAAGATAAATTTCTGGTAAAATAAAAATGATTACTTAATAATAATAAGGAAGATATACAATGTCTAAAATAAATGAAATTATTATTTATACTACAGAAGATGGTAAAGAAACATTTGAAGTAAACCTGAAAGAGGAGACTGTCTGGCTATCCCAAAGGCAGATGGCGGAGTTGTTTGAGAAAGATGTGCGAACAATTAATGAACATATAAAGAATATATTTTCCGAAGGTGAATTAGAAGAAAATGCAGTTATCCGGAAATTCCGGATAACTGCAGCGGACGGGAAAAAATACAATACCAATATGTACAATCTTGATTTGATCATCTCGGTTGGCTATCGGGTAAACTCCAAACGAGGTACCCAATTCCGCATCTGGGCAACAAATGTTTTAAAAAACCATCTTATTCAGGGATACTCGATCAATCAAAAAAGATTACAGGAAAATCAGACTAAACTAAAGGAATTGCAGAAAACAACCAGAATGATAGAAAGACTCCTTTTACAGAAAAACCTGGAATCCGTCAGAAGCAACTGGCTTACTGCAAGTTATTTTGGAATACCAGAAAGCCCTGCACTTACTTGATGAATATGATCATCAGGAGCTTCAGATAAAAGAGATTACAACCCAGGAGAAATTTAAATTAACCTACGAAGGCCCGAAAAGAATTAAGTAATTTGAAGGGTTACTACAGCTCAGGTTTATTCGGTCTGGAAAAAGACCAGTCTTTCTCCGGTTCTATCGGTGCTATATATCAAAGTTTTGATGGCAAAGAAGTTTATCCCAGCATAGAAGAAAAAGCAGCCCATTTGCTCTACTTTGTAGTAAAAAATCATTCCTTTGTGGATGGAAACAAACGCATTGCAGCATCACTTTTTATCTGGTTCTTAAATGAAAATGGCATTCTTTACAAAGAAGATGGCAGCAAAAGAATTGCTGACAATACACTGGTAGCATTAACATTACTTATCGCTGAAAGCAAACCGGAAGAAAAAGACATTATGATAAAAGTTATTGTTAATCTCATCAACCGGGAGAATTAAATTGAGATCAAAGGTTTTTAGCTTTTAGTTAATAGTTTTTCGTTTTGAGATGTAATATTTCCGACTTTATTTTTTGCTATTTCTTATCACCTACCACTTATTACTTAACACTTATCACCCATAACTACATTCAACCATTATATCTTGTAATCTTCTCTTGTCATTGCGTATATTTCTCTCTCTTTTTTTGTCATTGCGAAATTTGCTAAAAGCAAATTGAAGCAATCTCATGCATTTATACTTGAATTCTTAGTATTAGCCTAAAAACTGACAACTGAAAACTTTTGTAATTAACTGGCAAACCGGTAAATTGGTATTTTAAATTAAAGAATATTGACTCTGTCTTTGCGAGAAATGATTTTTAATCATTTCGTGGCAATCTCATCAAATTTTACTTGCAGCATTGACTGTTGCTGTTTTTTACCAACAGGGTGGATTTTTGTATTTCGACTCGATACAACATACTCGATACACGATACGATTTCAAAAAGCTTGAAAGGAATGCCTTTTATGCAACACTGGAAAACTGGAAGGATGCAAAAATGGTAAATAAATAAAATATAACATAGAAATCCAGGTCTTTTAAAAAGTCATTATTCCAATATTGCAGCTTTCCATCATTGCTAAATATACCCCTAGGATTATTTTTACTGAAAAACGAAAACCGATAACTGAAAACTTTCCCCAACCTCTGGAACTCTGTTCCCTAAAGTGTTAAAATAATAAAATAGTATAAAAATAAATAAACAAATAGCAGCATTCAGCCAGCACCAAAAACCCAACAAAATTCACAGCAAGAAACGCAGAAATTTTTACCCTCTCTTTTTTTGCCTGTAATAGGAAAGAAAGAATTAATAAGAGTTAATCCTATGTCTTATGAGAATATAACTAAGGGAAGTAATAACAAATACTAATGAAAAATTTTATTACAAACAGCTCTTATGTAAGGCTCAAAAAACGGATCATTGATTTAATTGAAAAATCTGATGAACTCAAATTTT
>JAXGNR010000018.1:0-20141 GCA_040767965.1 Atribacterota bacterium
GAAAGATATGAAGATTTCCCGGAAGTTCCAACCTTCTCTGAACAGGGATTCGAATTATATAGTGGTTCTAGTAGAGGCATTTCAGCTCCTCCCAATACCCCTGATGAAATTGTAAATATTCTTGGGGAAGCATTTAGAAAAGCTGCAAATGATCCTGAATTTTTAGCACAAGCAAAAGAATTAAAGATGCCTTTAGATATTAGAATCCTTGAAGATTACAATAAAATGAGGGAAGATTTTTATGATCTAGTAGCAGGATTGTATGAGATATACCAATGGTAAAAAAGTGTTCTTAATTTCCAATATCTGCAGGAGATTTTTATATCCTGCAGATATTTTATTGAAAGGGGAAGGTCAAGTCTAATGAAATTAAGAGATCAAATTCTTTCTTTAATTATACTGGTGTTAAGTGCGTTAGGTTATTATAAAGCTACAGAATTACCTGCTGGTGGCCCGGATATTTTTCCAAAAAGCATTTGTATAGGAATGTTTTTTTTAGGTTTTATATTGTTCATTTCTACTATGTTAGGCTTTTCAAAGAAAGAAGAAAAAAAAGAAGAAGCAAATTATTTACAGGTTTTTAGTATACTAGCTATTACTGTATTATATTTTATTTTAATACCAAGAATAGGATATTTTATCTCAACCCCAATCTTTCTTGTTCTTACAAGTTACCTATTACATTGCAGAAAAATAAAAGTTATTTTATTTTATCCTTTGGTTTTAACATTATTTTTATATCTGACATTTAGTGTTTTTTTAAAAGTACCATTTCCATAGAAATACTTATTATGTTTTTAAATGATGAAAATATTTATTTTTAGATAGAACGGAGAGCAATATTATGTGGGAAATAATTAAGACAGTAATACCCGATGTTTTCAGTTTAGTCAGTATTATGCTAATGGTTTTTGGTGTTTCTATAGGAATTATTTTCGGAGCAATGCCAGGCTTATCGGCTGCTATGGGTGTGGCTTTATTAATTCCAATTACATTTAGCATGAGCGCAACACAAGGGTTGATTCTGCTTGGGAGTATATATATCGGCGCTATTTATGGAGGATCTATATCAGCAATATTAATAAGGGTTCCTGGAACTCCGGCTTCAATTGCAACTAGTTTTGATGGATATGAGATGACAAAAAAGGGTGAAGCTGATATGGCCTTAAAGATTTCAATTACCTCTTCATTTGTCGGAGGTATTATCAGTGCTCTGGCTTTATTATTTATTTCGCCTGCCTTAGCACGGGTTGCTCTTTCATTCGGGCCTGCAGAATATTTTGGATAGCAACATTTGGACTATCAATAATTGTAACTCTATGTTCAGAGAATCCCATTAAAGGACTTATTTCTGCAGGGTTCGGTTTTTCTGGGAATAGTTGGCATGGATCCTATTTTGGCTACTCCAAGATTCACTTTTGGGATAACAGAATTATTGCAAGGTGTTCCTATTGTAGTGCTTTTAATTGGACTTTTTCAATTCCTCAAGCTTTGGAAATGATTGAAGGAAAAGAATTAAACAATCCACCATTTCTATTAATGGAGAAAAAGAATTATAAAAATTTCAGAAGTAATGAAAGAAATAAAAAAATCTGGATTACTTATTTAAGATCTTCTATTATTGGAACAATTATTGGAATAATTCACTGGTGCTGGTGCAAATATAGCCTCTTACCTTGGATATAATGAAGCAAAAAGATTGTCTAAAAATAGTAAAAAATTCGGCACTGGAATAAGTGAAGGAGTTGCTGGTTCAGAAGCTGCAAACAATGCTGTTACTGGAGGCTCTTTAATACCTCTTTTAACTTTAGGTGTTCCGGGAAATCAGGTTTCTGCTGTTTTAGTAGGAGGTTTAATGATTCATGGTTTACAACCCGGTCCGATGTTATTTGTAAGAAATGCCGATGTTGTATATGGTTTTATGTTAGCATTGTTAGTAGCAAATATAGTTATGTTAATACTTGGTTATTATGGTGCAGATATTTTTGTAAATGTAGTAAAGCTTCCTAAAAGTATTTTATCACCAGTCATTATAGCATTGAGTATTATAGGTTCTTATGCACTTGCAAATAGTCTTTTTGATGTAGGATTAATGTTATTTTTTGGTGTTATTGGCTATTTTATGCGAAAATTCAATATTGATTCAGCTCCAGCAGTATTAGCTTTAATTTTAGGTCCATTAGCAGAATCTAATGCTAGAAGAGTTCTATTAATGTCTAGAGGAAACCTTAGTAAATTGTTTGTAGGAACATTGAACTGGGTAATGATTGTTTTGACAATAGTATCTTTGTCATTTGCTTTTTATGTGTTTTACAAAGAAAGAACACAAAAAAATTAATATTCATAACCGAAAATTATTATTTTATATTTATACATTCAAATCATAATTAAAAGGAGTTGAAAATTGGACATAAGAAAAGATAAAAAAGAGTTAAAGATATTTGCCCAAAAAGTTGGAATTAGTGCAGGATTAAGCGAAGAAGATGCATTTATTTTAGCAGATTCACTAATATTTGCAAATTTAAGAGGGATTGATTCCCATGGCATTATAAGGTTACCATTCTATATAAAAAGATTAGAGACTAAGAGTACTAATGCTAAACCAAAAATAAAAAAAATAAAAGAAAAAGGTGGTATAATAATACTAGATGGTGATAACGGTTTAGGCCAAATCGTTGGTATGTATTGTGCAAATATGGCCATTGAAAAAGCTAAAGAAGCAGGGATTTCTTTTATATCTACAAAAAGAAGTTCTCACTTTGGTGCAGCTTCGTATTACAGTTATCATATAGCTGAAAATAATATGTTTGGTATTTCATTTTCAAATGGATGCCCAGTGATGACTGCCTGGGGGGGTTCAAAAAGAGTAATAGGTAACAACCCTTTTTCATTTGCCACCCCTTATATAAAAAGTCAACCTATTTTACTGGATATAGCTATGAGTGGTGTCGCAGGAGGAAAAGTACGTTTGTATGCTAAAAATAATAAAAAAATTCCCAAAGGTTGGATTTTGGACAAATCAGGAAAACAAACTGATGACCCGAATGATTTAGTTGCTGGAGGAACTCTTTTGCCTTTCGGTGAACATAAAGGATATGGTTTAGCTATTGGCCTTGAAATTTTAGCTGGAGTATTACCTGGAGCAGCTATGATGAGCCAGATACCTTTATGGATTAAAGATTTTGAAAATCCTTTAAATATTGGCCACTGTTTTATTGCAATTGACCTTCCATTTTTTGTGGACCAAAAAGAATACAACGAAAGAATTAGCTGGATGGTAAATCAGCTAAAATCTTCTCCTTTATCAGAAGGTTCAAAAGGCGTGTTCCTTCCTGGGGAAATAGATTATAACATTGAAAAAGAAAGATCAACTAAAGGGATTCCAATTTCTAAAGAAGTATGGAATGATTTAGAAATATTAGCTAAAAAGTATAAAGTAGAATTTTAATTATTTAATTTAATTGAAAATTCATAAAAATTCAAGAGGTATGCCAATGTATAAAGAAAACCCAATCAGGGAAAAATTAAAGAATAATAATACAGTGTTAGGTAGTTGTTTATATTCTTTTTCTCCAAATATTATGGAAATTGCAGGCTATTGTGGTCTAGATTTTTGTAGAATTGACAATGAGCATGCTTGGAGGCAAGACGATATGTTAGAACACCTTATCAGGGCAGCAGATAAAAGTAGTATTTTACCGATAGTAAGAGTTGATAAAGATAATCCTTACCTTATAAGGAAAGTGCTTGAAATAGGCGCAGGTGGTTTTATTGTTCCAGATATCAGAGACAAAGATGAGGTTGAGAAAATTGTAAAAGCTGCCAAGTTCCCCCCAAAAGGAGAAAGAGGTTTTAGTTCTTTATGTTATTCTGGAAATTATGGTATTGGAAGTGCTTCTCAATGGGTAGAATGGAGTAATAAAAATACTTTAGTTGGTGTGATGATAGAAACCCCTGAAGCTATAGAGAATATTGAAAAAATCATGTCAGTTGATGGTTTAGACTTTATATTATTTGGGCCAGCAGATTATTCGATTAGAATTGGCTTAGATGAGCCAAACAAAAATCACCCAAAAGTTGTAGAGGCTATTACCCGGACTGCTGAAATTGCTAAAAAATATGAAAAGTATGCTATGATAGGAGTAGGCTACCCATGGGAAGAAGAGGCAGAGAAATACATTAAAATTGGGTTTAATATGATAGAATTAGGACATGATTATACTGTTCTTAGTACCATATGGAAGAAAATGGTTGAGTCAATCAAAAAATAGAATAAAGAATTAATTATTTCAATATTGTAGATTCAAATAGTTCTTCTCCTATTTATATAAATAGGAGAAGAACTATTTATTTTTTATTTTTTAAAATACTGTTAGAATAGTATTAACCATTATATGTATTAAATATGTGTTAATTTCATGATGTGTTTAATCATAACAATATAATAAATTTAAATATCTAATAATTTTTAAATATTTTTATTAACTCATAAATAGATAGTACATAATGAAAAGAATCAGATAATCTTTATATTAATAGCCTTTCAGATAACTAGCCCTTTGAAATTAAATAGCAGAAAGAAAAGATTTAACAAAGCGAATCTTATCTTTGTTTCCGGTCTTTACAGCTGCCAGGGCAATCAATAGAACAGTGATATGGGCAATAGTACAGTGATTGGAGATAGCCTGTAATCCCCTGACATTCGGATTTTGCATGATCAATTCCAGCAACCTAGAGAAAATCCTTTCCGATCCACTGCGCATGTCATAGATCTTTTTGAATTCTTTACTACCATAATTAATTTGCTTACGAATGTCTTCATCCACCACCTGTAGGTAAGCAAAACAACCGGTGCCTTTGACAAACTGGGGATGCATCCAGGGACAGTAAGGATGTTCTTCCCGGAACTGCCTGGAATGGATAATCGGACAGACGAACTTGGTTCTGGTCCTTTTCCCTTCCCGATATTTGCCCCAATAGAGCATCTCAAAACCAGCTAGACAGATGCGGTTACCGATCTTTGTGACAGGAAGGTCTTTTTCCCTTCTTAAGTTTCGGGCGATATAGGGTTTGGCTTTCAGATCCCGGATGATAAAGGAAAGCACCTTAGCCGAATCGAGTACTGAATCGGCAATGACTGCACCGATTTCCAGACCAAGCTGATCCTTGGCCCGACTAAGCTGAGGAAGGATGATCTTACTGTCTACGACATTGGCTGGTCTGGTTTCTTCCACAAGCGGTAATTCAGATAAAACGTCAGAGAGAACAAAATTCCGGTAACTCCAGAAATAGCGGACCTCTTTCTGAAATGGTTTGGGAAAATGGATCATGACACCCAGTCGGCTCTGTGGATCACCTTTCGGCCTTCTATTCTTCTTGAATCGATCTTTAACAGAAGTCTTCAGGTTGTTTTCTTTCACCTTGGCCGGGATATTCGTAGAATCAAAGGCCAGATAGCTCCCCTTGATTTCGCCTGACTGAATGAGCTTACCAACCAGGGCATTTCTCACATATTGCAAAATATCATTATCAGTATCAGCCAAAAAGGCCGAGAAGTTCTCCACCTGAGGTAACTTTAGAGGATGAAAGCCGAAAACCAGGGCCAGATCAGGGTGATCCCTTAACATTCTTACCAGATCAGAAAAATAGGAGATATTTTTCATGTTCTTGTAAATGAGTGCTTTTAATAAAGATTCATAACCCAAAGGAGGCCTACCGGTGGTAGAATTCAGTCTCTCAAGGGATGGGGTATCCAAAAAAGAGAACAGAATCTCATATTTTTCTAATGGTTTCAGATTGAAAACAGTTTCTGCCTTAAAAATCAATTTCTGGTTGGCCTTAAATTGGTTCATACGCTTACCTCCTACTTTTCTGAAAGGTGGTTTTGTTAACTCTAAAATAGCACAAGGTAAAAAAAGATGGAGGTGAAGACAAAATAAGATTCGGCAATGTTTTGCTAACTATAGGAAAGAGGGTTTCAGAAAACATATCAAGATAAAAAATTCACCTCCAGGCCTCGAAAAAAACAGGAAAATGAGGCAAAAAAAGAAGGAGACCCTCTTAAAACGCTTATCTTATAAGGGTTTTAAAGATGGAGGTGAAACATAAAAGCGTATACTCTGGAAAGCCTTGTAAAGTAATGGTTTCAGAGTTTTCTGAAAGCATGTTATATTAATATTAAGGAGGGGAAATATGTTAAGAATAATTTTGTTAGGGTTAATCTTTTTTGGAGCAACAAAACAAGTATCAGCCCAATCAAGATTTGAAAAAGACTTGTTTAAAACTAAAGAAGATAACCTGGAAATAACTTTTTTAGGTCATGGAACGTTAATGCTTTCATATCAGGATAAAACAATACACGTTGATCCTTTTGGAGAGATAGCAGATTATAACCAGCTGCCTAAGGCTGATATCATTTTGCTAACACATGAACACTTTGATCATATGGATCTACAGGCCATCGATACTATTAAAAAAGAAGACACTTCTATTGTTCTTACTGAAATATGTGCTGAAAAAATTAGTGGTGGCACAATTATGAGGAATAATGATATTAATGTTGTTAAAGGATTAGAGATAGAAGCAGTTCCAGCTTATAATATAAAACACGAAAGAAGTGCAGGAAATCCTTTTCACCCTAAAGGTAATGGCAATGGCTATATCATAAACTTTGCAGGTTTAAGGGTATACATTGCAGCAGATACAGAAAATATTCCGGAAATGAAAGATTTAGGTAATGTTGATATTGCATTCTTGCCTATGAACTTACCATATACAATGACTCCTGAAATGGTTGCAGATGCAGCTAAAATGATTAAACCAAAAATATTGTATCCTTACCATTTCGGTGATACAGATACTAAAAAAATTATTGATTTACTGAAACAAGAGAAAAATATCGAGGTTAGAATTAGAAAATTGTCTTGAGAAAAGGAGCTTTTATGAAAGAGCGCTTTGTCGTAATTGGCGGTGATGCCGCTGGAATGAGTGCAGCTAGCAAAGCTCGAAGAGAAAGACCGGACCTGGAAATTATTGCTTTAGAAAAAGGGAATTGGGCTTCTTACGGAGCTTGCGGATTGCCTTATTACATTAAAGGTGATATAAAAAGCATAGAAAATTTGGTTGCAATTCCTCCTGAAAAATTTAGAGAAAAACGCAATATCGACCTCAGATTAAATCATGAAGTTATTAAAATTAATACTGACAATAAAGAATTAATAGTAAAAAACCAGGATGAAAATATTGTAATGTCATATGACAAATTACTTGTCAGCACTGGTGCCCGAGCTTTAAAGCCCAGAATTGAAGGAATTGACCTGCCAAATATATTTATTTTAAGAGGCATGGATAGCGGGAAAGCAATCAAAGAGCATTTAGAAAAGAAATCACCAAAGTCAGTGCTGATAATCGGAGGAGGCTATATAGGTATGGAGATGGCTGAAGCGTTCCATTCCTATAACATGGAAATTCATGTTGTTGAAATGCTTCCCCATGTACTTTCTAATTTTGGTTCTGAAATTGCCGAAGTAGTGGAGAATCAGTTAAAAGAATACATAAAGCTCCATTTAAATAAGTATGCAAGCAAAATAACACAAGATGATTCAGGCAAATTGATAGTGGGTTTAAAAGAAAAAGAGGGGGATGATGTTAGCCAGGAAATTAATGTGGATATGGTGTTGGTGGCTGCAGGCATTGTGCCTGAAGCAGGCCTGGCTGAAAAATCAGGCATTAAACTGGGTGCCACAGGCGCTATTGCTACTGATGAATACGGTCAAACTAATATTCCCGATATATTTGCTGCTGGAGATTGCGCTGAAGCCAGGCACGTAATTACAGGTAAGCCGGTTTATGTGCCACTGGCTTTAACTGCCAATAGAAACGGGAGAGCTGTGGGCAGTACCATTGGAGGCAAAGCAACAAAACTGGCACCAATAGCGGGTACTGCAGTGGTTAAAGTATTTCAACTGGAAGTTGCTACAACCGGTATAATTGATTCAGATATTGCTCTCCAGAATGGATTTAACCCGGTTAAGGTTACCATTGATACTTACTCCAGGGCAGGTTATTGTCCTAAATCAAAGCCAATAAAAATAAGCTTGCTGGCTGATAAAAAAAGTAAAATATTGTTGGGCTCCAGTATGGTTGGAGAAGAGGGCATTGTAAAACGTATTGATATTATTGCGACTGCTATCAGTGGAAAATTCACTGTGGAACAACTGGAAAGCCTGGATTTGGCTTATGCACCTCCTTTTTCTCCAGTCTGGGATCCTGTTTTGACTGCTGCTCGAGTATTGAATGGTAAATTATAGTAATTAATCTGTAAATATAAATACTATTAAATGTATGAAAAGTATATTTATGATAATAATGGGACAAATACATAATTTTCAAGTGTATATTTCTTGCTGATTGTCCCATTTTCTTTTTGAATAACTAACAATGGCCCTTGAGTATAAGGGCATATTAAAATACCCTTTTCTAGTAGTAGATGCTGTGCTAAATCGAAAATTAAAATTTCCTGGTCTTGATTTATCCCTGCTGTAATAATAATTCTATTATACTTTTCAGGCCAATCATCTATTTTATTAAATATATTTAATTCCTTAAAACTGATTTTATTTAATCTTTTACTATTTTCCAAACTTAAGCTTGCTTTTAATTTTTCAAGATTTTGTTTTGCCTCAGTTACTAATTGAGGGACAATATCCAGGCTAAGGACTGATCCGGGATATACAAGATAGCCAATTAGACTGGCATTCCATCCGCTTCCCGTACCTATTTCCAGCACCTTCTGTCGGTTTTTTAATTTTGCCAGTATCAGCATTCTGACAACTGTTGACGGCTGAGAAATAGTTTGCTTAAATCCTATAGGTAAAGCAGTATCCAGGTATGCCTCAGCCTCTAATCTGGTGAAATATTTTCTGTTTATTACCGGTAAGGAAGTTAAAATTTTATTCAGGTCTTCTTTTTCAGTTTTAGTAGATAGCAGGGGTAATAAATTATTTTCTATTCTTCTGATTAAATTTTCCATACTCACTTTAAGGAAACCTCTTATATGTATTCGAGTTTTCTTTATCTTTATTTTGTTCTTTCTTTTTCTAAACCGGGAAAAGGCAGTAAAATTGTTAAAATATAACCGGGTGTAGTAATAATCATTTTAAATAACCATCTTTAGTATAGCAGAAAAGAAAGGTATTTTTAATATGTAATTAATTGTTTAGTTCATATTAATAATCTTTATTTTTATGCTCCTTTTTTGCGAACTATTTTTAACTGTTATATAATTAAATAAAAATTTAATATCTTCTATGAGAAGAGGAATAAGATTTTCTTGCATGAAAAGCAGGGCGGAGAAGATATAGATAAAAAAGGTGACTATATGAAGTTAACATTAATAGAAAAAAGGAAAGAAACAGAAGATGTTTTTAGTTTTATATTTGAACCATCAAAATCAGTCACCTGGCAGGCAGGCCAATATTTAATCTATAAGATTCCGCATGAAAAACAGGATGATAGAGGGGATTCGAGGATATTTACAATCTCCTCACCTCCATACCAAAAGCAAATTATGCTTACAACAAAATACTATTTTCAAGAAAGCAGTTCTTTTAAAAAGGCACTCTTCAGCAAAAAAATTGGAGACAAGATAGAATCTTCTAATGTAAAAGGCAATTTTATATTAGAAGATAATGATAAAAAAATGGTTTTTATTGCTGGTGGCATTGGAATTACTCCTTTTCGCTCTATGCTGTTAGAAATGGATTACCGAAAAAATATTCAAGATATTGTTTTAATATACAGTAATAAAAATGACAAAAGTATTATCTTTAAAGATATTCTGGACAGTCTTGCTAAAAAATATGCTGAATTAAGTGTAAATTATATTTTTTCCCCTCAAAGATGCGATGTACAATTGATTCACAAAATAGTAGCTGATGCTAAAAGTCGTGTTTATTATATTTCCGGTCCAATAATAATGATAAATTCAGTTGAAGAAACATTACAGTATTTTCAGGTAAAGAAAGAGAATATTAAAAAAGATTACTTCCCAAGGGTCGAAAATTCCAGTAAAGGGTTATCCTAGCTTGGCCTAATTAAGAAAAATATAAGAACAATAGAAGAAAAAAATTATTATGAAAGATAGAAAAAATTTAACCAAATGTTCGATTGATACACTGAAAACAGTTGGATTGAAAAGTGGAGATATTGTTTTAGACTGCTGCTGCGGATATGGATATTACACTGTTGCTGCCTCCAAAATAGTAGGTAAAAATGGTTTTGTGTATGCTATTGACAATGATCAGGAAAGACTAAACGAGCTGCAAAAAGAAGTTAATTCTAATCTATATTCAAATATTAAAATAATTAAGGAAAATGTTGAAGAGGAAATATCTATTAATAATAATTCTGTAAATTTTGTACTTCTGTATGATATTTTCTGGTATTTTCCTCCACAGAGTAACAATCTGTCAACCTTGTTATTAGAGATATATAGGGTTACTGCATTAAATGGAATTATTTCTGTCTTTCCAACCCATATTGATTCTCATCAACTAAAAAAATTACAGGATAAAATGATTATAGCGGGGTTTTGTTTAGCCAGAAAATTAAAATCCAGACTTGTGCATGATAGGGGAATAGAAAAAGGAGAAATATTAAATTATCGAAAATAAATAATAAAATAATAGGATAAAATAAAGATGAAACAGAATGGCAAAAAAGATGAAAAAATAATACAGATTTTTGATTTAAAGATAATTGATTATGAAGAAGCATTAGCCATACAAGAGAAGCTTTTAATGCTGAGAAAAAATAATTATATTAATGATGTTTTGCTGCTGTTGGAACATAATCCGGTTATTACTATTGGCAAAAGAGGAGATCAGGGGAATATTCTGGCACCTGAAGAATTTTTACAAAACCAGGGAGTGAAGGTTTACTTTACTGGAAGAGGAGGGGATGTGACCTACCATGGGCCAGGACAAATCGTAGGTTATCCCATTATGAGGTTTCAAAATTATGTCTCAGGAGTCAGAGAATTAGTACGTGGATTGGAAGAAATATTTATCCAGCTGTTAAAAAATGACTTTCATATTCAAGCTAAACGTGATTTTCAGCATCCAGGAGTATGGGTAGATAATGATAAAATTACTGCATTAGGTTTATCAATACGCTCAGGGATAACTATGCACGGTTTTGCCTTTAATGTTAATACTGATCTGCAGGCGTTTCTTTGGATATTGTCTTGTGGCATTATTGGAAAAGGTGTGACTTCCCTTAAAAAATTAACAAATAAAGAACAGGATTTAAATCATATAAAAAAATTAATCATAAAATATTTTGCAGATATTTTCCAGATTCAAACTAACTGGCAGAATGAAAAAGATTTAAGAAAAATATTGGAGAACTACCATGAATAAAAGAAAACCTGAATGGCTTAGAATAAAATACCGAAAAAATGATGAATCATCAGAAGTGATTGAGATTTTAAATCGCTTATCTTTGCATACAGTTTGTCAGGAAGCAATGTGTCCCAATCTTTTTGAATGTTTTGGCAAAAAAACTGCTACTTTCATAATACTAGGCAATACCTGTACTAGAAATTGTACTTTTTGTAATGTACACAAAGGCAAACCAGACGTAATAGATGAGAATGAGCCGGAAAATTTAGTACAAGCAGTTAAAGAGCTAAATCTGAAATATGTAGTTATAACCTCAGTTACAAGAGATGATCTTCCTGATGGTGGAGCTTCACAATTTGTTCAGGTTATTAATAAATTACACCAATATTCTCAAGAACTTCTAGTAGAAGTACTTATTCCTGATTTTAATGGGAACTGGAAGGCTTTGGCTGAGGTTATAAATGCAAAACCTGATGTTTTGAATCATAACATAGAAACTGTTCCTCGATTATATTCAGAGGTTCGTCCCAAAGCTGATTATAGGAGATCTTTGGAATTACTAAAAAAAGCTAAAGATATTGATCAGAAGATTTATACAAAATCCGGCATAATGGTAGGGTTGGGAGAAAATGAGGAAGAAGTATTACAGGTAATGCAGGACTTAAAAGAAGCTGGCTGTTCCCTTCTCACTATTGGCCAATATTTATCTCCTTCTAAGCTTCATCATCCTATTGTAGAATATATTAAACCAGAACAATTTTTGTTTTATGCAAAAAAGGCTCAGAAAATAGGTTTTGCCGGTGTTGCTTCTGCTCCCTTAGTGAGAAGCTCTCATCATGCCAGAGAATTATTTTCTGCATCAAATGAATAACCTTTTATTTTTTTCAGGAAATCATTTTTTAATTGTGTTATAATTTTAAGTGGTTTATGCCATAATCTTCTTAACTGTCAGAAGGGATTTAGCAAAGTGAATACTGAATATATGAGCGAAGAAAAAGAAGGTATAGTTGTAATAGGTGGGGCAAATATTGACCTTAAAGGCCGGTCAAAAAATGTAATCCAATGGCAGACATCAAATCCGGGCACAATCAGGGTTAGTCATGGCGGAGTAGCGAGAAATATTGCTCACTATCTGGGGTTGTTAAATATCCCGGTTACTTTTTTAGGAGTTGTCGGAGATGATGATGAAGGAAGAGAAATAATAGAAAAATTAAGAAATGCACAGGTAGAGACTAAGGAGATAATTCAATCAAAAAAAGATCCTACTGGTAAATATATTGCTGTCCTTAACGAGAAGGGAGATATGCAGGTTGCTGTAAGCGATACTGTAATTATGAAAAGAGTAACCCCTCGTTATCTTATTGCTAAAGCCGGTATAATAATGAAAAATAAATTTGTCATTATTGATACAAATCTGATGCCCCAGGCAATACATTATATATCTTCTTTGTGTAGCCGAGAAAATATCCCTCTAATTGTTGATCCTGTTTCAATGATGAAAAGTAGAAAATTATTAGGTATCTTACCTAAGATTAATTATTTAACTCCTAACAACAGTGAATTAAATGCTCTTACTGGAATTGCTGTTCATTCCCCTGCAGATCGGCAGCGGGCAGTGCAGCAGCTGATGAATAAAGGGGTAAAAAACATAATTTTAACGAATAATACACAATCAGTTTATATTTACTCCCAGCAATATCCTGAAGGCAAAGTTTTAAGTATCAGGCGCAGGAAGATAGTTGATGTCACCGGGGGAGGGGATGCCCTGGTTGCAGGTATGGCTTATGGGCTTTACCATAGTTATGATATTTTAAAAGCAATTGAAATAGGGCTCTTAATATCCGGTCTAACCGTTACTTCTCCGGAAACCGTTTACTCTCAGATTAATGAAGATTTAATAAAAAGAAGCATGTCGAGGTTTTTTAAAATACTATGAGAACATTGGAATATATTGAAATTTCAGAAGAAATTCAAGATGCTCTTAATAATAAAAAAAACAGCAAACCTGTGGTAGCTTTAGAATCTAATTTAATTACTCATGGATTGCCATTTCCAGAAAATATCAACACCGCTTTAAATATGAAAAAGAAAATAAGGGATGAGGGGGCTATTCCAGCAACAATTGCCATTTTGAAAGGCAAAATAAAAATTGGTATTACTCCTTCTGAAATAGAATACCTGGCTCATTCTGAAAAAGTGATTAAAGCCAGTATTAGGGATTTGTCTGCCATTATCATTAAAGGACTTGATGCTGGAACTACTGTTGCTTTAACTATGTGGATTGCTAATATTTGCAAAATTGTTTTTTTTGCCACCGGAGGGATAGGTGGAGTACATCGTAAAACTGATAGTACAGATATGGACATTTCTGCTGATTTAAGAGAGCTTTCGAAAACGCCGGTAGCTGTTGTATGTTCTGGTGCCAAAGCTATCTTAGACATTCCCGGTACTCTAGAGTATTTAGAGACCATGGGTGTGCCGGTGTTAGGATATCAAACAAATGAATTTCCGGCTTTTTATAGTCAATCAAGTCATAATAGAGTTGACTATTATCTGGCAGATGAACAGGAAGCTGCCCGCATCGTTTTAGCTCATCAGAAGCTAAAAATAGGAACCGGATTACTTATTAATAATCCTGTTCCTACTGAATTTGCGCTGAGCAAAAAAAAGGTTGATCTTTGGATAAAAAAAGCCCATAATATTGCCGAAAAAGAAGGTATAAAAGGAAAACTGTTAACACCATTTTTATTAAATAAAATTAAAGAATTAAGTGAAGGCAGGAGCTTAAAGGCTAACATAGAGTTATTAAAAAATAATGCCTATCTTGCTGCCAAAATAGCCAACGCTTATCAAAATATTATTTCCACTCAATAATGAAATGATAAAAATTTTTAAGGTAATTATCTACGAGTCATTCAATTGCCTTTTTATAACTTTTATATTTTTTTGCCTTTTATAATTTACGGTTTGCTGTGATAATGCTAATTTTTTTCCAATCTCCCCATCCTTATATCCCCAGAAATAATACAAAATTATAATTTTCCGATCAGTTTCTTCAAGTTGATTAATAATTTCAAGTAATGAAATATTGTCAATATATTTTTCAATAGTATTTTTGGACATCTTTACTCCTATCTATAATATCAAGATATGATTGCTTTCTCCAATAAGCCCATAGTCCCCATTTAACCCTCTTCTTTATATAGCCGGCAAATGTTACCGGAGGAATTTCCTGGTATTGATAAATGCCCAGAATAAAATATAGGGCGCCCTGCTGATAGGCATCATCATATTCGAGTCCAAGTTGTCGAAAATAGGATGCCTGTCTTTTTAATAAAGGATTAAACTGACATAGCAACCGTGTGAGGGCATTTTTATTGCCTTTTTGTGCTTCTTTAATTGTTTTTTCCATATTATTTATAATCATTCATAGATATCTCCATTTCATCTGAAAATTTTTATTCAGCATATCTTTTTTAAAATGTTTTGTAGCCAAAAAATACTGTAAAAATAAACAAAGTTTACTCAAGTTTTACTATAATTAATTTAAAAAACTAGTGATTAAAGCTGCTTGAAAAATATCAGACAAAAGGATAACATATGGAAAACAAGGAAGAATTGCACGTAACCTATAAATATACTGAATATATTGTTAGAATACTTTAACAAATTTATATTTTTACCAGCGAGGAGAATAATAATAAAATTATGCAGAATATTTTTTCTTGCCTTGCAGGATTATAATTCCTGTAGGCAGTATCAGGACGCTACAATCATAATGATAGTATACATGTCAGAAAGGATTACAGTATTTTATTTTGTACCGATAATCAGTCATTTTGATTGATTTTCTTAAATTTAACTGTATTATATTATTAAGTATGTTCATACTTGCGTTGATTCTATATTAATAAAGTTTAAAGGAATGATTTAGAGTATGAGTAAAAAGAAAATAGGGTTACCTTATGCCCTCTATTTTTATGAATATTATCCTCTTTGGAAGGATTTTCTGACTCGTTTAGGAGCAGAAGTTATTGTTTCTCCTCCTACTAATAAGAAAATACTAGATTTGGGAATCAAATCAGCCCTGAGTGAAGTCTGCTTGCCTGTTAAAATATTCTATGGACATGTACTGTATCTATCTGAAATAGTTGATTACATTCTGATTCCCAGAATGGTGTGTATCGAAAAAGGAGCTTTCTTTTGTCCCAAAATGATTGGATTGCCTGATATGGTTAAAAGTTCTTTACCTAATCTGGTGTCCCAATTAAATCCTCTAATTGATGTCCGCCAATCTTATGGAACCTGGAAAAGCAGCCTAATGCAGGTAGGTAAAATGATCACAGATAATTCTGCAGAACTTTCAAAAGCATTCTCAGATTCCTGGGAAGCTTTCCAGCAAAATTATCTGGCAAACCTTTTAGAACCTGATCTGCTAAGCAAAAGTATAAATCAAAAGAATATTTTAAATACAGTAAAAAAAGATAGTGATATTTCGGTTAATATTGCCGTATTGGGACATGATTACCTGATTAATGATTCTTATGTGAATATGAGCCTTCTTAATAAATTAAAAAATATGAATGTGAATATCCTTACTCCTGAAATGGTGCACCCCAATATTGTAAAAAAACAGTTAAAGAAATTATATAAACCGATCTTTTGGAGTCTTTCCCGGAAAGTTGTTGGTGCGGCTTTTTATTATTTTGAAAAAAGAGTCGATGGTATAATCCATTTGACTTCCTTTGAATGCGGAGAAGATTCAATGGTTGGTGAGCTTATTCATCATCAAAGCCAGCAATATCCAGGAGTATCCTATACTGAATTTGTCTTTGATGAGCACTCAGGTGAAGCTGGTGTCAATACCAGAATTGAGGCATTTTTAGATATGATTAGGAGGAAGAAGAGATATGAAATTGGCCTTACCCCGACTTGGTAATATTGAAGTGGCCTACCGGTCCCTAATTACAAATATGGGTCACCAACTGATTGAAGCTCCTCCCAACAGTAAAAAAACAATGGATTTAGGGGTAAAATATTCCCCAGAATATTGCTGCTTACCTCTTAAAATTGCCCTGGGAAATTTCATTGAAGCTTTGGAATTAGGAGCAGAAGGATTAGTCATGGCAGGAGGATGGGGACCATGCCGGTTTGGTTACTATGCACAGGTTCAAAGAGATGTGCTCCTGGATTTAGGATATGATTTCCGGATGATTATCGCTGAATTGCCTCGTAAGGAAAGCTTAAAAACATTATGGGAAAACCTCAATATTTTGCGGAATGGGAAAAGCTGGTTTTTTATGATAAATCAATATCGTTTTGCCTGGCAGCAGGTTTTATTGATGGAAGAGATAGAAAACAAGGCCTTGCAGGTCAGACCTCGGGAAAAAGAAAAAGGGGCTACCTCCCGTATTGTAGCTGAAAGCGTTCAGAAAATAAAATATGCAAATAATAAAGAAGATCTGGTTAATATCAGGCGTGATATTTTAAGTAAACTGGAGGAAACAACCAATCATCTTAAAAAAAACTTAATTAAAGTAGCTCTGGTAGGGGAATTTTATGTTTCTTTAGAACCTTTTTCCAATCACCACCTGGAAGAAAAATTAGGTTATTTAGGTGTTGAAGTGGTTCGCAAGAATTCTATCGAAGCCTGGATTGCCCCTATTATGAAGCTGCATATCTTTAAAGAGAGCTTTAAAGAAGAAAAAGAGATTGAAGAGGCCGCTTATAAATATCTGGCTCATTCAGTGGGTGGAGAAGGTCAGACCACAGTAGGTAATGTGGTGTTAGCCCATCAGGAAGAACTGGATGGAGCCATTCAGGTCATCCCTTTTACCTGTATGCCTGAGATTGTAGCAGAAACAGTTTTAAAAAAGGTCACAGAAGATTTGGATTTTCCAACCCTTACTTTAATCTATGATGAGCAAACTGGTGAAGAGGGATTGAATACAAGAATTGAAGCTTTTATTGATTTGTTGAAAATGAGAAGAAGAAAGGGAGTTAAAGTTTCATGAAAACATTTTTAGGGATAGATGTAGGCGCTGTAAGCACAGATCTGGTTTTGCTGGATGAAAACAATAATGTTCTTAGTGATGTTTATTTGCGGACACAAGGACAACCAATAAAGATGATTAAAAAAGGGTTGGCGATGATAAAAGAAGAGAACAAAGGAATATCACTGGAAGTTCTGGGAGTCGGAGCCACCGGTAGTGGCAGGGTTCTGGCTGGTGCCATGGTTGGAGCAGATGTGGTAAAAAATGAAATAACTGCCCATGCAGTTGCCGCTTTATATTTAAATCCGGAAGTCAGGACGATCTTCGAGATTGGTGGACAGGATTCAAAAATTATTATTCTGCAAAATGGAGTTGTGGTAGATTTTGCCATGAACACAATTTGTGCGGCAGGGACCGGATCGTTTTTAGATCACCAGGCATTTCGATTGGGGATACCTATAGAAGATTTTGGTGACTATGCCTTAAGAGCTGAAAATTCAGTCCGGATTGCCGGAAGATGCACAGTTTTTGCTGAATCAGATATGATTCACAAACAGCAAATGGGATATAAGGAAGAAGACATAATTGCCGGACTGTGTGAAGCGATGGTTCGTAATTATCTTAATAATGTTGGGAAAGGGAAAAAAATTGCCCCGCCTATCTTTTTCCAGGGTGGAGTAGCGGCTAACTCTGGAATTAGAAGAAGTTTTGAAAAAGAGACCGGTCATGAGATTATTGTTCCTGAATATTATCGGGTTATGGGAGCAATCGGAGCAGCTCTTTTGGCGAAAGAAGAAATAGAACAAAATCCACATCAATCTGCCTTCTTTGGTTTTCAGCTTTTGGAAAGAGATTATCAAACAAGCGGGTTCGAATGCGATGGCTGCCCTAATCACTGTGAAGTGATTGAGATCATGGTGGATGGGGAATTGATTGCCCGCTGGGGTGATCGTTGCGGCAAGTGGTCTTTAGGGTATCAGGCGATAAGATAATCAGACTGTATTTTTTTCACATGGCATACTGTTTTGTCTTTGTGAGCAGGCTTTATAGCTTGAGTGACAATCTCATAAACTTATACCCACGGTATTTATTGATTTAATGATTGACAGATTTAGTAATTGAGCTATTATATTTGATTTAAACGAATGAATTTATATTTTGTATTCACCACCTGCTGGATACCAGCTACTGTATTTTGGCATTTCTAACTAATGAACCAAGGAACAAACGAAACCAATGAACTAATAGAATAGAACCACCAGCCGGATTATGGCTATCCTATTTTGAATAAATTATTTCTTGTTTTTTAAAAAAAGAGTATAATAAAAAATAATGATTTTCTTCTAGAATGCATTTTTATTTCCTCAAAACACGATCCAATAAACAACAATTTTTTGAAAAAATAAGGAGAGAGGTGTAGGGCAACAATTAACTGAATTTAAATATTCGATATTTTTTAAAATAGAATACTTTTAAGGTATTTTAAAGGGAATTAGAGGTATAAATAGAATGAAAAGAAATCAATTATTTCTGTTTCTCTTTTTCTTTATCACTTTTATTTTTACATTCAATAATATTATCATAGCAGGCACTCCTAATCTCTCAGCCTTTTTCAATTCCAATGGCGATTTAATTAATAACTGGTATTGGCTTCGGGATTCTTCTCTTCAGCACTACGCTCAATATATTTTTGAAAAGATACCATCTGGTGATTACGATTTAGCTCTTGATATCACCGCACTGGCTACTGATCGCACAAACGGGAACAAAGGATTCCCGGCTGAGTTTTACCTGATTTATGAAACCTTGGGACATAATGCCCTGGTAAGGCAAAAAGTCACTTTACCTAATGTTTCAGCATCAAATGATCCTGTTGGCTATACTTGTCATGGTCAGATTGTCATTCCAGGGGAAATGATACAGGATTCCACGGTTTTATTTGTTCGAATAGAGCGGATTTCACCTGAGAATAATCATATTGCCTTTAATGACGAAAGCATTGCATTGATGAGAGCTTCAGAAGCAGAAGATCAAATTATTGTACAGGAGGAATATTCAGCAGATAAGTTTAATTCCAATGGCTCCCTGATTAACAGTTGGTACTGGCTTCGCGATCCAACTTTGAACCATTTTGCCGAATGGACATTTGAAAATATTCCTTCAGGAGATACAGATTTACTTCTAAATGTTACTGTTTTGGCAACTGATGGTCTAAATGGGGGTCGAGGATTTGATGCACGCTTTTTACTTATTTATGGATTTCCGGGAACTGATAGAATGGGAGGAGTCTTTAAAACGAAAGAAATATATTTACCCAATATTTCTCCTGCTAGTGACCCGGTAGGCTATACGTGCCAGGGAATCGTTACGATTCCCAGAGATTTTATTGCTGGGGCTACAACCTTTTTCTTTCGGGTAGAACGTCTTTATCCTAACGATAATCACATAGCCTTCAATCAGGATAGTATCGTTCTGTTGACTGAGTAATTAGAGTATTTTAACTTGAACTCTGATATAAAAGTACACGATAAATTTTTTAAGCAGGGTAAAATGGGAATTATTTTACAGATGAATTAATAAGATACAAATAGTTAGAAAGGTTTTAAAATCAGATGAAAAAGATTGTTTTTATTGCCTTACTATAATGATGCTATAATGATGGGGGTCAGGGCTAAAAAATTGAAAAAAGAATTAGAAAATTCAAAAGTTGTGAACTGACCCCCCAAAAAAAAAAAAAAAAAGATAA
>JAXGNR010000019.1:0-13503 GCA_040767965.1 Atribacterota bacterium
TTCAAATTGCATATTTTCAAAGGTTATATATTCTGTAAAATCCTCTTTTAGAAGAATATCTTCAATTTTTTCAATGGGAAAACCCAGGGCATATAAAGCCCCTACAAGGCTACCAATACTAGTACCTGCTATATAATCAATATTTATACCTTCCTTTTCCAGTATCTTGATCACACCGATATGGGCAAATCCTCGGGCTCCTCCTTCACCCAAAGCTAATCCGATTTTAGGCTCGCCCTTCGCAGCTGATATTCCTGGAAAGAGCAGAATAAATACTACTATTATTAAGATATACTTATAAATATAATTATTTTTCCTTATCATGCTTATCATTATAGATGATTGCCCATACCCGCGCAAGTAATAAAACATTGGGAAAAAATGAGCAGCCGTTAGCCGTTGGTATTTAGTATTAATTTTTCTGAAAACCCTTTTATTACTGGATTTATTATAATTTTTATTTCTTTTACGATATACGTTATACGGTATACTTTATACTATTCACTATTTTAACTGTCATACATGCCAACTGTTCCCCTCTCCCCTTGGAGGGAGAGGGATAGGGTGAGGGGGAGTAAATTTAAGAAGAATATCCCAAAATATATGCTTAGGTTTATTTTTCTGAAAACCAAAAACTGATAACTGAAAACTTTTATATTTAATTGGTAAACCGGTTAATTGGCTAATTGGTTAGTTATATGAATCGGCTATTATTGTTATTTACCCTCCCCTTGAGGGAAGGATTTCCCCATTTTGTTTCCTCCCCCTTGGGGGGGGGGGAGGAGTAAGGTGGGGGTGTATTTTGGGAAATTTTGTCAGTTGCCTTTTCACACATCATCTGTTCCAGATCAACAAATAAATATGACTATTTTAGAGTCTATTCGAAAAAAAGTCTTGACTATTACCGAGTACAGTAATAATTTACTAAAAAACTAGTCTATAAAACAGGAAATATAAGTTTGTTTTTGGTAAAATAGTATAAGGTTTGTCTTGGATAACGAAGGAGAAAAATGACTAAGCTAACCATAAAGGACTATATTGTAAAGTACTCAAAAGAAAAATCCTATTTTCATCTAGATGAAATAAAAAATTATTTGGTTGAAAATAAAATAAATTTTAAACAGGATACTCTAAAAAAATATATATATTTTCTTAAAAAAGAAAAAAAACTTTATTCAGCAGGTAGAGGTTGGTATTCTAATATTGAAAAAGAATTTAAATTAGACAAACAATCCATTGAGGATATTGTACAAACAATCCATTCAGAATATCCGCTATTAGATTTTTCTTGCTGGAGTACAGAACAAATAAAAGGGTACTTTCAACATTTACCCAGCCAGTTTGTAACTTTTATTTATTCTGAAGTAGATTATCTATCCACGATTAAAGACTTTTTAATTGAAAAAAATTATAATGTTTATCTTAATCCACATAAGCAAGAGATAGAAAAGTTCGTAGAACTAAAGAATAGGATAAATATTATTTTAAGACCCTCTATTTTAGGTCGAATAACTAGAGAAAATAGTTTTGACAGAATTGAAAAAATACTTGTTGATTTGTTTATAGAAATAGAAAGAATAAATTTAATTAATCAAAATGAATATTTAGAAATTATAGCGAATATACTTTTAAATAATCGTATTAATATATCTGAAATGATTGATTATGCTTATAATAGAAAGATAGTAAGTAAGATAAATAAAATATTAAAAGAAGTAAGGGAAATCCACTAATGCGACATTATTATATTATGTCGCATTAGTGGATTATTTTACAATTGATTAAAAAGAAATGCTTTGCAAAAAATTGGATAATAAAAAAACATAAAGAATTAAAAGCAGACCCTTTATTAATAGAGAAGGCTATTTATGCTTTTGAGCTACTTGGAACCCTGGTTAACAGTGGTGTGGAACTTATTTTCAAGGGTGGAACCGGGTTAATTTTACTTTTACCTGAAATTAAAAGGCTATCAATAGATATTGATATAGTTAGTCGGTCAAAAGAAGAGGATTTACTTAAGTCAATAGATGAAATAGTTACCGCAGGCGTATTTAACAGATGTGAAGAAGATATTCGTATTTTTAATAGAAAGATAGATAAAAAACATTATAAGTTTTATTATGATTCAATCATAGAAAACAGGCAATCTTATATACTTTTGGATATTGTTTCCTCAGATTATTCATTTATAAACACCACAGAGAAATTAGTAGATATCCCGCTGTTTGAAATAGAAAAAGAAGTAAAAGTAATAATGCCCACAGTAAATTCCTATATTGCTGATAAACTAACAGCTTTTGCACCACGGACTATTGGTATTCCTTTTGGAAAAAATAAATCTATGGAAATTATTAAGCAACTTTATGACCTGGATAATTTATTTACTGAAATTGACGACCTTTCAGAGATTGATAAAGTATATAGAAAGGTTGCTCAATCGGAGGCTTCTTATCGTGATTTAGATGATTCAATAGATAGTTTTTTAAAGGATTCTATTGGAACTTCATTTTTAATAAGTCAATTAGATTTTCGAAAGTGCATAGAAAATAGTTATACTAAAGAATTAAGAGAAGGGATCAAACAAATAAAAAGTCATATAATTGGGGGGAAGTATTCTTTGCTCAAAGCAAAGGAAAGTGCTTCAAAAATTGCTTGTTTAGCGTCATTGATATTAAGCAGAAAAACAAATTTTGATATTAAGGAATTGGAATTTAAAGAGAAAGATACAGCAAAGATAAGAGAAATTGAATTGAAAAACAAATTTGCCATTTTAAACAAACTAAAACCTATTTCTCCAGAAAGTTTCTACTTATGGAATATTGCCACCGAATTAATAGAATAAGGGAAACGGTGTTGTCCATAAACAAAAAAGGAAAGATTACTAATAAGGAATATAGGACTATGTTTAATATTTCAGATAGAACTGCCTTAACTGATCTTAATGATTTAAGGGGTAAAGGTCTTTTGGAAAAGACCGGAATTACTGGTATAGGTATTGCCTACAATCTAACCCGAAATAAACCCGAAAAACCCGAAACGAACCCGAAATAAACCCGAAGGTTGTATATATGTAAGTAAATAAAAACTTTATATTTACTTGGCGATTTTGGCGATTATCTGGTGATTAGAAACCTTGTTTTAATGTAAAAAATATTTTCTATTTATTTTTCTTAATTGTGAATGATCTATCATTCCATTATTGCAAGATTCCAACATTGCAAAAAATATTCCAAGGTTTATTTTTCACTGAAAACCGATAACTGTCAACTGAAAACCCTTTTATTACTGGATTTATTATAATTTTTATTCCTTTTACGATATACTCTATACGTAATACTATATACGATTTTCACTGGTCAACTGATAAATTTAAATTCTTACACTTTCATTTTATTTAATATATTTGACCGGCAGACTGGGTGACTGGAAGACTGGTGGACTAGTATTTATTTTATCTCTTGCAATTTACATTTCTAATTTGCTAAAATGAAAAAGGTGTTGTAATAAAAATATTAACACTTATAATATTTTTTCCATCACTTAATTAAACACTGCTTATATTAATAACATTTTGAAAATAACTCTTGGTAATTCCTGACATACAGTAGTCACAAGCAAATGTTATACTAAAGATGATAGTTTCTATTTCCGAAAGACATATAACCTTTACCACAAAAAATCAGGAGGTTTATTTTGAAAAAGAAAAATTTGTTTCAACTATTGTTTTTACTGAGTGTGCTTGTTTTTACCATTGGTTGTAGCGGTACTTTTGATATTTATACCTACACGAGTGACTTAATAGATGTTGCCGAGTCAAAAGAGGATTTGTTATACAGCAATGTAAACGTTGTTGTAGTTGGTTTAGATTCAGAAGGAGATATTGCATTTTTAAGAAATAACCTTGATTCTTTTTCAAACGAAAGAATAGTAGAAGTTGAGTATATGGATTCATTGTCATTTGATACTAAAATCCCGATTATTTCAGAAGATTACCATGGCAATCATGATTTTAGTAAAAATATTATCTACTTATTGGCTTCTGAAGATGAAGAAAATTATAATTTTAGAGTCCAGTATAACGAAGACTTATTAAAAAGAATAAACCAATACATTTATGATGAGTATTTTCAAAAAGCTGTCTTTGATGATTTTAATGTTAAAATGACCCTTGATAATGATATAAGAGGGGAAGACCTTTCATTAACTGCTTATAGTGTTTATGTCCTGGGAGAGGCTTATCCATTTGAGTATAAGAAAAATTTAGCACATAGAGAAAAGCTGGAAATCGAAATAAGCGAAGTTTTCAGAAAAGGGATTATAGCCGGAACAAATTATATTTTGTTTAGTATTAACAAATAAATGATAAATAATGATTACCTAAACTGAATAATGTTTTTTTATGGAATTTTACTTTTATATTTGGTATTATTAACAAAGTGATATTAAAGATAAGAAACTAAAATATCTATTCTATACAACAAAACTTTTTAATATTATATTTAATAACTGCAATTGTTTTTTCATATGACTAAGTAGTATAAATTAGAATTAGGAACAATAAAAGAGAAAGATACCAATATTTGATATGGCTAAAATTAAGGACTTACCAAAACACAAAAGGCCAAGAGAGAAATTAACAGAAAGAGGTGCGGAAAACCTTACCAATGCAGAACTTTTGGCAATTTTAATTCGCACCGGTCGTACCGGTAAAAGCGCACTGGATATTGCCAAAGAAACCTTAAAGAAATATCCACTGAGCAGACTATTATCAGTCACTCAGGATGAATTGCATAATATCAGAGGATTGGAAGGAACAAAATCAATCACTATTCAGGCAGCGCTGGAGCTTGGGAGAAGGGCTTCCGGAGCTTTTGATGATTCTCTGCCCATTATAGATTCCGTCAACGCTACACTTGCTCAGCTTCATGATATTCGCACTAAACAAAAGGAATACTTTCTAGTCTTATATTTAAACGCCCGAAAACAGTTAATACGAAAAGAAACGATTTCTATTGGGACTCTTACAGAAACATTAGTCCATCCCAGAGAAGTGTTTCAGCCTGCCATCAGCTGCTTTGCCTGCTCGATTATTTTAGCTCATAATCATCCGGATAATAATATTGAAATTTCAGATGCTGATCAAAAAATGACTGAAAAATTAATTCAATCCGGTGCTATCCTGGATATTGAAGTTATTGATCATATTATTGTAACTAACAATAATTATATTAGTTTTAAAGAAAAAGGAGTATTATTTTAAACCTTTTGCCCCGCTGGTTTATTGCAATGCCTAAAAGGTTAAGAAAAAATTTAAAATAAGTCAAACAGAATAAATAGTCGATCTATATCAGGAAAGGGAACTTTAAAATGGCACAACTGGAAAATATTGAAGCAATTGAAAAAAGGCTTTGGAATTCGGCAGATACCCTGCGGGCAAATTCCAATTATGCCAGCAATGAATATTTTATGCCGGTCATGGGATTAATCTTTCTGCGACATGCCTACAGCAGATTTCTAGCAGTCAAAGATGAGATAGAAGCGTCTCTTCCCACTCGCGGCGGTGTAAAAAGGCAGCTGAGCAAAGAAGATTTCAGTAAAAAATCAGCTATATTTTTAGAGCCAAAAGCTCAGTTTGATTATCTAGTTAGTCTGACCGATAGTGATGACCGTGCGAAAGCTATAATCGATGCTATGGAGTCAATCGAAAGAGATTATGAAACCCTCCGTGGTGTCCTGCCAAAACAGGAATACCGGGAGCTGGATAATGAGATTCTGGCTCAATTACTCCGAAACTTAAACCCGGAGGAATTAAAAAAAGTTTCCGGTGATGTGTTTGGCCGAATCTATGAATACTTTCTGACCCAGTTTGCTGATCAGAAAGCCCATGACGGAGGTGAATTTTTTACTCCTATATCTTTAGTATCTCTTATTGCCAATGTTTTAGAGCCCAAACGGGGAACAGTTCTGGATCCCGCCTGCGGCAGTGGGGGTATGTTTGTGCAGAGTGCCCGCTTTGTGGAAAGAATTCATGAAAATCCTAATGATAACCTTAATTTTCTCGGGCTGGAAAAAAATGCCACCACCATCAACCTGGCAAAAATGAACCTGGCAGTCCATGGCTTGGTTGGTGATATCAAAAAGGCAATTACCTATTATGAAGACCCTCACGATATGTATCATAAAGCAGATTTTGTTATGGCTAATCCCCCATTTAATGTGGATGAAATCGATGCAGATAAAATCAAAAATGACCCCCGTTTGCCTTTTGGTCTTCCCGGAGTGAACAAAAAAGGTAAAGTCTCCAATGGTAATTATGTCTGGATTAGTTATTTTTATAGCTATTTGAATGATAAAGGGCGTGCAGGATTTGTCATGTCTTCCCAGGCGTCCAGTGCGGGAAACACAGAAGCAAAGGTTCGTCAAAAGCTAATTGAATCCGGTCATGTAGATATTATGATAGCTATCCGTTCTAATTTCTTCTATACCCGTTCTGTTCCCTGTGAATTATGGTTTTTTGATAAAGACAAACCAGAAGAATTAAAAAATAAAGTATTGATGATTGATGCCCGGGAAATCTACCGAAAAGTTACCCGTCGTATTTTTGATTTCAGCCCTGAACAGCAGCAGAATATTCTATCTATCATCTGGCTATACCGGGGGCAAAAAGAACGTTTCCATCAATTAGTCATAAATTATATTTCAAAATCACTCAGTGGGGCACATAAAAGTCCTTCTCTTATTCAGGACTATAAAAAGACTTTTAGTAATTTGGAAAATAAAATGCAGATTTTTTTAAAGACAATACCCAAAAACGAAAAAACTACAGAAATAATAAATGAGCTTGAAAAATGTCGACAAGCCTATCTGGACAATTCCCGATTATTTACTGAATTAGCAAAAGAGAAGGATGATTGGTGGGAAAAGCAGGATAAAGAGAATCTAAAGTTATCCTCAGCTCTTGAGGAATTAAATCTGTTTTCTGAAGAGAATAAAAAATTAATTAAAGAGGCAGAGATGATGTATCGGCTTATCAACCGACTGGTTGATGATTGTCAGAATAAGTCAACTGCTAAAAATAATAGCCAATGGAACATTAGGGATATTCAAAATCTTAAGAAAGAAACTGAAGAAGCCCGTGACAATTTGGTTAATCAATTAAAACAGGTTCGTTATTTCTACCATCAGGCTCAATGGCTCACAGAGAGATTCCCTGATGGCCAATACCGCGATGTAGAGGGATTGGTCAAACTGGTAGACAAAGAAGAGCTGAAAGAAAACGACTGGAGCCTCACTCCCGGCAGATATGTAGGGGTAGCCCCGGAAGAGGAAGACCCGGACTTTGATTTTGCGGAAACGATGCGTAATATACATACAGAATTGCAAGAATTAAATGTCAAGGCAAATGAGTTAGCAGAAAAAATTAATGAAAATTTCAGGAAATTGGGAATATGAAATTAATTAAATACAAAGTTAAGCAGTTTGCAGAGATAATAGGAGGAGGTACACCTAGTACAAAGAATACTGCATATTGGGAAGGGGATATACCTTGGATTACTCCTAATGATTTAACGTCTTTTGAAGGTGTTTATATTGAAAAAGGCGAAAGAAATATCACAAAAGAAGGATTAAACCAATCTTCTGCAAAATTACTTCCTAAAAAAACGATATTACTCACATCTAGGGCACCAGTTGGTTATGTTGCTATTGCGAAGAATGATTTATCAACTAATCAAGGGTTTAAAAATTTAATCTGTGATAAAAATTTATCCGATCCAGAATTTGTGTATTATTTACTAAAAATAAATAAAAAATATTTACAATCCAATTCTACTGGTTCTACTTTTGGAGAATTGTCTGCTTCTAGGGTAAAGAATTTATATTTTTATTTACCCGAAGTTAATATACAAAAAAGAATTGCTTCTACATTGTTAAAATATGATGAACTTATTGACAAAAACCATAAACGGATTCAGCTTTTAGAAGAAGCGGCGCGACTTCTTTATAGAGAATGGTTTGTCTATTTCCGCTTCCCGGGTCATGAAAATGTAAAAATAATTGATGGCATTCCGGAAGGTTGGAAGAAAAAAAGCCTGTCAGAAATTGTAACTACACAATACGGATATACTGAAACAGCTACACAAGATAAGATTGGTCCTAAATTTTTACGTGGGAAGGATATAAATAAATCTTCTTATATTGACTGGAATTCAGTTCCATTTTGTTCAGATAAAAAATTAGATTTTAACAAATATTATTTGTCTCCTGGCGATATTTTAATTATAAGAATGGCAGATCCAGGTAAAGTTGGAATAGTTGAAAAAGAAATTAAAGCAATATTTGCTTCTTATTTGGTTCGACTTAAAATAATTGATAAGAATATACCACCTTATTTTTTATTCTATTCATTAGTTTCTAATAGATATCAAGGATACATAAATGGTGCAAGTACAGGATCTACAAGGAAAAGTGCAAGTGCTAAATTAATGGTTACTTATGATCTTCTCATTCCAAAAAAAGAGATAATCAATTCTTTTAATGAGCAGATGATTCAATTAAGAAGGAGTATAAATATCTTATTAGAACAAAACCAAAAACTAGCACAAGCACGTGATTTGCTTTTACCCCGTTTGATGAGCGGGAAAATTGATGTTTTTGATTTTGATAAAGATAACATTCCAGTAGAATCAGAAGTTGAAAAAATTGTAAATTAAAAATTCCTGTTATCTATAACAAATTACTAACCAGGAAAAGAAAGGGAAAAATGAAAAAAATTCCTGATAACCAGATTACTTTTTACCAATCTTCAGATGGTAAAGTGAATATTGAAGTTATGTTTGCAGAAGAAAATATTTGGCTTAATCAAAAGAGAATAGCTGAACTTTTTGATACTACACCTCAAAATGTAACCATGCATCTTCAGAAAATATATAAAATAGGCGAGATTGATAAAAATTCAACTTGTAAGCATTTCTTACAAGTTCAACAAGAAGGGGAGAGGGAAGTTAAAAGAAAGACTTCTTTTTATTCATTAGAAGCCATAATTTCAGTAGGATACAGGGTTAATTCAGAAAGAGGTATCGAGTTTAGACAGTGGGCTACAGATATCCTTAAGAATTATATTCACAAAGGATATGCATTGGATAGCGATAGATTTAAATATGGATCCCGATTTAGTACTAGATATTTTGATGACCTTTATGAGGAAATCAGAGAAATTCGAACAAGTGAAAGAATGGTCTATCAAAAAATTACAGATATTTATGCTACTGCAATAGACTATTCTCCAAAGGCATATGAAAGTAAAAAATTTTTTGCGACAGTGCAGAATAAATTACATTTTGCAATTACCGGTAAGACAGCAGCGGAAATTATTCACGATCGAGTGGATATAAAAAAAGAAAAAATGGGATTGACATCCTGGAGAAGATCACCAGATGGAAAAATAATGACCAGCGATGTAGTTATAGCTAAAAATTATTTAAATAAAAAGGAACTTAAAGAGCTCAATAGAATTGTTAATATGTATTTAGATTATGCAGAATTACAGGCTGCCAGGAGAAGAGCGATGACCATGAAAGATTGGATAGAGAAACTTGATGCTTTTTTAAAGTTTAATGAGCAAGAGATATTAACTAATGCCGGGAAAGTAAGTCATGAAGTAGCAGAAGCTTTGGCTTTAGATGTTTATGGTAAATTCCGGGTTGTTCAGGATAAAAAATATATCTCTGATTTTGACCGTGAGGTTAAAAAATTATTAGAATCTAAAAAGAAGGAAGAGTGAATTGGTCTATTATAATGAGGATACTTTAGTCCAACAGACAACTGTGGATTATCTGCAAAGTCAGCTGGGATGGGAAGCTGTTTATGCTTATAATCAGGAAACATTTGGTCCTGAAGGATTATTAGGCAGACATTCTGATAGAGAAGTAGTTCTTACCCGCTATTTAAGGCAGGCACTGGAAAGACTAAATCCCGGTCTACCGGAAATTGCCTATCAGGAAGCAGTGCGCCAGATTACTGATTATTCTCATAGTCAATCTATGCTGGACAATAATGCCGAAAAATATAAGCAGTTTAAAGACGGAGTGTTGGTTTCTTTTCAAAATGATGATGGTGAAATCAAAAAAGAAAGACTTCGTATTTTTGATTTTAACCCGGAAACTTTAGAGGAAAACAATCATTTTTTGGCTGTCCGTGAATTTTGGGTTCAGGGTGAATTGTATAGGAGGCGCATTGACATTGCAGGTTTTGTAAATGGTATCCCGCTTTTATTTATTGAATGTAAAAATATCCACAAAGACCTTTTTCAGGCATATCGCAGGAACCTTTCTGATTACAAAGATACAATTCCTCATTTTTTCCATTACAATGCAATTATTATGCTGGCAAATGGCGATAAAGCCAAAATTGGAACCATTACAGCCGGCTATGAGCATTTTCACCAGTGGAAGCGTTTAGCAGAATCAGACCCGGGAGTGGTAGCCATGGAAACTCTTCTGAAGGGTGTTTGTAATAAGAAAATATTTATGGACATCTTTGAAAACTTTATCTTATTTGATGACAGTACCGGGAAGAGGAGAAAAGTAGTTTGTAAAAACCATCAATATCTTGGCGTTAATCAGATTCTCGATTCATTAAAAGATCCGACAAGAACAAAGGGAAAGCTGGGAGTTTTCTGGCATACCCAGGGTGCTGGCAAAAGTTATTCTATGGTGTTCTTTACCACTAAGGTGCATCGGAGGATTGGAGGAAACTATACCTTCTTAATTTGTACTGACAGAGAAGATTTAGATACTCAGATCTATAAAACATATGCCGGTTGTGGAGTAGTGGATAATGATAAAAATCCCTGCAGGCCTACCAGCGGAGAACATCTGGCTCAACTGATGGGACAACAAAAAGCTTATGTGTTTACTACAATTCAAAAATTTAATCAGGATGTTGACCGCAGCAGAGGATATACCAAACGTGATGACATTATTGTTATTTCTGATGAAGCCCATCGTACCCAATATGGAACTTTAGCCTTGAATATGAGGCAAGCTCTTCCCAATGCTGAATTTATCGGATTCACAGGAACTCCTTTATTTAAAGATGATGAGCTTACTGTTAAGGTCTTTGGAAATTATATTTCTACTTATGATTTTCAAAGAGCAGTGGAAGACAAATCTACCGTGCCTCTTTACTATGATTCCCGGGGTGACACCCTGGGAGTAGCAACTAATGATATCAATGAACGTCTTGCTGAAAAGCTGGATGCAGTGGATATTGAAGATATTAATATGAGAGAACGTTTAGAAAAAGAACTAAGACGGGATTACCATATTATTACTGCCCAGAAAAGGTTAAACCAAATTGCTAAAGATTTTGTAGAGCATTACAGCACATCATGGGAAACTGGTAAGGCTATGTTTATCTGTATTGATAAGCTTACCTGTGTAAGGATGTATGAATTAATAAAACAATACTGGGCACAGAAGGAAGAAGAAGTTGAAGAAAAATGGAAATTAGCAGCAGGAGAAGAGAAGGATGCTCTTTGTAACAAACTGATCTGGATGAAAGAAACTGAGATGGCAGTGATTGTCAGTGAAGAACAGGGAGAAATTGAGAAGTTTAAAAAATGGGGATATGATATTAAGCCACACCGTCGATTAATCAAGAACGGTTTTGAATTATCTGATGGAAAAAGGATTGGAGTAGATTCTGCTTTTAAAAGGACTCGTCATCCTTTCCGGATTGCAATTGTCTGTGCTATGTGGCTGACCGGATTTGATGTTCCCAGCCTGGCAAATCTCTATCTGGATAAGCCGCTCAAAGCCCATACTCTGATGCAGGCAATTGCCCGGGCAAATAGAGTGCATAAAAATAAGAACAATGGTTTAATTATAGATTATTGTGGTATTTTAAAAAATCTCAGGAAGGCTTTAGCTACATTTACCGGAACAAGGGATAACGGCAGGCCTGAAGGCGGGCTTGGGCCGGATGAAGTTGATCCGACTAAGAAGAAAGAAGAATTACTGGAAAGCTTAAGACAGGCAATTGAATTTGTTTGTGATTTTTTACTTGATAGAGATGTTTCTCTTGATAGTATTATCAATTCAACTGGCTTTGAGAGGAACAAGGCAATCATTGGTGCCAAAGAAGTAGTGAATGAAAATGATGAAACCAGAAAAGAATTTGAAGTGATGTGCCGGCAAGTTTTTATTAAATTCAAGGCCTGTCTGACAATTCCGGAAGTTGATAATTATAGAAATCAATATAGTGCTATCAGTATCATTTACAAAAGTCTGCAGAAAGACAGGGATGCTGCTGATATCAGTGATATTATCAAACAATTGCATGAAGTGGTTGATGAATCGATTGATGTTGAGCCGGGGAAGGTAAAAACACCGAGTAAACCTTATGATATCAGTAAAATCGATTTTAACCGCTTGCAGGAAGAATTTGCTCAATCTGAGAAAAAGAATACCGTTGTTCAAAGCTTGAAAACTATAATTGGAAAAAAATTAGAAATGCTCATACAGAGAAATCCGCTACGAACTAATTTTCAGGAACATTATGAAAAGATTGTTGCTGAATACAATAAAGAAAAAGACCGGCAAACGATTGAGGCAATTTTCGAAGAATTGATTAAGTTTGTGCAAGATTTAGACCATGAGGAAAATAGATCTATGCGCGAAGAACTGGATGAAGAAACTTTGGCGGTTTATGATTTGCTGTTGAAACCGGAATTAAATCCTCAGGAAATAAAGACAATTAAGAAAGTTGCTAAAAATTTATTAAAAGAACTAAAAACTAAGCTAGCAAAATTATATAAATGGAAAGATCGCGAACCAATGAGAGATGATATAAAAATTTTGATAAAAAATTTCCTCTGGGATGACAAAACAGGCTTGCCGGTAGAATGCTATTCTATCACTGATGTTGAAAAGAAAGCAGAAGAGATCTTTTATCATGTATACAGAGCCTATCCCACAATCCCATCACCGTATTATGAGAGTATTGCATAAAGTGTAGCCGAAATAACTTTTTGTGGAAATAATTTGTTAGGTAATTATAAAATAAAATTAATATATGCTAATAGGAAAAATTTAATGGAGAGAGATAAAAATTATTTTGAAAAAAAAGGTAAAACTGCTGAAAATATTCTTCACAACTTGGCCAAAAAAACTTTTCTTTCTGATTGGTGTTATTTAAATCCTAAACCAGATGAAGGCAAGGAACTATGTGATTTATTGGAAGAATAAAAGGGGGTCAGGTCTTCACATTTGACATTCAAACTGCAATCCCCTAAAATAATATTATGGCCAGACCCTTAAGAATCAATTTTGAAAATGCTGTCTATCACATTATCGCCAGAGGCAACAGAAAAGAGGATATCTTCTATTCTGATGAGGATAAAAGACTCTTCCAGGTGAAGATGAACAAAACATTCCAGAAATATTCACTTATCTGTTATGCCTACTGTCTGATGGATAATCACTATCATCTCTTTTTAAAAAC
>JAXGNR010000020.1:0-12316 GCA_040767965.1 Atribacterota bacterium
ACTACAAGCTGATTTATTGCACAGTTTTAAGTATTTATATTTATGAAAAATAGAAATATTTCTAAAAATAATATTTATTTTTTTATTTAAAAAAATGTATTGACAAAATATTTTTTTAAATGTATAAGATATTTAGATGTTTTATTATGAGAAAAGGTCGAAGTAGTTAAGAAATTGGTTCCTTGTCATTTAATAATAAAAGAAAGAGGTGCCGAAAATGGCCAAATCTTGTGCAAAGAAAACACCCACAAAACAAACCGATAAAAAGAAAAAATAATAATTTAATTTTATGCTGCTAACTGGTTATTCACAGTAACCAGCTTAAATAAATTGCAAAATAAACAAAAAATAAAGCCCTGAAACACACCACAGTTTTCAGGGCTTTATTTGTAATATAAAAATTAAAAAAATTTTTGAATATGCTTGAAAAACGACTTAAATTATTTAAAGGTCCTATATTTTTATTCTATTTGTAATTAGTGGTGCTTGTTTTTTTAAATACACTTTTTAAGAGCAAAGGGCTTGCAAGAATTTTTCCTGCAAATAGGATTATTTCATTTGCCTTTTTGATACCATAACTTTTTAAAAACGATTTCCCGCCTACCGTTAAAGAAGCAATTAAACTTAGAACAAACAAATCTATCCAGCTTTTTGGTAATTCCCAATTGCTGGCAATTTTAATCACGATGATTGTTCCTAATGAACCGCTTATTATTCCGCAAATATCACCAATAATATCACACATAAAATTTGACACACGATTGGCGTTTTTGACAAGGAAAAGACCTTTTTTTGCACCGAATACTTTTTTGGCTGCCTTTGCATGAAACGGTTTTTCCTCTGCAGCCGCTGCAGCTATTCCTACCATATCGCTGATAACACCAATAAAAATGATTATTAAAAGAATAAGAATGGCAGGGATAAAGGGGATTGATCTGATCCAGGAATAAGAGAATAAAGCAACTAAAACAGTTAATAAGAAGGTAAAAATTGTTATGAATATACTTTCTCTAAAATTCTTCAAAATAACATACCTTTGATTAGGAGAAATATAGTATTTGTTTCAATAAAATAAAGAATGGATGGTGATATATCAAGTCAATGTTGCGGCTTAGGTCCAGTAGGTTTTCCCCCGAAACAACCTGCTGTTACCAGACAGGCGGTTTCCCTTTCATGTTTCGGCTATACGGTTTCCCAATACAGGACTGGATTACCACTTAGGCCACACTTAAATCCCTGATATATCTGGTTATACCAACAGCCTAGAAGATTTCCTTCAAATACACTCTGTTCCTTAGCTTCTTTAGCAGTTCAGGTTTCAGCTAGCGTAATAGTATCGGGATCCACGATACTTACCTAGTTTTTATGCTTCCCCCTGAACCACGCAAAGCAGGCTACGCTGTACCCATCTTGCAACAGATACAGGTTCGCTTTCTGCTTTACCTTCAGCAGATAAGCCTCCACGGGAAAGGGGTCAACGCCCACATGCCATTGCGGATCGCCCCGATCCCTTAACTCCCAGCATCAGCTCCCAACTGGGCGTCAGCAGCCAACACCAGGAACTTCATCGATGTGCCCTTGACGGATTTTTAGGCCCGCCTTCAGGAACAGGGTATTAACTAGGATACTGCACCATCCATTTAATTATAACATTATATCAAATATATTTTCCAGTTTTGAAAACTTAATCTAGATATATATTATATTATATCTAGTCTTTATAAAAATACAAATATACTCAGAAATAAAAGCCCTTTGCTCTATATTTATGGAAATAATTTTAATGTAAACTTTTTTGAGAAAATACAAATGAATGCCTATTGTAAAATAGAAAAATAAGATATAATATTTATTTAATTCATTATTAAAAGAAGAGAGAAAAAGGTAAATGGGTTTAATAAGAATATGATAAAAAAAATATTAATAATATTTATCCTGCTTGTAAGTTTAGCAGCTGGCTTCGCCTACTTAAAGCCACCAGCCAAAGCTCCTCTAGTTAGCTATACAACTGTGGCCAAAGATGACTATTATGAAACAATACTTTCCACAGGAACTGTTGTGTTAGAAGGATTAACAGATATTAAAACTGAAGTTAGTGGTAAAATAGTAAATCTTTTTGTAAAAGAAGGAGATGAAATAGCAAAGGACCAGATATTGCTGGAATTCGAAACTATTGACATTCTTCTGGATTTGCAGCAGGCAGAGGCTAATTATATCTTGGCAAAAGCCCGATATGATGAAATTGTAAACACTACCTGCCCTACATCTCAGGAGCAATATCATCAAGCTACTTTAACCCAACAGGAACTTGAAGATAAGCTTATCAAATACGAAAGACTTTTTATACAAAAAGCAGTTTCCCGTGATAGCGTAGAGGAGGTTTCACATCAACTGGAAATACAAAAATCTATGACCGAAATTCAGAAAAAGCACATGGAATCATGTGCTGAAGGTGGAGCAAAAAGAGAAACAGCTTTAGCAGAGATAAAAGCTGCTCAAGCACGTATTGATCTGTTAAAAAATAAGCTGAATAGACATACAATCCGTTCTCCTTTAGAAGGTATTATTATTGAACAGCATAAATCCCTGGGTGAATATTCTATGATTGGAGAAAGTCTTTTCACGATAGCTGGGCAGGATGAAAAATATATAGAAATTGAACTGGATGAGAGAAATCTCCCCAAGATAAAAAGAGGACAATTGGTTTTTGTTTCCACTGAATTTTCTCCTGAAAATAAGGTAAAAGGATTAATCCAATATATTGCTCCTTCTGTGAATATAGACAAAGGAACAGTAAGTCTAAAAGTAGAATTAATAGAGGATGATGAGTATTTAATAAAAAATTTAACTGTTCGTTGTGAAATTATTATTTCAGAATATCCTGATTCTTTAATAATCCCTCAAGAATATATCTGGTCTGAAAATGGCAGATTTTATATTTATTCATATCAAAATGGAAAAGCAGAAAAAAAGCAAATAATTCTCGATAATCCCAACGCCAGAGAAGTAAGAATAATTGAGGGTGTAATGCATAATGAAATTATTCTTTTTCCAGCAGGATTGCAAGCCAATGTGGATGTAACTTTAAATGATTAGAGGATAGGGAGAAATAAATGTTTTTTTCTTTAAGAGTAGCCTTTCGTTTTCTGTTGGAAAATAAAAACCAGTCTTTATTTATTGTCATAGGCATTGCTATTGGAGTAGCAGTGATTATTTTTATCGGAGCTATCATTACCAGTCTGCAGGATAACCTTATTAATCAAACATTAGGAAACAGCCCACATATTACAATTATTGAAAGTAATGATATTTTTAAAGATATAAAACAAACCTCCCGGTTTGGATTTATTGAGAATCAATCTGTAAGAAGCGTTGATTTTCAAGAATGGCAGCCCATTGTAAATTCTCTGGAAAACCAGGAACGCTTTAGCGCTATTTCTCCAGTTTTAGATGGAAATGGATTTTTAATAAAAGGTGGCGAAGATACCCCTATTTTAATTAGAGGAATTATATTAGAGCGAGCGAATAATATTTACCAGATAACTACAAGGGTAATTAAAGGGAATGATCTTTTAGAAGGAAATCAGATTTTAATTGGGAAGGACCTAGCTGAAGATTTTAACTTAAACTCCGGAGATGTAGTATTAATATCTTTGGCAAATAATATTAGAGAAAGATTTTATATACAAGGTATTTTCGATTTTGAAAACCAATCTATTAACCAAAGCTGGATTTTTCTTGACTTAAGAAGAGCTCAAAAATTATTAGACAAAGAAGGATATATTTCTAAAATAGAATTGCAAATTGATAATGTCTTTATAGCAGATCAAATTAGTAAAGACATATCATCTCAATGGACCAGATTTACGATTATAGATTGGAAAGAACAAAATGCTCAGCTCTTAAATGCTCTGAGCAGTCAAAGTTTATCAAATTATATTATTCAGATATTTGTTTTGCTGGCAGTAACTTTAGGTATCTCTAGTGTATTAGGTATTTCTGTTATCCAACGGTCTCGCGAATTAGGAATTTTAAAGGCATTAGGAATTAAAAACAGTACTGCCAGATTAATATTTATTTTACAGGGAGGTATTCTGGGATTTTTAGGAGCATTAACAGGAACTATTTTTGGGGTATTTTTAATAAAGGCATTTACCAGCCTTGTAAGCATTTTTGAAATAGAAATACAATCTTTTCAAATAGTATTCATTATTATTATAACTACTATTGCCTGTATTGTATCTGCTGTTATTCCTGCTAATAGTTCTGCCAGATTAAACCCAATTGAGGTGATTAGAAATGGTTGATAACAAAGCTGATATTTTATTAGAGGCAAGGGAAATCAAGAAAGTGTATGGTAAGACTATACAAACTATTGCCTTAAAAAATTTAAACCTAAAACTAAAAGAGGGAGAGTTCATTTCCTTGATTGGTCCTTCTGGATGCGGAAAAACAACTTTAGCAAATATTTTAGGAGCTCTAGACCAGCCGACTGCAGGAGATGTTTATTTCCAAGGTAAATCCTTGGGTAAGATGAATCAAAATAATTTAGCTGAATTTAGAAACCAGCATATTGGCTTTATTTTTCAATTTCATTTTTTACTGAAAGAGTTTACAGCTCTTGAAAATGTTTTAATGCCGACCTGGATAAAACAGCAAATAACCACTGCTAAGAAAGTAAAAAGAGCAAAAGAATTACTGGAATTAGTGGGACTAAAGGACAGAATGAATAATAAAGGTAATAATCTGTCAGGTGGTCAGCAGCAAAGAGTAGCTATTGCCCGCTCATTGATCAATGAGCCATCTCTAATTCTGGCAGATGAACCTACTGGAAATCTGGATTCTTCCAATACAGACCAGGTATTCGGGTTATTAAAGAAAATTAACCAGGAAATTGGAACAACATTTTTAGTCATCACCCATGAAAGACATATTGCTGCCAAATCCAGTCGTGTAATTGAAATGTTGGATGGCGAAATTATTAAAGATTATTATAATAACCAAAAAGACGAAGATGATAAATGGTTATCACTGGCCCCTGAATATTGCAAATTGTGTCACAGGGAGCTACCTCAAACAGTTAACTTGAGATAACAAGATAAATGATAATAAAATAGTTTTTGAAATACTTAGCATATAAGAGAAAGGAAGTCTGAAAATAGATGAGCAGTAAAGACCGCAAAATTATCTTAATAGCGCAATGCCTGGTTAATCCATATTGTCGAGTCCATATTCTAGGACAAAATTTCCCTTTATCACACCAATTGATGGACTATTTAATGCAAAGAAAAGTAGGGATAATTCAGTATCCGTGTCCTGAAACTACTGCTATGGGTTTAAAGCGTAATCCACAAGGACGCCAGCAGTATGATAATATTTTTTTTCGTAATCACTGTAAAGAATTGTTAAAAGTTCCAATGCTCATGGTGCGAGAATTTATCCGGAGTAACTATCGTTTTATTGGATATATCGGTTTAGAGAATAGCCCAACTTGCGGAATCCATTGGGGAAAACACAAAATTAACCGCTATAATACTGAATCTCCCAATCCTGTGGAAAACCCGGAGCCAGATGAACCGGTATTATTGGGAATTATGGCAGAAATATTATCAGAAGAATTACATAAGGAGGGAGTTAGTGCTCCTTTCTTTGAATTACCGGTTAAAGAACCACCGGAATCTGAAAAAAGAAAGAGGTTTTGGGAAAAATTAATTCAGGAAGTAGAACCTAATAAGGAGGTTATTAAATGAACAAAAAAAGACATTTCTTTATTTTATTACTTTTAGTTTCTCTATTAATTAGCGGTTGTGCCATTACTGGTTCGCCAGTCCTGGAAAATATCCAGACAGTTGATCAGGTGGATTTGGAAAGATATGCAGGGGTATGGTATGAAATTGCCAGTTTACCAACCACTTTTGCCAGGAATCTGGTATGTGTTACTGCTACTTATGCACTGCTGGACGATGGAAAGGTTCAGGTGCTTAATCAGGGATACAAGGGTACTCCTGATGGAAAATTGAGTAGTATAACCGGAACTGCCTGGGTTCCCGATCCTAATGAGCCAGGACAATTGAAAGTCAGTTTTTTCCCGATCATTTCAAGCCAGTATAATATTATTGTTTTGGATGAAGATGACTATTCATATGCCATGGTTACCGGAAAAAATTACAACTATTTATGGATTCTATCCAGAACACCACAAATGGAATCAGAAACTTATGATATGTTGATTCAAAAGGCAGAAGAATGGGGTTATGAAATATCCAAAATCGAAGTAACACCTCAAATATGCTGGTAAACAAGAACTAAAAATAGAGTAGTTGAGAGTGCACATTTATTTATGCTCATCTCATCTACTCTATTTTATACTAACTCATGTTATTTTATTGATTTACATCGAATTATTTTTGTTTTGCCAATTCAGAAGTGCAGTTTGGACATTTTGTTGCTTTAATAGGTATTACTGTAAAACAGTGAGGACATTCTTTTGTTGAAGGTGGCGGTGCTTCTTCCTTCTTTTTCATACTGTTAACTTTTTGAACAACCAGAAAAATTGCCAGTGCAATAATCAGAAAACTTATTATAGTATTTATGAATAATCCATAATTCCAGGTAACTGCACCAGCTTCCTGCGCCTCGGCAAGAGTAAGATAAGGACCTGCTGTTGCTCCTGCTTTAAGAGTCATAAACATATTACTAAAATCAATTCCACCAAAAAGTAGGCCAATTGGTGGCATAAGGATATCTTTAACAAAAGAACTTACGATTGTTCCAAAGGCAGCTCCGATAACTATACCTACTGCCATATCCAGAACATTTCCTCGCATGACAAATTTTTTGAATTCATTTAACATTTTTATTACCCCTCACAATATATTTTTATTTTCAATAGTTAAATAGATTATAATTAAAATAGAAGATTAAAAAAAGACCACCATTGAAATTTAAATTGAAATATTTTCTGTTATTTCATATTTATTTACTCCTTATCTTTAATATTTTTAGGAAACCATGGAAAGAATTTTGGTGTAACCTTTGCATATTCCTGGAATTTAGGGTTATTAGCAAACTTCCTTTCAAGCATTGGAACACCTGAAATAAAAAGCAAAAGGGTGGTAATTGTCAGAGGACTAATTATGAACCAAAACCCATTTGGCAAATCAAGAGCTATCAAATAAATGCCCCACCACATAACAGCTTCACCAAAATAATTAGGGTGGCGGGTGTATTTCCATAGTCCATATCTCATAATTTTACCTTTATTTTCTGGTTTTCGGATAAACTGGGCTAATTGATAATCTCCCATTGATTCAAATAGAAAACCAGTCACCCAGATAATAGCACCCAGGTAGTCTAAAAACTGTAAACCATGCTGTTGAGAATAGTTTATGAATATTACTGGTGAAGAGATTATTAACATAAAAAGTCCTTGCAGCATGAATATCTGAAAGAAGCCACGTATAAATAACCATTTGCCCCATTCTTTCCTCCACTTTGCATAACGGAAATCTTCTGGCTTTTTCCAATTTCTTTTTAAGATGTGATAGGATAAACGGGAACCCCAGATGACAACAAGCAAGCTTACCAGTAAGCTCCTGACAGTGATTATTTCTGAAAAAAAGAAGGTGTAGATAGTAATAAGTATAAAGCCGAATCCCCAGCCAATATCTACAATAGAATTATTTTTGATGATTTGAGCAATGATAAAGAAAATAGTGAAGTAAATTAGAATAAGGATAGTTGATGGTAGAAAGAATGAAAACATTAAAGATGACCCCTTTCTTATAAGAAAATAAAATTAAGAGTATTTTTTATTCACTCATAATACAGACCGCAACAGCGCTTTTTCCTGATGCCATGGCAACTACAGAAGAAACTTCTTCAATATATTGCGGTTCTTTTTGTAAAATCTTTAGTAAAGATTTCCTATACTGTTCTGCCAATATCGGCGCCTGAGAATGGACTATACAATAACGTGTAACAGGATTTTTCTGATGATTTTCTTTGATAATGTTTATTATTTTATTAAAATTGGCTTTCCTGCTAAAAGCTTTGGCAAAGGCTACTCCTTTTCCTTCTTCATCAAGAGTAATGATTGGCTTTAAATTTAAAACCCTGGCAAGGTATCCTTTAAAGGGGCTTACTCTACCTGATTGGACCATGTATTTAAAATTAGCTACACTTACCATAATTTTTGTTTTGGGTATCAACTGATAAATTTTTTCAACAATTTCAGCATGTGTCAATCCGGAATTGATTAATTCTGCTGTTTTTTGCACAAGTAATCCCTGGGCACCTGAGTTTAGTTTAGAATCAACAACTGTAATTTTACATCCTTTCTCTTGCAGGTTCAGGGAGGCTTGATATACAGAATTCCAGGTGCCGCTTATTTTCCCTGATACCATTAAGGCAATTATTGACTTATAATGACTACAAAGAAATAACAGAACGCTTTCAGCTGTTTTAATACTTGGTTGTGAGCTGGTGGGAAAAATTGTTGATTTTTCAATCATTTCATGAAATATTTCAGGGGATATAGTAATTTTATCTAAAAATTCTTTGTTTTCGAAAAAAATAGAGATGGGAAGAATGTGAACATTATATTTATCAAGTATTTCCTCCGGAATATCGGCAATTGAATCAGTTATCAAAGCAATCGGAGGATGTTCTTTGTGAGCAGAGGTATATTGTTTTTTCATGTCATCAACTTTTGGATTTATTATATTTCCATAGCTGCTTAGCAGAGAGAATAATTCTGCTGGTTCATTTGTGTGAATATGAAGGCGTGTTTTTTGCTCATTTCCTGCAACGATAATTGATTCTCCCAATTTTTCTAATTGTTTTTTTAGTTGACCTGTCCTTGTAACATCAAAGCCGGACAACAGAGCCTCAGTGCAATATCGATAAGTTAAATCAAAAGGTTCTTCTGGAATTGGTTCAACTATTCCTTCTGCAAGTTCTTGTCGCTGTACAATTTCTTTCAGATTACCATGATGTATAAAGTGATTCATTCCCTCCAATAAATGGACGAACCCTCTGGCACCAGCATCAACAACCCTGGCATCGCGCAGTATTTTTAACTGAGTTGGGGTATTATCAAGAGCTTTTTTAGCTATTTCTAAAGCAGTATTGAAAATTTCTTCAAAGTCGCTGGTCTTATTTTTCATATCATAAACAGCCTGTGCCCAGGCTTTAATAACTGAGAGCATTGTTCCTTCTACAGGATGGAGGATTGCCTGGTAAACTGATGGCACTGCATCTTTAACAGATTCTCCGAATGTTTGAATATTTAATGTTTTCTGATTTCCAACAGCATGAGCCCAACCATTGAAAAATTGGGCAAAGATTATCCCGGAATTTCCTCTTGCTCCGGAGAGGGCAGCATTGGCCATAGATCGAAGTGTTGTATTAATATTATTTGAAGCTTTTACTTCCTGAATCATATTGTTAACAGTTGCTGCTAAATTTGTTCCGGTGTCACCATCGGGAACAGGAAATACATTAATTCTATTAAGCTGCTCTTTTTGCTCAATTATTTTATTGGCACCAGAGATAAAGGCATAATAAAGTCGCTTTCCATTTAAATATTTTATTGGCATTAAATCAGATCCTTTTAGAGAAGTCTTCTATTTGCATTTTAACTTAATTATCTATGTTTCACAATAAATATTTAGGATAAACAAATTTATTTAAATTATTGCAAAATAGAAAAAATTAAGTTATTGTTCTATTGATTATAGAAAAGATAGAAGGCAATACTTATACTTGCCTTCTTTTCTATAAATTTAATAGAGTATTGATAAATAAGTTGGTTGAAAAAAAGGATCTAAAATCTACCAGCAATAAATACTTCTTGAAAGAAAAGAGAGGGAAAATATATTTTTATATCCTATTTTGCCTTAACAGCTCGAATAGTATTGATTTCTTTTGAAAAGATTGTGGTAAGAATGTTAGGTGATCGAAAAGGTGATATTGACTATAACCTGTCAGCAACTTTTTTATTTTTCATTTTTGGTGCCATTATTCTGATCCCATTATCTTTTTTTATTTCTGTGAAAGACTATACATTTTTAGTGCCCTGTTATGCTAGCAGTTTACTTTATACAGTATATTCCTATTCTTTTGTTACTTCTTTGGCAACAGGGGAAACATCTTTGGTAACCCCGATATATAGTTTGAATGGTTTAATTTTATTAATATTTTCCTTCTTTTTTCTATCTGAAGCATTCACAGCAACTAAAATTATCGGCGTCATTTTAATGATAATAGGAGTCTCTTTACTTAAAAATATTAAAAATCCTTTTTATTCAATGCATTATATAATTTCAGATATTCCCAGCCGAATGATGTTTTTAGCGGTTACCAGTCAATGTTTAGGCAGGATAATTGACAAATATTATCTCCCGAATGTTCATCCGGTTACCTATTCAATGGTATTATACTTTTTTATTGCCTTCAATTTATTTTTAATACTATTAATTAGAGGAAAGACTTATACCATAATAAATGTGTTTCATAAAAAACCAGTGTTATCTGTAACCAGCGGATTGATAAATGGCTTTTCATATCTATTCTTGCTTTATGCAATGCAGCAGATTGATTTAAGCCTTGCTGAACCTTTAACAAACCTTTCACTGATTTTAACCTTATTATTCTCCTTATTGTTTTTTAAGGAAAATATAATGGAGAAGATACCAGGATCAATCCTTATCCTGTTAGGAGGCTGGTTTTTATATTTGAATTTTTAATTAAATTGTATTATATTTTTTAAGTGGTAAATTTTAAATGTTTTGAAAGAGCAATAGGGAATGCATATTGTTAAATCTTAATATATGAACCAGAAAGGAAAAAGATTTTGGAAAAAGACAACAAATCTAGAGGAAAACTTATAATAAGAAAAGCCGAATTAGCAGACATACCAAATTTGCTGGCCTTAATTAAAGAATTGGCAGTATTTGAAAAACTCAGTGATCAGGTTGTTACAAATGAAGAAGCGATCCGAAAAACGCTGTTTGGGGAAAAGGCTTATGCAGAAGCTTTGCTGGCAATATGGGAAGGAACTCCAGCAGGAATGGTTATATTTTTTCACAATTACTCAACCTTTCTTGGCAAGCCAGGCTTTTACATAGAAGACCTTTATGTTAAAGAACAGCTTCGAGGTCTGGGGATTGGTAAAGAATTATTATTAGAATGTGTTCAAATTGCCAAAGAAAGAGATTGTGGGAGAATGGAATGGCTTGTTTTAAATTGGAACCCGGCCAGAAAATTTTATGAAAAATTAGGCGCTTATCCTCTTGATGAATGGACAGTTTACAGGCTTGATAAAAATGCTATGGAGAGTCTTTTGTCTTAAATCTTAATTTATTTAAAACTTATACCCTGTTGTTCTTCCATTTTCCTTGCCGGTAATAAAGCATAATTACCAGCAGTTCTATGAATTCAGCAACTAAGAAACCAATCCAGATAAATGAAATAGGAAGATGGAAGATGTAAACTATCAGTGCGGAAAAAGGTATTTGAAATACCCAGCGCGAGAAGATGCCGGCTATCAGATATGGAAGGTTAAAACCAGATCCGGAAAATACTGTATTTAAGCCCATTGATATAGCTACAGCAATAAAACTGGGAGAAATTATATAGATCATTTTTTTGCCAATTTCAATCACTTGGGGTTGATTAACAAATATTTGTATTATTTGCTCTGGAAAAAGGATTGTGACGAAAGCAATGACAGCTGTTATAACACTTCCTATAAGAACTGCCCATAAAGCAGTTTTGTGAGTTCTTTCAACGAGATCTGCTCCCAGATTTTGACCAGCTACGGCGCTCCCTCCCATTGATAGACCCAGAAGAGGCAGGAAAACCAGATTGAACAGACGCATCCCTATACCAAAAGTAGCAAGTGCATAAGTACCATACATAGATACAAATTTTAAAAGCAAAAATTGCCCTCCCTGACGAAAAAACATTTCTAATCCGGTTGGCAATCCGATAATGCTTAATTTTTTAATATTTTCCATCTTCAGTGTAAATAAACCTGAAAATGATATTTTTAAATTACTTTTACCTGCCAGAAGGATATATAAACCAGCTATAAATGCAACAAAAGTTGAAAACACTGTGGCAATCGCAGCTCCTTGTATACCCCATCCAAAACCAGGAATGGTTGTTCCAGGAATTACATCAAACATAAGAATCGGATCCAAAACAATATTTAAAATTGCAGTACTGATCATGATAATCATAGGATGTTTGGCATCTCCGGTACAGCGCATTGCAGTGTTAACACTGAAGGAGGAAAACATAAAAGGTAAAA
>JAXGNR010000021.1:0-10446 GCA_040767965.1 Atribacterota bacterium
CTATCAACAAGAGCTGTGATTGGTATTTTTGGGGCATATTGCTTCCCTTCAGTAATATCAGCTGAAGTTGAAAACGCTAATGAAGCTCCATTAATGATATTTTTAAATCTTTTTTTCAAGTCTTCTAGATATATTAAATTTTTAGACCTAACAATGAAATCAGTTATTATCTTTTGGTTTATATCAGTGTTATTATTAAACAAATATGTGTAATGAATTCTTGCATCATCTACCATATGTTCTCTTAAAAACTCTATACCCAAAAAAGATATTAGCATTGTATCAATCTCTCTCTCGGTTAAATTTTTGTTAAAATATTCTGAGTCTTTTTTACTACTGGAAAATGCTATTTTATAATGCATTGCTGCCAGTGTTTTCAAGTCAGTTGTTGTTTCTGTTCCGCCATGCATAATCATTGCTATATCAATATCATTAAAACATCCATTTTCAATCATTTTTATTTTTCCACCACTTTGACCATAACCTTCTTCATCTGGGCACCCATAAACCACTATTTTAAATGGATATTTATCTGAAAGAGTGTTTATTATAGCAATTGCTGCTCCAACAGCACATGGACCCTGCATGTTATGTCCGCAGGCATGTCCTATGCCAAACAAAGCATCGTATTCACATAATAATCCAATAGACGGTCCTCCTGGAAAACTTTCGTATTCTGCCCGAAAAGATGTTTTGTGGCCACCTATTCCCAATTGCACTTTAAAGCCATTTTTTTCTAAATATTTAGATAAAACTTCTGATGACTGAAATTCTTGACAACCTACTTCTGAAAAATTAAATATTGTATCAGATAAATTTATTAATTCTTTTGATATCTTGTCTATATGTAAAAATATCTTTTCTTTCATTATCATTTCTCCTTAAATATTTTTAAAATAATTCTAGCCAATTAAAATTACATTAAACTTTAAAACAGCTTACAAAATGGTTGTTAGAATATTCTAAAAGGCTTGGATCCTTTTCCCTACAAGCATCATCAGCCAAAAAACATCTTCCTGCAAACCTGCAGCCAGGTTTGGGATTAATTGGACTAGGAACATCTCCTTTTAGGATTATTCTTTTTCGATTAATATTTAATTTAGGGATAGGAACCGCTGATAACAATGCTTTTGTGTATGGATGTAATGGATTTTTAAATATTTCGTTTGAACTTGCTATTTCTACTATTTTACCTAAATACATCACTGCAACCCTATTACTGATATGTTTAACAACACTTAAATCGTGTGAAATAAATAAATAAGTTAAATTCATCTCATTTTGCAAATCTTTAAGTAAATTAATTACTTGTGCTTGTATTGAAACATCTAATGCAGATACTGGTTCATCTAAAACAATAAAGGAAGGATTTAGGGCTAAAGCCCTAGCTATTCCAACTCTTTGTCTCCGACCACCATCTAGCTCATGAGGATACGCATTTACCATTCTATTGGACAGTCCTACTTTTCCCATTAAGTCATAAATATGATTTGTCATATCTTTTTTTTCACGATAAACATTTTGAACTATAAAGGGCTCTGAAATACTTTCAAAAACACTTTTTCTGCCATCTAATGAAGAATAAGGATCTTGAAATACAATCTGAATTTCTTTTCTTGCATTTTTTAAATCTTTTTTGCTTAATTCAAGAAGGTTTATGCCTTTAAAATATATTTCTCCGCTTGTGCTTTCAATCAATCTCAATATTAACCTTCCTATTGTTGATTTTCCGCATCCAGATTCGCCAACCAGTCCAAGAGTTTCCCCTTTATCTATGTAAAAACTCACATTGTCTACAGCATGTAGCAAGCCTTTTTTTACATTAAAATATTTTTTTAAGTTTTTTATTTCTAATATTCCATTGTCCAATTTCAATACCTCATTATATTTATGTATTCTAAATTATACATTCGGGCATTTAACAAAATGTCCTTTTTCTATTTCTACATTATCAGGCATTACAGTTTTACATTTTTCTGTTGCAATTGGGCATCTAGGGTAAAAACTACATCCTTTTGGCAAATTAATTGGATCAGGCATTAGTCCAAATATTGGTCTGAGTATATTTTCTTCACTTGTAATGTCTGGGATACATTCAAAAAGACCTTTAGTATAAGGGTGTTTAGGGTTTAAAAAAATATGATTTTTATTGCCATACTCCACTATCTCTCCAGCATAAATAATTGCTACAGAATTGCAAACTTCAGCAACTACTCCTAGATCATGAGTAATCATAATTACCGATGTATTATATTTGGATATTAAATCTTTCATCATTTCCAATACTTGTGCCTGAATAGTAACATCTAAGGCAGTGGTAGGTTCATCTGCAATAAGAAGTTTGGGATTACATACTAAAGCCATCGCGATAACAACACGTTGTTTCATTCCTCCGCTAAGCTGATGAGGATAATCATTGGCTCTCTCTTTATCAATTCCCACCTGACCCAACATGTCACCTGCCATATTTAAGGCTCTTTTCCAATTATGACAATCATGGAGAGAAATCGCTTCTGCTATTTGATTTCCAATTGGAATAACAGGATTTAACGATGTCATAGGATCTTGAAAAATCATAGAAATTTGTTTTCCTCTGATTGCTCTCATTTCTTTTTCATTCTTCTTTAATAGGTCTAATCCTTCAAAGAATATCTTACCGTTTATTATTTTTGCTGGCGGGTTTGGTAATATCCTCATAATTCCTTTTACTGTTGTTGTTTTTCCAGCACCGGTTTCACCAACAAGTCCCAATATCTGTCCCTGTTCCATAGCCAAATTGAGATTTCTTACTGCCTGCACTTTGCCTTCATGAGTTAAATAATGTATCGTTAAATCTTTTACTTCTAATAATTTGGCTTCATTTTTGCTCATATTAGTCAGCCTCCAAACGCAACTGTCTTTTTAGAATAATATATTTTTATTTTTTGGATAATTTGGAAATAAATTTTATTAATAAATTTAAGTTTAATCTTTAAGTTTTGGGTCAAGCGCATCTCTCAATCCATCACCAATTAAATTCATAGCATAGATAGCAAACATTATTGCAATTCCAGGAAATGTGCAAACATGGGGACTATGTCTTAAAAAATCTCTCCCTGTGGAAAGCATGGAACCCCATTCAGGAGTAGGAGGAACAATCCCTAATCCTAAAAAACTTAAGGAAGCACACGAAAGAATCGCAGTACCAACACTCATGCTTATTTGAATGATCATAGGGGCCATACTGTTTGGGATTATATGTTGGGTTATAATATAAAAATCGCTTGCGCCTGTTGCTCTTGAAGCTTCTATAAATTCTTGCTCACGAACAGACAAAACAGCACCTCTCATGACTCTGCAATATCTTGGCATAGTTGAAATGCCAATTGCTACCATCATATTTTGTAAACCTGGGCCTAATGCTGAAACAATTGCAATTGCTAACAATATTTGAGGTATGGCCATAAATATATCCATTATTCTCATAATTATATTATCTATTCTACCCCCAAAAAAGCCACCAATTGAACCCAGGGAACTTCCTAATAAAAATGCAATGCCAACAGCAATCAATCCGACAGATATTGAAATCCTTGAACCATAAACAATTCTACTGAAAACATCACGTCCAAGTTCATCTGTCCCAAGTATGTGTTCCTTTGTAGGTGCTTTCAATCGATTTAATAAATTTTGCTCAAGAGGATCATGTGTCGCTATTATCGGAGAAAAAATAGCAAGGGAAATTAAGATAATTAACATTATCAAACCAACGACAGCGGATTTATTTCTACGAAATCTTCTCCAGATTTCAGCACTTTGACTTTTTTTGGCATATTTTATTTCTGTCTCAATGCTAATATTCTTTGGCTGAATTTCTTTGTTTTTCCTATTCATTTTTTTCTCCACTACTTATATTGAGATTTTAGACGAGGATCAGCAAAGGTATAAAGTATATCAACTATCAAATTTACGATGCTAAAAGCTAAGGCGATTATTAATACTCCTCCCTGGACTATAGGATAATTACGTGCTTTTATGGCATCAACCATCATTTTACCCATTCCAGGGACTGCAAATACAGACTCAGTTAATACTGCCCCTCCCAGCATTACTCCAAATCTAATACCAATTACTGTTATTATTGGTATTAGAGCATTCTTTAGCGCATGATTTAAAATTATATTTTTCTCTTTTTGACCTTTTGCTCGAGCTGTTACAATATAATCCTGTCTTATTACTTCTAGCATGCTAGACCTGGTCATTCTTGTGATTACCGCTGCAGTACTTGTCCCAATCGTAATTGTTGGTAAAATCATATGTTTCCAGCTAGAAAAACCAGTTGCTGGTAACCAGCCAAGATAAACCGAAAATAGCAGCATTAATAACAATCCTTGCCAAAAGTTTGGCATAGCAGTACCAATCATTGCTAATATCATTGAAATATTATCAAAAATGGAGTATTGCTTAACAGCAGATATAATACCTAGTACAAGACCTATGATTACAGCTAAAGCTACCGATAAACCAGCCAATTTTACAGTATTAGGGAAGGTTTGAGCTATCCTTGTAGTAACAGGTTGTCTTGTAGCATAACATATTCCCAGATCTCCTTTTGTTACGAAATTCCATAAAAACCTTCCAAATCGTACAAGAAAAGGATCATTAAGGCCCATCTCTTCTCTTAATGCATCAATTGCTTCTTGCGATGCTCCTTCTTCACTCAATAATATTTCAGCAGGGTCACCTGGAGTAATATACATTAAAGTAAAGACTATCAATGATACAAAAAACATCACAGGAATTAGCATAAATAATCGATAAAAAATATATTTTATCATATAGTTTTCTACCTTCCCATACAATCTATTATTAAAAATATTTATTTAAAGATAAAATAAAACAAAAATATGGAAATCAATTTTATATTATTAATTAGTCATTTTCTGAGATTTACAATAGCCTTATCTTCGATTTTTTCTAAACCATTCTTAAAAAAACCCACTATCATATTAGCAGCAGATACACCCATTCTATCAAACGATTCTTTGGTTATACCAGCTATATGTGGAGTAGTTACAACATTGTTTAACTGCAAAAGCTTATTATGAATGAAGTTTGGGGGTTCCATTTCAAAAACATCAATTCCTGCTCCTGCTATTCTGTTCTCTTGAAGAGCATCAATCAATGCATTTTCATCAATAACTTCTCCTCTAGAAGTATTGATTATATAGGAATTCTTTTTCATCAATAAAAATTCATTTTTTCCAAGAAGATGAAATGTATCTTTATTTAAAGGGCAGTTAACACTAATAATATCAGACTCTTTTAAGAGTAATTCAAGGTTATCTACCAATTTAACTGATTTTGGAATATCTTTTATTGATAGAAAAGGATCAAAAACCAATATATTCATTTGCAGAGGCTTCAATAAATCAACTATTTTAGAGCCAATTCTCCCAAAACCAATAATTCCAACATTTTTTTTATATAATTCTTCTCCTTGGTTAATGTCTCTATTCCAATTTCTATTACATGTTAGCCCTTTATGATTTAATAATATTCGTTTAAATAGAACAAGCATTAAAGTTAAAACATGTTCTGCGACAGATTGCGAATTTGCACCAACAGTGATTAATACTGGAATATTAAGGTTAGTTGCAGCATCAATATCTATATTATTATATCCGACTCCGTGCTTAACAATAATCTTCAGTTTATTAGAAGAATTGATTACTTCTCTATCAATAATCCCCTTTCGAACAATTAATCCATCTATTTGCTTTTGTTTAGAAATAAATGCAATTTCAGAAGAGGATGCATAATCTTCTGTGTATATAATTTGAAAATTATTTTTAGTTAATATTTTCTTTGCTTCTTCACCTAACTTAGAACCGGTAATTAATATTGTTTTAGATTGAACGCTATTTTGTTTCATATTAAGATCTTTCAAAAGCTAGTGTTTAGGAATTAATTAAATAATAATTAAATAATAATTAATAAAACTGATATTGTAATAAAATATTTAAAAGGCATCTAAATAAAGAAATAATAAACATATTAAAGTAAAAACAAATGTCTATACTGGGAGTTTATACAGTCCAGCATAGACATTTGTTTTTATAAATACTAATCAGCAAAGTATACAGTTGAATATTCAATTCTTTCATTTGGAATAGTATTAAAGCCTCTGACTTTTGAGTTTAAAGCTACACTGGAGTATTCGTAACACAAATATATTAACAAAGCTTCGTCATGAATTACTTTTTGTACCTCCAGATAAATCTTGTTTCTTTCTTCAAGATCCATTGTTATCTTTGCCCTTTCAAGCAAGTTATCAACATATGGATTAGAATAATTTACTCTACTTCCACCTGGCCCATGATTAGAAGAATGGAATAATTTCATTAATCCTTCACCAGTTTCACCAATATTGAAAGCGCTTCTAACTGGCATTACTTCTTGGTTCATTCTATTTGCATTCTCGGTTAAGGCTCCGCTTTCCATTGGATTCAGTGAAAGAGTTACACCAACTTCTGCCCACTGAGCTTGCAACATCTGCGCCATAAGGTTATTGGTCGCATTTGCAAGGTAAGTGAAAGAAGTTTTGTAATTATCTTCATAGCCGGCTTCTTTTAACAGCTCTCTCGCTTTTTCTGGATTATAATCATACAATGGTAGGTTTTCATGTCTTCCACCTAAACAGGGGGGACAATTGTTGTAGCTTTTTGTGCTCCCATTTTTGTATATAAAACTTCTCTTATAGTATCGATATCAGTGGCATAATTTAAAGCTTGTCTGACTTTTTTATCTGCTAAACTATTTTGTGTTGTATTAAAAGCTATATACCTAACATATATGCTAGGATAAAGAACAAGATTGATATTTTCATCAGCATCAAGTCTTTCATAGTCAATTGCAGGTAAGACCAAAGCTGCATCGACACCACCGCTTTCAATTTCTACAACTCTACTGCTTTGTTCGGTTATAATACGGAACACTACACTCTTTAATTTTGCATTTTCCCCCCAGAAGTCATCAAAACGTTCAATTGTAATATTGTCACCTGCTGTCCATGATTTAAATTTAAAAGGTCCGGTACCAATAGGATTAATATTGGCATCTCCTCCTGCTTCAATGGCTGCTTTTTCGCTAACAATACTTAAATGTGTTAGACATAATAAACTGGTGAATGGTGCGTACTCCTCTTTAGTCCTTATTATTACCGTATAATCATCAGGTGTCTCAAACCCTTCCATGTCAATTTCAGCAGTATAAGCCCCACTTACAGGTTTTTCGTTTGCCCTCTTTAGGCTATATATAACATCATTAGCCTTTAGCTCTTCACCATTATGAAACTTTACTCCTTTTCTTAAATTAAAACGATAAGTTAAGCTATCAATCTGTTCATAACTCTCAGCTAATCCAGGAACAATATTCATATCAGTATCAAAATCAAGTAAAGTATCAAATATTTGAGCAACTATGGTACATGTAATAGAAATGTTTGTGGCAGTAGGGTCTAATGACTGTGGCTCGCGATCAATTGCTACTGTCATAACTTCTTTTGCAGCAAAACTTGTTGCAGATAACATTGCCACTAAGAAAAATACCATTAACAGTAAATTCAAGAGCGTTTTTAAATTTTTTTTCATATTTTATTTCCTTTCTTTTTATTCATCGACTTTTATTTTGATTTTCAATAATGGAGCATACTGTTGTGCTCCATAAACATCAGTATCTCCAACAGTCCCTGAAGATATTGTTCTGGCTATAGTAACTTTAATAGCATTGGCAGGTTCGTATTCTCCAAAATAAGTAATTTTTTCAATTGGAATATGGTACAGTTTAGCAAACAATTCTTTGGTAATAGATTTACTTCTCTTGACAAATTGATATGATTCTTGGTCTTTAAAAAGAAGGTCAAAAGTTATCTCAAATGGACCAGCATTTTTACTTCTAATAATTTTAGCTAACTTTGTTATTGGTATCTCCTTCATCAATAAATACCTCCTGATTAAGTATTTAATATGTTTATACTACAAAATACTAAAATTCCATCGTCTCAATTGAAAATATATCTTCTAAACTGTCTATTTCGACCAAATGATGTATGTTAAATTCATAGACTTCTCCAGTTGGTATATCTGAAGGGGCAAAAGGGAAAGCAAGGTTTCCTGCAGTACCTATTCTATTTTTATAAGAATAGTGCAGTAGTGTTGATCTTGCAAAAGCACAAATAGTATTTGCTAATTCTTGGTTTTTTGCAGTAACTTCTATTATCAAACATAATTCGTGAGAGGTAATTTTTTTTTGAGGTTCTAAATCTGCCATCACACCATTTTTGCCATATATATGAAATATTAATCGGTAATCAAAATCTGCGATACTGGAAAAATATGATGTTGTTGAATTTCGCACATGCTCTTCACACTCAGTGATTCTTCTGATCATTATAGGGTCTCTTACTCCAGCAATACTAATGGTTCTATAGGCAACTTTACGAGCTCCTTCGAGTTTTATTTTTAAATTGCTATTCCCAACAAATCTTGAGCCAGATACCGAGACTGATCTATTTGAATATTGTTCAAATTTACAATTCGAAAGATCAACGATTCCCTCAGGACCAATAATTTGTAAAGGATTTGATTTTTCATATAGAGAATGTGCCGCTACAGAACTAATTGTACATTTTCTACTTTTATTAGTTGGTTCAACTATAAAATCATTTTTTCTAATAACTCCGAACATACAGTCAGAAGTTGTTCCCGGGGTAGATGACAAAGCTCCACATTCAAGAATTTTACCCATATGCAAAGCAAGGCCAGGATCGCAACCTTTTTTAATTGGCAAGGCAGCAAACATTGCAGGGTCATTGGAGCGCCCAGCTATAATTAGATTGGCATCCATTTTTAATGCCTCTATGAACGGTTGCACACCCATTACACCCACAATTCTTGTAGCATCTTCAATATCTTTTATTGATATATCGGGCACTGGTCCTAATGGTGCTATTTTTTCTTCAATTAACTTTTTTTTAAGATATTCTTTTTCAACTTCAGAATGAATTACTGCAGTTTTAAAATGTAAATTGTTTTCTTTTATAATTTCTTTGACTATTTCCATAGTCCAATCAAGATGTTTGTCCGCTCCAGAGCCACCTGCGGAACCAATTATAACAGGAATCTTATTTTTAAATCCCGCTAACAACATTAATGAAAGATCTTTTTTTGTAGCTTCTTTGCTGACAATGCCCACCCCAGCTCCCAGTTTGTGAGGCCCTGCATCTGTAGATCCTGCATCAGCAGCTATAACATGTGGCTCTTTTTTTAATCCTAACTGAAAAGACTTTTCTGGAAATCCATAGCCCACCATTCCGACTGGGGATAAAACTCCAATTCCGTTCATATTGATCCTTTCGGTTTTTAATTCAATTTATATTATAATAACAATATAATACATTGACTAATTCATGACTATTTTTAATTGTTTACTGCATTAAGTATAAAAATATTATTAAATAAAATTAATAATTGCTTTTCTTATATTATTTAGATGAAATTGCATGGCTTCAACAGCTCTTTTGCTATTATGTTCTTTAATATATTTGCATATTTCCAAATGTTCCAAATATTGTTCCTGTTTTCGCCCAGGAATTTTCCAGGTTTTTTCACGAATATTTTCTAATAAATCAAATTCCATTTTTACAAGATTAACAAAAATAAAATTATGTGATGCTCTGGCAATAGATAAATGGAAATCTCTGTCTAAATTATTTTCTTCTAAAACAATATTTATACTATTCTCAAATTTACCTTTTTTACTCTTGATTAAAACTTTTTGGATTTCATCAATATCGTCTTTGGAAGCTCTTTTTACAGCAAATTCAACTATTTTCAACTCAAACACTTCTCTTGCTTCCAATAGTTCTAAAATAGATGTTTTCTCCAGCCTTAGAATTATATTGTCAGTATCTATAAATGACTCTTTATCTATCTCCCTAATAAATCTCCCACCACCTGGCTTGCTTTTTATCACTCCTCTTGCCTCTAAAACACGCAATCCTTCCCTTAAAGAACTCCTACTAATTCCCATAAATTCAACAAGGTCTCTTTCTGGAGGTATTTTATCTCCTGGTTTTAAAGTATTATTTTTAATTAATTCGTAAATCTGATTAATTGCATATTCATATAGCTTGTAATGGATTATTTTATTTAATAGCATTATATATTTTCTATATTTTATATTTATTGGTTTGCCTAGCAGACCAATTTTAAGTATATTAGCAAATATTAATTTTAAAATCAAATAAAATTTTATTTAAAATTTTACCTTTATTACGAAACTTAATTAAAAAAGTCTAATGATTAAAACAAGTAATTGAAAAATAATTTCTTTTTTTACTATTTAGCTAATAATTAATAATATTTACAACTAAAAATTAATCATATACTATTCTGTTTTTTTTTC
>JAXGNR010000022.1:0-8495 GCA_040767965.1 Atribacterota bacterium
ATCGAAAAACTTTTGAGGGTTCCTCGCCATAACCATATATGAGATTAGAAAAAACTGAAAAAAGCCATTTTAAATATTTTCTATCTTCGTATAATTGCAACCTATCCATGTCTTTTTCTTTCTTATAAGCCCAGCTTTCATCATCATACCTACCTATACTATGAAAATTATTTTTTAATGTTAAATAGACCTCTCTAGCTTGCTTATAATTTTTTTTCTTTTCATAAATTATAAAATCTTTAATTTGTTCATATTGTAAATAAGTATCTTTCATTCTTGTCTGAAAAAAATCTAAATATGAACTATTTTGTAATTCAAATATTAAACTTGTTTTTTCTAAGTTGGCATTATTAAAATAAACACCAGTATTATTTGTAGCTATAATAATTTTTGTAAAATATGGATTAATACTTATTTTGGTGAGATATACTTGTATTAATACTTTTGAATTAAAAAATAACTCAAAATTATCATTAATGTCAGCCCCATCAAAATTGAAAATAGTTTTATTAAAATCTTTGCTTCCCATCTTAACGTTGCCATGAAATATTGAACATTTAAAACTAATATTATTCATGAGATTACATGATTCTACTAGTACATCGCTATTGAAATCTGCATCTTCAAAAGAACTATTCCCTCCTTGGAAAGTAGAACCCTTTATTTCTAATGAATTGAAATTTACTTTATTAAAATTTACATTTCCTATGAATTGAGTATTCCCAATATATAGACTCTCTGAAAATCTACTTCCAGTAAAATCTAATTCACTTTCAAATGTGCAATTAACAAATTCTGTTCTTTTTTTAAATTCAATATTATTAAAATTTGCCTTGCCATAATAAAATATTGAATCCTTAAAAATAGCTTTTCCCTCAAAGGTTACATTGTTAAAGTTAGCTTCTTTAAAAGTAGTAATACCTAAATCTTTATTAAAATCAATATTACCAATAAAAATAAATTTTATGAAATTATAATCTTTATCTTCTTTTTTAATCTCTTCAGTATATAAGCTTAGTGCTTCTTTAAAATCTTTTTCAGTTTTTTCTTCTACAGGGGCATGGAAGATGCAATATTTTGAGGTTTTATGGATTGGTCTTTCACAGATTGGGCATTTTTTTGAATTATCTTTTTCTTTTTCCATATTGATTCTCTTAACTCAAATATTTTGAAAAGTACACTCTTAATCAATGTTGACTTCGGTGGTTTGGAGGGTGTCCTGGCCCAGGATGTCAACCACTCTGACTGCTATTTTGTATCTACTGGGTTTATCGTAGGTATGAGATATGGAAGTAAGTTCAAGTTTATTGTTTTTTTTCGTCCTGAAGGATTGCCATTCGTTTTCAAAAATGTAGTTGCCTGTCCACTCTTCTTTTTCTTCTCCGTCTTGAATGATTCTAATTACTTCTTTTTTTTGCTGATAATTAAAATCTACCGCCCAATAGTCTACCCAGTCATACCAGTTTTTAGTAAGTATTTCTCTTTTGGTAATCCCATCTTTATCTTTGCTTATTTTGATAATGTTACCATTTTCAATTACAACTTTGTTACTGCCCTTTTTCAGGTTATTTTCAATCTCCTTAAGGTCATCCTGGGTAAAAGAAGTAATAAAATCTTTTAATTCAATTTTTACTTTCCTGTTTTCAACTATGGGCTTAATATCTAAATAGGCTACATCATAAAATTTTACCTGGCCTCGTTCGACTGCTCTTTTGTCAAAGGCTTCCCTGGGAATATTTTTTAATTTAAGGTTTACACCTTTTTCTTTTAATTCCTGCTGTATAAACGGATGCAAACCCATTTCAAATTCAAAGCCAAGAATGTCTATTTTAGTTATTAATTTTTCTTTGCATTCGTTAAATACATCTTCAACCATCAGTTTTGTTACAGGGAAATCGACCGGCCCAACAAAGACAAATTTATCCCCTTTCCGTCCATGCAAAACTTTAAAACCCTGAATTCTATCAGCCTTATAGCCTTCTAAAATTAATTTGATATACTGTTCTTGCTTTTTTTCGAGCTGTTTTTTCTGTTCTTCTTTTGATAAATTAGTATTAATGCCCAAGAAATACTTTCTTTCGTATTTTCCAAGATTCAGAATTTCGAAAGCACGATATGGTTTGCTTTCTTTTTTAAATTCTCTTTGAATATTAATCATCCTTTTCCTGGTAGTGTGAATAGCAAATCTGCCCAAATCCGCTCCAATCCATTTTCTATTCAGTTTTTCAGCAACCGCACAAGTAGTTCCACTCCCACAGAAAAAATCTGCTACCAAATCACTATCATTAGAAGATGCTTTTATTATTCTATTAAGCAAAGATTCTGGTTTTTGAGTCGGAAAATCTAATCTTTGAGGTCTTTTTGTTGCATATGACTTATATCTGACCAAACATCTTCAGGAACTAACAAATCATCTTCATAGTATTTATAAATTTTTCCAGATGATTTTATAGTCCAATATATTTTGCCATTTTTATCTATATTTTTCTTCATGTGATGCCCTATTTTATCTCCCCTTTTAGTACCTATATCATCCGGGTTAAAAATATAATTATCTCCTTTTGTATAAAACAGAATAATATCATGCTTTCTTGCGTAATAATATTTTGAACTTCCTGTTTGATAGTTCCATATTATTTCATTTCTAAAATATTCTTTACCAAATATATCATCTAAAATTATTCTTAAATATGAATTAACCCTATAATCACAGTGAACATAAATACTGCCATCATCGGCTATTAAATCATACATTAATTTTATTCTCTCATAAATCATATTAAGGTAAGAAGAGATACCATTACCCCAGGTATCCCGGTAGGCAACTTCTTCCAATATATTGGGCTTTTTATTAACCTCATCGCCTTCAAATTTTATATTAAATGAAAAATCAGCACCAACCGCAAAGGGAGGGTCAATATAGATAAGCTTTATGCCTCCTTCATTTTCAATATCTTCTCTAAGTGGACCGTTAATTAAAGATGATAATATGAGTTTGTTATCACCCCAGATGAGTTTGTTGGTCCAACCTTGTTGCTGTCTACCTCTAGGGTCAAATAAATCCCACATTGATAAAGTTTGTTTTTCTTCTCTGGGTTCATCAATATGTTCTATGGAGTGAAAAGGTAATATTACATTTGTTATTTCTTCTTTCCTACCATTCCAAAACAGAAAGACATCTTCATTATCTTTAGCCATTTTATAAAGATAATGTTTGGGAATAACCTTGTTTTCTTTGATTAAATTAATTACTTCGTTTTTTTCATTTTCTGTCAAATCATTAAAATCATTATTCATTGCTATTTACCTCACCTATAGAAAACAAATAAATTACATCCTGGAAAGCTTTTATTCCTTCTTTATGTTTGTTCCATTCTTCCTGTTTGATATATAAAGGTATGAATATATAGTTATTCTGAACTTCATTTACATCATGACACCATTGTATCAACCTGGCAGTTTTATTGGGAACGTCTAAATCCTCAATACCTTTTAACTCAATGATATAAGTCGTTTGAATATCTTTTTTAACAATAAAATCAGGGTAGTAGTCATGAATATTACCATCAGTACCCTGATATTCAATATGGAAACCAATATTGAAGTAATTCTTAGTAAATGATTTTATTTCGTCTGAACACCTGTCCAGGAATGAAGTAAATTCGAGTTCAAAACGGGAATCTCCGATTATTTTATTAAAAAGTGTTTTGGGGGATTGCAGATATTCCTGATTGTTAAAAACCATCGGTTTGGTATTAGATAATTTAATATAATTTTTTACTTCTACAGTACCTTTATCATGAATGGTTAATTTATCAATGGCCTTTTTAAAAGCAATAAAGATGGTGTTTTTGGCTTCTATGGTAGACAGATTCCGCAATATATTTTTATCTGATAAATCAACTTCATGACCAAATAAATAATATTTTATGAAGTCACGAACTTTAGGATATAATATTTCAAAACCACTAAATAGTCTGCTTTCACTTAAAATGGACTGGGTAAAGAATTTAATTACATTACGGTAATCAATGTCTAATATATTAAAAATAACCTTGTGAGAAAATTGTCTTTCAAATCTTCAAAAACTATTTCCTGTTTTTCATAGGTGAAAAATTCTTAACTGGAATGGGTTCGAATTCTAAATCGGCTAAAATAATATTTTCTAAATACTTAAATTCCCTATAGATGCGTGGGGTTAACTGGGGTATTTCGATATCCAATTTCTCTAAATCTTTATTAGGATTTTCGGTATCGGGCTCAATAATTAGTGGGGTTTTGGTCTTAACATTTTCACCCATTTGGCGATAACCAAGCTCGACACCTTCCTGCTTTATTGTTTCGACAAATTCCAAAAAAGCTTCTGTTCCAATGACAGAAAGCTCTTCTTTGACATTTCTCGCAAACATTTTTCTGATACCTCTACCCAGGGTTTGTTCCGGGAGAATATTGCTTTTGGCCTTATAAGGCCTCAATCCAACTACGGTTGTGACATTTCTGACATCCCAACCTTCCCTTAAAACCAAAACGGATATTACCACTTTATAAGGGCTGGATGGCTTATCAATCTCATCAGCATCTTTTCTTAATTTTTCCAGTTCTTCTTTTGCCCTTTTAGTGGTAACATTTTCTCTGATTTCCCCACTTTGGTTGGTGTGAATAACTAATGCAGCATCTTTGAATTCAGGATAACGATTTTCCAAATATTCCGCAATTTCATCACATTCCTTGGTCTGAGTAGTCATAATAAATAGGATTGGGGTGACTACATCTTTTAATTCAGCAAACTGTTTTTTCCATTCGATATAACCTAGATGAAGGTAATCACCGTATCGCTGGACTATCTTATCTGATGGTTTTTCTTTTAACTTTGCACGTGACGCATTATCAGGCAATACAGGAACTTTAACAATATTTTGCTTTATGGCTTCTACTAAAGGGTAATCACAAATAGTCTGAACGAAAATTGCACCATTATCATGCTTCGGAGTTGCCGTAAAATCAACCTGTAGAGATAGCCCTTTGTTATATTTTAATTTCATGTTATTGTTGATATCCTGAATATTTTGAAACCAGGCTAATTTTTCATCATGAATATGGTGTGCTTCATCGTTTAAGATTACCAAATCCTTCAGTTTGTCACTTCTTAAAATTTCCCCTAGGTCAAGTTTTGCTGACCTATCTGCCAAAACATTAGGTTTCTTACCAATGACTAACAGGGTATTATCATCATCCAAAAGACGGGTAATTGTCCAGATTTAAAAAGATTCTATGAACATTTGTTAAAAAGATATTCCCGAGGATTTATAGTTTTATTTCATCCTGTAAATGCATGGTTATTTGAAAATCGGAATTCCAATTTTTATCTTTGCTTGGCCATCTTCGGGAATCAAGAGTCATTTTTAAATATGGTGAGATTCTCAAAATCTTTCTGTAGTCTGTTTAAGACAATTATATTTGGTGCTATTAGCAGAAAGTTCCTTGATAAGGGTGAATCCTGTTCATAGAGCTTATGAAAATAAGACCATACCAGGACCAGACTGGCAACTTTTGTTTTCCACGGTTCCTGTGGCCATTTTGACAACATAGCGGGGCCAGTTTTCTATAAACATGCCTGTACTAACTCTACCAGAGGAATCGTACCTTAAAAGCTCATATTTATCGGGCTTTGGCTACTTCATATAAATAGATGATAGATTCCATTGCTTCTCTCTGGGCAAAATAATATTTCAGAGGAATTCTTTGAGAGTTTTCTTCAATCCAATGTTCTTGGTTGAACCAATAATCAAGAAGATTTCTGGATGTTTCGCTAGCTCCTGGTAGTTGGTTTCTCGCCATTGTTGGACGGATTGCCGTATTTTATGAACTAAAGGTGGAAGTAACTTTTCATATGCAGTTTTGAATGAATCATCCTGACCGGAGCCCATCTTTGTTCAGGATGTAATATTTTATATGGGTCTTGGATGGAAGTTGTTTTGATTGGACAAATTTCCCATAGAACCTCCTAAATCAAAATCAATAATAAGTCTTATCTTTATTTAAGATATTGCCAAATATTGCCGACACAAACATCTGAAGAAAAAATCAGTCTTAGTACGTAGTAAATATTTTAAATAAACATACATGTATATAATAACAAATTAAAAGGCAAATGCCAATAGATTTAAAACAATCAAAATGTAAAAAGAATAATAAGGATAATGGGTAAATTCGCTTTTTATATTAATATGGGAATCTATTAATATGAGAAATCCAACTAAAAATCAAGTATTAAACCAAAAAATCCCAATCATTAGTTTTTATACATTCAAATCAAACATGGCCTATTATGTCTAAAAACCCTTTATATAGTATATTATTTGCACTAAAAGACTATCTGTTTATCTTTTTAAGACCTCACTTAATTTCTCTAGAAAACAATATAATAATAGTATTACAGGGTAAAACAAGCATAATTTATGCATGCAAATAAGCTGATAAAATGGTGACTATATCCTATAATATAGCATATACAATTTAAAGGTGAATTAAGACATTTGGCGACCAAAATCAATATTGGTTTAGAGCTAATATAATTTCCAACTATTACCTATTTTTTGTAATGTCATTGTACCAGATTCATTTTGAGTATCAGAGCTTCCACATCCAGTTATAAAAACACTAACCTGACAATCCGCTTCTGCATAGGTACCTACAACAGATACATCAGTAACAAAAACATAGAAATCTATAATAACAGTAGAACACATGGCATGGGCAGTATTAGAGAGATTTTTGAACTGTGAAACAACATAATATGCATCAGAACCATAAACACAATAATTTTGTGCTTTACTCCAATTACCATCACTAAGAGCTGAGTAAAAACTATAAACAATACTTTTAACTGTATCTTCTTCTGTAGAAGCTCCTGGTGTGTTAGGAACTCCCGTACAACCAGACAAGGCAAAAAGTAGAAACAAACAAATGATTACAATACAATATTTCTTTTTCATTTAAAAATCCTTTCTATTAATATAGAATCCTACAAATTAAAACATTTTCCATTCTCCACCTATTTTTTCAAACACCATTCTTCTTCCATTAAAAGAACCTTTAGGATAACTTGCCCAGGAATAATCGTAATAAAGTTCTAAAGTGTTTGTCCCCAAATAAGAAAAACCGTAAACATTATGAATCTGATAGGTAGCATATAAAGATGGATATTTTATAGCTAAATCCCAGGCATCATAAACATAATCAGAAGTAAGCCCACCATATTTACAATATGACAGTGCATTAGTAAAGTTCTCATTGCTAAGTTCAGCGTAAAATCCTCTAAGTAAATATTCACAAATATTGGCGTCTTCAGTTAAATTATTAGTACCAGGAGTTACTACTACACTCGTGCCACAACCAGATAAAAACAACATAAAAACCAAAAAAATAGAAACATAAAAGAAATTTTTATTCAAAACAACCCCCTAAAGATAAAAACTGATTTAATTATAACTATTGAATGAGTGAAAGTAAACCAAAAAAGCGTCATTAGGCTAATTAATCTTTCAATTCAAAAACTTTCCCATTAATCAAACCTTACTATACATAACTCTGCATTATCGCTGACCTTCTCCTGGAAGGTACGATAGTGCAAGTTATGTACTTATAGCCCACAATATAAGCCCGGGTAGTAAGGTGGTGTAGTATCAATCGCTTTAAATACCCTATATGGGGCTAAGCAACATCCTTAAGTCTTATAGGACAATACAAGACTAATTCATAGATAACGGTATGCTTTTATTTATACTGGCAAAGTTATGTATGAATTGTACCCACTACAAACCAGAGGTGGAAAAGCACGAGAAATGCAAAGTGAAAATATTACCGGTAACGATATGCTAAAAAGTATACTAGTAGAGTTTCGGGTAATATTGTTAAGAAATAAAAATTATAAATATAAAATAATAAAATAAAAGCATTTAAGATTTAAAAAAAGCAAACAAAGTATTATAATAAAAATAAGAACTATTTAAAAATATTTTCAATTGATGGGCTATGAAAAAATATTCTTTCTTAGAAAAATTAGAATTCGACAATTACGAAAAACATATTGAAATATATTGCAGAAAAAAATATAAAGATTATTTTATCCGTGGGCAAGTATTCCCTATTCCTGATTTAATTTACATACCCAGAATAAATTATTTCCCTTTACACAATGAAAATGATATTGATTGTGGGATTCAATATTGGGATGAAGAAGGAAAAGAAATAAAAAACTTTCCTTATTACACAATTACAGTTTTTACTCTAGTTAATAAAGACTATCAAATAAAAAATGAAAGAGAATTGCTTGAAAAAGGAATTACAAACCTCGAATATAATTTTTTAAATAACACTTTAGAAAATTATAAAGAACAAATGAAACTTCATAGAAAAGTATCCAATAAATCTATCCTTATTGAAGAAAATGAAATTAACATTAATGAAAATGATTACTTAAAAAAATGTATAAA
>JAXGNR010000023.1:0-7620 GCA_040767965.1 Atribacterota bacterium
AGAAAATTAAGTTAAGAATGACAATGAATATGTATGGAAATAAAGAAGCAGGTACGCCATCAGAAGTATTAAAAGAAATTTGGAAAAATGTAATACAGCGGTTAAGGTGAAATGTAAGGGGACTACTATAGATTTTTTATACGATACGCAAATACTATAATATTTGTATGTGAAGGTGAGGGGTTGGAGGAGAATGATACTAAATAAATATGAGTTTGTAAGGATACTAAAGCCGGGAGCAGATAGTTACTCAGAGGTGTCAGAGATTAAAGATTCTTCTACAGAAAAACATTATGTTATGAAGATTATCAAAGGAATAAATACTGCATTATATAATGTTATATTCGAGAGAGAAGTTGGAGCACTAACTAAATTAAGAACCTGCAATGATATCGTTAGATTAGAGCATCATGATATTTATAACGATGAGAAATATGGAAAATGTGGACGAGTTTTTCTGGAGCATATTGAAGGAGAAACACTTCAAAAAACCGATGTTATAGAGTTAAGCAATCCTGAAAAAGTTCATATTATAGATCAATTGATAAATGCAGTTCAGGTAGCACACGAGAACAGTATAATACATAGAGACATTAATCCTAAAAATATTATGGTCACCCGTGATAAACAAGTTAAATTAATCGACTTTGGTATTAGTAAAATAAAGGATATGGTAAACACAGATACATTGTATCAATTTGCCACTAACAGATATGCTGCTCCAGAAGTTCATAAACATAGTGAAAATGCTACTGAAAAGAGTGATATATATTCATTGGGAGCGGTACTTTATTTTATTTTTACTGGCGAAGAGCCTCCAACTGCGGATGAGTTTGAAACCAAACTAACGAAAACCGGTGGAATTGATATTGAATTCAAAAGCATCATTCAAAAAATGGTAAAGTTACTGCCTGAAGATAGATATAATAATATTTTCGAAGTTAGAAAAGCACTATTAAAACTATTTACGAGATTTACTAAGTCCAATAGAACATTTATTTTTTCAATTGATACAAGTAAGATTCAACATTTGAGAAATCTATCTTTAGTTCCCAATAATGGCAAATATGAGGACATTATAGAAAATTATATTAATGAAGACTTTTTGGAAGCATACATATTTGTTGAGAATGAGGATAAGCCAGAAGAATTATATCGGCTCTATGGGATGCATTATTATTTTGAATGTATATACGATGATAGAAATCAAGTGTTTCAAATCACGAAGGCTTTTAAGTTGCAACCTCATATACGAGAAGAAATGAAGAAAAAAACAATGTTTGTAAATGGTGAAGTTAAGTTTATATTAAGCGGAAGGAGAATACCAACAAATAATAATTTCGAATTAACTATTAATTCGAAAGATAGTAAAAAGGACTATTTATCTTCTTCTAATGTTAATAATGAATATACAAAGAACTTCTTTGCTTGGCATAAATTATTAGCAATTATGGAAGCGGAATATAGAAAAAATGTTATAAGGGTAAATTATGACTCGTTTCAAGCGGAAGATAACTTTTGTGTTTTCTATTAATGAGCAAGATTATTATTTACTTGATGAAAATAAAAATGAACTTACATTTATATATGAAAATGATAATGGTAAAAGGGTAAGATTATTGAAATAGGTAGTCTTAAGAGCGTTTATATTGAGAACGAAAAGTTTTATTTAAAAGTAAGTATTACAAATACAGGATATAAATCAAAACTTCCTAACAAAGGAACTATTTGTGAAGATTATAGAAGAAATCTTTCATTAATTAATAGAGAAGCAAAGGCTTTAAATGCTTTCAATAATGAAGACTATGTAAGTCCTTCAAATCTAAAAAGCATATTTTCAAGAATAAGTCTTCAAGTTTTTTTAATGCACCCAATAGGAGAACCTTTTTTAACGAAGATTTAGATGGGGCACAGAAAAAAGCAGTCACAAAAGCATTGAATTCTCAGGATATAGCCCTCATACAAGGACCACCCGGTACAGGGAAAACAAATGTAATAATTGAAATTTTAAGACAGATTCTCGAAATGAACCAGCAAGGTCATATATTTAAACAGAAAATCTTACTTGTTTCGCAAGCACACGCGGCAGTTGATAAGATGCTTGAAGATTTAGATAGGACTTCAAATGATAATAGCAAGGTTATAAGGATTGGAAGAGATGAAAACTTATCTGATATGGTCAAAGAGAAATATGCCGTAGACTATGCGCAATCTAGATGGGTTGATAAAATTATAAAAAACAGTAATGAATATGCACAAAAACTGTTATCCTCCTTAAACATAGATAAGGAGGAGTTCGATAAATATTGTGATGCAATTATAGAAACTGATTTCTCCAAGGAAAAGAGTGAAAAGGCTTATGAAGATGCCAAGTCATTTGTGGCCTGTTTTGAAGAAAAGTATAAAAAGCATTTAGACACAAAAGATTTTAAATCTTTAAAGATACAAAGGGATTGGATTAATAGAATTGCTGGTAGGATGGATATTCAACAACATTTTATTAAAAATGCTGTGATTGTTTCAGGAACTTGTACCGGTGTCGTATCAAATCCTGTAATAAATGATATGATATTTGACTATGTGATAATTGATGAGGCGGCAAAGGCAACATTTCCTGAATTGTTAATATCAATAATTAGAGCCAAAAAAATTATAATGGTTGGAGACCATAAACAACTTCCGCCAGTATTAGACGAAGAACTGATTAAGAATAGCAAACAAACATTTATTGAGAGCAACCTAGATTTTAAAACACTCTATAATAGTATATTTATGAAACTATTCAATCATATTCCTAATGAAAATAAACAAGTGCTAAGTACCCAATATAGAATGCATCCCACAATAGGAACAATGATAAGCCAAATTTTTTATGATAATCAAATATCTAATGGTGTTCCTTTAGAAGATAGAACTCATAATATCAAGCAATATAAAGATTTATCTATTATCTGGATAGATACATCAAAGTATTCAGATAGGTTTGAGGAAAGGGTTTCAACAACATATAGAAATCTATTAGAAGCCAATATAGTAAAAGAACAATTAAAAATCATAAATAATAATGATATCAAAGAATGTAATTATGATGTTGGTATTATTACACCATATAGTGGTCAAAAGAATCTAATTCGCAATGAAATACAGCAAATTGATTATAACAACATTAATGGTAAAGTTGTAGTAAACTCAGTCGACGCTTTTCAAGGGGGGCAAAAGGATATAATTATATATTCAACTGTAAGAAGTAGTGATAAGCATAAAAATATTGGGTTTTTAAAATCGGAAGAAAGATTAAATGTAGCGTTTTCTAGGGCAAAAAGACTTTTAATTATAGTTGGAGATGCTGAGTTTTTAAGTAATACAAGCACTGATGATAATAAGTTCCCGCAAATAATTAAATATATTAAGAAAAATCAGGAATGCTGTAAAATTGTTGAGTATCTTGAATTTCGTAATAATAACAAGAGGGAGGTGTAAGTATGTGGAATATTACTTATGATTTAAAAAGATCTATTCCCCCTCAAGAGAGTGGCTATGAATTCTTAAAAACAATAAAGTTATATATTCCTTATAAAGAAATTGGGCTCAAGACATTAGTTAGAAAAGAACAGCCTTTGCCTTTTTTCTATGAAATAATTTTGAAATTGATTGATAGTAAATGTAATGAAATTTTTAATATTTCTGAAGTGACGGGTGTTGAAGAAGAAATTTTAAATGATGTAGTTGGTGAAATGTCAAGATTAGACTTAGTCTATATTAAGAGTAGTATTATCACTATAGCGCCAAAGGGAAAAGAGGCATTAAATAATTTAAAAAAGACTGTGATTGAAAAGGAAGAAATTAATAGGATATACATAAACTCTATTACAGGAGATATAAAAGATTTAGGCCACATATATAGAAAACCGGCTTATAAGAATCCTTGTTTAGACGAGATCATAAGAGTCACAGACGGATTTATTACGAATCATTTCAATGATTTTAATGAGTATTATCAAAAAAGACAGGATGATTATGAAGTAAAAGGACAGTATAATAATACTAAAAATGAAATATATCAAATTATCGGGAAAGAATATGAAAAATTATGTTATCTTGAAGAAAAGGCATTTGTATATAAGAATATTAGGGATAATGATTTATTGTATAAGTGTGAAAATGACCCGAATAATATTTATGGAAATACTCTTGCGAAGCAAATATATAATTGTACTGGTGCAAGAAATTTTTTAGTTGCTCCTTTTCATTGTGCTAAATATTTAAATTCAAAAGTCGTAGTAGATAATAAAAAAGAAGAAAATACTCAGAAGTTAATTCAAGTTGTAGAAAGTAATACTGCTTCAGGCGAAAAAAATATTGAAGATACAGAAAAATACTATTTTGCAGATAGATATTTATTAGAAAAGGAATATTGTGACATTTTAGCATCAATCAAAAATATAAGACCATCTGAAATTGTAATTTCATCGGGAAATTTATCTGAGATTCTTGACCATAATGCTATTGCTGCATTACAAGCAAGTTTAGATAACACGAAGGTTTCTATTATTTGTGATGTTAATGAGAATAGAATAGATCAACTTAAGAGTAAGGTTATAAATCATAAGCAGAAAAAGAGAAATAGAATACAGTGGATTGAGAGAAAAAACATTAATCAGACCAATATAATTTTATACCCCCAATGTGCTATTAATATAAAATATCTCCCAATCTCAGTTGGTAAAGATTATCTAATACAAGAAATTGCAGAGATAACTTTTGAAAAAGAAAAGATACAGGAACAAAAAAATAATTTTCATGTCTCTATAAAATAAACACTGCAGAATGCAAATAAAGTCTGCAGAAGAAAAATAAAGTTTGGTGATAACCCGTGGGGTGTAAGCAGGAGCGATCCTGTAAACCTTCACGGGTTTTTTATGCTCACCAATCCTCCCAGAAAAAATATATAAATAAAAATAGCCCCGTACGGGGTGGTAATCAAGACAATGTTGTTAACCATCGGAGGTATCCGCATTGCTTATCCAATCGGCTCAAATACATATACAGTGCGGTTTCCCACTGCTATAGATTGAGATAAATAAATATATAAATAGATAGAGAAGGGTGAAATCCGGCAGCGGTTGTTTTTGGTACAATGAAAACCGAGCATATTTGTTGTAAGATAAAAATACCGAAAGTTGCAAGTTAAAATTCCATGTAAGTATTAATATAAAAGGTAAGCGCTTAAAAACAGAGTGCCTTTAATCATTAAATAGAATCAGTTTAAAGGCACGTTATCACTGTCATATTAACTTTTACACTCAGCTTGTACCTGCTTTGACCATGGCATAAGGTCTTCCAATATCTCCGGATCATTCCGGTAATCCATATCCGGCATGTATAAAAGCAGATAGTACAGATATGTATATACATTAAGCCCATTAGCCTTAGCTGTCTCAACAATGCTGTATACCGCAGCACTTGCAGAGGCACCCTTCGGGGTGTCGGCGAACAGCCAGTTTTTCTCCCTAGCGAGGGACGGATGCTGTTTTCTGCTGCGTTATTAGAAATGGAGCATCTTCCATCAAGCAGGTAATTCTCCATAAACTTTTCTGGTTCTTTGCATAGGTTATTGCTTTACCCAAGGGCAGAGTTGGGCAGTACATGGATGGAATCCAGCTAGCACCAAAAGGCATCTAGAACAGGTTTTTCTAGTTCCAGACGCTTGGCATATTTTTATCCGGTATAGAGTTCGGACAGCCCTTCTTCGATTTTTAAAAGCCGGTTGCAATAATCTCGGCCGATTTCTGCATTCGTTGGCGGAGCGTCTTTCGCCCGGTTCCCTGGGATTACCTCCACGAACTTACGGCGCAGATGCGCCCAGCAGCCACAGCGGACGACATCAATAAGCTTGTTGTACCCGGCGTATCCATCACTGTCAAGGAATCCCTTGAATCCCTCCAGATATTCAGCAGCATATTTCTAGCCGCTTCTGGAGATCCTGTAGTCATACAAGATGATGGGCCCTTTCCCGTCATCCCCGGAACAGTACAACCACATGCTCGGACTTGGACTGCGGCTTTCTGCCTTCCTCCTTCAATACCTGAACCGGTGTCTCATCACAATGAAGGATAGTCCTCTTAAGGAGCTGTTCTCGAAGGTATCCGATGACGGGATATAGGTAATCCTGCGAACACCGGATGATCCAGTTGGCCATCGTAGCCCTTGAAAGGGCAAAGCCAAGTTGCTCCCAATCCTTTCCTGGCGGTAGAGCGGCATGGCATTCACATACTTTTGGTACATGACATTTGCCACCGTGCTGGGCGATGCCAGGGAATGATGCATCAGGGAAGATGGCGTCAACGCTTTCTCTATATAAGGTGTATCCGTATGCTACGGAGACACTCATAGGACATTCTCACATATCGGATGATCTGCAGTTTTGCAGGAATGTATTCCAGTTCCTCACGGACGGTCTCTTTACCAATAGGCTTGAGTGTTGTTCCGCAGTTGCCGCAATACTGGTCTTCCTCCGGAATCTCACACAGGATTTCCTTGATGGGGAGATCTTTAAGAAGCACTTCCCGTTTCGTCCTGGAATTCCGCCTCTTATAGCCGTTTACGTCCTTTACGACGGGCTCAGGGATATGTGGATCCGCTTCTAACTCTGCCTCATTAAACAGGCAGAGCTGGCCACTGATTTCCGCCCGCGGCGTTTTTTCGCTGGAACTGCCGAACCTTCCTTTGCGGAGAAGGAGCACCATTTCGGTAAGGTTGCTTACCTGTTGTTCCAGGCTCTTTATTGTATTTTCCAGCTGCTGAATATAGGTGTCCTTCGAATCCATAATGGCTTGTCTCCCAACGGTTTTGATGGTTTTATTTTACCACAAAAATGGTCAAAAAGCCAGTAAATACGGCACTTTCAGCCGCTTTTAATATCAACAAAAAGATCCAGGTTTCACCGTTTTTATAGCTCTGGGTTGGTCAACTTTCAAGCCTTCCATCAGCCATCTGAATTCCTGCCATGTAAGGGATCTTACCTGATCGGAAGAACTGGGCCATTTAAAGTTCCCGTTTTCAAGACGCTTGTAAAGAAGAACAAATCCATCTCCTTCCCAAAGCAGTGCCTTGATACGATCCCGGCGTTTACCGCAGAATAGATAAAGGCTGGGGGCAAAAGGATCCATGCCAAAGGTTTCCCGGACAATGGCGGCTAATCCATCAATGGATTTGCGCATATCCGTATAACCACAGGCAATAAATATTTCCTTTGCAACAGTGATATCTCCTAACATAAGGTTTTCAATGCCCGGAGAACTGCTTCAACAGTTTTTGGGGAGACACCTTCTTTAACCTCAACCATTGCGGAAGGAAGATGAATGATGACAGCAGCGCCACCCCCCGGTGTCCCTGCATCCATCCGGAGCTTGGCAAACTCTACAGGTTTCCGGATTGCGGGTTGAATGGCTTGCGTCTGTCGGCTACAAGCCTCTTTGCGGATTTTTTTCAACCAATAATAGTATGATGGTTCCTTGATGTCATTTTGTTGGCACCAGGATTTTATCGACATTCCGCTGGTCTGTTGTTCTTTTATAAGTTGCATCCAGTGTTCCATGCGGAATCGGTTTTTTGTCTGAG
>JAXGNR010000024.1:0-6281 GCA_040767965.1 Atribacterota bacterium
ATATTACAAAAACTTAATACACTACTAGATTATGACGAATAAAGATTTTTTGTTTAATAAACATACAATAACATTACAATATATTAAAATACAATACATAAGCACTAATAATAATCATTAACAATAAACTATAAATTACGTCTCTACTATATAAAAATATTTTTATATAGTTTATATGATAAAATAAAAGCGTAGGAAATAAAAATATAGACTTTTAAAAGCTATACACTGCTGATGGTGGAGGTTAAAAATAATGAAAACACTGTCTTATGAGAAAAAAATATTAGACGAGGTTAAGGATTTGCCGGAAGAACAGATACCTAATCTTATTAAAATTATTCGTATTTTTAAGGATTCTTTAAAAAAGCAAAAAAACGAATTTGAGGAATTAAAAAAAGAATTTAAGGAATGGGACAAACTAAGCGATGAAGCCCTTGACAATTTTGAAAGGATAATATAGTGAAAATAGGTGATATATATCTCGTTGAGATTCCTGCTATTGGTGGGCATGAGCAAGCGGGCTATAGGCCTGCTATTATTGTTCAATCAGAATACAGAGCAGAAGAATTACCCACGGTTCTTATTATTCCTTTGACCTCAAAAACAAAAGCCACTAATTTTCCTTTTACCCTGTTAATAAAACCTGACCAGACAAACAAACTGTCCTCATTATCTGTTGCTTTAGTTTTTCAATTGAGAGCAATCGACAAAAGACGCTTGAAACAGAAGCTTGGTAACCTAAAAAATAGTGATGTTATCAAAATAAAGCAGCTTATTAAAAAGATGATGTTGTTAGATAAAGAATAGAAAAATCTAACAGTTTATTTATTTTCCATAAATGGTTTTATTATATTTATCTGATTTAACTTTTGCTTTCTTTTCTTCAGCACAAAGTTTCTGATATTCTATATCAAATTTTTCCCGGAAATCCTTATCTTGCATTAATTTATCCATATAAGTCTTAGTTTTTTTCATTATGTTATCCTTATGGTGTTTTTGATACTTTGACGTCTAAACGTCTAAACGTTTAAACGTCAATTATATATACCTAATAACTTATTGATTAAGTCTTTACCGGTTACAGAGGGTATATTTGACATCTTTCATTAATTACACAGAGCGACTTGCATGGGTTCTTTTTTGATAAAAGGCTGGCTGTCAAGTCTCTTTTCAAATTTATAATTATTTACTACAGATTTTGGTCTGTTTACATATGTTTTAATCGATTTTTCTTTAAAGATTTGGTCCCGAATTTTTAATTCGTCTATACCTTCTAAATACAACAAAATAGCTTCTTGCAGATTTTCATTTGCCTCTTCCACGGAATCGCCAAAAGAAGATACATCAAATTCTGGAGAGGTAGCTACATATTGATCATTTTCTTTTTTAATAATATGTGTTACTACGATAAATAATTTTTTACCATTTTTTTTCATATTTCTATTCTCCTTTAGCTTTTAGATATTGAGTAAAGCTAAAGACAATCTCCTACAAATTTTGCCATGCTTCATCTTCCTCTGGTTTTAGCCAGTCCTTAGCAAGGGAAGATTCACTCGCAATGGTTATATTCATTCGTTTATTAGCATTTCTTGTCTTTAAAAATCTGATAAAATCTAATACCTCATCAAGAAAGGGTTCAGGAACCTGTTCGATTTCTTTTAAAAGTATTTCTTTTTTACTCATTACTAAAACCTTCTATCTTTTAGAAAAATGAATAGTTTATTTAAAATTATACCACAACATCAGATAGTGTAAAATTTCAGTAGGCAAGTCTACACCTTTTTTATGTTAGTAAGCAAGTTTTTGATTATCTTAAAGTACCCCAGTAAATTTTACACTAACTAGGTGTTTTAGGATATCACTTGTCATTAAGTCAACAGATAGAACCTCAAGAGGAATATCACCTGTCCAAAGATGATAAATATGATAAACAGTATTCCCTGCCGGTATTGGTAGGCCCTCAACAGGACAGAAGCTGGGTGAAACAATTACAAGTAATTAAAGGAACTCATCAGGACTTATTTATTGAAATAGAAAAAAGAACATAGGAGTGGATTATGGAATGTAGTGGTTGGTATGCTGATTCCTGTTTTACTGTTTTAAAATATATTGATTATTAGATACACTTTACCTTGATTTCATCTCCGATATTTTTGAGGCAAGAAAAAGTACCCCTAAGTTATTGACACGAACGAGGCAATTCGGAATATTGACAATAGTTTTTAAATAAATATAATAAATAATGCTAGGAAAGCATAAATTAAGTTTAAAGTATGTTTTATTGAGGATATTAATAGTTGGCTTTTTGTTTTTGCATTCTTAGTCCTTCTACTTTTAATAAAGAAATACAAATTACTTATATTTTTTAATTTCTTTGAATTATAAAGAAAAATACTTATGTTGTTTGAAGTAGAAAGGAGAAAAAATATGAGGATAGCCCAGGTTTCTCCACTTTATGAAAGTGTTCCACCCAAATATTATGGTGGGACGGAACGAGTAGTATCTTATTTAACCGAAGAACTCTGTAAACAAGGGCATGAGGTAACCCTATTTGCCAGTGGTGATTCAGTTACCTCGGCTCATCTGCTTACTCCCTGTAGACGGTCATTAAGGTTGGATAAGAATTGTATTGATCAAATGGCTCACCACATACTGATGCTGGAAAAGGTTTTTCAGCAAGCTGATGATTTTGACATTGTGCATTTTCATATTGATTACCTGCATTTTCCCCTTTCAAGAAGACAATCATTGGTTGGGGTTACTACTTTACATGGAAGATTGGATATACCTGATTTAATTCCACTATATCAAGAGTTTAAAGAGATGCCAGTTGTCTCTATCTCTAATGCCCAACGGGAACCTATTTATTGGGCTAACTGGCAGGCAACTGTATATCATGGATTGCCAGAGAACCTGTATAAATTTTATCCAGAACATGGAAGTTATTTTGCATTTTTAGGGAGGATATCTCCAGAGAAGCGGGTAGACCGTGCCATAGAAATTGCCAAACGTGTTGGAATACCTTTAAAGATTGCAGCTAAGGTTGATCGAGTGAATCAGGATTACTATGAAGGAGTCATTGAACCGTTATTAAGAGATCCTCTTGTGGAATATATTGGCGAGATTGGTGAAGGAGAAAAGGAAGAATTTTTAGGAAAAGCCTATGCCTTGCTGTTCCCAATAGATTGGCCGGAACCTTTCGGACTGGTTATGATAGAAGCAATGGCCTGTGGTACCCCAATTATTGCCTATAGACATGGATCAGTACCTGAGGTGATGGAAGAAGGTCATACCGGGTTTATTGTAACAGGACTGGAAGATGCGATTGATGCAGCCAGAAGAATTCCCGAACTCAGTCGCAAACGTTGTCGGGAAATTTTTGAGCAACGTTTTACAGCAACAAGAATGGCGCAGGATTATTTGACGCTATATGAAAGACTAATAAATGAAGCAAAAAATTACAATAAGATTGTCTAAGCAAAATGAAAAAAGAAATTATCACCGTAAGTGATCAATATTATATACTTTCTACATCTCCCCGTATCGATGACCGCACGCGTGCACTGAAACATGGAGATGCTTTTGCGGTTTTTAATTGGTTTGGAGATATTGATGATGTATATGGCTCTGGTGAACAGGGTATTTATTATCAGGATACACGCTTTATATCTCGATTTACACTGAAACTGGAAGGGAGTCGTCCACTATTATTAAGCTCAACAATTAAGGATGATAATGCCAGTTTAGCAGTTGATTCTATGAATCCGGATATTCGGCGTAATGGCGAAATGACAGTACCCAGAGGAACAGTTCATATTTTTCAATCCAAGTTCCTCTGGGAAGAAAGACTCTATGAGAGTATCCAGATTCTTAATTATGGGGAAAATCCTGTTCGTCTTGATTTATCGCTTTCCTTTGAAGCTGATTTTGCTGATCTTTTTGAAATTAGAGGTACTTCTCGTAAGCAACGAGGTCATCATGCTACTCCCATTGTTGAAGCAAATAAAGTTAAACACATTTATGAGGGCTTGGATAGAAGAACGAGATATACAAGCATTTACTTCGATCCAGTGCCAGATAAGTTAAGTGAAAAAGAGGCTCATTATGATATAAAGCTTCCGGTAGGCAGGAAAAAAGAATTCCAGTGTTCCATATCATGTGAAATTGAACCAAAACCAAGAAACAAGAAGTATACTTATCTGATTCAATATAGTTATGAAAGGGCAAGAAAAAAGGCTGCCAAGGCACTTTATCGAGCACGATCTAAAAACCCGGACATTCAAACTTCTAATGAACAGCTCAATGATTGGATAAATAGATCCATTGCAGATTTGCAAATGATGCTTACAGATACTGAGTATGGGACTTATCCCTATGCAGGCATCCCCTGGTTCAATACAGTCTTTGGGAGAGATGGGATTATTACTGCAATGGAGTGCTTGAGTTTTTGCCCGGACATTGCCAGGGGAGTTTTAAGCTATTTAGCTGCTACCCAGTCCACATACCATAATGCTGAACAGGATGCTGAGCCGGGAAAGATTGTGCATGAAACCCGTGCAGGCGAGATGGCTACCCTGGGAGAAGTTCCCTTCCAACGTTATTACGGTTCAATCGATGCTACACCATTATTTATTATATTGGCTGGTGCTTATTACGAACGTAGCGGAGATTTAAAATTTATTGAGAAACTTTGGACCAATATTGAACTGGCACTGAATTGGATCGATAATTATGGGGACCTTGATGGTGATGGATTTGTCGAATACTCTCGGCATTCTTCTATTGGTCTTATAAACCAGGGATGGAAAGATTCATTTGATTCGGTCTTTTATGAAGATGGTTCTCTTGCTAGAGGTCCAATCGCTCTTTGTGAAGTACAGGGTTACGTCTATGCAGCAAAAATGGCGGCTAGCAAACTTGCCACAGCCCTTGGGAAAACGGAACAGGCAAAAATGCTGGCAGAAAAAAGCAGTCATCTGCAGCAGAGATTTGAATCACAATTCTGGTGTGAGGATTTATCAATATATGTTATGGCTTTAGATGGTGAGAAGAATATTTGTCGGGTAAAATCATCAAATGCAGGGCATTGTCTTTTTACCGGTATTGCCTCTGAACGCCATGCTAGACGCTTAGTAAAAACAATGATGTCTGAGAATTTTTATTCCGGATGGGGTATACGAACTATTCCCTTTGGAGAAGCACGTTATAACCCAATGTCCTATCACAATGGTTCAGTATGGCCACATGATAATGCATTGATTGCAGCTGGTTTAGCAAGATACGGTTTTAAAGAAGAGGCAGCGAGGATTTTTACAGGACTCTTTGATGCCAGTATTTTTTTCGATTTACATCGGTTACCCGAAGTTTTTTGTGGATTTTCCAGGCGTATTGGTGAAACCCCTACATTGTATCCAATTGCCTGTAATCCACAAACGTGGGCTTCTGCCGCAGTATTCTTACTTCTGGAAAGTTGCCTTGGGTTAAAAGTGTTTGGGTCAGAGAAGAAAGTAATATTTTCTAATCCTACCCTACCGGAATCAATTCAACAGCTTACCATCCGGAAACTGATAGTCGGGAAGGCAGAACTCGATTTATTGATAACCCGGCATATAGAGGGAGATGTGGGAATCAATGTATTACAAAAGAAAGGTCAAGTAGAATTAATAATTGTGAAATAACCTTACGTTCAATATTTGAATTTAAAGCAAAGGCACATCACTATCTTATAAGGATTAAGGGAAGAAAAATATAACTGGTTGGATGAAAATGAATTTAAGACAGAAAATTATACAAAACTAAAGCCAATTTTGGCTTGGTATTTCTTTATTCCTATGGGCTCTTATTTTGAGGAATTAAACAGGCTATCAAGTCAGCTCCATGAGAGATTGTCCTATAATATAATATGAAACAGGGGATGGCAGATCAGATGATAAATAATTATATAAAGTGCTTACCCCCCACTTATGCCATTAATTTACTTAAATATTGAGAATTGACAACCAATTTATTCTAATAAATGCACTGTGTGCTCCACATTAATTCCACCTTAATACTGTTTTTGGTATGAGATATGAGAAAGAATTTTTTACACAGTCTGACGGTTTTGTATTATGCTACAGCTATAAGCAAACAATTTAGAAGGTGGAAAATGAAGAAAGAACCTTATATTTCATGACCTGAACCCTTTCTCATATAAGTACAAGATGGAATTAGATAATTTTACAAATTTTGATATCACCTAAAGCACTTTCGACAATTGAACGGCAGTTTACGGTTGTTCG
>JAXGNR010000025.1:0-4958 GCA_040767965.1 Atribacterota bacterium
AAAAAGTACCTACAAAAATTTGACACAGACCAAGAGAAGATATTAGTAGAAATATTTAAGATATTTTGATATCATACATATTTATGGAATATTGAATAAAAAATACTTTAAAATGCCTTAGAAAGCTGTGGTAAAATGAAAAATTTATTAGAAATTAAAGACTTATCTCTATCTCTTAACGGGAAACTTATTTTAAAAAATATAAACATGGAAATCTGGCAAGGTTATGTTCATGCAATTGTAGGCCCAAATGGCGCTGGAAAATCAACTTTGGCCTCTACCATCATGGGCTTGGAAGGATATCGGCAGTATACAGGTAATATTTATTTTAAGGGACAGAATATTAGTAATCTTACTATCGATGAGCGCGCACGCCTGGGAATTACTTTTGGCTGGCAAGAACCAGCACGCTATGAAGGATTATTGATTAAAGATTTCTTGAAAGCAGCTGCGAGAGATAAAAATAGTAACTTTATATTTGAACAATTAGAAAAAGTTGGGCTGAACTCCAAAGAATATGCCAATAGGGCAGTTGATAAAACTTTAAGTGGCGGGGAAAGGAAAAAAGTTGAATTAGCTTCAATCCTGGTAATGGATCCTGATTTAGTATTGTTAGATGAACCGGATTCCGGAATAGACGTGGAAACTCTCGACAAGATGTTTGAAGTTATTAAGGAGCAGAAAAAAAAGAAAAAAACTATTGTTCTGATTACTCATAGTCTTGCAGTACTGAAACAAGCAGATCATGCTTTTATGCTTTGTAATGGAGTAATATTACAAAAAGATAAAGTGGCTAACATAATCCCTTATTTTAAAAATAAATGTATTCCCTGTGAACATAAAAATATTCCAAGTCCCAGTTATGAAGGAGTTACAGCTTGAATAATACAATTCTTACAAAACAACTTTCCCATGCAACAGATACCGAAGATATCTTTAGCAGATCTGATATTGCTCACATCTTTATTCATCATCATAAAGTAATCCAATCTCATTTATTACCTGGATTAAAAGTTGATGTTAAAGAACTTGGAGACCATATAGAAATAAAAACCATTGTAGAAAAAAATGTACAAATTGAAAAACCAGTCCATATGTGCTTTGGTATGATTCCGGAAAATGGAATCCAAAAAATGGTAATAAATACAGAAATACAGGAAAACGCTTCAGCCTCCTTCCTTGCACATTGCGCTTTCCCAAATGCAGTTGACATTCAACATATCATGGATGGCAATATCAGAATAGGCAAAAATGCCTCTTTTAAATATCTGGAAAAACATACTCACGGACTCCATGGAGGAGTGAAGGTTTACCCTCATGCTACTATTTTTCTTGATTATAATGCCCATTATTATTCCGAGTTTGAATTACTTAAAGGGCGGGCAGGTGTTATTGATATTAATTACGAAGCAACATGTGAAGCAGGAAGTGTCTTAGAAATGATATCAAGAATTAGCGGTAAAGAAAACGATCTTATAAATATTAAAGAAATTGGCCACCTGATTGGTGAAAAAGCTCGTGGATTGCTAATTTCAAAAGTAGCAGCCACCGGAAATACAAAGGTAGAAGTTTATAATAAACTAACAGCTTCTGCTGCTTATGCCAGAGGACATGTAGACTGCACGGAAATAATTAAAGATAATGGTATAGTTAGTGCAATCCCTGTTGTTGAGGTAAGCCATCCAAAAGCACATATAACACATGAAGCAGCTTTGGGCAGTGTTGATTCCAAACAATTACAAACCTTAATGGCAAGAGGTTTAGATGAAAATATGGCTACTGATCTGATTATTCAAGGTTTATTAAGTTAACTTTATTAAATAGATTGTATTTTCGTTAGGAGTGTTTTAAATGAAAAATAAGAATACATTCCTGGGAATAGCATTAATAATCATTGGAATTGCCTGGACTTTGTCTAATTTATATATTATTAATGGACATTGGGTACTCCCTTTTATTGGTATTATACTCCTCATAATTTATCAATATCGAGGAGGAACACAACAAAAAGAGACAATAGGGTTTTTGATTGCCGGATGTATCATATTTATGATAGGTATTTTCGCAGCTATCAATGATCTTTTTTACCTGGGATTCCTGGAAGGTCCCCTCTTCTTCTTTTTTCTTGGAGCTGCTTTCTTACCGGTTTATGCCTTGCACACTCGTCATTTTCCCCAAAAAGAATCAGGAAAACATAAATGGCCTATTTATACCGGATTTATTCTAATAGCTTTTGGCTTGTTTATTCTTCTAGTTGAAACATTTAAAATACCGGAAGTACAAAAAATTTATCCCATACTCTGGCCTGTAGTCTTGATTCTGCTGGGTTTATATATTATATTTGGAAAAGTAAAGAAAAAATAAAATTTGTTATTATTGTTGTCATAATCTAAACCACTACTTTGAATAAATAAATTTAATAATATAAGTTTGTAATTAGAGGGTAATAAGATGAAAAAAATCTATAGGTCAAGAAAAGACAGTAAAATTGCTGGAGTATGTGGTGGGATCGCTGAATATTTTAAAGTTGACCCCACCATCATAAGGCTTTTAGCTGTACTGACAGTTTTCTTTGGAGGCGGAGGAATCGTTGCCTATATAATTGCCTGGATTATCATTCCCCTGGAGCCTTTAGAAGAAAACACTTCTAGTTTTAAAAAAACTGAAAACACAGTTGATGCTGAAATTATTGATGATGAAGAACAAAAATAAACTTATTTATTTTTGTCTAGAACATATTGGGCCAATACTGCAATACCATACGGTAAGGCATCATCATCAAAATTAAATCTATTGCTATGACCAGGCATCACTTTATTTCCAGGAGCGGTAACACCCAGTCTCAACATAGCTGATTTAGAAACTTTTTCCATAAAGAAAGAAAAATCTTCTGAGCCCATTCTGGGAGTTGGCAATTCAACTATATAGCCCTCTCCTAAAGCTTTGTTAGCTGCATCAGTTAACTCTTTTATCGTATCAGGATGGTTTACGGTACTGGGAACACCGAAGATATAATCAAATTCATAATTACACCCAAAAGCTTTAGAAATATTTTTAATGATTTTTTCCATTTTTGCTCCTACTTCTTCTCTCACTTTGGGATTATGACATCTTACAGTACCTGTAAGAGTTATTTCTTCTGGAATAATATTAAAAGCAGTTCCTCCATGTATAGTACACACAGAGATTACTATACTATCAAAAGCATTTATCTGTCTGCTAACTATTCCCTGTAAAGCAACTACTAACTGTGAGGCAGTTAAAACAACATCATTTGTTTGATGAGGTAGTGCACCATGACCTCCATTTCCGGTGATTTTAATATTGAATTTATCTCCAGAAGCATGAAATGTACCAATCCAGGTGCCTATTTTCCCTGTGTCCAAATAAGGATCTGCATGCAAAGAAACTATATTATCCACTTCCGGATTTTCTAACACTCCTGCTTCTACCATTACTTTTGCTCCAGTTAGTATTTCCTCAGCTGGTTGAAATACAAACTTTACAATACCAGAAAACTGATCCTTCATTGAACTTAACAGCTTGGCTATTCCCAACAATATGGCAGTATGTCCATCATGGCCACATGCATGCATAACACCTTTGTGAACAGATTTATAAGGAATGTCATTTATTTCCTCTATCGGGAGTGCATCTATATCTGCTCTAATTGCTGTTACCACAGGAGAACCTTTTTTATTTCCTTTTAGAACTCCTAAAACGCCAGTCTCCATATCAATAGGGACAATTTCTACTCCAAAACTTTCCAGTTCTTTTTTTATAAGTTCAGCAGTTTTATATTCTTTCATTCCAAGTTCTGGATGCTGATGAAGTTCTCTGCGTATTTTTGTCGAATAATCCTTTAATTCTATTGCTTTTTGAAAAATATCATTTCCCAATTGAAACTCCTCCAATCTTTTTTATAAATATTTTTTATTAAATAATATATTTTTTTATTATAGCTTAATTTAGTTATTATTAAAAGAATATCTTCTTTTTATGGTTTATATGCTTTTTAAAAAAATATATTCCCCTGTTAGTGTAAAATTTACTGGGGTACTTAAAGATACTTTAAACTTGCTTACTAACATAAAAAAGGTGTAGACTTACCTAAAAATACCCATCAAAGTATCCTTTAAATAAAGGAGGTAAGACTACACCTATGGATATTGATATGATAACCATAACTTTTCCCCAGGTCAAGGTAGAAATTCCAATAAAGGATCTCACCTTTGACACTCTGGAGAACCTGATCTTTGACATGATGCAAAAAATTGCCCAGATGGTCTTTACCAAAGTGCTCTCTGATATTGATGACTACCTGCGCAAGAACAGAAGACGTGGAAAACTGAAAAATACCGGTAAAAGAAGCAAAACCTTCTTAACCCGTTTTGGTGATGTCTCCTTTTCCCGCACCCGTTACCTTGAGAAGACCGGTAAAGCCCAATACCTGTTGGATGAGGCTCTTTCTACCATCAAAAACCAGCGGATCAGCCTTTCCCGTGCCATGACCGAGTGTTTACTTGCCAGCTTATCTTCCTACCGGGAAGTGGTAGGCCAAACCAAGCTTTTACTGGGTCATACCCGCAGCCATGAGTCTATACGCAAAAACGTACTATCTGAGGCTAGGCTGATCATCGAACATGAAAAAAAGAGACTACAGCAGCTGGAGAATCTGGATATTTCCGCAAAAGAAGCACCGGATGTTGTCTATACCGAAGCTGATGCCACCTATCTCAAACTACAGAAACCGGAAAAAGACAAAAAGCTGGAAGTCAAAATCGGGATCGGTTATTGTGGTAAGGAAAATCGTTATTCCAGCGGTAATTCCCAAAGACTGAAAGAAAAGTTCCTCTACCTGGGTACCGGCAAGAATTTTATGTATAACTTTAGCCTAAGAGCAGAAGAAGAACTAAACATCTCCCAATCTAAAAAGCAGTACTTCGGGGCAGACGGAG
>JAXGNR010000026.1:0-3522 GCA_040767965.1 Atribacterota bacterium
TTTTAAATTTATATTATTAACAATCAGTGTAGCCTTTTTTATTTCCGAATCTACGGAATCTTTACTAAATCCAGGCATACTGAATCCCTTTTGAGTTAATATTTGATAAACATTTTGATTTTGTATAAGCAAGTCAGTCACATCTTTTAACTGTCTCTTCATAAAGTCAAAACGCAAATTGCTTGTATATCTGGTATTAACCGCTTGACGTACTCTCATCAGCAGATTTCGAATAACTCTTAAAAATTCCACTAAATCAACACTATAACTGTACTGATTTAAAAAAATACAACGTTTTAGTAGTGAATAAAGCAATATTTTTTCTGCTATTCCAAAAGAATCACCCTTTAAACACCTTTTCCAAAGATTACTTTTACCATCAAAAATGACCAGCTTACCTTTTTCATATTTTTCTGAAAAAATGTTGTCAATAAATTTATCCGGATCCATTTGAATTTTTATCCAAAAATCAAGAGAATCTATTAAGAATTCAATGTTCTCCTTCCTGCTATATACAGATTTTATCAATTCATAATTGATTTTAGGTACATTATTTTCATTATATAAAAATGGATTTGTTGTAGGTAATACATTCTGGTTTTCAACATAAAGCATTTCTGTAATAAAATATATATATCGCATAAAAGGATTATCGATAGTATTGGCTTCTTTATACTTCCAGAAAACATCTGTCCAGGCGTTATCTATCTTTAAAGAAAAATCCAGAAGCTTTTCTGGCAACACATCATCAATTATCTGAGTAAATTTTGCTTTAAAGTTTTCAAAATCCGTTAAAGGTTTTCCTCTAGCATTCATTTTTATGTACAAGTTATCAGTTAAGCCAAAGTTTTTAAGTTCCAAAAATCTAAATGTTATTGGAGGATCTGAATTAATATCACGTATTAGTTTTTCAAAGCAATCTTGAGTATCCCTAAAAGTCAGATGAATATCATCAAGCATTGTTAGCATTGATTTTATAGTTGGATCTTTTATCCATGACATATAAAACCAGTGAGCATCTTTAATTAAATCAGATATTTTATCATTTTCTTTGCCAAGATCATATTTAACACCTTTTTCTACTAGCGAATAGCAGAAGTCCCGAGAGCTTATTCTGGTCTCATAAGTAAATTTTGAAAGTATACCTTTTATCTTGCTAGTTTTATTTTCCTTTGTGGCAAGATACCAATGTAATAAAAAGAGAGTGGTCAATCTCTGCTGTCCATCTAATGGCAGTAATACCTTATCCCCTTCTCGTTCTTCTATAGAACCGTATACAAAATCAAAATCTAATGTATTGCTCTCATTAACTATTGCATTATAAAGGCTTTCAAGAAATTCCTTCCTTATTTCTGGTATTTTATCAACATTTCTTCCTTGGGCATAATCTCTCTGTATAATTGGTATTTCAATTCTATACTCATTTATTAGCTTCCAAAATGTATACTTAGTTGTTTGCATCACTATTCACCTCCGCTTGATTAGGCAAATATTTCTGTAAAGTATGTATTATCTCATCATAGTAATCCTTCCTGTCTTCAGGACCCCAAAAATGCAAATGTGATGCATTCTTACTATAATACTTCATAAATACATTTCTAGTACAAATAGGGATAAAATAGCCTTCCTTATCCATTTTTATAATAATATCACGCTTTACATCAAAGAATGAATTGCCAAGTCTGCTATTTAAGTCCTTATCCAGTAGAGTTAGGTTATTTATTAAATGCATATCATCACTAAATTGGTCTTTAAAACAGTTCTGAACTTCTTCGAATAATTTATTAAATAATTCAGCACTTATATTATCCTCATTTATAGACTTCATTCTTTCAATGACTTCTTTGTATTTGTTTGCATTAATTCTTTCTAAACTTTTTATATGATCCTCAATCCACGCCATCCACTGTTTTACTGTACTCAAACCGTCAGTATTCTGGGCGTGAATGTGTTCAATGCTCCATTTTCCTCTTTTATAAGAATTAAAAGAAAAACGATAATTGTGTGTTTTCATTCTAAGTATTGTTTCTATATTAAATAGTAGAAGTACTTTTTTAATTTCATTCGAGTTCTTTTCATAATCCAGTTCTGATATCTTATAATTAACGTGTTGCCTGATTTTGTTATCAATATATTTTCTAAACTCAGTTTTGCTTTTTCCTTCAGCTGCATCTTTGAGTTGCTCAATTCTCTCTCCGCAAGTTACAAGATAACCTATTAAATGGAATAATTCCCTGTCATTAAACCAATCTTCAAATGTTAAAAAGTAAGCCTTAACTTCATCCCAAATCTCTTGAACACTGCGTTGCCTTAATCTTTCATTAAAATACCTAAAAGTATAAAAGTCATCCCCTCTTGAACTTTTCTTAGCCATTGCATTAAAAATATATTCGATTCTTGTTGGCATATCATTAAATTCTTTATTAATAAAGCTCCAAAACTCGTCATTTTGAAGAGTATATTCAATTCTGTCCCACTCACTAGCTATTTCTAATTGTTTTAACCTAAAAGTGTCATTATCGTTATTATTCTTGTTTGATTTTTGTAAAAATAATGCTTTTATAAGTTCCGCATTTGTAAGTGGTATTTTCCCGATGTTAAGCCTAGTAAAAATATTTATGGGATTAGAACCATCATTAACTTCATACCAGATTATTTTGGTAAGCTTACCTAATGCAATGCTAAATTCATCTCTAACAGTGTATTCTGATTCAACATTTTCTTTATACTCAAACCATTCTTTGATAGTTTTATATGCCTGTCCTATAAAAAAGTAATCAATATTTGATGTATTTGATACATCGATATTCTGTAGAAATTCTTTGCTTTTTTCTCTTGTCTCAAATTCTATGTCATATCTTTTTCTACCTAAAAAATACAAAATTATGTAGATTGTAGTTAATCGTTGCTGTCCGTCAATTACCTCCCACTTGTCGCCATTTTTCTTTACTACTATAGGTTGCAAGCAATAAAACTCATCTTTTTTTCTTTCTTGTTGGGAGAATTCCCAAATATCATCGAGCAGTTCTGTTACTTGGCGTTTTTCCCACCTATATCCCCTTTGGTATGAAGGGATAAGGAATTTTTCTTTTATTATTTCATTAATTGACAACAACTTAATTTCGTTTTCCATAAAAATATCCCCCTACTCTTTTTTCTTTCAAAATTATGATTGCTTCAGCCTGATAATATTACCCGGAAGAGCTTCAAACATATCCGGATAATGCCCACACCTTGCCCTTATCTGTGTATATTGCGCTTTACTGCCATCTTTTTTTAAATACAGCCTGCGCCTATATATCTCATCGGCAAGTTCAGCTGCATGCATCGTCTTGTTTTCTGCCTCAGATAAAACAATTCTCATGGCTTCATGAAGTGTATAGTTCGGCATCTCTTGCATGCCAATTCCTGCATCACTTAAATGGTTTTCATCATATTTTAAGACTATATAAATCGGCTTATTATCTTTAAGCAGAACGACTTTTCCATTTTTATCAACGACAGAAAATACATGTTCTATAT
>JAXGNR010000027.1:0-3051 GCA_040767965.1 Atribacterota bacterium
TACTACTCATCAGATCAAGACCTATATCCTAAATCCCAAACAAAGCCATAATTTTGCCAAGTCCTTGGGAGTACGCTCCAAGACCGACAAAATTGATGCCCGGGTCATCTGGCTTTATCAGAGCCTGATACCTAAAGAGAGGATACAAGTACCGATAATTGACCAAGACGTTAAGATGCTCTCCAGTTACCTAACCAGCTATCAGTTTATCCAGGCACAAAGAACAGCAATCTCCAATCACTTAGAGAGTGTCATGGATAAGACCCTGCGTAAACTTCTAGAAAAAGAGCTCTTAAGAAAACGCCAATTAGAAGCCAAGCTTCTTTCTGACATCAAATCCTATATCCAGGAACATCCCGGATTGGCCGAAGATTACCAAAGACTTATGAGAATCTCCGGCATCGGAGAAAAACTGGCATTTAGCCTGCTTTTTCTATTTCGTCATTATCAAGGTACCAACAGGGCACAGATTACCGCCCTTGTGGGACTGGATCCCATCTATAAAGAGTCAGGTAGTTCGGTGAAGGGTAAGATCAAGATCAGCAAAAACGGCAACCGGCATATCCGGAAGATGTTATACTTACCTACACTGTGTGCTATAAAGAATAATCAGAAAATCGCTTTATTCTATCAGCGTTTACTCAATAATCATAAACCGAAAAAGGTGGCTGTTATCGCTGCCATGCGTAAATTGCTTTTGGTAGCACATTCTGTCTATGAGAATAAGACAGAGTATGTGCCAGGATAAAATAATATTAAGAAAAATTAAATAATGTGTCTTTTGGGAGAGTTTGTGAGTTGACTTTTGACACAGTATCTTGTTAGCTTGTTGACTTATCAAAATTTTAATATGCGGAAAGGGATGATAGAGGGGTATATAATATAAGAGACTAATTAAATAATTTAATTTTTATTAACTAAAAATAAAATATGTTTTTTAATGGATATTGAATATTTGATTGTTAAAAGAAAGGAAGGAGAGTTTATTAATGGAAAAGAAAAAAATATCAAAACTGACCTTAAAATTTGTTGTTATAGTTATTGTATCTCTGCTAATGCTTAGCCCTATTTCAGCTCAAGAAAGTACTTCAGTAGAAAGTTTGGAATTTGACACAAAAAGTTTTACCCAGGAAACTTTAACCATAGGTAGCCACACTATAAATTATCGTGCTGTAGAAGGTATTGTCTATGTAGCAAACCCAGTTGATACTTATTATCAATCCTTAAATGTATATGTACCGGAAGAATATTTTAATGGTGGTACTATCAATGGTTATACCGCAGATACTGCGCCGATATTTTTTCCAAATCATGTAGGTGGTTATAACCCTGGAGATCCGGGAAGCCCTGGAACAGATAGAGATGGTGAAAAACCTAACTCTGAATTTTTAGCTTTGACTAAAGGTTATGTAGTAGCAGCTCCTGGTGCACGAGGAAAGACAAATGAGTTTGAAGACGGTCGAGCCTATGGTAAGGCACCAGCTGGTATTATAGATTTAAAGGCAGCAGTTCGATATGTTCGCTTTAATGATGAAGTAATACCTGGTGATGCTGCTAAAATTATATCTAATGGTACTAGCGCTGGTGGAGCCATGTCTTCTTTATTAGGAGCCACTGCTAACCATCCGGATTATGACCCATTCTTAGATGAAGTTGGTGCTGCAGAAGCAAGTGATGATATTTTTGCGGCCTCATGCTACTGCCCTATCACTAATCTGGAAAACTCTGATATTGCTTATGAGTGGTTATTTAATAAAGTTCACCATTATGTCTGGATGAATGAAGGTGACTTAACAGACGAACAAATTGACCTTTCTAATGAATTAAAAGAATTATTCCCTTCATATCTTAATAGCCTTGGTTTACATAAACCAGATGGGACTCCATTAACGCTGGATGAACACGGTAATGGTACCTTTAGAGAATATGTAAAATCTTTTGTTATTGACTCAGCACAAAAGGCTTTAGAAGATGGTGTGAACCTGTCTGAACATGATTTCATAACAATAATAGGTGAAATAGTAGTAGATATTGATTTGGATTCATTTTTACAACATGCCACCAGAATGAAACAACCCCCTGCCTTTGATTCACTGGATGCATCTACCTGGGAAAATATTGAGTTTGGCACTGAAATTGTAGGAACACAACATTTTACCCGATTTAGTTATGAAAACAGTACTGCTTGTGCTTCTCTTGCAGCTGTCAAACTGATTAAGATGATGAATCCAATGTACTACATTGATGATGAAAATGCTGACACAACCCAAAATTGGCGTATTCGTCACGGAGCAGTAGATAGAGATACTGCAATGCCTATCCCGGTAATTTTGGCAACCAAACTGGAAAACAGCGGTTTTGAAGTAGACTTCTTTATGCCTTGGGGTCAAGGTCATGGAGGAGACTATGACTTAGATGAGCTTTTTGCCTGGATAGATAATTTATGTAAATAGTAAATTATATTTAAAAATAGATTTAATATAATAATAAAGCTCCCAACAAAAGAATGGGAGCTTTATTATTATATTATCCTTCTTTGAATATTTGAAATATCTTATACTATAAATTTGAAACATGCTTTGAATTGTAGCTTATAAGACAAATTATTTAATCTATGTTATAATAAAATAGTTTATTATATGAAACCAAAGGTTTAAATAATGGAACATTTCAATAATAACAATTCTTTTAAATATCCTGTACGCTCTGTCAGGTTAGCTTTTACAATTATCGAAATATTGGCTAAAGGCAAAATGGAGTATTCCATTACAGAACTGATGAAAGAAACACAATTACCCAAAGGCACAATTTATCGGTTATTGGGTACATTGCGGTCTATTGGTTATGTTGGGCATAATAGAGAAAATCGAAAATATTACCTAACTTATAAGTTCTCAAAAATTGGAATAGCCATGAATGAAAGGCTTCACATACCAGAGATAATTCCACATATGGAAAATCTGGCAAAGGAATACAGAGAAATGGTCAATCTGGCAGTCTTAGAGCAAGACAAAGTTATATATCTACACAGCATAGAATCCCCTCATGCTT
>JAXGNR010000028.1:0-2605 GCA_040767965.1 Atribacterota bacterium
CCGCCACCCATTTATTAGTTCTAAATAACAACATTTACCCCGCAATGTTGTTTGCTGACCTGTATGTGCACCACTTCGCCCACTGTCCCCGCACCTGATATCACCATTACGCAGTGGAGACGTTGAAAATCCCCACAGAGATTTTCCTTCTATTTTATCACCTCTTTTAACCAAAGAGTATTCCCTATGCTTCTCATCTTCTTTCTTGGGTGGATTATATTCCTCTTCGATAGTGCCTTCACCTCTTCGTTCAACCGTGAGAGAGAATACTTTTATTTCACCAGCTTTTGATTTTATTTTTTGGGGGATTGCAACTGAAGGTTGTATTTTTAGTCCAGCAATTAATATTCGATTTCCTTCAATAGCCGCAGGAACCTCATTTAGGATGACCATTACTATTCACTTTCAGAATCATCAGGCGTATAACCTAATTGAAGCATTTGTTTATCTACAACAGCACTATCTATATTTAAGATTACTGATAAATCAGCTGAAGTTAAATTCTGGATTTTTTTATTTAGATAATCACTCGATGATCTTAAATTTTTAACTACTTCATTAAAATAAATGTGCGTTGTTATATGTAATACTTCATCGCTAATATCATTTTGCAACACACTAGCAAATTCATCAGCAATGCGCATAAATTCTTCTTCTGTGTAAGTGCCTAGTAAAAAGGATACGTATTCTTTATTATACAACAAAGTTTTCCAAAGATTCGCAAATATTTTAACCAATATCTCTCTGTCTTGCTTCATATATAGCCAACCGAACGCGAACGAATCAGTTTCGCCTACATAAATTCTCTCTTCTTTACTACCCTCATATTCTATATGACGATACAAAGAATCATTAATCTTAGCTTCACTGGAAGGTTCTAAATACATCATTTTACCTTAATTAATGTTTCTCAGAATCTTTTGGTGGCAATGATCTCTTCGACTGCTCAATAAGCCACTCACCAACTCTTGCAGCGATATCAGGTCTCATAACAACTCCAACCTGCAATTCACGACTAAAAAGTGGCTCTGTGTTTTTGTTTATAACTTCTTCTTTTATAGCTTTCCCTCTATTATCAATTGTTACCTCCATTTTATCTGGCTGCATTGGTTGCTCCAAAAAGAAATTACATATAACTTCACCTTGAGGAGATAAACCACCCCATACACCTGTTGCTGGAACAATTTTAAAATCTTGAGCTCTGCTGTATATTATCAACACTTTTTTTGAATTTTCGTCATTCATTTTACACCTCAATAATTAAAGTTAGACTTAGTTTCCTTTGAGAAAAATATACTTTTCACCAATGTTGTAAATATAAAATACTTCTTTCTAAAAAAGTCAAGCTAATAATAGCTTGTTTTTGTTGATGATATTATTTATCAATCAATTTTATATAATACATTTGTTATGGATATTGGTAACTATTCTTAAACCCTTCATACTCTCTCTCAAAACTAGCGTCTAATATTTCAAAAGGCGGTATATATCTCGCCCATTTCACAGGATTAATAAAATGCTCTCGCCCGATTCCTAGTGTATATTCACCGTCAGAATTTCTTATTTTATGCCGCATATTGTAAAGCCGCTTTTTAAAAAGCCACAATAAAGCCCTTATCAATTCCATCTTATCTTTTATTTTTTTATCAAACTCACCAATAAGAGATAAAGACTTTGTAATATATCGAGTCAAATAACTCGCAAGGACAGCGCCGTTATCCTGATGGCGTATAGGCTTACCAAATCGAATTCCCTGAGGCTGAGAATAAGGCCAGAACTTGCTTAAATCCTCAATGCTAGCCACCCATGAACCATAAAACAACAAATGAAAATGAGGCATTCCCTTTTCGGTAAATTCCATCACCCATGTAATAAAATTATTCGGCTCACCATGCTTCTTTTTATGCACTCTTAATTTACGCAAGAAATCAGAAACAAAAAAGCCGCCAACCACAGCAAGATAAGCTTCAATACCAAATAACCACCAATTAGGAACAATCTGTTCAACAATGTCAGGATCAAAAGTAAGGATTAAGTGAGTCATCTTTTTTAATCCTTTTACCTCGTCCAAAGCACGCTGACCAACAATCCAACTATAATTATATTCACTATTCCAGCGCGATTTAGTCGGGAAGGTTTTTAATTCCCCCTTGTTACTCATCAAAAGGGGCGACCTCAAACCATCAACACGAATCAGCATGTTTCTAAAATCATTAACAATATTCTTTTGGTCAATTAAGCCAAATTTAATAAATTCTGATAATCTATGATCCTCTAACCAATTATTACCCCCAGTAGCAAGGCCATAAGGCTTTCCACTTTTTTCTTTTGTTTCCCGATCAAAATTCTCATTGGAAAAGTCGAGACTTTTTCGCCGTGCCCTGCTTGCCCGTGGAGCCGGCACGGCTGTTGTCTCGACTATCTTTGACCCCGGAAAAGTATCTAAAACGAACTGGACTAAATCTGACATGAAATACCCCCCGATAATAACAGTTCCCGAACAATCATTAACTCATCTGAAATGTCCGTCCTCCTCGACCGTCCGGACATTTCAGATGAAGCATCACTCGCTTGCTTTTTCCTTGTTTCGCTCAATCCATGTTTC
>JAXGNR010000029.1:0-2326 GCA_040767965.1 Atribacterota bacterium
ATATTTTTAAATCTTGATTTTGTATAATGTTCTCTGTTTGCAACATAAAATTACCAATCTCAGTTATTAATTTTTCAAAAAATCCATTCTGGAGAACAGTTTTCCTGGCAGTGAATAAATCATTATTATATTTTGAATGAACAGTATTTTTTAACAGATTAATATAGCCATTTCTGGATAGATCAAAACAGTGGCCTGTTGTGCAAATTAGAGATTTTTCTTGCAATAGCATCTTCTGTCTACAGACTGGACATCTGAATAAATTCAAATTATCTTCAATTAATTTTTTGGTTATCTCTATCTTTTTTTTCATAAGATCCTGTTTAATTAAAGCTATACAATTTTAGCTTAATAGCAAATTTTTTGCTAATTTTTTGGCTAAGGTGCAAATAGTTAGAATCGGAGGCATGCCTGGAGACTTTGGTAAAACACTAGCATCACAAACATAAAGATTTTTAATCTCTGTCTGTAAATTATTATCAACAATTTTACCAATTGCTGCTGTTCCTCCAGGATGAGCTCCCTGAATTTTAGAAAATAATATCGAATCTGGTTTAGCCCCGGCTTTTATTAAAATCTCTTTTGCAATAGCTGATCCTTTCTTTAATCTTTGCCGATCCTTTTCGGTAATTGGTTTAGAAATTGTACTATTTGGATAAACATGGCCATTAGCTTCGTCACTAGTTTTGTTCATTATTCCAATCAGCCGGTTTATAGGTAAAGTAAGTCCTTTGGCTCCCAGCTCTATGAGCCTGACCATCGGATTAACATTTATATATGTTGATAAAATAAAACCCTGTTTTTCATGAAATTCACTGCAAATTAAGGTCATAGCAGGTTCATCTTTTTGACTAATATTGGAAGTAACTCCATAAGTATTAATGAACAAATCGACAAAGAGCCCTGATCCCGCTTTTAGAATTCCAGAATTTTGCAGTATAATCGGCGAACCTAAACCGCCAGCGGTCAGAATAATTATATCGGCAAAATAATCTTTACTTCCGTTTTGCCCTATTGCCCTTACTCCTGTCGCTTTACCATTCTTTGAAAGAACCTGTTCTGCTGAAACATTATATTCAATTTTAGCCCCATGTTCTAATGCTTGATCCAGATAATTTAAAGCTGTCCATTTAGCATCTTTAGTACAACCAAAAGAACATTGGCCACATTTTTTGCATTTTTCAGGATCAACAAATTTCAGCATTGGTTGCATCTTATAGCCTAAAGTTTTTGCTGCTTTCATTATACTATTTGACCCTGTTGTTAAATATTTTTCAGGAAAAGGATTGATATTCATTTCTTTTTCAGTTTCAATAAACTCATCTTCCAGATCTAATCCCATATCCAGAAGTTCTTTTTGTAAACAACGAGTCCCATTTCCGCAAGAAACCACAGTAGATCCTCCAGCCATAATAGTCCTCCAGATAATAACACCTTCTTTTGATTTTTTAGGAATTTTGGTTAATCTGTTTACATCATAGAATCGAAGGGAATCCTGAAATGAACCCAATTTTTTTTCATAGTTACCTTTTTCCAGAATAAATACTGAATGACCTTCCCTGCTCAGCTCTTTTGCTATAGTTGATCCTCCGGCACCAGAGCCAATAATTAAAAAATCCCACCTTTTCTTTGTCATAAAACAAAACCTCTTTTGTAAAAAATTTCAAGGAGTAGATCAAAATTTTCTAGTTTCTAGTAAGAATTATTTCTTTTTTTACCATAAGCATATACAACATTAAGAGTCAGTTTATTAACATTATTTTCCTGAAAATATTTTTTTATTTTTTCCATAATAACAGGCAAATCTTTAACTGGAATTGAGGCTGACCAAAAATTAGCAGATGAAGATGCTGTAAAATTAAACATTTCAGATCCATTCCTGTGGCAGTCTTCCCAGGTTGATTGTTTTGTTATTATTTCTGTCAACTCTTCGTTTTGATAAAATTCAATCATTTGTGAACAAGTTCTAGGCCAAAAAGCTACCCTATAACCGAGAATATATTTTTTTGGAACAATATCAACTATTGTTTTGATAAATTCCAGATAGTGTTTGGGACCATGAGTTGCTAAAGCAATAATACCTCCCGGCTTAGCCAATCTGGCCATTTCTCTAAGCATTCTCCCCTGGTTTGGCACAAGACCAAATACCATGCTGGACAAAATAAGATCAAAAAGATTATCCTCAAAAGGAAGATTTTCAGCATCAGCCACTTTTGTTTCAATTAAATTTAAAGGATAGCCATTAGTCTGAATTTTTTCTTTCAAAATCTCTATCATAAATTCAGATATATCTACTGCTGCTATTTTTTTAGCTCCACCTGCTATT
>JAXGNR010000030.1:0-2299 GCA_040767965.1 Atribacterota bacterium
CTGTATTTGTAAAACAGCAAAAGGGATCGGTATACATCATCTAGTGAAAAGTTTGATCTTTCAAAAAACCTGCCTTTGTTTTCATAAGTTTTTTTCTTGGAGGCAGGATAAAGTAGACGTGAGAATACCAATAGTTTCATAATGGCATTGGCATCATAATCTTTTTTTAGATGACGTTGAGAGTTTCTTAGGAATTTATCAATTTCAAGCTCATGATAAATTTTGTTCAAGGCCGTATAACCGAAGTTTTTACGGTTGGTAGAATCAGCAGAAATGCGTTCATCCTTACCAATACTAAAAGTTACCGGTAAGTTGTTAATAGCATTTTGCTCATTCATCTGAGTGATTTGTTTATTGAAATAGGCAATAGGGTCATCATATTTCTTTTCAAGCTCATCAAGATAGCCAAGGGATTTTATAGTAGTACTTTTAGGATATTTGCTGCTACTATCACGATAGCTTTGCACAATAGATAAATAAATTCTTCCGGTTTCTTTATTTTTAACTTTTTTTAAATACATAAGGGGTTTCCCTTTCTTTAATAATAGCTGTCTCAATTTAAATTATATCATATTATGCTACATAATACTACCATATTAAGACATTAAAATAAAATAAAAATACCCGAAATCATCAATTAATTAAATAGTTTCGGGTTAGTGGGTGGTAAAACTTACTGCAAAATTAGGGAAATACCAGGCCTATTAAAATTCAGGATAACACCCTGTTTATCAGGGTTAAAAACCATGTATGGGCGAATGAATTAAGAATTAGAAAAGGAGAATTTTTAAATTTAGTAAATAAGAATATTGGTAATAATACTACAATAAATGAAATAATAATCAGAATTGATACTAAATATTTTGTTGAAAAAAATAAAGAGTAAATAGAATTAAGATACTTTAATATAAATATATTAAGATACTTTAATATAAATAAAAGAATATATAATATATAAAAATATAATCTTTTAGTATACTTTATTGACAAATGTACTATTATATCCTGACTTTTGCAGCAATAATGAATAAAAACAGCCTTAAGTGCTTACCCTTAGCGGTTTATAGGCTGTTTCCTTTTGTCAGGAAGTTGTAGTGATATCTATCTTTTTTTGACTTCAGCTAAGATTTTTTTTATTTCCCCAAGCCGTATACATTTTTTTCCAAAGTCTATCTTTAATTTCTTACCAATATCAGATAGAACATCATCATAATAATCAAACAGAAAGTAGTTTTCCTGTATGTGAGAGCATGATGCCTTTCTCAGGCTTTCTATCATAGTTGTGACAGAATACTTCCCCTCCAGCTTGATCGCTAATATTCTCGCAATCACAAGTGCTATAAAACAGATGAGAAAATGGGATTCTATATGTTTTTGTAATGACAAGTACACCGGTCTGGTCTCAAAATTGCTTTTGGTAATTTTGAAGGCCTCTTCTATCCTCCAGAGACCCCGGTAGATTTCAATAATTTTTTCAGCAGGCTCTTTGTATTCACTTGTAATGATCGCATAGTATCCATCAAGTCTTTCTTCTTCTCTTAGCCTTTCTTCATCGAAGATTAGAGACTGTCCCACCTGTTCTAGTATTTCACCTGTTTTGGAATCAAAGGTAAGATTTTTTATATATTTAGCAGCACCATGTGCTGTGGATTTATGGTACCTTGCCGGATTTTTAATCAAATCTCTTGCTTTTTGTAGTGCTGCTGTGCGATCTCTTTTTGCCTTAGCTGCATGTTTGCTACTGTAGAAGATAACCTGTTTTTCATCTACTATCTTTTTTATCTTTTTCCCATCTGTGGTACTAACCCTTATTTCTCTTGGATACAGTCTTGATTTTATCTTGAAATTATCCCCTATATCCCTATATCCCCTTTCAGCAAGAACATAATCCTTAAACTTTTTATCAGCAGCACGCACAGAGTAGCTAAATACATAACCATTTTTGGCTGAGAGGGTGTACCAGATATTGTCACCTGCGGTTATACCCCTGTCGGCAACCACGATAATTCTCCCTAGAGAGTAGTCGTGCTGAATTTTTCCTAACATAGGAATGAAGGTAATTTTATCTGGAGTGTTTCCGGGGAAAAGCTTGTAGGTAATGGGAATACCATCGATATCCATAAATAATCCCATCTGTAAAATGGGGTTCGGACGGTGTTCTTTAGAAATTCCCCTTTTACGTATTTCATCTTCTTCATCGATTTCAAAGTAATAATTGGTCAGGTCATAATAGGCCAGTTTCGTATTACGCTGATACTGCTTTTTAATGTGTCTATGAAGCCACAACTGAAGGGCATCC